>CAVUYV010000005.1:0-120228 GCA_963745785.1 uncultured Alphaproteobacteria bacterium | reverse complement strand
GTCACCAGCGGATGACAAATGACGCTGTCCCCAACCTTGACGCCCTCGACGCCGGGCCCGATCGCCTCGACCCAGCCGGCATTTTCGTGCCCCATGATGTACGGAAGTTCGACGTCAACCTTGCTGCGCCAAATGCCTTCGACGAATACCAGGTCTGTTCGACAAACGCCCGCGCCGCCAATCCGCACGATCACGTCTGCCGGGCGCGTAATTTTCGGATCTGTCACATCTTCATATTTAACGAACTCTTTTGCCGTCAGTTTTTCATCGAATGCATGGAGAACTGCGGCTTTCATTTATCTATCTCCCCTTGGCGAATTTTATTTATGACGAAGGCGTGAGGCCGCCTTTACCCAAGAACGCAGCAAGGGGCGTGCCAAGCCCGTAACAGGTTGATCTTTTTGACGTTCTCTGTATTTCGATGCATTCTTCCCGATCCGCATCGGACCAAGCTTGACACCGCAATTGTTCCGAGACGGAACACTTCAAAGGCGAAGTGAAACGATGAGGAATTTGGAATCTTGAGTGTTTGATCTATGATCGACAAGGCGCTTGCGCGCCAAGAAGACCTGAAACGTGCCATGATCACGAAGAAATTGCCGAACGGCTGTTCAGGGAGGAGTCGATGATGCTGCCTGCTAGCCGGCCCGTCGAAAATGCGTGGATGACGCTCGAGCAGCGCGGAGCGCCGCCAGCGGAACTTCTGTCGGCCGATATCTACGATAGCTGGATGCGCTGCATTTCGTTCGGCCTCGACACGCTGCACCCGCCTTCGCCCGAATTTGTCAGCCCTGCAATACTCCGTCAGGAACAACAGCGTTGTTCGCTGGTTCGAGGCCTCGCGCTCGCTGAGATGCACACGCTGCATCAGCAGATCGCCGGCTCCAATTTCATGATTGCCTTTGCGAACGCGGATGGCTTGCTGCTCGACATAATATCCGACCCGAGCTTCAGCGACGCTTCCAACGCGGCAAGCATCCGGCCCGGCACTGTTTGGACGGAACATATTTGCGGTACCAACGGCCTTGGCACTGCGGCGCATCTCAAACGAGCGATCGTTGTGCATGGGCGCGAGCACTTTTTTTCGCGCTACGACAATCTCACCTGCGTCGCGGCACCAATATTCGCACCCGATGGCGCGTTGACCGGAATATTGGACGCTTCCTCGGATTGCATGTCCAGGCAGTCGCATACCCAGGCGCTCGTCGCTATGGCGGCGACTCAGATCGAGAATGGACTGTTCCGTGAACATCATCGCGGAAATATCCTGATCGCCTTCCACAATCGCGGCGAATATTTGCACACGCTGAGCGCGGGTCTGCTGGCCGTCGATAACGACGGCAGGATACTCGCAGCGAACCGGGCCGCGGGCATCTTGTTGCACGGTTTGCCGGCCTCGCCAGGCCGTCGCTTCGCCGACGTCTTTCGTACGAAATTCAGCACGTTTGTCGATGAGGGCCGGCGAAAGGAACGCCAGCGCCTAGAAGACGACGTAGGGAGCCAGTTTGTCTCGACAATCGAGAACACGCGTCAGTTCCCCATGATTCAAGCGGTCTCTGTGCCGCGGCCGCCGCCGCCGAAAGAAGTCGCCACGCAATCCGTATCCGCTGATCCGACGATCGCGGGAATTGTGCGACGGGTTGAGAGCGCGGCGGCACGCAAATGCCGATTCTCATTCGTGGCGCGACCGGCACCGGCAAAGAACAATTGGCACGTCACGCGCACGCCGCCAGCCGACGCTCGGGATCATTCGTCGCCGTCAATTGTGCGGCGCTCCCCGATAGCCTGATCGAAGCGGAGCTGTTCGGCTATGCCGAGGGCGCTTTCACCGGCGCCAAGAAAGGCGGCTCCGGGGGGCTAGTCAGAGAGGCGGACGGCGGTACCCTGTTCCTCGACGAGATTGGCGGCATGCCGGTGACGCTGCAAGCCGTCCTGCTGCGCTTTCTGGACGATTGGTCGGTCCGCCCGGTCGGCGGCGCCAAACGCCAGGTCGATGTCCTCCTCGTGTCCGCCACCAACGCCAATCTCGACGAATCAATTGCAAAGGGCCGCTTCCGATCCCACCTCCTATTTCGCCTCAACACGCTAGAGGTAACGTTACCGCCCTTGCGTGAACGCTCACATTCGCCGACATTGCGCGCCATCTGATCGAGAAGATCGATTCCTCCGCGGACTTGACAGAAAGCGCAATTGATCGATTGGCCGAACTGAATTGGGACGGCAATATCCGCGAATTGCGCAACGTGCTCTCAAGACTATCCCTGGCCGGAAACCTGATCGATGAGACGGCAGTCGAATCCGTTGTCGGACATTCATGCAGCGAGCGGCTGCCCGACAAAGCGTCAGGCAACAGCGGGCTCAAACACGACTTGCATGAGATTCAGCGCGCGCATGTGCTGACCGCGTATGCGGAAGCCGGCAACAACATCAGCAGGACCGCGCGCCGGCTGGGCGTGTCACGCAACACGATCTATCGCGCCCTTCGTGACAAGCAGAGCTGACACAATCGCCCAAGACAATCAGACCTTCGGCGAAAGCGGCCCGCCTTTCACGGAAAGTGCTGCACGCGAGAAATCTGATATTACGTTCAATGGGAGGGTCGCCGTGTTTGAACCGGAAAACAGGCTCGAAGCCCTGATGCAGGCTGCGGGGAAGGATCCCGATGTCGTTCCCGCATTCTATCAAGCGCTCCTTGAAACCGAGATTTATGTTCTGACTCCCGAAGCGCCAATGAAGCCCGGCCGCCGCCGCTCGCTCAAATTTCAGGAAAAGATCAGCGTTGCCACAGTCCAATTCCAGGGCTTGAAATGGCACCCTGCATTTACTTCCAAAAAACGCATATCCGACTATGTAAAGGAGCCCGAGACCTGCCTTGGGGCCGCCGCGCGCAATCTGTTCGAAATGTTGCCCAACTCCAATTTCTGGCTGAACCCCCTGTCCGAATGCCAGAAACCACTGCCCGCCTCCGAAATCGCTCTCCTGATGAACGGCAAGATTTTTGAAACATTAAAGACGGGGAGATAGTCATGTTGAAATCCGCCGCCCTTCAAAGACAAACGGTCTTGCCACGCCAAGAATGAATCCAAAACGTCCGTTGGGAACGACGACGGTGCGAGATCCAACGTCGACTTCGGCCTTGAGTGGCTTTTTGTATTTAATTCCAAGTTTTTGCGTACGAACCAGGCCCACCGGTCCAGCGCCGATAAGCGCCAGAGATTTGACCACCCCCCACCGTGGGCTTGAGCGGACGTACTCGCGGGTCAAAATCAGATCTCGACGCTCGCAACCGCATGTCTGCTTTAACCCAATGAACTGACATCATCAGCTCGAGCAGCTACGTCCGAAAAGTGCCGATATTGTTGCAAAAGTCTTTATGCATCACCGATTGCAAATTCTCCGGGCCGTACGTTCGGCGATCGAATAGCCGGAGCGCGCGAGAGTCCGTCAGGCGACTGCCTCCAAACGAGAGAACAGCAAGCCCGAAACTCTGCACCCGCAAGTAGATATGCGAGCACATTTGCGCTCGGTTCGAGGTGAATCCCGGCAGCACTTGGGATCAGCGTCGGCGCGACGGTGAGGACAATTCCAGTGGCCATGGTGATGAAGCCGGTGGATGACGAGCAGAGCGCGTAATCCCTTTGACATATGCACATCAAAGCGCGTGACGTGGCGCGAGGCAATGTCGCTGCGGATCGCTGCGTTTGCCGACCCTTGTATCTTTTGGCTTCAAATTGCGAGGGCGCCACGGTTGCAGCATCCAACAGTGATGGTCGTGAATTCCAACGATAACGTTCAGCTGCCGCCAAAACTCCGCAAATTGCGCGCCATCTCGTTCCGCGGCCACCCTGCCGCTCACTTCATTATGCACGCAACGCCGCATTTCGCCGTCCAACAGTCAACGCGACATGGCGCACAAGTTTGACTGTTACGATGAACTGAGATGGGATAAGGCGTGCGTCTAAAATGCACGCTCAAACCAGGAGAGATACAATGTGCGCGGGTGACGATAAGAACTGTCCGGAATTCGAATTGCACCACCGCAAGTTCAAGGAAACGCTCGATCGGGAACGCCGGTCGTTCTTGAGGTCCAGCTTCGCCGCGGCCGGGGGCGCGGCGGCGATGACCGCGGGCGGTATTTCTCTGGTGACGCCGCAGATGGCGGCTGCCGCCGAGAAGAACCAACCGGCCAAGCGGTCCTATCATCATCTGCCCGCGAACGCCGACACAGTGCATTGGGGCTATTTCAGCAAGAAGCTGAAACCGCAGGTCGAGATCGATTCCGGCGACTTCATCACCATTGAGGCATTGACCCACCATGCCAATGACGACGCCGAGCGCATGGTGAAGGGCGATCCTGGCGCCGAAAGTGTGTTCCTGTGGACCAAGGAAAAGAAGGGCGTAAACCGGCGCGGCGCCGGACCGATGGATGCCTCGCTGTTCGGACGCGGCGCCGGTGAGGGCCTTGGCGTGCACATCTGCACCGGCCCGGTCTATGTGCGCGGCGCCCAGGAGGGCGACGTGATCGAGCTGCGCATTATCGACGTCGCACCCCGGCCTTGCGCCAATCCGCAATATCCGGGAAAGGCTTTCGGCAGCAACGCGGCTGCTTGGTGGGGCTTTCACTATAAGGACCTGCTCACCGAGCCCAAGCCGCGCGAAGTGGTCACGATCTACGAGGTCGACGCCACCGGCGAACGCAACTGGGCGAAAGCCGTGTACAATTTCAGATGGACTCCGCAGACCGACCCTTCCGGCGTAGTGCACAAAACGATCGACTACCCTGGCGTTCCGGTCGACCATTCCACGATCAAGGAGAACCACGGCATCCTGAAGAATGTGCGCATTCCGATACGTCCGCATTTCGGCGTAATCGGACTTGCGCCCAAGGAAGCCGATATCGTCGACTCGATTCCGCCGAGCTATACCGGCGGCAACATCGATAATTGGCGGATCGGCAAGGGCGCCACGATGTATTATCCGGTTGCGGTCGAAGGCGGCCTGTTATCGGTTGGCGACTCGCACGCCTCGCAGGGAGATTCCGAGCTGTGCGGTACGGCAATCGAATGCTCGCTGAACGGCACCTTCCAGATCATCCTGCATAAGAAAGCCGACCTCGTCGGTACGGCTCTCGAAGCCCTCGACTATCCGATGCTGGAAACCAAGGACGAGTGGCTGGTACACGGCTTCAGCTTCGCCAATTATCTCACCGAACTTGGGGACAAGGCGCAGTCGGAAATCTACTCGAAATCGTCGGTTGACCTTGCCTTGCGCGATGCGTTCCGCAAGATGCGCAAATTCCTGATGACGACCAAGAAGCTGACTGAAGATGAGGCAATCTCCTTAATTACGATTGGCGTTGACTTCGGCATCACCCAGGTGGTCGACGGAAATTGGGGCGTCCATGCGGTCATCAAGAAGGATATCTTCGCTGGCGGCGAGACCTGATCCATAACACCCGACGCGGTCGGTTCCGGCAGGCGCCTGGCCGCGTCGCGCTGCCGTTTCGGGGCAACCGCGCTGATGTCCGAAATGGGTCAAACGCGTCGATTTTGGCATGTCCACCACATAGCGGGGAATCTCGGACATGGCCTGTTCGCGTACCGGGGTGAGTTCGTGTCGTGGGATCAACGGTTTTTCGATCCGATCACCTTGCCGGGCCGGAAACCGCTGTGGGCTAACTTTTGGTCATGTCGCAAGGTGCCCCGCCGATGAATGATGACCGAAGCCCGCTGACAACGCTCATATCGTGCGTCGAATGTGCCAAGACGATGCGAATAGAGCGGATCGATCCCGAGAGCGATGGCAAGGACATAATTCAATATCGGTGCGAGTATTGCGGCCGGATCGAACGGCTGCGTCTTGTTCGCGGAACGTGGCCATCGTCGCCATCATCATCAGTATGAATTCATATCTCCCGTGATCTGAAACACTCCGCTTGCCTGAAGAATCCGGTCGTGCCCGCCTTGGTGTAACCAATCGATTCGGTTCCCAGAGATGGCTAATGTCCAAATCATCGGCGGCAAAAAGCATGAAGTTGAAGAAAAGCGACGCGACGCGCACCGTACGATTCGAGGCTGGGCATCAAAACATTTGGCTATTGTGTAACGCTGCCCTAGTCGAGCTTTCTTACCCTTCCATCTTTGAACTGCACATCCATTGTAAACCCTTCATGAAGCTGAAGCGCCAAAACACCTTCGCGCGCGGCATTCGGGCTTTCATCGATTAACTCCGTCATAACGTGACCATTGATGCTGTAGGTAATGTGATTGGCCTTGGCGACCAGTGTGACATCGTTCCAATCACCGACGTTGATGACCTTAATTAACTCTTCACTGTCTGCAATCTTGACTGCGTGACGTTGGTTTTCCGCGTTCCACGTCGTCTTATCGCCACGATTGCTTAACCTTCCTCGTCCTCCCACAACGCCGGCCTCATCATAGATGGAGCCATCGTAGGCGCCGGTCGCCTCGATCTCGGCCTGATAACCGCCGACGCGATAGGTTTCCTGATCCAGGATCTTGGAGCGGAACTGGATTCCTGAGTTCACCTTGGGGCGAGACGAATTTGTATTTCAGACGCAGCTCAAAATCACGCAAACGAAAGGGAAAAACCAGAAAGGTCTGCCTTGAATTTTCCTTGGTTTGGCGGCCGCCGAGAACGCCATCCCGTGAGTACCAATAGTCCTCGAGCCCTTTCCAAATCTTAAGGTCGTCGCCGCCGACAATCGTTACAAATCCATCAGCGTCACCCTTGGGCAATTCTTGCAGTTCGGGCCGTCCTGACCCTTGTTCCTGGCCATGAGCCGGGAGCAACATAATGCTGAAGGCCGCAATGCATGTGACCATCTTTAATGCAGGGTTCGCCATCTTCGCGCTCCTTGGTAGATCAAAAGATGCGTATCCGATTGCCAAGCCCGTCCGGCCGGCTTTCGCGAGGGCTATGGCGCCCTCCGGAAACCATCAGAGCCGATGCCGTGTCGCCATTTGCATCGATTGGCAGCCATCACGGTTCATGCGAGCAAGGGTGCAAACGCAACAAGGCGAATCATGGGAGCGCCCTAATAGTTCGCGAGCGCATTTGTAGCCGTTCAAGCTTGGCTTCTAAAAGGGGGAGAGCCTGCAAGGGCACTGAATGATTGGATGCGGCTCCAATGGCGCTTTTGGGTCCCAAGCCGAAAAGCTCAAGGCGAAGCGATAGGTCGTCTCGTAGCTTTCGACCACCGAAGTGGGTTTCTTGTCCAAAAAACTGAAATTTTTTGCGTGCGAATGAGGCCCACCGGTCCTGAGCCGATGAGCTTCAGAGATTTGACCACCCCCCACCCCCGGAGGCTTGAGCGGACGCACTCGCTTATGGTCTTAAGGGCGGTCAAAATCACAACTTTCGTGGCGCGGAAAAATCCCGGGTCTGGCTGAGGTATCGATATTCTGTGGCCCGATGGCGAAACGGAAGTGATAGAACATGACGCGGTTAAGTGGATTGCTGAGCACTCAGAGGCGCGGCAGGAAAATACGAGTGATAAGCCACCCTAAGACGCCCCCGGCTAGCGGGTTCCATTCGCGCTTAGCACCAAGATTTATTACTTAGCAGGCAACGGCGTGCCCGCTGTACGAACCAGCTTATCAGCTTTGATGAGAACGAAATGATTGTCAGGCTGTTCTCTGGCAAAAAAGCTGATGGCCACAAAAAGCGCGCAGAAGATCAAGCCTAGCAGCATGACTTTTTGGTGTGTGCGTTTGTCAGCGTTATGAAATGACGAGGACATCCAAAAGCCATACAGCTTTTGGCTTGGAGAGCAATCTGACTCGAATTTTAACCTTGCTTTTTAAGGTTACTAACAAGCGCGAATTCGAACTGATCGCCTCTTGCAGCATAACGCTAGGCCAACGGCCCGTCGCGTCCGACGCTGGCCGCTAACGGTTAGCCCTTCCCGTCATATGTAAATGTGCCGAGAAAGCAGCACGAGTGTTGCCAGCACAACCGACCCGACAACCAGCCATCCGACCAAGGAAATGAACTGGAACGGTGGGTGGTGGGACGCCTTTCGCCAGTGGCGAGCCATCGCAGCCTCCTGTGGGCTTTGCCCTTGGTAGGTCGCCGCCAGCGGATCAACGTTCAAACACATAATCGTAATTGCGGCGGCCTCACCAAGGACGGCAGCGCCGAATGGTAGCGATCCTGCAAAGCAAATGCGGCTCGCTTCTCACTTGCGCGGTTGAGCCACCGGCCAACCGGTGCCCAATCGAAATTTCATCAGACTACCTAAACGTTGGTGCCGGTTGAGAGGATCGAACTCCCGACCTTCGGTTTACAAAACTGCGGGTCAATTGCCCTCGAAACCCGGCAGCAAATCCAAGCTGAGCATTCCCCTCTTAACCCCCTGTAACTGGGCTTTTCGGATTGAGCTTCAATTTTTTGCGTATGAACCAGGCCCACCGGTCCGGCGCTGATAAGCCCCAGAGATTTGACCACTCCCCACCTCGGCTCCGCCAGTGCGGTTCGCTATCGGCACCGCACTCGGCTCGAGAATCGAAGATCTGATCTTTTCGAAGGGGGCGGCTTGACGCGCGGCGACGCATGCCGGAACGCGACCTTCTGGCCGTTCCGAGACGACACCGCCAGAAGCGGAAAGCAGCGGTCCACGGCGGCGATGAAACGAAACCTCGCATGTTGTATTCCGTTTTTACCTGTTCCGAAGCGGAACAGGTAAAAACATCGACAAGCCGCTGCACTTAGCGCTCGCGGGTAGCCTCGTTTTGTGCTTTTGGCACCGCCTCGATCAACAGCGCGAGCGCCTTGCTGAAGCCTGCGGCGCCGGCAGATTCGCCTCGATAGTGCCCGAGACGCACCACGACGAGATCGTGCGAGGGAATCATCAGCGTCGTCTGCCCGCCGGCGCCCGACATGTAATAGGCATCGCGCGGGACTGGATATCGCCCGTCGCCGTTGAGCCAAAAGAAAGCTCCATAGATCGGCCGATTGTCCGCGGCCCAGGCGGGCGCAAGCGTGCTGACGAATGTGGTGTAGCCCTCTGGGAGAATGCGCTCACCGTTCCAGACGCCGCCCTGAAGAAAGAGATTGCCAAGCCGCGCCCAATCGCGCCCGGAGCCGACCTCATAACCTTGCCCTAGAAAATTTCCGAACGGATCAGTTTCGATCACCATGGTACGGATGCCGAGCTTGTCGAACAGCACCCGCTGAGGAAATGAGAGATATTCGTCGCCGCTTTTTTCGACACCGAGCCGGATCAGATAGCTGATCAGGACCGGATCGGTGTTGTGATAGCGTCCGACCGTGTTGGGAGGCCATTGCAATGGCCGTGTCGCCGCGTAGTGAAAGGAATCGATGCCGCCGGTATAAAGGTAGACGTGATCCGGGTAAGGCCCCGTTGGGTCATAATCCGGGTCTTGGGGCGCCTTGATCCGAAGCCCGCTCGACATGTGAAGGATATCCGCAATGCGTATTTTGGCGCGCGGGTCGCCGGGCGTTTGCCATTCAGGAATCGGTGCCGGCTGGTCCAAATCATAGACGCCGTCTTTGACCAGAATGCCAAAGAGCGTTGCCGTAACGCTCTTGCCCATGGACCAGCCTTCGAGCGGCGTCTGCGCCGTAAGTCCTTCCGCGTAGCGCTCGGCAATGAGCCGGCCTTTCCACGTCACAACGAACGCTGCGGTCAATCCTTCGGGCGGCTGGAACGCGGCATTCACGGCAGCTTTGAGTTTCTCGGCGTCGATCTCTGTCGGCAGCGGCTCCTGCGGCAGCATGTCGCCCATGGGCCACAGTTGGGTCGCGGGATCGGGCAATCGGCTCTTGACGGCGACCGGCTTGAACTTCACGGCGCTCTCGCCGATCGGGAGCGTGACGCAACCTTGGCTCCCGAGATACTTGGCGGTACGGGTCACGCCATTAGGGAGCATGACGTGGACCGCCTTGTTGGCGCGATCGATGACCGGCTTGCCGAGCTTCGCGCGCTGTCCGTAGGGCGCAGTGAAAAACCCGACATTTTCGGCCGCGAAATCGGGCGCAAGGCCGGTCATGAATACAGCTGAGCACATGACCTTCGCAAATCCGGCGGCATGATGCGTCAGGGGATCGCCTGGCGGCGGCACATAGGACGTATCGAGCTCGAACGATTTCGCGCGGGCGATGAGCGCGTCTTTGGTGGGAGCCTGCGCGGCCGCCGCCGTAACGGTGAGGGCCATAAGAATCGACACCAGAAGATTCTTATTCATGATTGCCTCCCGCGATAAACGGTAATCGTTTGGTCCAATTGCTGCGCATGGACACATCAATATGCCAT
Organism: uncultured Alphaproteobacteria bacterium; assembly: GCA_963745785.1. Taxonomy (GTDB): domain Bacteria; phylum Pseudomonadota; class Alphaproteobacteria; order Rhizobiales; family Xanthobacteraceae; genus Bradyrhizobium. Next base: position 109,931 of record CAVUYV010000005.1, on the reverse strand, counting down.
AACGCGCATCTGGGTGAGAGTATGGGCCAGCACCGCGCATTATATCAGATCGGCGGGATCAGTCCGGGGCAAAAGAACGATTTCACAACCGCTCGGCCGTTGGCCAAGGCCCGCGACTTCCGTTCCGGGTCCATGAACGGACATGATGCGCTTGAGATGCCGTGTCCGCTGTTCCCCCGAAAACAGACTTGGATCGGAACGCGCGCATGGAAGCCGAATTTCGCTGAATACCTACCGGCTTTAGTCTAGGTGGGCTTTTCGGATTGAGCTTCAATTTTTTGCGCATGAACCAGGCCCACCGGTCCGCAGGGCTTACCCGCTAGAGATCTGACCACCCCCCGGCCGAACGACGTGCTGACTACAGATCGCCGATTGCAAGCGCCGTTGTTGAATGTCAACAGCAGACACTTTCGATAGCACAAATATCAGCCCGAATAGCGGTGCTGGAGCAACCAGAACCTGCCGCGGATGAGATGCACCGGCATCTCTAGATACCGCATCGTGTCTAGCCTATGCTTGGGATTGCAAGACCGATCTCTCGTCCGAAATCATCAGCGAATGCGCGATCACGCGGGTATCTTTTGCAATATTAAGCGGCGGCCGGAAAGGCAATGGATGGCTTGCACCAGGGGATGGAGTGGGCGCTGCTGGTGGTGATCGGCATTCACGTGGCGATGGCGATGGTCCATATCTTCATTTACCGCGACCGCATCATGCAGCGGATGCTGCCGGGATAGACATTTTATGACAGCAATGGCGGTCTAGCGGCCGTCGCCGGAATGGGACATCATCTCCTGCAAACAGATCAACGAAAGCAGGAGCAACGCCTTGGCGAAATCGCAATGGAGCTTCAAGACGGCGACCGAATTATCGGCAGCGCTTGCGGCGAAAAAAGTCTCTGCCGTGGAGCTCGCGCAGGACGCGATTGGCCGCATCGAACGTCACGACGGCAAGATCAATGCGATTTGCGTTCGCGATTTCGCCCGCGGCCTGGAGGCGGCCCGCGCCGCCGACGCGGCGCGGGCGCGGGGCGAGACAAAGCCGCTGCTCGGCATTCCCCTGACGGTGAAGGAATCCTTCAACGTCGCGGGCCTGCCCACCACATGGGGCTTTCCGGCGCAGAAAGATTTCATGCCGCCGGAAGACGCGCTGCCGATTTCCCGCGTCAAGCAAGCGGGCGGCGTGATCCTCGGCAAGACCAACGTCCCGCTCGGGCTCGGCGACTGGCAGAGCTATAACGATATCTACGGCATCACCAACAATCCGTATCATCTTGGCCGCACGCCCGGCGGCTCTTCCGGCGGATCGGCGGCGGCGCTCGCGGCCGGTTACGGGCCGCTCTCGCTCGGCTCCGACATCGGCGGTTCGCTGCGCGTGCCGGCATTTCACTGCGGCGTCTATGCGCATAAGCCTACGTTTGCGCTGGTGGCGTCACGCGGTCACACGCCGCCGCCATTTCCGCCGTTACCCGTGGAACGTGACATGGCGGTGATCGGACCGATGGCGCGAAGCGCCGCCGACCTCACGCTGCTGCTCGATACCATCGCGGGGCCCGATCCGCTGGAAGCCGGCAAGGCCTACAAGCTTGCACTGCCGCCGCCACGCCACAGCGAATTGAAAAGTTTTCGGGTGCTCGTGATCGACAGCGATCCGGTCATGCCGACCTCCAGCACCGTGCGCGCGGCGATCGAGATACTTGCCGCCAACCTTGGCAAGGCCGGCGCGACGGTTACGCGCGAGAGCCCACTATTGCCCGACTTCGCCGCCTCGTCGCGGCTCTATATGCGGATGCTGATGTCGTTCCTCGGGGCGTTCTTTCAGCCGGAGGTCATCACGGGTGCGCAGGCCGCTGCTGCAAAACTTGCCCCGGGCGACAAGAGCCCGTCTGCGGAGCGGCTGCGCGGCATGACGCAAAGTCATCGCGACTGGGTGCTCGACGATGGCGCGCGCGCCCGGCTGCGGGCGCAGTGGCGCGAACTGTTCAAGACGTTCGATGCGGTGATCTGCCCGATCATGCCGACGCCGGCCTATCCGCACGACCATTCACCGCATCAGGAAGCCCGCCGAATCAGGATCGACGGCGAGGATTACGTCTACCCCGATCAACTGGCGTGGCCCGGCATCGCCACGCTGCCCGGCTTGCCGGCGACAGCCATTCCAATCGGGCTTTCGCCGGAGGGCCTGCCGGTCGGCGTGCAGATCGTCGGCCCATGGCTGGAAGATCGCACACCGTTGAAGTTGGCCGAACGGATCGAGCGCGAATTCGGCGGCTTCGTTCCGCCGCCGATGTTTGATGATTGAGTTGTCTCAATGACGTGAGACCGTCATTGCGAGTCGCCTAATCGTCCGGCGCGGCGGCGCCGCCGGGTGCAGATTGTCTTCGGCGGGCGCGCGGTTCATGTATCGGCTAAATCCAAGACCGAGAAAACCCGCCACCACCAACAAGGCTCCGGCTACCACCAGCCAATGCGGATATTCCATCTCGGAGAGCACGTCATTTCCCCTTCGCCTTTAGCCGCCGCGCACCTCGATCCTCCTCGGGGTGTTTTTCGTCTTCGGCCCTGGCCGCGAACGGGCCAACTTGATCTTGAGCATGCGAGCCCGCCTCCGGATTGACGAATGACTGCGCTTGAACAGCTCTGCAATTATTGAACAACTCTCGCCAGCAGCGGCTAACGTTCGTAGCTGATTATCATCTGCTTGCGTCCACGGCGACCCCGTTATTTTAGGGGATGGGCTCATTTCTTCGCCTTCAGCCCGAGCTCGATCATGCGGCGCACGAGCTTAATCATGAGCGTCATCCACAGAGGCTGCTCGGGCCTTCTCCGTTACCTGATATTCGACGTCGCTGATGTTCGTCTTGAATGGCGTCAGCCATCCTAGGTCGACCAGTCGGTCGTATCTGCTGCGATCGACATTGCCTGCGGTGTATTTTCGCCCGCCGCCGGCGACTATTCGTCGAAGCAGCTTGATGTCTTCGTCTTGCACGATCGTCACCTTTTTAGAAAGCCCTGGGCTCGACCAGGCGGCGGAGTGTTCATCAACCTCACGGCGAGAGCAAGCGCCCCGAAAGGGGGATGGATTTTTAGCGCAAATCAGCGCCGGCGGCGATCGCATAGGAAGCGGAACCGGCAGCGGCTTGCGGCACACGCGAGGCGGCTCAGGCGGTAACGGCCAACGAGGGGCGCGGGCTCAGGTCCGCGCCTTAATGCCGTGAACATCGATCCGCAAATCGTATCGCGGCCGCGCAGGAGCGTAACCTTTGAGAGAACAGAGTCGGTCTACGGTGATGATGCGGATTGTCCTGATCTTCGTGCTGCTCTACTCTCCCGCGGTCGCCCATGACCCCAGTCATCCGGAACTGAACGACTGGTTCAACAAGCTTTCATCCGGCAGGGGGCTATGTTGTTCGTTCGCGGACGGCTTTGCTGTCAGCGATGTTGATTGGGAATCGAAGGACGGCCACTATCGAGTCCGCCTTGAGAATAACTGGATCGACGTTCCCGACGACGCCTTGATTACCGAACCGAACCGGGTGGGACGCACGATGGTTTGGCGGCTGCGGGTTGACGGCAAAATCTTTATCCGGTGCTTCATGCCGGGCAGCATGAGCTAGGGCGCGGGCTTCGGTCCCACAACGACGCACAAACCCGCCGGTTCACGCCGGCGGGTTTCTCACGCTCCAATATCGGTCAATCGACCAGGCGTAGAATTCTACGTCGTTTCATCCGATCAAGGGCGTCCACAATCTCGACCTCGTCGAGCACGGTCAGCAGGCGCTCCACCGTCCTCGTCGCATCGCGCTGCCCCGCGATGCAATGGCCAACGATGCGTCGTGCATGCTCCAACGCGTGTAAAACTGTTTCTTGATCCGATCTGAGCATCACTCGTACAGCTCCAATGAACCGGGCCGTTTGTGGCCGCGAGTTATTGGTCGCACCAAAGCGGACGGTGGTTCTAAGCAATTCAATCGCAAATTGGAAAGCTGGACGATGACGGGCGGGAACCCGGGTTAATCCCGCCCGTCAACCAATCAGCGCTGGCGAGCCCTGCGCTGGCCGGGGCACAGGAACAAATCCATCGGTTTGTAAATCGGGCCACGTCATCCACAGACTGGTCCGTGGCCCGGCACGGCACCCGCCACAAATCGCCCTTAACCCCAGGGGGGCCGTGCTTCAAGCAAGAGGGCCGGGGCTTCGGTCCGCGCCTCCCCAACGAGCCACCAGCTGAGACGGCCTCAATTCAGGCGTCGGCGGAGTTTCTTGATCATCTCCCGCAGGTTGTCGATGTACTCTTCGATGATCCGGCGCGCCTCCTCCGAGCGCGACAGCTTGGGCGGCGGCTCATCTTTACCCGAGCGCGTTTCGTCGGACGGTTTCATGTGACAACGGTCGGCGCAGAACCAAAAAGGACCATTGAGCTAAGTCAAAAGGGACCATTGACCGTCCGGCGGGATGGAAAGGGGCCGGCACCGACAAGGGCGAGTTCGTAATAGTCAGCTACAAACCCGGGCCCTGGGAACAGAAGCTGGAGCACCTAGCGCCGTGACTTAGCGCTGGCGCCCCCGTGCGGTGGCCGGGATCGACCGGCACCATGCAAACCGAACGCGCGCCGGCGGGCTTCCCAGACTCCCGGCAATCGACCATCTCCAGGGAGTGGGGCAGTTTGATTGCGGCAGCCATCCGTACTGGAAATCTGGTGAGCGGGGGCGCATATTCCCGAAATGGCGACAATTGTCAGATGTAACAATTGCGGCGCCGAGTACCATCGCACTGACGAGAAGTTCTTGGTGCCGCACACTGGTCACGCATCCTGTACGATCTGCGGTGACACGCTAGAGTATTGGGTGGAAAACACCCACTTTGCCATATTCGAGTTGGTCACACGTCCAGACGGAAGCCCAAATGACGCTCCCAAAACGCCCTAGGGACTCCAACGAGCTCGCCAAATCGATCGACTGACGGCACACATGCCCGCGCGGCCCGGACTCACCAGCGGCCTTCCTAGACTCGTGCAGAGGCATTCCCTGCGTCCGCTATGAAAGGCGATCGATCGGCCGACTTTCAGCGCAATAAGCGGCTTCGGTCCCGCGCCTTTGGTCTCAGCCGCCGGGCATATCATCGTCCAGCGGATCGGGCCGCTGTCCGTTCGCTACGTCGCGAATGATCGCTAGGATATCCTGCACAATGTCACTGCGGGCGCCGCCGGTAGTACCTCTCAGCAGATACTCGACCGCAGCGCGGATCTCTGCCTTGGCATCGTCCCTGTCTACAAAATTCCAATCGAGCTCATCTGACATGACGCGCTCCTGGCGTGCTTCCCATGCCCGCTTCCCATGCGGTTTTTCTGGGTCGCGCGCTCTTATTTGGCCCCAAGATTGGCCCCAAACTACCCAGAACGAGACAGAAGCAAGCCGAATAGGGCAGGGCAACAGGAGCCGATTTTCCTACAAAATCAAACCCGGCAGAACGTGCCAAGATCGCCCCCGAAACCTGGCAGCAAATCCAAGCTGAGCCTTCCCCTCCAAGCCGCTGTAACTGGGCTTTTCGCATTTAATTCCAGTTTTCTGCGAATGGAGGAGGCCCACCGGTCCGCGACGATAGTACTCCAGAGATTTGACCACCCCCACCATGGGCTTGAGCGGACGCACTCGCTTATGGTTAGGCGCTTCGGGTCAAAATCAGATCTCGATGCTCGCAACGCAAAAATGTCAATGAACTGACATCATCAGCTTGAGCAGCTACCTCCGAAAGTGCTCGCGAACCGAAATTGGAGGCCGTCGACCCATCCCGCACGGTTGATGTCGCAAAAGGGTCATCGCTACCAAAATGAATGGCGCTAGCGACGTCCATGTGCAGCCATGTCGCAGTTGGACCCCGAAAGGGACATGACGGTGTGATGTGGCTGTCCTTCTGGTGTCGGATCGAGTCACGAGCGAAAGCAGACATCCGCCTGAACTTGGGGCCGGTGGTTGGAACAACCGTTCCCCGGCCTGAGTTGGCCATAGGCTTCGCGGAACGGCTCAAAGCCGCACCCGAGCCGCTCCCATCGGTTATCCCAACAATCAACTTGCGCACTTTGAATGTGACGGTGATGATGGGAGTTGCCAGCTCAGCCTCGGCAACCACACGCCCGCGTGTGGCTACAGCGCGGTACGATGATTTCTTCGCGCACTTAGGCTGCGGCCGCCTGCAATTGCTCCATGATTACTTGGACGGACAAGGAGCGCCAAATGAATTCCATCCCGAACCCGAAACAAACTAATCCACACGATGTCGCGGTCGCAGCGCTCAAGGAAGCTTATGAACAGTTCGGGCGCGCGCATGAAGAGCTCGCGCGCGTAGATGAACAGGTTTCCAAGTTAGAACAAGATGCCGCGCCCCATCCTTCGGATCCGCAGCTCGCGGATGAACAGCTCGCGCGTGTAGATGAACAGGTTTTCAAATTAGAACAAGAAGCCGCGCCCTATCCTTCGGATCCGCAGACCCGCATAAACGCGTTTCAGTCTGTGTCCCGGGGCGACCGGCCGCCGCTTGGCGGGCGGGAGATACGCGGCTTCATTGGCTTCCTGTTGGCAGTGTGCATCGGTGTCGCTGCCTTCGTTTGGCAGTCGCCGTTCTATGGCGATGCGGCCAGGCTGATTATCGCGAGGTGGGCGCCGCAGCTCGTCCCAACTTCTTCGCTGACGCTCGAAAGCCCGGGGCTTCCCGCGCAGCCGAGCCCACCTACCGTTCAGGCAGCCGCGGCGAAGCCCGCGCCGCCGCAACCGGCACCTCTGGGTCAGACGGCACTGGAAGATGTCGCGCCGACCGGGGCCGCCCTGTTTCCCGAGTTGGCGCAACAGCTTCAGTCGATGGCGCGCGATCTTGCAGCTGTGGGGCAAGAGATCGAGCAGCTCAAGACCAGCCAGGCACAAATGGTCCGCGCCAATGCCGAGCTCGCCGAGCAGCTTAAGGCGGCTCAGGCACAAATGGTCCGCGATAATGCGGAGCTCGCCAAGCAGCTTAAGGCGGCTCAGGCACAAATGGTCCGCGACAATGCGGAGCTCGCCGAGCAGCTTAAGGCAAGCCAGGAACAAATGGCCCGCCCTATCGCCAAGACTTCCGAGCAGAACCTGCGGCCCAGGATACCAGCGCCTCTGCCACGACCGACTGCCACCCCGGCGCGCAAGCCGGTGCCCAAGCCTTCGTCGCCGCAAGCCACGGCTCAGCCGCGGGCCGAACCGGTGTCGCGGCCGCTGACGCCCCTACGCTAGCACTGTTCTTTCACCGCGACTTGGAAAAAGCGTCCGCGCGATTCGGATGCAGACAGCTAGCTTAGGCCACCGCCGACTTCACACCCTGGTCCTCGTGAGCAACCCGCGTGCGGTAGCCACCTACAAAGTCTCCGTCGGCCACGGTCGTTACAACGTGTTCGACATAACGTGCACCATCTTGGCAGCATCCCTCCTTTCGCGTATCCGCTCCAGCTCGCGAAGATGACCAATCATTTGCTTTACCTTGTTCAACAGAGCCGGAGCGCCTTCTTCGTTTGCCCCTTGGCCCGTTGCATATTCAAAAACGCGGTAGGCTAGCCGGCTCTCCAGAAATGCTCGCGACGCAATGTCTAGCCTTAACCCAATGAACTGACATCATCAGCTTGAGCAGCCACGTCCGAAGAGTGCCTCATAACCGGACATTCGACTCGGCTATTCGATCACCTTCGTCAGCGAGCACAAGCAGATTTGGCGGAATATCGAGCCCAAGCGCCTTGGCGGTCTTGAGATTGATGATCAGTTCGAACTTGGATGGCTGCTCGACCGGTAAGTCTGCGGGCTTGGCACTTGAAAATCTTATTGATGTCGGTAGCCAGATTCTTGAGTATGCGATCAAAGTTCGCGCCCCGTACGACATGAGCCCGCCAGCCTTTGCAAACAACGGATCGGCGTAGATGGAAGGCAGCTTTAATCGGAGAGCAAGTTCGGCAATGGGGCTCCCTTGAACGCTCATGAGCGGCGAGAAAACGTTGTCAATGATATGATTTCTCTGCGATTTGGCCGGAGGATTCGATGACCAGCTTTGTCGTAGCGCGACCGCAGTCAGTGCACTTTTTTCCCGAGCGGCTGGATGATTAATTGTGCGAGGACAAGTGCCCCCTCCACCACGGTGGCCAAACGACTATGACCGAGATAGACTCGCCTTAGACATCCGCTGCGGCGCAAAGAAAATTTCCGCAATCTTCCAAGCTTAGTCACTAAGGAATGGAGCTGATCATGCGCACAATTGCACTAGTGATTGCATTCGTAGCCGGGTTGATCGCACCGGCGTCGGCCCAGAAGGCCGAGATTGAGGCGGTCGAGGCGAAATGGACCGAATTCTTCAACAAGGGCGATTTCGCTGGGATTGCGTCACTCTACACCACTGATGCGACCGCATTCCCGCCCGGTTCTGCAATGGTGCAGGGCGGAGCGGCCATTGGGGCAATGTGGAAAAGCATGGCGGAACAGGTTAGCGATCCGAAGGTCACAACCCTGGACGTCAAGCCGCTCGGCCCCTCCGCTGCACGCGAGATCGGAACCTTCAGCCTGAAGACTAAGGGTCCGACACCGCAGGAAGTGACCGGGAAGTATGTTGTGGTTTGGGAAAAGGTCGGAAATGAGTGGAAGCTCGCGGCCGATATCTGGAACGATGGTAATTAAATCGTGGGTCCTGGCTTCAGCATGATTGCTGCATTACCTACGTCGAGAGTGCGCTGACCGCATCCTGCCATGCGTCAGGTGGTAGTCTGGACGATCCGAGTGCCTTCAGACCGCAGGCCAGCATTTTTGAACGAAGTCTGCGCAATGTTGGCACTACCTCGATGCCGGCATTCCCGGTCGAACAATCGTCCGCCGCGCGAGCCAGCGCCCTCTCCCAAGCGAGCCGGCATGATCAGGTTGTGGGGGTTGCCAAGCCGTGCGCCAGCAGCCTTCATGGCCGCTAGTGCCCCCCTCGTGCGCTCGGATAACCCAATGAACAGTCATCAGCTCGAGCAGCTACGTCCGAAAAGTGCCGCCAACAGGCGACATTGGCCTGACAGGGCGTGGGAAAGTTCGTTTGAGGTCGATTCGAGGCTTGGCCGGCATTCTAGGCGCCGCCTGTAGCACCAAATGCATGAGCCGACATTTCGCGCTGGGGAGGAGGCCGAACCATCACCTTGAAGATATTGGTGTTCGTTCCCGCAGGTCATTCCGACGTGGGATTGTGGGGTCGCGCACGCGGGTATATCGTTTAGAAAAATTATAATCTGACCGGAGGAACGCCGTGTGCCATCAATTCGCGCACCAGCCCCAACGAGGCGCGTTGCTGGTCGCGCAGATCGCCGGCGCGCAGACGCTGCTGCCCCTGCCAAGCCGACCGACGGTGCGACGCTGTTCAAGCAGCAATGCGCGACCTGCCACTTCACGAAACTATCCGAGCCGGTTCGGCAAGGTCCGTCGCTGTTCAGGATCGTCGGCAGGCCGGCCGGCAAGGTGGACGGCTTCCACTATTCGGCCGGTTTCGCGAAGGCCGACTTCGCCTGGGACGACGCCCAGGCTCGACGCCTGGCTGGCAAACCCGGAGGCAATTATTCCCGGCGCCATCATCGCCTACCGCCAGCCCAAAGCGGAGACCCGCGCCGCCATCATCGCCTATCTCAAGGAGCTGAACTGAATGGCAAAACCCGTTCACTCGATGGTCCGCGTGTTCGACGAGGCGAAATCGCTGGATTTCTACGCGCGCGCCTTCGGCCTTGAAGTTGCCGATCATCTCAAGTTTCCGGATTTCGCGCTGATCTATCTGCGTCATCCCTCCTCGCCCTTCGAGGTCGAACTGACCGTCAATTTCGATCGCAACGAGCCCTATTCGCTTGGCGACGGCTACGGCCATCTTGCCGTCGTCGTCGATGATGTCGACGCCGAACACTCAAGATTCGAGCGCGAAAACCTCTCGCCCGGGCCGCTGCGCGACTTCAAGCATGATGGCAGGACGCTGGCGCGCTTCTTCTTCGTCGCCGACCCCGACGGTTACAAAATCGAAGTCATCCAGCGGGGTGGCCGCTTCGGTTAATCGCATTCAACAAACGTTCAATGGAGGACACCCATGAGAGAAGTCGATCGTCGAAGCAAGTATAATCGCCGAGTCTTTCTCCAAGGCGCGGCCACAGCGGTGCCGACCGTCGCGATCGCAACAAGCGCTGGCTTGGGGCTTAGCGACGCCTGGGCCGACGACGCGACCGCGCTGACGCCGGCGACATTGAAGACGCTGGTGAAAGTCGCGCGCGATATCTATCCGCACGACTTTCTCGGCGACAGTTATTACATCACCGCGATCAAGCCATGGGATGGCAAGGCGGCGAAGGATCCGGGCGTAAAATCGCTGATCAATGACGGCGTCGCCAAGCTCGATCAGGAGGCCAACGACCGTCACAAAGTTCCCTATGCGCAGGTGCAATGGGAGGCCGATCGCGTGGCGCTGTTGCAGCGCATCGAGCAGACCGCCTTCTTCCAGCAGATACGCGGCGACCTCGTCGTCTCTCTCTACAACCAGAAGGAGCTATGGCCCAAGTTCGGCTACGAGGGCTCCTCCGCCGAACATGGCGGTTACATCAAACGCGGCTTCGCCGATATCGACTGGCTCCCGAAGGTCTAGGCCCGGGCAACAAACGGTCAAGAGGAGACCCAAATGGCAAAATTCGATCTGAATGACAGCGGCGTGGTCGTGATCGTGGGCTCGGGCGCGGGCGGCGGAACACTGGGCAACGAGCTTGCGCAGAAGGGCGTCAGGGTCGTCATCCTCGAAGCCGGTGCGCGCATCGAGAACCACGACTTCGTCAACGATGAATGGGAGAGCTTTACCCAGCTCGCATGGTCGGACATGCGCACCACATCCGGAAGCTGGCGTGTGGCCAAGGACTTCGCCAATCTTCCGGCCTGGATCGTGAAGGCGGTGGGCGGCTCGACGACCCACTGGGCCGGCGCGTCGCTGCGCTTCGACGAGCATGAGTTCAAGGCCAAGAGCACTTATGGAAGCATGCCGGGCGCCAATTTGCTGGATTGGCCGATCACGCTTGCCGAAATGGAGCCGTGGTACGCCAAGGCTGAAAACAAGATGGGCGTGACCCGCACCAACGGAATTCCCGGCCTGCCCGGCAACAACAATTTCAAGGTGCTGGAAGCGGGTGCAAAGAAGCTCGGCTACAAGACCGTGCACACCGGCAACATGGCGATCAACAGCGAGCCCCGCGATGGGCGCGCATCCTGCCAGCAGATTGGTTTCTGCTTCCAGGGCTGCAAATCGGGCGCGAAATGGTCGACGCTCTACACCGAAATTCCCAAGGGCGAAGCGACCGGAAATCTCGAAGTGCGCCCCAACAGCATGGTGATCAAGATCGAGCACGATGCATCGGGCAAGGTGACCGGCGTGGTCTATGCCGACGAGACGGGTGCGATGCAGCGCCAGAAGGCGCGCGTGGTGGCGGTCGCGGGCAACTCGATCGAGAGCCCGCGCCTGCTGCTCAACAGCGCCTCGAGTATGTTCCGGGACGGTCTTGCCAACTCGTCCGGCCAGATCGGCCGCAACTACATGCGGCACATGACTGGCAGCGTGTATGCCGCGTTCGAAAAATCGGTGCACATGTACCGCGGCACCACCATGGCCGGCATCATCCGTGATGAGGCTCGCAACGACCCCAAACGCGGATTTGTCGGTGGCTATGAGATGGAGACATTGTCGATCGGCGTACCCTTCATGGCAGCGTTCCTCAATCCGGGCGCGTGGGGACGATCGTTCTCAAGCGCGATGGAGGCCTATCCGCGGATGGCAGGCATGTGGCTAGTCGGCGAGGACATGCCGCAGGAAACCAACCGCATCACGCTTGACCCCAAGGCCAAGGACAAGTTCGGCATGCCGGTGGCGAGCGTGCATTTCGACGATCATCCGAACGACATCGCGATGCGCGATCACGCCTACAAGCAGGGAGCCGCCGTCTACGAGGCCGTCGGCGCCACCGTGACCTATCCAACGCCGCCCTATCCAAGCACCCACAACATGGGTACCAACCGGATGAGCGAGAAGCCGAGGGATGGCGTGGTGAACAAGTTCGGCCAGACCCACGACATCAAGAACCTGTTCATCTCGGATGGCAGCCAGTTCACCAGCGGCGCCGCCTGCAATCCAACGCTGACGATCGTGTCGCTCGCGATCCGGCAGGCGGACCACATCGCCGGCGCGATGCAGCGCAAGGAGATTTAAGCTCGCACAAAATGAAGCGGCTCTGTCCGGAATGGGACAGAGCCGCTTCCTTTTACATCGGGCCGAGATCTATTCGGCCGCGTCGAGAATGGCCGCGGCGTTGCCACGAAAGTCCGGGACGACGGCTGCACTTTTGGAGCGATAGATCAGACAGGAACAGCGCAAAAGCGATGCGAAATTATTGACCTCGCCATGGTGGCCGAGGACTTCATTGTGCAGCGTCGTGAGGAATTTCGCGAGACTCATCTCCTCTTTCGCCGCGATCTCCTCGAGCGTGTCCCAGAACGACATTTCCAACCGGATCAAGGTGCAGCCAAATGAAAGCAACAACTATCAAGTGGGCTCTTCTTTTTAAAAAACCTGTAGATTCTTGCGTACGAACCAGGCCCACCGGTCCAGTGAAGGCGCAACGCCGTGTGGATCTATGTCGGAAGTTTGACTTCCGATGGTCGCGGGGATACCAGCTGTTGGGCGAGGTGGGCTTTTTGTATTTAATTCCAGCTTTGCGCGTGTGAAACATTCTTCAGATCGATCCACGCTGATGCGTAGATATTCTCGGTATTCGGTGTCAGAAACAGCGACCTTGCATCCATCAACGTCGTAAAGATGATAACGGTCTGGTTGTCGGGGCCGAAGCTGCGCATGCCCTTGCGCATCGCGGATAAGGACGCAGCGGGCATGGCCGTGAGAAATCCCTGCACGCCGCGCTGGAAGTCGAGATTGTCGTAGACTTTCTGGACGGTGGCGTCGTCCGGGAAGCCGTCCCTGAACCGGAGCGTCCCGAGGCGCGTTTCCGCGCTGTCAGGCGTTGTGATTGCAGGCGGAATGTCGGTCTTGTACTGCTGCGCGAACGCAAATGACGCCGCGCAGGCAAGGCCAAATGCTGCGGAGATGATGCTTTTCATGTCACCGCTCCAATGCTTGGCTAACGATGGAAGAATAAGCTCGCAACCCGCCGCGCAAAGCTGCGCACTCGCAACGTACCAGGAGGTGAGAGCCCCGGCTGTGGCATAGAAGACTTGAACGATGACTTCAGCACGAGCGCCAAGGGTCAGGGCATCGATTTGTCGGACCGAAACGGATCGAATGGGTAGCCGGCGTATAGGAGACTGGCGCCGTCGCTGTAGCTTAATAGTTCCTGCGCCTTCTCGACCGTCCTACCAATCACGCTGGGTGCCTCGCCGGCCTGGAGTTGGCGCTTAACCTCGATAAGCGATCGGTTGCCTGCGTCGAGTCGTCGCGCAAGGATCGCAGCGACATAGAGGGCGACGGTTGGATCGCCAGTAAGTATTGCTGGCGCGTCAGCGACATAGAACTCAGATTCCTCCAGGGTCCTCACGTCTGCCGTATGGGGCTGATCTAAGAGAGCGGCCTGTTCGCCGAACACGGAACCGGGTGCCGATACGTTGGCAATCCGCACTCCATCCTTGACGACCTCGACAGCGCCGCTCCTGAGGAAAAGCAGCCTACCTGTCTGTGAACCGGCGCTAAATACAATCTCGCGGGCTGCATGCTTCACGACGGGCAAGCCTTCAAGCCGCCTCTCCAAAGCGCCGACGTCTGGAATTATTAAAGGCATGCTCGGCTCCTTCTCTTCAGATGTCGCACATCGCTCGGATTCTACCTAGGGTTAGTGTCTGCCAATGACCCCTTCACTTGGACCACGCTTTCAACAAAAGACGTTCTGATAGCATCCAGTTTCTTCGGGTGTGGCTACCCGGAGACCAAGTACGTTCAGCTCTCTACGCACTTCGTTGACATCAATAGAATAATCCTTGAGAGCGGCTGTTACGCAACCGTTGACGAATTTCCGTCTCGCAAGCCAGCCCATCTTCTTGCCCTTGGCCTCCGCCTTGCATCCAACGACGGCCTCCTTTACAGCAATCTTCGCAATCTCGGCTGGCGTGAGTTTGACAGTCCTTGCGACGCAGTTGTTCACGTATTTCCGCCTCGCAAGCCAGCCCATCTTCTGGTCCTTCGCCTCTGCCTTACACGCAACGGTCGCATCTTTTAGGGCCATCCTGACGTCGGTCGCGGCCTCAGCAGGGGTAGGCACGAATGCAGTACCGCTAATAAGTACGGTGGCGATAAACCCGGCAGATAAAGCTGTGACGAAATGATACATGGTACGCTCCTTTGAGATGGTCTCTTGAGTTGCTTCTGAAGCTTTCAAGCCTGTAATTGCTGGATAGTTGTGTTAGCGTAGCGAATTCGCACGCTCAGTTCACGTCCGAGAGCAGACAAAAGCTTGATCGCAATATCTGGTTGCTTTTGACAGAGGATCGTAAACGACGCCTCGCTCAGGCCAAAACCTGTAAGCTCTTCGTCAGCCGTGACGGTGGCCGAGCGCGGCCCGGGGTCGAGAACCGCAAGCTCACCAAAAATTGCGCCGGCGGCAAAGGTCACAAGCCGAATGCCCTCGTGATCGTGCCCAAGATGAACACTAGCCCGACCTCGGGTGACGAGATAAAGGGACGAGCCGGAATCGCCGTGCCGAAAGATGACATGACCGGCCGGCCAGGAGACCGGCTCCAGCCAAATACGCAGCCGTTCGATCTCATCGGCCGTGAAGTCGCGAAGCAGCGGGAGCTGATCGAGCGGCAATTTCAATGACGACCCGCTTCCGGCCATTCGCAACAGCTCGTCCTCGGCCCATTCTATCGCTCGATCGATGTCAGGGAAAAAACGGTCGCGCTGGAAAATATCGGCGAGGCGTGCCGCGGTCTCGGTGCGACAGGACAAAACAAGCGCGAGCTTGACGCCTCGCGCACTGAGTGCCACGTCGATATCGCCAAGGATGCGGGCACCCGTCGAATCGATTTCGGTAATGCGCCGCAGGTCAAGCAATAAGGCTGCTGTTCCCTCAGCGGTCTCGCTGTCGACGATCTGCGCTAATCGCTCGGCGCTGCCGAAAAACAGGGCGCCCTGTAGCTGGATGACGAGCACCGACGTACCCTGCAAATGGAGCACCTCCAGCTCAGCTGGATCGCGGTAACGCCGCGAGCGCACGGCGTCGCATCGATAGATACTGCGAATGTTGGACCTGCTCATGCGGACCACGAAGAGCAGTACCGCAAGCACGATACCAATGAACACCGCGAATACGACGTTGATCGCAATCGAAAGGAGCGAAACGAACACCGAAATGCCAAGATCAAGCGCGATGGCACCGCGCTGCAGCGTGTCGGGCTTGATCAAGCGCGCGGCAAGTTGTTTGGTCCAAGGATCGATGTGCTGGATGGCAACCACCATGATCACCGCCGACAGGACCGTACGCGGTATATAGGCCAGAATCGGAAATAGCAGGGTTGCGGCCGCCAACACCGCCGCAGCATTGACGATGACTGAAACCCAACTCCGTCCGCCAAAAGCGCGGTTGGTCAGGCTCGGCCCGATATTGATGCCGTTGGTAATGCCGCCAAAGCTCGCTGAAACGGCATTGGCGATGCCGAGACGGATCAGCAGACTATCATCACCAGCGCGAAGCTCGCCTGGCTGGCTGGTCAGCTTGGCACAGAGAAGCGCGTCGATCGAAGCGACGATGGCAAGGGCGAGCGCGCTCGACAGGATCACTGACGCCGAACTCTGCAGCGGCGTGGCCATCGGGAGTCCGGAAAAGTCGACCAACACGGTGCGCATCGCAGCGCTCGCCGTCGGCGGACCAATAATTGGGCCCAGCATACCGCCGAAGCCCAAAACAACCATTCCATAGTAAGCAATAATGCCGCAGCCCAGACCGATCAGAACCGGGGGCGCCTTCGTCGTGATCCACCGCGCATTCCACGTCGCCGCAAAGGTTAATGCGGCGACCAGCATGCTCAACGGCCGCGCCTCCCCCATTGCACCGAACGCGCGTGTGAAAGGAATATTATGCTCGTAGCCCAGTACGTTGCCAAGCTGTACCAGGAACAGCAGCACGGCGGCCATGTTCTGGAAACCAGCCATTACGGGATGCGGCGCGAACTTGATCAGTGAGCCCAATCGCATTATCCCGAACAGCGCTTGGAACAAGCCGCCGAGCAGAATAATGGCGAAGAATACTAGCAGCGTGGCAGCGAGATCCGGTTCAGCGTCCGCCGTGGCGGGACTATGTGACAACGAGTAGAGGAGCAAACCGAGAAAGAATGTCGTTGTAATCCGCGGAGCGTAGACTCGCGTCGAGCGGTCGCCGAGCAACACGCATACTAAGCCTGCGATCGCCGCCGAGATGAGGCCCGCCATCGCGCCATAGGCGAAGTACTCATCGCCCAGTGTCACGAAGGCAAACATGCCAAAAGCCATCGCGAGCGGAATGGCGAGCGTCGACGAAACCAGGCCGGCGATAACGTCGATACGCGCCGTCGCGATGCTAAAACTAGGTGTGCGCCACGAGGTCGACTTCGAATCCATGCGATTCACATACTAGGTCAGCGTTTTCATGATTTGAATCATATCAGGATGCCTCGGCGAGCTTGTATGATTAAGTGTGGATGACGGGATGGCGATTGACATCCTCGATACCGGCCAAGTTGGGAATGTACACAACATGATATTTGCACTCCCACTTGCTGTGGCTTAGCGCTCGTGCTCGTCCATCGTCAAGCTTCCTTTCGTATGCGTGGTGGCTCACGATCAGAAGTTTCGGCGATGGGCGAGAGCTATGGACGAAAGTTGGTGACGGCATGAAGGGGTAAGGAGGCGTATCGTAGGGGTGTTCGAAGCCTGCACTTCTCCGCCGAAGGAGTGATACGCGGTGACCGACGGTAGTGTTTTTCAACTCTCCCAGCCAGGGACATTCTCCGATCCGCGGACCGAAGTTTTGCGCAACGCGCGGGAGCGCTGCTTTCGCAAGCGGTTGAGGTCGAGGTTGCAGCCTTGCTCAACCGCCACACCGACAATCTGACCGATGATGGGCGGCAGCGGCTGGTGCGCCACGGACATTTGCCGGAGCGCGAGATCGCGGGGAGGGCTTGGGGATACAGGGAAAATTAGATTCGACCTCTACAAGTTTGGCGATACAAACGGCAATTTCCTTCGCCTTGTTCGCCCAATCGATCCTTGTCGAGGCAAACTGCGCGCAATTCGCCGCACACATCGCGTCGCACCGGCCTTTGGCAGGTCTTCCGGTATCGGCGGAAAGTGAGGCCGCCTCAGGTTGGCGGCCTCTTCTTTGTCCCAAGTCATTGCACGGTGGCTCAATTTGAATCTGCCAGTGGCCGTTTCGTCGGATAGACCAGTGACATATCCTCAAAGTCCTCGATCAGGAGCTTGTTGAGGTCAATTGCGGTGTGGAGTTCCTGCAACGAGGGCATAGCAGCAGTTCCGGCAAACAGCTCGGTCGAAGGAGATCGCAGCAGGGTGGTTGCGGCAGCAATCAGAGCGACTGCCGAGAATGCAGAAATCATAAAACCCCTCATGGGGAACCTCCGTTCACAGGTATGTCTGCGAGACTTATGGACAGGTTCAACTCAGACGCCAAAAAGCCGCCGCTAACTCTCCGACCTCCGCCGCCAAGTACGGTCCCGTCGCGGAGTTGGTAGGAATTGAGGTTGGCGTAGTCTCCGGGGTGATGAACCTCGAATTATCCGGCGTTGAAGCGTCGGACTGGAGACTACGCCATGAACAAGTTTACCACGAAGCCTGATTCCTTGCAGCCTGCGACCGAGCTGGCTGTTGATCTTTTCGACAACTGGATCGACCCGATCGAGACCGAGGTGCGGGCTCGGTCGCGTCAATTCATCGAGGAACTGATCCGCGGCGAACTCGATGCTGCGCTGGCACGGCCGCGCTACGGACGAAGCCAGATGGCCGGCAATGAAGCAAAAGCCGGCGTCACGGGCCATCGCCACGGCAGCCGCACGCGGTCGCTGACGGGCACGTTCGGGCCGATCGAGATCGCGGTGCCGCGTGCCCGGCTGACCACGTCCGAGGGCAAGACGACGGAATGGAAGAGCGGGGCGTTGCGAGCCTATCAGCGGCGCACGCTTGCCGCCGATGCGCTGATCGCGGGCACGTATCTGGCCGGCACCAATACCCGCCGGGTGCGTCGCGCGCTGGCGGCGCTGTTCGGCGGGACGGTCGGCAAGGACGCGTGAGCCGAACCTGGCGCAAGGTGAAGAGCGACTGGGATGCCTGGAATAGCCGCTCGCTGGCCGAGGAGCCGATCGTGCGGCTGATCCTCGACGGCACTGTCGTTCGCGTCCGGCTCGACCGCAAGGCGACCTCGATCTCGCTGCTCGTGGTGCTTGGCGTGCGCGCCGATGGCCAGAAGGTGCTGCTCGCGATCAGAAGCATGGGCGGCGAGAGCGCCGAGGCCTGGCGCACGGTGCTCGGCGATCTCATCAAGCGTGGGCTCAGGCGTCCCGAGTTCCTCATCGTCGATGGCGCGCCGGGGCTCGACAAGGCCATTGCCGCCGTCTGGGACGGCGTGCCGGTGCAACGCTGCACGGTCCACAAGCACAGAAACCTGCTCGCGCATGCCCCGGAGCGTCTGCATGAGGAGATCACCTCGGATTACAACGACATGATCTATGCGACGACGCCGGAGGAAATCGCGGCTCGCCGCAAGGCCTTCATCCGCAAATGGCGGTTGAAGCATCGCGCCATTGCCGACAGCCTGGAGGAAGCGGGCGATCGTTTGTTCACGTTCGCGCGCCTGCCACCGAGCCAGTGGCGCAGCGTCCGCACGACGAATGCGATCGAGCGATTGCACGAGGAGTTCAAGCGGCGGATCAAAACCCAAACCGTGCTGCCCTCGGCCGACACTGCCGCGATGATGTTCTGGGCGTTGCTTGCCTCTGGACAGATCAGCATGCGCAAGGTCGATGGCTGGCAGACCCTTGCCACAAAACCCATCGATCAGCCGATTGACCTCGCCGCCTGAAACGATACCTTCATGTTACCCGGAGAACGCGCCAAGCGAATTCCAACCACTTTCCGGACGGGACCCAACTACCATTCCGACGCAAATATAGCGTTCTAGTCTGCCCCCGCCGAAGACGCACACGGCAGTTTTAACCTCAAACCCCGACCGCTTATCCGCGTGATCGCAAACGATACACTTCAAGGTGCGGGTCTCAAGCTCTCTATCATAGATGCGGTCGAGAGTTGACCAAAATGCCTCCACCGCAAATTTCTCGACATTTTGGATCTGCGCTTCCGGCGCCGATTTTGAAATCGTCGCGGGCGGCCGCGCAAAAGCTTGTTCAACTTGATCTCGATCCGCTCAATATCAGGGTGAACAAGGCGGCTCACTAGCTTGCGTTTCTGAGCGGCCAGAAAATCGCGAATAAACACAATTAGAGCCTTTGCAATGGGAGATGATTTGGACCCACGGCCGCCAGTACCGATTATTCAAACGCGCACCAGCGGGCTTCCTGGACTTAGGGAAGGCTACTTCGCGCGGCAATCTTCGTTTTTGCTACGATCAACTGACGTGAAATTGTGGCTACAGCCTATCCGCATCTAAGTATTTGATTTTGCTTGGAGGCCACGACCAGAATTGAACTGGTGTACACGGTTTTGCAGACCGTTGCGTAACCACTCCGCCACGTGGCCCCATGGGGCGAACTCATATACGCCCGATCCGGGATAGGCAACCGAGCCTGTTTTCCTTTGTTTGACCCGCGAAACCGCTGTCCGCTTCGCTGGAAAACGCTACGTCAGCCCCGTTTGCGGCGGCGGTAATCCCGCTTCGGCCTCGGTTTGGGCGCGAACTCCGGCAGCGCGCTTTGTGCTTCTCGATACCTGGCCAGCATCCGCTCGAAACTGGCGTGCAGCGTCGCCGCGATATCCGGCCGCTTCTCCAGGCTCGAAAGCAGCATCGCCGCAGCCTCGATGGTGGACAGCCCGTCGCGGCGCGGCTCGCGGCGCAGCTTTCCATAGCGCGACGGACGCGACGGACCCAGGATGACGCGCTGGCACTTCAGCATCCACGCATTGCGCCACCACAGCGCCTTGGCCTGACTCCAGGTGCCGTCGAGCAGCACGATGCCTTCAATGTCTTTCAGGATGGCGCGCTGATTGTCCTCGATGTCGCCCTTGCGATTGATGGCGACGACATCGCTTTTCGTGTCGAGGTCGGCGGCCTTCGCGGAGCCGAGATAGAGCACCGCCCAGCGCGAGGGATCGGCGACCGGCCGCCCCAGCGCCCTGGAGAGGCTCGGCCATGACAATCCGATCCTCACCACCGCATTCTTGAAATGCAAAGCGGTCAGCCGCGCCGTGCCGAGCGCCCTGTCCTGCTCCTGCGGATGTTGCAGGATCAAGAGCGAAACCCGGTTCTCAATCGGCGTAATGCTGTCGCAAATGCACAGCGGCAGCGGCTTCAGGCAGCGCGGGCAGTCCGGCGTCACCTCCGCAGCGGCGGGGCCGGCATCAGGCTCGGATTGTTTTGACATGCGCCCGCTATACGCCCCGCGACGGCACGCTTCAACAACGCAAGACCAACCCCTGAGCTATTCTGCCGGCATCCCAACCGCCGCGGGATCGGATCGTCGCCGCCGCAGCCGGTCGATCAAGAGATAGATCACGGGCGTCGTGTACAGCGTCAGAATCTGAGAGACGAGCAGCCCGCCGATGATGGTGATGCCGAGCGGCCTGCGCAGCTCGGTGCCGGGGCCCGTCGCCAGAACCAGCGGAATGCCTGCGAACAGCGCCGCCATGCGTCGTCATCAGAATCGGCCGGAACCGGACGCGGCACGCTTCGAAGATGGCTTCGGCCGACGACAATCCGCGGTTGACGTTCGGCGTCCAGCGCGAAATCCACCATCATGATCCCGTTCTTCTTGACGATGCCAATCAGCAAGATGATCCCGACGAATGCAATCACCGTCAGCGGCGTGTTGGTCATCTGCAGCGCCAGCAGCGCGCCGAGCCCGGCCGACGGCAGGGTCGAGATGATGGTCAAGGGATGGACGAGGCTTTCGTAGAGCACGCCGAGCACGATATAGACCGCCACCAGCGCGCCGAGGATCAGAAGCGGCTGCCGCCCGCTGGTCCTGTTGAAATCGCCGGCGTTGCCGTCGAAACTGCCGCGAATGCCGTCGGGCATATGCAATTCCTCCACCGCGCGCTGGATATTCGACGTCGCGAGCTGGAGCGGCACGTCGGGCAGCAGATTGAACGACACCGTGGTCGACGGAAACGACTGCGAGTGAAACACGGCGAGCGGCGACAGCCCGCGCGTGTAATGAACAACGGTGGATAGCGGCACCTGCGCGCCATTGGCGCCGGCGACGAAGATATGCTCGAGGTTGGATGGATCGCTCTGGAATTTCGGATCGATCTCCAGCACCACCATGTACTGATTGCGCTGGGTATAGATGATACGAGATCTGCCGCTGCGAAAACGCGTTGTTGAGCGCGTTGTCGATGTCCTGGACCCGAACGCCGAGGCTCGATGCCTTTTGCCGGTCGATCTTGAGCGTCAGTTGCAGCCCGCCGGGATCGCGGTCGCTGGAAACGTCGGTAATGCCTTCGACCGTCTCCATGCGCTTGCTGACGATCGGCGCCCATTTCTGCAACAGATCCAGATCGGTGCTCGACAGCGTATATTGATAGTCGGAATCGCTCTGCCGGCCGCCGGCGCGGATATCCTGCGCGGCGAACATGAACAGCCGGATTCCCGGAACCATTCCACAGATTCTTGCGCAGCCGATCGATCACCAGTGCCGTGGTCAATCCGCCCCGCTCTTCAGGCGGCTTGAGGCTGATGAACATCGAGCCGCGATTGGAGCCTGCGCCGCCGGGGCCGCCGCCTCCGCCAACCACCGAGCCGATCCCGGCCACCGCCGGATCGGCCATCACGATATCCGCGAGCTGCTGCTGAAGTTTCGAGCATCGACTGGAACGAAATATCGGCGGACGCCCGCGTCGAGCCGATCACGAAACCGCTGTCATCGATCGGAAAATATCCCTTCGGGATCTTGATATAGAGCGTCACCGTCAGCGCGATGGTCGCGAAGAACACCATCAAGGTCAGAAACGGAAAACCCAGCACCACGCGCAGCGTGCGCGCATAAAACGATACGATGCGCGACAACGAGCCTTCGACGACGCGGTCGAACCAGGTCGCATTGTCGGAGGTCGCCGCCTTGATGTAATGGGCGCAAATCATCGGCGTGATCGTGAGCGACACCACGGTGGAAACCACGATGGCGAAGGTCAGGGTCAGCGAAAAT
This sequence comes from uncultured Alphaproteobacteria bacterium, assembly GCA_963745785.1. GTDB lineage: Bacteria > Pseudomonadota > Alphaproteobacteria > Rhizobiales > Xanthobacteraceae > Bradyrhizobium. Next base: position 87,520 of record CAVUYV010000005.1, on the reverse strand, counting down.
TCCCGCAACAGCCGGCCGACGATGCCGTCCATGAAAATCAGCGGCGTGAAGGCCGCGACCAGCGACAGGCTGATCGACAATACCGTGAAACCGATTTGCCGGGCGCCTTCGAGCGCCGCCTGATAGGGCCGCATGCCGTGCTCGAGGTTGCGGTACATGTTCTCGATCATGACGATGGCGTCGTCGACCACGAAGCCGACCGAAATCGCCAGCGCCATCAGCGACAGATTGTCGATCGAGAAACCGGCGAGCCACATGCCGGCGCAGGTGCCGGCCAGGGCCAGCGGCACCGAGACGCCTGCCGCGATGGTCGGCGTGGTCCGGCGCAGAAATGCGAACACCACCAGCATGACGAGGAACGCGGTCGCCAGCAGTGTCCACTGCATATCCCGGACGCTGGCGCGGATGGTTCCGGTACGATCGACCAGGGTGGAGATTTCGACGCCGCCGGGAATCCATTGCCTCAGTTCCGGGTATCAATGCGCGCACGCGATCGACGGTATCGATGACGTTGGCGTCGCCCTGCTTGGTAATCTGGATCAAGACCGCCGGCTGCTTGTTGAACCAGGCGATCGACCGGCTGTTGCGCACGGAATCCTCGACTTCGGCGACATCCGAGAGCCGGACGAAGTTGCCGTTCGAGCTCTTGATCAGGATATCGCGGAATTCGGCCGCCGTCCGCATCTGCCGGTTGACCGACAAGGTTTCGCTCTGGCGGCCGCCGTTGAAGATGCCGACCGGGCCCAGCGGATTGGCATTGATGATCGCGAGCCTGACGTCATCGGTGGCGATCCCGGCATTCGAGAGCGCCACCGGGTTGAGCGCAATGCGGACCGCGGGCTGGTCGGCGCCGCTGACGGTGACTTCGCCGACGCCCGGGACCTGTGAGATGCGCTGCGCGATCACCGTATCCGCCACGTCGTAGATCGCGCTTGGCGGTATCGTCTTCGACGTCAGCGCCAGCACGAATACCGGCGCCGCTGCGGGATTGGCTTTGCGGAAGCGGGGCAAGCTCGGCAGGTCGCTCGGCAGATCGGCGAGCGAGGCGTTGATCGCCGGCCTGCACGTCACGCGCGGCCCGATCGATGTCGCGGCCGATGGCAAATTGCAGCTGGATGCTGGTAGTGCCCAGCGAGCTTGTCGAGGTGATCTGGTCGATGCCCGCGATCTCGCCGAGCCTGCGTTCCAGCGGCGCGGCCACGGTCGCCGCCATCACCGAAGGGTCGGCGCCCGGACGCGTCGCGAACACCCGGATCGTCGGAAAGTCGACATTGGGAACGGCGGCCACGGGCAAGAAATTCGTAGGCGACCCCGCCGACCAGAAACAGCCCGATCGCCAGCAGCGTGGTGCCGACCGGCCGGCGGATGAAGGGCTCCGAGATCGATGCCATTACTGCATCCCCTCGGTGGCTCCCGCGACCGGCGGTGACGGCAGTTCAGGCCCGACCGGCGGCACCGCCTTCTCGAGGCGGCGATTCACGCGGTCGAGCGCAAGATAAATCACCGGCGTCGTGTAAAGCGTCAGCAACTGGCTGAGCAGCAAGCCGCCGATGATCGAAATGCCCAGCGGAAACCGCAACTCGGCGCCGGTGCCGCTTTCGACCGCCAGCGGCAGCGCGCCGAACAACGCCGCCAGGGTCGTCATCATGATCGGGCGGAAACGCAACAGACAGGCCTGCACGATCGCATCATTTGCCGACATGCCCTGATGCCGCTCGGCCTCGAGCGCGAAGTCGATCATCATGATGGCGTTCTTCTTGACGATGCCCATCAAGAGAATGATGCCGATCAGGCCGATCACCGACAGATCCTGTCCGAACAGCATCAGCGCCAGAATGGCGCCGACGCCCGCCGACGGCAGCGTCGACAGGATGGTGACGGGATGAATGTAACTTTCGTAGAGCACGCCGAGCACGATGTAGATGGTGACGATCGCGGCCAGGATCAGCCACGGTTGCCCGGCGAGCGATCTTGAGAACTCGGCCGCATCGCCGGCATAGATGCCGACGATGTTGCTGGGCATGCCGATGCGCGTTTCGATTGCCTTGACGGCATCGACGGCGTCGCCGAGCGCAGCACCTGGCGCGAGATTGAAGCTGAGCGAGACGGCTGGAAACTGCGCTTGATGCGAAATCGCCAGCGGCGCGGTGGTCCGCGTCAAGGTCGCGACCGCCGAAATCGGCACCTGCCCGGCCGGGCCTCCGATTATGGCGCTGGCTGCGCCGGGAACGTAGAGCTTCGAGAGCACCGACGGATCCCGCTGGTACATCGGCAGCGCCTCCAGCACCACCCGATACTGGTTGGCCTGTCCGTAAATGGTGGAAATCTGCCGCTGCGCGAAGGCATCATTCAGCGTGTCGGTGACAACCTGGAGGCTGACGCCGAGCTGGCCGGCGCGCTGGCGATTGATGTCGAGCGCCGCGCGCAATCCGCCCTCCTGGGCTTCCGAAGACACGTCGCGGAACAGGGGATCGCGGCGCAGCTCGGCGATCAGATTGTTGGCCCACAGCGCGACCAGCGCGGCATCGGTGCCGGTCAGCGTGTACTGATATTGCGAGCGGCTGGACTGGGTCGAGATCTGCACGTCCTGGACCGGCTGAAAATAAATCGTCATGCCCGGGATCGACGCCGGTCAGCTGCTTCAGGCGCGCCACCACGACCGAGACGTCGTCGCGCCGTTCGCCGCGCGGTTTCAACGTCATCACCAGACGGCCGACATTGGTGGTCGGGTTGACCGAACCCGCGCCGATCACCGAGACGACGCCGATCACATCCGGATCGGCCTTGATCGCGTCGGCGGCCTTGCTCTGCCGGCTCTGCATTTCCGCAAACGACACGTCGGGGCCGGCCTGGGTCACCGCCGTGATCGAAGCCGTGTCCTGCAAGGGCAGAAAGCCCTTGGGCGCCACCACATACATGATCAGCGTCGCGACGATCGTCGCGAAGGTAACCAGCAGCGTCGCGCGCTGGCGCTGCAGCACCCACAACAGCGTGCGGTGATAGAAATTGACCATGCGGTCGATGCAGCGGCTGATCGCGGCAAGGCCGGGTACCGCTGACTTCCTCGCCGGCATGCTTCAAGAGCCGCGAGCACATCATCGGCGTCAGCGTCAGCGACACGATCGCCGATGTCACCACCGCGATCGTCAACGTCAGCGCGAATTCGCGGAACATGCGCCCCACAAGTCCCGACATGAACAACAGCGGGATGAAGACGGCGATCAACGACACCGTCAGCGAAATCACGGTAAAGCCGATTTCCTTGGCGCCCCGCAGCGACGCCTGCATCGCGCTTTCGCCGTTCTCCATGTGGCGAACGATGTTCTCGATCATCACGATGGCGTCGTCGACCACGAAGCCGGTGCCGATCGTCAAGGCCATCAGCGACAGATTGTCGAGGCTGAAGCCGGAAAAATACATGATGCCGAAGCTCGTGATCAGCGACAGCGGCAGCGCTACGCCCGCGATCAGCGTGGCCCGCAACGAGCGAAGGAACAGCAGCACCACGAGCGTGACCAGCACCACGCTCAGGATCAGGGTAAACTGCACGTCACGCACCGAGGCGCGAATGGTGACGGTACGGTCGCTGACCACGGTCAGGTTCACACCGGCCGGAATCGTGCGCTGCAGTTTCGGAATTTCCTCGCGTATCTGGCGGACGACTTCGATGACGTTGGCGCCGGGTTGCCGCTGGATATCGATGATGACCGCCGGCGTGCCCTGGTACCAGCCGCCGGTGCGATCGTTCTCCAGGCCGTCGACGATCTGGGCGACGTCGCCGATGGTAACGGGCGCGCCGTTGCGATAGGCGATGATGATGGGCTTGTAGGCCTCCGCCGCCGCGATCTGATCGTTGGCGGCGATGGTGTAGGCCTGTTGCGCGCCGTCGAGCGATCCCTTCGGTCCGGAGACGTTGGCGCCCGCGATCGCGTTGCGCAAATCCTCCATCGAAATGCCATAGGCCGCGAGCCGCGCCAGATCGGCCTGGACCCGCACCGCCGGCTTCAGCCCGCCCAGCACCGCGACGCGCCCGACGCCGGTAAGCTGGCTGAGGCGCTGCGCGAGGATGGTGTCGGCAAGATCGCTCATGGCGCGGAGCGAAATCGTGTCCGACGTCAGCGCCAGCGTCAAAACCGGCGCGTCCGCGGGGTTCACCTTGGCATAGGTCGGCGGGTACGGAAGATTTCTCGGCAGCACTCCCGCCGCGGCGTTGATGGCAGCCTGCACATCCTGGGTGGCGCCGTCGATGTCGCGGTTGAGATCGAACTGCAGCGATATCTGGCTGACGCCGAACGAACTCGTCGACGTCATCGACGACAGCGACGGAATCTGCCCGAGCTGACGCTCGAGCGGCGCGGTGATCAGCGAGGCGATCACGTCGGGGCTGCCGCCCGGCAATTGGGTCGTCACCTGCACCGTCGGGAAATCGACTTGCGGCAGCGCCGATACCGGCAACGCCCAATAGCCGAGCGCACCGCCGATGAGCAGCGCGATCCCCAACAGCGAGGTCGCGATCGGACGACGAATGAACGGTTCAGAGACGCTCATCGGTGCGTGCTCACGCTTGCGAAGTCACACATTCAAACGACGAATTTTGCGGTCATGGCTGCGACTTCGCTCCGCTGCCCGACGGCTCGCTTCCCTGCGCGGGTCCGGTTTGACCCTTTTGATCGCCTTCGCCCTGGTTGCGCTCGCCCCTCTTGCCGCGGCGCTCGCCTTGAGCGTCCTTGGCTTGCGCGCCGTTGCCCTGCACGTCCTTGCTGCTCCGCTTCTTGCGCGGGGCGAGATCGGCCGCCGGCGTCTGCTCCTCCCTGCCGACGATGACTTTTGCGCCATCGGACAGGTTGGCAAAACCGGTCGTCACCACGCGATCGGAGGGCGACAATCCGCTGGCGATCACCGCGTCGGCTTCGTTCTGCTGCGTCACCACAACCGGCTTCGCGGTCACGATATCGCCGTCACCAATGACGTAGCTGAACGTGCCCGCGGGGCCGCGCTGCACCGCCGAGGTCGGCACCACAATCGCGTTCGAAAGCGTATCGACCTTGAGCCGCACATTGACGAATTGCCCGGGCCACAGTTGAAAATTGGCATTGGGAAATTCGGCCTTGAGCTTGAGCGTGCCGGTGGTCGGATCGACCTGGTTGTCGATGCCCTTGAGCGTGCCGCTGTCGATTACCGTTGTGCCGTCATTGCCGAAGACATCGACGGTCAACGGACCCTTGGCCGACGCCGCGTTGACCCGCACGATCTGCTGCTGCGGAAGACTGAACTGCACCGCGATCGGCTGCAGCTGGGTGATGATGACGAGGCCGGTGAGATCAGAGGCATGGATGATGTTGCCCTGATCGACCTGGCGCAGGCCGGCCCGGCCCGACAGCGGCGCAATGATCTTGGTATAGCCGAGCATCGCCTGCGCGTTATCGATCGCCGCCTGGTCGGCTTTCACCAGCGCTTCCTGCTGGGCCACGACGGCGCGTTGCGTATCGTATTGCTGCCTGGAGCCGGCGTTGGTGGCGGAAAGCTGCTGATAGCGTGCCAGGTCGAGGCGCTGATTGGCGAGTTGCGCTTCGTCCTGCGCCTTCTTGGCGACGGCCTGATCGTACTGCGCCTGGTAGATCACCGGATCGATCTCGGCGAGAACATCGCCTTTCCTGACGTCCTGTCCCTCGGTGAAATTCACGGCGATCAGCTTGCCGTCGACCTGGGAGCGCACCAACACGTTGTTCAGCGCGCGAACCGAACCGACGCCATCGAGATAAACCGGCACGTCCTGGATGCGTGGTGTCGCCGCCAGCACGGGTACCGGAAGATCGAGACGCGCGTTCCTGTTGGCGGCCTGCCTCTGCTGCAGCGAGGTCCAGGCGATGTAGCCGAGGCCGCCGAGGATCAGGAGCGCAATCGCGATCGAAACGGTTCGGCGGCGCGCACGCGAGGCCACGCGGGCAACGCGGTCGCCGGCGGCTTTCGCGGTTTCGTTCAAATCCGGCTTAAAGAGCATTGACCGGCCTTTCCATCCTCGGCTCCCAGCCGCCCCCCAGCGCCTGGTACAGGCTGACGATCGCAAGCAGCCGTGCAAGCTGCGCCTGCCACAGCAAATCTTCTGCCTGAAACAACGTCGTTTGCGTATTTAGCACAGTTACGATGTCCGCGGTCCCGGCCCGAAGCTGCTGTTCGGCCAATTGAAAGGCCCGCCGCGAGGATGCCACCACCTCGCGCTGCAGCCGCAGCCTTATGGTGGTCTCGCGGATCGAAACCAGCGCGTTGTCGACATCGGCAAACGCCGAGACCACCGTCTTGCGGTAGGTCTGCAGCAATTCATCCTGCCTGGCCTTGCTGAATTCGAAATTGCCCAAAATTCTTCCGCCATCGAAAATCGGCTGCGTCAGGCTACCGACCATGCTGAAGAACGCGGCGTGGGGCTGAAACAGCGACACCAGCGACGAACTTTGATAGCCGCCCTGCCCGGTCAGCTGGATGCTTGGGAAGAACTGCGCGCGGGCGTTTCCGACATTGGCGGTGGCGGAAGCGAGCTGCGATTCCTGGCGCCTTATATCGGGACGCTGCGTCAGCAATTCCGAGGGCAAGCCGGGGGTTACGCGCGGCGGCGTAATCTGATTGAGCGAGCCGCCGGTGACGTGCAGCTTTTCCGGCGGCCGCGACACCAGCGTCGCCAGCGCGTTGATGTTCTGCGACAAGGTTTGCCGCAGCGGCGGAACCAATGCCTTTTGATTGCCGAGAACGCTTTCCTGCTGCGCTACGTCGAGATCGGTTCCGGTGCCGGCTTTAAACCGTTCCTTGATCGCCTCGAGGATGCGCGTCGCGCTGGCGATATTGCGCTCGGCGGTGCGAATCCGGTCCTGTGAGGTAAGCACCTGAAAATAGGCGTTGGCGACGGTGACCAGCGTGGTCAGCGCAACCACGTCGCGATCGAACCGGTTCGCAAAGGCCGTCTCCTCCGCCGACTGTGCGGCGTCGCGGTTCTTGCCCCAGAAATCCAGCTCATAGGCCGCGCTGAGCGATGCCGTATAGTTGACGACCTCGCGTCCGCCGATGCTCAATCCACTGGCGCTCGAGCCGGAGGTGCGGGAATAGGCCTCCGAACCATTGCCTTGAAGGCTAGGCAGCAGCGCTGCGCCTGCGATGCGAGCCTGCGCGTCGGCCTGGATGAAGCGTGCGGTGGCCGCCGCGATATCCAGATTGACGGTCTGGGCCTCCTCCATCAAATCAGTCAATTCCCGCGAATGAAAGCCGCGCCACCAGTCCAGCGTCGGGGGCGCATCCGCACCGGTCAATCGCGCGGCCTTGTATCCTTGCGGTTTGTATTCTTGCGGAATGTCCAGGGCCGGATCGGGTAGATCCTTGGTCAGGAGACAGCCCGCAGAACTGGCGACAATGCAGAGCGCCGCCAGCCATCTCGCCACGCGAGCCAGGCAAGTGGCAGCAGGCAGGCTCTCGACGGCAACCCCCGAAAATCCCTGGCTCACATCCGCCCTCCGCCGGGCATGATGATGCCCGGCATGCGACGCTGCGAGAACCGCCAGACCGATTGGCGGGTGACGCTGATGGGGAGTGCCTGCGAGACATTCACCGGAGTGATGCTTCCTTGAGGGAACTTGATTGCCATACTAGCCGGGGGATCAGGACGCGGACAGTGCCGTTCGACCTTCTGCCCCCGCTGTTATTGTCGAATTGAGGGTGCCGATTGGCCACAAAAACCGGAGAGTTTCCCATATTTCATTGGGCTTTTTGCAATTCGGCGCGATCCTGGGTTACGGCAATCTTACCAAGATTTCATGTGAATCAGCGATTGGAGGTCGCTCGCGAGGTCAAAATAGTTCGCGCTGCACAATCACGAAAACCGGCTTTCACTTTTGCCGATCGCACTCTAGGGTCGTTGCCGAATTGACAACAGACGGGAAAGAATTCTCGCAAATGAACATCAACCATGACGTCGTCGAAGCGATCGGCAACACGCCGCTCATCAAGCTGAAGCAGGCTTCCGAGGCGACCGGCTGCACCATTCTCGGCAAGGCCGAATTCATGAATCCCGGACAGTCGGTGAAGGATCGTGCCGGCAAATGGATGATCCTCGAAGCCGAGAAGCGCGGCGACCTCAAGCCGGGCGGCCTGGTGGTGGAAGCGACCGCCGGCAATACCGGCATCGGGCTTGGCGGTCGTGGCGAGCGCGCGTGGTTACCGCACGCTGATCGTCATTCCGGAAACCCAGAGCCAGGAAAAGAAGGATACTGCTGCGGCTGTGCGGCGCCGAGCTCGTCGAGGTGCCGGCGCTGCCCTACTCCAACCCGAACAACTATCAGCATGTCGGAAGGAGGCTGGCCGATCAGATTGCGCAAGAGCGAGCCGAACGGCGTGCTGTTCGCCGATCAGTGGAACAATCTCGATAACGCCAAGGCCCACTACGAATCGACCGGTCCGGAAATCTGGGCAGCAGACCGGCGGCAAGGTCGACGGCTTCATCTGCTCGGTCGGCACCGGCGGCACGCTGGCGGGCGTCAGCCGCTATCTGAAGGAGAAGAACAAGGACATCGTCATCGCCTGCGCCGATCCGCCGGGGGCCGCGATGTATGAACTGTTCAAGCACGGCCAGGCCAAGGCGACGGCGGGCGGACTCGATCACCGAAGGCATCGGGCTCGGGCGCGTCACGCCCATGATCGAGACCGCCAAGGTCGATGACGCCTTCCTCATTCCGGACGAGGAAGCCGTGCGGGTGATCTACGACCTGCTCGAGCACGAAGGCCTTTGCCTCGGCGGCTCGACCGGCATCAATGTCGCCGGCGCGATCCGGCTCGCCAAACAGCTCGGTCCCGGCAAGACCATCGTGACCATCCTCTGCCGATTCCGGAAATCGCTATCAGTCAAAACTGTTCAATCCGGAATTCATGCGCTCCAAGAACCTGCCGGTGCCGGAATGGCTCGAGAAGCGCAATAAGATCGACGTGCCGTTCGAGAAGGTGTGATTGCCTTTCGATCGGCCGTGCGCCAATAGCGCAATGGAATCCCTCGACTCGCGCAGTCGCCGCATGAGAGCCCCAGACTCACCGCAAAATCTGACTGAGGAACAATTTGGTCCGCGCGTGCTGCGGATTGGCGAAGAAATTCGCCGGCGTGTTGGCCTCGATGATTTGCCCGGCGTCCATGAAGACGATGCGGTTCGCCACTTCCCTGGCAAATCCCATTTCGTGGGTGACGACGAGCATGGTCATGCCTTCCCTGGCAAGGTCAACCATGGTGTCGAGCACTTCCTTGACCATTTCGGGATCCAGCGCCGAGGTCGGCTCATCGAACAGCATGACCTTCGGGTTCATGGTCAGCGCGCGGGCGATGGCGACGCGCTGCTGCTGACCACCCGACATCTGGCCCGGATATTTACTGGCCTGATGCGGAATCTTCACCCGCTCCAGATATTTCATCGCCGCGATTTCGGCGTCCTTCTTTGGAATATTGCGCACCCAGATCGGCGCCAGCGTGCAGTTCTCCAGCACGGTCAGGTGCGGAAACAGATTGAAACTCTGGAACACCATGCCGACTTCGCGCCGGACTTCATCCACCCGCCGCAAATTCGGCCCCAATTCGATGCCGTCGACGACGATCTCGCCTTCCTGAAATTCCTCGAGCGCGTTGATGCAGCGGATCAGCGTCGATTTGCCCGAGCCCGAAGGACCGCAGATCACGATCCGCTCGCCTCTCCCGACATCGAGGTTGATGTCGCGCAGCACGTGAAAATCGCCGTACCATTTGTTGAGGCCGGTAATGCTGACAATCGGGTTCGCGGTCATGGTCATTTGCTCAGTTCCGCTGGTGTACGTTCAGCCGGTGCTCGACGAACAGGGAATAGCGCGACATTCCAAAACAGAAGACGAAGTAGATCAGTCCGGTGAAGGCGAAGCCGGTAAACAGCGTCGTCGGCGTCGCCCACACCGGATCGGAAAATGACGCCCGCAACTGTCCGAGCAAGTCGAACAAGGACACGATCGACACCAGCGACGTGTCCTTGAACAGCGCGATGAAGCTGTTGACGAGGCCGGGAATGACGTGGCGCAGGGCCTGCGGCATCACGATCAGCCCCGTCGTCTTCCAGTACGACAGGCCCAGCGCGCTCGCGGCCTCGCCCTGCCCGCGCGGAATCGCCTGCAGGCCGCCTCGGATCACTTCGGCCTGATAGGCGCCGGCAAATAGCGCAATGCCGATCAAGGCGCGCACCAGCCCATCGATCGTGAAGCCCGCCGGCACGAACAGCGGCAGCATGTAGGTTGCGAAAAACAGCACGGTGATCAAGGGGACGCCGCGCCAGAATTCGATGAACATCACCGAAAAAACCCGGATCAGCGGGATCGTCGAACGTCGGCCCAGGGCGAGCGCAATGCCGACCGGCATCGAGGCGACGATGCCCGTGACGGAGACCACCAGCGTCACCAGAAGACCGCCCCAGAGCCTGGTATCGACGATCGGCAATCCACCGTGATCCAGGCCCATGACCGCGATCACGATACCGACCCCGGCAAAGATCGCGAGGCTGACGATGAGCGAACGCCATCCGGTGCGAATGCCGCCGTTCAAGGCAAACAGCAGGATCGAGACGATCGCGGCGGTCGCGGCGAAATCAGTCCATACCGCGCGGCTGGAGGCCTGAATTTGATCGCGCAACCAGGTGAGCGGCCAGATCAGATAAGAAATGGCGGTGCTCAGCAGGACGATAAGCTTTCCCAGCAACGAGAGCAGCGGTCCGATGACCGCCGTGGCCTCGCCTGCCCTCGCAAGTTTCCGGCCGCCCTCGGCGATGCTGTCGTTGAACCCTGACAACAGTCCGGCCGTCCAGCTGACGCCGAAACCGTCCAACCCGCCGCCGTGCAGCAGGAAGAAGGCGATGACGGGCAACACAATAAAGAACAGACCGGCGTTGAGACCCTTGGCCGGCAGTCGCGGAATCAACAGTGGCAGCAGCAACAACGCTGCGAGAAAGAACGTCAGATTGACGCGCCATCGCTCGGCTTCGGGATAAAAGCCGTAGATGAACTGGCTGAATTTGGCCTGCACAAAAGGCCAGCACGCGCCGACCGTGTGTCCCGCAGTCTCTGGAAGACAGGCGGTGCGGTCCTTACCGGTCCAGACCGCATCGACCAGCAGGAATTTCACCGCGGGAACGACGGTGAACCACAGCAAGAGGATGCTCGACGATGGTGAGCAGGATGTTGGTCGGCGAATTGAACAGGCGCGTGCGCAGAAAGCCGACGAAACCGGTGGTCTTGATCGGCGCGGGACGCTCGGGAACGAGATCCCGGCGGACGAAGGAGATGAAGCGGTGATGTCGCTCATTAACCCAGGCTCCGGCCAAGCCGCCATCCGTAGAAGCTCATGATCGCGCTGGTCACCAGCGAAATCAGGAGGTAGACGCCCATGGTGATCGCGATGATCTCAATCGCCTGCCCGGTCTGGCTCAGCGTCGTTCCCGCAAATACCGAGAACAGGTCGGGATATCCGATCGCCACCGCCAGCGACGAGTTCTTGGTGAGATTGAGATACTGGTTGGTGAGCGGCGGCAGGATCACCCGCATCGCCTGCGGCACCACGATCAAGCGCAACACAGAGCCACGCTGCAGCCCGAGCGATGAGCCGGCCTCCATCTGCCCTTTATGTACCGACTGGATTCCGGCGCGCACGATCTCGGCGATGAAGGCAGCCGTATAAGTCGACAGCGCGACCGTCAGCGCCACGAATTCCGGGATGATGCGCGAGCCGCCGGAAAAATTGAACCCTTTGAGTTCGGGCATTTCAAACGTGACGGGCGCACCGAACAAAAGCGCGGTCAATAGCGGCAGCCCGATCAGCAGGCCCACCACATAAGGCCAGATCTTGACCAATCTGCCGCTCTCGAACAGCTGCCGGCGGGCGTAGCGCTGCAACAGCAAGGAGGCGACGATCGCGACCAGGATCGCCAGCGCGAACGGCTCCAGACCGCCGTGGGCGATCGGCTTCGGAACCACGAGACCTCGGTTGGAAAGAAAGAAGCTGCCAAACAACGAGATGCTTTGCCGCGGGTTTGGCAGCGCGCCGAGCACGGCGAGATACCAGAACAGGATCTGGAACAGCGGTGGCAGATTGCGTATCAGTTCGACATAGCCGCCCGAGATGCGCGACAGCAGCCAGTTCGGCGATAGCCGGCCCAGCGCAACGGTAAATCCGATCACGGTGGCGAAGAAGATGCCGATGATCGACACCAACAGCGTGTTGAGCAAACCAACCAGGAACACGCGGGTATAGGTGTCGGATCCGGAATACGGGATCAGGCTCTGGCTGACGTCAAAACCCGCCGTATTGTTCAGAAAGCCGAAACCGGATGTGATCCGCTGCGCCTCCAGGTTGGCGCGGGCGTTGGCGACGATCTCATAACCGATCCAGACCAGTGCGGCGACGAACAGGATCTGAAGGGCAAATCCCGCCCAGCCCGCACGGCCGCCGAGGGCACGCTTCAGCCGGAAGGCAAACTGCGGCGGTGGTTTTCGGGTTTCGATGGTCATCGCCGCAGCTGCCTGGCGCTATCAGCGGATCGGTGGCGCGTACTGAATTCCACCCTTGTTCCAGAGCTGATTGAGTCCACGGGCAATCCCCAGTTTTGAGCCGGCGCCGACGTTACGATCGAAGGATTCCCCGTAATTGCCGACCGCCTTGACGATCCGCGATACCCAATCCTTGGTCAGCCCAAGCTGTTCGCCGAGATTGCCATCGGTGCCGAAGGCCCGCTTGAGCTCGGGCTTGTCGGATTTCGCCATCTCATCGACGTTCTTTTGGGTAACGCCGAGTTCTTCAGCGTCAACCATCGCAAACAGCGTCCACTTCACGACGTCGAACCATTGATCGTCGCCATGGCGCACCATCGGACCGAGCGGCTCTTTCGAGATCACCTCCGGGAGTACGGCGTGGTCGGCGGGATTTGAAAGCTTCAAGCGCTCGGCATAGAGCTGCGAGACGTCAGAGGTGAAGACGTCGCAGCGTCCGGACTCATAGGCCTTGACGGATTCATCGGCCGTGCCGAACGCGATCACCTCGTACTTCATGTTGTTGCCCTTGAAGTAGTCGGCGAGATTCTGCTCCGTCGTGGTGCCGGTTTGCACGCAAACCGATGCGCTGTTCAATTCCAGCGCCGAATTCACTTTAAGGGATTTTTTCACCAGGAAGCCCTGACCGTCGTAATAGGTCACCCCTGTAAAATTGGCGCCGAGCGAGGTGTCGCGGGAAAGGGTCCAGGTCGTATTACGCGAGAGCACGTCGATCTCGCCGGACTGCAGTGCCGTGAAGCGGTCCTTGGCCGACAACGGCACGAACTTCACCTTGGTCCCATCGTTGAAGATCGCGGCGGCTAGCGCGCGACAGACGTCGACGTCGAGCCCGGTCCAGTTGCCCTTGTCGTCGGGTGATGAAAAGCCCGGCAGGCCCTGGCTCACGCCACAGGACAACATGCCCCGGTCCTTGACCGTCTTGAGCGTTTGGGCAGTGGCAGCCTCAGTCGAAAAAGCGGCGGCGAGAGCAAGGGTAAGAACCAGGGATGCACGTTTCATGGCAAAGCCTTTCAAGGGTCGTCTGGGAATGTTTGCTTTTCGTTGCCGACGCCGATGGGCCTAACCGTGATCCCCGCTGCAAACGCCAGCCCGACAGGCAGTATAACGTGCAGTCTGGTCAAGCGATGGATCGAAGGTCGCGGCAGGCCCCTCAACGTGCGGCGACAGATAGCTCCGACGCATCACAGAACGACTGGCGAGCCGGGTCAAGGGGTTGACGGCCGTCTTCTGTGTCCTGTTATTAACAGACCCAGCCCGAACCCGCCGCCCGGCGGGCTTTCACAGGGCGTCGCGGCTGCGGCAAAAGGTCTTTTAGTGGCGGCAGACGCATGAATTCTCCCGAAAACAACGAACGATCGAAGCCGCTCAAAACCGAGACCACATTGGTCACCGCAGGCCGCGACACCGAGGCCCAGAAAGGATTCGTCAATCCGCCGGTCGTCCATGGCTCGACCGTGCTGTATCCGACGGCCGAGGATCTGCACGCCCATCGCGGCGAGTTCCAGTATGGCCGCCACGGCACACCGACCACCAGGGCGCTGCAGGAGGCGCTGATGGCGCTCGAAGGCCCGCAATGCGCGGGCGTCGGTCTTGCGCCCTCCGGCCTGTCGGCGATCACCACCACCCTGCTCGCGGTGCTGAACGCCGGCGATCATCTCCTGGTCTGCGACAATGCCTACCGTCCCAGCCGCAATTTTTGTAATGGCCTGCTTGCCCGCTACGGCGTCGAGACGACCTATTTCGATCCCTTGATCGGCGCCGGCATCGCCGGGCTGTTCAAGCCGAACACCAGGGCGGTGCTCGTCGAAGCGCCCGGCTCGCAATCCTTCGAAATGCCCGACATTCCCGCGATCGCAGCCGTGGCGCATGGGCGCGGGGCGCTGGTGATCGACGACAACACATGGGCGACCGCGCTCTATCACCGCTCGCTGGATCAAGGCGTCGATATCAGCATGCAGGCCGCAACCAAATATGTCGGCGGACATTCCGATATCATGTTCGGAACGATTTCGGCCAACGCCGAGGCCTGGCCGAGGATATCAGAGGCGATCCGGCTGCTTGGCGTGTGCGCAGGTCCCGACGACGTGTTTCTGGCGCTGCGCGGCCTGCGCACGCTTGCGGTGCGGCTGGCACAGCACCATCGATCCGCGCTCGAGATCGCGCGCTGGCTCAAGACCCGGCCCGAGGTTCTCAGGGTGTTGCACCCTGCTCTCGAAAGCGACCCGGGCCATGCGATCTGGAAACGGGATTTTACCGGAGCGTCGGGCCTGTTCAGTATCGTTCTGAAGCCCGCGCCGCAAAAGGCCGTCGATGCATTGCTCAACGCCGTCAAACTATTTGGCATGGGCTATTCATGGGGCGGCTTCGAAAGCCTCATCATTCCGTTCGACTGTTCGCCCTACCGCACCGCCACCAGATGGGCGCCGGGCGGGCCAGCGTTGCGGCTTCACATCGGGCTGGAGAATGTCGACGATCTCAAAGCCGATCTCGAGCGCGGCTTTGCGGCCTTCAACGCCGCGTAGCTCGTGCCCCCCATGCGAGGAGGAGTGCCATGTCGTCAACCTACAATGCGCGGAGCGCTACCGCCTACGAGCATTTCATGGGGCGATGGAGTCGCCAGCTCTCCCCTCGCTTTGTCGAATTTGCGGGTATCGCCGATGGCGAGCGCATTCTTGATGTTGGGTGCGGAACCGGAAGCCTCACGCGCGTCTTGCTGGAGTCCGCCGACGTAAAAAGCATCGTCGGCGTGGATCTTGCGGACGTCTATCTGGAATCCGCAAGACAGACGATCCGCGATCCGAGGGTTGATTTCAAAACCGGCGATGCAGCCAGCCTGCCATTTGCGGACAAGAGTTTTGACCGGGCTTTTGCGATGCTGGTCCTTCATTTCGTGCCCGATGCAAAAAAGGCGGTGGGCGAAATGCGACGGGTGGTCCGCTCGGGTGGAGTCGTGGCAGCTACTGTTTGGGATGGTCTCGGTGGAATGCCGGCGCAAAGGCTGTTTTGGGATGCCGCTGCAACCCTTGGAATCGCCGACGGCAAGGTGCTGCGCGATTTCTATTTCCGTCCGATGACGCGGCCTGGCGAAATGCTCGCGGCATGGTCCGAAGCCGGACTGAAGTCAGTCCAGCAGTCGAGTATCACCATTCGCTTTGAATACGAGAATTTTTCAGATTACTGGGTTCCGATCGCGGCGGGAGAGGCCGCACTCGGCAAGTTCGCACTCAGCCTCGCGACCGAACAAAGGGCTGCGTTGGAAGCGGCGGTTCGAAACGTCTATCTTGGCGGCGAGCCCGATGGGCCCAGATCTTTCGCCACGACCGCCTGGGCTTGCAAAGGCATCGTCTGAGGCGGTTCGACATGTTTGGGTGGGCATGAACTCAGCTGGCGCTCAATCGCTCGCCGATGCCTGCCGTCCGCTGACGATGATGAAGTACAGGTTGCGTACATAGACGATGAGCCCGAACGCCTGACCTGCGATGAAGACCGGGTCTCTGCGATACAGTGCGTAGATCAACAGCAATAGGCCGCCGGCGATCGAGAAAAACCAGAACGCCACCGGGATCACGCTCTTGCGCGCGCGCTCCGATGCGATCCATTGCACCAGGAAACGCATGGTAAAAAATCCCTGCGCCACGAATCCCAGAACTACCCAGGCATCAAACTTGATGATGAAGACATCGTTCAGGTAGCTGGCGAGATTATTGAACAGGTCGGTCATGACGTCACCTCGGTCGCAACGGGTGTCGACTTCTTGCGGCGGATCAGCCACCACACGCCCGCGAGATCCATGATCCCGATCCATAGGCGATCGAAAAAGCCATAATTCGAGACGCCGGCGCGGCGCGGCCGGTCGATCACGTCGACATAGACGATCTCATAGCCCTCCCGGCGCACCAGCGCCGGCAGAAAGCGATGCAGTCCGTCGAAATAAGGCAGCGCCAGGAACACCTCGCGCCGGAACGCCTTCAGGCCACACCCGGTGTCGCGGGTGCCATCGCGCAAAATCGCGCTGCGCACGCCATTGGCGATGCGCGACTGGATTTTCTTGAAGCCGGTATCCTTGCGTCCGATCCTTTGGCCCGCGGCCAGACCGACGCGCTCGCCGCCATTCTCGATCGCCGAAATCAAGTCCGGCAGGAACACAGGATCGTTCTGACCATCCCCATCGAGCGTCGCCACGATGGCGCCGCGCGCGCCGCGAACCCCGCTGCGCACCGCCGCCGACTGACCCGACGATGTCGCGTGCCGGATCTGGCGCAGATTTCCGCGCTGTTGCATGGCGGCTGCAAGCCGCTCGGCGGTCGCGTCGGTCGAGCCGTCATTGACGTAGATGATTTCATAAGCCCATCGGCCGTCGAGGGCGGCGGCGATCTCGGCGATCAGCGGGGCTACATTCTCGGCTTCGTTGCGCACGGGGACGACGATGGAAACGGCCACCGCGGCTGGTTCAGGAGACGGCAAATCGACACTCTTGGTTTGAGCTGGCCTGCGGCGGCTATTTCCGGCGTTTGCGGCGTCCGCTTCTTATGGGGCTGACGCGCCGCGGGCAACCCTTTTGAGGCGTTTCAGCGAGGGTCCGGCAAGCGGTACAATGGCCCCATCGCGCCGGATGGCGAACCCGAGACGGCGGGCGGCAAACCAATATCGCACGAGCATCGCGCCGATGACGCCGATCAACGCGCCGGCGACCACGTCGCTGGGATGATGCGCCAGGAGCACCAGGCGACTGATAGCAATCAGGACCGCATACACAATCATGACGAGCCTTGCCTGCGGCCAGAGCGCCGAGACAGCGAAAGCCAGCGCAAAACTCGCGATGGCATGGCCCGATGGGAAACTGGCATATGCTTCGGTGCCGTTGAAGTGCGCGAAGTTGAAAGCGTTGGCCTCGCCACCGACAAACGGCCGGCCGCGCCCGACGGCCCATTTGATGACCTCGCCGGTGAGAACCGGCACCAGCACGGCAAAAAACACAAACTGCAGGCGCGTGCCGAAGCCGAGCAGCAGGGCTCGCGAGGTTACCCGCAATTGGGGAGAAATAATTGCCACGGCGAACAACAGCCCTGCCAGAAACCACAGCACATAGGCCGATTTCCCGAAGTCGGTCAGGATGCGAACCGGCCAAAGGCTGACGGTGCCGCGTGGCGGCATCAGGACAATCTCTCTCGCATCCAGCGCGTACATCAGCGCGATGATCGCGGCCCCGGCGATGGTCGTCAGCAGCAATCCGTGGCGGGCCGATCTCCGCGCCGCCTCGGCACGCCGCGAATGCGACGGCGAACGCACGAGTTGCGTCCCGGCCAGCCGTGCCACGGCGCAGAAACGATAAAAGTAATTCGAGGATTGGCCGACGCCGGCCTGCAGGGACATCTTGCTTTACTCGGTGCCTTCGGAGCGGAAGATCGCGATCGAAATCGCTCTGCCCTGCGAATAATTGTAGCCGTCGATGCGGGTGGCAACGTTGTAGCGCAGCCCGATGGCTTCGGCGCGCTGGACGAAGCCGCGTTCCGATCGCGATTCCACCAGCGCGAACCGGCAAGCGCCCTGGCCCAAAAAATCCGCGGCGCCAGATCCGTCGGTCAGTAGCGTCGACGTACCGTTCATGAAGACCAGGCTCGGCTCATGAAAGCCTGCGGCGGCGGCCTTGGGTCCGACGCAGACGACGTTGCGCAGAGCGCGCGCGATCTCGGCGCTCGGAAATAGCGGCGTCAACGCCGGCACCACCACGCCATAGATTGCCGCCGAGAGGAACATCGCCGCGACCACCGCGTTCAGCAGCGAGCGCTCGGCGCGATTATCCTCGTAAAGCCACCAGGCCAGCAATCCGAAGATCAGCGCCGCCGCCACGAACGGCCATGCCAGAAATATCGGCTGACGCGTCAGCGTGATGGCGCCGACGACGGCAATCACCGAGGCTATCGCGGGAATCACGAACCACCAGGCCGCGCCTCGCATCAGCCACGATCGCGACAGCACGCGGCGTTCCAGCGCCCCGGCCGTCAACATGGCGATCGCCGGATAGAGCGGCAGCACATAATGCGGCAGCTTGGTCAGCACCAGCTCGAACACGATCCAGGACGGGACCAGCCAGGCCAGCAGGTACTGCGCGCCGGGCTCGCGCCTCGCCCGCCACACCGCCGGCGCCGCCATTCCCGCCAGCGGCGCTCCCGGCCAGAACGTCACCCAGAACAATAGCAGATAGAGCCCGGGCGGCGCCCCGTGCAATTCCTGCGCTCCCAGCTTGCTCAGCATGTCGCCGCCGATCGAGTTCAGCGAAAAATGTATCGCCCGCGCGCCAGAAGATCGCGACGAACCACGGCAGTACCAGAACAAGCGTCCACATCAGGCCCCATACCGGACGCAGACGCCACAGCCATGTTGCGGAGCGATCGAGGATCGCCAGCGTGCCGATCGTCAGTCCGACGAACATCAGGATCAGCGGTCCCTTGAGCAGGATGCCGCCAGCCAGCGCGGTCCAGAAAATCGCGGGCCATGACCAGGGCGGATGTTCGGGATCCTCGCCCCGCTGCCATGACAAATACACCCGCGCCAGCGCTCCCATCGCCGCGACAACGGTGAGCAGCAGCATCGCATCGGTCTTGGCAAGCCGCGCTTCGACGCCGAGCAGCATCGAACTGCACAGGATGAGCCCGGCCAATATCGCGCCGCGCCGTGTCACGAATGCCAGCGCCGTCCAGTAAGTCAAAAGCACCGCGCCGATCGCACCGGCCAGCGACGGGATGCGGTAGAGCCAAATGCGAAGCTGCGCGCGCGGCAAGCCCAGAGCGGAAGCGGTTTCGACGGCCAGGGCCTGCAACCAGTACACGCCGACCGGTTTCTTGTAACGGACGTCATCCTGGAAACGGATATCGACGAAATCGCCGGTCTCGACCATTTGTTTGGTCGCCTGCGCGAAGCGCGCCTCGTCGCGGTCGATCGGCGGGATGTTGAAAAATCCCGGCAGAAACAACAGCAGCCCGCAAAGGGTGAGCAACGCGACCGCACGGACATGGCTGCCGGCGACAAAATCGAGCAGTCCGACAAGCCGGCTACCCGGATTTACCCGGTGCGTCGGCTCGCGCGGCTCTCCAAATCGGGGACGGGCGTAGGTCTCGGCCATCGGTTCCGCATACGCCGAAACCGCTATTCCGACAACCGCTTAGGGGTACCTTATTGAATTCTGATGACAACTGTGTCCGCAGCGCCGGTGGCGTCGATCACGGTCAATCGGGCAAAGCCCGGACCGGGCGGCTCGACCAGGCGCTGGCGCCGGCCGTCGATTTCTCCGACCGCGACGCCGTTCACCAGCATGGTTATCGGCAGCACGCCGCCGGCGACCTTGACCGGCATGGCCGAGAACTGGGTGCCGGCGGAACGGTCAACGTCGATCCGCGAGCCGTTCAAGGGGAACTGGATATGCGGCGCCTGCTCGCCGCCGGTCCGGACCAGTTCCCCCGCAGGGCGGAATCGCCGCAGCGGCAGCGGGAGCTTGGCATTGCTCGCCACCAGCGCACCTTTTGGCGGCTTTGGCAGGGCCGCCGGCAGCTTTCCAGTGCGGGCGAAGGCGTCGAACAAAATTGGCGCGGCGGCGGTGCGGCCGACAAGGCCTGGTACCGGCGCACCGTCGGGGCGTCCCACCCAGACCCCGATGGTGATGCGACCGTCAAAACCGACCGACCAGGCATCGCGATAACCGTAGCTGGTACCGGTCTTGAACGCGATCCGGTTGTGGGCGGCGTTCTCCGGCGGCGGCGTACCGAGCAGCACGTTGCCGACCTGCCAGGCCGCGACCTGATCCATCAGCCGCAAGGAATCGCGCTGGTCGTCTTTCGCGACCATGATCTCACGCAGCGGCCGCGTGTTGCCGAGCCGCGCCAGCCCGCAATAGAGCTGCACCAGGTCCTGCAGCGTGACGCCGACGCCGCCGAGGCCCATCGCAAGGCCGGGCGCCTCGTCCTTCGGCAGCACCAGATTGGCCCCTGCCTGTTTCAATCGCGACGACAGACGGCTTGAGCCGACGCGATCAAGCAGCGCGATCGCCGGCACGTTCAGCGATAGTTGCAGCGCCTTGCGCACCGGCACCGTTCCCTGAAACGTCATGTCGAAATTTTCCGGTGCATAGGAGCCGAAGCGGATCGGCCGATCGTCGATCAGGCTTTCGGGGTGAACAAAACCATCCTCGAACGCGAGACCATAGATGAACGGTTTGAGGGTCGATCCCGGCGAGCGCACGGCACGGGTCATGTCTACCTGCCCTGCCCGCCGCTCATCGAAATAATCAGGCGAACCGATCCGCGCCAGCACGTCGCCGCTCTGATTGTCCACGGCGATGATGGCGACGGAAATATTCGGTCCCAACGCGATGGCGCGGTCGCGCGCCAGCGCCTCCAGGACTTTCTGCAAAGCGGAATCCAGCGTCAGTGCGATGACGTCGGCATCCTTCTGGGTGGCGATGGCCTGATCGGCCGAATGCGGCGCGAGGATTGGCATCGGCTTGCGCAGCCGCGGCACCGGCGTAGCTTTTGCCTGAAGCGCGTCTTCCATCGACACGCGGCCGTCTTCCACCATGCGCTCGAGAACGCGGTCACGCGCCGTGCGCGCTACTTCAGGGTAGCGATCGAGCCTGCGGGTTTCCGGCGATTGCGGCAAAGCGACCAATAGCGCCGATTCCGCTAACGACAACCGCTTCGGCTCCTTGCCGAAATAGGCGATCGACGCGGCACGAACGCCCTCGAGATTGCCGCCGAATGGCGCCAGCGCCAGATACAGATTGAGAATCTGATCCTTGTTCAGCGCTCGCTCGATTTGCAGCGCGCGGACCACCTGGCGCAGCTTGGCGTAAACCGACCGCTGGCGCCGTGGCTCCATCAGCCGCGCCAACTGCATGGTGATGGTAGAACCGCCGGAGACGATGCGGCCGCGGCTAACAAGCTGAAACGCGGCCCGGCCCAGGGCAAGCGGGTCGACGCCCTCGTGCGAATAGAAACGCCGGTCTTCATAGGCCAGCAGCAGTTTCAGGTAGCCGGGATCGACGCCGGTTCTGGCATCGACCGGCAGCCGCCAGCGGCCGTCGGCCATGGCATAGGCGCGGAGTAGCTTGCCGTTGCGGTCGACGACCGTGGTGGAGACTTCCCTCGCCGACGCCAGCGGGAGCGGGCCGAGCGAGACGACCCAGGCGGCGAAGAGTCCGGAGATAGCGAAGATTGCAAAGAGCCCGGCGGCAGCAAAGCGAGCAATGCGGCGTCTACCGACACCGTCATGGCCGAGCTTGCCCCGGCCATCCACGTCTTCGCCGGTGTTAGCCAAAGGCGTGGATGCCCGGGACAAGCCCGGGCATGACGAAGTGGATGCGTGAGGGGCTCGCGCGCTCATTTCGCCGGACGCACCTCGACGGATCCAGTGCCGGTGCGGCCGTAGCGCGAGGGGTTGTACATATCCTCGACATAGGCCTGCGGCAGCACGTATTTGCCGGGAGATACCGCGCGCACCACATAGGCCACCGTAAACACCGACTTGTCGTCGCTGGCGCGGTCGATCGCGGCGGTGAAACGGTCGTCGCGGAATTCGGTGTTTTCAGGCTCCTCGCCATCCTCGATCCAGTCCAGCGTACCGGTGTCGCCGGACGAAACCAGATGCGGATTGTCGATCTCGAGACCCGCCGGCAGATAATCCGACACCATGATGTGACCGTATTCCGGCTTTGCCTCGGTGATCTTCAGCACCACGGCGAAGCGATCGTTCTGCCTGGCCTTCGACACATCGGCCGGCTTGCCGTCGAGCGTGAAGTAACTGCGCTCGATCTTGAAGCCGTTCGATGCCGCCGGCTCCGGCGTGATCGGCGCGCCGCTCACCGAGACCACCGCCTGCACGGGCGCATCGCCGGTATTGGTGATCTTGATCGGCTTGCCGGTCATCTCGGCGGCCTTGTAGCTTCGATACAGCGCCGTCTTGACCGGAACGTCATCGAGATCGAAACTCATGGTTTCCTTCGACAGTGCGCGGGACGCCAGCACCAGCCAGGCGTTTTCCTGGGTCGAGGTATAGGGCGTCAGCCCGCGCGCCGTTTCGACGCGCGCGACGGCTTGAGTGAGCGTTGTCCGCGGCGCATCGCCTTCGCTTGCCAACGAAACCAGCGCCGCCGCATCGCGTAAGGCACTGCCGTAGTCGACCCGGCCGAACTCCAGCACCGGCTTTGGCGCGAGACTTTCCAGCGCCGCCGCATAGACTCGCTCCGCTCTTGTCCGGTCGCCGACCAGCGCCAGCGCCGCCGCCAGTTGCGATTTTGCAATCGGTGTCGCCAGATTGTTCAGCTTGGTGTCAGCGAGGTAGCGCAGATCGCCGATCGGCGCCGCACCATTGCGGGCAAGTACATAGAGGCCGTAAGCGAGGTCGCGTCCGCCGTCCTTTTCAGGCTCGTTTGCGTTCACGACCGAGTTGCGGATGCGATCCAGCGCGCTCTTGAACGAGACGTCCGGCACCGCGAATCCCTTTTCGCGGGCGCGGGTCAGGAAGTCCGTGACATAGGCATCCAGCCAGGCGTCATCGCCGCCGGCCGACCACAGCCCGAATGATCCATTCGAGCCTTGCCGCGCCAACAGCCGGTCGATGGCATCCTTGATGCGCTGATCGACCTCGGTGTCCATGGCGAGATGGGCGCCGGCCGCCAGATCGTTGACATACAGCAGCGGCATGGCGCGGCTGGTGATCTGCTCCGAACAGCCATGCGGGTACCGATCCAGTGCCTTCAGGATGGTCGCGGCATCGAGTGCCGTGGACAGGCTGACGGAAAGAGATACGCCGCCGGTGCCCTGCACCAGATCCGAGAACATATCCGATGTCAGCGTCAGGCTCTCGCCCTTGGCCAGCGTCCGGATTGAGCGCCGCGCGAGGATCTGCGTCGCCGCCTTGACGTCGAGGGCGTAATGCCGCGCCAGCGTCAGTCCGTTCGGTCCGCTGATATCGACGTCGAGCTGCGCCGTGCCGGCGCCGCCGGCATCGAGCGCCAGCGACATCGAGGTGCGCTGCCTGGCCGCGAGTTTTACAGTCGTGGCGGGATTGCCGGTCACCTTTACCGGTCCCGATGTCTTGACGTTGATGGTGTAGTCGCCGGGCAGCCCCTCGACGTTGTCGAGATCGAAGCTCATGGTGCCGTGGTCGCCGTTGAGCAGAAAGCGCGGCAGCGTCGCCGTCAGCACCACGGGATCGCGCACGGTGACGTCGGTCGTGGCGCGGCCGAGCTTAGTCGCAGTCCACGCCACCGCCATTACCCGCGCGGTGCCGGCGAACTCCGGAATTTCGAAACTGATTTCCGCCGACCCGTCGGCGGCTACCGTGACAATCCCGGAATACAGCGCGAGCGGCTTTTGCGTGGGCGGACTGCCCTGCAGCTCAGCACCGGCGGAATCGCCGCCGGTCTTGATCTGGCCGCGGGTACCCTGCATGCCATCGATCAACTGCCCGTAGAGGTCGCGGATCTCCGACGTCATGCGGCGCTGGCCAAGATAGTAATCGTCCGGCGCCGGCGGCTTGTAGTTGGTCAGGTTGAGAATCCCGACATCGACGGCGGCAACGACGATTTTCGCGTCCTCGCCGGGATTGAGACCGCCGAGCTTGACCGGAAGCTTCAGCGTGCTGTTCGGACGCACCAGCGCCGGCGGCGAAAGGCTGACCTCGAGCGTGCGGGTCTTCTTGTCGATGCCGAACCATTTCAGGCCGATGGCGCGACCCGGCATCCGTAGCGCTGCGGCATCGAGCGGGCGGCGCAGCGTCGCCACCACATAGGCGCCGGTGCCCCAATCCTTGCCGACGGGAATTTTGACCTGGGCGGTGCCTTCCTTGACGTCGGCGGTTTGCGTCGTAAGCAGCCGGTCGCCGAGCACATTGATAGTCAGCTTGCCGGCCGAGCGCGCATTGACCGACACCACCATGGTGTCGCCGGACTGGTATTCCGGCTTGTCGACCGAGGTTTCCAAGAGATCGGGCGTATCGGCGCTGCCGTCGGAATACCATCCGACGTCGAACTGCACCGAGGTCAGCGGCCCGTCGGGCTCAGTGGATTTCACGTCGAGGCGATAGCGGCCCGGCTGCGGCGACAGGGTTATCCGCGACGGCTTGTCTGCGGCGATGGTCAGATCGCCATCGGCAACGCGCGTGGTCGACTTGACCGGCTCGTATTCCCAGGACGAATTCTGGCGATACCATTGATAGCGGGATTCGACCTTCAACAGCTCGTAGCGCAGCCGATCGCGCGCCAGCTGCTTGCCATCCGGCGCGACAAAGACGACATCGAACGCGGCCTTGTCGCCCTCCGCGACGCTTTTGTCGCCGAACAGCGGCTTGACGCCGATCATCGCCGCTGCAGGCGCGACCGGCAGCACCAGTTTGCGCTCGACCGCGCGACCGCCGGCTTCCGCCATGCGGATGAAGATCTGGGCTTCCTGCGGACGCGTCGATGTGGGCTGCTTCGCCAGGCTGACGGGGAACGTCGCGACCCCGTTGGCGTCGGCCTCGGGAAGATTTTCAATCGGGGTGCGCTCGTTGCTGGTCGTCTCGTCGTCGGCGACGCCGAACTGATAGCCGGCAAAACCCGGTCGGCTGGAGGCCGGGGCGACCAGCATGTCGCCCTCGAGCTGCAAGCCCGACGCTGGCGCACCATAGAGGAAATGACCGTTAACCTTAAGCTCTACAGGAGAGTCCGCTTTGATCTGTTTATCCTTGCTCGACAAATCGAATTCGATGCGTTCCGGGATATAGTCCTCGACCATGAACGAGGTTTCACCCACCGGTGAGCCCTTCGGATCGGTAAAAGCCCGCACCCGCCAAGTCCCGGTCGGCACGGCGGAATTGAGCGGCAGTGTCATGCTGCGCCCGCCCGCCCCTTGGTCGGGCAGGACGGCCCTGCGGAATTCGACGCCGTCGGGGCGCTCGATCACCAACGTCAGCGGCCCGCCGGTCATGGCGTTGCCCTGCCCGTCGCGCAGCAGTGCTGTGAGGTAGACGATTTCGTTGGAGCGATAGACGCCACGCTCCGCATAGACAAAGGCGTCGGCGCCTGCGGGCACGGTTCGGCCGGAAACACCGCGGTCAGAGAGGTCGAACGCATTGGATTTCAGGCTGAGGAAGGCGTAGTCGGTTTTCTCGCCGCTAACGGTCAGCATCGCCGGCGACAGACCGCCCTCGCCGCGCGCCAGGCCTGCCTCGAACAACACGTGACCGGTCTGGTCGGTCTTGCGGGTCGCCAGAATCTCGTTGTTGCGAGCGACCAGCCGCACCTCGGCCCTTGCGATCGCATCGGTCGAGGCCAGTGAATTGACAAAGACGTGGATGCCGTCATTGCCGGAGAATGCCGTAAGGCCGAGGTCGGAAACGATGAACCACTGCGTCGCCAGCGAGCCGTCATCGTCGCTGCCCGGGCCTTTGGCCGCAGCCGTCATGACGTAGACGCCCGGCTGCAGGTCGCCCAGCGCCTGATCGACCGGAAACGCCGTGGTGACGTCCTGATTGAGCGTAGTGGCGGTGGCAAGCTCGCCCGACCAGACTTTTACGCCGCGCTCGTCGCCGAGGCTGGAGAGTTCGTACTTGCTAAGGGCACGCTGAAAGTCGCTGTCGATCACCGTGTTGATCAGATTGCGGTCGCCGATCCGAAACACGTTTACCGACACCGCGGGCGTGTTGACGCTGACCAGGGGAATTCCGCGCTGGCCGGTGCGCGGCAGCACATAGGCGCGGCCGGTAAAGCGCACGAACGGCTTGCGGTCGCGCACATAGATGTTGAATTCAGCCGATTTGGGCAGGGTTTCCTTGACGGTGGACGGAAGGCCAGCGCGCAGATTGATGTTGTAGCGCTCGCCGTGCTT
Organism: uncultured Alphaproteobacteria bacterium; assembly: GCA_963745785.1. Taxonomy (GTDB): domain Bacteria; phylum Pseudomonadota; class Alphaproteobacteria; order Rhizobiales; family Xanthobacteraceae; genus Bradyrhizobium. The sequence goes on along the minus strand of CAVUYV010000005.1, from coordinate 61,082 downwards.
GAGACCATCGACGCAAAGCTGCTTTCCTTCCGACGACAAGGCCGGCTTGTCGCTGCCGGCCAACGCCAGGAACGGAGCGAAGTCGGTGCGCTTGGCGAGATCTTCCGAGAACTGGAAACAGGCACGCGGCGAAGCTGAATCGGAATCCACCGTATAATCGAGCAGGCGAAAACCATGCTCGTCGCGCATCTTCTCATATTGGCCGCGCACCTCGGCAACTTCCCGCAGATCCAGCGAAAGCCTGAGGCTATCCAGCGCCGGCCGCCACAGCTTGCGCTCCGACATCGCGCGGCCGAGCACGGCGAGCGCGTCCGCCTCTTCGCCGGCATTGCCGGCGCGCTGATAGGCGATATAGGCGGCAGTCGAGGCGCGCTCCAAAAGGAAGGTCTGTTCGCTCGAGTTCTTCGGCGAAATCTGGAAGATGACGCGGGCCAGCCTTAACCAGTTGCCGCTATCTTCCGGCGCAACGGCGGCGATCTGCCCAAGGATTTGCAGACCGGTTCGGAAATCGCTGCGCCTGAAGGCTGCGTCGGCGTCGGTTTTCAGCGTCGCGCTGGTTTTGGCGACCGCGCCGGCTTCACTCTTGATCTGGGCTTCGAGCTTGACAGCCGAATCGGCCAGATCGTCGCGTTTGAAGGCCTTGTCCGCCGCCTGCGCCGTGACCAGGCCAAGCGCCAGCGTTGCGCAAAGTGCTGCGGCGCGAACCAAACCAATCATGATGGAGCTCCCTGCGCGGACGACGCCGCGTGACGAACAGAAGTGCGCTAAAAGGTGACGGACTCATGGCGATGGAACTGGGTGGCGAAAAGTCGCATCCGACATGGTCGAGGCGAGCCTCGTACGCCGCGATCGACGGCGGCGCACATTGCGTTGAGGCGGACGGAAGAACCCGGTCCGCCGCTTCGAATTTGTCGCTGGATGGGGCAAAACGGTTCGCAACCGACTTGGCGGCAAAGCGGATTTTTCATATTGGCAATGCTATGAAGCCCCCAACGGTCCCATAGCTCAACTGGATAGAGTAACGGATTTCTACTCCGTGGGTTGCAGGTTCGAATCCTGCTGGGATCGCCAATATTTTCAATGAGATAGCGTTTTTCTCTAATGCAAAGACCGGCGCCACAAGCCACCCGTTAGGAATGCGCTGCTTTACCGTTTTGGGCCTGCGACCAACGTTTAGCGATCATGTCGCTGTGGCTGGTAGGCAAAAACAGATCGATCACACTTATGGCGCCCCAGAGCGCAAGCGGCACAGCCATGAAGACCGCAACAAGGATCGCAATTTCCCGCCTGGTTATACTTTTCATCTTTCTGCCCGCTTCGAACCGATATCTCCGCCGCACCTTAATTCGAAATATTTCGCTGCCAAGAGAGCCAGCGCCGCGCGCGATCAACGAACAGCAGGCCGAAGGGATCAACAGCGATCAGTTTGCCGCTAGTGAACTCACGCAAGGCCAACGCCGGGGTCATCGACAGAGGCAGCGATAAAACACGGGGGCACAAAAAAGCCCCGGACAATGCCGGGGCTTGAGTTGCCAGAGAAACCGGATGAGTACGTCGCGACTACGGGTTAACCCAGTCGAAAGCGTAGTTTATTCCAACGCGGCCGATGTGATCGCGCACAGCGTAACTAGCCCGGAACGGTACCCCGTCAATATCGAGCGTGTTGATCGTCCGTGTACCTAAGTCCACGAAAAGATACTCGCCCTTCACCGACCAATGCCTGTTCAGCTTGTACTCGCCGCCAAAGCCGACCGCATAACCGATGTCGGTCGATGATTGGCGAAGGGCAAATGTCCGGGGGGGCAGGTAGGCGTCTGGCTGCACAGACGGTCCGGAAGGAATTGCCTGGAAGTCGGCGTGGAGCCGGCCCGCAGACCACGCCATTCACGCCGATGATTCGCCGGAAGCTCGCAACGAAATCGCGGTCGCTGAAGTGCGGCGACTCGGCGCGAAGGATGCTAGGAACGATCCCAGGAGCCTTCCCGTCGGCATTGGACGAGCCTGTGGCCAGGGACCCGCTCAGTTGCCCTTGCACGGTGCCAGCACGACCTTTGGACTGGTGCAGATTGCTTCGAAACGTAATTTCTTTCGACTGCGCGGACCGCCAGTCCCCCGCTGTAACCAGGTTCCGCCACATGAAGCCGCCCAGAGGATAGCCCGAGCCGCCTAGTGACGTTGGCCTTGAGCCACGGTCCGCGCGTAGCGCTTGGGTGATGGCGCGCCGATCGCCAAGACAACCCATGTGCATTCCGCATCGAGAATGGATTCACCCCGTAACAGGGAGTTCCGGCCAGCGGCTGCCGCCAGAAACAGGTCTCGCGCTGCAGGAATACCTCTCGACGCGCTCGTCCGCCAGTAGCGCAGTGTCTACGAGACGGTGATCAGGGAGCCTGGGCCGCGAACTTCCGTAGGCCGAACGAAGCCATCCGATCCGATTCAGTTTCCGCATTTGGATCGGTGGATCCTTGCGACGAGGGCCGGTCCGAGCGGCCTTCGCGGGCTCGTTCTCGACCTTCGGTTGGCCGCTGCCGTATCCCAAAACTCAACCTCAGCGCAGGGCGCGCCATCTAGCGCGGCCATACGCTTGCTCGGGCCCTGCCACCGTTAGCTGCGATAGCCGGGCCAAACCGGCGATGACCACGCTGCGCCGCGCGCCGAACGGCTGTCTCTCGAGAACGGACCTGCTCGTGCGGAGCCGGCATGCGAATGATTTGGAGGTCACGCTCTGCCTCGGTCCGGGATGCCCCCATAACGGTAAGGCTTGATCTTCACGCGCTTCGCCCTGATGGTTGCCTGCGCGAAATCCGAGACGCGCTTTGATCAGTCCGCACAACGAGCAGAGCCCCGCAAACAACGCCGAGCCTCATAATGAGCTGCGGATCTCGGCTGAAGTCGAAAAAAGGCGACCCGCGACCAAACTCGATCCAAAATCGTTAGTTCGCGCCAACCGCGCGCGAATACCTGCTCGATATTCCGTAGCAGAACGTGATGTCCAAAAGCAATTGCGAGGCTCTACAGCGTTCCCCTGTGCGACGGCCGCACACCAACTCCGCGGCTGACCTTGTACGAATCCTGCATCCTTCAAGCTCAGCGTACGACGATATTCTCGGCCTTCCATCGCCCAGGTTGGGCTCGCACAGCTCGCCAGATATTAACAGCGATGCCTATTCGGACCGGCTCCTGACGACATCCCGCACCTCGCTCCGAAAAAACCTTGAATTGCGGCAGCATCGCATAGCTCAGAGCGGACTCGATTTGCCGTCGTGCCCTTGCAGAAAAACCGCGAACGGTACGACTGGTGCCAAACACCTTGCAACGGCGTTTCACTGAGCGTGCGGATCAGGAACATTTAATCACTTCGCAGCAACCGCTGCCGTCGTCTATTCCGAGAAGCGACCCGGGGGATGAGCAGCGTTTGACGATCCAATGAATTCCGGACCGGCTGGACCGCCTGGAGGAATTGCTCCCGAGCAGTCGCTTTGAGCATGGCGGTACCGGCCCATGACGCCCTCCCCCTACGCGGTGCCGCCAGGCCAAAAGCCGGTTTAAGTTCCTTGCGATCACCGGTTTTTGATTGCCATTTCCGAAGATCCATCGGGACCGATCATGTGTTGAAAATTTAATTCAGGTCGAGCAGAGCTCGTCGTGAGTCGCATCACCACCACGATTTCAATTGCGCGACAGGGACCGTCGGCTTTTTTCATATCTCGCCGGCGGTCCCGCGCTGCGACCGGAAGGCTCACGCATGGCGCAAATTTCCCGCCAGAACACTTATTGCAACCCGAAGCTCCTCGCACAAACAGTGGCTAGCCGCGTTTAGAGGCAAACTGGAATGACTGCGAAAGGGGCGCTTCTGGCATTTACCTGCATCTTGATAGCTGGACTCCGCAATGCGACTGCGGACGAATTGCTCGATCTCAAAACTCGTGATCTCGCTGAAATGAAAACGGTTAGTGGCGTCACCCTGGTGTTTGATCCGGGCAGGATCCGGCCATGGTCTATACCTTGCCCCGGGCCTTAGGATCGTCATCCAGCCGAAGCGGCTCAATAACGAACATTCTCGGGCTCTCCGGCGGGCCACAGGAAGTCGGCGAAACAGCCGATAGTCTGTTGGATCCGCCTGAATCTGAGACAGTACTTCATATCCCTGACATTGCCGGACGGCGATTTCAGTGTGGGTGAAGGCTTCTTCGGTCTCTTTTTATTCGTGCCATCGAGCCTTGGGACCACATTCGACGCTGAAGCCAAAAGTCCGCAGTGAACACCCGTGGCAGGGCTAGCTCACTGCAAAACAGTGACGCGTGACAACCATCAAAGACGCTATCAATGCTATCCGGCGTCAAAGCAGGTCCCCCTGAAAAAGCCAACCGGCATGGGCCGGCGGACTGTCATGACGCGGCCGCAACGACCCGATGACGAAATCGGCCGGCGGCATGCTAAGCATGTGTCCGAGTGGCCTGGCCTAGGAATCGATCCTCGGAATTCGGATCAGTGAGAATCGACGCGACAGGGGAAGCTATGATTTTAGTCCTAATCTCGATTTTGACCATTATCGTCGTCGGCGCAATCTGCTTTTGGGCCATCGACAGGTTTGCCACCGACCGCCGACTTGCAAATCTGCTGAAGCTGCTCGTGATACTGATTTGCCTCGGCGCCATCTTGCAACGAGTGCTGCCGATGACGGGAATTTATTAGAACGGGCGCTGATCGCGTCCGCCACCGGTCAACAAACGCTCGAAGGCCATCATGTGGGGATTTCTCATCGGCCATTTATCTGGCGATGATCCTCTACCCGCTCTTTCAGGAGTGACGACAACGCCGCCACGACAGAAAAAGCCTGGACAGAAGAAGGCATTTTGCCTCGCGCCGGCGGTGGGACGTCCTGAAGGGTCAATGGACCGACGATTGAACCCGTAAGGCTCTGCGGCATCGAACCTTGCACGACCTCTGCAGACAAAGCCTTGCTCGGGATTTGAGCGTCCAGCGTTGATACACAACGCCGCCAAGCGATCATATTCCGCTTGGCCGCGTTGTGCTTTGCACCATGCTGCAGCCGTGCGAATTCCGAAATTGCTGTAATCGCGAACCCGTGAAGCTGTTTCATCGTCCAAAGACCGCGAAACCATTCTGTCGCGCTGACGAAGCCTTTTTCATGGTTCCTCGAAGACACCGGGAAAAGAATGGCTGGTATCAACACCCACGGATCAAACAATGGGGTTCGATCATGTGGGACATTATCATCAACCTGATTTACCACCAATCGTGCAGGAAATACCTTGCTGCAGCGCGGAAGCAGACCGCACTGGATCACTTGTGGGTTTGAGGAGCGAGACAAACCGACGCCGCTTCGGATGATTGCTGGTCGTTGCCCTCTGGACGCGCCCGCGCACTCCAATGACAAGGCGGTGCTACCCTCCCTCCAAAGCACGACCCCGGCCCGAGGGGTAAGAGGGCTTTCAAGGCCAAGGCGCAGGCCAGGTCCCTCCAAGGCCTGTAGCCCAAGGCAAATCGTCCGTCCCGGCTCTGCCGCTTGTTAGCTTGCGGCAAATTTTGGTAGAAAGTCGGGAACCGGGCAGACCGGCATCGGCTGAAACACATAGGGTTTCAGAGGGGTGGTGGGCGATGCGTATGTCATCCATTGTTGAACGGCCAATGTGTCTCACCTGCAAACACAGGATGGGATTGGCTCGAATTTCGCCCGGCGAACGCGGCTTTGAGGAGCGGACTTTCGAGTGCCGCACCTGCCATAGGATTGAAAAAATTTCCTTTGCCATCGACCCTCTGAAGACGGATGCCGTGGGCTGGCTCCCCAGCGAACTGAAACCGCCACGCTAGCAGCCTGTGGTCAACGCGAGAGGAAACGGTGTTGAGTTGAATAGGAGTTGATTATGAGTGTCGAACATATGCCTGACGAACGGCTCGCTCATTTCTACGAAAACATTCGACAACAGGTCGAGGCTGATCGAGCGAACAAGCACCAATTCATGGCCAACCCGACAGTTCGTCAGTACGCCGACAGGCTGCGAAGCGAGTTGATCAAACGACGATTAAGTCACTCGCCAATCGAATGGCCGTCCTAGCATCTCGGCATTGAGACGACACTCCGCCGGCACCGGGGCGCGTCCCGGTAGGGCGGCCTTAATTTCCTCAAAGCCGCGAGACCGTGGAACCCAATGCCTGGGTCCAGCGTTCTCCTTGGCGAATACCGGCGTGCATCGGCGATATTTGGTGAAGCAAAATGAGTGACGTCACGCAGTTGGCCAGCGCGATGTTGGTGATCGTGTTCGCCGCCGTGATGTTGGTAGCCGGGCAATTGTACATCGAAAGCAGGGAAAACAAGTCGGTAAGGTTTCCGACCGCGCCCGCCGTGCAAATCGCTTCTATTCCCCTGTGACGATCCTGCCGCAGATCTAAATTCGATCGGTCATCGGGTCGGCGCATCAATAACATTGCAGTTCGTTCGTCCCGACATCAGGCAATCCTGCATCTTGCTGCTTGCGGTAAGTTCGTGAGCCAACCAGAGGCCCACGGCCAACATTGCAACCGCAATTGCCAAGCCGGCGATCGCCGCACGCCGGTTTCCGCCTTGTTCGGGGTCAGTCATCGTCCGCAATATCCAGTATTGCTTGGAAATTTCCTGGTGCAGCGTAGGGTTCCTTATCACTTCTCGACCCGAAAATGACGGCGGGGATCGACCTCTCCGGCTATTTTGATGGCTTCCCGGCGTCCCCGGCTGTACACAGCTGTTGATCGCGAGACCGATCGTCTCACAACAGACAATGAAAGAGACAAGGCCCGTTATGAGTGGATTTAAGGAACCTAGCTTTGCGGACCGGCAGAAGGCGGCGCAGCAAGCCAGGCAAAGCATGCTCAACAAGTTTCGCAGCCAACCGGGTCTCGACGATCCAGCGGTGAAGCAGCGGCAAGCCGAGCGCGAGGCACACGCCGCCGAGCGCAGCAAGGCCAGACTGGCGCGCGAGGCTGCCAAGGCCGAGCAGAAACGCCGCGAGACCGAGGCGGCGGCGCAGGCTGCAGCCCAACTGGCGCGCGAAAAGGAAGAGGCCGCCGCAAGAGAGCTGGCGCTCGAAGCCGAACGCAAGGCGGCGCGCGACGCGCGCTACGCTGCCCGCAAAAAGCGAAAATAGCTCCGGCGGCTTTAGACGGGGTCACGCTATGACAGCACAGGCCCGGCCGATGGGCGAGCCTGTGGAGGCCGAAAGCGCGATGCTTAGTTCTTCTTCATTGCGTCGTCTTTCTTCATGCCGTCCTTCTTCATGCCATCATCCTTTTTCATGGCGTCCTTTGACATCGTGTCCTTCTTCATCGTGTCCTTGGACATGGTGTCTTTCTTCATGCCGTCGTCCTTGCCCATCTTGTCCTGGGCGAAGGCGGCAGGCGCCAGCGCCAGGCTGAGCGAAAGAGCGGCAGCGGAAACGCCGAGTGCAATGCGGGTGCGAATGGTCATGGGTTGGTCTTCCTTTGAGCCGGTTTCGAAAGCGACTGATGCCGCTATGTTCACCACGGTCCGGCGACCTCGTTTGTTACCGGTTGGTTTAAAACTTTTTTGTGAGGGGCTTTTTCAGACCGTCTCGGGGTTCGCAATGAATGCTCGCTAGAACCCGCGGGGTCGGTCTTTTTTCGGTCGCATCTTTGATGCAAGTGTGCACCGCAACAAGCCGGGCGTTACCACCAGGGCGACCTCGAACTATCAGACTAGAGAAAGTCCCGATGAAGACGGGCTAATATGCCGCAACCTCAGCCCGAACAATCCTGATTAAGAATAGCTTAACGGAGATATCCATGCTCACACGCCGTAACGTCCTTGTAACAGCGCTTGCTGCGCCCGCCATTTTGCGTTTTGGGACAGGAACGGCCCGAGCCGCAACCACACTGAAAATATCGCACCAGTTTCCCGGCGGCACCATCGACAAGGGCGATTTCCGTGACCGGCTATGCAGGATATTCGCCGCGGAAGTAGCCAAGCGAAGCGGCGGCGAGATCGCCGGCGAGATCTATCCGAATTCCTCGCTGATCAAGACCAACGCGCAATTTTCGGCGATGCGCAAAGGCGCGCTGGACATCAGCCTGTATCCTCTTCCCTACGCGGGCGGCGAACTGCCGGAAACCAATATCGGCCTGATGCCCGGTCTGGTCTCGACCTACGACCAAGGCCTGCGCTGGAAGAACCAGCCGGTCGGCAAGGCACTGACGGATTTTCTGGCCGACAAGGGCATCATCATCCTCACCTGGATCTGGCAGGCCGGCGGCGTCGCCAGCCGTTCCAAGCCACTCGTCGTCCCGGCAGACGCCAAGGGCCTCAAGGTACGCGGGGGCTCGCGCGAGATGGACATGGTGCTGCAGACTGCGGGCGCAGCCGTGCTGTCGCTGCCGTCCAACGAACTCTATGCTGCGATGCAGACCGGAGCATGCGACGCCGGCCTCACCTCCTCCACCAGCCTGATCTCGTTCCGGCTCGAGGAAGTTGCGAAGCACCTGACCTCGGGTGCGGGCGCATCCTACTGGTTCATGCTGGAGCCGCTTTTGATGTCGAAGTCGATCTTCGACAAGCTGCCGAAAAATCACCAAGACATCATTCGGGCCGTCGGCACCGAACTGGAAGCGTTCGGCCGGAAGGGCGCGCAGGACGATGACATCGAAGTGGCTAAAGTCTACGAGAAGGCCGGCGCCAAGGTCAGCCCGCTTGACGTGGCCACTGTGGGCAAATGGCGCGACATCGCGCGGGACACCGCGTGGAAGGACTACGCTGGAAAGACCGCTGCCGCGGCCAACCTGCTCAAGCTCGCGACCGACGTCTCCGCATGATGCATGGCGCGCTGCCGGATCAGAAAGACCATTTGGACACCGCCACCAGCAATGCGCTCGTGGCGGCGCTTCAACGCGGGCTGGCCTTTTGCAACTACATCATTGTCGTCCTCGCGGCCGTCGCGCTGATCGCGGCTTGCGTCATCCTAAGCTACAGCGTGCTGAGCCGCGCGCTGTTTCACAGCCCGAATTATTGGCAGGACGAGGCGGCAGTGTTCCTGCTGGTTGGTGCGACCTTCATGACAGCGGCCTATGTGCAGGGGCAACGTGGCCATATCGGCATCGAGGCATTCGTCGGACTGCTGCCGCCGATGGTCAACCGCGCCAGGCTGTGGCTGGTCGACCTGGCGAGCCTTTTGTTTTGCGCGTTCTTCGCCTGGAAATCCTGGACACTGGCGCATGAAGCCTGGGTCGACGGCCAGGTGTCGAACTCGATGTGGTCGCCGCCCCTGGCGATTCCCTACGGCCTGATGGCAGCCGGCATGACGCTGCTTTGCCTGCAGATCCTGCTGCAGCTGATGATTCCGCTCGGCGGACTGGCGCGCCGATGAACGTGCTCGGAATCGGCATCAGCTACGGCCTCGCCACCCTTTTTGCCATGTTCTCGGGCATGCCGATTGCATTTGCGCTGGGCGCAGTCGCGGTGGTGTTCATGGGCATCTACATGCCCGCGGCCTCGCTCGATACGGTGACGCAGAATGTCTATGAGGAAATGGCCTCGATCACGCTGTTGTCGATCCCGCTGTTCATCCTCAAGGGCGCCGCGATCGGGAAATCCCGCGCCGGGCAGGATTTGTATTCAGCGCTGCACGCCTGGCTGCATCGCGTGCCCGGCGGGCTTGGGGTCGCCAACGTGTTTGCGTGCGCGTTGTTCGCGGCGATGGCGGGATCGTCGCCCGCCACCTGCTCGGCGATCGGCTCGGCCGGCATCCCCGAGATGCGCAAGCGGGGTTATTCCGGCGGCTTCGCGGCCGGGATCATAGCCGCCGGCGGCACGCTCGGCATTTTGCTGCCGCCTTCAATCACCATGATCCTGTTCGCGGTCGCGGCGGAAAAATCACTGGGACGGCTGTTTCTTGCCGGCATCGGGCCCGGCCTGCTGCTGGTGACCCTGTTCGGCGGCTATGCGGTGATCCGCTTTCGAATAGAATATGCAGCCGCCAAGACGGTCTACGCAAAAACCGGCGCGACCTCGGCGATCCTCACACGCGACGATTTTACCATGGCAGAGCGGTTCAACGTTCTGCCGCGGGTGCTGCCGTTCGTCTTGTTGCTGACCGGGGTGATGATTGCGCTTTACGGCGGCTATGCAACGCCCTCCGAAACCGCGGGCCTCGGCGGGCTGCTGGCGCTGGCGCTGATCGCGCTGATCTACAGCGTGTGGCGGCCGAGCGACCTGGCGCCGATCATGAAATCGACGATACGCGACTCCACCATGCTGATGATGATTATCGGCATGTCGCTATTGTATTCCTATGTGATGAGCTACCTGCACATCTCGCAATCGGTCGCAGAATTGATCGTCGCGATGCATCTGCCGCGCTGGGAATTGCTGGCGGCGATCCTCGTCATGGTCGTCGTGCTCGGCTTTTTCCTGCCGCCGGTTTCGATCATCCTGATGACCGCGCCGATCATCCTGCCGCCGCTCCGCGCCGCAAACTTCGACATCATCTGGTTCGGCGTCGTCATGACCATCGTGATGGAGATGGGACTGATTCATCCGCCGGTGGGCTTGAACATTTTCGTCATCCGCAACGTCGCGCCGGATATTCCGCTCATGGAAGTGATCTGGGGCACGCTGCCATTCGTGCTTCTGATGATGGCCGCCGTGGTGGTGCTGTGCTTCCTGCCGGAAATAGCGACGTACCTGCCCGATCTCGTAATGGGACCGGACGGCGGCAGGTAACGTAAGCGGCGAACACGGCCACTTCCATTCGCTAGTCGTTATTGGCTGCCCGCATCTTCGCATTCAACGCGGAGGCGACGCGGCTCACCGGCGGCCGGCCGATCAACCGGCTCACTTCGTTGGTGGCCGCCACCAGTTTTGCCATATCGACGCCGGTCGCGATGCCTATGCCCTCCAGCATGTAGACCACGTCTTCGGTGGCGACATTACCGGTCGCGCCGGGGGCGTAGGGGCAGCCGCCGAGACCGCCGGCCGCGGAATCGATCACGCGGGCGCCCTCCTCCATCCCGGCATAGAGATTGGCCAGCGCCTGCCCGTAAGTGTCGTGAAAATGCATGGCGAGATCGGCCATTGGCACGGCGCCGGCCACGGCGCGCAGCAACTGCCGTGCCTTGACGGGGGTGCCGACCCCGATGGTGTCGCCGAGCGAGATTTCGTAACAGCCGAGATCCCACAGCGTCTTCGCGACGTCCACAACCGCCTGCGGCTTGACCTCGCCGTCATAGGGACAGCCCAGCACGCAGGAGATATAGCCGCGCACCTTGATGCCGTCGGCCTTGGCGCGGGCGATCACCGGCTTGAAGCGCTCGATCGATTCGGCGATCGAGCAATTGATATTGGCGCGAGAAAAGCCTTCCGAGGCCGAAGCAAAAACCGCGATCACTTTGGCGCCGGCCGCACGCGCGGCCTCGTAGCCCTTTTCGTTCGGCACCAGCACGTGGAATTCGCTGTCGGGATGATGGTTGACGCCACGCAGCACGGAATCCGAATTCACCATCTGCGGGATCGCCTTCGGCGACACAAAGGCGCCGACCTCGACGGTATGCAGGCCGGCGCCGACCAGCGCCTCGATGAACGCGATGCGGGCTTCGACGCTGACCGGCGTCTTCTCGTTTTGTAGCCCGTCCCGCGGCCCAACTTCGACGATGCACACTTGCTCGCTCATGATGGTCTCACGAAGCCCAAATCCTAGGAACCGAGGGGCTCGACCTCGGCGAGTTCGACGCCTTCCTGCACGATATCGCCGACCTTGCATTTTATCAGTTTCAGCACGCCCGCGAATGGCGCGCGCAGGGTCTGCTCCATCTTCATGACCTCGAGCGTCAGGATCGCCGCGCCCTTCTCCAGCCTGGCCCCCTCCTCGGCCAGCAACGCCACTACGGTGCCGGGCAAGGGCGCCACGATCTTGTCTTCACCGACCTGCTCTTCGTCGTCGCCGCCGAACGGATCAACCCAATGCAGCTCGAAACGGCCGTTGCGCGTCCGCAGATACAGTTCATGGCCTTCGAGCACAGCGAAAATGTGGGATTTCAGGCCGTCGAGCGTGAGGTCGAATCCTCCGTCAACGGCGGGCGAACAGGTGAAGGCGAAGTCGCGCGCGTCGATCGACAGCATCGCGGGGCCGTTGCCGTATTTCAGGGTTATCTTTCGTTCGGCTCCCTGCCTGTCGCGGAACGCGTACAGCCGCTGCCGGCGGCCGACCGGCATCCAGCCCGCGGTCCGCCACGGCGAATGCGCCTCCGCGCGGGCGGCTGTCGCTTCGTCGTTGAGGATTGCCGCCACGGCGCCGCAAAGCTCGAGATCGCCGGGCGCCGCAGGGGGCGGCGCCAGCTTCTTCAATTCACGCTCGATGAAACCGGTATCGATGGCGTTGGCGCGCACGTTCGGATGCGTCAGCAATGCCGAAAGGAAGGGAATGTTGGTGACGATGCCGCGAACATCGGTTTCCTCAAGCCCGCGATTCAGCCTCTCGATCGCGGCGTCGCGGGTCGGCGCCCACGCGATTACCTTGGCCAGCATGGCGTCATAATGCGGCGATACCGCATCGCCCTCGCGGTATCCGGCATCTATGCGCAGCCCGTTCGACTGCTCTGGCGTGCACCAGGTTCTGATGCGACCGACCGATGGCATGAAATTCTTGTGTGGATTTTCCGCATAGACCCGCGCCTCAATGGCGTGACCGTTGAAAGTGATTTGATCCTGGTTGAGCGGCAGCTTTTCGCCGAACGCGACGCGCAGCTGCCATTCCACCAGATCGATGCCCGTGATCAGCTCGGTCACGGGATGCTCGACCTGCAGGCGGGTATTCATCTCGATGAAGAACACGTCCTTGCCATTGGAAACAAACTCGATTGTACCGGCACCGGCATAATTTACCGCGGCGGCTGCCTTGCGCGCGGCGGCGCATACCGCCTCACGTTGCGCGTGATTTAGCGTCGGGGACGGCGCTTCCTCGACCACCTTCTGATGCCGCCGCTGCAAGGTGCATTCACGCTCGAACAGCGACAGCAGATTGCCGTGACTGTCGCCGATGATCTGCACCTCGATGTGGCGGGGGTTTTCGACGAATTTTTCGATCAGCAGGCGGTCGTCGCCGAAGGCGGCCTTGGCCTCGCGCTTGGCGCTTGTGATCGCCGCGGCGAGCTCACTGGACGAACCCACGATGCGCATGCCGCGGCCGCCACCACCCGCCGAGGCCTTGATCAGAACGGGAAAACCGATCTTGTCGGCGGCTTTCGCCAGTCTCGCCTCGTCCTGGGCGTCGCCGTGATAGCCGGGCACCAGCGGCACGCCGGCCTTTTCCATCAGCATTTTCGAGCCCGACTTCGAGCCCATTGCGGTCATCATGGCGGCGGTGGGACCAACGAATACCAGTCCGGCGTCGGCGCAGGCTTGCGCGAATTCGGCATTCTCCGAAAGAAATCCATAGCCGGGATGCACGGCTTCCGTGCCGCTCTGGCGCGCAGCGTCAATGACGCGCTCGATGTTCAGATAGCTATCGCGCGCCCGCGCCGGTCCGAGCAACACGGCCTCGTCAGCCATCGCGACATGCATGGCGTCGCGGTCGGGCTCGGAGTAAACCGCAACCGTGCGCAGGCCCATCGCCTTCGCCGTGCGTATCACGCGGCAGGCAATCTCGCCTCGATTGGCAATCAGGAGGGTGCGAAATCGCCGGTACGGCTTGGGGCGATCCATCGTCACATCCTGAACATGCCGAAGCGGGTCGGCTCGATCGGCGCATTGGTGGCAGCCGAAAGGCCTAGACCAAGCACCAGCCGCGTATCGGCGGGATCGATCACGCCGTCATCCCACAGCCGCGCCGTGGCGTAATAGGGACTGCCCTGGCTCTCGTACTGGGCGCGGATGGGCGCGCGGAACTTGTCCTCTTCTTCCGCCGACCATGTCTCGCCCTTCGCCTCGATGTTGTCGCGACGGACCTGGCTCAGCACCATTGAGGCCTGCTCACCGCCCATCACGGAGATCCGGGCGTTCGGCCACATCCAGAGAAAACGCGGGCTGTAGGCGCGGCCGCACATCCCGTAATTGCCGGCGCCGTAGGAGCCGCCGATCACGACGGTGAATTTCGGCACGCCCGCGGTCGCCACCGCCGTGACCAGTTTTGCGCCGTCGCGCGCGATGCCGCCGGCTTCATATTTCTTGCCGACCATGAAACCGGTGATGTTCTGCAGGAAAACCAACGGAATATTGCGCTGGCAGCACAGCTCGATGAAATGCGCGCCCTTGAGCGCACTCTCGCTGAACAGGATGCCGTTGTTGGCGATGATGCCGACCGGATAGCCCCAAATATGGGCGAAGCCGCAGATCAGGGTCTGGCCGTACAACTTCTTGAACTCGTCGAACTCGGAGCCATCGACCACGCGTGCGATGATGTCACGCACATCGTACGGCTTGCGGCCGTCGGCGGGGACGACGCCGTAGATTTCGTCGGGTGCAAATAGCGGCTCGCGCGGTTCGCGCATGTTCAGATTGGCGCGTGTTGGCTGCCTCAGGGTGGCGATGATGCGCCGTGCAATTCCGATCGCGTGGCTGTCGTTCTGTGCGTAATGATCGGTGACGCCGGATTGCCGTGAGTGCACGTCGGCGCCGCCGAGTTCTTCTGCGGTCACGACTTCACCCGTGGCGGCCTTGACCAGCGGCGGCCCGCCGAGAAAAATCGTGCCCTGGTTGCGCACGATGATGCTTTCGTCCGACATCGCCGGCACATAGGCTCCGCCGGCGGTGCAGGAGCCCATCACGATTGCGATCTGCGGGATTCCAGCAGCGGACATCTGCGCCTGATTGTAGAAGATGCGGCCAAAATGCCGCTCGTCGGGGAAAATCTCGTCCTGCTGCGGCAGGAATGCGCCGCCTGAATCGACCATGTAAACACAAGGAAGATTGTTCTGCCGCGCGATATCCTGAGCGCGTAGATGCTTCTTCACCGTCATTGGATAGTAGGTGCCGCCTTTGATGGTCGCGTCATTGGCGACAACAACACATTCGCGCCCGGCGATCCGCCCTACCCCGGTGATGATGCTCGCCGAATGCACGTCGCCGCCATAGAGGCCGTAAGCGGCAAGCGGCGACAATTCGAGAAACGCCGTTCCCGGATCGATCAGGAGATCGACCCGCTGGCGCGCCAGCATCTTGCCGCGCGAGGTGTGCCGGGCGCGCGATGCCTTGCCGCCGCCACCGGCAACCTGATCGAGCTTCTCGCGAAGCTCCCCGATCAGGGCGCGCATGGCCTCGGCATTGCGGGCGAATTCGGACGAGGCGGGATCGATCGTGGAATGGAGCGGCATTGACCTTCAGCAATTGATTGTGCGGCGCAATCTGCGCAGGAGGGCTGGCATCATGGTGTCATTGCGCCGCCGTCTTAGGCAACCCTCAACTTTGCTCCGGCGAAGGCCGGGATAGGCTTTGCGCGATTTGCGACCTCTAGGTGGTGTGGACACTTATCGCATCCATAAGGTGATGGCTGCGAGAGTGACGACGGCAAGGTATAGCTTTGGATTGAAGTTACGGACGCCAAACTGGATCAAGGCTGATTTCATGCGATTGACCACACGGGTTTGTTCATGGACCAATCCCTCGCGCTCACGATGCTGGCGTTTGGCGTCCTCTTCCTCCATGGTCGGGACAATCGCCACGGTGCAATGGCCACGCTCACCACGTAGCCAACCAAGGAAGCCGCGCTTCAACATCGCCGTATCGAGCCGATCCGTTTTAGCTCGCCGATGTTCGCGGGATACGGCCACGCTGGTGGCGTGGATGACATGCGCATCTATGCCGCGTTCCCGCAGCCAGCGAGCCAGCCAGAAGCTATCGCGCCCAGTCTCGTACGCCACAGCAATCCGGGTGATCGGCCTTCCGGCCTTAATTGCTTCGTCCCGCCAGCCATGCAGCAGTTTCAGGAGGTCTTCCGGGTTCGGCTCCAATTTCTTCAGCGGTTCCCGGCTAACACCCGGTATCAGCCCGGCGACCAGCCAGTTTGATAGACCGAGTTCAATGACCGCGATCAGTGTGTTATCCTGCATGAACGCGGCGGGACTGGCTTTACTGTTGTCGTGGGGTTTCTGCATTCGGAGCTCCGTCAATTGCAAGTTGATCGAAGCGACGATTTTACAGCTGTCTCGCCGCTTGCCCCATAGCATCTTTTTTGGCCCCGGCAGCGTGCTGGTGCGCTCGGACGATGGTGGAGTCGACGATCAGATATTCGAAGTCCGGATCATCGGACATCGCCTCGAAGATCCGCCACCAAACACCCTTGAGGCTCCAACGACTGAAGCGACGGAATACACTGTTCCAATCCCCGAACGCTTCCGGCAGATCACGCCAGGGAGAGCCCGTACGCACGATCCAAAGCACGCCTTCCACGAACATCCGGTTGTCGCGCCCGGTCGAGCCTTTCTGGTCAGGCCGGCCTATGATCAGCGGCGCTATCCGCTCCCACGCCGCGTCGCTCAAAACCAACCGTTCCATCACACCCAAGACTGCCTCCCCAAAAGCAGCCTTGAATCTGATTTGCTCCTAAAAGGGAATCCCTAGAGTCCACACCACCTAGCAGTTTGCTGAAGAACCCACTCGCCACAGTTGAGACTTGGTGATTCACTTTATCATCTCGAATCGCTGGAGACGAGCATGCGTGGCAGGTTGGCGGATCAGGGCGGGATGTTTTCGTACATTTCGCCGGAGGCCCGGGTGCCTCCCAACCATCCTCTGCGGAGGATCCGGGCGCTGGTCTGGGATGTCTTGAGCGAGTTGAACCGTAGCCTTGGGAAACTTTACGCGAGCGAGGGACGTCCCTCGATCCCTCCTGAGCAATTGCTGAGCGCCTTGCTGCTGCAGGTGTTCTACGGCATTCGGTCGGAACGCCAGTTGATGGAGCAACTGGACTACAATCTTTTGTACCGCTGGTTTGTGGGGCTTTCACCCGACGATCCAGTCTGGGACCCGACCACCTTCACCAAGAACCGGGACCGGCTGCAGAACGGCGAAGTGTTTGAGAAGTTCATGACCAGGCTTCTGAACCATCCGCAGGTCAAGCCGCTGCTGTCGGATGAACATTTCTCGGTGGACGGAACGCTGATCGAAGCCTGGGCTTCACAGAAGAGCTTTCGTCCCAAGGACGGTAGCGGTGACGATGATAACGGCGCGAACTTCCATGGCCAGAAGCGCAAGAACGACACCCATGCGAGTACCAGCGACCCAAACAGCAGGCTTTATCGCAAGGCGGCCGGGCGGGAGGCGAAGCTCTGCTATATGGGCCACGCCACCATGGAGAACCGGCATGGGCTGGCGGTGGCCGGCATGGTGACACACGCCAATGGCACCGCCGAACGCCGAGCCTCGGAGATCATGCTGAAGGCCAAAAGTAAAGCTGCCGGCCACCGCATCACGGCCGGTGAGGACAAGGCGTACGATACCGCCGATCATGTCGCCAATCTTCGCGCCATCAACGTGACACCTCATGTGACGCAGAACCAGGCGGTCACCAAAACCGGCAAGAACCGCAACAGCGCCATCGACGAACGAACCACGCGGCATTCGGGGTACGGCATGTCGCAATCGCGCCGAGCGATGATCGAGTGCATCTTCGGTTGGGGCAAGCAGCACGGTACGATGCGCAAGACCAAACATCGCGGCATCGGTCGCGTCGCCGCCAACTTCCTGCTCAATCTGATCGCCTATAACCTGATCCGCATCCCCAAACTCGTTGCAGCGTAGCAGACCGCGCTCAGCCTAACAAAAAACTGCCCCAAGCCAGTGAGCACAGCGACCCAAACCTGATCAACTCCGCCACCGAGACAAAAAACTCAAATTTCCAAGTTTTTCAGCAAACTGCTAGTGGGTCCAGGGTTCGACGCGCCGAAATGCGAAATTGTCGGCGTAGGCGGCCGGCCGGCGCTCCGGCTCCTTCGGTTCGATCACCTGGTAGGGAATGGCCTCGCGCTCGCAATAGTCCACGGCTTCTTCCTTGGTCTCGAAGTGAAGGGTGACTTCCCGCTTCATGTCGCCGGAGCTGGTCCAGCCCATCAGAGGCTCGATCACTTGCGGCTGCTCTGGCTCATATTCGAGCCGCCATTGCTTGGTTATGGCGGTCCCCGATTGCATCGCGTTTTTGGCGGGCTTAAAGATGCGTGCGGTCATGGATAATGGGTCCCGTGAGATATGCGGCATGGAAGCGCGTGGTGAAAACGGCCAGGATAGTATAGAACATCTTTCAACAATTTGGCGAATGACTGTCGGCCGCAGTTGTTACATTTTCCCGACCGGTATAGTCATTGTGCTGCGCTATGACAATCTTGGCCGGTCGTAGGGTTCGGACACCCCTGCGCCGCGCGATCTGCTCGAAAGCATCACTTCGAAACGGCACCCATGAAAATCAACGCAATCCTGCCCGACAAAGGACGCGATCTCCGGCTCGACCTGTTTCGTGGGGTCGCGAACTGGGCGATTTTTCTGGACCACATTCCCGACAATGTCGTGAACTGGATCACCACCAGAAATTACGGGTTTAGCGACGCCGCGGATCTCTTTGTTTTTATTTCGGGGTATACCGCATCCTTTGTCTACGCTCGGATGATGCTCGAACGCGGCTTCATCGTCGGCGCCACCCGCCTAACCAAGCGGGTCTGGCAGCTCTACGTCGCCCACGTCATTCTGTTCGTCATCTATATCGTCACAATCGGTTATGTCGCGCAGCGCTTTAGCGATCCGGAGATCATCAACGAGTTCAACGTGGCGGGCCTGGTCGACAATCCGATCGAAACGCTGCGGCAGGGATTGCTGCTGAAGTTCAAGCCGGTCAATCTGGACGTGCTGCCGCTTTACATCGTGCTGATGGGACTGTTTCCACCGGTGCTGTGGATCACGCTGCGCCAGCCCAACCTGACGATGCTGGCTTCGATCGCGCTGTGGTTGGCGGCCCGGCAGTTTGGCTGGAACCTGCCGGGCTATCCCGGCGGGACGTGGTACTTCAACCCGTTCTGCTGGCAGCTGCTGTTTGTGTTCGGCTCATGGTGCGCGCTCGGCGGCGCCAGGAAGTCGATGTCGATTATCAACGCCCCCATCACGCTTTATCTCTGTATTGCCTATATGATCTTGGCGCTGGTCATGACAATGGCTGGCAGGTTTCCGGATTTCGGCGCGCTGTTTCCCCACTGGCTCTACGCCGCCTTTAATCCCAACGACAAGACCAATCTGGCGCCCTATCGCTTCCTGCATTTTGTGGTGATCGTGATTCTGGTCATCCGGTTTGTGCCCAAAGACTGGCCGGGACTGGAATGGAAGGTGTTCGATCCCGTCATCGTCTGCGGTCAGCAGTCGCTCGCCGTGTTCTGCGTCGGTATCTTCCTGTCTTTTGTCGGACATTTCGAACTGATGATGAGTTCGGGCTCGCTGTTCGCGCAGATTTTTGTCAGCGTCACGGGAATAGCGATCATGACCGTTGTCGCCTACTACATCTCCTGGTCGAAGAAACAGGACAAGCCGCTTCCCAAGCCGGCGTCGGCGAAGGCTGGTTGATTTCGGCGTGACTCCGCGTTGCCATCAGGCAAGTTCGTCATTCATGGGGGCGGCGCGCTCGACATGACCATGGTCGCGACGTCGGTATAGATGCCGACCAACGGCCCGATGATCTTGTGCAGCGCGTTTTTCGAAACCAACCTGTCGTGCAGGATCAAATTGTCGATTCCGGTGGTGAGGAAGCAGACCACCGCGTCGCGCGGCGTTTCGACGATCGGTTCGCCCTTCACGTTGAACGAGGTGTTGATCAACACGGGAACACCGGTCAGCGCCTCGAACTCCCTGAGCAGGCGGTGCAGGATCGGATTGGTTTGCTCCCGCACGGTTTGAACCCGCGCCGTTCCGTCGACATGCACGACCGCCGGAATCCGGTCCCGCCACTCCGGTCGGACCTGCTTGGCGATCAACATGAACGGTGATTCCTCGTCGCCCTCGAAGATCTCCTTGGCGCGTTCAGCCAGCACGATCGGCGCGAACGGCCGAAATGCCTGGCGGTGCTTGACCCGCTTGTTCAGGATATCCTTCATCTCGGCCTTGCGCGGGTCCGCAAGCAGGCTGCGGTTGCCGAGCGCGCGCGGTCCGAACTCGGAGCTGCCCTGAAACCAGCCGATCACGCGCTGATCGGCGAGCAGTTTTGCGGTCCCGGCGCAGATGTCGTCGCTACGGATTGTGCTGGTTTGAATATGAACGAGGAATTTCGCCAGGGCGCTGTCAATGTCCCGATCGCTGTAGCGCTTCCCGGCATAGGAATGATCCATGATGAATGAGCGGCGCTGTTTGAGAACCTCGAGATAGCCGTAATAGGCGCAGCCGATCGCAATGCCGTCATCGCCAGCCGCCGGCTGAATCCAGACGTTGTCGAATCCGGACTCTCGTGCAAGGCGGCCGTTGGCGACGCAGTTCAGCGCGACGCCGCCGGCGATACACAGATTTTTGGCGCCGGTCGTTTCGCGCAGCCACCGTGCGCGCGCCAGCAGCACATTTTCAGTGTCGTCCTGAACCCGCCAGGCGAGATCCTCCCAGTGCCGCATGGACGGACTGCGTTCCCAGCCGCCGCTGTCCATGACGTAAGGCTGCCTGAAATCCACGGTCCAATGCGGAACATGCAATTTGCCGTCGGCGAGTTCGAGCAGATGCTTGACCTGCTCGCGGCGGCCATAGGGCGCCAGACCCATCAACTCGCCGCATTTGTTCCAGTCACCAAAAATGTAAGTCGAGGCCCGGCTATAGAGCGCGCCAAGCCCCGGCATGTTGTAGAATTCATCGCTCAGGAAGCCGCGGTCGGGCTCCATCCAGACCTTCTTCAGGCATTCGATCCTTGAACCGCTGAATTTGTAGTAGCTCTCGGACTCGCGGGCGAGCGCGGTGGCGGTGTCGGTCGATGGATACGGCTCGACAACGTCGGATTGATAGCTGCCGACGCCATCGACAACCATCACAACGCCTTCCTCGAACGGCGATACAGCAAAGGCGCTGTAGGCGTGCGCCAGATGATGAGACATCGACACCACCTTGTCGGAACGCGACAGATACAAAGGATGCCTGGAGGCCTCAGTTCGCTCATGCTCGGGAAGGAAGCCCGGCATGTCCTGATACACCAGCCGCTCCTCCATTTCGGCGACGGGAAGGATATAGCAATTGCGGGCGATCAGATCGACGTCATCGAGCGTGATGCCTTCGGCGTCCAGGCAATAGTCGATCACCTCCTTATAGAAACCGGTGGCGTGCTTTTCGCGCGTGATCCGCTCTTTGGCGATGGCAAACGCGATGGCGCCGTTACGCAGCAGGCAGGCACTCACATCATGGTCGTAGGTATTCAGGCCGAGAACGTAGCTGTGTTGTTTGGGCATCGGCATTCTTCGAGGGGATCGGCGCGGGATTCGATCGAGAGTGGTTTTCTCAGGCTTGCGAGCCTGGACTCTGCCGTTTGCTGAGCCACATCAGCCAAACCATACTTTTGGCAGATGAACGTTCATTCAGAAACGAGCGAATTGGCGTAATGCACACACTGCTTCGATGCTTGGATGCTTCCTCACAATGCGCTGTAACTTGACCTAGCTTGAGCCTCCTCATAGCATTCCAAAAGGCCGCAACAACAATAATATGCAAATGATCCTTGCATGCACCGGAACTGACAGCAGGCCTCGCAAGTTTGGATCAGGCAGGTTTGCAAGTCTGGTGATCGGAAGACCGGGAGATCTGAAATGGCAAAGCGCTACAATATCGTGACGCGCTGCATCGCAGCGATAGCGTTGGTGTTCATTTACTTTGTCGGCGCGTCCGCCGTCCTGGTCGGCGCTTCGACCACTTCCGCGCTAGCGCGCGGTGGCGGTGGGGGCCGCGGTGGCGGCGGCGGGTTCCGTGGGGGTGGTTTCCGTGGCGGCGGTTTCCGTGGCGGTGGCTTCCGTGGAGGTGGCTTTGGTCGTGGCAGAGGCTGGGGTCGCGGCATCGGAATCTACGGCGGCTATTACCCCTACGGCGGGTGTTATTTCAGCTACCGCTGGGGCCGATACATCTGCCCGTATTATTGATCGTCGCCTGGTCGGCGTGGTCACCACGCAGGATCCATATAGGACAAAAATCAGGTGTGTCGGTCAGTCCGGCGCACCTGATTTTGTTTTTAGTTAGAGACCGAGAAATCAAATTTGTAGGCGGGCTGATCTGAGTTCCCTCTCCCCATTTGAAAACCATCGACGGGTTCGATTGACCCTACCCTTAGACTTTTCAATAAGTTACTAGGGCCTGTCCTCAATTGAGCCAAACGACTGCGGCGGCCAAATGGATGCCGGCGAGGAAGTTTCTGGCGGTCTTGTCATAGCGGGTCGCGATCGCGCGGTATTGTTTGAGCTTGCAATAGAAGTTCTCCATGAGGTGGCGCGCTTTGTACATTTCTTTGTCGTAGAGGCGTTGAAGCTTTCGATTACTCTTGGGCGGAATGACGAGCTTTTTTCCTGCCGCAAGCAGAGGCTCGATGACACGCGTCGGCGTCGAAAGCCTTGTCTGCCAACAAGGTGTCTGCCTGCATCTGGGGCAGAAGAGCGTCGGCGCCTTCCAGGTCGTGGGCTTGCCCCGCAGTCAGGAAGAAGGCCAGCGGATTGCCAAGGGCATCGACCATGGCATGGATTTTCGTGCTCAATCCGCCTTTGCTGCGCCCGATCGCCTGGTCTTCGCCGTCTTTTTTCGAGCGCCTGCGCTGTGCTGATGTGCGCGTACGATAGTGCTGTCGATCATCGCGTATTCGTTGTCCGCATCGGCCGCCAGCATTTCGAAGATCTTCTTCCATACCCCGCTCTTGGCCCAGCGCGAAAACCGCGTGTGAATCTTGATCGGGTCGCCAAACCGTTCCGGCAGGTCCCGCCAGGGAATTCCGGCGCGATAACGATAGAGAACAGCTTCGACAAACAGCCGATTGTCCCTGGCCGTCACTCCCACATAGCCTTTACGGCCGGGCAAAACATCCTTGATCCTGTCCCATTGATCGTCCCGAAGGGCGTAGCGGCGCATCTGTCAGCTCCGAAATCAGCTGACATCCCATGAATCACGCCGCTATCCTCTTGGGAATCGTCTAATTGAGGACAGGCCCTAGCTACTTTCCGGCGCAAAATTCGGCGGCCTTGTGAAGCCGCGAGAATCGCTTGTCCGGGGAGCCGGCTACTTTTCGCCTTCATTCGATGCGCCGGGTCAACTTCAAAGGTTCCCAGAAAGGTTGATTTGGACGATTCTGGCGCCGACCCGTGTCTTTGATGACACATCCGGCCCACTCTCGACTAAGGGGCTCGACCTACCCGCATTACCACGCAACGCGCTTCCATCCGCACCACCTGAGACCGCGGCAATCTGCGCGAGGTATATTCATTGCTCGCAACCGTTGAGCGTGTCGAGCCCGTGGCAACGCGAGCTGCGCCCGCGCATCCCTGAAGCTGCTCAATCGATAGACGATGATGTTGCACCCACTGGATAGCCACGACGCTTCAAATCCAGCATAGCGATTGGGACGGCCCCGCAGGGCCGTCCCAACACAACGCCGCCGCGACATACTCCCCCCGGTAGGCCTGACGACGGTAGCCAAGCTGCCTGCTTCGATCCGCCGTGTGAATCGGAGACTACAAGTTCGCAGCAGCGAGCGTCTGTGATATGAATCAAGATAATTCAAATTTTAGACGTTGCTGAACCGTGGTTGCATCGCATGGCGGCACGAAAGCGCGCACCAAAGAGCAGAAGCAATACGACGGCGCCAACAAAGCGCATTGTCTCCGGCATACTGCCTAACCTGCCGATCCAGTTTTCCGGGCGCCTGTTGGCAAACGCGAAACCGCACTCGCTCGCCGAAAGAGAAGTGCTATTCCAGGCGGGCGACGTTGCCGACGGTTGCTATCGGCTCGAACAGGGCCTGCTCAAGGTCAGCATCGCTTCGCCTCAGGGTGACGAGCGGATCCTCACGATCCTCGGCCCGGGCTCGATCGTCGGAGAACTCGCGATCATCGACGGACTGCCGAGATCGGCCACCGTGGTCGCCATCCGGGACTGCAAGTTGAGCTTCATCAGCCGTGAAGCGTTTGTCAGTTGCCTGCGAGAATATCCCGAAATCTACAGCGATCTCGTCTCCACCCTGGTGTCACGCCTTCGCGAGGCCGATGAGGCGATGGCAGCGGCAAGCTTCCTGACCGTCAAGGCGCGCGTCGCGCGCGCCCTGCTCGAGCTTGCCGAACATCTCGGTCGCGAGACGGAATCCGGACGAATTGTCATCCTCCACAAGATCAGGCAAAGCGACATCGCAGCAATGGCGGGCGTCGCGCGCGAAAACGTCAGCCGAACCCTGACCGAATTGAAGCGGCGCGGATTGATCGGTCAATCGTCCAGCTACTATTTCATCAACGACAAGCGAAAACTTCTCGCGCGAGACCGAAGATCTCGCGTGAGGGGCTTCCCTGCCCTGCACGTTTCCCGGGCGAATGCGACCAGTTGCGCGAGATCGCGATCGATTTGGTCCGCGCGACCGTGAGGGCTGCGGTGGCCTGCTGGCTGTCCCCGAAAAGCCCGGCCGGCATTGGATTCGCCAGCGACTCACTTTGCCCGCCCGCTTCAATGGGCTCCACGCCCCGAGACTTCTTCATTCGCGAGAAGTTCACCAGACAGCGCATCATCGCTCAAAAAAGCTCGCCGCGGAAAATTTCGAGCGGTTCCCGAGAGACCGTTATCTCACAGAGGTTGAGAGCCGGCGCCATCTCCGACCCGATAACATCGAGTTCACCATGAAGCGCGTGCGCGAGCCGATCGAGAATGTCGCCTGATTCGCAATCCTCGTCCTACGAATGGAATGAGAAGCTCCGCGTTTTGGCCAAGACACGGGAAGATCGAGATCTCGCACGCGAGCAGGATCAGCTTATCCTCGATGAGGCTATCCGCGAACGGTTCATCGCGATGACGGTGGATTTCAACAAGCTCTGGGCAGATCCGGATACGCCAAACCGCGAACGCAAACGACTGCTTGCCCACATCATCGAGGATGTCACCCTCACCAAAGTGCCGGCGGAAGGAACCACGAAGATTCACGTCCGCTTCAAGGGTGGCAAAACCCAAACGCTCACCACAACGAACCCCAAGTCTTCTGCGCAGCAGGTGAAGACGCAACCAAGTATCGTCGAGTTGGTCGACAAGCTCCTCGACAAACTTATCTATCCCGAGATTGCCGAACTTCTCAACCAGCAAGGATATCGCCCGGGTGGATCGGCGCGGCGTGGCCGCGGCGATGACCGCTTCACTGCCTTGCGGGTTGCCTATCTCGTCCATCGCTACGGACTCCGTTCGCGCTACGATCGACTGCGAGATCGCGGAATGTTGAGCAAACGGGAAGCGGCTGCGCGCCTCAATATCCACGAAACGACCCTGACCAGGTGGGTCGAACATGGACTCATCACTAGGCATGCCTACGATGCGCACCATCACCTGTACGAGGTCCCCGAATCGAACCCGCCGCGCAAACAATGCAGTCGATGGAATCGCCTCATCGAACGAGCTGCCGCCCTCAAAATGGCAACAGAACCAAAACCCTCAACCGAAGCTGAAAGAGGTGTAGTATGAAGGTAAGTAGTTCCACAATAGCACCAGCCCGGTGCCGTCCCAGGCAACCATCTTCACACGGTCCGCACGTTTCGAGCGGAAGACATAAATTGTGCCGGAGAATGGATCTTCGCCAAGCGTCTCGCGCACCAGTGCCGCCAGCCCATCCGCCCCCCGGCGGAAGTCAACCGGCTTCGTCGCAATCAAAACCCGCAGGCCTGCCGGAACCGTGATCATGCCGCAGCTTTTACCGCACGGAGAACGTCAGTCAGAAAGACCAGATCAACACCAGCTCCAGCATGAACCACCGCGCCTGCGATCTCGATCCTGATCAACCGGCTTTCCTGCGGATTCCCAACCGTCGTCGAATTGTCCCCGCGTCACATGGGAACGAATGTCACCTCTTCTTCATTCGGGAGCACAAGTAATCCCGCTCGTGCTGCTTTGCGCCACGCAAACAAATGCTGAGGACTGATCTCGTACCGTCGCGCCACCTCCGAAACAACCGCTCCCGCGCGATACGACGCCGCGACAATCCGGCCCTTCTGTTCCTCGGTCCAGCGACGCCGGCGGCCAACGCCAGTCCGGACTTCAACACGCCCAAGCGGCCGCGAATTGTCAAATATATCGTCGACCATATATGTGAACCGATTTCGCCAAACCGATCCACATCTGACGAATTGTCAGCGCCGCCGCAAGGTGCGGTCAAAACACCGCTATCGATCAACACCAGCTCCAGCATGAACCACCGCGCCTGCGATCTCGATCCTGATCAGTCGGCTTCCTTGCGGATTCCCAACCGTCGTCGAATTGTCCCCGGGCGTCACAATGGGAACGAATGTCAGCTCTTCTTCATTCGGGAGCACAAGTAATCCCGCTCGTGCTGCTTTGCGCCACGCAAACAAATGCTGAGGACTGATCTCGTGCCGTCGCGCCACCTCCGAAACAACCGCTCCCGCGCGATACGACTCCGCGACAATCCGGCCCTTCTGTTCCTCGGTCCAGCGACGCCGGCGGCCAACACTAGTACCTCATCACAGTGATTATGACTGGTTGATTTTGAGCCAATCTAGGATGGGCAGGTCTTCCGGAGCAACGAGGATTTGGATGCTTCGGGCGACGCCGGGTTGACGCCGAATGAGGCCATTTCGTTCGAGGGTCACGATCATCTGGTGGACCGAAGGCGGGCTGACTTGAAAGTGGCGCTGCATGTCGGTCTCGGCGGGTGGGCGTCGGAACATGTGCGAGTAGGTGTAGATGAAAGCCAGGTACTGGCCTTGCTTTTCAGTGAAGCCTTGAGCGCTGAGGCTGCGGGCGGCGCCTGATTTTCGATTCATTTTTCGATTCGTCCGGTCCTCCAACAAGGAGGTCGGAATGAATGTACGTTATCGGGTCGAATTGAGCCAAGCCGAACGCTGTGAACTCACCGCGATGTTGAGCAAGGGCAAACGAGCCGCCCGCAAACTCAAGCGCGCCCAGATCTTGCTGGCAGCCGATGCCGGCCGCGGCGATGAAGAGATTGCGCGCACGGTGGCGGTGGGCGGTTCCACCGTGTACCGGACCAAGCGGCGCTTCGTGGAAGGCAATCTGGAACGGGCGCTGAGCGAGGATCCCCGTCCTGGGGCGGAGCGCAAGCTCACTGGCAAGGAAGAAGCCTTGCTGGTGGCGACGGCTTGCGCAAACCCTCCCAAAGGCCGCGCCCGCTGGACGCTGGAACTGCTGGCCGACGCCATGGTCAAGCTGACCGGGCACGAGAGCCTGTCGGGCGAGACGGTGCGCCGGCGGCTGGCCGAAAACGGTCTGAAACCCTGGCGCAAGGATATGTGGTGCATTCCCCGGGTCGATGGCGAATATGTCGCCCGCATGGAAGACGTACTCGACCTCTATGCCGAAGCGCCCAATCCTAAGCAGCCGGTGGTCTGCTTCGACGAGAGCCCGGTCCAACTGATCGGCGAGGTGCGCCAGCCGATCCCGGCCGAGCCGGGCCAGATCGAGCGTTATGACTACGAGTACCGCCGTAACGGAACCGTCAATCTCTTCGTCTGCATCGACGTGCATCGGCCATGGCGCAAGGTCAAGGTCACCGAGCGGCGGGCGGCAGAAGATTACGCCCACTGCATGCGCGAACTCGTCGATGTCCATTATCCCGATGCCGCCTGCATCCGGGTTGTGCAGGACAACCTGTCCACCCATTCGGCCGGCGCCCTCTATGAAGCATTCCCTCCCGCCGAAGCCCGCCGCATTCTGCAACGCCTGGAGTTCCACTACACCCCCAAGCATGCCAGCTGGCTCAACATGGTCGAGATCGAGATCGGCGTACTCCGCGGCCAGTGCCTGGACCGTAGAATTGACGACCCCAAGCGCCTTTTCAGCGAAATCGCCGCATGGGAAAAACAACGAAATGCCGCCGGCGCCCGCATCAAATGGATGTTCACAACCGAAAAGGCCCGCGCCAAAATGGGCCGCGCCTATCCCGTCACATCCAAAGAGTCATAATCACTGTGCCGAGGTACTAGCCCGGACTTCAACACGCCCAAGCGGCCGCCGCGAATTGTCAAATATATCGTCGACCATATATGTGAACCGATCTCGCCAAACCGATCCACATCTGACGAATTGTCAGCGCCGCCGCAAGGTGCGGTCAAAACACCGCTATCATTTGACCGGTTTCTAGCGGATCGACGGCAGGTACCGGCCACGTCGGCAGAGGCGCGGAAAAAGGTCTGGCGCGCAGCGCGCGAGCGCCATTGAAAAAAGATATGGATCGACCTTGGGCATAGCAGCTATGCTCTCTCAAAAGCGATAATTGACCCCGAACTTTCCTACTGAAATCCGCTGCCGAATTTCGATGCCTGGAACCTCGATTGGGACGCCGGCAAATGTCCCGACCAATGTCACTGAACTGGTGCCGAAATCGTAGTAATTGTATTCGGCCTTCATTGACCAGTTGCTCCAAAACGCCCACTCAACGCCGCCGCCGGCCGTCCAGCCGGTCCGCGTGTCACTGGCTGTCTCGTGCTCGGGGAAAACCGGGATTGAAAGAGTATAGTTGTTGTGAGCCCAGGCCGCGCCGCCCTTGCCGTATATCAGCCAGCGATCCCATGTATAGCCGAGCCGTGCCGTCGCGCTCGCAATCCAATCCGTTTTAGCGGATGCCGTTCCGGTGATTCCCAGTATTGTCTGGTTCGTGTCACCTTTGATATCGGCTGCCGATCCCTCGCCCTCGATGCCGATTACCCAATTGCGGGAAAATTGAAGATTACAACCGACTTGGCCACCGCCGAGAACGCCGGCTGTGTGACCTGTGACGGAAACGCCGGGCACTATCGCCGGAGCGGTGATCGTCTCGTCAGCCCATCCTCCGCCGACATGAGTTCCGACATAGCAGCCGCTCCAAGTGAATACTGGGACTGCTGCCACCCAAGGCCCTCTCACCCCGAAATCCGCTGCGAACGACGGACTCCCGATCAAAAGCGTTCCTAGCGTAGCACTCGCGAGCAATGCCTTCATCGATATCCCCTTTGCTTCTTCACAATAGAATAGCAAAGCAGTTAACAAATTCTAGAGCGCAAACACAGCGCCGCACATTTAGGCAAAGGCGGTACCGCTTCTATCGGCGCGCGTGCACCTCTTCTTAGCGGCCATAGCGGTCGCTTGCACCAAGTCGTCAGAAAAAAACACTCTGGGTGAAATGTGAGGCTCGGACTCCTGGTGTACTGCGCAGATCGGCAAGGATTACCGGGAATCCACCGCCGGACTATATCTGGGTGTCCGATCTTGAAGGGGCATTCGTCTGCGAAGCGTGCGGTGCCAGGGGCGCCGATGTCAGGCCGGATTGGGACAGAACGCCAGGACGGGCGCGCGGTCAAGCGCGACGGGCCGGGCGGCGCAGCCATACTGCCGGCTCCGGCGGACTGCGCCAAGCGTTCCGATTTTTCATATCCTCCAACTCGTTCCGCAGCCACCTGAGGACCGCTTCGATCCGTTCCACGTCGGTTGGAGCAGCAGGTCGGCTTTTCGCCTGCCATGCAATCTCGGCAACCTCCCTCAGGCTCAGCACCAGAAGTTCCTATTTAAGTTCGACTGCCGCGCAACGTGCCAGAATCCACTTAACCCTTCCTTGCTTTCTTCGATATCAGGCCTGCGGTGCCAGAGATGCCAGGCCGGACTTGATTGGAACATTCACTCGAAGGCTCGCCCAACCCGTTGAGATTGCTCCCGCCTGCTCATCGTGTTGCCCGAAGCGCATTCTATACAGCTCCAGCCGCCGCCCTACATTGCTAACTTCCAGCATGACGGCGCCTTCCCGCAGGCCTTGTTTTCAAGGCATCAAAACTAGATCTCTCCGGCCTTCTCTTTTAGCCGAACTCGACCAAACCCGGACAGAATGACGGAGGGCTCAGGTGCCGGCGACGAAGAACGATGCCAGCCGGGTCTGGATATTTTCGGCGATTTCCTGGGCGGCGCGATCCTCGGCGTCCCGGAAGGCGCGGGAGCGGGCGAAACGCTGGTAGCTGCCGGGCATGTCATAGGACACGCGGGAGAACGTCGAGCCGGTCATGACCGATTTATTCGATGCGATTTCGATCAGATTGTATTGCGCATCGATGCCGTAATTTTCGCTGGTGGGCAACGCGGTGTTCGGATCGGTCATCAGCGACGAACGGGTCGTGTTGAACCGCAGCACCAGCCGGTGGGTGGGTGGCATGCCGGTGGCATTGCCGTAGAGCTTGAACGCCAGCGCATTGCGGATTTCCACCCCGATCCGGGCCTCGCGCGAGGCGTTGGGCTTGTCCACGGGCGGGAGCTCCACCCCCATCAATTTTTCCCGCAGTCCGGGTGTGCCGTCGCCGCGCTCGGCATACATCGGCTGAAAGCAGCCGGCCGTCAACGCCGCGAGGGCGACCACGGCCAAAAGCCGAGCAGCGATGCGGGTCCTAGCCAACGACATTCACGATCCTCATGGGAACAATGATCACCTTGCGGACGGTTT
Organism: uncultured Alphaproteobacteria bacterium; assembly: GCA_963745785.1. Taxonomy (GTDB): domain Bacteria; phylum Pseudomonadota; class Alphaproteobacteria; order Rhizobiales; family Xanthobacteraceae; genus Bradyrhizobium. The sequence continues at coordinate 30,492 of CAVUYV010000005.1, read as the reverse complement.
TGCCGCCGAGCGCTTGTTTTACCGCATCGAGGTCCAAAACGGCAGCCTCAATTTCCGGATTTTGGGCATCGCGACCCCGTTTCTTGCCGGGAAACAAACCAATGTTTGTTGTTTTCTTGGTTGATATTGTTATCAACTCACGATCGTGCGCCGGTGGCTTGTAACCCCGATTCTTTGGATATCGAAATGCGCCACTTGTTACGGTCAAACGAGAGAACGAGCACCGGACTTTCCTCGATTGTCTCAATTGCTTAAAATTCGACAGCGCGTCAGTATGCATTAAGTTTGGGCAACTCGGATCGATCGCTGTTCACCAGTGATAGCATCTGGAACGCCTCTGGCGTTTTGGTTCTAAATCTTCGAGCGACAGTCCCTGGAACGTGTTTTCTACATCCGGTCCTGTGATCGTTGGTGATTACGGGCAGTTTTACGGCCGCTCACGCGGCCAAGTTTGCGTCTGATCGGACTCGGATTCGAGCATTTAATCAACTTACCGAGCTTGTTGCTGGCGGCACGATTTTGAAAGAGGCGCACGGTGGCAACAACACCTCGGCGTGCAGCACCCCGTTGCGACAATCGGAGTGTTCAAGGCGGGCTCAGTCGTTGAGGAGCGGGTCGAGAACGAAGGGTTTCTTGCGGGCTTTGGTAGCGGCCGGCGGCGCGTCGATCCCGTAATACGGATTGAACACGCTTGGTCTGCCCGCCTCTTCGGCGTCGGTATCGGCCGGTGCCGCGACGGCCACCGATGATGCAGTCGGCGGCAGGTCGAGGCCGCCTTTGCGGCCGCAGCCTGCCAGCGTGAGCACAACCGCGCTCAAAAGGATGATGGCCCATTCCGAAGGTATCTGGCCGTAGTTGCGATTCACGATAAGAATCCCCAATAGCGCGGCGGCACCATACAAAGATTGCGGTGTTTTGGCGAGGCTTGCACAAGTATGAAACCGATCACGAAGACGGTGTAGCCGATCCCGGCACTGTCGACATCACATTAGGAGATCGGCTCGGCATCGCTACACTTGGCCGCGTCCGGATCGCCGCCCTTGCGTTGTCAATGCGCTGGGCAGCGTCACCGTCGGCGATGGGCCGTGGTACTGGGTGACGCCATTTGAGATCGAGGGCGAATATGGCGCATGCGAATTTGCCCGCATCATTTACGCCCGACATATTGAGCATGCGCATGAAGGGTCGCGCTGCGGCCACCCACGCCCGTGGAGAACAACCCTTCTTGCAAAACGATTACTTGCTCAGATCAAATCACGCCGAACAATCAATCGCTTCTGAATTCTTCACGGGCGACCAAGCCTGCCAGCAATGTTGACACGCTCGTCAACCCGTTTCAGAATTAATGAAAGATTTGCGTAACCGTAGGGCTGTCCCAAATCTACTTTTGCAACCGCAACGAAAAAGCCGACGCGTATCGCCCGATGGCTTCTTCCCGGGGTTTAAGAGGAAGCCAACCCCATCGCACGGGCGGCCTGCCAGCAACCCACCGGGTTTTGTTTTATTATTTTGTTATCCGCAGAGTTGCGTGTTCCGGCTTTGGCGGCGCTATCTTCGATAATCAGTTGAAGGGCGTCATTTTCGTCGGCGCAAGCGCCAATGCTCAGCCGATCGGCGTACACGATCCATTGATGGCCGATTTCCTTGATTACGTATTCTGTCATTGCAGAGCCCCGTAGGAAATGCCCCAGCACGCCGCATTGCCCTGACTGGCATTGCTAATTGCTTAAAACCTGTGAGCCACCTCGTAGTATCAGAATCCAGTGGAACCCCGCTGGCGGCGTTTGGGATCCTTTCCCTAGTGGCGAATTGGGGCGCCCGGTGCTGGTTCCGATTGGTCCGTCTCAGAATTCGCGGTTTCCGGCCGTGGAGCGGCGGGCGGCTTGCGTGGTCCTAGCGGCGGGGGCTTCTTCGCAACGGGCACTACCGGACGCTGAAGCGCATCAACCTTCGATTGAAGGACGGAGACTGCCTCGGACAATGTTTTTGTTGCGGCCTGTTCGGATGTCAGAAGTTGGAGAAGGGTCTGAACGTCGCTTGACGTCCGTTGCTCCAAAGCTTGCAAATCTTTTACCAGCCCAACTATCTCGTTCGGGTTTATACCGCCCGCGGATTGGTTGATCCGCGCGCTCGCCGCGGGAGGCGCTGCTACTCCTGTGTCCTGATGGATCATCCCCAATCTGGACCGAACATCATTTCCATAAATTTCCCAAGCAATGGCGCCGCCCGCCGCGGCTAAGCTGATGCATATCAAGAAAGTCCAGAAAGTGCCTCGCGAAACGCCTCGCCGTTGTCTAAGAAGCAGGTTATCCGAGGCATCTCTCATTGGCCATTCCTCCATTACTCCGCCTGCGATAGCTGGCGTTAGCTTACTCCGACGAAAAGAGCGGTTGAGGACGCTGCTTCATCCCAGCCGTGGCAGCTGGCAGCGACTACGGCTTAACGATTTTAAAGCCATTAGCTGCCAAATCCAAAAGAATCGCCTTGGTAATATGCGAGCTGTGCTCGGGCGGAATCCATTCATAATCCAAATTCGGGCCGCCATCGCCCTCGGGGTATTTGATAAAAGCCGCATGAATAGCGTTCGTAATCAGTTTTTCTACTGTATCCGCCGACATTTTCTGCCTCCTGCTTTAGCAAAAATAGCACAGTTGAAACGACAGGTAAGGCGATCTTATCCAACAGCCAGGATCGGGAGAGCACGGAGTCATGAGAATGGTAGATTCAGGATCGATCGCGTGACCGCGGCCGCGGCCGCCCCGACCTTTGATCTTCGCAAGTAGCGGGATCGCCCGGCGATAGCCAGATTGATTGTATCAGGGCATTAACAGTATCGCGCCCATTTTTTTGTCGGATCCTGAACCTTTTAGCGAAAATTATTGAGGCTGGGAAAACTCGGCGTGCCCGGGTCGTGCCAATAACCTTGACTACCTGTGCCATTCACGTCAACGGCTCTCTCGCGGCACATGTGCGCACTAGCTCGGCGCTGCTCGGGTTCTATCCGCAGCCGATTCCCGTAGCCCAGGCAGCGACGCAGCGACGACCGCACGCGGCCGGGCTGCCGTAATTCCGTCCAGCCGCGCCCCGATATGAACACCACCTCGGCGAACTGCGGCCAAACAGCCGAACGACGATGTGCAGCGACAGTCTAGGGGGAAGTCACATGGGCTTTGAATTGGTGGCAGAAAGAGAAAGAGAAACTGTAAGAATGAAGCACGACAGTTCGCTGATAGCACTTGCCAAGGCGCGAGTCTGGGCGAGCGAAGGATGGAAGGTGACGATTGTCGTCGGGGACGAGAATGCACCGAGGTTAGTCCAGGAACTTGGCTTATCTATGAGTTATCTCACCCAGACTGTGTACAAGGGGGAGGATTCGATGCCGCTGCGTCCGTGCCGGTCTCGTCGTGTTGGAGCATGTATCCACAGATAAGTTCGAGCTATGGCGAACTTAGCGCTAAGCATCCTCAAGGTGCATGATCAAACGACTTTTATTGCCGGCGTTGATTAGCGCTACTCTGGTCTATCCGGCGCTCGCCGAGGAAACCAAAGTACCCGTCCAGATGACGGGAATAGGCGGGATGAGTTGCGCTCACTGGCATTCTACGCAGGCGCGGCGATCAGAGGGAGTCATTTGGATTTATGGCTTCTGGACGGCCCTCAATTACGTCGCTGCCGCAAGCGAACAAAAGCAGTCGAACGTCGACACGACAGCGATAGTGGCTGAAGTCGAGAAAGCTTGCGCTCAGCGACCATCGCAAGTGTTAGCTAGCGCCGTGTGGAACACCTATCTTATTCTCGATAAGAGATAGCTATCCCGAAAATGAGGGAGCCGCGCCCGCGCCTTTGGCATAAAATATCGCAGTGTGTAATTTACGCGATATCGAAATAAAAGACAGCGATATCGAGCAATGATCTGCTGGCTTAAAAATGCCCAACGACGCGCCAGGCCCAGGATCTCGCTGCCTTAAAGGAGGCGTTAAACCTTTACGGAGCAGAGAGGGACAACACGAGGCCCATCCTGGAGGAGACGGCCCCTTCCGAGACGCCGAAGCCGGATAACGTAAGCGGTATGAGCTTCCACGTCCGCCCGGTGGCTACGATCGGGTCTTGAAGCGTGTCGGCATCCAGTACTGACGCATGTTTTCGACGACGGCCGGAATATACTTGTATGCTGTTCGCCGGAACTGGTCAGTGTCTGCCCCCTGTTTCGGCGGGCCGAGCATCGGGCGCCCCTGATCGTCGACGCAGTGGAACAGGATCGGCAACAACAGACCGTGATTAATATCGGCGGGATTGCTGAGCGGTGCCCACGCCGATAGTCTTAACTTCATAGCGGCATAGAAGCCCTCGCACCACGGACCTGCATCGATATCGCGGTTTGGTTTGCGCGCGAAGATCGGTTCGAAGGTTTTGGGTGCCTTTGAGAGCGTCTCAACAATGACATTATGACGAACCGCCACGGCGGAGATTGCGGCGAACTCCGGTGTGCCACCATGATTGAAGGCGTCGACCTCGATGCCGAGCAGAGGGCAAATCCACTCGGGCGGATCCATCGACACCGGCCCCGCCACGACTGCGCTCACGAAGCCGTCGAGCATGGCCAGGTTGGTGGCGGCGGCGCCGGTTCGGCCTTGCAGCCACAGGTCAAGCTTGTCGAGTGGCATGGCGACCGCTGTCATCGGCGGGTGCGCGGAGCGGCGACGGCGCGCACTCATGCCGCGGCTCGGTTAGGCGCCTCGCGGGCTGCTTTCCAGTTCCAGGCCAACAGTTCGTGGAGTTGATGGTTCTTGGTGCGGCCTGACACGATACGCTCGAGCACGTCGCAGAGATAAGTCTGCGGATCGAGCCCGTTGAGTTTTGCTGTGTTGAGGAGCGAAGCTAAAATCGCCCAGCTCTCGGCGCCGCCTTCGCTGCCACTAAATAACGAATTTTTTCTTCCAAGTGCAATAGGACGCATCGAACGCTCAACCGTGTTGGTGTCGACCTCCACCCGCCCGTCAGTCAGGAACATGTTCAGCCCATCCCAATGGCCCAGCGTATAGTTGATGGCCTCCGCAAGTGGGGATTTGGACGAGATGTCCTTGAGCACTTCGGTCAACCGCACCTTCAGTTCCGCCATCAGCGGCCCGGTCTCGTTCTTGCGAGCAGCCAATCGTATTTCGGCGCTCGTGCCCCGGACACGTTGCTCGATAGCGTAAATCGCTGCGATCCGCTCGATCACTTCCTGAGCGAATGGCGACTTCGTCGTCTTGTAGACCTTCACGAACTTTCGTCGTGCATGCAACAGACAGAAGGCGAGCCGGATTGTTCCAGCCTCCCGCACGTCCTTGGCCAGCGACTTATAGGCCACATAGCCATCAACCTGCAGGATACCCGCATAGTCGGCCAGTTGCGCCGCGATCTCACCTTTGCCGCGACCGTCCGCGAACACATAGGCTACCGCCGGTGGCGATGGTCCGCCCCACGGACGGTCGTCGACAGCATGAGCCCAGAACTGGCAGGTTTTGGTACGGCCCCTTCCAGGATCGAGGACCGGCATCCGCGTCTCATCGCAGAAGAACAAAGGCGCCGCATGGATGGTTCGCAGCTGGAGCTCGTAGAGCCCCTTCAGCCACCAAGCTGTCCGCTTCACCCAGCCCGCCAAGGTCGAGCGGTCGAGATGGACGCCGTGACCAGCCAGGATCTGCACCTGCCGGTACAGCGTCGAGAACCAAGCGAACTTCGAGACCACCACATGGGTCACCAGAGCGGTCGAGGCCATGCTGTTCTCGATCAGCCGCGGCAACGCCTTCGCCTGTACCACTGCGCCTTCACAGCCCCGGCAGGCATATTTGGGGCGGATCATGCGGAGCACCCGCAGGATCGCCGGAATGACGTCGAGCACCTCGCTGACGTCCTGGCCGATCTTGTGCAACCGGCCTTGGCAGCACGGACACGCGGTCGTCTCCGGCTCGATGATTTGCTCGCAGCGCGGCAGATGCTTGGGCAGCGCGCCGATGTTGCGCTGGGCCTTCTTACGGGGCTTCCCGATCGTACCGGCTGGCTGGCTTGGCACATGATCGTCGTTGGCGGCTGCCGGTAGCGTCACGTCCGTGGCGAGATCAGCAAGATCGAGGGCGAGCTGATCGGCTACAACCGCAGCGAGTTTTTCCGAGCGCGCGCCGAACACCATGTCTTTGAAGGTGTCGATGACGGCCCGCAGCCGATCGTTCTCGGCATCGAGTGAGAGCACCATCTCAATGAGACGAGCAGGATCTGAAGGAAGATCTTCGGGACGAATCGCCATCGACATTTGATACTTATGATTCGTCGAATTCTCCAGTAAAAATAGGATCTTCTCACATCACAGCAACGGGACGCTTCACGACTTTCGGTGTCACGCGCGACCAATCCAACCCATCGATCAGCATCGACAATTGCGTTGCCGTCAAACAAACAACACCGTCGTGGATCGGCGGCCAGGTAAAGCGGCCTTCCTCAAGCCACTTCGTAACCAGAACCATGCCGCTGCCGTCCCACGCCAAAAGTTTAATGCGATCTGATCGCTTCGAGCGGAAGATAAAAATATCTCCGCAATAGGGGTTCGCACGAAGCGCTTCGCTCACCAGCGCTGACAGCGTATGGACGCTCTTGCGGAAATCAACGGGCTGCGCCGCCAACATGATCTTCAGGTCCGCCCGGAACGAAATCAATTGTCGCCCCGTACCGCCGCCAACACCATGGACAGCGTCACCTGATCAACGCCGTTCTCAACCCTAATCCGGGCTCCGGCGATATCGATCTCGATCCGTCCTCGGCCTCTCACCGCTGCCAATGCCGTCGCCACGGCAGCCGGTTCCGCCGAATAACGCGGGGCCTCGTCTGACGCTGAGGCAACGGTATCGATCTTCACCGCGGCAAAGCCTTGTTGAGGCTCCTGGCTAATTCCATCGCTAGATAGCTGGCGTCGCCAGGCCGTCAGCAATCCGCGGGCCACGCCGTGACGGCGTGCCACATCCGATATGTTCGCGTTCGCCTCGAGGCTCTCCGCTACGATCCGCGCTTTCTCCTCCGCCGTCCATCGTCGCCGGCGCTGACGCCCCGTAATCACCTCGACACGTTGATAAGTGCCACCTTCGTTCCTGGCTTCATTCATGGCATTAAGCCTGGAAGTTACCACCGAGCCGCCTCCCGATATTAGCGAACGATCAACAATATCGCTCAGAACACGCGCGCTCGCGAGGTGGGGTGCTGATGCCGGTTAAGGCAGAAATCAACGAAGGAAATGCGAAAAGTTCGCAGTAAGCGCTCTCAATTCGAGTGTGTTACTTTTCAGTCCGACCAACGCACCCGTCGACTACGACCCAATCAATTGGCGTCTTCCATATATTGCTTGATAAGCCCACGCCATTCATCTTCTGAACTGCACTTGTGCGTGCCCTTCTCAACGAACATAACGCAAATATGAAAAGTGTCTCCGTTACCGCCTGTGAACCTTCCGTACTCTTTGTTGTCATCAACGTCGAACAACCTCTCAACCTTTGTCACTTTCTTTTTTCCGATGATATCCGACCTCGTCAAATAGAAGCACTTGTCGAGTGTTGCGTTGTAATGGGTTTCATACTTACTGATGACCTGCCCGTTTTTTGTGTTCGAGATGTCATCAATTCCAAACTTTTTCTTCCAAATCTCCTCTGTCCGTTTGCCGCAACGCTCACGCAATTCGTACTGAACTTTGTTTGGCTCGCTGAAACAGTTTGAAATCATCCCGCCGCTCAAAACTGCCGCGACAATGCCAGTTGAAAGCTGATTACCTATATTCCTAGCCATGCAAATTCCCCGCCTGATCCAACTGCTCGTTTAACCTAATCCCCGAATTGTCCTTTGTCTTTATCTTTTGGTCATACAGATTTCTCTCTTGATCAGTCCAATGCAGTCGCAATCGCCGCGCGATCTTTGCGCGGTGCTCGATCACGACTAACCGCTGCTGCATTGGCATTCAGATGCATGTGCTTGGGCGTGTTGCCGTCCTGCACCGAGACGGTTGCGCCGTCGGCAGATACGAACGTCCTGGAGCGAAGCCCAGTGCCTGACGCCAGGCCAAGCGCATCTCCCTTCATTTCAGGCGCATGTGGAATCTGCGACGCCGTGATGTTCTCCGCTGCCAACGCTGCCCGCAACAAGGGCGTGACACCATAGCCGGCGGCGAAGGCAGCGGCGATTCGAAATCCTCTCTTTTTGTAATGGGGATGCTATTTCGCCAAATGTATTTGACCAGAGCTTGGGCCAATACCAAATTTTCCAATTTCGCGATGCGGACCGAGGTAAAGGAAACCGTACGCGCTATGTCGCCGCGTTGAGCGCAAAACTCCGCTTGTGCCTCAACGCCGCAAGAAAAACTTGTCGAGAGGGCCGGCAAAATGACTCGGATTGCATGGTTGCAGCGTGTTTACCATTGCCCTCGGCCCATAATTCCGTTTGGATGTGCCGTGGTTTGGGGGATCAATTCATGCAATCGACGTCACCGCTGTGGGTCGCGCTTGCGCTACTCGCTCCAACGGTCATCGCTTATGTCGCGATGCCACCGCTTCGCCGGACCGCTGTAGCCGCTTGGCCAATCGTGGATGCAGACAAATGAGGACGCGCACTAAAGCAAAACTAGGGTTCGCTTTGACTCTGACTGTGTTTTTGGGTGGGTGCGAAACGCCGAGAATGGTCCAGTCAGGCGCCGTTCAGGGACCTGACCTTGCTCCCGCGCTGCCGGCCACAGTCCGAGCCGATCAAATTGTTGGCCGTTGGGGCGTCGCATCGTACCAAAATCCAAAGGATCAGAAGCGAACCGAGGTCGCCGCGCGATCTCAGTGCAAGCAACCCTATGTGATTAAAGCTGGAGCGGCAGGTGGCGTGATTATGCATCTTGCAGACGATCCGACGCCTCAGGATCTGCTATTAAAAGGTAGCGCCAGCGGCAAGGACTACATCGGCCCGCCGGGACCTGCGGGAGGCGAGAAAGACCGAGAGATCGTTTCCGTCGGAAATAACATGCTGGTCACACGATTCGTCAATCCGGATGCGGCTACCCGCTACGGTAATATGATCTATGTCCGCTGTGCGTGAGGAACTTGAGGACCCCCGCGCCGCCTCGCCCCGATACGGCCCGAGCTTGCGATCGTTATCGCGTGGAGAAGCCCGGGCCCCACGCGGCGCCCCCGGTATTAACTGGCGGGCGCGGCCTGGTATGTAGCGACTTTTTCGGTTTCGGCGGCGCGCTGGGTGCCGCTGCCGTTCCGTCGGGCGAAACCGATGCCGACGGAGTTTCGCCCTTCGCCTGCTCCCGCCCGACTTCACGGCGCAGCCAGGCGAGAGCTCGAGCTCAGAGACGTTGCCAGATTTTCAATTAGCCGAACAAAGCAAGCGATCTCGTATTCGGATGCGTGGCGGCAGGTTCTTTGAACACTGGCCTGAATGAGGCAGCGGGGGGTCGCGGCTGTCGGAGGTCCAGGACGGTGCGCTTCGAAGTTGGTGCCAGGCGCTGCTACGCGACCTGGTAAGGCGCGGTTGCCCAAGTGGACCGGACCCGATTGGTGGGGATAACAGCCCGCGCCATGCTGGTGCGGAACGGCGGGCGCGAGGCTAAAAAGGCTGGCCGATTATCCCTTCCGCCGCCTGCAAAAGCCGTTAGGCTTTGTGAGAGAGCGTTCCGGCGCGAGACGTTAAGAATGGCTGATACCATGATAAATTTCGATGCTCCTGCTGTTCTTCTAAAATGGCCTTCAATCAAGAATGAACGCGTTAGCACTGCCGACGGTGCCCGCCCTTATGCTATAGTTGAAGGCACTTTGGACGATTGCATCCGGCAATTCTTTGCGAAGCCTATAAGTCAGCATCACCTGTATGAGATACATACTGCTCCGCAAGGGGAACTCGTCAGCGCCGTGTTGTCTGCAAACCATATTCTCGAAATTGCGAGGCTGCGAGATTTTCTCTGAGGCGAGAAAGCTACCCGCCCAAATTTTGACTTCGACTTGACGTGCATTCCCTGATCGCCACTTTGGGCTGCAAGCATGGCTCGCAACGTCGTCGTCAGAATTACCTTAGGCGTAGTAGTCGCGCTGTTTACGAGCATGGCGATGAATGCTCGCGACCTTGGCCAATGGGACGATCCGGCCATTGCTGATTTGAAAAGATGGTATCAGGATTTGAAACAGCCGGATAACCCCGCAGTGTCGTGCTGCGGTGAAGCCGACGCATATTGGGCTGATGCCTTTGAGGCAACTTCGGACGGGGAATACGTCGCTATCATCACCGATCCCCGTGATGACAAGCCGTTAGGGCGAATCCACCGCGATATGGGTACGAGAATTGTCGTTCCGGGAAACAAGATCAAATGGAAGGAGGCCAACCCTGTGGGTCATGGCCTATTATTTTTGGGTCGGCTCGATAACGTCTTTTGTTACCTACCGCCATGGGGACTTTAAAGATGATTCCCGTCTCAGACAGTACCCTTACAACGTACTCAATCTGCGCGTCCTTGCAACCGTGATCGGTGAGCTGATCCTTTCGCTTTTCACCATCTCGGCTTACGCGTTCTGCAATCACTTTGTAGACCAACCGTCTTTGTCCCTGGCGAGGCAAGCCTCGACGTCGACTTCGGCAAGGTGACTATTGGCGGCGCTACTTCGCTTGCGACGCGTCGCATCGCCGATGATTGAGCATCAGCTACGCACGCAGATCGGCCTCGCTTCAAGGGCCCTTGAATCAGGGTAGATTCGTAACTAGTTCGGGGCTGGTCGAGGTGAGAAGTTCAGGGAACTGCATGCGGAGAATTGGCAATGCAAGCGCTTTGTGCGCCATTCTACTGGCGTGTGGATTATCGCTGATCTGCTTGCCAACGGATCTCGTGGCTGCACAGCTAAATTTACCCGGATCGCTCGATCGGGCCGATAGTTCCAGCGAACCATTCGGGCTTTCTACAACGACTACAACGACAGTGACCACGGGCGCGGTGCTGGAGAAATGGCTCAGCGTCGAACGCGACGTCGATGATGAGCGGCTAGTGCTGAGGATGTGCGAAGAGAACCGCGCATCTTGTCAATCGCAGGCAGCCCTTCAATTCCTGGCCATTGTTGACAGCGGGCGCAGGTTGGAGGGGCGAGCGCGGCTCGGTGAGATCAACCGCGCAATCAATCTGAAACTAAAGCTCACGAGCGATTTAGCACTTTACGGTGCGGAGGACGTCTGGAGTCCGCCGTTGGCGACCTTCGCCATAGGCGGCGGAGATTGCGAAGATTACGCGATCGCAAAGTTCGTTGCCCTCCAAGAGGCAGGGGTTTCTCCTGATGACCTTCGCATTGTCATCCTGCGGGACGACCTCCGGGATGAAGACCACGCGGTTGTCGCCGCACGGCTCGACGGCCATTGGCTCACGCTGGACAATCGCCACATGGTCCTGGTCGAGGACCATGACGTGCGGCGTTACCGCCCTATATTTCTGGTCGATCGTGACGGCGTCAAAGCTTACTCCGACGCGCCATCTACTTTCGAAGCATCGCGCGGATATGAGCGAGCCACAGGTCAGATTCGACGCTAGGCAACAACCTCGGTTCAAGCTCTATCCTCAAGGGCGCTGGTCGAGATCTATCTAGCGGCGATTTAGTTCGCCCGGTCGAGGACATCCCGGAAGCACTGTTGGGTACCCTGTCATGCCGAGATCTACGCCAAGATCGAGGCCTGGCATAACCGGCTGATCGAGGGCGAGCGTCCGTATCTCTACTTCGACGGCATCGTCATGAAGCGCGCAGTTAGCCGGCGAGGTCCGCGCGGCCTTATGAGTCCAATTCGGCCTAGCTGGGGTGACCGACCAGTTTTTCCTCGTTGAAAAACTGGAGGGCGCCGTACCCCTCCATATCGACAGCGTAGCGAAAGTTGCCGTCAACTGTTGGGAACACGGCAATGACCATGCCCACCTCATGGTCGTCGGCTGCTTTGTCGACCTTGTCGCCAACTGCAAACTTCGACATCGAAAACTCCTTCTGGAAGAAATCCCCGTCTGGAATCGTCGGCTCGATTTTCGTCCCAAAATGATTAACGCTTCGTTAAGCAAGATTAAGGCCTCTTTAAGCCTGCACCGCGTTCATAGCGCCGGTTCCCAGGGAACCGCTTTTTGACTGCCACCTCGCCTATATTTCGAATCGCTCGAAGCCCACCGGACAGCGTCAAGTTGGCGAGGCTCGATACCGTCAGTCGTGTATCCACTGGGATTTTGGAGATTGCCCTTGGCGCCTCGCGATCTGACCGCAACATGACCGAAGGTTCTCGCGCGGCAATGCTGAGCAGCGCCTTCCGTCCCGCACTCAATCAGCCACAGACAACTGCCTATCCGCTCCAACTCTGACACTCAGTGCTCGGGTGTCGTTTTCCGTTCCGAAATTTTGCTCTCTTTAGTTGTGCATGGACAACTTTTACGAGAGTTCACTAGCGCCGGTTCAGTTAGGGCGGCCCAAATCAGCAATTGAGTGATTCTTTGGGCGGTCGGCGTTTGGAAGGGTCCAGCCGATCCGGCGCTATGCATTACGCGACGATCAATGGGATCGGATAAGGATTTTCTTCCGGGTTGCGAAGGCTATGTCGGAGGCACGGCGGCCGACAACGACTGTTCGTCGATGCTTCTGCAGAGAACCGGATTCCCTGGCGTGATCTTCGCGCTTCGGGGATCCCCTGATCGACACACTCGAACGCGGGCTCGATCCGGTGATTCCGCCAAAGGCCAATCGCAAGAACCAGAGGGCTTGCGATTATCCACTTTACTGCGAACGCAACCTCATCGAGCGCTTTTTCAAACTAAAGCACTTTCTTGCTATCGCCACTTTTCCTCGCCGGAATTCAGCTCGCTTGCGCTATCATGCTCCTCAACTGAAGAAAGTCAGCTGTCGTTATCCCCATCCCCGCCGAGAACCGTAAGTTGCGGCCGCGCTCCCGCAGTGGTTCGCTTGAATTCCTTCAGGCAGACCAAGCGCGAGAGCAACTTGCCAATTCGCGCGTCGACCGCCGCTTCGAGGCGCATGATTTTTTCGAGGTCGTCGGACGCGTGCGCGTTATCAAACGCCTGCTCCGCGTCCGGTGCCTGCTTCACAGAGTTGAGGAGGGGGAGCAGGCTATCGATAACAACCTTCAAACAGGCCTCCAGTCGCGGCGCAAGATCTCTGATTTCCTGGGGTCCGGAGCTTTTTGCGATTTTCTTGCCCAGCCGCTGGACTTCCGAAACGCTTTTCGTGACCGCTCGTCTCGGGCGGCAACACGCAAGCGCCTGCGGACTTGTGTCCACGATTTGCCCCCAGTTTGCAGGATCTCCTCGGTGAATTTGTCCCTGATGACCGCGCATTGCCACAAACGCCAAAGCGTGCGCTTGTGCCAGAACTGGAACGCCACGTCGAGCACGGTTTCCTGCTCAGCGCGCCCGTTCGGAAAGAATTCGTCGACCAGTTCTCGATGCAGTTGAAGGAAATCGTCCTTCGAATCCCAAGGCAGGAGCACGTCCCTGGTGTACAGGCCGTGCAGCAGGGAGTTGCTCAGATTTTTTTCCGGCCTATCATTTTCGTTTGGCATATGGACTTTCCTCAGTTTCTTGCAGGGAGAAATTCGACCCCGAAAGCGCTTTTTTCGCAATCAGCGGCTCCGAGGATGCACAAAAGGAAATTGCCGCCCTGGTCGCTAATGTCCCCCCGCAATTTCGCGGCGGATAAATCAACAACCGGACCTCCATGGCCTCCAGCACCAGTATCGCCAAGAAAGCTCGCTCTAAGGCCGAGGCGGATTTTGCCACTTGGCTCATGATGGCCAAGCTCGGCAGTTTCGATGATCTTCCGCCAAACGCACAGAAGTTTCTGACTAACTATCGAGACCGACTCCAGATGATGAGCGAAGCCGAGTCGGCGGTGCTGGCCGTTCGCGAGGTGTACAGTGCTTATTACAGCGAGATGGGAGGCGTGGGCCCGGCGCCGGAACCGCAAGCTCGCAACCCAACGACGGCGGGCAACGTAACGCGGTTCCAGAGGCCGCCTAAAGGGCAGCCCGCTCCATTGACTGCGCGCAATTCGACCGGGCTCCGAAAATCCCTCCCGGCCCTGCTGATTTTCGCGGGCATCGTGGCTCTGATTGTCACATATAGATTATTGACGCACTGACCCATCAAACCCCGCGGATTGTGGACCTTTGGGCGCATTTTTTGCTGTGACGTCGCGCCCTGCTCCACCTGTGAAACCCTGATCACAAGATGCTCGGCGGGCAGCGAACAACGCCATAAGATTGTTCAGGATCTGCTCGACTTCCGGTCCGTGCGGAGCGTGTGTGGTCGCCCAAACGGGAGGCCACCATGGACCGTGCCACGATATCGAGCCAGCAATCAGGATCGTTCTGACCGAGATTCAATCGAAACTGAACGAAGCCGCGCGTATCGCAAAGCCGCCGAGGCCTGCGCGGTGGCGGGGAGCGTCGCCGAAGGTGTAACCGTTTCGATGGATATCGAACAGCTGATTTACGAGGCCGGCACAGATGGCCGGCATACACAAACGATCATGACATTTACCCGGCGACTTTCGAACGTTAAGACCATCCAGCAACAGGACAGCGCCGAACGCGCGGTTAATAAACTTGCGCGCACCTTTGTAAGTCAGATGGAGGCGCTCAAGCGCTACCGAACCGGCGGCGAGCAAAAGGTCACCGTACAACATGTCTCGGTGAGTGAGGGCGGCCAGGCGATTGTCGGCAACGTGACCCAAGGTTCTCGCGAGGCAGCGCCCAGCAGTGCCTCCCCACCTCCCGCAATCGCCCATTCAAAGACGCCTGCAATGAGAATGGTGGATGAATCGGAGCCCATGACGGTTCCGACTAAGCGTAAACCAACTAAATGAGCGGCGATCATCGACGCAACACGGGGCCGATGCTTCTGAGCCCCCGCTGCGGCGCCAAGACCCGCTCCGGTAAGCCGTGCAGATCGCCAGCCGTCGACGGAAAGAAGCGCTGCCGCATGCATGGCGGAGCGCCGGGGTCGGGTGCTCCGCGCGGCAACAAGAACGCGGTCAAGCATGGGCTCTATACACGAGAAGCCATCGCTCAACGCCGACAGCTGGCGGAGTTAATCCGGCAATCGCGCAAGTTGGTGTCACAAATCGAGTAACGCTTCTGCTTTGTGAAGTGTTTCATTTGCGGTTGCTCTCGCTTTGACCCAGCGTGCAATCAAGGCCGACTATTTTCGAGGCTTTTCTTTCGCAAACTTATGTAATCGTACGCCGGGGCCGCCGCCGTTCTCGGCGATGAACTCGACGCCGGCCGCTTCCAGCGCACGGCGAACGGCGAGGTCGTTCGCTGCGGTCATGGAGGTCATGTCGTCGGTCAGCTCGGCGCGTCGGATCGTAGCGACGCCAACCGAGGATTCCCGCGCGAGATCCTGGGCGCGCCACCGAAGCAGCGCCCGAGCAGCTCTGATCTGGGCACTAGTTAAGGGCCCAGTTTTCATCTTGATCTGTGGATATCGTATGATATCTTAGATATCATGTGATAAACTAATGATCCTGTGCGTCGACTCACCTGACACGGAGGAAAGCATGAAATCGAACGGCTGGACAAAAACGAATTCGGACCGCCGCACCTTCATCGGCGGATCGGACTCCCGGATCATCATGGGCGAAGACGAGGCGGCCCTGCTCCGGCTCTGGCGGGAAAAGCGGGGCGAAGTCGAGCCCGAGGACCTGTCAGGTAACCTCATTGTACAGCTCGGCACCGTGACCGAGCATCTCAACCGGCACTGGTATGAGCGCAATACCGGCCAGGTCGTCACCGAGGTGCAACGGCGGATGTTCCATCCAGTAAAACGTTGGATGGCGGCGACGCTGGACGGCATGGTCGAGGGCACCGGCGCGGTGTTCGAGGCCAAGTTCACGCTGCCGTGGTCGTTCTCGGAAGAAGGCGCCGCCGGCGCGCGCTTCTTCTCCGAAAGCTCCAGCAACACCCAATGTGTCCAGTATGACGCCTCGATCGCAGGATTTCCGCTTCGGCTGAAGCGCAGCGTCTGGCGCCGCCGCGTACGACCGACATACGCCGTCTGGCTTGCGAACAATCCTCTCGCGGTCGCCCAAGACCGGAATAGCCGCAGGGCTTCCGAGATACGCGGTAGATTGGCCCGGACAACTTCCTCCAGGCAATCGATCTGCCCCGCAGCGCCAGTCCCAAGGTCAAGCCACCCGATTCCAACGAGGATGTCGATGGCACTCACAAAGTGCCCGGCGGCAAGTGCCGCCTTGGCCGCTTTGGCGACGCGATCAGCAAGTGGAACCCGATTCTACCGACTCATCTGTGGTCGAACCCTCCGTTCCGTGCGGTGCAAGGCCATCGTCATCCGCCCAGCGCCGACACATGCTCCAGATCCTGCCGGCGCTGCTTCGCGCGCCGTTCGTGGCTGGCCTGGTTCTTGGTGGCCACCAGCGTGTGGGGGCTGCCGCGCCTTTCCGTCGTGAGGTCAAGGTCGCACGCCACGCTCCGGACGCTTTGCTCGACATGGGTCCTCCGATCCTGGACCGCCTTCAGGCGCCATTGCTGTTGATCCGGCGCAACCAGGAACGCGCCCAGCCCACGGCAGTCGCCGCATGTGCATTTGAGAAGGTCAGTCCTGGTCCAGTCCCGTGGCGCCTGCAGCGGCAGGGCGATGCGCCTGCGCAGGTGGTCGAGAGACGCCTCTCGGAGACGCCCCACCGCCGGCCACGCCATGCTTTCCACCTGCTTGGCAAACGCACGAGCGGCGGGGATCAGCACGTCGTCCGGCTTGTATGTCTTCGGCCAGGCCAGCAGGTGCTCGATCGCACGCGCCGCGAGCCCCGCATCGATCCGACTCGTCGCCGTCAGAAGATCGACGACGAAGCCCGGCGTCACGGGCGTTGGCCGAGTCCAAGTGCCGGCCTCCTCTCGCCTCGTCGGGTCGCCCGGCAAGACGTCTATCAAGGCTGCGCCGATCTGCTCCAGGTCGCCGGCCGCACCCATCGGCGCCACGACGCAGCGCAGCAGCAGATCGCCGCAGGCGCTGGGATGGGCAGGAGCGTTACGCCTGACAATCCGGACCAGCAGCTCCGTTGCGCGCGGGGCCGGAAGAAGGGCGGCGGCGCGCACGATCGTCCCGTTGTCGGACGCGGCATAATGGCCTTCGGAGGACAGTTCGGCGAGAAACGCATCGATGCGCTTCCCGTTCCCCAGCCGGATCTGCAAATCGAGCATCCGGCCGGCTTCGGCGTCGTCGTCCGCCCGCCAAGACGAGCGGGACCAGGAGCGCAGCATGTGCCCCGAAAGCTCATCGGCCTCATGCCACAACGGCGACTGGATCGATGCGCTGCTCGTCTCCCAGCGCGCCGTCAGATGTTCGAGATGCGGCAGTGTCGTGCGGAGGCCAGCCTGGTTCAGCACCGCAAGACGCCGCGCGTGCGGCCACAAGACAAGGCCGGCGCGGCGATAGGTGCGCTCGAAGGACGCGCCTTCGTTGCCCGTTGCCTCGTGAAAGTGCTCCTCGTCCGGCATGAGATCCTCGAAGGCATCGGGCGGGCATAGTTCGTCCTCGGCGAACGGAAAATCGCCGAACCCGGCCTCGCTGCCATCCGGACGCCGCCACTCAGACAGGAACAGCGCCCGGTCGATGACCTCGGCAACCTCGAATTCTTCGCTATCCTCATCGTCTCGACTCCAGCGGCGACGGCCGTAATAACCGGTATGTTCGGCGCTGCCGCTCTCCTCGATCGACACGAGAGCGAGGTGAAGATCGCAATCCGCCTCTGCAGCGGCCTTGACCAGCACGGACGCCACACCCGCATCGGCACCCTTGAGTGCACTGAACGACAGCTCCTCCGGCGTATAGGCATGCTCCAACGGCAGGATCAGCTTGTCAGGCTCGTCCTCAGCACTCGCCCAGCTCGACAGCAACTCCACCACCTGTCCGTGCTCTGGGCGATAGTCGGGTGCCTTCAGCGGGCACCTCTTGCCGACGAAACGCAAATTATAGACGAGGGCCGGGCGACATCCCGTCGTAACAGGACGCACTTCATGCACGCAGTCGGCATAGAAGGCCGCGAAGCCGATCTCCGACGGTTCCTCCGGACGCGGGTCGAGCACCACCTCCCGGCCAAGATGCTTTATGACCAATTCGCCGCCGCTATGGGTCGAGGGCAGCACGAGCACCATCGTCGCGAACATACCGGGGGCCTTCTCGGTATCGCGGTGATCGACGAAGAAGCTGCCGGTATCGTAGACAAGAAGCTTATAGAAGTCGGCCGCAACCGGCTCGCTCACACCGAGCCCAAGAGCTATGTCGGCGACGAGTTCCGGCTAGGGTTTTGTCCCAGTGACGCCCTCCGATCCGAACCTTGGCGGAATCGATCTGCCAGGTTCGTCGGACTTCGCGATCGACCACCGTCTCCTCGCCCCGCCCATAGGGTGCTGCCTCGGCGATTGCGACGAGCCGCTCGGCCTGGATGGGCAGGATCGGAAAGGCGATCCTGCCCACGCCGTCGACATCGATCGTCGGCATGAAGATCTCCCGAATTCCGCCGACGCAAAAGTCGCCCGGACGCTCAACGGAACGAAGACTGTTGAGCAACGTGATACCGATCGACGACATGGTAACTCCCGGTAAGCTAGACAGCATTTAATGAACGATCGTCAAGTCGACGCGCTGGGCCTTCAAGAAATGATACGCAGCGAACGCACGCGCGAGAAATCGCGGTCATGGGTCACCAGGGCGGCCGCGTTGATTGCCAATGCGCTAGCCGCTTGAACAGCGTCTGCCAGCTTGAGGCGGAGCGACGCCCGCAGTCTTGCAGCGCTTTCCGCAATGTCGACGTCAAGCGCGATCGGCTGCCACGATTCGAGGATCGCACGATAACGCCGCGCGAGTGCGTCATCAGCCGCCTGCAGGGGCCCGGTCAGCACCTCGGCGATGGTGATGGTCGTTACGGCGAAACGCAGGTGCCCAGTTCCATGGGCTTCGAAGAGCGGCTTGAAGCGCGGTCCAAATTTCGGGTGCCCCTCCAGGAAGTAGATGATGGGCGCCGAATCGATGAGAACCAGCGCATCCGCCGGCAGATCCGCAAAATCTAGCGGTTCCATTCGTCACGCAGCTTTCGAAGCGTGCGGGTACTATTTTTTCCCCATAGCCCACGACCGGATCCTGCGACGGGCATCAGCGGCTGCTGGCGAATGGCGGCGCCATACGCCTCGATCGGCACCAACGCTGCAACTGGACGGCCATGTCTGGTAATGATCGTCGAACGGCCCTTCTCGGCGGCCTCGAGAAGATCCGGAAGCTGATTGCGAGCTTCTTCCGCGCCTTTGCGCAAGATGAGGTTCACCATGGCTTGTCTCCGAAACAACCGTACAGCACCGTACAGATTTAGTCAATAGCATCCGGCCGCCAGCGCCTCTCGCACCGTCACTGGACTCCTCCGCACCAACGGCATTTTCCGGCTGCGAGCTTGACCGGGAGAACGTGACGAAGGGCGGCGCCATGGCGGCAAGCAAACCGGAACGATCTCGATGATTGGGCGGGAGAACGAAACCTGGACTTCCCTTCACCGCCAAAGATCGATGGAATCATTTCCTCCCGTGGCGAGCTAAGATCGGGCGCTATGAACGACAGCTGGTCAATGTCCGTTTTGGATCTGCCGGCTCAACCGGTCGACGCAACACAGGCGTTAAATCTCTCTGCTGGGTTTCAAATTGCAAGGTCTTACGTGGTCGTTCGTTTAGCTGGCGAGCCACTTTGTTCAGATAGGCTTGCGAGTGTAGCGACAAGTCGGCGCCCTTCGGAAAGTACTGTCTCAGCAGGCCATTGGTGTTCTCGTTCGACCCGCGCTGCCACGAGCTTTGCGGATCGCAAAAATAGACGTCGATTTTGGTCGCCAACGTAAAGCGACGATGATCCGTAAGTTCCTTTCCCCGGTCCCAGGTCAGGGACTTATACAGTTCCTTTGGTAGCTTCTTCGCCTGCTTGATGAGCGCGGAGACTACCGTCTGGGTGTCCTTACCTGCCACCTTGGCCAACATCACGTAACGCGTATGACGCTCGACCAGGGTCGCGATGTAGCTGTTGTTCGGCCCGGACAGGAGATCGCCTATCCCAATGGCCAGGCACCGCCCGATCTTCAACCGCCGCCGGTCGCTGACGGATTGAGACGATATCCTTGATATGCCCTCGTCTATCGCCATTCGGATCAACCGGCTTGGAGCGACGCATCGAGCGCTTCGATCGAAGATGACGAAGCAGCTCTTTCTTGAGCACCCCGCGGGCTTGAACAAATAGACTGCGGTAGATCGTCTCGTGTGACACCTGATTACACTCGTCTTCAGGATGCGTTCTCTTCAGCCAACCGGCTATCTGCTCGGGCGACCAATCCAATCTGAGCTTCCCCGCCACTGCCTGCCGTAGCCGCGGACTGTTTGCCAATTTACAACATTTTGGACGACGAGATCGCGCCCAGGCATTCTCATCCGCAAGCGCCGCTCGGTAGCGATCATAGCCGCCATTGCGGCTCATTTCCCGAACTCACCGTCGAGGGTGAGCGGCCAAGTACCTTGGCGATCGATCGTGCCGATTGCGGATATTGCGCGTCCACTGCTCGTTTTGATGGGTGAAGCCGACACCGAAACGCCCGCCGTGGAATGCGTTGAGAAGCTCGGCGCGATCAAGCAAGCGGGTGCCCAGATCGATTGGCACGTCTACCCCGAAACGACCCATTGCTGGGACTGCAAGCAGCTCGATGGTCTCAGCAAAACCGATCTCCGGGGCCACCGCGTCGAGTATCGGTTTCAGCAACCGGTGACCGAGGATTCCGAACGCAGGTTTTTCGAATTTCTGGCTAGAGTAATGCCGTGATCCTAAACCCTGCGGAAACTGAAGCGTGGCGTTCCAGCCTCACATATAAATTGACACATCGATGACTGCCCCCGAGATCGGGCAGGTGAAAAGTTGCCAGAAAGCAGCCCGCAGACCCCACCGCCTCTATCGTCCATGTCGTTCCGGAGGTCATCTGGAAGCGTCAGGTAGATACCTGATCATGCATGTCAACAAGGTACATCACGTCACCTCTCGCGGAAGGTGCGCATCAACTGGTCGTGCAGCGGCTTGATCAGGTAGGACAGCATGGTGCGGTCGCCGGTCTGCACGAAGGCTTCGACCGGCATGCCGGGTATCAGCTTGACGTCGCCGAGGCGCGCGACTTCTTCCGGCGGCAGCGAAACCCGGATCGTGTAATAGCTTTGCCCGGTGCGCTGGTCGGTCGTGACGTCGGGCGAAACGCGGGTGACGACGCCGTTCAGTTCCGGCGTGGTGCGCTGGTTGAATGCCGACAGCCGCAGCAGTGTCTTCTGGCCGATCTGCAATTTATCGATGTCCTGCGGATTGACCTTGGCCTCGACCTGAAGGTCGTCGGCCTGGGGCACGATCATCATGATGGCGTCGCCGGCGGTGATCACCCCGCCCACGGTATGAACCGTGGATTGCAGCACCATGCCGTCCTGCGGCGCGCGGATGTCGACGCGACGCAACTGGTCTTCGGCCGCGACCTTGCGCTCGACAAATTCGCCGATCTTGTCGTTGGTCTCGCGCAAGTCCTTGGAGACTTCGCTGACCATATCCTTGTCGACCTGAATGATCTGCAGTTCGGTTTCGGTGATCTTGCCCTTGGCCTGTGCGCGCGCCGCAATGTATTGCGCCCGCTCACCGGCGAGCCGGGCCGCGTCGCGCTCCAGCACCGTCAGCCGTGAAATCTGCACCAGGTGCTGTTCGTAGAGCTGGCGAACGCCGACCAGTTCCTTCTCCACCAGCGCAATTTCCTTGTCTTTCGCCTTTTCCTGCGCCGCCAGGCCGGCGATCTCCTCGTTCAACTGCGTGACTCGTTCGCGCAATTGCGCCTTCTGTCCGGCCCTTCCATTGACACGAACCTCGAACAGTTTGGTTTCGCTCGCGATGACGGCCTTGACATCGGGGTCCTCGGCCCGCGAGAGCAGCATCTGAGGAAATACGATGTTGTCGAGGCCGCGTTGTTCGGCCTCCAACCGCGCCGCCCGCGCCCACAACCCGTCGAGGTTTTTGGTGACAATCGCGAGGCTCGACTTGGTGACGGTGTCATCGAGCCGCACCACAATATCGCCGGCCTTGACGACATCGCCATCTCGCGCGCGCACCTCGCCGACCACGCCGCCGGTCGGATGCTGCACTTTTTTCACGTTGGATTCGACGACAACCGATCCCGGCGCGATCAACGCCCCCGAGATCTGCGCCGTCGATGCCCAGCCGCCAAGCCCGCCCGCAAGAATGACGACCACCGCCAGGCCGATGACCAAATGCAGCCGTATCGACTGCCGCGCTCCGCGCTTCTTGCTGCCGCTCATGATTTGGCAACGCCTCCGTCGGATACGATCTTGATGGGAGTGGGCGGCGCAACCCGCTGCAGCACCTGCCCCAAAACGCTTTCCTTGGGGCCGAACGCCTGCATGCGGCCGTCCTTCAACACAAGCAGCTGATCGACGGCCTCGATTCCGATCGGCCGGTGTGCGACGACCACCACGATGGCGCCACGCTCGCGCGCGGCGCGAACTGCCCGTGTCAGCGCCTCGTCTCCCTCGGTATCGAGATTTGAGTTCGGCTCGTCAAGGACGATGAGGAACGGATTGCCGTAGAGCGCCCTTGCCAACGCCACGCGCTGCGCCTGACCGGCCGAAAGCGCAGTGCCCTGCTCGCCGATCTGGGTGTCGTAGCCGTCGCGCATCCTGATGATCATCTCATGGACGCCCGCCTCCTTGGCAGCCGCGATGATCGTGTCGGAGCCGGCGTCCGGATCGAAACGGCAAATATTCTGGGCTACGCTGCCGGCGAACAGTTCGACATCCTGCGGCAGATAACCGACGTAGCGGCCGAGCACATCGGAGGCCCACTGATCGATCGCCGCGCCATCGAGCCGTACCTTGCCGCGGAACGGCTGCCATACGCCGACCAGCGCGCGGACCAGCGAAGACTTGCCCGATCCGCTTGGCCCTATGACTCCCAATCCGTTTCCGGCCACAAGCGCGAACGTCACGTCCTGAACAATAACCCTCTGATCGCCCGGCGGCACGATGCTGACACCCTCGACCGAAAGGCGGCTCGATGGGCTCTGCAGCAAGGTCGGCGCGGCTTGCGCGGGCAGCGATTCGAGCAGCCGGTTCAGACGGTGCCAGCTCTGCCGTGCGGCAACGAAGCCTTTCCAATGGGCGATGGCCAGGTCTACCGGCGCCAGCGCCCGCGCGGCCAGGATCGAGCCCGCGATGATAATGCCCGCGGTCGCCTCCTGATGGATCACCAGATAGGCGCCGACGCCAAGCACCGCCGATTGCAGGGTCATGCGCATGACCTTGGCGATCGCGCCGAGACCCCCGACGACGTCGCTGGCGCGCTGGTTGCCCGCAAGATAGCGCTCGTTGGCCTCGCTCCAGCGCTTGGTGAGGCGCCCGGCCATTCCCATCGCGACCAGCACCTCGGCGTTGCGCCGGCTGCTGGCGGCCAGATCATTGCGGCGCGCCGCCAGGCCCATCGCCTCCCGCGCCGGCGCGCGCGACATGAACTCGGTGACGAGGGTGAGGGTGACCAGAATGATGGCGCCGACCAGCGCGGTCAGGCCGATCAGGACATGGAACGCGAAACAGATCGCCAGATAGAACGGCAGCCACGGCAAATCAAAGAACGCGCCCGGGCCCATGCTGCCGAGGAACGAACGTACATTGTCCAGGTCGCGCAGCGGTTGAAGGCCCTCGTTGCGACCGCCGACCATCAGCGGCAGGCGCACAATGGTTTCGAACACCCGGTTGTTGAGGGCTTCGTCGAGCGAGGTTCCGATACGGCCCAGGATCCGTCCCCGGATCAGGTCGAGGAAGCCCTGGGCGATGTACAATCCGCCGGCGAGAATGACCAAACCGACCAGCGTCGGTACGCTCCGGCTCGGGAGCACCCGGTCGTAGATCTCCAGCATGAAGATCGACCCGGTCAGATAGAGCAGGTTGATCATGCAACTCATGGCGCCGACGCCAATGAACGCACTGCGGCAGGCGCGCAGCGCATCACCGAGTTCGGAACGCCGGACACCGGGAACGGCTGCCATCAATCCTGATCTCTTCGCGAGGGGTGGGCGCCGCCCTGATACACCAAGGTACGCGACGTCTCATCTTACCGATTTTTGTAGCTAGCGTCTATTGAAGTGACGCTAACCTGACCACCCTCCGCAGCCCACCGCCCTCGTCTGGACGCGGAAAATGGAACCAAACCCGGCAGCGGCAGGACAGGCGCCGCGAGCTGTCCTGGCACGCAGGCGAGCAAGCGTGGCACGGCCGGGATGGATGGTCGAAACCTCTCAATCCATCACACCGCTCGAACAAAGAGCTGCGATAGAAAAAAAACCTTTGTTTCCCGGTTTTTCGGCAGACTGCTAAGTCTCGGGCCAGGCTGTCGACTTCCTTGCCAAGAACATAGCTGAAAAATGCCAACGCGGAGCGTTGGAATCATGGGCTCAACGCGAGCCGGCTGGTGGCGATATGGCAGGCGACCAATGACCGTCACCATCAGCTGATGCCAAATCCTCGTAAATCTCCAAATCGCCGTAAATCTAGAGACTCTGCACTTTCGACCAATAGCTGATGCACCATGTCGAAGTGAACCTGAGCGCCAAAACGACATTTTTTGACTAACGCGGAGAACCCGAAACCATTGGTCAATTTGCCTGACGTCGATGATAAGGTCCTGATCGATTATTCACGGGCGCAGCGACCACGAAAACACCCGGTTCGAGGGAAGCACGACCCACCTTGATTTGTGCGCCAACGAAAAGGAGCAATTTAAAATGTCCGGTCGATACGCTGCCTATTCCAGACTGACGCTTGACTATCCCTCGAAACGTATTCTTCGGCTGACCTTTAATCGGCCTGAAACGTATAACTCGGTCGACGCCGAAACCCATACCCAACTTACGAATATCTGGCGCGACATCAATAACGATCCAGAAATTAATGCCGTGATTGTTACCGGGGCTGGCAAAGCCTTTTCGGCAGGAGGCGACTTTGAGTTGATCAAGAGCGTTCTCGACAATCCAGTCGCCCGCATGGCAACTTGGAAGGAAGCCAAGGACCTCGTTTACAACGTTATTAATTGCAACAAGCCGATTATTTCGGCGATCAACGGCGTTGCGGTCGGCGCGGGTCTCGTCGTCGGTATTCTGGCCGATGTGTCGATCGCTGGAAAGTCGGCGCGCATCGTCGACGGTCACACCCGGCTTGGCGTCGCGGCTGGCGACGTCGCCTGTATAATATGGCCTTTGCTTTGCGGCCTTGCGAAAGCGAAATATTACCTTTTGACTTGCAAGCCGCTCTCCGGCGAAGAGGCCGAGCGGATCGGCCTTGTGTCGTTGTGCGTCGAGGACGCCGATTTGCAGAAGACGGCTCTTGACGTGGCCGAAGATCTTTCAAACGGTGCGCAGAGCGCAATTCGATGGACGAAATATGCCCTTAACAACTGGCTGCGGGTCAATGGTCCGCTATTTGATACCTCGACCGCGCTAGAGATCCTTGGCTTCACTGGGGCAGAGGCTCGTGAAGGCCTCGCGTCTCATATAGAGAAACGCAAGCCGGTGTTTCCCGAGGATTGTCCGATCTAAGCAGCGACATCTCCTTCGAGCAACAGCCGGGCGTCGCGTTGCGCGATCTGGAAGCTTCACGCGACGCCCTCTCGAGAGGCAGGTATCAACCCCAACCCACAGAAAGGTGGCTATCCTGCTCCCACCGAGTGGCACTTCTAACTGGCGAAAATCGTGACTTCCCTAATTGGCGGCGGCACGAGACGTCGCCGCCGCAATCGGCCACTACTTATTTCAGTGTCCGGCTTTATCGAGATTGCGAATTCAGCCCTTATCTACGAGCCGCCGCCGGAAAACATTTTAACCAGTCGATAGAGATAATCCTCACCTTCGTAGAACGATTTCACGAGAATCCGTTCGTCCTTTCCGTGCGCCCGGATATCGTTGATGTCACCCGCGAGCCCGGAGTGGCCATACGTCGGAATGCCGGCGTTTCGCAGGTAGCTTCCATCAGTGGCACCGGCGCTCATTGTCGGAAGCACGACAGCGCCGGGCCAAAACTCCTGCGATAGATTTCTCGAATCGATCCCATGATCTGCTCATGCAGTGCTGACGGCGCACTCAAGACCGGTTGGTCGAGTTGCGTGACAACGATCTGATCGTCGGCGAGCACGCGCTCCAGGGTCGCTTTGACCTCATCGACTGGTTCGCCGGGCATGATCCGGCAATTGACCTTGGCGCTCGCCAGTTGCGGCAACGCGTTGACCGCGTGTCCGCCTTGCAGCATTGTCGCGACGCACGTGGTGCGCAGTTGGGCGTTATAGACCGGATTGGCTGCGAGCCGGACGAACGACATGGCAGCCGGATCCGGCCGATCGGACAGCACCGCGCGCATATCGGCCGCAGTCTGCTCGCCCTCGAATTGGGCGGTGCGCTCGAAGTAAGCGCGCGTGGTCTCGTTGAGGTTCAGCGGGAAGCTGAATTTGGAGAGACGTACCAGTCCCTCCGCCAGACGATAGATCGCATTGTCCCTGCTCGGGACCGAGCTGTGGCCGCCCCTATTTTTAACGTCGAGCTGATAACTCAGCGAGACTTCTCGCTGGTCTGGACGCTGTTCCTGATCGGCTTGCCGTCCTTCAGTCCGACGCCGCCGCCCTCGTTCAATGCGAATTCGGCATCGATCAGGTCGCGATGGTTCTTGAGCAGCCATTGGATTCCCAGGCCGTCACGGTCTAGAATTTCCTCATCCGTCTCAAGCGCCATGATGATATCGCGATCAGGCTTGTAGCCTTCCTGCTTATAACGAATGAGATTGGTGACAAACGCCGCCGCCATGTATTTGTCGTCGCCGCTGCCGCGCGCATAGAAATAACCGTCCTTTTCGATCAGCTTGAACGGATCGACCGACCAATCCTCGCGGTTGGCCGGCACGACGTCGAGATGCGCCAGCAGCAGGATCGGCTTGCGCGCACCCGTGCCGCGCAACCGGACGACCAGATTTCCCTTGCGCGGCGCCGGCGAGAACACGTGAACATCGGCGTCCGCAAATCCCGCAGCCCGCAGGCGTGCCGCCATCACCTCCGCGGCACGCGCGGTATCGCCCGTCGCGGTCACGGTGTTAATTTCGACAAGCTCCTTGTAGATGTCAAAGGCAAGTTGCTGCTGCGGGGTTAGTACTTCGGCAGCCACGGGGTTCGACACCACAGGGAGGATCGAGACCAAGGCGGCGAAGAGAGCGGTCCCAAAGCGCTTCCGTGATGTGAGGCTTCCACACCCGATTTCCCTAAACATCTCACTCTCCTAGAAAAATCCCGCCCACCGGGATGAATTCAGACAGGTAACCTGTTCGCTGGCAAACGGTTCTGCGGCTCAGCTATCCTATTTGGTATCCCTGGCAGCGATAACCTCGATTTCGACGAGAAATCCAGGATTGGCGAGCGCTGCGACGCCGACTACAGACCTTGCCGGCAGATTGGGCTGATTACCGCCAAAGAACTGCGTGTAGCCTTCCATGAAAGCCTTGAAATCCATCGGCGCACGCGCGTCGTGCACGAGGAATACCTGCATCTTGACCACATCGCCCATGCCGAGCCCGAGGCCCTCGAGAATCCCCTTGATCTTGCCAAGAACACCAATCGTCTGTGTCTTGGTGTCACCATAGGCCTGAGGGCTGCCGGGCTCCGCCTCCTTGCTGACCACAGGAGGCACCTGGCCGCCAACATAATAAGTCGCGGTGTTGCCCGAGACCTGCACAGCCTGGGCTATCGGGAACGTCGAGTTGGGAATTGGATATCTTACAACATCGGCACACGCGGCGCCGGGATTTCAGAGAGTGAGAGCGCCTGCGAAGAGCGTTCCGAGCGTCAATATCGTTCTAAACCTCATTTGCTTCTCCGTCTGGAAAATGGCGATCGTTCTCATCGTCGGGCGATTTTTACATCCTCAGCCGTAACCGTATCCTGATAGTTGTTGTCAAAATGCGTGCGCAGATAATTAACAACGGCGGCAACCTGATCGTCGCTCATCATCGCCCCGAATGGCGGCATGCCGCGTCGTCCGTTGACGACGACGTCGAGGGGATACCCGCTGGCTTCGAGATTCCTGTTGCCCGCGAGCGATGGATATGTTCCGGCCCCCACCGCACCTTTGCCATCGGACATGTGGCAGGCCCGACACACATTAGCGAATAATTCCTCGCCACTCATTTCATAAAATCTGAAGCCTGGGCTTAACGCAGGTTCGGAGGCCGAGGGCCCGGCGCCTTGCGCATACGCCAAAAACGACAACAGCGAAAACGCCGCTGATATCATCATGGCGAAGGCTGTGTGAAGTTTCGAATTTCCCTGCATCGTCTGGACAACGCTCCGTAGTCCCGCCTTGATGACATTGCTCTACGTTTTGACCACGCGATCATGCAGCCGGGTGATGGCATCAAGGGACGATAGGATGGCTCCCTCCTGCCATGCGGGAATGTAAGATGCATGCTCTCCCGCCAGCACGATCCTGCCGTCGATCTGGCAGAGATTATTGTAATGCTCCGCCCTTGCCTCGTCGGTCCAGTTGCCAGCGCAGCCCAATGTAAACGGCACGCGATGCCACGCAACGGCAATGCCGTTTTCGTATTCCGCCCGGTATTGCGGATGAATGCTGGCGCCGAATTCGACCGCTCGGGCGACCCGTTCGGCCGGCGGCATCGATGCGAATTCGTATGCGTTGGGACCGTCGAAAAGATATGCGCCCAGCAGCACACCCCTGCCGGCGCGATTAAAGCCGGTGTTTGGATAGGCGATTTGCCGAATCGGCAAGTCGGTGTAGCTGATGCCGCCGTAGATCGCCTCGTCGTCTTCCCAGAAGCGGCGCTTGAACTGCAAGCCGATTTTGACGGATGGCAAGTAGGGCACGGCGTCGATGGCTGCCTTCATGCGATCGCCGACGTCGATCGGAAGCTGGCTCAGAATGGACAGCGGAATCGTGCAGACGCACCAATCGGCTTTGGCCTGTTGTGGCGTCGCCGGAGCCTTGAGATCGGTGTAGGTAACTGTGACGCCGCGGTCATCCTGCTGTATCCGGGTCACCTTCGTGTCGTAACGAATGACGCCGCCGACTTCCCTGGCAAACGCCTTGCCGATCATGTCCATGCCACCCACCGGCTGAAACATCGTGGTCTGGAAGGTATGGAGTGCGAAATTCTGCAGGTAGCGCCAGACTCGCGATTTCAGGATATCGGACAGATTGATCGGCTCGCCCGGGATCGGCGCTGCGCCGACGCCGCCGCCCGGATCCTTGGCGTAACCGCGATAGTCCGAGGAAATAAGATTTGCCTTGTAAGCGTAGTTGCCGTCCAGCGCGCCCCAAGACTTCAGCGCTTGCATCAGGATTTCGCGATCTTCTTTCGATACAGCTTCGTCGAGCTTGCCCTGCTGCGCTGCCTTGGCAAGCAATTCCGAAATTTGTCCCTGGAAATCGGTCTTGATGTCGCGAATGCGCTGCGGAACGCCTTCGAACGCCTTGGTCGCGTGCAGAAGGGCGTTGTGATTGAGTTGGATGAACGGCTCAAGGGTGACACCCAGGCGCTTGCAGTAATCGAGGATCGCGCGATGGTGATACGGAATCCGCCATGGGCCGGGATTGAAATAGAGGCCTTGCTCGAATTCACAGGTCTGCTTGAAGCCCCCGAGTTCAGTGAATGAATCCCCGCCCCGCAAGGTCCAGTTGCGGCCCCCTGGCCGGTTGTTGAATTCCAGGATCTGGACCTTGTAGCCAGCCTTGCGCAATTCCAGAGCGGCCGTCATGCCGGCGAGTCCGGCGCCGAGGATGAGGACGGACGCGCCCTTCGGATCGCCGTCGAGCTTGATCGGACCTTTGTATCCGGAATCGGACGCAAACCCGAGACTAGTCATCGCATGATACATCGCTGCGCTGCCAGAAATCGCTCCGATCACGGACAGCAAATCGCGCCGACTAACGGTTAAACGCTGCTTGGCATCGTTACTCATTGCTCTATTCGTATCCGGGCACTCAAGCAGACGGAGGCTCAATTATGAGGGAGACAACAATATATTGTATGTCAAGGGTCGAGCCTTTGGCGGCCTTATTGTATGACCTTTTCCACTTCCTTCATTAAAATTCGAGTGCGCCTTAGGACTCCCCCCCCAGATACTAAGACGTACTGGTGAGCGGAAACTTAAGCGGCGAGCTTCAAGATCTGGACGACATCTCCAGGATCACGGATGGGTTGTGGATTGGATCGCGTGAATATCGAAAGCATTGCATTTTCGCCAATGAGCTTGAACTTGTCTTCACGAACGCCAACGTCTGAAAGTGTACGCGGAAGCCCAAGTTTTCCGACGAAGACTGCAAAGGCGTCACTGGCGTCCAGGTCCGG
>CAVUYV010000004.1:0-286930 GCA_963745785.1 uncultured Alphaproteobacteria bacterium | reverse complement strand
CGTTTGACAGAAATGGTAGGCCAGTGCGACGAGGACTGTTGTTACAGCGAGCTGAAAGAATGATGACCAGTCAAATAAGAAGGCGATAGAACGTTGGAAAACGTTCAGCTTGGTATAGTCGCCAATCTTACCGGCAACCCATTCTTGCTGCGCAGTCTGATTGACTTCGTTCGTGATAATGGTTGAGCAGTAAGTCAAATACGAATGCATTCTTATGTTATCGATGCGATGCGCCCACCAAAACTTGTACGCCCAGAAGGCGTAGAGCAGCAAACCAGTTGTCGGTATCCACCATCCGATGTGCTTCACTCGAAATGTATGAATTGCGCCCGCAAGCAAAGCCCAAAGTGATAAGGACAATTTCCATTCGTAACTACGGTCCGCTTCGAGACGAAGTCCGCTGAATTCTGCCATCTTCATCGACGTGTCGAACAATTCCTTTGGCGTCATAGCTTCCTCCCACCTTTGCCCCGCTAAATTAGAAAAATTCGTCGAACGATCTCGTCAATTTTTGCCGGCCTTAGGCTTCACTTGTCCTGATGCTGCGGTGTTTACTACGTGCGCTAGAGATCCCTCTTTGAGACTCTTGAAGCGCTAGCCGTAGAGATCAAGCAGCCGCTCGATATTTGTGTTGATGCGCTCGAAATAGGCCAGCGGGAACGCCGCCTCGAAAATACACTGCATACTGACGCGGTTGATCGCCTCGACCTTCAATTCGCAGCGGAACGCCTCCATCCACGTGTCGCGATCCAGTCCCGCCTTGACCCCCGTTTCGGCGAGCATGGTCCGGTGACGCTCCATCAGCCGATCGATATCCGCGCGGGTCGCCGCCGACGGCGCGACGAAGGTCAGCATCTCGACCAGATCGCGATGCGCGGTGTTGCATTGCGCCAGTTCCCAATCCAGCGCGACAACGCCGGGCCGGAATCCAACATTGCGGTTGTTGAAATCGTCATGCGCCAGGGTGCCGGGCAACAGGTCCTTGGCGCGATGCCATACATCCATCGTATCGATCAGCCGGTGCCGCCGGCTTCTAACCGCTTCCGTTATGACGGCGGGAAATCGCGCATGGGCGTCATCCAGCAGCCCGCGCCATAACGACTCGTCGGCCAGCATGTCGGCAGTCGTAGGGCGCGGCCCGGCCCATGCCAGGGAAGCATTACCCGCGCCCCAGAATTCCGCCTGCCATGCCGCCGCCGCCGCGAACGCGGCGCCGATCGCCTCGATCGGCCAGTCGGCCTGCGCGCCGGCCGCATCCAGGCGCGAGACGTCCGTGAGCCGTTCCATGAACAAAGCCCGCTCGCCGGTCGCAGGGTCACTCGCAGCGCCGTAATAGCGTGGCAAGACCCGGGACAAGGCAGAGCTGCCGCTTGCAGCTAATTCGTAGATGTGAAATTCGCGATCCGTGGTGCTGTCGGTCTCCGCGGAGGTGCGATACGCCCAGTAAGGCCGATCGAGCCGGATCGATTTGTTTTCGACGATCCAGGGAATCAGATTGCGTGCCAAGCCCAGGCGCGGGTTGACCTTCACGATCAGATTCAAGGCTTCGCGGGTTTTGCCTGCGGACCGTTCGAACTGGGCCGTCGCCGGCACGATCCCAAACCAGTCATCCGGACTGGCCGGACCATATTTGATCTCGATCCAGGGCTCGCGCTTCGTATCGACCGACGGCCGCTCGCCGTCCAGGCTGACCAGGCGGAGACCCGATGCTTCAAACGAATGGCGCAGCGCGGACTTCGAGCTGTTCGGCAATAATCTGTCGGTGCATCTCTGAATGCGGTCCCCGTCGTGGATTCGTCAGTCGGAAGCGATCATCATCGAATGCCTGTCAATTACCTCTAAATAGCCAACAGATCCCCACTGTAATCCCGTTGTCGCCAACAAATTGTCAAACGGAATGGTTCGCATCGTAGCACGGTTCATGTGAATCGGATGAAGTGGAGAAGCATAGATGTTCAATCGCAGGACCATTGTGAAGCTTGTCGTTTGCACGAGCGTGCTCATGACCGCCGGATTCGCGCTGGCCAAAAATTCACATCACAACAACGGTCATAACCTTCTTGGACCCAAGCTCCATAAAAATGGAAAGCACGAAGTCGGAAAAATAGGCAGCAACGCGGTCGTCGCCGAAGTGAACAACGACAAGGTGGTTGGAATGAGCGCGGGCAGCCTGCCGGCGCGAAAAGTCAAGTCGAACAAAAAGCTGGCGAGTGGAGACGCCGATACCGTGAAAATTGCAGCAAATGGTCCAATTCAACTCGCACAGGCGGATTTTTATTATGGATACTGCTTTGACGACGGCATCGACGAGTACTGCTATTGGTATCCGGCCTATGACGTCATCGTAACGGACCCATGGGCGCTGTACTGAAATCCCAACGCTCGACCCAAACATTTCCGCCGGCGATGACGACTGAACGCGCGGAAACAGCCCCTCACCCCGACCCTCTAAGAGCGAGCTTCGCTCGTCTCGACCCCGTGAAGGGCGGGGAGAGGGAGAAGAGCTACCCCTCGCCCGCATCGCTCGCCAGCAGCCCCTTCACCGCCCGCGCCCAACCCGCGAGCTTGCGCTCGCGCGTCGCCGCGCTCATGTTGGGCTTGAAGCGATGCTCCAGCCGCCAGTTGTCGGCGAATTTTTCGGGCTCCGGATAGACGCCGGCGGCAAGCCCGGCGAGATAGGCGGCGCCGAGCGCGGTGGTTTCCTGGATCACGGGGCGATCGACCGGTGCGTCCAGGAGATCGGCGAGGCGCTGCATGGTCCAGTCGGAAGCGGTCATGCCACCGTCGACGCGCAACACGTTGGCGGCTTTGGCTTCCGGCCAGTCGGCGCGCATCGCGGCCCGCAAATCGAATGTCTGGTAGCAGACGCTTTCGAGCGCGGCATGCGCGAGCTCGGCCGGGCCGGTGTTGCGGGTCAGCCCGAACAGCGCGCCGCGCACGCGCGGATTCCAGTACGGCGCCCCCAGGCCGACAAACGCCGGCACCAGATAGACCGATTGCGTGGAATCGGACTGGTCGGCGAGCGGGCCGGTCTCGGAAGCCTGCTTGATGATGCCAAGCCCGTCGCGCAGCCACTGCACCGACGAGCCGGCGACGAAGATCGAGCCTTCGAGGGCATAGGTGCGCTGGCCCTTGAGCTGATAGGCGATCGTGGTCAACAGCCTGTTCTTCGAGGCAACCGGCGTCGTGCCGGTGTTGAGCAAGGCAAAGCAGCCGGTGCCGTAGGTCGACTTGATCATGCCGGGCGCAAAACACGCCTGCCCGATGGTGGCGGCCTGCTGGTCGCCGGCGATGCCGCAGATCGCGATCGCGCCGCCGAACAGTTCGGCCACGCTGTCGCCGAATTTTGTCGGAGGAATCCTTCACCTCCGGCAGCATCGAGCGCGGCACCCGCAGGATTTTCAGGAGATCGTCGTCCCATTGCCCGGTGTGGATGTTGAACAGCAGCGTGCGCGAGGCATTGGTGGCGTCGGTCGCATGCACCTTGCCGCCGGTCAGCCGCCACAACAGATAGCAATCGACGGTGCCGAACATCAGTTCGCCGCGCATCGCGCGCTCGCGCGCGCCGGGCACGGAATCCAGAATCCAGGCGACCTTGGTGCCGGAAAAATAGGGATCGATGATCAGCCCGGTTTTTGCCGTGATCGCGCCCTCGTGGCCTTCGGCCTTTAATCTGGCGCAGATATCGGCGGTGCGGCGGTCCTGCCAGACGATGGCGCGGTGCACCGCCTTGCCGGTGGCGCGGTCCCACACCACGGCGGTCTCGCGCTGGTTGGTGATGCCGATCGCGGCGATGTCTTTTGCCGTGACGCTCGCCTTCTTCAGCGCCTCGCGGCAGGTGGCGATCGTCGAGGTCCAGATATCCTCGGGCTCGTGCTCGACCCAGCCCGAGGCCGGAAAATGCTGCGGGAATTCTTGTTGCGCCGATGCCGCGATGGAAATGTCGGAGCGAAACACGATGGCGCGCGAGGATGTGGTGCCCTGATCGATGGCCAGCACATGGGACATGATGCTTTTCCTGGCGTTGCTTCCCGGGATGTTTTTGCGGTGTTGCGGCAAGGCAAGCGGATTGGGGATGGAAGGTCAATATGGCGACGGCACGCGCTTGCTTCCTCTCCCCCTGCGGGAGCGGTGGCACGGACACGGCCGGATGAGGGTGTGCGCGGGGACGAGCCCTCACCGGTCTGCAATGCTTCGCATCGCAGCCCTCTCCCACCAGGGGCGAGGATGAGAGAGATCACACCGACGCCGTGGGACGCCCGCGGGATGCTTTGTGGTGTTGCGGCAGGGCAAGCGGATTGGGATGGTTCGTCAATATGGCGACGGCGCGCGCTTCTTCTCCCCCTGTGGGAGAAGGTGGCACGGACACGTCCGTGCCGATGAGGGTCTGCGCCCGCGGAGCAGACCCCTCACGGGGAGAGAGAAGATCACACCGACGCTGTGGTCACGCCGCCGTCGACGACGATGGTCTGGCCGGTCATGAAGCTTGAGGCGTCGGAGGAGAGATAGGCGACCGCGCCGGCGATCTCGTCGGGCTCGCCGATCCGCCGCAATGGCGTGGTGGCGCAGCGGCGCTTCAGGCGCTCCTCGTCTTCCCACAACGCGCGGGCGAAATCGGTTTTGACCAGGCCGGGCGCGACGCAGTTGACGCGCACGCCCTTCGGCCCCCATTCGCCGGCGAGGCTGCGGCACAGCGCAAAATCCGCCGCTTTCGAAATTCCGTAGGCGCCGATCACGGTCGAGCCGCGCAGGCCGCCGATCGAGGAGACGATCACCACCGAACCATTGCCGCGCTCGGCCATCGGCGGGATCGCCAGCGCGCACAGCCAGATGTTGCTCTTGACGTTACTGCCCATGATCTTGTCGAAGGCTTCGTCGGTGATGTCGAGCAGCGGGCCGTAATAGGGATTGACCGCCGCGTTGCAGACCAGGATGTCGATCCTGCCGTAGTGTTGGGTCGCGCCCGAGATCAGCGCCTCGACCTCCTCGCGGCGCGAGATGTTGCAGGGGATGACGTGGGCGTCGCCGCCCGCCTTGCGGATGCCGTCGGCGACTTCCTCGCAGGCGTCCGCCTTGCGGCTGGAAATCACCACTTTGGCGCCGAGCTTTGCCAACAGTTCAGCCGAGGCGCGGCCGATGCCGCGGCTCGAGCCGGTGATGACGGCGACTTTTCCGGTGAGATCGAACGGGGTGGTTTTCACGGTTTCCTCCTTACGGCCCTTGCTGACGTTCGTCATTGCGAGGAGCGAAGCGACGAAGCAATCCATTCTTCGTTTCCGGGCCATGGATTGCTTCGCTTCGCTCGCAATGACGGAGACGGAGAGTGTTGGCGCTCTGCTTCCCTCGTCATTCCGGGATGCGCCGCTTGGCGCAGGCCCGGAATCCATACGCCCGACGGTGGTTATGGATTCCGGCTTCGATGCTTCGCATCGCCCCGGAATGACGGTTGTGAGCTAAACCAGCCCGCCCGAGTCGGTGACGCGGCGAAGGTGGTAGTCGGTGTCGCCAAAGGTGTTCTCGATCATGGTCAGCCGCTTGAAGTAGTGGCCGATCCTGGCCTCCTGGGTCATGCCGATGCCGCCATGGAGCTGGATCGATTGCTGGCCGATGAACTTTCCGGATTTGCCGATCTGGACTTTCGCCGCCGCCACCGCGGTGGCGCGCTCCCTGGCGTCGTCGAAGTCGGAAGCCATGGTTGCGAACATCGACATGCTGCGGGCCTGCTCCAGGGCCACGAACATGTCGGCGGCGCGGTGCTGCAGGGTCTGGAAGGTGCCGATCGGCACGCCGAACTGGGTGCGGGTCTTGAGGTATTCGACCGTGGTCTTCAGCGATTCGTCCATGATGCCGACGGCTTCGGCGCAGATCGCGATGCGGGCGTCGTCGACCACGCGCTCGATCAGCGGCAAGGCGTTGTCGGGATCGCCGATCGCGGCGTCGGCGCCGACCTCGACGCCGGTGAAGGAGATATCGGCGGCATGCAGGCCGTCCTGGGTCGGATAGCCTTTTTTCGCGACGCCGCTGGCGTTGCCGGGCACCAGAAACACGCCGATGCCGCTGGTATCGCGCTGGCCGCCTTTGGTGCGCGCGGTCACGATCAGGGTGTCGGCGCTCTCGCCGTTGAGCACGACGAATTTCTCGCCGTCGATCACGTAACCCGATCCCTTTTTCTTGGCCGAGGTCGAGACGTCGTTGAGATCGTAGCGCGAATTCTTCTCGAGCTGCGCGAACGCAAGGGTCTTGCTGCCGTCGATGATGGAAGGAATGTGCGCCGCCTTCTGCTCGGCCGAGCCGCCGCGGCGCAGCAAGCCGCCGCCGATCACCACGGTTGCCAGATAAGGCTCCAGCACCAGCGCCTTGCCCAGCGCCTCCATCACGATCATGGTTTCGACCGCGCCGGCGCCGAAGCCGCCGTCGTCTTCCGAGAACGGCAGGCCGAGCAGGCCCTGTTCGGCGAGCTTGTTCCAGGCGCTTCTGCTCCAGCCGCCCTTCTCCGCCATGTATTTCTTGCGCTGCTCGAATTCGTAGGATGAGCCCAACAAGCCGTCGACGCTTTCCTTGAGAAGCCGCTGCTCCTCGGACAAATCAAAATCCATGTTTCCTTACTCTCTCAAATCACGCCTGAAGCATTGTCCATCGAACCTGTAGGATGGGTTCAGCGCTTGCGAAACCCATCGCACCGTTTCGGTGTTGTTGATGATGGGTATCGCTTCGCTCAACCCATCCTACGAGTTTTTCGTCGTCATCCCCGCGAAAGCGGGGATCCAGTAATCGCAGGCGCTTCTCGTAAGCACGACCGCCGCGGCCTACTGGGTCCCCCGCCTTCGCAGGGGACGACATCTGTTGTTATTGCGCCCCGCCTCCTAAAGCCCCAGCACCGCCTTGGTGATGATGTTGCGCTGGATCTCGTTGGAGCCGCCGTAGATCGAGACCTTGCGGTTGTTGAAATAGCTCGGTGCGATCTGCGCGGTCCAGTCCATCGCCTCGTTGGAGCCGTCGTCGCCGTGCACGTCATAGGGCGCGGCGAACGGGCCGATCACCTCCATCAACAGCTCGGTGGTGGCCTGCTGGATTTCCGAACCCTTGACCTTGAGCACCGAAGACGCCGGGTTGGGCTTGCCCTTGCCGTGCTTGCCCTCGTCGGCGACGACGCGCAGCTGGGTCAGTTCGAGCGCCTTCAGCTCGATCTCGACCTCGGCGAGTTTTTCGCGGAATTTCTGATCCTCGATCACCGGCTTGCCGCCGGACTCCACCTTCGAGGCCAGTTCCTTGATGCGGCGGATCCGCTCCTTGGAGACGCCGACGCGCGCAATCCCGGTGCGTTCGTTGCCGAGCAGGAATTTGGCGTAGTCCCAGCCCTTGTTCTCCTCACCGACAAGATTTTCCACCGGCACCTCGACGTCGTCGAAGAACACCTCGTTGACCTCGTGGCCGCCGTCGATGGTCTGGATCGGCCGCACCGTGATGCCCTTGGTCTTCATGTCGATCAGGATGAAGGAAATGCCCGACTGCTTCTTCGCCGCGGGATCGGTGCGGCACAGGTTGAAGATCATGTCGGCGTGCTGGGCGAGCGTGGTCCAGGTCTTCTGGCCGTTGACGATATATTTGTCGCCCTTGCGCTCGGCTTTTGTCTTCAGCGAGGCGAGGTCGGAGCCGGAGCCGGGCTCGGAAAAGCCCTGGCACCACCAGTCGTCGACATTGGCGATGCGCGGCAGATAGTACTTCTTCTGCTGCTCATTGCCGAAGGTGTAGATCACGGGGCCGACCATGCTGACGCCGAAGGCGAGCGGCGCCGGCGCCGGATGCATCTGCAATTCCTCGTTGAAGATGTAATGCTGCACCGAGCTCCAGCCGGTGCCGCCATATTCCTTCGGCCAGTGCGAGACGCCCCAGCCCTTCTTGTTCAGGATGCGCCACCAATCGACCATCTCCTGCTTTGAAAGATGACGGCCCTCCTGCAGTTTCTGCCGCGTCGCGGGCGGCACATTGTCCCTGAAGAAGGCCCGCACCTCGTCACGGAACGCCATCTCTTCCCTGGTAAAGCTGAGATCCATCGGATCCTCCTGTGAGCGAGTGAGAACGATCGACTACCAAATCAGAATCGTCATTCCGGGGCGCGAGCGAAGCGAGCGAGCCCGGAATCCATAACCACGATCGGGAGTATGGATTCCGGGCCTGTCGCCTCAGGTCGGCAATTGCCGACCGACGGCGCATCCCGGAATGACGATTTTTCGAAGTTCAGGACAACGGTCACTAACGGCCTCCTGATGCGACTTGTTGCTGTTTCGCTTGCGCGGGCTGCAGCTTGCGCAATTCGTGTCGGGAAAGCTTGCCGACCGTGGTGCGCGGCAGTTCATCGACGAAATCGAGCGCCGCGGGAATTTCGTGTTTGCCGAGCTTGCCGGCCAAAAATGCCTTCAACTCGTCCAGCGTGAACGGATTGGCCCCAGTGCGCAATTTGACAAAGGCCTTCGCCGCCTCGCCGCGGTAATCGTCTGATATCCCGATCACGATTACTTCGTGCACCGCGGGATGCTCGTAGATCGCCTGCTCGATCATCTGCGGATAGACGTTGAAGCCGCCGGAGATGATCATGTCCTTCTTGCGATCGACCAGAAAGAAATAGCCATCGTCGTCGACATAGCCGATGTCGCCGGTGAGGAAGCGGTCGCCGACAAAGGCTTCCGCGGTCTCCTTCGGCTTGTTCCAGTAGCCCTTGGTGACGTTCGGGCCGCGAATGCGGATCTCGCCGACCTCGCCGGTCGGCAAAACCTTTGTGGGATCGTCGAGCGACACCACATCCATCTCGATGCCGGGCAAGGCCACTCCGACCGAGCCGGGCTTGTCCGGTCCCGCTTCGGGATGCGCGGTACCGGCCGGGCAGGTTTCGGTCATGCCCCAGCCGCTACGGAGCTTCATGCCGACCTTGCGCTCAAAGACCCTCGCGACTTCCATCGGCAGCGGCGCGCCGCCCGAGCCGGCGCTTCGCAGCGACGAGAAATCGCGCTTGTCGAGATCGGGCAAGGCTGCGATCGCGATCCACATGGTCGGCACGCCCGGGAAATAAGTCGCGCGCTTGACCTCGATGTCGCGCATCACACTTTCGACATCGAAGCGCTGGTGCAGCGAGATCAGGTGGCCACGGCGGATGCAGGACAGCATCACGACCGTCAGCGCATAGATGTGGAACAACGGCAGCACGCAGATCACGCGCTCGACCGGGTCGCCCCGCTCGGCGCGAGCGGCCTTGCCCCAGACGTCATAGATCGAGACTGCGGCGGTGAGATTGCCGTGGGTCAGCATCGCGCCTTTCGGCAGGCCGGTGGTGCCGCCGGTATATTGCAGCAGCGCAATGTCCCCGACGTCGATGGCCGGCCATTGCGCCGGTCTTGTCGCGCCATCGATGAACTGCCTGTGGGTGATGATGGCGGGATTGTCCGGCAGCGGCGTTTGCGGCGTGCCGATCCTGCCCCAATGATCGTCCTCGCAGACGATCAGGCGATCGAGCAGGCCCTTGTCCAGGAATTTCAGCGCCGTCGGCAACAGCGCCGAGAGGTTGCTGGTGATGAGCACCCGCGCGCCGGCATCGGAAAGTTTGTGCGACAGTGCGATCTCGCCGTCGAGCGGCGACAGGTGCACGATGCGGCCGCCTGCCTTCAGCGCGCCGAAGAAATTGATGGGATGATCGGGCGTGTTGCCCAGGAACAGCGCAACGGAGGTGTCCTTGCCATAGCCCGCGCGCAAATAGGCGGACGCCGCGACTTCGACGAGGGATTCCAGCTCGGCATAGCTGATCGCCCGATCGCGGAATTCGATCGCCGGCCGCGCGCCGTATTGCGTGGCGGCGTTCGACAACAGGTCCGGCAGCGTCCCTCGCGCGATCGGGTCGTCCCAATGGACGCCTTCCGGATAGAATTTTTCGCCGGGATAGGTCATCGGCGCTGGGCCTTAGGTGCGTGTTCTACCGGGAGTGAGGTGAGCACGGCGTCTCCGTTCCCTCCCCCCTTGCGGGGGAGGGTCAGGGAGGGGGGTCGCGGCATCGGCACCGCCCGTGTGGACCCCCACCCCCAACCCCTCCCCGCAAGGGGGAGGGGACCACGCACCGTGCCGCTCATTGCCATCAAGCCGCTTTCGCTCGCTCGGCCAGCGACGCAAAGGTCTTGCCTTCGGCGGCGAGGCGCTTGAGCAATGGCGCCGGTTCGAGCGAGGGGTCGTTGGTCTCCTTGGCATAGTACGACAGCCGGTCGGCGATGTGCTTGAGGCCGACCTGGTCGGCATAATACATCGGGCCGCCGCGGTAGACCGGCCAGCCATAGCCGTAGATCCAGATCACATCGATGTCGCTCGGCCGCGCCGCGATGCCCTCCTCGAGAATCCGCGCGCCCTCGTTGATCATCGGATACATCATGCGCTCAAGAATTTCCTCGTCGCTGACCGCGCGGCGCTTGCGCCCGAGCCGCTGCAGCGTCTCGTCGATCAGCTTTTCGACTTCCGGATCGGGCAGCGGCGCGCGCGAGCCGCCTTCATACTTGTAGTAGCCCTTGCCGGTCTTCTGGCCGAAGCGGCCAGCCTCGCACAGCGCATCGGCGATCTCCGACTTGATGCCGCGATCCTTGCGCGAGCGCCAGCCGATATCGAGGCCGGCGAGATCGCCCATCGCGAACGGCCCCATCGGCATGCCGAACTTGGTCACGACCGCGTCGACCTGCTGCGGCAGCGCGCCTTCGAACAGCAGCTTTTCCGCCTGCTTGCCGCGCTGCGCCAGCATGCGATTGCCGACAAAGCCGTCGCAGACCCCGACCACCGCCGGCACTTTTGCGATCTTGCGCGCCACCGCGACCGCGGTGGTCAGCGCATCCGGCGCGGTCCTGGCCGCGCGCACGATCTCGCAAAGTTTCATCACGTTCGCCGGTGAGAAGAAGTGCATGCCGAGCACGTCCTGCGGGCGTTTAGTCTCCTTGGCGATCTCATCGATGTTGAGATAGGAGGTGTTGCTGGCGAGGACCGCGCCCGGTTTGGCAAACTTGTCGAGCTGGCCGAACACCTCTTTCTTGATCGCCATGGTCTCGAACACG
The DNA here is from genome assembly GCA_963745785.1 of uncultured Alphaproteobacteria bacterium. Taxonomy (GTDB): domain Bacteria; phylum Pseudomonadota; class Alphaproteobacteria; order Rhizobiales; family Xanthobacteraceae; genus Bradyrhizobium. Next base: position 275,855 of record CAVUYV010000004.1, on the reverse strand, counting down.
GCCTCGATGACGAGGTCCGCGTCCTTGACGTTCTCGAGGCCGACCACGCCGTTGATCAGGCCCATGCGCTTGGCGGGCGCGTCGGCCGGAATGCCGCCGCGTGCCGCGGTCGCCTCGTAATTCTTCTGCATCACGCCCATGCCGCGCTTGAGCTGTTCTTCGCCGGTCTCGATCAGCGTCACCGGGATACCGGCATTGGCGAACGACATCGCGATGCCGCCGCCCATGGTGCCGGCGCCGATGATGGCGACGCGCTCGACATTGCGCGGTTTCGTCCCTTCAGGAACGCCGGCGATCTTGGCGGCCTCGCGCTCGGCGAAGAACGCATAACGCTGCGCCTTCGACTGGTCGCTGGATACCAGCTTGAGAAAACCCTCGCGCTCCTTTTTCAGTCCCTCGTCGAACGGCAGATCGATGGCGGCGCCGACCGCATCGGCCGCGGCAAACGGCGCTTCCAGCCCGCGCGCTTTCTTGGTCAGGGCCTGAACCGCATTGGTGAAGATCGAACGGTCGGCTTTTGCCGCCGCCAGCTTGCTGTCGTCGTCGCGCAGCTTGCGCAGGGGACGTTTCTCCGCCAGCACCTTGCGGGCAAACGCCTCAGCCCCTGAGGCCGGGCCTTCGACGATTTCCTCGATCAGGCCGTTCTTCAACGCCTCGCTCGCGCCGATCGGATCGCCGCTGACGATCATCTTGACCGCGAGTTCGGGACCGACCGCGCGCGGCAGCCGCTGGGTGCCGCCGGCGCCCGGCAGCAGGCCGAGTTTCACCTCGGGCAGGCCAAGCCGTGCGTCCCTGGTCGCAACGCGGAAATGGCAGGCGAGCGCGACCTCGAGACCGCCGCCGAGCGCGGTGCCGTGAATGGCGGCAACGATCGGTTTCGGCGAGTTCTCCATCTCGGTCAGCACTTCGTGCAGGCCGGGAGGTTTTGGCGGCTTGCCGAATTCGGTGATGTCGGCGCCGGCAATGAAGGTGCGGCCGGCACAGGTCAGCACGATCGCCTTCACTTCCGGATCGGCGATGGCGCTCTTGACGCACTCCAGGATGCCGCCCCGGACCGCAGCGCTGAGCGCGTTCACCGGAGGATTGTTGACCGTGACGATGGCGACCACGTCATAACGCTCGAGCTTGACCACTTCGTTCACGCTACTCTCCCTGGCTATCTCGTTTTTGATGAATTTCGCACTGCGGAATTTAATTCCACATCTTGACACGGAGGGTTATTTTGAAGCACGTCCCTTGTCAACGAGGTCGTCACAGCAGCAGGCAATGAAACGTCCAGGCAAGAAGGTGGCGAGCGATCGCAGCTTCGTCGTCGCGCTTTCCCGCGGCCTCGATGTGTTGCGCGCATTCCATCCCAACGACGGGCTTCTTGGCAATCAAGAGATCGCGGCCCGTACGAACTTGCCAAAGCCTACCGTTTCGCGGCTGACCTACACCTTGACCAAGCTCGGCTACCTTACACCCGTTCCGCGGTTCGAGAAATATCAGTTGGCGCCCTCGGCCATGGCGCTCGGGTATGCCGCCCTTGCGAATCTCGGGGTCCGGCATTTGTCCGAAGCTTACCGCGAGGAAGTCATGCGCGAGACCGGCGGCGCTGTCGCAGTCGGCGGCCGCGACCGTCTCAGCATGATTTACTTCGGCCAGAGCCGCAACGGTCTCACGCTAGGCGTTCAACTGGACGTCGGTTCGCGAATTCCGATTGCGACCACCGCGATGGGCCGCGCCTATATCTGGGCACTGCCGGGCGAGGAGCGTGCGTCACTATTGCGCGAACTCCGCGAGCACTATGGCAGCCGCTGGCCAAAGATACGCGATGGCATCGAACGGGCCGGCGATACGGTGGCGAAACTGGGTTTTGCGATCTCGGCGGGCGAGTGGCAGAACGACGTCCACGCGGTCGGCGTCGCCCTAAAGCTCAATGACGGAACCGGTCCCTACGCCTTTAATTGTGGTGCCCCCGCATTCCGTTTCACGGAAGACCGGCTGCGCAACGATATTGGACCTCGCCTCGTGGCGATGGTAAGGAACATCGAGGCGGCCTTGGGCGGGACGCCACAATCAAAAAAAGACGACAACAAAAAGTTGAAAGCAGGAGGGAAAGTTGCACGTGTGGTCGAGGGGATCAGGTAGCCTTCATCGTTGTCGCTGGCGAACCCATTCGCCGGTTCCTTTTCGCCCAACGAGTCAGTTGGGCGGGACGAGATGACGCAGGCACAACTCGCCCGGGGGCAGAATCCCCTGCTTGCGGTTCGCGACGTCAGCGTCGTGTTCGGCGGCATCATCGCGCTGAATGGCGTTTCCTTCGACATGCATCAGGGCCAGATCCTTGGCCTGATCGGGCCGAACGGCGCCGGCAAGACCACGCTGTTCAATTGCCTGAGCCGGCTCTACCAGCCGAGCGCCGGCGACATTCTGATGGAAGGCCAGAGCATCCTGAGCCGCCCGCCGCACCGGATCGCCGAAATCGGCATCGGCCGCACCTTTCAGAACGTCGCGCTGTTTCCCAATCTTTCGGTGCTCGACAACGTTCGGGTCGGCACCCATTCCCGCACCAACAGCGACATTATCAGCGACTCGCTGAAACTGGCCTGGGTCCGCCGCGGCGAGGCCGAACTCAACGAGCGCGTCCACGAAATCGTCAGCTATCTCGACCTCGACGACGTCGCCCATGTCACGGTTTCCGGCCTGCCGTTCGGCACCCAGAAGCGCGTGGAGCTGGCGCGGGCGCTGGCTGCCGAACCGAAGATCCTGCTGCTCGACGAACCCGCCGGCGGCCTCAACCACGAAGAAGTCCACGTGCTCGGCGACCTGATCCGCCGGATTCGCGACGAGCGCCACGTCACCATCCTGCTGGTCGAACATCACATGGGCCTGGTGATGTCGATCGCCGACCATGTGGTGGCGCTGAATTTCGGCCGCAAGCTCGCCGAGGGAACGCCGGCCGCGGTGCAGTCCGACCCGGATGTCATCAAGGCCTATCTCGGGAGCAAGGACCAATGACCGCGATGCTCAACATCAAGGATCTCAGGGCCTATTACGGCCAGGTCCAGGCGCTTCACGGCCTCGAGTTCGCCCTCAATCAGGGAAGCGTGACCACGCTGCTCGGCGCCAACGGCGCCGGCAAGACCACCACGCTGCGCGCGATCTGCAACATGGTGCGCTCGACCGGCGCGATCGAATTCGACGGCGCGCCGCTCGCCGGCCGCTCGACCGAAAACATCGTCCGTCTCGGCATCGCCCATGTGCCGCAGGGCCGCGGCACCTTCACGACCATGACGGTGGAGGAAAACCTTCAGCTCGGCGCCATCACGCGAAACGACAAGGCCGGCGTGGTCTCCGACATCGAGCGCATGTACGACCACTTTCCGGTGCTGAAGCAGCGGCACACCCAGCAGGCCGGCACGCTGTCGGGCGGCGAACAGCAGATGCTCGCGGTCGCCCGCGCCCTGATGCTGCGCCCGCGGCTGATGCTGCTCGACGAGCCGTCGTTCGGCCTGGCGCCGCTGATCGTGCGCGACCTGTTCAAGATCCTCGGCAAGATCAATCGCGAGGACAAGGTCACCATTCTGGTGGTGGAGCAGAACGCGCAGCTGGCGCTGGAACTCGCCGACAAGGCCTATGTGATCGAAACCGGACGGATCGTGATGTCGGGAAGTGCCAACGAGATCGCGAACAACGAAGACGTCCGTAAATCCTATCTGGGTTATTGAGGAGCGCGGCCATGGAGCTTTTTACCAATCAAGTCCTGGCCGGCATCGCCACCGGCGCGATCTATGCCTGCATGGCGCTCGCCGTCGTCATGATCTACCAGGCGATCGATCATCTCAATTTCGCCCAGGGCGAAATGGCGATGTTCTCGACCTTCATTTCCTGGCAGCTGATGCAATGGGGCGTGCCCTATTGGGGCGCCTTCCTGCTCACGCTGGTATTCTCGTTCGCCGGCGGCATCGTGATCGAGCGGCTGCTGTTCAAGCCGCTGGCGAAGGCGCCGATCCTGACCAACGTCGCCGGCTTCATCGCGCTGTACGCGATCATCAACAGCGTCGCCGGCCTGATCTGGGACTTCACCATCAAGCAATTCCCGACGCCGTTCGGATCGTCGCCGTTTCTCGGCAGCCAGCTGATCTCGACCCATCAGGCCGGCATGATCGGCGTCACGCTGCTGCTGCTCGTTCTGCTGTTCTTTTTCTTTCAGTTCACGCGGATGGGCCTGGCGATGCGCGCGGCCGCCTCGCTGCCGGAATCGGCGCGGCTGGTCGGCATCAACACCTCCTGGATGATCGCGCTCGGCTGGGGCATGGCGGCGGCGATCGGCTCGATCGCCGGCATGCTGATCGCGCCGGTGGTGTTTCTGGAGCCGAACATGATGCTCGGCGTGCTGATCTACGGATTTGCCGCCGCCGTGCTCGGCGGCCTGACCAGTCCGCTCGGCGCGGTGGTCGGCGGCTTCCTGGTCGGCATCTTCGAAAATCTCGTCGGGACCTATATCCCCGGCGTCGGCAATGAACTGAAACTGCCGATCGCGCTGGCGCTGATCATCACCGTACTGGTCGTCAAACCGGCCGGCCTGTTTGGCCGGCCCATCGTGAAGCGAGTTTGATCATGAGCGCAGTTCAGGAAGTCGTCACCGAAGCACCGGCGGTCGAGGCCGTTCCCAAGAGGGCCATGACGCTCGGCTACGGCACCTCGCTGGTCATGCTGGCTGTTGCTGATCGTCGTGCCGCTGTTCGTGAAGAACTTCATCATCTTCCAGCTGACGATGCTGCTGATCTACGCCCTCGCGGTTCTGGCGCTGAACATCCTGACCGGCGGCAGCGGCCAGTTTTCGCTGGGCCAGAGCGCGTTCTACGCGGTCGGCGCCTACACCTCGGCGATCCTGATGGAACATGCCGGCATGAACTACGCCCTGACGCTGCCGATCGCCGGCATCATCTGCTTCGGTTTTGGATTCCTGTTCGGCCAGCCGGCGCTGCGTCTGAGCGGCGTCTATCTGGCGCTGGCGACCTTTGCGCTGGCGACCGCCATGCCGCAGCTGCTGAAGCTCGGCTATTTCGAGCACTGGACCGGCGGCGTGCAGGGCCTGGTGGTGACCAAGCCCGATGCGCCGTTCGGCCTGCCGATGTCGCAGGACATGTGGCTGTACTATTTCACGCTCGTGGTCACGATCGCGATCTATATCTTCTCCGTCAATCTGCTGAAGTCGCGCTCCGGCCGCGCCTTCATGGCGATCCGCGACAACGAAATCGCGGCGTCCGCCATGGGCATCGACGTCGCGCTGTACAAGACGCTGGCGTTCGGCGTCAGCGCCGGCATCACCGGCGTTGCCGGCGGCCTGGGCGCGATCGCCGTGCAGTTCGTCGCGCCGGACGGCTACACCATCACGCTGGCGATCTCGCTGTTTCTCGGCATGGTCGTCGGCGGCGTCGGATGGCTGCCCGGATCGATCGTCGGTTCGGCCTTCATCATCTTCGTGCCGAACATCGCGGAGGGAATTTCAAAGGGTCTCTCCGGCGCCGTGTTCGGCGTGCTTCTGTTCCTCGTCATCTTCCTGGTGCCGCACGGCGCAAGGCAGGTCGCCATGGTTGCCCAGCAACTGATCGGCAAACTCAAGAAAAACTGAAGAGAGGAGAAGTCATGCTTTCTAAACAAAAACTACGTATCGCCGCGTTCTCGACGGCGGTCATCGCTTTCGCTGCCATCAGCGGCAGCGCACTCGCCCAGAAGAAATACGACACCGGTGCCACCGACACCGAAATCAAGATCGGCAACATCATGCCCTATAGCGGTCCGGCCTCCGCCTACGGCGTGATCGGCAAGACCGAAGAGGCCTACTTCAAGAAGATCAACGCCGAGGGCGGCATCAACGGCCGCAAGATCAATTTCGTCAGCTATGACGACGGCTACAGCCCGCCGAAGGCCGTCGAGCAGGCGCGCAAGCTGGTCGAGAGCGACGAGGTATTGCTGGTGTTCAATCCGCTGGGCACGCCGTCGAACTCGGCGATCCAGAAATACCTGAACGCCAAGAAGGTGCCGCAGCTGTTCGTCGCCACCGGCGCCACCAAGTGGAACGATCCGAAGGATTTTCCGTGGACCATGGGCTGGCAGCCCAGCTACCAGAGCGAAGCGCGGATCTACGCCAAGTACCTGATGAAGGAGAAGCCGGACGCCAAGATCGCGATCCTGTATCAGAACGACGATTTCGGCAAAGACTACCTCAAGGGCCTGAAGGACGGGCTCGGCGCCAAGGCGTCGATGATCATTGCCGAAGAAAGCTACGAGACCTACGGAGCCGACGATCGACAACCACATCGTCAAGCTGAAGGCCACCGGCGCCGACGTCTTCATCAGCATCACCACGCCGAAATTCGCGGCGCAGGCGATCAAGAAGCTCGCCGAGATCGAATGGAAGCCGCTGCATATCGTCTCCAACGTCTCGGCCTCGGTCGGCAGCGTGATCAAGCCGGCGGGCTTTGAGAATTCGCAAGGCATTCTCTCGGCCGCCTATGCCAAGGACGGCGCCGACCCGCAGTGGGACAACGATCCCGGCATGAAGAAATTCTACGCGTTCCTCGAGAAGTATTATCCCGAAGGCAACAAGCTCGATGGCTCCGTGGTGTACGGCTACGGTGTCGCCCAGACCATGGTGAAGGTGCTGGAGATGTGCGGCGACAACCTGACCCGCGAAAACGTCATGAAGCAGGCGGCGAGCCTGAAGGACTTTGCGCCCGACACCTTGCTGCCCGGCGTCAAGATCAACACCTCGCGCGACCGACTTCGCCCCGATCGAGCAGCTTCAGATGATGCGGTTCAAGGGCGAGAAGTGGGAGCTGTTCGGCGACATCATCAGCGGCGAACTCAGCAACTAAAGCGCTTCGCAGGGGTTGCCAGCTCCGTTCGACTAAATGAGGCCCCCTGCGACCCCGTCGCAGGGGGCTTTTTCTTGATGGGCACCTGGAGAAGGTATTCAATGCGGCCAGGAGCCGAAAAGCGCTTCCAATCAAAAACAAGACACATTCAACCGAGATCCAGGGAGATCCAAATGCCTGCTATCCAATTGCGATTGGGGGCCTTTTCGGCCGCCATCGCGGTACTCGCCGCAACCAGCAGCGGCGCGCTCGCGCAGAAGAAATACGACACCGGCGCCACCGACACCGAAATCAAGATCGGCAACATCATGCCCTATAGCGGTCCGGCCTCCGCCTACGGCGTGATCGGCAAGACCGAAGCAGCCTACTTCAAGAAGATCAATGCCGAGGGCGGCATCAACGGCCGCAAGATCAACTTCATCAGCTATGACGACGGCTACAGCCCGCCGAAGACGGTCGAGCAGGCGCGCAAGCTGGTCGAGAGCGACGAGGTCCTGTTCATCTTCAATTCGCTGGGCACGCCGTCGAACTCGGCGATCCAGAAATACATGAATTCGAAGAAGGTGCCGCAACTGTTCGTCGCCACCGGCGCCACCAAGTGGAACGACCCCAAGGAATTTCCCGTGGACCATGGGCTGGCAGCCCAACTACCAGAGCGAGTCCCAGATCTACGCGAAGTACATTCTGAAGGAAAAGCCGAACGCCAAGATCGCCGTGCTCTATCAGAACGACGACTACGGCAAGGACTACCTGAAGGGCCTGAAGGACGGGCTCGGCGCCAAGGCCGCCTCGATGATCGTCGCCGAGGAAAGCTACGAGACCACGGAGCCGACGATCGACTCGCACATCGTCAAGCTGAAATCGACCGGCGCCGACGTGTTCGTCAACGTCACGACGCCGAAATTCGCCGCGCAGGCGATCAAGAAGATGGCCGAGATCGGCTGGAAGCCGCTGCACTTCCTCAACAACGTCTCGGCCTCGATCGGCAGCGTGATGAAGCCGGCCGGCTTCGAGAATGCGCAGGGCATCATCTCGTCCGCCTACCTCAAGGACGCGTCCGATCCGCAGTGGAAGAACGATGCCGGCATGAAGGCCTTCGACGAGTTCCTCGACCAAGTACTTCCCCGAAGGCAACAGGATCGATGGCTCGGTGATGTACGGCTACACCGTCGCGCAGGGCCTGGTGCAGGTGCTGAAGGCCTGCGGCGACAATCTCACGCGCGAGAACGTCATGAAGCAGGCGGCCAGCATCAAGGACTTCGAACTCGGCAGCCTGCTGCCGGGCATCAAGGTCAACACCAGCGCCACCGACTTCGCCCCGATCGTCGCAGCTTCAGCTGATGAAGTTCAAGGGCGAGACCTGGGAACTGTTCGGCGACGTCATCAGCGGCGACGTCGGGCTGAGCTTCGCAGTAGTTGTACCGGACGCGGTGCAGCGCGGCGATGCGAAGCATCGTCCGTACGCTGCTCGCAGAGCCGGGACCCACGAGCATCGGACCCGGATCAGCAGCGCAGACGCCGCAAGGCGGCGCGCTGCGCTGATCGGCACGTTGAATCGCCCCGCAGCATGCTGCGGGGTTCTTTGCCGGAATCGGATGGATAACCGGCGTCGCATGTCTCTCTCGAATCCCGTGAAGCGATGACCGACAGACGCCCTCTCCTGCGCGCGATCTTCGACGCCGCCGTTGCCGCCGCGCATCCCGACGTCGTGCTATCGGCGCATCTGCGCCCGGTGCCGAAGGGCCGCGTGATCTGTCTTGCCGCCGGCAAGGGCGCCGCCGCGATGGCCGCGGCCGCGGAGCGGCATTATCTCGACGCACTGGAACTCGACGCCGTCGCGGCTGATCGGGCATCGCGACCACCCGCCACGGCCATGGCGTGCCGACGCGGCGGATCAAGGTGATCGAAGCCGGTCATCCGGTGCCCGACGAGGCCGGGCTGAAGGGCGCGGAGCAAAGCCTGCAACTGGCGCAGGAGGCCGGCGCCGACGATCTCCTGCTGGTGCTGCTGTCGGGCGGCGGCTCCGCGAACTGGATCGCGCCGGCCGACGGCGTGTCGTTCGCGCAGAAGCAGCAGGTGACCCGGGCGCTGCTGCGCTCGGGCGCGCCGATCGGCGAGGTCAACACGGTTCGCAAGCATCTGTCGCGGATCAAGGGCGGCCGGCTCGCGCGCGCCGGCCAGCCGCGCCGAAATCGTGACGCTGGCGATCTCGGACGTTCCGCGCGACGATCCGTCCGCGATCGCGTCGGGACCGACGGTGCCGGATCCGACCACGCTCGCCGATGCGCGCGCCATCGTCGCGAAATATGGCCTCGAGGTCGACGACGCCATCCGCCGCGCGCTCGACGACGCCAGAAACGAGAGCTGCAAGCCCGGCGATGCCGCGTTTGCGCGCGCGCAGTTCGAACTGATCGCGCGGCCGAAGGCTTCGCTCGATGCCGCGATCAAGGTGGCAAGGGACGCCGGCTACGCGATCGTCGATCTCGGCGCCGACCTCGAGGGCGAGGCCCGCAGCGTCGCCGCCGATCACGCGCAACTCGCGCTGCAGGCGCGCGCCGCGGGCCAGCGCGTGGCGATCCTGTCGGGCGGCGAACTCACCGTGACCGTGCGCGGCAACGGGCGCGGCGGCCCCAACCAGGAATATGCGCTGGCGCTGGCCGGCCTGCTCAGGGACATGCCCGGCATTTCGGCGCTGGCGGCAGATACCGACGGCGCCGACGGCGGCGCCGGCAGCGCGACCGATCCCGCCGGCGCGATGATCGACCAAGGCACCTTTGCGAAGATGAAATCGCTCGGCCTCGACCCGGCCGCCTATCTCGACAACAACGACGCCACGGCGTTCTTTGCCGCGACCGGCGATCTCCTGCTGACCGGCCCGACGCTCACCAACGTCAACGACATCAGGGTGATCCTGGTGGATGGGGGGTAGACAATTTTCGTCATTCCGGGGCGCGCGATAGCGCGAACCCGGAATCATAACCACGATCGGGAAATGGATTCGGGCCTGCGCCAAGCGGCGCATCCCGGAATGACACGTTCAAAACTCTCTCGCGATCGTGGCCAGCATCGCCAGCAGCGCGGCGCGGTTGGCCGGACCCAGCAACTCGTTGAGACGCGCTTCGTGCTTGGTGGCGACCAGCTTCTTGGCGCGCGCCAGCACCGCCCGGCCCTTGTCGGTCAGGACAAGAATATGGGAGCGGCGATCGTTGGTCGAACGCATCCGCGCGCACAGATCGCGGCTCTCCAGGCCATCGAGCATCGCCACGAAATTCGGCCGCAGGATGCCGAGCGTATTGGCGATCTCGGTCTGGTTGCGCCCGGGATTCTTGTCGAGCAGCAGCAGCACCGAGAACTGCGCCGGGGTCAGTTGCAGCGGCGCGACGCAGCGCAGAAAATCCTCGAAGATCTTCAGTTGCGCGCGCTTGAGCGAATAGCCCAGCAGCTCGGACAATTCGCCGAGCTGCAGCGCGGTGCTTTCCGTGGCGGCTCGGCAGGCTCCTTGCGGGCGGGACGGGACGCCTTGGCGGCATTGACGGTGGCGGCTTTGGAAACAGTCATCGCTCGATGCTCGCAATCCCGGTAGGCTGAAAACGCGGCCGAACGCTGGCCGGAGCTTGATTATAATCTATAATTGTTATACTTTATACATACTGGCGAAATTTTCAACTGCCGATATGGACGGTCGGACGGCTCTTCGGGCCGCGATCGGCCCGATACTAAGGGAGCGCCCGGTCTTGAACACCACGATCATGCTGTTCCTGCTGCAGGACGGCATTACCAACGGCGCGATCTATGCGCTGCTCGGCCTGGCGCTGGTGCTGGTGTTCGCCGTCACCCGCGTCATCCTGATTCCGCAGGGCGAGTTCGTCACCTACGGCGCGCTGACCTATGCCTCGCTGTCGGCAGGCCAGGTGCCGGGCACCGCGCGGCTGGCGGTGGCGATGGGCGTCGTGGCGTTCGGCCTCGACCTGTTCGCCGGCCGCAGATCGCTGCATCTGCGGCTTGTCGGGCGGGCGTTCGCGGTCAATATCGTCCTGCCTGCGGTCATCTTCGCGCTGACCTTCTGGCTCGCCGGCCGCCAGCCGCCGATCGCCGTCAATATCGCGCTGTCGCTGCTGATCGTGGCGGCGATCGGACTGTTTCTCTATCGCATCGCGTTTCAACCGATCGCGCATACCTCGGTGCTGGTGCTGCTGATCGCGTCGGTCGGCTGCCACCTCGCGCTGCAGGGTTTCGGCCTGGTGTTCTTCGGCGCCGAAGGCCAGCGCGGCCCGACGATGTCGGATGCCGCCTTCAGCCGTCGGCCCGCTGCGCTTCACCGGCCAGAGCATCGCCGTCTATGCCATCACCATCGCGTTCATCGTCGGCCTGTGGCTGTTCTTCGGCTCTCACGCTGACCGGCAAGGCGCTGCGCGCCACCGCCGTCAATCGCCTCGGCGCGCGCCTGGTCGGCATCCGGACCACGCTGTCGGGACAGATCGCGTTCCTGCTGGCCTCGGTGATCGGCGCGATTTCGGGAATCCTGATCGTGCCGATCACGACGCTCTATTACGACACCGGATTCCTGATCGGCCTGAAGGGTTTCGTCGCCGCGATCATCGGCGGCCTCGTCAGCTATCCCCTCGACCGCGGTCGCCGCGCTGCTGGTCGGCATCGTCGAAGCCTTCTCCTCGTTCTATGCCAGCAATTTCAAGGAGGTCATCGTCTTCACGCTGATCCTTCCGGTTCTGCTGCTGCGCTCGCTGGCGGCGCCCGCGGTGGAAGAAGAGAAGGATTGATCGCGATGCCGCAGCGGTGGCCCATCATCGTATTCGCGCTCGTGATGGCGGCGATCCCGTTCATCCCGGGCATGCCGCCGTTCTGGATCGTGCTGCTGGACAATATCGGTCTGTCGGCGCTGGTGGCGATGGGGCTCGTGCTGCTGACCGGCGTCGGCGGCCTCACCTCGTTCGGCCAGGCGGCGTTTTGCGGCTTTGGGGCCTACACCACGGCGGTGCTGACCACGGCCTACGGCGTGTCGCCGTGGCTGACGTTGCCGCTTTCGCTTGCTGGTCTGCGGCATCGCCGCGGTCGCCCTCGGCCTCGTCACGGTGCGGCTATCCGGCCATTATCTGCCGCTTGGCACCATCGCCTGGGGCCTTGGGCTGTTTTATCTGTTCAGCAAGCTCGAATTCCTCGGCCGCAACGACGGCATCTCCGGCATTCCGCCGCTTTCGATCGGCTCATTCCGGATGATCGATCCCGGCGCGATCTACTTCGCGATCTGGATCGCGGTGCTGGTCTGCGCGCTGCTCACGACCAACCTGCTGGACTCCCGCACCGGCCGCGCCATCCGCGCGTTGCGGCGCGGACACATCGCCGCCGAAGCCTTTGGCGTGCAAGCACCTCGCGCAAAACTTCTGGTTTTCATCTATGCGGCGGTGCTGGCCGGCCTTTCCGGCTGGCTCTATGCGCATTTCCAGCGCGCCGCCAATCCGACGCCGTTCGGCGCCCAGGCCGGCATCGAATATCTCTTCATCGCCGTGGTCGGCGGCGCCGGCTATGTGTGGGGCGGCGTGCTCGGGGCCGCCATCGTCGTCATCCTGAAGGAAATTCTGCAGAGCTACCTGCCCTATCTGTTTCACGGCGAGGGCCAGCTCGAGACCATCGTGTTCGGCATCCTGCTGGTGGCGCTGTTGCAACTGGCGCCATCGGGCGTCTGGCCGTGGCTGACGGCACGATTGCCGCTCAAACCAAATCGCAGGCGGCCCGATACTTCCCTGACCTTGCCCGCGAGCCCCAAAGCGCCGGCCACTGCCGGCGTGTTGCTGCGGATCGAGCAGGCGCGCAAGCGGTTCGGCGGCGTGATCGCCGTCAACAACGTCTCCTTCGACGTCAAAACCCGCGAGATCGTGGCGCTGATCGGCCCCAACGGCGCCGGCAAGAGCACGACCTTCAACCTGATCACCGGCGTACTGACTTCGTCGGGCGGCACCATCTCCGTGTTCGGCAGAAAGATCGACAACGCCCCGCCGCAGGAGGTGGCAAAACTTGGCATCGCCCGCACCTTCCAGCACGTCAAACTGGTGCCGGAGATGAGCGTATTGGAAAACGTCGCGATCGGCGCGCATCTGCGCGGCCATGCCGGCGCGCTGTCCAGCATGTTCCGCCTCGACCGGTCAGACGAAGCAAGATTGCTGGCGGAAGCCGCGCGCCAGATCGAGCGCGTCGGCCTTGGCAAGGAGATCGACCAGCTCGCCGGCTCTCTCTCGCTCGGCCAGCAGCGCATCGTCGAGATCGCACGCGCGCTGTGCGTCGATCCGATGCTGCTCTTGCTCGACGAACCGGCCGCGGGCCTGCGGCATATGGAGAAGCAGCAATTGGCGAGGTTGCTGCGCCAGTTGCGCGACGGCGGCATGTCGGTGCTGCTGGTGGAACACGACATGGGATTTGTGATGAATCTCGCCGACCGCGTCGTGGTGCTCGACTTCGGCACCAAGATTGCGGAAGGGACGCCGGAAGCGATCAAGACCAATCCCGAGGTGATCAAGGCCTATCTCGGAGCGGTTGCATGAATTCCGGCATGAGCGCGCTATTGTCGGTGTCATCAGCGCATATCGCCTACGGCAAGGTCGAAGCCGTCCGTTCGGTGTCGCTCGACGTCGGCGACAACGAGATCGTCACCATCATCGGCGCCAACGGCGCCGGCAAGACCACGCTGCTGAACGCCATCATCGGGAGCCTGCCGCTGAAGGGACGCGTGATCTTTGCCGGCGAGGACCTGGCGCGGCTTGAGATCGAGGACCGCGTTGCGGCGGGCTTGAGCCTGGTGCCGGAGCATCGCGAACTGTTCGCCACCATGACGGTCGAGGATAATCTGCAGCTCGGCGCGTTCCGGATCGCAAAGGCGGTTGCCGCAAATTCGTTCGAGCGGGTCTATGCGCTTTTTCCGCGGCTGAAAGAGCGGCGCAGGCAACTGGCGGGGACGTTGTCGGGCGGCGAGCAGCAAATGCTGGCCATGGGCCGCGCCTTGATGGGCGCGCCAAAACTGTTGATGCTGGACGAGCCCAGCTTGGGTTTGGCGCCGATCATCGTCGCCGATATCTTCCGCACCATCGGCGAGCTGCGCTCAGCCGGTGTTTCCGTGCTGCTGGTCGAGCAGAATGCACAGGCCGCGCTACGAATCGCCGACCGCGCCTATGTGATGGAGCTCGGCGAATTCATCCTGAACGGAGCGGCGAAAGACATCGCCACCAACCAGCGCGTCGCCGCAAGCTACCTCGGCTTTCAGCACGAAGGCCCGAGCGCGGTTTAGATCGTCCTTGCTCTAATTTGGCGGATGCGCTCGACTTACCCTCCCCTGGAGGGCCCTCCAGGGGAGGGTAAGCAAAAGCCGGCCCCCGACGTTCACTGCGCCGTGGTGTATTTTCCGTTCTTCACGGTGAGGATGATGCGCGAGCGGTCGTCGAGACCGTAGCGGTCCTTTTCGGTGAAATTATAGACGCCCTGGCTGCAGGCGATTTCACGTTCGGTCAGCAAAGCCTGACGGATCGCGTCACGGAATTCGGCCGTGCCCGGCTTTGCCGTCTTCAAGGCCACCGGGACGATGCGCTTGAGCACCTCAAAGGCATCGTAGGAATGTCCGGCGAACTGGCTGCGGCTGTTGGGACCGTACTTCGCCTCATAGGCGGTGTTCAGCGCAAGGCCCGGCTTTTTGGTCAGCGCGCTGTCGGGCTGCGTCTCCGGCGACATCACCGGACCCGACGCCATGATCACGCCTTCGGCCGCCGGACCGGCAATGCGGATGAAGTCCATGCTGGCGGCGCCGTGGGTCTGATAGATCAGCCCCTCGTAGCCGCGTTCGCGCAGCGCGGTCTGCGGCAGCCCCGCGGCGGTGCCGGACGCGCCGACCAGAACCGCATCGGGATTGGCGGCGACCAGCTTCAACACCTGCCCCGCGACCGAGGTATCCGGCCGCGCAAAGCGCTCTTCATCGACCATGGTCAAGCCCATCGGCACGGCCTGCATCTTGAAGTCGTTGAACCAGAGATCGCCGTAGGAATCGGAATAGCCGATATAGCCGACGGTCTTCACGTTGTGCGCCTTCATGTGCTCGTACAAGACCTTGCCCATGATCGGCACCGGCTGCGGCATCGATACCGACCATTTCGCCCGGTCGGGTATGATCGGAAACGGTGCCAGGCCGATATGCGGGATTCCCGCCTCGTTGGCGACGTTGGACACGGCGATGCTCGGCGGCGTGATCGACGAGCCCATGATGATGTCGGCCTTGGACTCCGTCACGAAGCGCCGCGCATTGGTGGTGGCGTTGGTCGGATCGCCGCCATCGTCGAGCACGATGACTTTCAGCGGCACCCCGCCGATTTCCTTCGGCACGAAGTCGAGCGCGTTGCGCTCGGGAATGCCAAGCGCAGCCGCCGGACCGGTGGTCGTGATGGTGATGCCGATCGTGATCTCACTGGTTTGCGCCATCGCCGGCAGTCCCGGCAGCGCCACGGACGCCGCGATCGCCGCCGCCGACAGATAAAACTTCTTCATTGATAGTTTCCTCCCTTGGATTTTGTTGTGTTCAGTCTTGATCGATTGATCATACAGCCCTTCCTTAGGCGGTGCGCCTTGCCTCGTCAGCCCTGTAAGAACCTCGCAATGATCTCCTCCGGGAAGGGTGCCGATTTCAGCCGCGCGGGATCGTCCGGATGCCGTCCGACCAGCACCCGGGTCTCAAACGCCTCGATCGCCAGCGCCTCGCCCTTGAACACCGTGTGGATCACTTCAAAACTCGAACGCTTGAAACGCTCGACCCGGCTCTCGATGGTGATCCAGTCGCCGTGGGTCGAGGCAATATAGAATTTCGCCCGCGTATCCACCATGGGAATGCCGACCAGGCCATATTTCCTGATGATATCCTGCTTGGAGAAGCCGGCGGCCTCGAACATGATCGAGGTCGAATCGTCGAACATCTCGAAGTAGCGCGGGTAATAGACGATGTTGGCGGGGTCGCAGTCGCCCCACTGGATCTGCACATCCCTGCGATTGACGAACATGCAATATGCCTAGCGCGGCGCCATGCGCAGCGCGGCATCAAGCCGCACCACCTCGCCGTTCAAATAGGGATTGTCGATCATGTGCAGGGCCAGGGAAGCGAACTCGTCGGCCTGCCCGAGCCGGCGCGGAAACGGGATCGACGCGGCCAGGCTGTCCTGCGCCTCCTGCGGCAAATTGGCCAGCAGCGGCGTCAGGAACAGCCCCGGAGCGATGGTCAGCACGCGAATGCCGAACTGCGCCAGTTCGCGCGCGATCGGCAGCGTCATGGCGACGATGCCACCTTTTGAGGCCGAATAGGCCGATTGCCCGATCTGGCCGTCATAGGCCGCGACCGAGGCGGTCGAGATCACGACGCCGCGCTCGCCGCTCCCAAGCGGCTCCAGCTTCGACATTTCCGCGGTCGCAAGCCGCAGCATGTTGAACGAGCCGATCAGGTTGACCTTGATCACCTTGTCGAAATCGGCGAGCGGCATCGGGCCCTCGCGGCCGATCACCCGCTTGGCGACGCCGATGCCGGCGCAATTGACCAATACGCGCGCCGGGCCGTGGGCTTTGGACGCGCCGGCGATGGCTGCTTCCGCGGAGGCCGCGTCGGAAACGTCGCAGACGACCGCGACGCCCTTGATCTCGGCGGCAACGCTCTCCGCCAGCTTGGCGTTGAGGTCGCACACGGCGACCTTGGCTCCCTGCGCCGCGAGTCGCCGCGCGGTCGCGGCGCCCAATCCCGATGCTCCCCCGGTGACGATGGCGGCCTGATCCTTCAATTGCATGACCTTCTCCCTGAAGTTACTGTTCGAGTTTGCTAAAGCGTTATCACGTGCTCGGCCGGGGTTGGCGAATAAATCTCCTCGATCAGGCGGCTGCGGTGATCCAACACCGCGCGCTGATTGATCGAGCCCTTGTCGGTGACTTCGCCGCGGTCGATCGACAGCGGTGTGTCGATGAGGATCGCGCGCGTGATCCTGTTGGAAGACCCCGTCGACGTCGTCAGAAACTTTGCCAGCCGTTCGCGAAACGCTTCGCGGATCAGGGAATTGGACACTGTCGCGACGAGATCGTTGACCGGAAGCGTTGGGTTGATCAGACGGCAGCCGTCGAGATCGAGAATGACCAATGCCGATACTTCATCGCGGTTGATGCCGGCAATCACCACGTCCCGCACCATCGGCGCGCAGGCCGCGATAAAGCGGGCGCGGAGCGGACCGACGCTGACCCAGGTGCCGCTGGCCAGCTTGAAATCCTCCGCAATGCGGCCGTCGAAATCGAAACCGGCGCTTAAATCCTCTGAAACCACCGGTTTGATCGCATCACCGAATTTGTAAAAGCCTTCCTCGTCGAACGCGGCGGCCGTCAGTTCGGGCTGGCGCCAGTAGCCCGGCGTGACGTTCGGCCCCCTGGCGCGAACCTCGAGCTTGCCATTATCAGGAACAAGCTTGGCCTCGTTGCCGGAGACGGGAAGCCCGACATGGCCGGAACGGCTGGTGGCGGGCTTGACCGACATGAAGAACGGCGCGGTCTCGGTGGCGCCGAGGCCGGTCAGCACGGGCACGCGAAAACCGGTTTCCTGCACCGCGAGTTGGTCGAGACTATTCCAGACATAGGGCGACAGCGCCGCACCGGAGAAAAACATCGCATGCAGCCGGTGGAAGAATTTTGCACGCAGGGCCTTGTCGTCGCGCAAATACGGCAGCAGCGATTCATAACCCTTCGGCACGTTGAAATAGACGGTCGGCGAAATCTCGCGGAGATTGCGCACGGTCTCCTCGATGCCGCCGGGCATCGGCTTGCCCGCGTCGAGATACATCGAGCCGCCATTGTAGAGCGTCAGCCCGATATTGTGATTGCCGCCAAAGGTGTGGTTCCACGGCAGCCAGTCGACGATGACGGGCAGCTTCGTCCTTCAGGAAGGCCAGCGTCTCGCGCAGCATCACCTGATTGGCGCAGATCATCCGCTGGGTGTTGATCACCGCTTTCGGATTGCCGGTCGAACCCGAGGTCAGCAGGAATTTTGCAATCGTATCCGGGCCGATCGCGTCATGCGCGGCATCGAGGCCGGGATGCTCCGGCGTCGCGAGCAAGTCGCCGAGCCTTGTCACCTTGCGGCCGGACAGACCGCCGCGCGAAGCGACGATTTCAACTTCGGCCGGCACAGTGGCGGAGAGCGCATCGGCGAATTTCGTCGCGTCGTCGGCGAACACCAGACCGGGCGTCAGCAGCTTCATCGCAAAGCCGAGCTTGCCGTAGTCTTTGGAGATCAGCGAATAGGCCGGCGACACCGGACAGAACGGAATTCCCGCATAGAGCGCGCCGAACGCGAGCAGCGCGTGGTCGATCGAATTGCCGGAGAGAATGACGATCGGCTTCTCCGCGGAGAGACCGCGCGCGAGCAGAGCCTGAGGCGATATGCCGGCTTGAGGCCAGCAATTGCGCGTAGCTGATCTGCCGCCACAAGCCGCCGGTGTCGCGCTCCGCCATGAAGATGCGGTTCGGCTCCGTCTTCGCCCAATGATGCAGGCGGTCGGTGAGCCGGAGCGGATATTCGCCGAGCGCCATTTTCGGCCGCAGGTAAATGGTGCCGTCATCGCGGCGATCGATCGATACGGCGGGATCGCCGAACGAGATCGGGCGCAGCGGCGCATCGCTGCTTGAGGGGACCGACATGTTGGGCTGTGCGCTCATGTCAGGCGGGTTTCACCTTTGCGGTCTTGCGATCGAGGAATGCCCGGATACGAAGCTTTGCCTCCTTGTCGCTCTGCGCCACGGTGGCCATCAGGGACTCCATCAAAAGGCCGGTCTGCGGATTGGCTTCCGCGATCATCGGCAGCGCCTGCAGCACGGCAAAATTCGTCAGCGGCGCATTGGTCGCAACCTTGGTGGCGAGCTCCACCGCCTTGGCCAGCGCGTTGCCTTCCTCGGTAAGGTACTGCGCAAAGCCGTAGGAGGCACCCTCGATCGCGGAATAAACTCTTCCGGTCAGCATCATATCGGTCATCCGGGCGACCCCGATCAGGCGCGGCAGCCGCACCGACCCGCCGCCACCGACGAAAATGCCGCGTTGGCCCTCGGGCAGCGCGAAATAGGCCGATGGCTCGGCGACGCGAATATGCGCCGCGCAGGCAAGCTCCAGCCCGCCGCCGATCACGGCGCCCTTGAGGGCTGCGATCACGGGCACGCGGCAATACTGAACCCGGTCAAACCCGCGGTGCCACATCTGCGAATGCCGCAAGCCTTCGGTGGCGTCGTGCTCGGTCAGTTCCGACAGATCGAGGCCGGATGAAAAATGATCGCCGATGCCGTGGATCACCACCGCGCCGATGTCGTCCGGGATATTCGAGAAGCAATCCTGGATCGCGAGCACAATGCCGTCGTTCAGCGCATTGCGCCTGGCCGGGCGGTTGAGGCCGACGGTCATGACCGCGCCGGTTTTCTCGATCCTGAGCAGACTCGGATGGGTCCGAAGTCCCGGCAGCAGCGGCGTTTCCCATTGATATATTATGTCCTGTGTAGAATAGTTATACTATATAACGAATTTGGATAGAGTCAATACGCCGACCTCTTACCCTCCCCTGGAGGGGGAGGGTCGACGCGAATGAAATGAGCGGCGGGGTGGGGTGACGGTCTCTCGTTTCGAACGATGCCCGAGTGGAGAAATCACCCCGCCCCGTCTCGCATCTTGCTTCGCGCGATGCGAGCCGACCCTCCCCCTCCAGGGGAGGGTAATAGAAGATGGCTCACAACACCTGATGCACGTCGATCTCGACGCGGTCGGGGTATCTTGCGCCGACGCCGACGAACAGGTTCTGCATCAGCCAGCGATATTTTTCGGCACCGGTTTCGAATTTCGGCACCGAGCGAAAATAGATCGATGCGGGATCGACAACCTCGCCCTTGGCGATCCGGTCCAGCAGCTCCTTCGGACCGAAGCGGATGCCGAGATTCTCGATGTAGACGATGGCGCCGTCGTCCGTCTCAAAAGCGTATTTTGCCTCCAGTTCGGTAAAGCCGTTCGGACGGATGGTCTGGAAGTCCGCGCCATAGGGCAGGATCGTGCCCTTGATGCCCTCGCCGCGCACTTCGCCGCCGAGGATCGGAATGATCCGCCTGAGCCCATAGCCGAAATCGCCGGCGACGACCGGCGCGCCGATTTTGATGGCGAGGCTGAAGACGTATCTGGTGTGAAGCGCGGAGCCATGGATCACCGCAACCTCGTTTCAACCGAAACCACCGCACTCTCGGTGGCTTCATCCTTCGAGACGCGCGCAAAAGCGCGCTCCTCACGGATGAGGTCTCAGACCCTCATGGTGAGGAGCGCGGTAACGCCGCGCGTCTCGAACCATGTGGCCGCGCGATATGAAATCATTCGTCTCCACGGACTGCGTCCTAGTGAGCCATCATGCGTTGCGGCAGCCATGTGGCCAGCAACGGAAATGCAATCAGGATCACCAGCCGGATGAGGTCCGTCGCCACGAACGGGATCACGCCCCTGAAAATCGTGGCAAACGACACATCCTTGACCACGCTCTTGATGACGAAGACATTCATTCCGACCGGCGGATGGATCAGGCCGAGTTCGACCGTCATCACGATGATCACGCCAAACCAGATCGGATCGAAGCCGAGATGGGAGATCACCGGAAAGATGATCGGCACGGTGAGGATGATCATGGCCATCGCGTCCATCAGGCAGCCGAGCACCAGATACATCACCATGATGAGGGCGAGCACGCCGTAGCTGCCGAGACCGAGGCCGGTGAGAAACTCGGTGACCTTTTGCGGGGTTTGCGTCACCGTGAGGAAATACCCGAAGATCAAGGCGCCGATCAGCACGGTGAACACCGCGGCGGCAGTGCGGGTCGCCTGCAAAAGCGACGCGAGGATCTTGTCCTTGTCGAGCCGTCCGGTGAGCACGCCGATCAGGAACGCACCGGTCGCGCCGACGCCGCCGGCCTCGGTCGGGGTGAAGCGCGGCAGGAACGGCAGCCCGTAAAGCCCGCCGATGACGAATACGAACAGCAGCAC
The DNA here is from genome assembly GCA_963745785.1 of uncultured Alphaproteobacteria bacterium. Taxonomy (GTDB): domain Bacteria; phylum Pseudomonadota; class Alphaproteobacteria; order Rhizobiales; family Xanthobacteraceae; genus Bradyrhizobium. Next base: position 254,925 of record CAVUYV010000004.1, on the reverse strand, counting down.
CGGCGCCCAGATGTCCTTCAGTCCCGCAAACCGTTCGCGCCAGGTGGTGTAGGTGCCTTTGGGCAGGAAGCCCGGCCGGAAATAGCCGATCAGCGCGATGGTCATCATGTACATCGTCATCGCGAGCAGGCCGGGAATGATGCCGGCGATGAACAGCTTGCCGATGTCCTGCTCGGTGATGATGCCGTACACCGCGAGCACTGTCGATGGCGGCAGCATGGCCCCCAGCGTGCCGCCGGCCGCGATCACGCCGGTGGCGAAGGATTGCGGATAACCGAACCGGCGCATTTCCGGGTAGGCGACGGCAGAAAACGTCGCGGCGGTCGCAACCGACGAGCCGCAGATCGCGGCAAAGCCGCCGCAAGCCGCGACCGTGGCAATGCCCAGGCCCCCGCGCAAATGCCCGACGAAGCCATTGGCGGCGCGGAACAGTTCGCGGCTCATGCCGGAATTGCTGACGAAAGTCCCCATCAGCAAGAACATCGGAATTACGCCGAAGGTGTAGTCGGTCACCGTGCGCATCGAGGTCTGGCCGACCATTTTGAGCGCCGCGGAGCCGCTGACCAGATAACTGAAGCCACAGACGCCGACGAGGCCCATCGCCATGCCCACGGGCACGCGCAGCAGCATCAACGCAAACAGCGCGATGAAGCCCAGGATGGCGACGGCGTCGGTGCTCATCCGGCCTACTCCACCGGCTTGATCTTGGGATCGTGCATCAGATCCGGATAGAAAATCAGGCGGTAGGTGCGGATCGCGATCAACAGCACCGCGGAAACGTCGCCCGGCCCACGCAACGGCGAAAAACGGCCAGGCCGGCATGTGCAAATCGAAGGTAAGGACATTGTCGTTATAGGTGCCGCGGACCTTGTCGAACAGCGTCCAGGTCTGCACCGTCACCACGAACAGCAGCACCAGCGTCGCAAACACGTCGATGATGCGCTGGTATTTCGGACCGACATTGGCCCAGACCAGATCGACAGTGATGTGTCCGCCGCGATAGCTGGTGGCGGCGATGCCCCAGAAGATCAAAATCCCAAGCAGCATGCGCCCGATATCGAAGGAATCCGGGATCGCGTAATTGAGCGTATTGCGCAACAGCACCGAGATGAAAATGTTGGCGGCGACGATGCCGACAAATCCGGCCGCGATCCATTCGATCGTATCGATGAAACGATCCATCGAGGCGCGCATGTCCGCTCCGCAGGCCTTGGGGTTGCAGGGAGAACATGGCGGCAGGAGGATCCGCCGCCATGGCGGTAAGTAACCGGTCTTACTGCGTCAACGCGTTGTATTTGCCTAACTCGGCACGAAGCTCCGCCATCGCCGCGTCAGGGTCGGTACCGGATTTCTTGACGGCTTCGGCCCAGGTCTTGATCAGCGGCTCGGAGGCTTTTTTCCAGAGCGCCGTCTGCTCCGGGGTCAGTCCGTAGACTTCGTGACCTTGCTCCGCCTTCACCTTGTCGATGCCGGCGTCTTCGAACTTGCCCCAGGGTTCGCCGACGCGGCCGGCGGCCTCGGTGTTGCAGTTGTCGTCGATCGCCTTTTTCTGCCGGTCCGACATCTGGTTGTACTTGTCCTTGTTCATCACGAAGGCGAACGTCGTGACGTAGAGCGGCGCCTCCAGGTGATATTTCGTCACCTTGTCGATGCCGAACAGCACCAGCGATCCCCAGGGGAAGGTGACGGCGTCGGCAACGCCGCGTTCGATGATGTCGCGGACTTCCGGCGCCGAGGACTGGACGTTGGTGCCGCCCAGCAGCGTCACGAAATTCGCCATGGTGGCGTGGGCGGGACGGATCTTCATGCCCTTGATGTCATCCGGCACCATTATTTTCTTGGTACGCGAGTGGAACGAGGAGGGCGAGTGGATGAACGCCAGGCAGAACTTGACGTCCTTCATCTCCTTCTCGGCATATTTCCGATACCACGCATCGAGCGCCATCGAGCCGCCCTTGGCGTCGGACATCAGGAATGGCAGTTCGCCGGCGCCGATGATCGGGAAGCGGCCGGGCTGATAGCCGGGATTGACGTAGGTGACGTCGGCGATGCCGTCGCGCGCCATGTCGTAATGGTCGAAGGCCTTGCCGAGTTGCTGCGCGGGATAGACTTTATATTTGATCGTGCCGCCGGATGCTTTTTCGACCGCGGCGCCCCAGTCCTCCAGCGACTTTTGCAGCGGATGCGACGCCGGTACCCAGTGCGACAGCTTCAGTTCGAAGGTTTTTTCCTGCGCCAACGCAGGCGTCACTGCGGCGGCCAGCAGCAACGCCAACAACGTCTTCCTCATCGACATCGTCTCCCTTTATAACATCAGGGCTTCAATGGCCCTTTGCGCGCATTGTTATATGATATAATTGTCATTGCAAGAACGGCGACTCCGAAGCGGCTACGTTCAAGCCTATAATGATCAGGGGAGCAAGTATTGCGGACAAAAGTGGCAATCATTGGCGCGGGGCCGGCGGGACTGCTGCTGGGACAATTGCTTCGCACTTACGGGATCGACAACGTCATCCTGGAGCGCCAAACGCCGGACTATGTGCTCGGCCGCATCCGCGCAGGGCTTCTGGAAGAGGGAACGGTAGCTCTGCTCGATGAAGTGGGCGCCGGCGAGCGCGCGCACCGCGAGGGCCTGGTCCACGACGGCATCGAGCTCTCCTTCGGCGGCGCGCGCCACCGCATCGATATGAAGGCCGCCACCGGCAAGACGGTGATCATCTACGGCCAGACCGAAGTGACACTCGATTTGATGAACGCGCGTAAGGCGGCCGGTCTCGCCACGATCTATCAGGCGGCCGACGTCAAGCCGCATGATTTCGACACCGATCATCCGCGTGTCACTTACGTCAAGGACGGCGTCAGCCACGAGATCGCCTGCGATTTCATCGCCGGTTGCGACGGCCAACACGGCATCAGCCGCGCCAGCGTGCCGCGAGCGGCCGTCCAGACATTCGAGCGGATCTATCCGTTCGGCTGGCTCGGGATTCTGTCGGAGACGCCGCCGGTCTCAAACGAATTGATCTATACCAAGCACGAAAGAGGCTTTGCGCTTTGCACCATGCGCTCGATGCACCGCAGCCGCTACTACGTGCAATGTCCGCTCGACGATCACGTCGATCAATGGCCGGACCAGAGATTCTGGGATGAATTGAAGCGGCGGCTGGACCAGAAGGCGGTCGACAACCTGGTCACCGGGCCCTCGATCGAAAAGAGCATCGCGCCGCTGCGCAGCTTCGTCGCCGAACCGATGCGGTTCGGGCGGATGTTTCTGGCCGGCGACGCCGCCCACATCGTGCCGCCGACCGGCGCCAAGGGCCTCAACCTCGCCGCCAGCGACGTGCATTTTCTCTCCCACGCCTTGCGGGAATATTACGACGAAAAATCTTCCGCCGGCATCGACGGCTATTCGGCCAAGGCGCTGGCGCGGGTCTGGAAGGCGGTGCGCTTCTCCTGGTGGATGACCTCGATGCTGCACAAATTCCCCGATCAGGGAGAATTCGGCGCGCGAATTCAACTGGCCGAGCTGGATTATCTCGTCAGTTCGAAGGCGGCGACGACGTCGCTGTCGGAGAATTACGTGGGATTGCCGTATTAGGTGTTCGATCTCGCAAGGCCGTCATTGCGAGGAGCCAACGGGTCGCAATGACGTGGCAGGCGGCGCGGCCGGATCGCTGCTCGCGAACCTGCGGTGCACTCGTTTTAAGCACCCGCCGAAAATCCCGTTTTAAACTTTGTATGCGGTGCATTTGTCGCAATGATCGCGTTCAATGGCGGAATGTATCGCCAGCACGCGAGCGCTACGCATGACCGACGATCCCCCAAGGTTTCGAACCCCAGTCCTGGCCTAGTCCGCTCACCGATCCGTGGGAGCCGATCTATTCGAGGCAGACGCCTGATGCGATCATCCTGGGCCTCCGGCTGGCGAAGCCACATACCAACTCGCGCGGATTCGTTCATGGCGGGCTGATCGCTGCGCTCGCCGACAAAGCCATGGGGCACAGTTGCGGCCACAAGATGCGCGGCGCTCATTCACTGGTGACCGTCAGCATGTCGATCGATTTCATCAGCAGCGCCCAGGTCGGACAATGGCTCACGGTCGAGACCGACGTGATCAAGACCGGCAGCACGATCTGCTTCGCGCAAAGTTTTATCAAAGCCGACGACGTCGTGATCGCACGCGCCAACGGGACCTTTCGCGTGGTGCCGAAGAAGGACCACGTCGTTCCGGGGCGGAATCAACTTCTTCGTCATGCCCCGCGCAAGCGGGCATCCAGTATTCAGCGACCTTTATAGGAATTGAGACGCCATGGATCACCCGCTTTCGCGGGTGATGACCATGAATTTCCGCAGGGCGCATCCCCGTGACTGCAATGGATCATTCTCCAAAATGCCAATTGCTGACTTCGGTGACGAGATCGATGAAGGTGCGCACCTTGGCCGACAACAGCCGCGAGGTCGGATAGACGATGTGGATCGGCAGCGGCGGCTGCTCGAATTTTTGCAGCACGATGCGAAGCCGGCCGGCCCTGATCGCGTCTGCCGCCTGATAGGCCAGCACCCGCGTCAGGCCGCCGCCCTGCTCGGCATGCTGGATCGCGGCATCGGCACTGTTGGTGGTGAGCCGCGGCGTGCACGCCACGCGAACCTCTTTGCCACCTTCGACAAAGTGCCAGTCCGGCTGCGCGGCCGTGGCGCCGAACTGTATCGTCTCATGGGAAGCGATCGCCTGCGGCGTCCTCGGCTCGCCGTGCTGCTTCAGATAGCCGGATGAGGCGACCACGATCCGCCGCATCTCGCCGACATGACGCCCGACCAGCGTGGAGTCGGCGAGATGGCCAATCCTGAATCGCAAGATCGACGCCGTCTTCGACCAGATTGATCATGCGGTCGGACAGCCGCAGTTCGCCAAAAACCTCGGGATAGCGTGTCAGATAGGCCGACATCACGGGGCTGACATGGAGCCGCCCGAATCCGATCGGCGCCGAGACCACCAGCCGTCCGCTCGGCCGCGTCCGCTCCGCCTGCGCCGAGCCTTCGGCTTCCTCGACATCGGCAAGAATCCGCCTGACACGTTCCAGATAGCGCGCGCCGACGTCGGTCAGCGCGACCTGCCGCGTGGTCCGCTGCAACAGCCGCGCGCCGAGACGATCCTCCAGCGCCGCAATCAGCCGCGTCACGCCCGACGGCGACAGCCCGAGTTTGCGGGCCGCCGGCGCGAACCCCTGAAGGTCGGCCACCGCGACAAAGGCCTGCATGGCGTCGATGCGATCCATGGCATTATTTCATATGCCGCAATGATGAAGTGTCAATCGGCAGGATTGTTCAAAATTCGAAAAAGCCCATCTTCGTTTGACGAAGAGCACGGGGAGCTTCCGTCCCTCGGCCTTCAGGAGTTTTTTCGATGTCAGACATTCACAGCTATTCCAGCGACGTGGCGTTCACGCCGGCGGTGAAGGCGATCCAGACCCGCAAGGGATCGCGCGATGCCTACGCCCATGTCGAACAGAACGGCGGCTGGCGCACCGAGATCGATGAAAACCTCGCGGCATTTCTGGCGGAAACCAACAGCCTGTTTTTCGCGACCGCCAGCGCCGACGGCCAGCCCTACATCCAGCATCGCGGCGGACCCAAAGGCTTCGTCAAGGTTCTGGACAAGAACACGCTGGCGTTCGCCGATTACAGCGGCAACCGGCAATACATCACCCAAGGCAATCTGTCGGAGAACCCGAAGGCCCACATCTTCGTGATGGATTACGCCCATCGCCGCCGGGTCAAGATCTGGGGCGAGGCCCGCGTGGTCGATGACGATCCGGCGCTAGTGAAATCGCTGATGCCGAAAGGCTACAAGGCGCGGCCGGAACAGGTAATTTTGTTCAAGGTCTCCGCGTGGGACACCAACTGCCCGCAGCACATCCCGCAAAAATTCGACGCCGCCGACGTCGCGGCGGCGCTGGCCACACGCGACGCGCGGATCGCCGAACTCGAGGCGGAGCTGGCCATATTGGAGGGCAAGTCCGCCGCCGCGGGTTAGATTTCACGCCGCCTGCCGCAGCGGTATCCAGGCGAAGTCCGGGTAGTATTGCAGCATCATCCGGTCGACATAGGATGTGAGATTTCCGAATTCTTCGGTCCGCTCCCGCAATTGCGAGGTGAAGAACGGGGTGAGGATTCCAGCCAGGGCACCGAATGCGGTGGCGTCGGTACCGCAGGGGGTGTCACCCATCAGATACGGCTTGTCCCCAAGCTGCACCGACAGCGCAAACAGCGAGCGAGCGGCCAGGTCGACGTCCTCGTCCGGAGCGTGGCGGCCGAGACCGCTCAGCAGGTAGTTCTCGGCGACGCGGAATTGCGCGTCCTCGCGAAGTTTTTCGCGCCGATGCTCGGGCGCGCCATCGAAGAAATGCGCAGGCCCCTTGGCAAAATTTTCATCATCGACCCAACGCGCGCCGATCAGTGCCCAATAGACGTGGTGCTCGATCATCCGCTCGAACGCCCAGGCCTGCGCCCGCTGCTGCAAATTGAGAGGGGCGTCGAAATCGAAACCGTATTTGCCTTCAAGATGGGCGCGAATGAAGGTGGAATCGGCAATGCGCTCGCCCTCATCGACGATATAGGGCAGCTGCCCTTTCGGCGAGGCCGGCGGCGTCGCCCTCTCCTTGCGATAGGCAAGTCCGGCCATCTTCAGCTGGACTTCGGTCTTGGTCACGAAAGGGCTGATTTCCGGCAAGCCGAAGCCGGGACCAAAGCCATGGAGGGTAATCATCTGGGCGCTCCCGATTTCTTGAACAGGCGCTTGAGACTAGCCATTCCCTGCTGCCACCGTGGTGTCAGCAGCGGTCATGTCAGCTGCGAAACGGGCCCCCTGCAGGGCGCGCCCCATGACGTTTCGAGCTAAGGAGACCAGTTGTTTCTCCGCAAAGGCGTCCAGAGCGGCGAACGAACGCAAGGTCAGTGCGGCGACCGCCCAGCGCAAATCACCGGGGGTCCAGTGGACGGAAATCAAATGCTCACACGCCCAAGCCTGGGCACGCCAGAACGGCCGGAAATCTCCGAAGCCATAAGGAATCATCATGGACAAAATCCTCTTCGTTGGAGCGTTGTCCCGGTATACTCGCCACCTGCTGCCAACATGCTGTCAGCATCGGCGAGCCGCCCTGTAAAAAAGAGAACCGCCATGAGACGTGCCGACCGGCTGTTCCAGATCATCCAGGTGCTCCGGCGCACCCGGAAACCACTGACGGCAGATGCGATCGCCGCCGAGCTGGAGACCTCGAAGCGGACGATCTACCGCGACATCGCGACCCTGATCGAACAGCGCGTGCCGATCCGCGGTGAGGCCGGCATGGGTTATATTCTGGAGAAGGGATTTGACCTGCCGCCCTTGATGCTCACCCCCGATGAGATCGAAGCGGCCGTGCTCGGCGCGCAATGGGTCGCCGGCCATGCCGATACCGCCCTGTCCCGCGCCGCTCACGACCTCATTGCGAAAATCGCCGACACCGTCCCCGAACGGCTAAGGCCCTTCGTGCTTGAACCGGCCAGCCGCGCCCGCCCGGCCTGGCAGAAGGAGGCCGACCGCATCGACATGGCGCGGACGCGTGCGCAGATTCACGAAGGAAGGAAAATCGCGCTGCGCTATCGCGACGAACACGGCCGCGACAGCGAACGCACGATCTGGCCGATCGCGATCGGCTATCACGAAGCGGTGCGGATACTGGCGGCATGGTGCGAATTGCGCAGTGATTTTCGCAGCTTTCGAACCGACCGCGTCGTCGACGCCCTTTATCTCGACGAAAGATATCCCGAGCGGCGTGACCTGCTCAGGGCGAGATGGCGACGGAGCCTGATCTGGGAGCATCCGAGCGACCTCTGATATCGCGCAGCTTGCGCGACATGCCGGCGATGTCGAGGCGCCTGCCGGGGCTTGCATAACCCAAGGGTCGTCCCGGCCAAGCGAAGCGCGAGCCGGGACCTATACCGCGTGATCTATCAGTAAGGCAGCGTGGCAGACGCCTTCTAAGCAAATCACGGCTGTGGTTATGGTTCCCTGCTTCCGCAGGGACGACGACTATGAGATCTACGCCGTTGCGGCTTGGGCGAACTCTTCGTCCAGCTCGTCGTCATCAGGTGCGAGAGTAGAGAGCGGCTTGGTCGAGAGCGTGATCGGCTTGCGATTGCCATAGGACGATGACGGCGTAGCGCGCGCCGCCGGCTCGCGCGACAGCGCGTAGAGGGTAGAGCCGACACGACCGCCGAACTCGACCAACTCGCGTTCGCTGCAGGTTGAGGCGACCGCAAGCGCCAGCGAATAGAGATGGCTTCTGCGATAGCAGAACAGCGCCAGCATGGCCCGAACATCGGAAGAGATGCTCTCTACCAGATGAGGCAGGCCGTTCTCGTTGGCGCGATACATTTCGCCGAGCAATTCATCCCGAACCGGGCAAAAATCGTTATCGAAGGCATCGCGGCTTGAAAACATTTGCATTCCCCCCGCCCGCAGGATGCAATGCAAGTCTCTAACGTAAGGTTAACCACGGCAGCCGGTCATCGCCCGCGGACACTTGAACGGAATGGCCGAATCAGACAGCCGCCGCGATCCGGTTCTCGCTATAGCGAGTTTGCCTTCATCCAGTCGGCCACGGCCCGGCCGATCGCGGGCCCGGAATCTTCCTGGATGAAATGCGAGCCCGGCACGGTGACTTCGCTCTGGTTTTTCCAGCTTCGGCAAAAATCCCTGACAGCCCCGATCAGGATGGCGCCGGGCTCGGCATTGACGAACAGCTTTGGAATGTCGCTCCCGGCCAGCCATCGCGAATAATCGGCCACGATCTGCACCACGTCGGCGGGTTCGCCTGATATCGGGATCTGCCGCGGCCAGGTCAGCGTTGGCCAGCGGTCCTCGGCCTTCAGATAAGGCCGGCGATATTCGGTCATCTCGGCCTCGGTCAGCTTGCGCAAAACCGATCCCGGCAGCACCCGCTCGATGAACATGTTGCGCTCCAGGATCATCGCCTCGCCCTTGTCGGAGCGGAAGCCCTGGAAGATCGGCGTCGCCGCCGCGCTCCATTCGTCCCAGGACGCGATCGGCCGCACGATTGCTTCCATGTAGGCGATGCCGCTGACGCGGTCGCGGTGATGGTTGGCCCAGTCGAAGCCGAGCGCCGAGCCCCAGTCATGCACCACGAGCACGACGGATTTTTCGTGCCCGATCACTGCATCGATGAACGCTCCGAGATACCGACGGTGGGTCGTGAAACGATAGGTGTCGGTATCGGGATTTGGCAGTTTGGCGGAATCGCCCATCCCGATCAGATCCGGCGCGATCAGCCGGCCGCGTCCCTCCAGTTCGGGAATGACGTCGCGCCACAGATAGGACGAGGTCGGATTGCCGTGCAGGAACAACACCGGCGCGCCCTCGCCGCGTTCGTGATAGGCCATGCTGCTGCCCAGCACGTCGACGGTCTTTTTTGTCAGCGGCTGTTCTGTCATTGGTTCTCTCCCGATCAATGGGCGCGTTTGATGACCGTGCCGTGCGATTGCGTTGAGCCTAAATAGATACGTCCCCACATGAAAGCCGCAATGCCTTTCACCATCTCCGACCTGCGACAGTGCCCGGAATTCTTCGACACCGTCGCCGACCGGATCTGGCAGGCGTGGTGGAAGGACGACGGCCATCCGCTCGACTATATTTCGGGCCGCCTGCGGGAAAACATGAACGCCACACCGATACCGTTCGCACTGGTCGCACATGACGGAAAATCGTTTCTTGGCACCGCCTCGGTGATCGCCTCCGACCTCCCGGAGCGTCCGCAACTTACGCCATGGGTCGCGGCGGTATGGGTGGAGGCGCAAGCGCGCCGGCGCGGCGTCGGCAGCGCGCTGGTTAACCGCGCTGCGCTGGACTGCTTCGCGCTGGGCGTTGGCCGCGCCCATCTGTGCGCGCGGTCGCAGCGCACGGCTTTTTACGAAAGACTAGGCTGGCGTTCGATCGAACGGGAGGTCGGGCCACATCGCCTGAGCGTCTTTATCCGCGATGCAAATCCTTAAAGCCGCCAAGCTCAATTCGCCGCCATGAAGATCGACAGACCGAAACCGGTGAGATGGTGCAGCGCCTGATCGATGCCGATCAGCCACCAGAACCATTGATGCTCCTGCTTCACCGCGAAGGTGGAGACGCAAAATCCCTTGGCGCGGTCGACCGCGATATGGATCGCAAAATCGATCAGGGCGACGAACCAGAACCGCGGCGCGATCATCAGGATCAGCACCATTGCAACCGCAAGGTGCACAAGGCAGTGCGCCAGCAATGGCAGCGCCCAGCCCCTCTTCTGGTCCTTGCCGACCGCCATCCACCTGTTCTGCAGAAAGAAGTCCGCAACGACGTGCTTGGCGGTGAGGAGCAGCATCCATCCCACCAGGGCACCAACCGGAACCGACGACGACATGGCAGGAAACGACAAAGCTGACGCCCTCTGGAACGGTTCGGGAAGATTAGCAGGCTTCAGCGCAAGTTCTTCTTAAACCCGGACAATTGAACCGGTATTGGTTATTTATGGCACCTCCCGGGGCAGAATGCACCTGCGCGGAACCCAAAAAAACGAGCGTGTGATCCGACCGCGATAGGTTCCCCTACATCGACGCGCCTGCGCCGGTAAGGTTACCGAACGAGCCGGTTTGCAATCCACCGCGGGCCGGATATCATCCTTAAGCTGAAAATTATCGTTCTTTTTTAGATATTTACGATCTCGTTCGGGCGATCCTCGGAGCCGGTATGGCGATGCGCCCCCCGCGGCGGGTATGAGCCATGAGTGCTGAAATCCTAACGCCGAATGCGGAAAAGCCGCCCCCGCGTCCGCGCGTCAGTAACCGCAGACAGATGCTGCTGTTTGTCGCGCTGACCTTGATCCTGACCGTGGCGACGGTTTGGGGCGGCCGGATCTGGCTGAAGAATTCCGAAACCCTGGTCTTCGCCGCCGGCGATGCCAACGGCGTTGAAGCGCGCTTTGCCGAAAAGCTTGCCACCGTTCTCAACAACAACCCTTCAAAGTTGCGTCTCAAAATCGTGACCAACGCCGATAGCGGCAAAGCGCTGGCGCAATTCGATCGCAGGCAGGCCGATCTTGCCGTGCTGCGCGCCGACGCAAAGGTACCGCCCCGCGCGCGGGCGCTGGCAATTCTCGAGCACGACGTGCTGCTGCTGCTCAGCCCTCCCAACAAAAAGATCAAGTCGCTTGCGGAGCTGAAGAAAAAGAAGATCGCGGTTTTGGCCGACGGCGACAATAACGCGGCGTTCGTCCGCAAAATGCTGGAAATTTCCGATGGTTCCGACGCCGCTTCCGCGGTCCAGCTGGCACCGCCGAATTCGCCGCTCGATAAACTGTTCGCGTCGGGCGGCTATGGCGCGGCGATCGCAATTGCACACGCCTCGACCATCGTGAAAAACAAGAGCTATGAACAATATGCCAAGCGTGGCGCCTTCACCCTGAACGCCATCGACGAGACGAAAGCGCTGGCGAGACGCGATCCCGGCAATTTCCGAGGAAACGCTGGCGACGGGCATGCTGTCCTCGGCGCCCCCGATTCCCGATGACGATCTCACCACCGTCGGACTGCAATGGCTGCTGGTCGCGCAGTCCAGGATGTCGTCGGCGACCGCGGGAGAACTCGCCCGCACGATCTACGAAAACAAGGCCGAGCTCGCGCTGCCGGATGGCTTCGCCTCCAGGATCGAACCGGCGGACACCGACAAGGACGCCTTCGTTGTCGCGCACCAGGGCGCGGCCGAATATATCAATGACGACACCAAGTCGTTCATGGACCGCTACAGCGACCTTTTGTATCTCGCCGCGGCCGCGCTCAGCATCATCGGCTCGATATTTGCCGCGCTCTACGCCAAGGTGACCAGGATTGCGCCGGAGAAGGCCAGCGAGCTGGCGACCGCAATTCTCGACATCGGCGAACGGATCGAACATGCCACCTCGATGGATGCCCTCGACGCCCTGCAGGAGGAACTCGAGCAAATTCTTCGGGGCGTGGTGATCGGACTGCGCGACGGCACCATTTCAAGCGACGGGCTGGACACGTTCAAGCTCGGATATGAATTCGTGCGCGACGACATCGCCATGCGGCGCGAGAGCCTGAAGCGCCGCGCCGGCCATGACGACAATGTGGTGATAGTCAAGACCGCGCAAAGCGCCTAGTCCCTCATGGTGAGGAACGCCCAACGGGTCCGCGCCACGCGCAGCCCGATGGCCCGGTGATCACGCTGTCCTGCCCGCCGCGTTGACGACCCCGCTCCGCCCGGGCACCTTGTGGGACCGGTTTTAAGCGACAGGCGCTGCCTTCCGATGACCAAGCCGCTTGTTACCCCTGCGCTGGCGCAATTCGTGACCGCGACCGCCGGCCGCAACATGACCCGACCCGCCTATTTCGCGGTTGCGGTCGGCGTCGTCATGATGGTTCTGCTCACGGTCGATCCCGCCTATGAGGCGACGCATCACTGGGTCGATGCGGTGCTGTGGGCGTGCCTGGCCTTCTTTGTGTTCGAGTGGGTGGTCCGGCTCCGCCACGCCTCTCTCGCCGAGCGCGGATGGAGCTATGCCACATCCGGGCGCGGCGTGGTGGACGCCGTGGGCGCCCTGGGCGTGCCGGTCGCCATGATGCTCGGCGTGAATCCGAAAACGGCGTGGCTGCTGGGCGTGTTCTGGATGTTCAAGGTGGTTCCGGGGGTTCCGGGATTGCGGCAGTTGCGCCGGGTGCTGGTCCTGGAATCCGGGCCGCTGTTGAGCGTGCTGGCGATTTTCCTGATGGTGCTGTTTGTGGCCTCGGTGGCGGTGCATTTCCTGGAACGCGACGTCCAGCCGGTCGCGTTCGGCAGCGTGCCCGCGGCATTGTGGTGGGCCGTCACGACGCTGACTACCGTCGGTTATGGCGACGTGGTGCCGATCACGCCGCTCGGCCGCCTGGTCGCGGCTTTCGTGATGATCTGCGGCCTCGGCGTGTTCGGGCTGTGGACCGGTATCCTCGCCACCGGTTTCGCCGCAGAGACCCGCCGCGACAATTTCCTGAAAACCTGGGAGTCGGTAAGCAAAGTGCCGTTCTTTGCAGCGCTGGGCCCAGCGGCGATCGCCGACGTGACACAGATGCTGCGCACCATGGACCTGCCGGCGCGCACCATGATCATCCGCAAAGGCAGGACCGGAGACTGCATGTATTTCATCGCCGCCGGCGAGGTCGAGGTCGACTTGCCGGGCAAGAAGGTGAGGCTGGGCGAAGGCGCGTTCTTCGGCGAGATGGCGCTGCTTGGCAACAATGTGCGCTCCGCCAACATCACGACCACGCGGGTGTCGAGGCTCCTGGTGCTCGATCTCGTCGACTTCCGCATGCTGATGGCGCGGCATCCCGACCTTGCCCAGACCATCGACGCCGAAGCCAAGCGGCGCGCGCTGGAGAACAAATGATGCAGAGGCATTCCTCCGGTGCCACTGATACGCCAAGCGCGCCGGTGCTCGACATCAACGGCGCGCGGGCCACCATCCGTCTCAACCGGCCGAAGCATTTGAACCGGCTGCAGCCCGAGGACCTCGATGCGCTATTGAAACTGTTCGACCGGATCGAGGCCGACCCCGCGCTCCGGGTTCTGGTGCTGACCGGCACCGGCCGCGCCTTCAGTAGCGGGTACGATCTCGGCTCGATCGCCGAACGCAACGCCAGGGCGCAAGAGCAGACCGCCGGATCGGCATTCGAGATCGTCGTCAACCGGCTTGAAGATCTCGGATTACCGACGATCTGCCGGCTCAACGGCGGCGTCTATGGCGGCGCGACCGACCTGGCGCTGGCCTGCGATTTCCGTATCGGCGTCGACACCTGCGAGATGTTCATGCCGGCGGCGCGGCTTGGGCTGCACTACTACAAGAGCGGCATCACGCGCTATGTGGCGCGGCTCGGCGTCGACAACGCCAAGCGACTGTTCCTGACCGCGGAAAAGATCGGCGCCGCGGAGATGCTGCGGATCGGCTATCTCACCGCGATGGTGCCGGCCGAGGCGCTCGACCAGGAGGTCGATCAGCTCGCCGGCATTCTCGCCGCCAACGCGCCGCTGGCGATGCGCGGCATGAAGCGCACGATCAACGAGTTCGCCCGCAACAGGCTGGATGAAGAAGCTGCCGACCGCCGCCATCGCGACAGCATGCAGAGCGTCGAGATCAAGGAAGGCGTCAAGGCGTATGCGGAAAAGCGTCCGCCGAAATTTTGATAAGACTTGCCAGTCTCCACGTCATTGCGAGGAGCGAAGCGACGAAGCAATCCAGGACTATTTTGCCCGTCCTGTGGATTGCTTCGCTGCGCTCGCAATGACGATTTCAACCGTTTTGTTCTATTGATCGCTTTTTTCCGGTCAGTCTCTCAGGATGAGGCCAGAGTTAACATGTGACCATTCGCCAAGATATCGTCGCCTGGCGCCACGAAACACTCCGGAAACACAATAGTTTATCGCGCCATTGAACGCGCCGCGAAGTCGCTGCGACAGACGGGCAGGGACACAACAACGGCATCGCGCCAATTTGACTGGAGAAAGATAATGCTTCGCAAGATTACTCTCGGACTGATCGCCGCGGCTTCGCTTGGCGTTGTCGCGCTGGCTCCCGGATCCGCCTCGGCCCATGGCTTTCATCACGGCTGGGGTTATGGTGGCTGGAGCGTCGGCCCGAGCCTCTATATCAACACCGGCGTCAGCAATTGCTATCAGCAGCGGTGGGTTCAGACCCGCCACGGCATGCGCCTGCGCACCGTGAACGTCTGCAATTACATCTACTGATCGATAACGCTCTCCGCTAAAATGGAAACCCCGATCGCTTAAGCGGTCGGGGCTTTCCTTGCCGTCACTATTCGTCGACGAACGTCACCGCGTCCGCAAGGCTTGCGCGTGTGGTGCGGTAGCTGTTGGCCTTGTGATCGCGGTCGGGGAACCCGAATGAAATGCCGCAGACCACCTTCCGGTCATCGCCGAGACCGAAATGCTTCCGCACCACCTCGGAATGAAACGCCAGCGCCGCCTGCGGCACCGTGGCCACGCCCAGCGCCTGCGCGGCCAGCATGAAGCTCGTGACATATCCGCCGCAATCGATCGCGCCGTAGACGCCGAGCGCCTCGTCGGTATGAACGATCGCAACGTGCGGCGCGCCGAAGAAATTGAAGTTTTCCAGCGCCTGCCTGGCGTAGGCCGCCTTGTCGCCCCTGACTATGCCGAGCGAGTTGTAAAGCTGAAAGCCGCTTTCGCGGCGGCGCTGCAGATAGACGCCGCGATATTCGCGCGGGAACGGAAAGTCCCCGGTGTTCGGCTTGCCGCTGGAGGCGGCGCCATACATCACATCGCGAAATTTCCTGGTCGCCGCACCCGAGGCGATCACCAATTGCCACGGCTGGCTGTTGCACCACGACGCGGTTTTTTGCGCCGCCGCCAGGATGCGCTCGATGGTGGCACGCGGCACCGGATCCGGCTTGAACGCGCGGCATGAAAATCGCGACGCCAGCAGGTCTTCCAGGACCTCGATCGGCGCGGTGTCGGTCTTCGCATCCATAACGTCGTTACCTCTGTTGGAGCGGTCCGTTGGGTCTACCTGCCCTTGGTCGGGATCTGGTTGAACGGCACGTCCTTGTCGACGCGGATATCGCCGGGCAGGCCGAGCACGCGCTCGGCGATGATGTTGCGCAGGATTTCGTCGGTGCCGCCGGCGATGCGCATCGACGGCGAACTCAAGAGCATCTGCTGGAACTGGCCGCGCGCCTCTTGCTCCGCTTCGCCCGTGAAAACGCCGGCCGCGCCTTCAAGATCCATCGCGTACATCGCGATGTCCTGCAGCATCGAGCCCGCCACCAGCTTGCCGATCGAATTCTCCGGTCCCGGACGCTCGCCCTTCGACAGCGCCGAGATCGCGCGGTAGCTGGTGTATTTCAGCCCGCTCGCCTTCACCGCCCAGCCGGCGAGTTTCGCGCGGGTGGCGCGATCGTCGATGGCGAGCCCGTCGTCCGTCATCAGATTGGAGCAAAAATCGAACATCTCGGGAAAACCGGTCGCAAGACGAGCGCCGATCGACATCCGCTCGTTCATCAGCGTGGTCAG
Organism: uncultured Alphaproteobacteria bacterium; assembly: GCA_963745785.1. GTDB lineage: Bacteria > Pseudomonadota > Alphaproteobacteria > Rhizobiales > Xanthobacteraceae > Bradyrhizobium. Next base: position 238,805 of record CAVUYV010000004.1, on the reverse strand, counting down.
CGACACGTTCCAGCCGTCGCCGACCGCGCCGAGACGCTGATGATCGGGAATCACGACGTCGGTGAAATAGACCTCGTTGAACTCCTGCATGCCGTTGGCCTGCTTGATCGGCCGCACTTCGACGCCCGGGCTCTTCATGTCGAGGAAGAACATCGTCAATCCCTTGTGCTTGGGCACATTGGGATCGGTGCGGGTGATCAGCAGGCCGTAGTCGGAGTAATGCGCGCCCGACGTCCAGATCTTCTGGCCGTTGACGATCCAGTTGTCGCCTTTTTTCTCCGCGCGCGTGCGCAGGCCCGCGACATCCGATCCGCCGGCCGGCTCGGAAAACAACTGGCACCAGATCTGTTCGCCGGAGGCGAGCTTTGGCAGATAGTGGCGCTTGTGCTCCTCAGAGCCATAGGCCATCACGGTCGGCCCGCACATGCCCTCGCCGATCTGGAACGGCTGCGTCAGCTTGCCGTAGACGCCTTCTTCCTGTTGCCAGATCACACGCTCGATCGGGGTAGCGCCGCGCCCGCCATATTCCTTGGGCCAGTGCAGACAGGCCCAGCCGGCTTCGGCCTTCTTCTTCTGCCAGGCCTTGCCGACGTCGACGATTTCTTCGTTCTGCAGCCTGATGCGACCGAGCGAGGATTTTGAGAGCTCCGCCTCGAATTGCTTCGGCGCATTGGCGTCGATCCAGTTGCGGGCCTCGGCGCGGAACGCGGCTTCCTGCGGGGTGTCATCGAAATTCATGGCGGATTACCTTTGAGCTTGAAATGTTATCTCGGCCTTTCCCCTCATGCGTGAGGAGGCGCGCTTGCGCCGTCTCGAACCATGAGGCCCATCCTTCGAGACGCCGCGCGTCGCGCGGCGCCTCAGGATGAGGTCGCGTCTTATCCTCTTCCCCTGGTCGGTATCTCGTTGAACGGAACATCCTTGTCGACCCGGATATCGCCGGGCAGGCCGAGCACGCGCTCGGCGATGATGTTGCGCATGATCTCGTCGGTGCCGCCTTCGACGCGCGTTCCCGGCGCGCGCAACAGCATCGCCTGGAATTTTCCGGCGGCTTCCGCATCCTCAGGTCCGCTCAACACGCCGGCCGCGCCCTGCAGGTCGAGCGCGTAAGCTGCGACATCCTGGACCATCGAACCCGCCACCAGCTTGCCGATCGAATTCTCCGGCCCCGGACGTTCGCCCTTCGACAGCGCCGAGATCGCGCGCATGCTGGTGTATTTCAACCCGCTCGCCTTCACCGCCCAGTTGGCGAGTTTCGAGCGCACGCCGCGATCGTCGATCGCGGGGCCATCTTCCAGCATCAGATTGTTGCAGAACTCGAACAACTCCGGGAAACCGGTGGAAACACCGGCGCCGATCGACATGCGCTCGTTCATCAGCGTGGTCAGCGACACGTTCCAGCCGTCATTGACGGCGCCGAGCCGCTGCGCATCGGGGATTTTTACATCGGTGAAATACACTTCGTTGAATTCGGACTGGCCGTTGGCCTGCCTGATCGGCTTGATCTCGACGCCCGGGCTTTTCATGTCCAGGAAGAACATGGTGAGCCCCTTGTGCTTGGGCACATTGGGATCGGTGCGGGTCAGAAGAATGCCGTAGTCGGAATAATGCGCGCCCGAGGTCCAGATCTTCTGGCCGTTGATGATCCAGTCGTCGCCCTTTCGCTCCGCGCGCGTGCGCAGGCCCGCGACATCCGATCCCCCGGCGGGCTCGGAAAACAGCTGGCACCAGATCTTTTCGCCTGACGCGAGCGGCGGCAGGTAGTTTCGTTTCTGCTCCTCGCCGGCATAGGCCATCATGGTCGGGCCGCACATGCCATGGCCGATGATGAACATCGCGCTGAGCTTGCCGAAGGCGCCCTCCTCCTGCTGCCAGATCACGCGCTCGATCGGGCTCGCGCCGCGGCCGCCATATTCCTTCGGCCAGTGCAGGCAGGCCCAGCCGGCTTCCGCCTTCTTCTTCTGCCAGGCTTTTGCCACGTCGAGGATATTGGCGCCCTTGAGCTGGGTGCGGCCGAGCGAAGCCTTCTTCAGCTCGTCTTCATATTGCTTCGGCGCGTTGGCGGCGATCCAGGCCTTGGCCTCGGCGCGGAACGCGGCTTCCTGCGGGGTGTCGTCGAAGTTCATGTTATCAATCCTCAGCCGCGTTTGCTTCAGCATCTGCTTCGTAGGATGGGTTGAGCGAAGCGATACCCATCATGCGATGCCAATGTTGTGATGGGTTTCGCTGCGCTCAACCCATCCTACGGTCGTCAACAACTACGCCGCATTCCGCTTGCGCATGCGGTCGATCAGCGCGTCTTCCCAATAAGAGAGACTGCCGAGCGCCAGCGCCGTCGCGTTGGAGCGCCGGTAATACATGTGGCAGTCGAATTCCCAGGTAAAACCCATGCCGCCATGGACCTGGATGTTGTTCTTGGCGCAATGCTGGAACGCCTGGGTCGCGCTGATCCGCGCGGCGGCCGCGGCCTCCGGCAGTTCCGACGCATTGGTCGAGAGCGCCCAGGCGCCGTAGTAGCAATTCGAACGCGCCAGCGTCGCCGAGACATACATGTCGGCGAGCATATGTTTGACCGCCTGGAACGAGCCGATCGGCCGGCCGAAGGCGATACGATCGAGCGCGTAGTCGCGGCCCATTTCCAGCGCGCGGTCGGCGCCGCCGACCTGCTCGAACGCCATCAGCACCGCGGCGCGGTCGAGCACCTGCGAAACAATGCTCCAGCCTTCATTGGCGCGGCCGAGCGGCTCGGCCTTGCAATTTTTGAAGGTGAGCTCGGCTTGTCCCCGCGATGGATCGACGTTGGTCAGCGGCTTGGCCTCGACGCCCTCGGCCTTCATGTCCACCAAGAACAGCGAGATATCGGTTTCGCGCCCGCTCGATCCGGTGCGCGCGGCGACAATGGCAAAATCGGCAATCGCGCCGTCAGGCACCGGCTTCTTCACGCCATTGAGGCTGCCGCCGGAGGCCGAGAGTTTTATTGCCTTCGGCGACGGATTGCCCTTGCCCTCGAACAGCGCCAGCGTGCCGATCGCCTCGCCCGATGCGATCAGCGGCAGCCATTTCTGCTTCTGCGCATCGCTGCCGGCGAGCAGAAGCGCTTCCGCCGCCAGGTAGACGGTGGAGGAAAACGGCACCGGCGCCAGCGCGCGGCCCATCTCTTCCGCGATCACGCAGAGCTCAAGATGCCCCGCACCCGCGCCGCCGTAGGCTTCCGGAATGGCGACGCCGAGAAAGCCCATGCCGGCGAGGCCCTTCCACAATTCGCGGTCGTACGGCTGCTTGCCGTCGAGCACCGTGCGCACCGCCTTCGGCGGGCATTTTTCGGCGAGGAATTTTCGCGCCTCGTCGCGGAGCTGTTTTTGTTCGTCGGAGAAATCAAAATTCATGGCGTGTTACTCGGGTTGTGTTGGGAATTTTTTTACTGCGTCGTCCCCGCGAACGCGGGACCCATAACCACCGGCCTTTGTCGTTACGGACGGCATCGGTCATCTGGACCCAAAGAACCGCCGCGGAGTATGGGTCCCCGCTTTCGCGGGGACGACGAAAGAATGTGTACTACCGCGGCGCCATGCGGATGGCGCCGTCGAGCCGGATGGTTTCGCCGTTCAGCATCGCGATTCTCGACGATGTGGACGGCGAGGTTGCCGTATTCGGAAGCATCGCCGAGCCGCGCCGGATGCGGCACCTGTGCGCCGAGGCTCTTGCGCGCTTCCTCGTTCAATCCCATCAGCAGCGGCGTCAGGAACAGGCCGGGCGCGATGGTGTTGACGCGGATTTTCTGGCTGGCGAGATCGCGCGCCGCCGGCAGCGTGAGGCCGACCACGCCGCCCTTCGACGCGGAGTAGGCGATCTGGCCGATCTGGCCCTCATAGGCCGCGACGCTCGCGGTGTTGATGATGACGCCGCGCTCTTCGCCGATCGGCTCCGCGGTGACGAGGCGCTCGGCGAACAGCCGCAAGCAGTTGAAGGTGCCGATCAGGTTGACGTTGATGATGCGCGCGAATTTCGCCAGCGGATAGACGCCGTCCTTGCCGACGATGCGCTGCGAGCCGCCGATGCCGGCGCAGTTCATCAGCACCCGCGCAATGCCGTGGGCGGCTTCGGCCTTGGCGAGCCCCGCCTTGACCTGCTCCTCGTCGGTGACATCGGCGTGGAGCGCGACGCCTTTCACTTCGGCCGCGACTTTCTCGGCATTTTCCTTGCTCTGATCGAGCACGGCGATTTTCGCGCCCTTGGCGGCCATGGCGCGCGCGGTGGCGGCGCCGAGACCGGAGCCGCCGCCGGTGATGAGAACAGCAACGTCTTTCAACTGCATGGGTAAGAACCTTTCCTTGGGCGTTTCCAGTTTTTGTTAGTCGTCAAAGCAGAGCGATGGTCATTCGGCCGCCGTGGCAACCCTTTCCGTGTTTTTGGTGAGCATGCCGCCGCAAATCAGCGCTTCCATATGCTTGATGTATTGGCGGCAGACTTCCTCGGTGACCGGCCCGACGCCGCTCGCGCGCGACATTGCGTGGCGGCCGAAAAACAGATGGTCGCAGGCGCCGATCAGGCTGGTGTAGAACAGCACCGGATCGATGTCGCGGAATTCGCCGCAGCCGATGCCTTCGGCGAGCAGGCGGCGATGAAAATCCAGTAATGGCGCGACAAAGAATTTCGAGACTTCGTCGGCGGCTTCCGCGCTGCTCTCATGCAGGAGATAGTGGATCAGCCGGTTCATATAGGGGAATTGGTGATACGCCCTGATGATGCCCGCGATGTGCAGTTTGAGCTTCGCGGTCGGCGTGATCGGCTGCGCCAGCAGATATTCGAGATGCGCCACCTCGGTCGCGGCATCCCGCGCCAGTAGCGCCAGCAGCAGGCCGTCCTTGTTGCCGAAGTGATATTTCACCAGCGCGGCGTTGACGCCGGACTTCTGCGCGATGTCGCTCAAGGACACCTCGATCGAGGAGCGCTCGATCATCAGTTCGCTCGCCGCGACCAAGAGCTTCTCGGCGGTGGTATTTCTCGCAGCCTGAGGCCGCGGCGGTATGCTGGTATTCAATTCTGATCCCATGACCTGCCTTGCCGGGAATTCCGGGGCGCAGATAACCCGATGCGGGCGCATACCTCAAGAGTTAATTGATCGATTGACTAAATCCCGCCGCGTCCCTTAAATCCGCACCTGTCATTCAAACACCAACCCATCATCATCAGGGAGAACAGTCATGGCCGAGGCTTATATCGTCGCCGCCGCACGCACCGCGGGCGGCCGCAAGGGAGGCCGCCTCGCCGGCTGGCATCCGGCGGATCTCGCCGCTTCCGTGCTGGATTCGCTGATTGAACGTTCCGGTGCCGCTCCCGATCAGATCGAAGACGTGATCATGGGCTGCGTGATGCAGGCCGGCGAGCAATCCAACAACATCGCGCGCAACGCCATCATGGCCTCAAGACTTCCCGAGAGCGTGCCCGGCACCTCGATCGACCGGCAGTGCGGCTCGTCGCAGCAGGCGCTGCATTTCGCGGCGCAAGCCGTGATGTCCGGCAGCATGGACTGCGTCATCGCCGCCGGCGTCGAATCGATGACGCGGGTGCCGATGGGACTTGCCTCACAATTGCCGGCCAAGAACGGGTTCGGTCACTACAAGAGCCCGAACATCGAAAAGCGCTATCCGAACATCGTGTTCAGCCAGTTCACCGGCGCCGAGATGATGGCGGAAAAATACGGCCTGTCGAAGGATGAACTCGACGAGTTTTCCTATAACAGCCACCAGCGCGCCATCGCCGCGACCCAGGGCGGCAAATTCAAGGACGAGATCATTCCGCTGCAGATCACCCGCGCCGATGGCTCGACCGACACCCACAATATCGACGAAGGCATCCGCTTCGACGTCAGCCTCGACGGCATCAGAAACGTCAAGCTGATCGCCGAAAACGGCAAGCTCACCGCCGCCAGCGCCAGCCAGATCTGCGACGGCGCCTCCGGCGTGATGGTGGTCAACGAAAAGGGCCTGAAATCGCTCGGCGTCAAGCCGATGGCGCGGATCCATCACATGACCATGATGGGCGGCGATCCCGTGATCATGCTGGACGCGCCGCTGCATGCGACCGAGCGCGCGCTGAAGAAGGCCGGCATGTCGATCGACGACATCGACCTGTTCGAGGTCAACGAGGCCTTTGCCTCGGTGCCGACGGCGTGGCTGAAGACATCAGGCGCGGACCCCGCAAAACTCAACGTCAATGGCGGCGCCATCGCGCTCGGCCATCCGCTCGGCGGCTCCGGCACCAAGCTGATGACCACGCTGGTCAACGCGCTCAAGCAGCGCAACAAGCGCTACGGCCTGCAGACCATGTGCGAAGGCGGCGGCATGGCCAATGTGACGATCGTGGAGCGGCTGTAGGCGAATAGCGTCAGTCCGGCGAAGCGAGCAACGCGCGCGCGCCTGGACGTGGAGGCCGATCTGCAGATTGATTTCGTCATGCCCGGCCTTGTGCCGGGCACCCACCGTCCTTACAACGTGCTCGGCAGATACGAGTCGACGCCGCGACCTCTAGCGCGAGGACGAGCTATCGTGCATCACACGGCCATGACGAGGAAATGCCATCCTTCCTCCCCGCCATCCCGCTTCCCTCCGGCATCCGCTCGCGCTTCGTCGAAAACATCAACGGCCTGCGCATGCATGTGCTGGAGGCCGGCTACGAAACACGCGGCCGGCCTTGCGTGCTGCTGCTGCACGGCTTTCCCGAACTTGCCTTCAGCTGGCGCAAGGTGATGCCGGCGCTGGCGGAAGCCGGCTATCACGTGATCGCGCCGGACCAGCGCGGCTATGGCCGCACCACCGGCTGGGACGCAAACTATGACGGCGACCTTGCCTCGTTCCGGCTGCTCAATCTGGTGCGCGACGCGCTCGGCCTGGTGTCGGCGTTCGGCTATCGCTCGGTCGACGCCATCGTCGGGCATGATTTCGGCAGCTTTGTTGCCGCCTGGTGCGCGCTGGTGCGGCCGGACGTGTTTCGATCGGTCGCGCTGATGAGCGCGCCGTTCGCGGGACCGCCGCCGCTGCCGTTCGATACCGCAGATGCGCCGCCGAGGCCGAAGGCCGAAGATCCCGTGCATCGTGAGCTTGCGGCGCTGCCGCGTCCGCGCAAGCACTATCAATGGTACTACTCGACGCGGCAAGCCAATGCCGACATGCACCATGCGCCGCAAGGCGTGCATGATTTCCTGCGCGCCTATTATCATCACAAGAGCGCGGACTGGAAAGGCAACGCGCCCTATCCGCTGAAATCCTGGACCGCGAGCGAGTTGGCAAAATTGCCGACCTATTATGTGATGGATCTTGCGAAGAACATGGCCGAAACGGTGGCGGAGGAAATGCCTGATGCGGCGGCGATCGCCGCCAACAAATGGCTGCCCGACAACGAGCTCGCCTTCTACAGCGCCGAATATGCCCGCACCGGATTCCAGGGCGGGCTGCAATGGTATCGCTGCGGCACCTCGGGTGCATTCACCGCGAACTCGAAACATTTTCGGGCCGCACCATCGACGTGCCCTCCTGCTTCATCTCGGGCAGGCAGGATTGGGGCACCTATCAGCGCCCCGGCGTGTTCGAGGCGATGCAGTCAAGCGCATGCACGCAGATGATCGGCTGTCATCTGGTCGACGGCGCCGGCCACTGGGTGCAGCAGGAGCAGCCGCAAGAGGTTACCCGCCTGCTGCTGCAGTTCTTCAAGCAGGCGGCAGAACGCGCAGCCTGACAATGGGCCCGCGATCGCGCGGGCGTCAGCCGCAACGGTTCCAAATGCGAAATCGCTAGACTAATGACGCAAAGAGGCGGGCGGGCGGCTTTTGCGCCGCCGCGCGATCGATTTGACCCTGTCCAATCGAGCCCCTATATATTTAGAACCATTCTAAATCGTAATTTAGGAATGCCCTGATGAAGAATTTCGCCGATTTGACCGAGCGCGAAGTGCTGGCGGTTGCGATCTCCGCGGAAGAGGAAGACAGCCGCATCTACATGAGCTTCGCGGAAGACCTCGCGGAGCGTTATCCGGAATCGGCCAAGATATTCGAGGAAATGGCCGAGGAGGAAAAAGGCCATCGCCACATGCTGCTGGAAATGTACGAGCAGCGCTTCGGCAAAAACTTACCCCCCATCCGAAGGGATAATGTGCGGGGATTTTTGCGCCGCCGCCCGATCTGGCTGACGAAGAACCTGTCGCTCGACACCATCCGCAAGGAAGCCGCGACGATGGAGTTCGAAGCCGAGCGATTCTATGTCAAGGCCGCCGAGCGAACCCAGGATGTCGGCGTCCGCAGGCTGCTCGGCGATCTCGCGGAAGCCGAAAAAGGCCACGAGAACGTGGCGGCAAGGCTGACCGACCAGATCCTCAGCCCGGACGTGCGCGAGGAAGAGGACAAGACGCGCCGGCGCGTGTTCGTCCTGCAATATGTGCAGCCGGGTCTTGCCGGATTGATGGACGGATCGGTGTCGACGCTGGCGCCGCTGTTCGCGGCGGCGTTTGCAACCCATCACAACTGGCAGACATTCCTGGTCGGCCTCGCCGCCTCGATCGGCGCCGGCATCAGCATGGGCTTTGCCGAAGCGCTGTCCGACGACGGATCGTTGACCGGACGCGGCTCGCCCTGGCTGCGCGGATTGACCTGCGGGCTGATGACGACGGTCGGCGGTCTCGGCCACACCATGCCCTATCTGGTTCCCGACACATGGCCCAACGCGTTCTGGATCGCGACCGCCATTGCAGGCATTGTCGTGTTCTTCGAACTATGGGCCATCGCCTACATTCGCGCGCGATACATGGACACGCCGTTCCTGCAGGCGGTGTTCCAGATCGTGCTCGGCGGCGCCATCGTGCTCGCGGTCGGCATCTTGATCGGCGCGGCGTAGGCACCCGTTTCAGATTTTCTAATTCAACGGCATCATGCAGTGTATGCCGCCGCGGTAGCCCCCGACGGCAATAGCGGTCTAGCGGCCGTCGCCGGAACGGAGCATCATCTCGGGCAAACGCGCCAACAAAGGCAGGAGAGACGTCTTGGCCAAATCGCAATGGAGCTTCAAGACCGCGGCCGAACTGTCGACAGCCCTTGCGGCGAAGGAAGTCTCCGCGGTCGAGCTGGCGCAGGACGCGATCGCACGTATCGAGCGTCACGACGGCAAAATCAATGCGATTTGCGTTCGCGATTTCGAACGCGGCCTGCGAAGCCGCCCGCGCCGCCGACGCCGCCCGCGCGCGCGGCGAGACTAAGCCGCTGCTCGGCATTCCCTTGACGGTGAAGGAATCCTACAACGTCGCCGGGCTGCCCACGACCTGGGGCTTTCCGCCGCAGAAGGATTTTGTCCCACCCGAAGACGCGCTGGCGATATCCCGCGTCAAGGCTGCGGGCGGCGTGATCATCGCCAAGACCAATGTGCCGGTCGGGCTCGCCGACTGGCAGAGCTACAACGAGATCTACGGCACCACCAACAATCCGTTCGATCTCGGCCGCACGCCCGGCGGCTCCTCCGGCGGATCGGCGGCGGCGCTCGCCGCGGGCTACGGACCGCTCTCGCTTGGCTCCGATATCGGCGGCTCGCTGCGCGTGCCGGCGTTTCATTGCGGCGTCTATGCCCACAAGCCGACCTTCAATATGGTGCCATCGCGCGGCCATACGCCGCCGCCGTTTCCGCCGCTGCCGCTCGACCGCGATATGGCCGTGATCGGGCCGATGGCGCGCTCGGCTGCCGATCTCTCGCTGCTGCTCGACGTGATCGCGGGACCCGATCCGCTGGAGGCCGGCGTCGGGTACAGACTGGCGCTGCCGCCGCCGCGCCACAATGAACTCAAGAGTTTTCGCGTGCTGGTGATCGAGAGCGACCCGATATTGCCTGCCAACAAGGAAATCCGGGACGCGATCGAGAAGCTGGCAGGCAGTCTCGCCAAATCGGGGGTCAGCGTCATGCGACAAAGCCCGTTATTGCCTGATTTCGCGGAGACATCGCGGCTCTACATGCGGATGCTGATGTCGTTTCTCGGGGCGTTCTTTGCACCGGATATCATCGCGGACGCGCAGGCCGGGCTGCCAATTTGACCCCTGACGACAAGAGTTTGGCCGCCGAGCGTCTGCGCGGCATGATGCTCAGTCACCGCACCTGGCTGTTCGACGATGGTGCTCGTGCGCGGCTGCGGGCGCAATGGCGCGAGCTGTTCAAGAATTTCGATGCGGTGATCTGCCCCGTGATGCCGACGCCGGCCTATCCGCACGATCAGTCCCCGGAGCAGGAAACGCGCCGCATCAACATCGACGGCAAAGACTACGCCTACCCGGATCAGCTGGCATGGCCCGGCATCGCTACGCTACCCGGCCTGCCGGCCACCGCGATCCCGCTCGGACTTTCGCAAGGCCTGCCGGTCGGCGTGCAGCTCGTCGGCCCATGGCTGGAAGACCGCACGCCTCTGCGTCTGGCCGAACTGATCGAGCGTGAATTCGGCGGCTTCGTTCCACCGCCGATGTTTGATGACTGACGTTTCGTCATTCCGGGGCGAGGCGAAGCCTCGAACCCGGAATCCAGAAGTTAATGGCACGAGATTCCGGGTTCGCGCTGAGGCGCGCCCCGGAATGACGAGAAAGGACGGACCATGAGCAAGGACATCGACGAACTGACACGGCTCAATCGCGACTACGTCGCCTCGGTGCAGAATTCCGACGTCAAGCGGTTCGACGAAATTCTCGCCGAGGACTTCTATTGTTCCAACCCCGACAAGTCGCTGGTCGACCGCGCCGGATTTCTCAAGCAGACCGCGGTGCCGGTGACGATCAAAAATCTCGAGGCGCATGACGTCAAGATTCGCGTGATGGGCGATTTTGCGATCATTCACGCCCGCACCACCTATACGACACCGGACGGGCAGCCTGCTTCGGGACGCTATACCGACTGCTGGGCGCGGCAAAACGGCCGCTGGCTTGCGGTATCGGCGCATGTGTCGCGGTAGTCCATAACGTCATTCCGGGGCGCGCGTCAGCGCGAACCCGGAATCTCGTACCGACAACCTCTGGATTCCGGGTTCGCTCGTTCCACTCGCGCCCCAGAATGACGAATCTACGCATCAAACACGATGACGCTGCGCACGGTCTTGCCGGCTTTCATGGCGGCAAAGCCCTCGTTGATCTCGGACAGTTTCAGTTTCGCCGAGATCCAGTCCTCGAGGTGCAGCTTGCCGCGCATGTAGAACTCGATGAGCCGCGGCATGTCGACGCGGAAATGGTTCGAGCCCATCGACGATCCCTGGATTTTTCGTTCGCGCAGGAAATCAAAGCCGTGCAGCTCGATCTTCTGGCCGAACGGGATCATGCCGACGATGGTCGCGGTGCCGCCGGGCGCCAGCATCGCGAACGCCTGCTCCGCGGTCTCCTTGCGGCCGAGCACTTCGAACGAGTGATGCACGCCGCCACCCGTGAGTTCGCGCACCTGCTGCACCACGTCGCCATTTTGCGGGTCGACGATGTCGGTTGCGCCAAGCTTGGTCGCCAGTTGAAGTTTTGCGGGATTGGTATCGACCGCGATGACGCGGCCGGCGCCGGCGATCTGCGCGCCGTTGATCGCGGCCATGCCGACGCCGCCGCAGCCGATCACCACCACGCTCTCGCCGGGCGCGACTTTTGCGGTGTTGACCACCGCGCCGTAGCCGGTGATGACGCCGCAACCGATCAGCGCGGCAAGCTCCAGCGGCATGTCCTTGCGGATTTTGACGATGGCATTCTCGTGTACCAGCATCTGCTCGGCGAACGACGACAGGTTGAGAAACTGATTCAATTTCTCGGAACGCGCCCAGGATAGCCGGTTGGATGCGCCCGGCAGCATCTTCACCGTGGTATCGGTGCACAGCACCGGCCTCCCCGTCGTGCAGTTGTCGCAGGTGCCGCAGAACACCGACAGGCAGGTCACGACATGATCGCCGGGTTTCACATAAGTGACGTCGGAGCCGACCTGCTCGACCACGCCGGCCAATTCGTGGCCGAGCACGGCCGGCAGCGGATGCGGATAGAGCCCTTCCATGAAATGCAGATCGGAGTGACAGAGCCCGGCGACCGCGGTGCGGATCAACACCTCGCGCGGGCCGGGCTTTGGCAGGCTGACGTCCTCGATCACCAGCGGCTTGTTGACTTCATGCAGGACGGCAGCCTTCATTAGATCCTCCCCGAAATTTGTGATGTCCTTCAATCAGGACTTATTGCCGGCTCAAGCCTACGCCGCGACAAGCAATTCGCCAACCTCAGCCATGCCCTTGTTCGTTCCACCCTGTGTTTTAGATGATATAGATCATTCCTGGATAAAACGGGCGACAAGCCGTCAAGAAACTTGAATCGGAGGACAATCCCATGGCGGACGGCTATCGCATCCTCGGCGCCGAGATGTCGCCCTACTCGGTAAAAGTGCGCTCCTATTTTCGCTACAAAGCCATTCCGCATCAATGGATTCTGCGAAACGCCGACAGCCAGGCGGAATACGAGGAACATGCCAGGATGCCGATTATCCCGTTGGTGGTAACGCCGGAGGGAAAAGGCATTCAAGACTCGACACCGATCATCGATCAGTTGGAGAAGCTTTATCCGGAGCCCTCGATCCATCCCGATGACCCCGTGACCAACTTCATCTCGGCACTGATCGAGGAGTTTGGTGACGAGTGGGGCAACAAATGGATGTTCCACTACCGCTGGGCGCGCGATGTCGACCAGATCAGCTCTGCGGGGCGCATCGCGCGAATGCGCGGGCCGAAGGCCAGCGAGCAGGAGCATGAGGCGTTCGGCAGGCAAGTTCGCGCCCGCATGGTGGACCGGGTCTGGTTCGTGGGTTCCAACGCGGTGACCGCGCCGCAGATCGAGGCCGGCTTTCTCGAGATGCTGGGACTATTGGACAACCATCTCGCGAGCAGGCCCTATCTGTTCGGCGGTCGCCCAGCCTTTGGCGATTTCGGTCTCTGGGGACAGATTTATCAAATGTGGAGGGACCCGACCGCCGGCGCCTTGATCGAAGGCGGCGCGCCGCGTGTGCTCGATTGGGTGCACCGCATGCTCTGGCCGAAGGCTGAAGGTGCGTTTGAGGGCTGGTCGACGCTGGAGCCAACGCTGATGCCGATCCTGACCAGGCAGGTCGGAAGGCAATTCATGCCGTGGACCTGCGCCAACCAGAAGGCGCTAGCCGAAAGCCAAGAGGAATTCAGCGTCGCGCTCGGCGACAAGATCTGGACCCAGAAGCCGCAAAAATATCACGCGCGATCGCTCGGCATGCTGCGCGCCCGATATGCCGCCGTTGCCGACAAGGCCGCGCTCGATCCTGTGCTGGAAGCGGCCGGTTGCCTTGCCGGATTGCGCGGCTGAAGACCCTGTTCCCATAGTTGAGGAAAACGCCCATGGAAATCCCGAAATACAAGATCGCCCTGATTGTCGGCGCCGGCGCAGGCCTCAGTGCATCGCTCGCGCGCCTGTTCGCCCGCGAAGGCATTCGCGTCGCCCTGGCCGCACGCCACATCGAAAAGCTCGGCGCGCTCTGCACCGAGACCGGCGCGCGCGCCTTTGCCTGCAACGCCAGCGAGCCCGACGACGTCGAGCGCCTGTTCGGGCTGGTCGAACGCGAGATCGGGGTGCCTGACGTGGTTGTCTACAACGCCAGCGGAAGGGAGCGCGGACCGTTCGTCGATCTCGTGCCCGCCGATGTCGCGCAGGCGATCGCGGTCAGCGCGTTCGGCGGTTTTCTGGTGGCGCAGCAGGCCGCGACACGAATGCTGCCCAACAAGCACGGCGCGATCCTGTTCACCGGCGCTTCCGCGAGCGTCAAGGGCTATGCGCAATCGGCGCCGTTCGCGATGGGCAAGTTCGCGCTGCGCGGCCTTGCCCAGAGCATGGCGCGGGAATTGTCGCCGCAGGGCATTCACGTCGCGCATTTCGTTATCGACGGCGGCATCCGCAGCGCCGCGCGCTCCGAGCCTGCCGACAGGCCGGATTCGATGCTCGATCCCGATGCCATTGCCTTTAGCTATTGGAGCGTGCTGCAGCAGCCGCGCAGCGCCTGGACCTGGGAAATCGAATTGCGGCCGTGGGTGGAGAAATTCTGAGACAAGAACCGATAAACGTTCCCTCATCGGTTCCCGTCATAGCGGGCCAACGGGTCGCGCGAACGCGGGCCCGATGACAGCCACCCGCCAAGCAATCCGTGTCTTCCAGGCAAAGAAAGCTGGATTGCTTCGTCGCGTTGCTCCTCGCAATGACGAAATTGACGGAGACGCACGCTATTCCTTCGAGACGCGGCGGCGTCACCGCTCATCAGGAAAGGTGATGCGGCATTGTCCGATTCAAAAATGCTCTAAGTTTTCAAGCCGCGGCGTGATGCGCGATTTGGTCGGCCGCCAGCCGCCAGCTGGCGCAGGGAATTTCCTGTGGCGCGACGTCGATGTGCTTTTCGAAGCGCACCAGCTTCCAGTCGCCGGGGCTCTGCAGAAAGGCAAAGCCGGACTTGCGGGCAAGGCCGATCATGGCGGCGTTGGAGCGCAGGGTATCGCCGAACAGCCGCTTCGCACCGAATGCGGCGGCACGGCATTCCAGATTCCGCAGCAACGCCTGACCGATGCCCTGGCCTTGCCAGCGGTCATCGATCGACAGGCCGAACTCGAAGCTTGCCGTGTCGGGCTCGAACGCGTAGCGGGCTTCGCCAACGACCGTCTCAATGCCGTCGACCAGCATGGTGGCGACCACGCTGAAGCGGTCGTCCTCGCCGACATGGATGAAATGATCAAGCAGGGTTCGCGGCAGTTCGCTCATGGCGCCAAGGAAGCGGTTGTAGCGGGAGCGAACCGAGAGCGAGCGGAAGTAACCCTGCAAGCCCTCCGCGTCGCGCGGTTCGACAAAACGAACCGTCAACGACCTGCCGCCGCGCAAGCGCAGAATATCGGAGTGCTGCCGGAGGTCGTTCAATCGAAGCGCAAGCATCGGAAGGCTCCCATTGGTTCTGAAAAGACGATGGCCGACGTCCCCCTCAAGAGGCGGCGCCGGCCTGGCTGCTCATTAAGCCCGCCAAAACGGCTTTTCGGCCTCGAGAGCGACGTCGCTCCAGGAAAGTCCGACGTCATGCAGGTCGCGGTCGCTCAATTCGGCCAACAGATGCCGCTCGCGCTGACGCTGCCGCCAGACGTGCAGGGTTTCGCTGATCCTTGCCAGAAGGCCGGAACCATGATGATTTATCATCGATTCGTGTGTAAGAATGGACATTTTCATCTCCTAAAGCTAAACTGTTGGCGTTAATATCGGCGCGATCGGGGCTTTCGACAAACGATAATTTGTACCGCCTCGCATGATATAAACTCATGTATATGGGGTCCGAAAAATGACCGCCAGGCTGCCCTCGCTCAATGGATTGCGCGCGTTCGAGGCCGCCGCCCGGCATTTGAGCTTCACGCAGGCGGCTTCCGAGCTGAACGTCACCCAGACCGCGATCAGCCATCAGATCAAACGGCTGGAGCAGGAACTCGGGATTCGCCTGTTCATCCGGCAGAACCGCGCGCTGGCATTGACGGCGGAAGCCAAGGATTATCTGCCCGGCGTCCGCGCCGCGTTCAACGATCTGCGGCTCGCGACCGACCGGGTGCTGCGCAAAGACGACGACCATGTGCTGACGGTCTCGACACTGGCGTCGCTGGCCGCAAAATGGCTGCTGCCGCGGCTGTCCGCGTTCCAGGAAGCGCATCCCGACATCGACGTCCACATCACAACGTCGGCCAGCCTTGTCGACTTCAAGGGCGGCGATGTCGATGCCGCCATCCGCTATGGCCGCGGCAATTGGCCGGGCCTGCGTGCCGATTGGATAATGGCGGATCAGCTGTTTCCGGTCTGCAGCCCCGCCTTGCTGACCGGCGACAAGCCGCTGCGGCGCCCGGAGGATCTGGCGGACCAGGTGTTGCTTCATACCAGTGGCGGGACGGAAGACGATTGGCGGCTGTGGCTGACCGCAGCAGGCTTGCCGACCCATATCTCAAGGCATCCAGGCGTCACGTTCGATCTCAGCTTCATGACCGTGCAGGCCGCGATCGACGGCATCGGCGTTGCGATCGGCCGGACATCCTATGTCGAGGCCGACATCGCCAAGGGCCGCCTTGTGGTTCCGTTCAAGGTCACCCTGCCGGCAGACGCGGGATTCTATCTTGTCTCGCCTGAGGCGAGGGCGGAACCGCCGAAGCTCGAGGCCTTTCGGCAATGGCTGCTCGCCTCGGTGCAGGGAAAGCCCGAACAGGTTCCGGACACGCAGCCCGCCCGGCGCCGGCGGTTTTGATTTCGATGCAAACAAGATAACACCACCGCATGGTCGATCTGACTCGTAAATTCGACGTGCTGGTGATCGGCGGCGGCAATGCCGCGCTGTGCGCCGCGATCAGCGCGCGCCGCGCCGGCGCGTCGGTATTGGTGCTGGAAGGCGCGCCGAAATTCTATCGGGGCGGCAATACCCGCCACACCCGCAATATGCGCTGCGCCCACGACGCAGCGACCGACATTCTCACTGGACCCTATACCGAGCAGGAATTCTGGGAAGACTTGCTGCGCGTCACCGGCGGCCAGACCGACGAAGAACTCGCGCGCTTGATGATCAGGGAATCGAAGGACATCCTGGACTGGATCGTCGAGCAGGGCGTGCGCTGGCAGCCGTCGCTGGGGGGCACGCTGAGCCTGGGGCGGACCAATTCATTCTTTCTGGGCGGCGGCCGGGCCATGCTGAATGCGCTCTATCTCACCGCCGAGCAGCTCGGGGTCGAAATTCTTTACGACGCCGAAGTGCTCGATCTCCAGATCGACGGCGGCATGTTTCTCTCCGCAGGCCTGAAACGCGGCAACGGCCGCGCAAGCGTTACCGCCTCGACGCTGGTTGCGGCCGCCGGCGGCTTTGAGGCCAACATCGAATGGCTCAGGGAATACTGGGGCGAGGCCGCCGATAATTTCCTGATCCGCGGCACGCCTTACAATCGCGGCTCGATACTCAAGCTGCTGCTCAACAAGGGCGTGCAGGAGGTCGGCGATCCCACGCAATGCCACGCGGTCGCGATCGACGCCCGCGCGCCGAAATTCGACGGCGGCATCATTACGCGGCACGACTCCGTGGTGTTCGGCATCGTCGTCAACAAATACGCAATGCGTTTTTACGACGAAGGCGAGGATATCTGGCCGAAGCGCTACGCGATCTGGGGCCGGCTGGTGGCGGCGCAGCCGGACCAGATCGCCTACATCATCTTCGACGCGAGCTCGCGCAACAGTTTTATGCCGACGCTGTTCCCGCCGATCGAGGCCGGCTCGATCGCGGAACTGGCCGCCAAATTCGAACTCGATCCGGCCGCGCTGGAAAAGACCGTCGCCGATTTCAATGCCGCGGTTAAGCCCGGCACCTTCGATCACACCCTCCTCGACGATTGCCGCACCGAAGGGTTGACGCCGCCCAAGAGCCATTGGGCGCGGCGGATCGAGACGCCGCCTTATTACGCCTATCCGGTGCGGCCCGGCATCACCTTCACCTATCTGGGCACCCGCGTGAACAGGCAGGCGCGCATGCTGATGAAGGACGGCAGGCCCGCCGCCAACATGTTCGCCGCCGGCGAGATCATGGCCGGCAATGTGCTGGGCAAGGGTTACGCGGCCGGCATCGGCATGACCATCGGCAGCGTATTCGGCCGGATCGCGGGACGGGAAGCGGCGCAACATGCACGGAACTAGCATCCTCGAGGAGGCCGACCGGCTGATGACGGTCTGCAATGCGTGCCGCTATTGCGAGGGGCTTTGCGCGGTTTTTCCGGCGATGGAAATGCGCCGATCGTTTTCCGACGGCGATCTCAATTATCTCGCCAATCTCTGCCATGCCTGCGGCGCCTGTTATACCGACTGCCAGTTCTCGCCGCCGCATGAATTCAACGTCAATGTGCCGAAGACGTTTGCCATTGCCCGCGCCGAATCCTACGCCGCCTATGCCTGGCCGCAGGCCTTTTCGGGCGTGTTCGCGCGCAATGGCCTCGCCATCAGTCTGATCGCGGCTTTGAGCGTGGCGGCGTTCATCATCGGCTTTGCCGCTTTCAACGACCGGCAGGTTCTGTTCGGCGTGCACACCGGACCGGGTGCGTTTTACAAATTGATGCCGCACAAGGCGATGGTGGCGCTGTTCGGCGCGGCGTTCCTCTATGCGATTCTGGCGTTGGCGATGGGCGTACGCGCGTTCTGGCGCGATATCGGCGAGCCGGTCGGCATGCTTGCCGATCCGGGATCGTTTTGGCAGGCGATCAAGGACGCCGGCCAACTGCGCTATCTGGATGGCGGCGGTGCCGGCTGCGTCAACGAGGACGAGCGGCCGAGCGACCTGCGCAAGATCTATCATCACTTCACGTTCTACGGCTTCCTGCTGTGTTTTGCCTCGACTGTCGTGGCGACGCTGTATCATTACCTCTTCGCGCGCGAGGCGCCCTATCCATGGTGGGACCTGCCCGTGGTGCTGGGCACGCTGGGCGGCATCGGCCTTCTGATCGGACCCGCGGGCCTGCTGGCGGAAAGATGGAAACGCGATCCCGCGCTGGTCGACCAAGCGCGCACCGGCATGGATGTCGCGTTCATCCTCATGCTGTTCCTGACCAGCCTCACCGGCATCGCGCTCCTGCTGTGGCGCGACACGCCTGCGATGGGGCCATTGCTGGCGCTGCATCTCGGCGTGGTGTTTGCGCTCTTCATCACCATGCCCTACGGCAAGTTCGTGCACGGCATCTATCGCTACGCCGCGCTGGTGCGCTATGCGAGGGAGCGGCGGATGGTGGGGCAGACGCTGATTGAGTGAATGGTCCTCACCCTGAGGAGCGGCCACTTGGCCGCGTCTCGAAGGGTGAAACCTGCGCATCCTTCGAGACGCGCGCTATCGCGCGCTCCTCGGATGACGGCACTCACAAATCCACCACCACGTAGTCGCTTTCCACGGAGACCGCGATGGTCTCCGCGACATACGGCCCCTTCACCACGCTCGCGCCCGGCTCGACATTGACCGGATAGGCTTTCGCCCGGAACCGCTTCGGATCGCAATAGGATTGACCGGTGCGGATATCGAATTCCCAGCCGTGCCAGGGGCAGCGGATGATTTCGCCTAATCTTGTGTATTCGATCTCGCCGGGATCGGACGATTGCGCGAGCCCGATCAGCGGGCCTTCGCACAGCGCCGCGCCCTGATGCGGGCAGCGATTCAACAGGCCGAAAAACTCGCCCTTGATGTTGAAGATCGCGATCGGCCGCTCGCCGATGGTGAGGAATTTGCGGGTGCCCGGCGGCAATTCATCCACCGGGGCGATGACATGCCGGGTCATTCTATTCTCTGGCGCATGATCTTTTCGAAAAACCGGTTCCCACTTTTTCGGATCATGCTACGCTAGGTCCGTAAAGCTTCGCGCATTGTTCAGATAAAACGCCTCGCGGTTGGCGTCGCTGACGCCGGCCGGCAGCACCCGCGACGGATCGTCATAGTCCCAATGCGGATAGTCGGTCGCGAACAATAGCTTGTCCCAGCCGACCCATTCGATCACCTCGAACAGATGATCGCGACGCTCGGGATCTTCCATCGGCTGCGTGGTCCAATAGACGTGGTCGCGGATATATTCCGACGGCGGGCGTTTGACATGCGGCACCTCGCTCTTCAGCCGCTGCCAGCACTTGTCGAGCCGCCACGACAGCGACGGCGCCCAGCCAAAGCCGGCCTCGATCATGACCATCTTGAGTTTCTTGTGCCGCTCCAACACGCCCTCGAGCACGATGCTGGCGAGCGCGGTCTGCTGGCACTGCGAATGGCCGACCATCTCCTCGATGTAGAAGCTCGGCCAGCCCGATGCCGTGATCGGATTGCCGCCGAAGCCAAAGGCATGCACGCCGATCGGAAGTCCGACCTCCTCCGCGGCCTCATAAATCGGCCAGTAGCGGCGCTGGCCGAGCGGCTCGACGTTGCGGCTGAGCAGCAGCACCTGGACGAAATTCCTGTCGCCGGCGCGCTTGCGGATTTCCTTGGCCGCCGTCAGGCCGTCCTCGTTGCCGACCACGACAGAGCCCTTGAGGCGCGAATCCTTGCTGGTCCATTTCTCGATCTGCCAGTCGTTGATCGCGGAGCAGAGCGCCGCGCTGAGTTCGTGATTGCGGATGCCCTGCCCGCTGGCGAGCGGATTGAGAACGCCCAGTACGACATTGTTCGGATCGAGATGCTGCTGCTGCATGAACGACAGCGACGAACCCTGCGGTCCGCCTTCCGGCGGATAGGCGTCGCGGCGCGACGCGTTCGGCTGCGCCTTCGGATAGGGCGGGCCTTCCATCATGCCCTGATACTGATGCTTGTCGTAGGTCTCGAGATGTTCGTGCCAGCGTTTTGCGAGATACGGATACAACTCGGTCTTGGTCGCACGCGCCGGATGGATATCGCAATCGGCGATCGCCGTCTTCACGCCAACGGACGACGCCGGTTCGGCACGGTCGCGGAACTGCACGTTCATGGCGTGGTCTCCTTGAGCGCCGACTGTCCCAGACGACCGTAGGTCGCGTGCGGGTTATCGATCATGATCTTGCGCACGAGATCGGTCGATATCCCCTCCGGCAGAACCGCATCGCCGTCGAATTGCCAGTGCGGATAATCGGTCGAGAATAAGAGCAATTCATCCGACTGCATATGCTCGAACAGGCGATTTAATGTCGCCGGATCCGGCGGCGCATCGATCGGCTGTAGCGAAAACCGGATGTTGCTGCGCACAATTTCCAGCGGCGCGCGATCCACCCATGGGGTTTCCATGCGGATGCCGCGCCAGAATTTATGCAACCGCCACAGATAGGACGGCAGCCAGGTGAAGCCGGACTCCAGCATCACCATCTTCAGGTTCGGATGCCGGGCGAAGACGCCTTCGACGATCAGGCTGGTCAACTGGGTCTGAAAAGCCTGCGCCTGGGCCACATAATCCTCGATGTGATAGGACCCCCAGCCGACCGAGGTCGGCGGATTATGATAATTGCTGCCGGCATGGATGCCGATCGGCAGGCCCAGCCGCTCGGCGGCCGCGTAGATCGGCCAGTAGGCGCGTTTTCCCAGCGGCATGTCGCCCATCACCAGCATCAGGACCTGAACGAAACGCTTGTCCCTGGCGCAGCGCTCGATCTCGATGACCGATTTCTCGATGCTCTGCACCGGGATCACGATCGAGCCGCGCAGCCGGGTATCCCTGTCGAGCCATTCCCTGACCAGCCAGTCGTTCAGCGCGCGGCAAAACGCGTCCGCCATATCCTCCGAAAATACCATCTGCACACCGTAAAGCGGATTGCAGATGCCGTAGCCGACGCCAAACCGGTCGAGCGCCTGCGCCTGCATGTCTTCGAGACTTGATCCCGGTTTGCCCTGCGCCGGCCGCCAGTCCGGCCGCGAAGAGATCGGCGAATTCGGTGGATAGGATTGCGACACCAGATCGGTCATTCCGCGCGTCGTTACCTGGTCGCGCCAATAATCGTTGAGATAGGGCAACAGGCTGGTCAGGTGAGGAACGGCAGGATGCAGATCGCAATCCACGCCGCCCGCGATCGGTGACGTCATGATCCTGTTTCCTCTTGCTCGCGGCGTCTGCGCGCTGGTTCAAGACAGCATATGGCGCGCCGGCTCGGCCGTCCATCGGCGGAGCCTTTCGATCCCGAGTCGGCAGCAATGCAATGGTGTGGTAGGACATCTGAAAAATCGCCGCGGGGGGTCGAAATGGACAAGGGCAGGATGGCCGTTGCGGCAACCATGATTGCGTTGTCCGGGCCGGTATTCGCACAACCGCCGGCGGCGTCGCCGCCGCATCCGGCAGATCTCTCGAAGGTCGAGATCAAGACCATCCATCTCGGCGACAACTGCTACATGCTGCAAGGCGAGGGTGGAAATATCACCGTGGCGGTGGCGAAAGACGGGATCATAATGGTGGACAGCCAGTACGCGCCGCTGCATGACAGGATCAAGGCCGCTATCGAAGCCATCTCGAAACAGCCGATCAAATATCTCATCAACACGCACTATCATGACGATCACACCGGCGGAAACGAGGCCTTCGCCAAGGACGGCGTCACCATCGTCTCGCAAGTCAACGTCAGGAACCGGCTCGCGGCGGGCACCACCAATGGACTGACCGGAGCCAAGATCCCACCGGCGCCTCAAGCTGCACTGCCGTCCGACACCTATACCAACTTCTCCAAGATCAGGCTCAGCGGCCGCGTCGCCGACCTCAAGCACATTGCGAATGCGCATACTGACGGTGACACCTATGTCTGGTTCAAGACCGCCAACGTGTTGTCGACCGGCGATACCTTCATCAATGGCCGTTATCCCAATATCGATTTCGCCAATGGCGGACATATCAATGGCATGATCGCCGCCACTGAGGCCTATCTCAAGCTGGCGAACGCCGGGACCCGGATCGTTCCGGGACATGGGCCGCTTGCCGACCGGACGGCGCTGATGGAATACCGGGCCATGCTGGTCACCGCGCGCGAGCGGATGGCAAAACTGGTCAAGGACGGGAAAAGCGAGGACGAGGTGGTGGCGGCAAAACCGTTCGCGGATCTCGATGCGAAATGGGCATCCACCGAATTGGAGAGCAGGAACTTCATTCGCGTGGTCTATCACTCGCTCGCCGACAAGCCCGAGACCAGGCGGCCATCGTTCAGAAGATTCTTCCGCAGGAGTTGAGAACAGATGAAAGACCTGGTTGCAATCGCCGAGAAAATTGCGGCGAGGCTGATTGAGCGGCGCCAGACCGTCGCGGTCGCCGAATCCTCCACCGGCGGCCTGATTTCCGCAAGCCTGCTCGCGGTGCCCGGCGCCTCGGCCTATTTTCTCGGCTCGGCGGTGGTCTATACCCGCGACGCGCGGCGGATCCTCATGGACATCCCGGATGAGGCGATGAAAGGGATTCGTTCGGCTTCGGAAGCTTATGCAAAGTTGCTCGCGGGCCAGATCCGCCAGCGCTTTTCGAGCGATTGGGGTCTGTCGGAAACCGGCGCGACCGGGCCGACCGGCAACCGCTATGGCGACGCCGCCGGCCATTGCTGCATGGCGGTCGCAGGTCCGCAAGAGTCCGCGATCACCCTTGAGACCGGCGGCGCCGACCGGCTCGCCAACATGCATGTGTTCGCCTCCACCGCGCTTGATCTGCTGCTGCAGAATCTGTCGCGCTGAATCTTCAAGACACACTTTCGCGATCTCGCGGCGCGGTGCGCCCGAGGTTTTGCAAAAAACCGTCCGCCCAGAAATCAGAGGGCGCAGGGAATGCCGGGTGCCCAATGCACCCGCAGCCTCGTGTGTGATAAAAACAAACACACGAGCATAGTCACCACAGGTTCACCGGAATCAGCCCGGCATTCCCCGCGCAATGGTTTTACGGCTTACTTCGCGCTCTCCCCGGTGACCACGCTTTTTGACACCGTCATCTGCGCTTCTTATCGCAGACTTGACGCCAACGATTGGGGCGTCAGAACCACACGACTTCGCCGTCCGCGTCAGCACCATTCGTCAAGTGCGCCAACCGCGTCCACCGCATCCCGCCCCGCGTTGATGACGTGCGCAACGCCCCTCTTTCGGGACAGGACGGCCAACGTATATTACTGATTTGGGTCAGGCGCAAGCAAAATTTCGGAAATTCGGAAATTAACCGCAGCCCGCTGCCGCAGGGCCGGTCCAGCACGCGGATTTCCCTTAGATCATCGAGAGAACCGTCGGTGCGAGATCAGCAGCGGATTCCACCAGCTGATCTGCGCCAGCAGTTTCAAGTTCGTCTCGCGTGCCATAACCCCACAGCACGCCAAGACCGCGCATTCCGACAGCATGAGCCCCGGAAATGTCATGCCTGCGGTCCCCGACCATCAGACTGCGGGAAGGCGAGATATCATGCCTAGACAAAATATAGGCGAGCAGTTCAGGCTTGTGATCCAGCTCGCCGCCCGGCACTGAGCCATAGATGCCGTCGAAGTATGTGGCAAACTCCAGATGCTCCAGAATCCGGCTCGCGAAAGTCGCCCGCTTCGACGTCGCTAGATAGATTCCCAATCCGGCCCGTTTCATCTCTTCAAGGGACCTGGCAACTCCCGGATAAGGCTCGCTTCCGAGAAGCCCACTTTCACCGTAGTGTTGACGATAGGCCGCTACTGCTTCACCAACTCTGCCGTCTCCATATGGCTGCAGCAGAGCCTGCATCAGGTCTTCGAGCGGTGGCCCGATAGCGCGTCGTATGTCGAGGGTTTCATCCGCATTCATGTCCAAGGGCGCGCAATGCAGCAAGGCAGCTTGCAAGAATGCCGGGCTGCGAATCAATCAAGGTGCCGTCGAGGTCCAGAAGAACGGAGCAAGTCATAACCCGAACATAGCGGCCGAAAGCAAACGAGTACAAGTCGCATGGTTTGACTTCCGCTTTGGGTCCATGAACGGAAGTGGTGTCTACTCATGGACGGCCGTCTATCCAAGTGCTACGCGCGGTCGCGCGTTGCATTCAGAGACGTGATTTCGCCCATTCGCTCAACAAGATGCGCACGCGAGGGTGCAGGGTCAAACCGATCGGCGAAATATTGCGTTTCGTTGGCCACCAGTCCTTCGCGGAATTCCATGATGCTCACCGCGTAAGACGGTATGCCGTCATAGCTAAGTACGAATTCAGTGACCCAGAGATCGCCGCTGCCGATAATTCGCCGGACGGTAAAACGCTTCTTGTTTGGCTGGAGCCGTCGGCTCTCTTGAATGTTGTGTCGACCGCGGATCCGCTCACCCGATTGCGGATAATCAAGCACAGCATCTTCGCGGTAGATTTCATGCTCGACCTTGAAATCGCTCGCGTCCGAAGCATCCCAATGGCGCTCCAGCGCCACCCGCACGGTTCGATCATCCATCTCGTCGCTCTACGTGCTCGCTACTCAAAATGCTCCCCTGGAGCTCGGGGAAATCGAATTGTTCTTGTAGCACGGTTGTGGTTCCGATGTGCGGCGATTGCCCAGGTCCGAAATGGGTCAAACTCGCAAGTGGCAGCGCTTCCACGCTACTTCTGCTCTGCCCCCAAAACCGGACATCAGCCGGGTCCCTCGATGCCGCGCCGTCAGGCGACGCGACCTGTCGCGACGGCGATGGGATCGTCAAACGCTCGCTTCCATCCCCGCCGGGCTTGACCCGGCCATCCACGTCTTGCTTCGCGAGAGGTGCCGGCTGCATCAAGCGATGTCTGAGTTTGAGGTGCCGGGGTAAACCGGATATGACGCGGGCAGCTCAATTCGGTCGAGAATGGACCCGGAGCGGACCTAGGGCCTAGTTATCATCTAAGCCTGATTGTGCGCCATTTCCCACTCGCCGCCCGGTCGCAAAGTGCTATTCTTAGTGATTGCACAAGCGTGCCCTGAGGCTCTGGGGACGGCTAATGCGGCGGCGCGAGTTCGTGATTTTGGTCGGTGGCGGCGTTGCCACTCGCAGCTCGCGCATAGCGGCCGGCGATACCGGTCATGCCGGAATGAACGCTGTCGTCCTTAGTTCGTGGACTCCAGCCATTCGAATCGCGTGAGTCGCAAGGTAGCATTCGCCGCAGCTCAATGAGCCGGAACGCTGGCTATGGCCGACCGGGCGATCGAATGAATTGGCACTGTCCACGCTACGCATCGGCGGCGAATCGGCAACCGGGAGTGATTTCATGAAAGGTAACCCCAAAGTTATCGACTACCTAAACAAGGCGCTACGCCACGAGCTTACCGCGGTGAATCAATACTGGCTGCATTATCGCCTGTTGGACAATTGGGGTTACAAAGTGCTGGCAAAGCAATGGCGAAAGGAGTCCATCGAGGAAATGCAGCATGCCGACAAGCTCATCGAGCGCATCATATTCCTCGATGGCAATCCCAACATGCAAACCCTCGAATCCCTTCGTATCGGTCAAACGGTGAAGGAGGTGCTTGACCGCGATTTGCGGGCCGAAACGGAAGCGCGGGCGCTTTACGAAGAAGCGGCAACCCACTGCCACGGTGTGAAGGACTATGTGACGCGCGGCCTCTTTGAGGAACTGATGCACGACGAGGAACATCATATCGACTTCCTTGAAACCCAAATCGACCTCGTCGCCAAGCTTGGCCTTGAGCTCTACGCCCAACATCATATTGGCGAGATCGACGAGGGCTAACGACGATTGCATCGCAATTGCCGGAGCGATGAGCCAGAGACGCTCGTGCTGAAAATGTTGGAGGCCGCCGACAATTCTTTTCGGGGACACTTCACGCAGCCAATGACGACGCCAGTTCCGATATTGGCGCGAACCGGGCCTCCCGCGATGACCGCTCTTCGGTCGCTATCAGGGGAAGAGCGAACATAGCTCGGACATCGGGTTTCTATAGCGAATGGCCCTAGGGTCGACCTGACGCGCCCCCGTGCGGAGCGCCTAGAATAGCAAGGAACGGATCGTGTCCATGCGTAGAACCGCCGCCGTCATCGGCACCGCGATCTTCTTCGTGTTCGTGCCCTGCGTGCTGGCCGGGTTGGTCCCGTGGTGGATTTCGCGCTGGGAGTTCCGGTTGTCGTTTCTCGGCGTCGAGTTCACGCGCTTCGTCGGCGCCGCGCTGATACTTGCCGGCGTAGCCGGGCTCGTGAATTCATTCGCACGTTTCGCGCTGCAGGGGCTCGGTACGCCGGCGCCCATCGCCCCGACCCAACTCCTCGTCGTTACGGGCCTCTATCGCTATGTGCGCAATCCAATCTACGTGGCGGTCGCCGCCGTCATTTTCGGCCAGGCGGTCCTGTTCGGCGATTGGCGGCTGTTCGCCTACGGCGCGCTCTTCTGCCTTGTCTGCCACCTGTTTGTCGTGGGCTACGAAGAGCCGACGCTCAAAAAGTCATTCGGGGCGGAATACGAAGCGTTCCGCATCAATGTGCCGCGTTGGATCCCGCGCCTGACCGCGTGGCCAGGCGGTCGGCAGCGGCTGTAGCGTGTGACCTTGGCGCTGATTTTTGATGAGCTTCTCCTGAAGGCACTTCCGCAAAGTTTGCCTGCAAATTGGCAAATTGCGAATGAGAACCGGCTCCGAATTGTCTGCTTATAGAATGACGCGATTGACCCAAACCGGGTCTTGGCCTTGATCGGTTGTCTGGGACAGGCTGGGGCTATTTGTCGCCCAACCGCCTTGCCGCAAAGTGCTAGGCTCCCTTTGTGCAAGCGTGTTCTTCGGGGGGAGCTTGCGACGGCGCGAGTTTATGAAGGTATTCGCTCGCTTGGGCTAAACGTGGCCAAAATCGATTGAGTCATGACGCCAGATGGTGCGAAGCTGGTCATGGGCTTTCCTCATTTCGTCATCGATTGCGCCGCCCCCCAATGATGGTCCTTCCTGTCTGGATTGAACACCCGCTCGACGTGGCGGTTTAGCGCGCGCATGACGCCGAATGCGAGCAAGCATTGTCGGCCCGCCTGACGTCGCAACCAGGATCAACGTTTCCTGCCGCTCCGCAGCCGCCTCATGCTCGGCCCTCGGAAGCTTCGTGATGGAGTTGCCGGCGTGCTCGAGCGTTTCGAGATGGCGGCCGCGTGGCAACGCTATGGGATCATCAAATGCTCGTTTCCATCCCCGAGCCACCGCGCGCGCCAAACAAATCCTTAAGAAACAATTTACCGTAGTCTGACAGTTTCGATTTAGGAGCAAAGTGGCGTACCCGCCAACTCTCAATTCTTCGATGGAAACGAATGTTCGGCAATGTGCTCACTTGTTGCGCTTAAACGTGTCGGAGCGCTTCTGACGGGATTAGGCCTCGCGATAGTTGTCGCAGGCAGCGGATCTGCCGCAGATCTTCCTCGCCGGACAAATGTCAAAGAGTTCAAGCGGTTTCTGACGGAGCGACGCGAGGCGGTGCCCGCCTCGGTGGAAGCCCGCAAAAAGCTCTTCGACGAGTTCCTGGAGTGGCGCGCCGCGCGCGAGCGCCGATAGGGCGCGGTGCGCCTTTGGCTGCGTGTCCCGGTCAGGCTTCATATCGGCGCGCTGGAGCCGCACGCCCGACAAACGATCGGACGTCGAGGTGATGGGTATCGCAAGCGCTCAACCGATCCCACGCGCTGCGCGCTTGAATGCCGCATTCTTCCTCCCGGCCGGTTCGGTGGCGTCTCAATACCACCGACGGCAAACGTGCCCTGCGCCCCACACCGCACACCTGCGAATTTGGCGTCTGGCGATTCTGGACATGCAGACACCACGAACCAATGTCCTGCCCGGTCCGCAGAAGAAGGCGACTTGCGTGGTCATGCCGTCCGGCTGATGAAGCGGCGCGGGCGACATGGCCTGCGCCGACGTTGCGACGGCCAAGGCAAAAGCAGCAACAGCGATCAACCTGAACATTGGCTTTCTCCCATGTTTTGGATTCAAGTACGGATCACGCCTTGTCCGGGCAACCCTTGACCCAAATCAAACCGCGCGGCCGGTCGAGCCTCGCGCATCGTCGTTTGCGCCGCCAATGACAGCGTAAACCCGCCGCACGGCGGAGCAGGCGCAAGCCTCCGATCGCTCTGATGCCGCCCGGCTGACGACAGGCTGGCACGATCGTGCTTGTGCATGCCTTGTTCATTCGTCTACAACCGATCGTTCTTTCCTGAAGTCCCTGGTATTAGAGCCTAAGAAGCCGGCCACCGATCAAGCAGGGCAAGCGTTCAAATTATGCCTTTGAATTTTGGAGAAGTGACCATGTCCAGAGCGTTCCGATTAGTTGGCGCAGCCATCATGTTGGGCTCAAGCGTCCTTTCCGTCGCCGAAGCGCGGGCGATCGAACTTACCGGCGCATGGGCGACACAGGCCGATCTATGCAACCAGGTCTTCACAAAGAAGGATAATGGAGTCCAGTATGCAGAGTTTTCCGAGCTCTTCGGTTCAGGTTTCATCGTCGATGGCGACCGGATCAGAGGAAAAACCGGGACCTGCACGATCAAATCCAGGAAGCAGGAGGGCGATAGCCTGGAGCTCTCCGCAGCTTGCGCGTCGAGCGTCATGACTCAGGATCTCCGATTCAGCCTGAAAATCATCGACGACAACAACATTTCCCGGTCATTTCCCGAGATTTCGGGAATGAGCCTGAACTACACGAGATGCAAGCTCTAAGCGAACGGTGCTGCCTGCTCAAAAGGGCTGACGGCGCATGGGATGCCATCAACGAAGATTAGTCCACTTGTACGACTTTCGCGTAACCACTCAGGCCTGTGGTTATGGGTCCCTGCCTTCGCACGGACGACGTTGTGGCGCCGTTACCTCTCGCGGAACGCGCGCATCAACTGGTCGTGCAGCGGCTTGATCAGGTAGGACAGCATGGTGCGGTCGCCGGTCTGCACGAAGGCTTCGACCGGCATGCCGGGGATCAGCTTGACGTCGCCAAGACGCGCGATCTCCTCGGGCGGCATCGAGACACGGATCGTGTAATAGCTTTGCCCGGTGCGCTGGTCGGTCGTGACGTCGGGCGAGACGCGGGTAACGACGCCGTTCAGTTCCGGCGTGGTGCGCTGGTTGAACGCCGACAGCCGCAGCAGCGTCTTCTGGCCGATCTGCAATTTGTCGATGTCCTGCGGATTGACCTTGGCCTCGACCTGGAGGTCGTCGGCCTGCGGCACGATCATCATGATGGCGTCGCCGGCGGTGATCACCCCGCCCACGGTATGGACCGTCGACTGCAGCACCATGCCGTCCTGCGGCGCGCGGATGTCGACCCGCCGCAACTGGTCTTCGGCCGTGACCTTGCGCTCGACGAATTCGCCGATCTTGTCGTTGGTCTCGCGCAGATCCTTGGAGACCTCGCTGATCATGTCCTTGTCGACCTGAATGATCTGCAGTTCGGTCTCGGTGATCTTGCCCTTGGCCTGCGCCCTCGATGCAATGTACTGCGCCCGCTCGCCGGCCAGCCGGGCCGCGTCGCGCTCCAGCACCGTCAGCCGTGAAATCTGCACCAGATGCTGGTCGTAGAGCTGGCGAACGCCGACCAGTTCCTTCTCCACCAGCGCAATTTCCCTGTCTTTCGCCTTCTCCTGCGCCGCCAGACCGGCAATCTCCTCGTCGAGTTGCGTGACCCGCTCGCGCAGTTGCGCCTTTTGTCCGGCCCTTCCATTGACACGAACCTCGAACAGCTTGGTTTCGCTCGCGATGACCGCCTTGACATCGGGGTCATCGGCACGAGAGAGCAGCATCTGAGGAAATACGATGTTGTCGAGGCCCCGTTGTTCGGCCTCCAACCGCGCCGCCCGCGCCCACAAGCCGTCGAGGTTTTTGGTGACGATCGCAAGGCTCGCCTTGGTGACGGTGTCATCGAGCCGCACCACAACGTCGCCGGCCTTGACGAGATCGCCATCGCGCGCGCGCACCTCGCCGACCACGCCGCCGGTCGGATGCTGCACTTTTTTCACGTTGGATTCGACGACGACCGATCCCGGCGCGATCAACGCCCCCGAGATCTGCGCCGTCGATGCCCAGCCGCCAAGCCCGCCGGCAAGAATGACGACCACCGTGAGGCCGATGACCAAGTGCAGCCGTATCGACTGCAGCGATCCCTTCTTTTCGCTGCCGCTCATGATTTGGCAACGCCTCCGTCGGATACGATCTTGATGGGACTGGGCGGCGCAACCCGCTGCAGCACCTGCCCCAAAACGGTTTCCTTGGGGCCGAACGCCTGCATGCGGCCGTCCTTCAACACCAGCAGCTGATCGACGGCCTCGATCCCGATCGGCCGGTGTGCGACGACCACCACGATGGCGCCGCGCTCGCGCGCCGCGCGAACCGCCCGGGTCAACGCCTCGTCTCCCTCGGTATCGAGATTGGAGTTCGGCTCGTCGAGGACGATGAGGAACGGATTGCCGTAGAGCGCCCTCGCCAATGCCACGCGTTGCGCCTGACCGGCCGACAGCGCAGTGCCCTGCTCGCCGATCTGGGTGTCGTAGCCGTCGCGCATCTTGATGATCATCTCGTGGACGCCCGCCTCCTTCGCGGCGGCGATGATGGTGTCGGAGCCGGCGTCCGGATCGAAACGGCAAATATTCTGGGCCACGCTGCCGGCGAACAGTTCGACATCCTGCGGCAGATAACCGACATAACGCCCGAGCACATCGGAGGCCCACTGATCGAGCGCCGCGCCATCGAGCCGCACCTTGCCGCGGAACGGCTGCCAAACGCCGACCAGCGCGCGGATCAGCGAAGACTTGCCCGATCCGCTTGGCCCTATGACTCCCAATCCGTTTCCGGCCACAAGCGCGAACGTCACGTCCTGAACAATAACCTTCTGATCGCCCGGCGGCACGATGCTGACACCCTCGACCGACAGGCGGCTCGAGGGGCTCTGCAGCAATGTCGGCGCGGCTTGCGCGGGCAGCGAGTTCGAGCAGCCGGTTGAGACGGTGCCAGCTCTGGCGCGCGGCAACGAAGCCTTTCCAATGGGCGATCGCCAGATCGACCGGCGCCAGCGCCCGCGCGGTCAGGATCGAGCCCGCGATGATAATGCCCGCGGTCGCCTCCTGATGGATCACCAGATAGGCGCCGACGGCAAGCACCGCCGATTGCAGGGTCATGCGCATGACCTTGGCGATCGCGCCGAGGCCTCCGGCGACGTCGCTGGCGCGCTGATTGCCCGCAAGATAGTTCTCGTTGGCCTCGCTCCAGCGCTTGGTCAGGCGCCCGGACATTCCCATCGCGACCAGCACCTCGGCGTTGCGCCGGCTGCTGGCGGCCAGATCGTTGCGGCGCGCCGCCAGGCCCATCGCCTCCCGCGCCGGCGCGCGCGACATGAACTCGGTGACGAGGGTGAGGGCGACCAGGATGATGGCGCCGACCAGCGCCGTCAGGCCGATCAGGACGTGGAACGCGAAACAGATCGCCAGATAGAACGGCAGCCACGGCAGATCAAAGAACGCGCCCGGGCCCATGCTGCCGAGGAACGAACGCACATTGTCCAGATCGCGCAGCGGCTGAAGGCCCTCGTTGCGACCGCCGACCATCAGCGGCAGGCGCACAATGGTTTCGAACACCCGGTTGTTGAGGGCTTCGTCGAGCGAGGTTCCGATACGGCCCAGGATTCGTCCCCGGATCAGGTCGAGGAAGCCTTGGGCGATGTACAATCCGCCGGCGAGAATGACCAAACCGACCAGCGTCGGTACGCTCCGGCTCGGGAGCACCCGGTCGTAGATCTCCAGCATGAAGATCGACCCGGTCAGATAGAGCAGGTTGATCATGCAACTCATGGCGCCGACGCCAATGAACGCACTGCGGCAGGCGCGCAGCGCATCACCGAGTTCGGAACGCCGGACACCGGGAACGGCTGCCATCAATCCTGATCTCTTCGCGAAAGGTGGGCGCCCCCCTGATACACGAAGGTACGCGAGGCCTCATCTTACCGATTTTTATAGCTAGCGTCCATTGAAGTGGGGTTAACCTAAACGCCCACCGCAGCCTCATCGCCCTCGCCTGGACGCGGAAAATGGAACCAAACCCCGGGCGGGACAGCCGCCGCGGGCCTGTCATGAAACGCAGGCCCAGCAAGCGGGGCACGGCCGGGATGGGCGGTCGCTTGGAAGAGCAACCGCCGCAGCGGCTAGCTTGCCGCCGCCGCGGGCTTCGGAAACGGCACCAGGACGACGGACATCGAGACACGGCCGATCTCACCGCGCAGGTCGAGCAATGTCCCGCTTCCGATTCCAACCCCGGTGGCAGCTTGCCAGCGGGTTTGCGCGCGAATGCCAACCCACTCGCCGAACGGCTGCCTGAACAGCTGGACCGTGAGGTTGGGATTGGGATCGGCGACGACATTCTGGAACGGGCGCGTAATGCCATGGGTCCAATCCGCCGGGCCAAGCACGCAAGCCAGCGGGCCGGCGCCGTCGATGACGCGATGGTTGAGGCGAAACCAGGCGACGTCATCGCCCACGCGCGCCTCCATGGCGTCCATGAACCAAGGGCCGCCATGGCCGGCCCGTGGGGTTCGCAGCGGAAACCGTGTCGGGTCGAGCGCATCGCCAAGTGTGTCGACAGATTCCGGCAAGCCGACCGCGCGCTCGCGCGACAGCGTCACCCGCACGGTGGCGCAAGGCTGTTCTTCGTCGTCGGGCCACAGCGTGTTGTCCACGACGCTGACGCGGCCGCCTTCGGTCAGAACGGCAAGCTGGGTTCGCAAGCTTGCCATCGGCGTCGGCCGCAGGAACCAGGCCGTGGCCGAGACGGCCGTGCCCCATTTTCGTGCGCCGGCCAGGGCTTCGACTTCGGCCGTCAGCAGGCTCGCGACCGCGCCGCCCTGCAGGCCCGCGAATGGCCCGGCCGCCAGGGCCGAGGGCTGCCAGCAGTTTGGCGCGGCGAGCGGTTCGAAAATGGCCAGGGGAAATGTCCTTTAGGTGAGAAATATTGGAGTGCTGGCACAAATTGAATGATGAGAATTGCCATAACAAAGGGTATTTCATCACCTGAGATGAGTAATATTCATCATTCCGCCATGCCGGACTTGCCGCTGCGGGCGATCCCTCCGCTGACCGCGCTGCTCGCCTTCGAGCGCGCCGCTTCGCAACTGAGTTTTCGGCGCGCCGCGCGCGATCTGGCGCTCAGTCCATCCGCGATCAGCCATCAAATTCGCGGATTGGAGGCGCAGTTCGGCGTGAAGCTTTTTGTTCGCGGCGCGCGCTCGGTGCGATTGACCGCGGACGGCGAGCGCTATCTCGCGAAAGTCTCAAGCGCGCTGGCAGCGCTGCAGCAAGCCGGGCGCGAGATGCTGCGGCATCGGCGCGACCGCGGCGACGAGCTTTGGATCAGCGCGCTGCCCTTCTTCACCAGCACGGTGCTGATCCCGGCGCTGGCGGATTTCAAACGGCGCAATCCCGGACTGATTCTGCGCGTCGAAGCCACCCATCAATATGCCGACTTCAACAGCTCACCCGTCGATGTCGCCATCCGCTATGGCCGCGAGCATTCGACCGGCCTCAAATTCGAGCCGCTGATCGAGGTCAGGGGCTTGCCGGTCTGCGCGCCTGCGCTGATCAAAGGCGGCCTGCGCAGGCCGGAGGATTTGTCCCGCCAGGTCCTGATCCACCTGACGTCGCAGCCGCGCGCCTGGCCGCTCTGGCTCAAAGCGGCCGGGATTTCGGAAATGACCGCGCGCGGTCAGCTTTGGCTCGATAGCGTCCCGGCGATGCTGGAGGCCGCCGAGCAGGGCCTCGGCGTCACGCTCGCAATGGCCCCTTTGATCAAGGCGCGGCCAGGATTCGGCAAGAAGCTGGTCGCTCCCTTTGATCTCGACAGCAGTCCCACCGAGACGATCTATCTGGTGTCGCGCACCGAGCAGGCGCGTGACCGGCGGATCGCCGCGCTGCGGCGATGGATCGTGGATGCCGTCGACCGCGCCAGCTAGCCAGGTTCGGGATTTGCCGATCTCACCAACGGCCCCGGCCTCGAATGAGGCCTACGATCAGCAAGAGTATGACGGCGCCGATCGCGGAATAGATG
This sequence comes from uncultured Alphaproteobacteria bacterium, assembly GCA_963745785.1. Lineage (GTDB taxonomy): Bacteria > Pseudomonadota > Alphaproteobacteria > Rhizobiales > Xanthobacteraceae > Bradyrhizobium. The sequence continues at coordinate 204,325 of CAVUYV010000004.1, read as the reverse complement.
ATCTCGCGCACGATCCCGGTTCCGATGGCAATGCCGAGCCTTGGAAACAAGAGACTGGCGATCAGCGCGCCGGCGATGCCGACGAGAATATCCCCGATGATCCCAAAGCCGGTGCCGCGCACGATCTTCCCGGCCAGCCAGCCTGCGACCAGGCCAACGAATAGAATGACGAGAAGGCTTTCATTGGATAGTTGCATTTGAAGTTCCCCCCTGTTCGCAGGCGATCCACCGCGCCGCCTTCAAACCTATCCATAATCACCTGATGTGACTATTCCAATCTGCAGGAACTCGTGATGCGGACCTGGCGCTTTGCGACGAGCCGAAGCTTCGGCATTGACGGACGAAACTTTCATTCGCCGGCGGCGTTATGCAACCATGGCACAACCCGATATCTGGTATGTGGCCTTTGAGCCGCAAAAACCTTTGAAACCGGACGACGGCGGCTTCGGCGCGGTCCGATCAACCCGGACGTTCAAATCCGAGATCGACGCGAAATTGTTCGCCATGCAGATTCTGGCGAAAGGCTGGCCGGCGAGCGCCGGCACGCTTAATCCGCACCAACAGATCGTTGCGCCTTCCCAGATCGAGCGCTGGGCCGACCCGGGCCTCGGCGGCTGACGCATTTGCTTTCAGTTAGATGGCGGCAACGGCTTCGGCGCGTTCCGCCAGGATGCACCTTGCGATTCGGTCCGGTCCCACCTGCACGTTGGGCGGCAGCTGCTCGATACAGCGGGCTTCCGCAAAGGCGCAGCGCGGCGCAAACGAGCAATGGCTCGGCGCCCTGTCGAGCGAGGGCGGCGTCCCCGGGATCGTCCCCAGCCGCTGGCCTCGCTTGGCGCCGTGGACCGTGGAGGCCAGCAACCCGCGCGCGTAGGGATGCATGGGTGAACGCACAATCTGGCTTAACGTGCCCTGCTCGACGATCTGGCCCGCATACATCACGGCGACACGGTCGCAGATTTCGATCGCGACGCCGATATCGTGGGTGACGAAGATGACGGACATGCCGAACTCGCGCTGCAGCTCGCGCAACAGCAGCAGGATCTGGATTTGCACGGTGGCATCCAGCGCCGTGGTCGGCTCGTCGGCGAGAAGGATTTTCGGCTTGCAGGCGAGCGCCAGCGCGATCATGGCGCGCTGGCGCATGCCACCGGACATTTCGTGCGGATAGGCATCGAGCCGGCGTCTGGCCGAGGGAATGCGCACCACCTCCAGCATTTCCAGCGCGCGCGCACGCGCCTCGGTCTGGCTTTTTCCTTCGTGACGCATCACGGTCTCGGAAATCTGCTGGCCGATGGTGTAGACCGGATCGAGTGCGAGCGCCGGCTCCTGAAAGATCATCGAGACGGTCTGGCCGCGAAATGCCGACAGCTCTTCATCATCGAGCGCCAGCACGTCGCGGCCCAGAACCTGAACGCTCCCCGAGATTTGCGTGCGCTTCTTCGGCAATAGCCGCATCAGCGCGCGCAAGGTGACGCTCTTGCCGGAACCGGATTTGCCGAGCAGGCCGAGCACTTCGCCGTCGCCGAGCGAAAGCGAGAGATCGTTCACGGCGTAGACGGTGCGCTCGCCGGTGAAGCGAATATTGAGGTTACGTATCTCGACGAGATGGGTCATGCTGACTTCGGCACCCTTTGGTGAAAATCGGTGACGCGCTGGAACGCAGCCCCGATCCGCAACAGCATGGCTTCGTCGAACGAACGGCCGATCAGCTGCATCCCGACCGGAAGGCCGCCGCGGGTGAAACCTGCCGGAATCGAAAGCGACGGCAGACCGAGATAATTGATCGGCCGGGTAAACCGCGTCAGCCGCTGGATCACGGATTCGGCGTCGGGACTGTTGCCGACATCGCTCTCGGCAATGGTCGGAGCTGCGACCGGCGCCACCGGCGCGATCACGGCATCGACACCGGCGACGGCGGCGAGGTGCGCTGATAACGCCGAACCGCGCCAGCGCATCGCTTCAAGATAGGTCACGCCGGGGATGGCAAGCCCGTTCTGCAACCGCATCAGCACCTGCGGTCCGTAATCCTGCGGGCGCTCGATCAGCCAGCGCTTGTGAAAGGCAGCCGCTTCGACGGCGAGAACCAGCTGACAGCTGGCGGTGAGCTGGCGCTGGTCGGGAAGTTCGACCTGGACGATATCGGCGCCCTCACGCTTCAAGGCCGCAACGGTTTCGTCGAGAATACGCGCGACCTCCGGATCGAGGTCGTCGACGTAAAAAGCGGTGGGCACGCCGATCGTGAGGCCCTTGATCGGCTCCCGCGCCGCGGCCGTGTAGTCCGGGACCGGTCCGGCGATCGCGGTGGGATCTTCCGGGTCCGCGCCCGCCATCAGGCCGAGCAGCAATGCGCAATCCTCGACCGTGCGCGCCAGCGGCCCGACGGTGTCGAGCGACTGCGACAACGGCATCGCGCCGGCACGGCTGATCCGGCCATAGGTCGTTTTCAATCCGGTCACGCCACAGAAATGCGCGGGCATCCGGATCGACCCGCCGGTATCCGATCCCAACGCCGCAAAGGTCAGCCTTGCCGCGACCGCTGCGCCCGATCCCGACGACGAGCCGCCGGTGATGCGATCGAGGCCCCACGGATTATGCACCGGTCCGTAATGGGAGTTGTGGCCGGTCGGCCCATAGGCGAATTCGGCCATCTGCAACGAGCCCAGCCGGATCGTGCCGGCATCCTTCAGCCGCTGCAGGGCGGTCGAGGTCGTCCTGGCGACGAAATCGCGCCGGATTTTCGAGCCGCAAGTGACCACCTTGCCGGCCTCGTAATACATGTCCTTGTGCGCCAGCGGCACGCCGTGCAGGGCGCCGCGCCTGCCGCCCTTCGCCAGCGCGCCGTCGGCTGCATCGGCCGCCGCCAGCGCCGCTTCTGCTTCGATCGCCATGAACGCATTGAGGCGGGGCTGCCACTGGGCGATCCTGTCGAGACAGGATTGCGTTACCTCGCGCGAGGAGACGCGCTTTTCGGCGATCGCCTTTGCGACTGACGTCAACGACATCAAGGCCGGCTCGGTGTTCATTGCGCGGCCTTTTTATCGGTGGTCCTGGCTGCCTGCTGGACCAGAATAAACGTCGCGGGTTCCAGATCGAACGGCAGCGTGCCGGCGACGGCTGCAAACCCTTCGAACGCCGGACCAATTGAATTGGCGATGCGCTCTGCAACCTCATTGCTCACCGGCACGCCGGCAATGTCAGCCGTCGCCTTGATTTCTTTCGCTGTAGGTCTCGTCATGCCGCGTCCGCTCCTTTTGCCGGCGCGAGGCTGTGGCCCGAGCCTGGTATCGCCATATAGCACGCCGCCTCGTGACCCATGCTATCGATGGCGGTCAGTTTTGGCGTTGCATTTGCGCAGAGCGGCTCCGCGAACGGACATCGGGTGTGAAACCGGCAACCCGAAGGCGGGTCGATCGGATTGGGCGGATCGCCCGATATCGGCGGCGTCTCGGTCCGGTTGTCGGGATCGGAAGACGGCATCGCCGCCAGCAGCGCCCGCGTATAGGGATGCGCCGGCGCGTCCCACACCCGATCCACCGGCCCAAGCTCGACCACTTCGCCGAGATACATCACCAGCACCCGGTCGGAAATGTAGCGCACCACATTGAGATCGTGGCTGATGAACAGATAGGTCAGTCCGAACTCGCGCTTGAGATCGACCAGCAGGTTGAGCACCTGTGCTTCGACCGACTTGTCCAGCGCCGATACCGCCTCGTCGAGAATCACCAGTCGCGGCGACAAGGCCAGCGCGCGCGCAATGTTGACGCGCTGACGCTGGCCGCCGGAAATCTCGTGCGGATAGCGATTGGCAAAGGTTTCCGGCCGCAGGCCCACTTTCCCGAGCAGCTCGCGCGCCAGCGTGCGCGCAGCCATATCGGCCATGCCGTGGACCTTCGGGCCGAACGCGATCGATTCCTCTATCGTCAGGCGCGGATTGAGCGAGGCATAGCTGTCCTGAAACACCATCTGCATGCAGCGGCGAAGCTCGCGAAGCGACAAAGCACGCCCGACCTGCATGCCGTCATAGATGATATCCCCGGCGTCGCGCTTCATCAGGTGCATCAACAGCCGCGCGGTGGTCGACTTGCCGCAGCCGGATTCGCCGACGATCCCGACCGTTTCGCCCTTGGCGATCGAGAACGACACGTCATCCACCGCGCGCACCGTCTTGCGCTTGCTGAAGAGGTCGCCGCGCACCGGGAAATGTTTTGTCAAGCCATCGACCTGCAGCAGCGGTTGCGCGGCGCCGCCGCGATCCTCGACCGGCTCAAGCATATCGAGTGAGGCAGCTGTCTCGCTCATGGCATCAATTCCGTATGTCCATGGCGCTGCGCATGCCGTCGCTGAGCAGGTTGAAGCAGATCGACACCGCGAAGATCATGACGCCGGGCAAGGCCGCCACCCATGGATTGATATAGATCGCGGTTCGCAAGGTGTTGAGCATCAATCCCCATTCCGGCTCCGGCGGTTTGGTGCCCAGGCCCAGGAATGACAGGCCCGCCGCCAAAATCATCGACACCGAAATCAATCCGGTGGCATAGACAAAAATCGGTCCCAGCACGTTGCCGAGCATGTGCACGCGCATGATGGTGAAGGGGCCGGCGCCGGACGCACGCGCCGCCTCGACGAAATCCATGTTGCGCACCCCGGTGGTGACGCTCTCGGCCACGCGGGTAATCTGCGGCACGAAAACGATCGTCAGCGACACGATCGAGTTGACGATGCCCGCGCCCAGCGCGCCCGAAATCGCGATCGCCAGCAAGACCGAGGGAAACGCGTAGAACACGTCGACGGTGCGCATGATCGCGGTGTTGATCTTGCCGCCGACATAGCCGGCGACGAGGCCGAGCGAGGTTCCGATCACGAAGGCGAAGATCACGGGAAGAATTCCGACCACCAGCGACAGTCGACCGCCATAGATCAGGCGCGCCAGCATGTCGCGGCCGAGTTCGTCGGTGCCGAGCGGATAGTTCGGCGTTCCGATATGGCGGAGTCTGCGGATCATCGAGCCCTGATAGGGATCGGCCAGCCCAAGCCAGGACGCACATAATGCGGAAAGAAAAATCGCGATCAGGATGCAGGCGCAGGTCATGCTGACCTTGTCGCGAATGATGCGGCGTCCGACCGTGGTCCAGTAGCCGCGCGCCTTGTCGGCGGGCGCCGCCTGCAGGGCCGCGTCCGATATTGCGCTGATCGGGCTGATACTCATCGGCTCAGCTCCGCTTGATGCGCGGATCGATCGCGGCCTGCGCGATATCGACCATCAGGTTCAGGAACACGAAGAACAGCGCCAGCACCAGGATGGTGCCCTGCAGCAGCGGCAGATCGCGCTGGAAAATGGCCGAATTGAGCAACAGTCCCGAGCCCGGCCACGAGAATACGGTTTCGATCAGGATCGAGCCGCCGAGCATGTATCCCAATTGCAGCCCCATCACCGCCATCGCCGTCGGCGCGGCGTTCTTGACGACGTGACGGAAAACGTGGGTTTCGCGCAAGCCCTTGGCGCGCAACGCCTCGACAAAATCCTGTGACAGGATGTCGCCGGTCAGCGCGCGCACGGTGCGCGTGACGATCCCCATCGGAATAACCGAGGTGGTGATCGCGGGCAGGATCAGATAGCGGATGTGCTCCCAGTCCCATCCCCATGCGCCGGAGCCGCCGGGACCGGCGCCGACCGCAGGCAGCCAGTTGAGCTGCACCGAGAAGATGATCACCAGCACCATGCCGAGCCAGTAATGCGGCACCGAGACGCCGGCGATCGCGATCGAGGTAGCAACCTTGTCGATCCAGCTATCGCGGAAATAGCCGGCGATCAGCCCGAACAGCAATCCAAGGGTAAATCCGATCATCGCGGCCGCGATCGCCAGGGTGACGGTGTTGCCAACCGCCCGCATGACTTCCGATAGCACCGGGCGCCCGGTCGCGATGGAATGACCGAGATCGCCGTTGACCGCTTTCCATAGCCAGAGACCGAACTGGATCGGCAGCGGACGATCAAAACCGTAGGCGATGCGCAATTGCGCTGCCAGCTCCTGCGATGCGTCCGCCGGCAGGATTGCCACCAGGGGATCGCCGGGCGTGATGTGCACCAGCAGAAAGCACACCAGCGCCACGCTGATGACGATCGGGATCACATAGACGATGCGACGGGCAACATAGGCAAGCACGGAATTACTTTCTTCTTCCTTCTCCCCTTGTGGGAGAAGGTGGCGAGAATGAGCGCAGCGAATTCGAGCCGGATGAGGGGTCGGTCACCGCGGAGAGAAACCCCTCACCCGCCTTCGATGCTTCGCATCGTAGGCGACCTCTCCCACAGGGGGAGAGGTGAAGTGAAGCGCGGCCATGACGACTGAGCGAACGCTACGGCGTCATGGAAATCGGCGAGAAGTCCACGAACCAGCTCTTCGGCTGCACGAAGCCCTTGATCTTCGGGCTCATCGCGCGCGGGGCGACGTCATGGGCGACGTAAAGGAACGCCGCGTCGTCGACGGAGGCCGCATGCAGCTCGGCCAGCGCCGCATCGCGGGCGGCCGGGTCGAAGGTCTGGCGCGCCTTGGTCACCAGTTCGTCGAATTTGGGATTGTTGATATAACCCCAATTGTTCGAGACCGGCGGCGCCATCGACGATTGCAGGAAGCGCACCAGGGCGAAGAACGGGTCCATTGCCGCGTAGGTCACGTTGGTGGCATTGGCGCCGTTGGCGGAAGGATCCTTGACGCCGCGCCGCCAGTTCGTGAACAGCGTATTCCATTCGATGACGTCGAGCTGGACATCGAAATAACATTCGGCCAGCGCCTGCTGCAGATATTCGTTCATCGGCAATGGCAGCATCTGGCCGGAGCCCGACGCCGAGGTCTGGGTCTTGACCGTCAATCTCTTGTTCGGACCGTATCCAGCCTCCTGCATCAGCTTCTGCGCCGCGGGCTTGTCATACTTGATCTCGAAAGTCGGTTTTCCCCGCCAGGGATGACCCGGCTCGAAGGTGCCGGTTGCCGGCACCATCAGGCCGGCGAGCAAGCCGTCCTTGAGGCCCTCGCGATCGACGCAGAGATTGGCCGCCTTGCGGACCCGAATATCGTTCCAGGGCGAGCCTTCGACCCGCGAAAACTGCCACGGCCAGACATGCGGCTCCTCATTGGTATAAAGCGAGAAACCGCGCTGCTTGATTTCCGCGACCGCGTCCGGCGAGGGCGCTTCGATCCAGTCGACCTGGCCGGAGAGCAATGCCGCCGTGCGGGCGCTCGCCTCGGGCATCGGCAGCAGCAGCATCTTGTCGACCTTTGGAATGCGCGCCTTGTCCCAGTAATTCTCGTTTTTCGCGAGTTCGAGCCGTTCGCGCGGCGTAAAGCTCGCCATTTTCCATGGGCCGGTGCCGGAGGCGTTACGCGCGAACGCGGCCCAGGCGGCTTGCGATTTCGCCTTGGCATCCGCGCCTTCCGCGGCATCGAACAGCTTCTGCCATTTTGCCGGGCTCGCCATGAACAGGTTGGTGAGATTGATCGGCAGGAAGCTATCCGGCTCCTTGGTGGTCAATTCCACCGTCATGTCGTCGATCTTGCGGGCCGAAGCCAGCGTCGGCATTCGCGACGCGGTCACGCCGACCTGGCTCGGATCGAATTGCGGCGCATCCTGCTTGAGCACTTTCTCGACATTCCAGACCACGGCATCGGCATTGAACGGCGAACCGTCGTGGAACGTGACGCCGGGGCGAAGCTTGAACGTCCACTTCTTCTTGTCGGCATCATCGACTTTCCATTCGGTCGCGAGCCCGGGGATCACGACGCTCGCCTTGTCGGCGGAGGAGAGGTCCCACATCGTCAGCGCGTCATACATGGTCAAGCCGGTGAAGCGGTTGCCCTCAAAACCCTGATCGGGCTGGCCCAGCGTGCGCGGAATGTCGGCGGCGGTCATGCCGATGCGCAACACGGTCTCGGCGCCCGCGATCCGCGGCAGCCCCACCGCTGAGGCAATTGCCAACACCACAACCGCCGCCGTTGCCCGCCCTTTTCCAGATTTTTCGTTACGCATCGCAGCAAATCCCTTCTCAGCTTTCGGTGATTATTTCTTGTGCAGTCAGTATGCAATGGCTGTGCCAATGCGGGCAATCACTCATCCATTGTGATTGGCGGTGCAACTCCTTGTAGGTCCGCACGAGGAAGAGACGCAGATGCCCAATCTGGCATCAACCTTGCAAGTTGAGTGGTTGGCTGGAAGTACGCCGACTACCTTTTTCCAATGGAGCTTAGTTCATGCGCGCCCGAAATTCGATGCTTCTTGCTGTCACGGCGATTGCCATCGGCGCCGCCCTGCCCGCCCCTGCGGCGCGAGCCGAAACGATTGTGCGGTACGGCATTTCGATGGCGGATATTCCGCTGACCACCGGCCAGCCGGATCGGGGCGCCGGCGCCTATCAGTTCAGCGCCTATACGATTTACGATCCGCTGGTCGCCTGGGAAATGGACGTGTCGGATCGGCCCGGCAAGCTGGTGCCCGGCCTCGCGACCGAATGGAAAGTCGATGACAACGACAAGACCAAGTGGCGATTCAAGCTGCGGCAGGGCGTGAAATTCCACGACGGCAGCGACTTCAATGCCGATGCGGTGATCTGGAATCTGGACAAGGTGCTGAACGACAAGGCACCGCAATTCGACAAGCGCCAGAGCGCGCAAGTGAAAACCCGTCTGCCGTCGGTTGCGAGCTATGCCAAGGTCGACGACTCCACCGTGGAAATCACCACCAAAACCGTCGATTCGTTCTTCCCGTATCAGATGCTCTGGTTCCTGGTCTCCAGCCCCGCGCAATACGACAAGCTCGGCAAGGACTGGGACAAGTTCGCCAGCCAGCCTTCCGGCACGGGACCGTTCAAACTGACAAAACTGGTGCCGCGCGAACTCGCCGAATTGTCGAAGAACGAGGATTACTGGAACAAGAAGCGGATTCCGAAAGTCGACAAGCTGATTTTGATTCCGATGCCGGAAGCGTTGACGCGAACCAATGCGCTGCTGGCCGGGCAGGTCGACCTGATCGAAACGCCGGCGCCCGACGCGGTGCCGCAACTCAAATCGGCGGGCATGCGCATCGTCGACAACATCACGCCGCATGTGTGGAATTATCATCTCAGCGTATTGCCCGGCTCGCCCTGGACCGACGTAAGACTGCGCAAGGCGCTCAATCTCGCGATCGACCGCGAGGCGGTGGTCGGGCTGATGAACGGCCTTGCAAAGCCCGCCAAGGGTCAGGTCGATCCATCGAGCCCGTGGTTCGGCAAGCCGACCTTCGAGCTCAAATTCGATCTCGCCGCCGCCAAGAAGCTCGTCGAGGAGGCCGGCTATTCCAGGGAAAAGCCGCTCAAGACCACGTTCATCATCGCCCAGGGCGGAACCGGGCAAATGCTGTCGCTGCCGATGAACGAATTTTTGCAGCAAAGCTTCAAGGAAATCGGCATCGATATCGACTTCAAGGTGGTCGAACTCGAAACGCTCTATACGCACTGGCGCAAGGGCGCGGCGGACGAAATGAATGCCGGCATTACCGCCAATAACATCGCCTATGTGACCTCCGATCCGCTTTACGCCATCGTCCGTTTCTTCCATTCGGGCCAAATCGCGCCGGTAGGCGTCAACTGGGGCGGCTACAAGAATCCGAAGGTCGATGCGCTGATCGACGAGGCCAAGCAGACGTTCGACACCACCAGGCAGGACGAATTGCTGGCGCAGGCGCATGCGCAGATCGTCGACGACGCGGCGCTGGTGTGGGTGGTGCACGACACCAATCCGCATGCGCTATCGCCGAGGATCAAGAAATTCGTGCAGGCACAGCACTGGTTTCAGGATCTGACGACGATCGGCGTGGAATAAAGATATAGAGCGCCCTTATCCAATCCCACAACTCGTCATACTCCGCGAAAGCGGAGTATCCAGTACGCCGCGGCCGGTCCATTCCATCACTGGCGTCTCTGGAATACTGGATCACCCGCTTTCGCGGGTGATGACGACTACGAGTGCGGTGACAGCAGCGTAGCAACCAGGAATTTGCGGACACGCTATTTCGTCAATAGCGCGAAGGCGCCGTTCCAGTCTTCCGGCGGCGGGTTTTCCTGATAGCCGCGAATTCGCGCCTCATACAGATTGTAGAGCAGCTTGAGCGCCTGGGCTTCATCGGTCTTGCGGCCGCGTTCGATCGCCTCCAGCGCGCCGTCCCAGTCGCGGCTGCGATAACAGGCCAGCACCTCGATGGTCAGGTTGCGCAGGCGCTGGAAGCGGCCGGAGTGCGCGGTATCCTCGCGCCCGGCGATGGCGTAGATGACCTCCGGTTCTTTCTTGCCTTTGACCATGATGAAATCGAGGGCGACGTCTCCCGGCCGGAAGCCGGTGGCATGCAACCCGTAGGCAATGTCCTTCGAGATTTGCAGCCACTGCCGCCAGCTGGTCGGCTGCCAGATGCCGAATTTCTTCTCACGGATCGCTGGCCTGTCGCCGCGCGTCTCCACGGCGAGCAGAAAGCTCTTCGCGATCGTGTCGGCAACCGTCAGCACTGCCGGTCTGGCCATGCTCGTTCCTCCCGCTCCTTCGGCCGCTTCGGATGCCGGCTTTGACAGCCGGTCTTTTCCCGCAGCAGAACCTGCATTTAACGCCACGTTTTCTTCTTTTTCCAGCGCCGTTCGCCCCGGGCGCCCGCTTCCTTGGCGCCAAGGTAAAACTCCTGAATGTCCTTGGAATGCATCAGCCGCTCGCAACTGTCGTTCATCACGACCCGGCCGATTTCCAGCACGTAGCCGTAGTGCGCCGTCTCCAGCGCGACCTTGGCGTTTTGCTCGACCAACAGGATCGACATGCCCTGCTCTTCGTTAACGCGCCGGATGATGGTGAAAATCTCCCTTACCAGGATTGGCGACAGCCCGAGCGACGGCTCGTCGAGCAGCAAAAGCGTCGGCCGGTTCATCAAGGCGCGCCCGATCGCGAGCATCTGCTGCTCGCCGCCGGAGAGCTGGCCGGCCGGCTGGTTGAGCCGTTCCTTGAGCCGCGGAAAATAGCCGTAGACCCGCTCGAGATCGTCCGTGACGCCGTCGCGATCCTTGCGCGGATAGGCACCCATCATCAGGTTCTCGCGTACGGTCAGGAACGGAAACACTTCGCGCCCCTCGGGCACGTGGCTCAAGCCGAGCCGCACGATCTTGTCGGCCTCCATGCGCTGGATCGACTTGCCGAGAAATTCGATTGAGCCCTTCTGCGGATCGAGAATGCCGGAAATGGTCTTGAGCACGGTCGTCTTGCCGGCGCCATTGGCGCCGAGCAGGGTGACGATCCGGCCGCGCGGCACCTCTATGCTGATGCCTCTGATCGCCATGATCGGCCCGTAATAGCTCTCGATGTTGCTGAGCTTCAGGATGATGTCGGCAGCGCTCATGACATCCCTCCCTCAAGCGCCGAGATAGGCGGCGACGACGTCGGGATGACGCTGCACCTCGGCCGGCGATCCCATCGCCAGCACCCGGCCGTAGTTCAGTGCGATCACGCGGTCCGACACCCGGTTCACCAGCGTCATGTCGTGTTCCACCATCAGCACGGTGATGCCGAGCTCGGTCTTCATGTCGCGGATCCAGAACGACATGTCGTCGGTCTCCTCGACATTCAGTCCGGAAGACGGCTCGTCGAGCAGGATCAGTTTTGGCTCGGAGCACAGCGCGCGCGCCAGCTCGATCACCTTGCGCACGCCATAGGGCAGTCCCGAGATCAGCTTGTCGCGGTACGGTTCGAGATCGAGAAACTCGATCACCTGCTCGACGCGGCGGCGATGGGCTTTTTCGGTTGCACGCACGCTCGGCAGAAACAGCAGTTCCTGCCAAAGCCGGGTGGTGGAATGCCGGTGGCGGCCAACCAAAAGATTAGAGAGCACGGTCGCATTCTCGAACAATTCGATGTTCTGGAATGTGCGGGCGATACCGAGCTTGGCGATGCCGAAGGCGGGCTCTTCGGTGATGTCCTGATCCTCGAAATAAATCTTGCCAGATGTCGGGCTGTAGATCCGCGAGACCAGGTTGAAGATCGAGCTTTTGCCGGCGCCATTGGGGCCGATGATCGAGAGTATCTCGCCCTTTTCCACCGCGAAGCTGACGGCGTCGACCGCTTTGAGGCCGCCGAAATGCAGCGACAAACTCTCGGCGCGGAAATAACTCATCGGTTCCGCTCCGACTTCACGTAGATCTTCTGCCGCTTGAAGGTGGCGCGCTTGTAAAGTGGAAACAGCTGGAAGAAGAGTTTTACCTTCAGCCAGCGCCCGTACAGGCCGAGCGGCTCGAACAGCACGAACAGGACGATGATCACCCCGTAGATCGCGCCTTTCAGTCCGTTGGCGGAAGCGAACGCTGCGACATTGCCCTGAATATGCGCCGCGCGTTCCGCGCCCGCGCCAAGTGCCGCCGCGACGCCCGCGACCATGCCCGGAAGATCGTCTTTCAGGTAGGTCAGGAACGGATCGATCATGACGATGAAGATCGCCCCCAGCACCGCGCCGTGCAGGCTGAACGCACCGCCGATCAGGATCACGATGATGAACTCGATCGAGAGCTGCAGCGTGAACATCTCCGGGCTGATGAAGGACAGCTTGTGCGCAAACAGGCAGCCGGCAAAGCCCGGTGATAGCCGCGCTGATCGCAAATGATTTTACCTTGTAGAGCGATACGTTGACGCCCATGCTTCGCGCGGCCGTCTCGCTGTCGCGGATCGCGACGAAGGCGCGGCCGGTCGGCGAGCGCAGCAGGTTGAGCGTGCCCACGATCGTCAGAACCAGCACGCCAAGACAGAGAAAATAGAATGCCGGGCTGTCGCGCGGCACGCTGGTGCCGAGCAGCTGAATGGTCTTGACCCGCATGCCCTCGTTGCCGTTCGTCACGCTTTCCCAGCGCGCCAGGATTTCCTCGACGATGAAGGCGAAGGAAATCGTGGCGATGACAAGATAAATTCCCTGCAGCCGCAGGGCCGGGAACCCGACAAGCGCGCCGATGACGCCGGTCAACAGCCCGGCGGCCAGAAAATAGACCGGGAAGGGTACGTTGAATTGCTGCAAATAGGCGGTGGTATAGGCGCCGATGGCGAGAAAGGCCGCGTGACCCAATGACGCCTGCCCGGTGAAGCCGGTCAGGATCATCAATCCAACGCCGACGGTGGCGTAGATACAGACGAACACCAGCTGACTGACGATATAGCTGCCCAGCACGAACGGCGCGATCAGCAACAGCGCCAGCAGAATGCCATAGGAGATGACATAACCACTGTGCGGAAACAGCCTTATGTCGTCTTCATAATCGGTCTTGAACATGAACCGCATGACTGGCCCCTCAGACCTTCTTGCGCACGTGATGGCCGAACAGGCCTTCGGGCTTGAGCAGCAACACCACCAGGAGAACGATGTAGGGCGCGACGTCCTTCCATCCCTGCGCCAGATAGAAGCCGGCCATGCTCTCGATCACACCGATCAGCACGCCGCCGACGACCGCTCCGGGAATCGAACCGAAGCCGCCAAGCACGGCCGCCGGAAACGCCTTCAGCCCGAGCACCAGACCGACATTGGAATGAATGAACGTGATCGGCGCCAGCAGCACGCCGGCGCAGGTCGCGACCGCCGCGCTGATTGCCCACACGATCGATACGACGCGCTTGACCGGTATGCCCATATAATAGGCCGCCAGCATGTTCTCGGAACTGGCGCGCATCGCAGTGCCGAGCGTGGTTCGGTTGAAGAACAGATAGAGCAGCGCGCAGAGGATGATGGTCGCCGCGATCACGGAGAGTTTGTCATCGGCCAGCACCAGGCTGCCGATCCGCAACACGCCATGGCTGAATGGCGTCTCGATCGTGAAGTCGTCGGTGCCCCAGATCATGCCGACGACCGAGCGCAGGAAATACCCAAGCCCGATCGTCGCCATGATGATCGAAAACTGCGGATAGCCGAGGATCGGGCGCACCACCACGCGCTCGGCCAGCATGCCGAACAGCGCCATCGCCGCTACCGCGGCGGCAAACCCGATCCAGTAATTGAGCCCGAGAATGCCGATGAAGGTGAAGGCGAAAAATCCGCCCAGCATCATCAGGTCGCCCTGCGCGAAATTGACGACCTCGGTCGCCTTGTAAACAAGGACGAAGCCAAGGGCGATCAGGCCGTAGACGCAGCCGAGCGCAATGCCACTCACCAGCTGCTGAACGAAGTCCAGCATTGCCATCCTCCCCCGACGCGCGGCGATTCTATCGATCGCCTTTGGCGCATCTTGTGTCCACTTGCTAGCCAGCGCCGCCTGCGCTGAAAAGTTTCGCATTGTCCGGCGCTTATTGAGCCCAAAGCGCCGACCCCTGTCAACAAAGCGCTGGTTGCTGTCCCAAGCCTGGATTGCGGAGAAATGCCGCAGCTTTGGGCAAGTCGCAAGCATTGGCGGGATTTGCGGCGCAGGATTCACCGCGCCGAAATATCTTGGGTCCATGGTTCGCATCCGATGTGAAACCACGGATTGTCCCGGCATCATGAAACCAGTTGAGTCCGCGCTGCACGTGCGAGGGTTAACAAAGCGTTTTGACCGCCTTGCGGTCGACGCGCTCGATCTCACGGTCCAGCCAGGCGAGTTCTACGCGCTGGTCGGGCCCAACGGCGCCGGCAAGACCACGACGTTGCGCATGGTGGCCGGCCTCTCGCGTCCCGATGCCGGTTCGGTCGCGGTGTTCGGCGTCGACGCGCTCAGCGATCCGGTCGCCGCCAAGCAAATGATGGCCTGGGTCTCCGACGAACCCATGATCTACGACAAGCTGACGCCGCTGGAATATCTCGAATTCGTCGCCGGGCTTTGGGGCGTCGATCCGGCGATCTCCGGACGCTCCGCAAACGATCTCCTGGTCTCGCTCGGTCTGGAGCCGCATCTGCACGAGCGCTGCGAGGGATTTTCCAAGGGCATGCGCCAGAAGGTCGCGCTTGCGGGAGCGTTGGTACACGATCCGCGGCTGATCATCCTGGACGAACCACTCACCGGCCTTGACGCCGTCTCCGCGCGCCACGTCAAGGGATTGCTCACCGATCGCGTGCGCGCCGGCTGCACCGTGATCATGACCACGCATATTCTCGAAGTCGCCGAACGCATGGCCGACCGGATCGGCGTCATCGCCTCGGGACGGCTTGTCGCCGAAGGCACCCTTGCCGAGTTGCGCCGGCAGAACGGGCATAACGATACCAGCCTCGAGGACCTGTTCATCGCGCTTGTGAATGTCGAGGCGGCCGCCGCATGAGCTCAGCTACTGCCTTGACGTGGTTTGCCCGGCACGAATTCCGCCTGGCGTGGCGTGAATGGCTCGCGATGATGACGGGCGGACGTCGCGGGCGAAGGCGCCGCGCCATCATCGGCCTGATCGTCTTTGCCGCGATCATGCACCTGCCGGCCTATGCGGTGATCGGCCGCTTTGCGCGATCTGCAGGCCGCCGCTCGACAAATCCACCCTCATCGTCATCACCGCGACGATATTCCTGGCCTGGGCCTTGATGCTGTCGCAGGCGATCGAATCGGTGACGCGGGTGTTTTACGCCCGCGCCGATCTCGATCTGATCATGTCGTCACCGGTCGCCCTAGCCAACGTATTCTCGGTTCGCATCGCCGCCATCGCGCTGTCTGTGACCGGGATGGCGCTGTTGCTGTCAACGCCCTTCGTCAACGTTCTCGTGATCGGCGGTGGGGTCAGATGGTTTTCCGCCTACGGCGTCGTGATGGCGATTGGATTGTCAGCGGCGGCGGTGGCGGTTGCAGTCACGATCGTGTTGTTTCGATTGATCGGCCCGAGCCGGACGCGGCTGGTGGCGCAAATTCTAGCCGCGATCATCGGCGCCGGTTTCGTCATCGCGCTGCAGATCGCCGCGATCCTGTCCTACAGTACGATGTCGCGGTTTACGGTTCTGACTTCCGATGCCGCGGCAGCGTTCGCACCTGGCATTGACAGCATGCTCTGGTGGCCGGCGCGCGCCGCGCTTGGCGACGGCGAAGCGCTGCTGCTGTTGTTGGCGGGCGGCCTCGTCCTGCTTGGCAGCGTGACGGCGATATTCTCGCCCGGGTTTGCCGACATCGTCGTCCGCGCTTCGGCGAATGCCGCACCGTCCCGTCAGGGCTCCCGCGCCGCAATGTTTCGTGCGAGTTCGCGGCCACAGGCGCTGCGGCGGAAGGAATTCTTGCTGCTGCGGCGCGATCCGTGGCTGGTGTCGCAGACCCTGATGCAGCTGCTTTATCTGGTGCCGCCGGCGCTGCTGCTGTGGCGAAGCTTTGCCGACAGTTCGTTGGCCATCGTGCTGATCACGCCGGTTATCGTGATGGCGGCAGGCCAGCTCGCGGGCGGCCTTGCATGGCTGACGATCTCGGGCGAAGACGCTGCCGATTTGGTGGCGACCGCGCCGCTGCCGGCCTCGCGGGTCATTCGGGCTAAAATCGAAGTGGTGCTGATCGCGATTAGCGTGATTTTCGCGCCGCTGGTCACAGCGCTGCTGTTTGCCTCGCCGCTGCAGGCGGCGGTCACCGCCGTCGGCGTCATCGTCGCCTCCGCATCGGCGACCGCGATCCAGCTCTGGTTTCGGGTGCAGGCACGGCGCAGCCAGTTTCGCCGCCGCCAGACCTCGTCGCGGCTGGCAACCTTCGCGGAAGCGTTTTCCTCGATCGGATGGGCGGCAACCGCGGTGCTGGCGCTGGCTGTCCCGCTTGTCGCGCCTGTCACGGGGTTGATGACCGCCGGGATCCTCGCGGCCACCTGGAAGATTAGTCCGCGGCGGGGCTAGCCGGCGGACCGAGAGACGCAAAGCCTCTCGGACAAGTGATTGCCGTGGCGGGATTGCGCGATACAGTGTGGCCGCTGCCGGACCACGGACCCTCGCCATGTTGCGATCCTTTTCCGCCGCGTTTGCCTTGCTGGTTCAGCTGACCATGCCGGCGGCCGCCCAGGATGCCTCGCGCAGCAGCGAATGTCTTGCGATGACGAACGCGCCACCGCGCACAACGCCGGCAAGCCTTCGCTCAGCTGCGGCAAAGACCGACGAGGTCGCGATCACCTATGCCGGCCATTCGACCTATTACATCGACACGCCCGCAGGAGTGCGGATCGCGACCGACTATAGTGGAGCCTACACGACGGGTCGCCCGCCGGATGTCGTCACCATGAATCGCGCGCACAGTTCGCATTATTCGCTATTTCCGGATTCCCGCATTCCGCATGTGCTGCACGGCTGGGGCGACGACGGACAGCCGGCACGAATCGCGCTCCGCGTCGGCGATGTGTTGATCCGCAATGTGACGACCGACATCAGGCGCTATTACGGCGACGATTCGAGCGGCGAGATGATCAAGGACGGCAACTCGATCTTTATCTTCGAGGTCGCAGGCCTCTGCATCGGCCATCTCGGGCACCTGCATCACAAGCTCGACGAGAGCCATTACGCGGCGATCGGCCGGCTCGATATCGTAATGGTTCCGATCGACGGTACTTACACCATGTCGCTCGACGGCATTTCGGACATCACGCGGCGGCTGCGCGCCTCCGTCGTGCTGCCGATGCATCGCTTCATGACCCCGCTCGACGACTTCATGCGCCGGATCGGCCAGCAGTTCGAGATCGATATGCGGACCGCGCGAACCCTGAAGATTTCGCGGGATTCGCTGCCGAGCGCGCCGACGGTCATCATTCTCGACGGTGTTTGAAAGCTTTGGAAGTTAGCCCGTAGATGTTCTTGATTGTAAGGTATTTTTGCCTTACATTCTTGGAATATAAATGAGGCCATCCATGAGCACGCTTACCGTTACCGCCAAGGGACAAGTCACCCTGCGCAAGGATATCCTGAAACATCTGGGCGTTCAGCCCGGACAGAAAATCGCCGTAGACAAGCTTCCTGATGGCCGGATCGAGGTGAGGGCCGCTCGGCCTGCGGGCAAGATTTCCGATGCCTTCAATTTCTTGAAAAGGAAGAATGGCCCGTCGCTGTCGATTGAGGAAATGAACAAGATCGCCGCCCGGGGCTGGGCCGGCAAACGATGAGGATCACCGCCGATACCAATGTGCTGGTTCGAGCGGTTACCGGGGACAACGCGCGGCAAAGCAAAGCCGCTCAGGCGGCGTTGAAGAAAGCAGACGTGGTTGCGCTAGCGATACCGGTGCTTTGCGAACTGGTCTGGGTGCTGTCGCAGGGCTACAAGATTCCGCAGCGAGAGGTCGCGGAAGCGATCCGGCGCCTGATGAACGGCGCAAATGTCGTGGTGAACCGGCCTGCAGCGGAAGCTGGATTGAGTCTGCTAGATGCAGGTGGTGATTTTGCCGACGGCGTTATCGCCTATGAAGGAAGTTGGCTCGGCGCGGATGCCTTTGTCTCTTTCGACAAGAAGGCCGTGAAGCTGATTGAGACACACGGCGGCTCCGCGCGACTGCTGTCCTAGATATCGCATACCTTTGGTATCGCAACCATTCAGGGAGTGACGATCCATGGCCGCCAGCACTGCCGCCGCATCGAAGAGCGGGCTCTATGCCGATCCGCGCGAAGACTGGCTGGCATTGCGGAGCGAAGAAATCATCGATCCACTGCATCCGATCGTCGATCCGCATCATCATCTCTGGGATCGCGGCGGCCAGCGCTATCTGATCGAGGAGATGGCGCAAGACATCGCCTCCGGTCACAACATCGCTGCCACTGTCTATGTCGAGGCTCGCTCGATGTATCGCGCCGGCGGGCCAGAAGCGTTGCGTCCCGTGGGCGAGGTCGAATTCGCCAACGGTGCCGCTGCGATGAGCGCGAGCGGCGGCTATGGTCCCGCCGCGATCTGCGCCGGTATCGTCGGCCATGCCAATCTGCTGCTCGGCGAAGGCGCGAGACCGGTGCTGGAGGCGGAAATCGCGGCCGGCAACGGCCGCTTTCGCGGCATCCGGCACTCTTCCGCGTGGGATGCGGACCCGAACGTCGCCCACATGTACGCCACTCGCCCGAAGGGCCTGTTGCTCGATCCGACCTTTCGCAAGGGCTTTGCCTGTCTCGCGCGGCTCGGCTTGAGTTTCGATGCGTGGCTGTTTCATCCACAGATCGGCGAGCTCACCGATCTCGCTCGCGCCTTTCCGGATACAAAAATCGTGCTCGATCATTGCGGCGGACCGATCGGCATCGGCAGCTATGCCAACCGGCGCGATGAGATCTTTCCAACGTGGAAAGCGTCGATCCGGGAAATCGCCAGATGTCCCAACGTCGTCGTAAAACTTGGCGGCCTGGCGATGCGGTTATTGGGTTATGATTTTCACGAGCGTCCGATGCCGCCGTCGTCGGAACAGGCGGCCGTAGCGTGGCGTCCCTACATCGAGACCTGCATCGAGGCCTTTGGCCCCGAGCGCAGCATGTTCGAGAGCAACTTTCCACCAGACAAGGGCCAGTGCAGCTATCAGGTGATCTTCAACGCCTTCAAACGCATCGCCGCGCCATATAGCGAGGCCGAGAAGACCGCATTGTTCTCGAAGACGGCAACGGAATTTTATCGGCTGAAATTGGGGTGAAGTCGCCCCGTAGCGTCGCACTTCACATTTGGGACCTGAGCGGACGCCGTTTTGTTCCTGGTTGGTGCAGTCCCGCGCTGGCGCAACGGCCAACGCTAAACTGCGGCATGCACACGCGCGTGGGCTGATTTTCGGGGTGGGCCGGCCCCTGTTGCTCTAAAACAACAGTCAGAAACCGATTTTCGGTTCCGCGCAAACTCCTTTTGACTGTGCAAAGTGACAGTCGTTCTGTTCGAGCGGGGCACACGATAGCAGAGACGGTAACCAGCAAGAGATAGGTGGTGTACCATGCGTGAAGAATTCGCTTCTTACAGTTTCCTCGGTGTGACCGTTGCGGGTCTAGTCCTGCTTTGCTCGGGCCTGCTCTCAATCGTATTTACCTGATCCGTGCTCGCGGGCCGCTCACCTCCTTTCCGGAGCGTTGCGGCTCAGCGAGGCGTGGCGATACCGATTTTACCGTTTCGATAATTCCAGGAGGAGTTTTCGATGTCGAAGTTTGCGGTTGGCGAGAAGGTAGATAACGCAGCCGACGACCATGAGGTGGGTACGGTCATCGCGGTGTTTCCGACAATTGATGGCAACTTCAGGTACGCCGTTGACACGGAAGGCTACGGCGCACTGCAGTTTTTTGCCGAGGAAAAACTAGTCGTTCACCCCTGCTAGGCTGATCTCGGAAAATGCCCGTGATAGGCGCGCGTGGCGCGGATCCTCGATATCCTCGTTGCTCATCGGATCGCCAGTTCGGTTACCGGGTCGAAGAAGTGCAGGCGTTCAGGCTGAACCGAAAGCCGAACCGTTTCGCCAACCCTGAATGAGACCTGCGGGTCGACACGCGCGACAGTTACCCGGGCATCTGCGAGACGTGTCTCAAGAATGATTTCAGAACCCAGTTGTTCAACCACTTCGACACTGGCGTCGAAGCCGCATTGCGAAATGCCGTTACCGAGCGAGAGATGCTCGGGGCGCACCCCCATCAATACGTTCCTGCCCCGCCAGCCCGCCAGCACCCGATTGCCAAGCTGCGGCAGCGCAAGTCGCAGGAGCGGTGCTTCGGCAACAAGACCGGGCCCCTCTTCGCTGATCTTCACGTTGAGGAAGTTCATTGACGGAGCACCGATGAAGCCCGCGACAAATCTGTTGGCCGGGTGGCCATAGACCTCAAGCGGCGTCCCCACCTGCTGAATGCGTCCATCCATCATCACCACGACCCGGTCACCCAGGGTCATGGCCTCGACCTGATCGTGGGTCACGAACACCGAGGTGGTCGGCACGCGGCTGCGCAAGCGCTTGATCTCCAGACGCATCTGGGTGCGCAGTTTCGCGTCGAGGTTGGACAACGGCTCGTCGAACAGAAATACCCTTGGATTTCGTACAATACAGCGGCCCAAAGCCACACGTTGTTGCTGTCCTCCGGACAGCTCGCGCGGCTTGCGCAGCAACAATTCTTTCAAACCGAGGATGCCGACCGCGCGGTCGATCTCCTTCTTGATCTTGTCCTCGGCCACCTTCTTGTTGCGCAGCCCAAAGGCGAGATTGTCATAGACACTCATATGCTGGTACAGCGCGTAGTTCTGGAACACCATGGCGACGTCGCGATCCTTGGGCGGCAGCGCATTCACAACCCGGTCGCCGATGCGGATTTCACCGGTGCTGATATCCTCAAGCCCCGCGATCATGCGCAAAGTGGTCGACTTTCCGCAGCCGGACGGTCCGACCAAGGCGACGAATTCCTCGTCAGCAATGGCAAGATCCACGTCCTTCACCGCGTGATGGACCTCTCCGTAATATTTATTGACTTTGCTGAGTACGACTTCAGACATTTTTGTGCCGTCTCTTCGCGGCAGAGCCCGCCGCGCAGAGGCGCGGCGGGCATTCACGGCTGTTATCTCGCAGCGTTGCTGACTAAAGGCGCACCCGCGGCAAGGGCCTTCGGAATGTCCTCGCGGCTGCCTGTCACCGCCTTGGTCACCGCATCGGAGAAGGCCTTGTGTACTCCCGGCCACTTCTCGAAATAGTAAGCGCTGCGCACCTTGTTGGTAACGCCGAGATTGAACTTCTGCAGCTTCTGCATGAACACGTCGTCCTTGGCGATCTTGTCCCACAATTCCTTGTTGGGCGGCGGGGCGCCGGTCCGTTTCCACAATTCGCGTTGACCCTCCTCATCGAGCATCATGTCGGAGAGCATCCGTTTGGCGAGAGCCTTGCGCTCGGCCGGAACGGATTTTGGAATGGCCCAGCCCCAGATGTCGTTCCAGGCCATCGGCTCGTGGCGGTTGGGACCGAGGGGGAAGAAGGTGATGCTGACCTTGCCGGCGACCTTGGATTTCGCCGGGTCGTTGAACGTCGCCCAGTAAACTGAATCGCCTACCGTAAAGGCGGCATCGCCCGCCATGAATACCGCATTGGCCTCGTTGCGGTCATAGGCCGGCATGCCGCGCGGACTGATCTTGTGGGTATTGATGGCGTCCCACCAGAACTCGGCCACCTGGCGCATGCACGGTTCCTCAAGCGCCGATTTCCAGTTGTTGGCGGCCAGCTTCGCATTGGCCCGCTCGAAGACCGGCAACAACACGTCGCAATTGTTGCTCCACATCGACCAGAACCAGGTGAACCAGGTATGGTTCATGGCCATGCCGCCGACATAGCCGAACTTCACCTTGCCTTCGGCCTGAAGTTTTTTGCTGACCTTCACCAGGTCGTCCAGCGTCTTGGGCAATTCGCTCTCGCTGACGAGGTCGGTTCGGTAATAGAACACCCCGAAGGTCTGGCCCATCGGCACCACTGTGTTCTGGCCTTGTGCGTTGTTGAAGATGATGCCGTCCATGCCCCATTTGTCCGCGTATTTGAGGCCTTCAACATCGTCGGTCGGCTCGAGCAAATGCGCCCAGAGCTGGCCCCAATCGTCATTGTGCCAGATGACGTCGTATTGATCCGAACTCGACGTCAGGGACGCGGTCATCTTCTCGACGTAGACACCGTAGGAGTTCGGGATCTTGGTGATCTTGACCCCGTTCTTGGCGCCCCATTTCTCCATCATCGCAATCGATGCGTCCTGAATCGGATTGGGCTGGTATCCAACCCGCAGTTCCTTGTCTTGCGCCGTTGCTGTGCCGGCCGCAAGCGAGATGCCGACCGCACCGGCGACGGCCCAGGTCTTGACGGTCGATGTCTTGAACCACTTCATCGCTACCTCCCATTTGGTTGACTCTGTTTTTCTTGTTGCTTTTTGCGCAATTGCCGCCCGCCGGCGTCAGATTTTCAGCCCGCGGATGACATATTTCTGTCCGAACAGCGTAAGCACGAATGCCGGCACCAGGGCCATCACCGCCGTGGCGCTCATCAGATTCCACTGCAGACCCATCTCGCTCACGAATTGCGCCATGACGACGGTAATGACCGGAGTCTTTTGGCCGGTGAGGATGAGTGCAAACAAGAATTCGTTCCAGGTAAACAGCCAGCACAATACCGCCAATGCAGAGATCGCCGGGATGGCCGATGGCAGCGCGACGCGCAAAAATGCTCCCCATCGGGTGCAGCCATCGATCAACGCCGCATATTCCATCGAGGGATCGATGCCGTCGAAGAAGCCTTTCATGAGCCAGGAAAAGAAGCAGATATGGACCGCAATGTGCGGCAACAGCAGGCCGAGATAGGTGTCGTAGATGCCCCAGCTCTGCGTCACGAAGTACAGCGGCAGCACCCAGGAGATATACGGCACGCATCGGAACACGTAGATCGTGCCAAACCAGGTTCTGGCGATCGGACCGCGGAAGCGCGACAGCATATAGCCGCTCGACACTGTGACCATCAGCGAGAGCACAGTGGCGAGCGTCGCGATCAAGCCGCTGTTGACGAAGGCGTGCACGATGCGCTCGTCGCGCAGCACCTCGGCAAAATTGCCGAGAGTGAACTCGAGGCCGCGATGAACATAGTACACACCCGATACCGGTCGCAGCGAGGTGAGGATGAGCCATAGCACCGGGAACATGAACAACAGACAGACGGCGAAAACGGCGAGCGCAAAGAAGGCACGCCGTGCGGCGGGCGCGACCTCGCTGAACATCGGTTGTTTCACCATGCCCATGGCTAAACCTTCATCACGCGGTCGATGAGGCGGTAAAGCAGCAGGCCGACCACCAAAATGATGACGGCGCCGATAATGGCCGCCGCCGATCCCTTGCCGAAGTCGAGATTGAGAAAGGCGTGCACATAGGCGTAGAGGCTGAAAAGCTCGGTCGAACGCGCTGGACCACCGCCGGTCAGCGTCCACACGATGTCGAAAGTGCGAAACGCATCGATCGAGCGGATCACCACGCATACGACAATCACCGGACGCAGCATGGGCAGCGTCAGGTAGCGAAACACCCGCCACGCGGTGGTGCCGTCGATCGCCGCCGCCTCGAATGGCTCCCTGGGAAGAGATTGCAGACCGGCAAGCAGCAGCAACATGAACCACGGCGTCCATAGCCAGATATCGGTAAGCAGTATGACAGCGAACGCGCTCCAGCGCTGTGCCATCCACGGTTGGCCTTCGATGCCAACCGCTTCAAGGACGACGTTGACGATTCCGAATTGATCATTGAACATCCAACGCATCATGATTGCTGCGATCACGGGGGCCACCATCAGCGGCAGCAGCAACATGGTCTGCACCAGCTTCTGGCCACGGAATCCGCGGTTGAGCACGAGCGCGAGACAAAGCCCGATCGCGAGCGCCCCAGCGACGCTCACCGCCATGAACAGGAATGTGTTGGGCAGCACGACCTGCAGGAATGCGGGATCCGTGATGACATCGATGTAGTGCGACAGGCCGACCCAGGTTTTCTTCGGATTGTTCAACGCCCAGTCGCGGAAGCTGGCATTGGCGCCGATCACGATCGGCACGACTTGAAACAGCGCCATCAAAAGCGCTGCCGGCGCGATCAAGAGGAGCATGAACCGCTCCTGTTCGCCGAATCTTCTGCGCGAATGATCGAGCGCCTTCATAAGTGCCCGCCTGGTTGACACCCGGCGAAGCTTACGGCCGACCAAGATTGTTTACAATATAGTTTTTAATATTGTAAACTCGCCCGGACGCGACAGAGCACTGCCATGGCCGTTCGGTCTGCCAAACGAGAACCTGTGACCCGCAACCTTCGCACCAGGACACCGCGCACGGCGGTCTCCGCCCGCAAGCAATCGGTCTCCGGCGTCATCGCGAGGAGCCTGGAAGAGGACATCGTCCTCGGCCGGCGCCATCCGCGCGAGCACCTGGTCGAGCAGGATCTCTGCGAGCGCTTCAACACCCATCGCGGCGATGTGCGCCTCGCTCTGTTCGAACTGGAGAAGAAGGGAATCATCCGGCGTATTCCGAACCGCGGCGCCATTGTGCGCGATCTCACGCCGAAGGAAGTGAGGGAGATCTATGCGGTGCGCGAGGAGCTCGAGGTGATGGCGCTGCGCATTCTTCCTTTCCCCGTCGCCAAGACCGATCTCGATAGGCTCGCTGAACTGCAGCGCAAGCACAGCGCGGCGATCGACGCTGGCGACTTGCTCACTGTTTTCTACAGCAATTTGCATTTTCATCAGATGATGTTCGGCTTGTGCTCGAATACATGCCTGATCGAGGCGATCGAACTGCTCGCGCAAAAGACTTACGGCATTCGCTCCTATGCCAATGCGTTTCCCGAAGCCCTCGACCAGGCGCGTCGCGACCACATCGAAATGATCGAGGCGTTGCGTGCCTCGCGCCGCGACGACCTCATTGCGCTCGCGCGGCGCCACCTCAAACCCTCGCAGGAGGCCTATATTCGCGCTTATGAGCGGCGCTTCGGCGACAGCAACCAGGCGGTCATGATCCTCGCGACATAGCATTCCAGCGCCGCAGCTTGCCAAAAGCCGATATGCGTCAGAGTTCGCGTGAAAGGCCAGCGCAGCTATCAGGTGATCTTCGCAAACGCATCGCCGCGCAATACAGCGAGCCGAAGACCGCCTGTTCTCGAGACAGCGACGGAGTTACAGGCTGAAGCCTGGTTGCTGGCTAGTCAACACTCCTGGCCTCGTCCGGTTGCGGATAGAGTTTCAGGAAGGCTGCGGTGGCGTCGCGGGCGCGGCGCGCGATCTCACGGGGGCTTGGCCGCTCCGCCACGCGAAGCAGCAGGGTTATTTTCAGGTTGCCCCAGAGCAGTCCGGAAAAATGCTCGGCCATCTGGGAAGGGTCGCCGCTGACGAGTCCGGCCGAACGAGCCCGGCTCATCACCTCTCTCAAAGCGGCACGGCTGGTCTCGACGCCCAGGGAGTTCAGGGCGCGGGCAACCTCCGGCGCGCCTACCGCCTCGGCAATCGCGAGCCGAAATACGGCGATGACGGTGGGATCGCTTACCTCGCGCAGCAACTGCGCCCCGAATGCTTCCAGCGTTCGCGCGAGCGCCTGGCGGTCGTGCGGCTCGGGAAGGTCAGGCATCTGCAGCCGCTTGGCGCGCTCGCGGATGCAAGCCACCAGCATTTCCTGTTTGCTGCCCACCAGCGCGTAAAGCTCGCGCTTCGAAACGCGCGCCCGCGTGGCGATTTCGAGCATGCTCGCCGCAGCAAATCCGCTTTCCATGAACGTCGTGAAGGCCGCATCGAGGATGCGCCCGCGCGCCGGGGTTTCGTCGGAACCTGACTGGCGTGATTTCGGCGTCGCTTGGGGCGGCATAATTCTCCTTGACTTGGTACCGCTCGGTACCATAGGTTCAGAGCAGTTGGTACCAAATGGTACCAAGACAAATCAAGATGCACAAGGAGGCGTCCATGGCAAAACCAGTCCTCGTCACTTCGGCGGCCGGCGGCAGGCAGGGCAAGACCGGGCGGCACGTATCCGAAATGCTGCTCAAGCGCGGGATTCCGGTCCGCGCCTTTGTCCACAAGATCGACGAACGCTCGGAACAACTGCGCGCGCTCGGCGCGGAGATATTCGAAGGCGACTTCCTCGACGTCCGCTCGGTGCAGCGGGCGGTGCAGGGCACTTCATCGGTCTATTTCGCCTATCCGGTGCAGGACGGCCTGCTCGACGCCACTGCGGCGATGGCTGTGGCCGCGCGCGAAGCAGGCATCACACGCCTGGTCAATCTGGTGATGCTGCAATCCTCGGTGGACGCCCCTACCCCGCGCATGCGGCAAAACTATCTGTCCGAACAGGTCTTCGAGTGGGCGGGAATCGGAGCCGTGCATGTCAGGGCCACCGTGTTCTACGAGAATCTCGCTTCCCTGGCCCGCTCGAGCCTGCCGGCGCAAGGGGCAGTCCGGTTGCCTTGGGGCAAGGAGCAGACCGTGCTTCCGCTGGTCGCCGCCGAGGATGTGGCGCGTGTGGCGGTCGGCCTGTTGACCAGCCCCTCGCTGACGGCGGGCACTGCCTATCCGGTGATCGGCACCGTCATCTCGCTGAAGGATATCATCGCGACCTTCGCCCGGGTTCTCGGCAAGAACGTGCGCTACGAAGAAATTTCGGACGAGCAGTGGCGCAGCGAGGCGCAGGCGCGAGGTCTCAATGCGCACGCGCTCGAACATCTTTCCTCGCTCTGGAAGGCGCTCCGCGCCGCCGGCCTCGATCCGGAGAGGGCCCGTTTCGCGGTGACCGATACGATCGAAAAGCTCGGCGGCGCGAAGCCCAAGACCTTCGAGGCATTCGTGCGCGAGGACCAGAGCGAGTTGATGGCGAAATCGGCCTGACGCGGCTGCACTGACAAGGCAACCGCCCGGGCCAAAGTAACGCCGCGATCATCGATTTTCTCCACAGCCTGCCGGCCTGAGGAAGATGCCGCGCCCACAGCATACGCCTCACCCTTCAGGCCGTTTGCATTTACTTTGCGATCAGATATGCTTTGCACCGCAAAGTTCGGATAAGAGATGCGCGATCTCGACAAGGCGTTGGCCGACATCTTCGCCATTCGCAGCCAGATTGCCGCCGGCACGGCGTTCCGCGGCTATGGCCCGGCAACCGTCGCCGCCACCGGCGGTTTGGCCCTGTTCACGGCGCTCCTTCAATTTCTGTGGCTCGACGATCCGACCGGCCGTCCGCTGGTTTTCTTCTCCGGCTGGGCTGCGACGGCGCTGGTGTCCGGAGCGTTGATCTGGATCGAAATGCGGGCGCGGTCGCGCCGGCATCATTCCGGCCTCGCCGACGCCATGGTGCATCAGGCCATCGAGCAATTTCTGCCGCCCGCCGTCGCCGGCGCGTTGCTGGCGGTGATGCTCTGGAAGTTCGCGCCGGAGACGCTGTGGATGCTTCCCGGCCTATGGCAGGTGCTGGTGAGCCTCGGCGTGTTCGCATCTGTGCGCTCGCTGCCTCGCACCGTCGCATTGGGGGGTGCCTGGTATTTCGTGGCAGGTTTTGCCACGCTGTTGCTCGCAAGCCAGAGCCACGCATTGTCGCCCTGGACCATGGGCCTTCCCTTCGTGATCGGCCAGTTGCTGATGGCCGCGATCCTGCACTTTGCTTCCGGAGAAACCGATGTCGAAGACTGAAACCAACAGCGCGCCGTTCTCCTATGACGGTCTCGATCGGGTGATTCACGAGAAGGCCAGGCTCGGGCTGCTGACCTCGCTGATGGCCCATCCCAGGGGATTGGCCTTCGCCGACCTCAAGCAGCTCTGCGGATTGACCGATGGCAATCTCAGCCGCCATCTGCAGGTGCTGCAGGAAGCAGGATTGGTCGAAGTCACCAAGGGTTATGAGGGCAACCGGCCTCATACCAGCTGTCGGCTTACAAAAATCGGCCGCCGCCGCTTTCTCGATTATCTGGCGGTGCTGGAGCGGCTGGTCCGCGACGCGGCCAGGGCTGCAGGCAAGCAAGACGCCCGCTGCAAGCAAGCTCGGCATCCTTTCGGCCTGATCTTCGCCCCTTTTTTTGAAAGGAAGCTTTGTGATGCAAAGCAATCTCTCTCCAGTCCCAAACTCCATGTCGGCATCATCATGGATGGCAATGGACGATGGGCGACGCGACGGGGGCTGTCGCGCCTGCGCGGCCACGAAGCCGGCGTCGAGGCGATCCGGCGCGTGGTGGAAGCCGCGCCACAGCAGGGCGTGGGAACGCTGACGCTCTACGCCTTCTCCAGCGACAATTGGCGCCGGCCGAGAGCGGAGGTCACAGCGCTGATGGCGCTGTTGCGGTTTTATCTTGCGAGCGAAGTCGAAAGCCTGGTTCGCAACGGCGTTCGGCTCACGGTGATCGGCCGCCGCGATCGCCTCCCCGACGGCATCGCAACGGCAATCGGGCGCGCGGAAGCCGCCACGGCGCAAGGCGATGTCCTGCATCTGCGCATCGCCGTCGACTATTCAGCCCGCGATGCGATCCTCAATGCGGTAGCGAAGGCTGCGAATGTGGGTCATCTCACCCGCGAGATATTTTCCGAGCTCGTCACCGGCGAAGCCGGGCTTCGCGACGTCGACCTCGTGATCCGGACCAGCGGCGAGAAGCGGTTGTCCGACTTCCTGCTGTGGGAGAGCGCCTACGCCGAATTGCATTTCACCGAGCGGATGTGGCCGGATTTTGGGCGCGAAGATCTCGCGGAAGCGCTGGCCTCATTCCATCGGCGCGAACGCCGGTTTGGCGGCTTGCAACCGGTTAGTCCCGAACGAGCGCCCGAACCGGCCTGAGCCTCCAGCGAGACCTTGTCACGCCCACTCGCCCTTGCGGAAGACCGGGACGCGTCTGCCGTCGGCGTGAATGCCGTCGATGTCGGTTTGATCCGAGCCGATCATCCAGTCGATATGGATCAGGCTCTTGTTGCCGCCCTGCGCGGCGATCTGCTCGGGCGTCAGTCTGGCGCCGTCGATAAAGCACTTCGAGTAGCATTGGCCGAGCGCGATGTGACAGGCGGCGTTCTCGTCGAACAGCGTGTTGAAGAACAACAGACCGCTTTTCGAAATCGGCGATGAATGCGGCACCAGCGCCACTTCGCCAAGCCGGCGCGCGCCCTCATCCGTATCCAGCACCTTGTTGAGGACCTCTTCGCCGCGCGAGGCCTTCGCCGCGACGATGCATCCTTCCTCGAACCGCACCGCGATGCCGTCGATCAGCGAACCCTGGTACGACAGCGGCTTGGTGCTGACGACATGCCCGCTCACCCGCCTCGCATGCGGCGTGGTGAAAACTTCCTCGGTCGGAATATTGGGGTTGCAGGTGATGCCGTTTTTCGCGGTCGAGGCGCCGCCTACCCATTCATGGCCCTCGGCGAGCCCGATCGTGAGATCCGTGCCCGGTCCGGAGTAATGCAAAGCGCTGAAGCGCTGCCCGTTCAGCCATTCGGTCCGGTTGCGCAGCGTGGCGTTGTGCTTCTCCCATGCTGCGACGGGGTCGTCGTTATCCACGCGCGAGGCAGCGAAGATCGCGTCCGCGAGTTTTGCAACCGCGACGTCCTCTTCGTCTTCGGGAAACACCTGCTTCGCCCATGACGGGCTCGGATAGGCAATGATGTTCCAGTTGACGTCGAAATTGACGATCTTTTCCAGCGCCGGTTGATAGGCGACCGAATTGGCCTTGCTGGCGCGCGCGACCTTGACCGGGTCTTCGCCGGCAAGCAGCATCGGATTGTCGCCGACGATGGCGAGCCGCGCGGTGTTGGCGGCAAACGCCTTCGACATCCCGTCATAGAGCCAGCCGGCAGCGCGATCGAAGCCATCGTCCGGCGCGTAGCGATAGCGCGCCAGCGTGACCGCCTCGTCAGACAGGATCGGGGTCACAAGACCTGCGCCGGCCCGGTAGGCATGTTCGGCGACCATCCGCACCAAAGGCAGCGCCGCCGTGGGCGCCGTCACCAGCAGATCCTGTCCTGCCTTGAGCTGCAGCCCCACCTTGATGGCCAGTTCGGCGAGACGGTCAAGTTTTACCGGATCGATCGATGTCGAAAGCTTGCGTTCGTGGACGGTCATGAAATTAGGCCTGCGGTTTGTGCATGCACAATTATACGATCCTCATTGCAGGGTAAATCAAGATCGCGGCACGTTGGGGCGAGGGCGTTTCGCGATGCGTTAATTGTACCACCGTACTTGGCGTCAGCCGTTGCCGGCGTGACGTCTCATAGGAGCGAATACGGAACCTCATGATCGAGCCATCAGGGACTCCTGCCTACACCACCGATCTCATCCAGGCGGAGAAAGCCTCAATGTTCGGCTGCTGCGGGTGATTGGGTACGTATACGAGATAGAAGCCGTAGCCGGGGAGAGAGAGGTCGTGTGCCTTGACCAGCGTTCCAATTTTGAGGTCGCGGTCGAGCACTACGTCGCTGCAGATTGCGATGCCTTGACCCGCCGCGACCGCATCGATTGCATGTAGCTCTTCGCGGAAGCTTAGGTCCCACGCCTCGTTGGTATTCGGAATAGTGGGATCGACCGAGCGCGCGGTCGCCAGCCAGCGGCGCCAAGTGGGCGCTTCGGGGTCGCGGTTCATCCAATCAAAATGGATCAACGGATAATGCAGCAAATCGGCGGCTCGCTCGATCTGCCGGGTGTATTTCGCGAGTAATTCCTGGCTGCATACTGGAAAGAAGGTGTCTCGGAAAATTTCTTGTGCGGGGAGCTCCGGTGGCATTCTGCGCGCATAGCGAATCGCGACATCGGCATCGCCGGCGCGCAGATCGAGCACCGCATCGGTCCCGATGATCTCCAGCGGAGTGTTCGGGTGCTTTTCCCGCCACTTTGGCAGACGCGGGACGAGCCATCGGCTGGCAAACGCATTCGGGCTGGTCACCCGTAGCGGACGTGGGCCGACGCCCGCCGAAACTGACGCGATCGTAGTGGCGAACGCATCGAAGCCGTTCCGAAGTGCCGGAAACAGCCGTTCGCCCGCGTCAGTAAGCGCAAGCGGCCGTGGCCGCCGCCGGAATAAAGGCTGTCCGCATATATCCTCAAGCAGGCGAATCTGGTGGCTGACGGCCGTAGGCGTCACGCCGAGTTCGGTCGCGGCCTCCCTGAAGCTCATGCGCCTGGCGGCGGCTTCGAAGGCGCGAAGGGACCCGAGTGGCGGAAGCTTTCTCATTCACTCAGTCTAGATGAATTTGGTTCACCTAGCGACTGAGATATTCGATTTTGCCCTGCAAGTGAGGCCATGGGATCATCGTCGTCCGGAGGAGGACAACGATGGACATGGCAACGTCAAAGCTGCAGGCGGCAGATATCGCGCAGCTCAGAAACAACATCCGCGGCAATGTGTTTATACCTGAAGACGCATGTTACGAGCAGGCGCGCCGGGTTTGGAACGGGATGATCGACAAGAAGCCGGCGGCAGTGATCTATTGCATCACCCCCAACGATGTCGTCTCGGCAGTCAACTTTGCCCGATCGCGAAACTTTGCCGTCGCGGTCCGCGGCGGCGGACACAATGTCGCAGGGGTCTCGGTGTGCGACGCCGGGCTTGTGATCGACGTCTCACGGATGAAGCGGATCGAGATCGACCCTGTACGCCGCATTGCACGTGCGCAGGCCGGCTTGAATTTGGGCGAGTTTGACGCAGCAACTCAATCGTTCGGTCTTGCGACGACCATGGGCGTGAACTCTGACACCGGCATATCCGGTCTGACGCTCGGGGGCGGGTTCGGCAAGCTCGGTCGCAAATATGGACTCACCTGCGACAATCTGCTTGCGGCGGAAATCGTGGCCGCGGACGGCAGGCTGTTGAAGGCAAGTCCAACCGAAAACGCGGATCTGTTCTGGGGCATACGAGGCGGCGGCGGCAACTTCGGAATTGTGACTACGTTCGAATATCAGCTTCATCCAGTCGGCCCACTGCTGCTCGCGGGATCCTTGCTCTACGACTTCGATAAGGCGCGTGATGCGATGCGGTTCTACCACGCCTTCGCGAATAGAGCTCCAGACGAACTTAACCTGGATGCGGGGCTCGTGACGATGCCAACAGGTGAGCGGTGCTTCAACATTTCGGTGTGCTATATCGGTCCGATCGACGAGGGCGAGCGTGTCGTCAAACCTCTGAGAGACTATGGCACACCTATCGACGACCGCATCGCTCCAATTTCGTACCTGCAAATCCAGTCAGCTGGAGATGCCAACTTTCCACGAGGCCGTCGCTATTACTGGAAGGCGCAGTTCCTACACGAACTGACGGACAGCGCGATCGACACCCTGCTCGCGGCCTACGCGACAGCACCCTCCAGCGGGTCGCTTCTTGTGCTCCAGCAAGTCGGCGGCGCGATTGCCCGTGTGCCTAAATCCGAAACCCCGTACGTGAACAGGGATGCTCTCTACGACTGCTTCCCGGTCTCGATCTGGGACAATCCGGCCGACGACGAAGCGCACATCCGGTGGGCGCGTGACTTATGGGACGCGATCCGGCCGTTTTCCGCCGGCGGGGTCTACGCCAACAATCTCGGCGACGAAGGGGCGGACCGGGTTCAGGCAGCTTACGGCGAAAACTACCCGCGGCTGGCCGCGCTAAAGAGCAAATATGATCCGACCAATTTCTTCCGCCTGAACCAGAACATCAGGCGTGCGCAGTGAACGACGGATGCTTCCGGATCGACAGCTGCTTGTGAGCCGATGGCGCGCCGCGAGGAGATTCGAACTCCTGACACTCGC
This sequence comes from uncultured Alphaproteobacteria bacterium, assembly GCA_963745785.1. GTDB lineage: Bacteria > Pseudomonadota > Alphaproteobacteria > Rhizobiales > Xanthobacteraceae > Bradyrhizobium. Next base: position 171,241 of record CAVUYV010000004.1, on the reverse strand, counting down.
ATTCGCAGGCTGGTCGCTTGAGTTACGCCGCAGAAGTCACGTCGCACGGACGGTGCCTGGTCGATGTCTCCGGTTTCTGGCCGTCTATTCGATCGGAAGCGCCGCGCACCGGCGTGCCGCTCCATATTGCGCTCATGGGGTTTGCGCAGGCAGCCGTTGTTGGTGACGCGTCGGGGCGATGCTGTTTGCCCGCTGACCCCACCGGCAGCGGCGGTTCAATCCTGTGTCGTCACAACGTGATCGTCTCATAGCGGCGGCGTTCGGAGGCTTTAGCCACGGCCTCGGTCCTGGTGCGCGCGCCCAGTTTCCGGAACAGGGATTCGACATGGAATTTCACCGTGTGCAGCGAGATGTTCAAGCGGCGCGCAATGGCCTTGTTGGTCATGCCCTCCGCAAGCGCCGCAAGCACCTCGAGCTCGCGCGGCGTTAGAAGGGCCTGAGGATCGGCCTCGCGCATCGCGCCAAAGCCTGTATCCATCGCTTCGGGCAAGCGAACGACCAAGCCGGCGGCAACCGCGCGTATCGCGGCGTCGATCTGGCTCGCATCCGCATCGCGGGACAGCACGCCCGGCAAATCACGATCGGTGCCTCCGAGCATGACGACGGGGCGGGTTTCGCCCGGCGGGCAATCGCGGTCCGCCAGCACCACGTCAGCCGCGTCCTGCGCGCCGACCACAACATGCCCGGCCTCGGCGACCACTCTGCTCAAGGCACTACGGCGCGGCAAATCCACGGCGTGGATGGCCACGCGCAACCGCCCGACAGGCGCCGGTTTGCTTGCCGCTTCACTCATGCGCGGGACGTTCCGCAATCGTCGTCTGCACCGTAATCACCTTGCCGCTCCTGATGAGGCGAAGATCCGCCTTTCGCCCGATGCTGTCGGAACCGAAATATCCAGCGATTCTTCGGAATCGATGCGCCGATACTCCGTCGACACTCAGGATGATGTCGCCCGCCACAATTCCTGCTCGCGCCGCGGGGCCGTCCTCGACGACCGACATCACCATCAAGCCGCTGGACTGGTCGGCGCTCTCGCGCAGCGCATCGGGCACGGCAACGGCTTGCAAGGCAACCCCAAGCCATCCACGCGCGATGCGGCCGTCCTTGAGCAGCAGCGGCACGATGCGCTCGACGGTCGCGGTCGGAATCGCAATGACCCGGCCGCGTGGCCCGAAGGTCGACATCCCCAGACACGCGCCGGCGGCATCGAGGATGGGCCCGCCCTCCTCGCGCTGAGCAAGGCTGATATCGAGCACGATGCGCCGGTCGATCAGACCGCCGCGGCTGGAATGCCATTCGGCGCCGGCGAGATTGACGAGCCCCAGCCGCGCGCTCACGCCCCCCGTTCCATCTGCTCCGATCGCGAGCGCAATGGCGCCGGTATGCGCCTCGCCCGCCGCGATCGATGGCGACGCCATCTGCTCCGCCGGCCGCAGAATTGCGAGATTGGTGCTCGGATCGCGTCCGGCTATCCGGGCGGTCACGACCGAGCCGCCTGCCGCGACAAGTTCAAAATCATCACTTTCGCGGCAGCGACTGCTCGGAGGTGACGACAAGGTCGGACCGCCACACCATGCCCGTGACATGCCGCCCGTGTGCAAGGCGGATAGCGACGATCAGCATGTTTCGCAGCTTCCGCTCGCGCGGCCAGAGCGCTCGAGAATTGGGCCAACAGGTCTGGTTGATCGGTCATGGGCAACTCCTATCCATAGAAGATAGGGACAAAACTGGGCGATGCCGTAGCTCCAGACTATCAGCCGGACGGCCGGGTTTGCCCCGGCTATTTGACCGGGCTGCGAGGCCGCAGACAGCCATTCGAATGCCGCGAAAATCGCCTGCCGATGCAAAGACAGGAAGTATACCCAATGCCAAGGTGGAGGTGATGCATCGTACCGGGTCACCTACGATGAATTGCAGCGGGTGGATGGAAGACCTATGTTGGCTTTATAACCACGCAGCCGCCCATCGTACGGCGAGAGTCTGCAGGAAGACCTCACGGTGGATGGTTTGCATATCGCACCGGAGGTCACGTCATGTCCATTGCTCCCACACTCAAGAGATATCTGACCGCCGAAAACATCCAATATGAGGAGATCCCACACGAATTCACCATATCGTCCAATCGCACGGCTGAGGCATGCCACGTCTCGGGCGATCGCCTCGCCAAGGGCATCGTGTTGCGGCGCGACGGCGACTATATGCTGGTCGTGATGCCCGCATCGCACCACCTTCGCTTATCAGAACTCAGGACAAAACTCGGTGACAATGTCGACATGGCCAATGAAGCAGAGATCAATCGGTTGTTCCGCGACTGCGCACACGGTGCAGTTCCGGCCGTTGGCAAATGCTACGGACTGGATCTCATCGTCGACGACAGCATCGAGGCGCAGCCGGAGATCTATATGGAAGCCGGCGACCACGAGACGCTGCTTCATCTCAGTCATGCGCAGTTTACGCGCCTGACGGCCAACGCACTGCATGGGCGCTTTAGCGCGCACGACTGAGGATAGGTCGGTCGTATCCGCCGCCGGGCAAATTGGTCGGACAATCCGCGGCGACCGTCGCGGTCCCGAAGGGGAGACCATACTGCTGCTTCCCGAAACTGTTCATACGGCGGTGCGACGCCTCTTTACGTCTCATGCCCGCCATCGAAATCGTCTTCGAAACGCAAATGCTTGACGCTGCGGCCACGGCGCCGCACAAGCTTCAAGGCCTCTATCCCGATCTTGATATGCTTTTCGACATAGTTCGCGGTCACCGTCCGATCCGACGCTTCAGTTTTCACACCCTCGGGGATCATTGGCTGATCGGACACAAGAAGTAGCGCGCCAGTCGAAATGTGGTTGGCAAATCCTGCGGCAAAGATTGTTGCAGTCTCCATGTCGATCGCCATACTTCGTGTACGACGCAACAGATCCCTGAAGCGATCATCGTGTTCCCAGACGCGACGGTTGGTCGTGTACACAGTACCGGTCCAATAGTCGTAACCGAGATCGCGGATCATCGTCGACACCGCACGTTGCAACTCGAACGCAGGCAGCGCGGGGACCTCCGGTGGCAGGTAGTCATTCGAGGTGCCTTCGCCCCGAATGGCCGCAATCGGTAAAATCAAGTCGCCAATCTGATTTTTGCGTTTCAACCCGCCACATTTGCCAAGAAACAATACGGCTTTCGGCGCGATGGCACTTAACAGATCCATCACGGTCGCGGCATTCGGGCTTCCCATGCCGAAGTTAATCAGAGTGATTCCATCGGCGGTCGCGTTGGGCATCGGTCGATCTACGCCCTTTACCAAACCGTCGTGCGCTGTGGCGAACCATTCAACGTAATTGTCGAAGTTGGTCAGGAGAACATATTCTCCGAATTCAGCAAGCGACGTGCCGGTGTAACGCGGCAGCCAGTTTTCTACGATCTCCTGTTTCTCTTTCATTCTCTTTGGTCTCGTCTGGAGCCCGCACAACCAGCCCATCAACCTAGGGAGAGAACCATTCCCTGTCCAATGTGACACACCTGGATTGCCGAATTCCACAAATCCAGCGGGTGACCGGAGGCTAGTTGATACCGCTTGCCTGCAACACCGGCAGATGGCGATTACCGGCCATCAGATACTTGAGGAAGTCGAAGCGATACACCAAGCCCGCGAGTGTCGCCGCGGTGCCTGCCACGCGGTGGCAGTCCTACGGATGCCGGTCAATAATGTCCGTTGTCAGATCATCTGGCCGACAACCGTCGCCATGTCCGCTGCCGAGAAAGCTCGCAACAATTCGGTACGGACGTTGCCGAGCGCGCCGAGACTCAAGCTAAGCGACATGGCGGAAAACTCATCTGGCGCTTCGACGATTGTCACGATGTCATACCGTCCCTGCGTCCAGAGAGGAGATGAACGACGAGCTACCCGATGACATCGAGGATGACGAGAAGTACGTCGCGATCCCCGACAAACGAGAGCTCGGTCTCGGCAAGCCGATGGTGCTGGACTTTGCGCGCGAGTTTCTGCCGAACGATTTCGATGAGGTCGAGAGATACATCTTCAGCAAAGGAGGCGCCTACCGGAAATTTCGAGCTCCGGCGAACGGAACTCGACGCGTTTCGCGCGCGGGTTCGGCGAATACATTGAAATCCGGCAGCAGGCCGAGCGATTGCGCTGGGAATAGACCAGGTTGATCGGAGCTTCGTAACCCGGCACCAGACGCCGATAGGAGTTGGTGGTCGCGGCGCAAAGCCCGCATAACGCCCAGGCGTGGGTCAGCAGCCCACCGATGTAGTAGCGGCCAAGCTCGCTCAGCTCGGCGTAGTCCGCCTTGTCGTAGAACAGATTGGTCTCGCCCTTCCACAAACTCTGATGAACGTGCATTCCCGAGGCGTTGTCCTCGAACAGCGGTTTGGGCATGAACGTCGCGGTCATGCCCTTTTGGCGGGCGGTATTCTTCACCACGTATTTGTAAATCATCAGGTTGTCGGCCATGCGGGTGAGCGTGGTGAAGCGCATGTCGATTTCGTTTTGGCCGCCGGTCGCGACTTCATGGTGATGGGCTTCGATCGCAATTCCGAGCAACTCCATCGTCAGCACCATCTCGGTGCGGAGATCCTGCATGCTGTCGGTCGGGGGAACCGGAAAGTATCCTTCTTTCGGGCGCGGCTTGTGGCCCAAATTCGGCGCTTCCTTCTTGTCGGTGTTCCAACTGCCCTCGCTGGAATCGATTTCGTGGAAGGCGTAGTTGATGCCCTGTCCGTAGCGCACGTCGTTGAATACAAAGAACTCTGCCTCCGGGCCGAAGTAGCTGGTATCGGCGCGGCCGGTGCCCCTCAAGTAAGTCTCGGCCTTCTGGGCGATGTAGCGAGCGTCGCGGCTATAGGATTGAGCAGTCATCGGATCCCTGATGTTGCAGATCAGGACCATCGTCGTTGCGGGGGCAAACGGATCGAGAAAGGCCGTCGTCGGATCCGGAACGACCAGCATGTCGCTTTCCTGGATCTCCTGGAAGCCGCGGATCGATGAACCGTCGAATCCGATGCCTTCGTCGAGCGCATTGGCATTCACCGCGCTCGGCGGGACAGAAAAATGCTGCCAGACACCCGGCAAGTCGGTAAACCGCAGATCGATCATCTGGACCTTCTCGTCCTTGATCGCCTTGAGGACATCTCCGACTGTGACACAATTCGGAACCATGGCTTTCCTCCTGTAACCGAGAGGGGCATCTTGAAGACCACCATTACCGTCCCGTCCCGCTCGTCGCGTCCGGACGGCTCGGGACGGACTACACGCCACCTCAGCGACGCCGTCGCACTGGCCTCGATCCAGCGCGGCGATGCTCGCGTTCAAGCAAATCCTGTCACCTGCGGGCCAGCAGCTTCAGACTCTGGTGCGGCCCGCGCATAAGCTTCATGGCGTCTTCGATATGTCGCCAATCTTTGGCCAATTCCACCTCACCTTTTGCCTCAAGGTCGATGGCGTTCTGAGCGGCCTCCACAATTGCCTGGGCACCGTGTGCTTCCAGCAACTGCCGCGCACAGTTATGGATTTCGATTTCTCGCATGGCGTCATGCTCCTCTCGTTCGGTGCGCGACCGTGAACTCCAGTCGGGCAGAGCCGTAGACGTTGACACCTATCAAGCGTTCGCAGTCTGCATCCTGGCACGAAAGGTTTGCAAGAGCCTATTCCGGGTCATGGGCTGCCGAAACCGGGCACCAGTAACCATTCGAACGACGTGAGGATGCATCGCGTTGACATGAACAAGACGCGCAATAGATTGTTTGACTGTCAAAGCTCAAAGATCATTGGAGGGAAAGCGTGAATTTCCGTTCGTTTCTAGCTCTGTTCGTTTTGATCATTTCGGCTTCCACTGCCTGGCGCAGGACGCAAAAAGGACCGCCGACGATTTCGCCGCCAAATGGGTCGCGGCTTATAACGCCGGGCGATGTCGCCGCTCTTGCCGGGAATGTTCACCCCGGATGGCGTCTTCAACGCCCCCTCCGGCGCCGTGGTCAAGGGACGCGAAGCGATCGAAAAGGCGCTCGCCGGCCGCATGAAAGCCGGTTGGACCCAGGAAACTGTCACGACGAACGACGCCGGCGGCCGTCGGGCAGCGCCGTCTGGGCTGCCGGTGATTATGCTTTGCTGGGCTCCGGCGAAGTGGCCGGCAAACAGACCGGCGGACGCTTCGGCTGGGTGCTTGTCCGCGACGGCGATGTGTGGCGCGTGACGATGCTCACCGCGAATGTGAGCCCGCCGAAATAGCAATTGGTTTTTTGCGACCCGGCCGCGACGGACATTGCTGTCGCAAGCTGATTGCGGCAGCGAGTGAACGGCCGCGCTTCGGCCGGAAGCAAATCGCCGCACCGCAATTTTTTGGCTCCCCGGTATCGCCCGTTCGGCTTAAGATCGGCTTTGGAAGTCTAGCCCAGTGAAGGAATCCTGCGGCTGTGGGCGCATCCGCGGGCTTTGGTTGTTCAAGTGGACATGACCCAGGAGGAGCACCGCACATGGCAACGTGGAAACCCGATCCCAGTTTCTATCCCTCGCCGCGCATGGCCTCGAAGGCCGCCCCGGAGACGCGTGGCTTACGTCGCCGCGTTCGATCCGGACGCGAAAGACGCCCGACGCCATCGCGGTCGTCGACGTCGATCCCAAGTCGAAGTCCTACTCCAAGATCATCAGCACGACGCCGATGCCCAACGCCGGCGATGAGCTGCATCACTTCGGCTGGAATGCCTGCTCCTCGTGCCTGTGCCCCAACGCACCGCATCCGCATGTCGAGCGCCGCTATCTGGTGGTGCCGGGCCTGAGGTCGTCGCGCATCCACATCCTCGACACCAAGCCCGATCCGAGAAATCCGAAGATCGTCAAGGTGATCGAGCCGGACGAAGTCGCCGACAAGGCCGGCTACACGCGCCCGCATACGGTGCACTGCGGCCCCGAAGGCATCTATGTCGCCGCGCTCGGCAACCGCGAGGGCAAGGGACCGGGCGGCATCTTCCTGATGGATCACGAGACCTTCGACGTGCGCGGGCAGTGGGAGATGGATCGCGGGCCGCAATATCTCGCTTATGATGCCTGGTGGCACCTCGGCCACGACACGCTGGTCACCAGCGAGTGGGGCACGCCCGACACATTCGAGAACGGGCTGATCCCCGAAGTGCTGCTCGGCGCCAAGTACGGCCGGCGGCTGCATTTCTGGGATCTGCACAAGCGCAAGCACCTGCAGACCATCGACTTCGGCGACAAGTACCAGCTCGTGTTCGAGCTGCGGCCGGCTCACGATCCGACCAAGGCCTACGGCTTCGTCAACTGCGTGGTGAGCCTGGAGAACCTGTCGTCCTCGATCTGGACCTGGTATCGCGACGGCGACAAGTGGGCGGTGCAGAAGGTGATCGAGATCCCGGCCGAACCCGCGAGCGAAGATCAGCTGCCGCCGCTGCTCAAGGGATTCAAGGCCGTGCCCGCCGCTGGTCACCGACATCGACCTGTCGATGGACGACAAGTTCCTCTACGTCGCCTGCTGGGGCACCGGCGACCTGCAGCAATACGACGTCTCCGACCCGTTCAAGCCGAAGCTGACCGGCAAGGTGCGGATCGGCGGCATCGTGTCGAAGGCGACGCATCCCGGCGCCAAGAACGGCGCGCTCAGCGGCGGGCCGCAGATGGTGGAGATCAGCCGCGACGGCCGGCGCGTCTATTTCACCAACTCGCTGTACGGCGCCATCGACCCGCAGTTCTATCCCGACGGCATCGAGGGATGGATGGTCAAGCTCGACGCCGATGCCGAACGGCGGCATCGGCTTCGATTCGAAATTCTTCGTGGAGTGGCCGGCGCCGCACCGGCCGCACCAGGTGCGCCTCGAAGGCGGCGACTGCTCGTCGGATTCCTACTGCTATCCGTGACGAGATAGGCGGATCATTCATCGCGCGCCGGCCGCAGACACGAACGCAGCATGCAGCCGGATCAGATTGGCTGTACCGGCGCGCGGCACACATCCGGAGCCGCGACAGGTCGGAATAGCGACGCATGAGCCCTGTCTCCACCGAGTTATGGCCATGGCTCGCGCTCGCCGGCCTCGGCGCCTTTCATGGTCTCAATCCGGCGATGGGCTGGCTGTTCGCGGTCGCGCTCGGGCTTCATCGTCATAACCGCGCATCGTATGGCTCTCACCGCTTCCGATCGCGCTCGGGCACGCGCTCTCGATCGCGATCGTGGCCGGTGCATTCCTCTGGGCTGGCTTGGTGATCGACCTGCGCGCGGTCCGCATCGGCGCCGGTCTCCTCCTGATCGGCTGGGCATTGTATCACTGGCGCTATGGGCATCGGCATCGCGTGCGCATCGGGATGCAGGCGGGACTGGCGGCGCTCGCGCTGTGGTCGTTTCTGATGGCGACCACGCACGGCGCCGGTCTGATGCTGTGGCCGCTGCTGATGCCGCTGTGTTTTCCGGCGGACTCGCAGCCAGCTTCGATCGGCCCATGGCCCACCGCGCTGCTGGCCATCGGGATTCACACCCTGGCGATGCTCACCGTCACCACGGCTGTCGCGGTCGCCGTCTATGAGTGGATCGGGCTCGAAATCCTGCGGCGCGCCTGGTTCAACGTCGACCTGATCTGGATCCTTGCGCTTTTCCTGGCCGGCGGGCTGTTGCTGCTCGGTTGAAATGGCGGTGGCGCAAAGCCCGCCGCGGCGGGTCCTGTCCGGGCGCCCCCAGGCTCACGCGCCTATCTCAGCTAAAATTTCAAACAGCCAAACAATTTCAAATACGACTCCGCGATTCCCGCGGCGCGATTTCGCCCGGGTTGTGCAAGAAAAGCGTCCGCCCCCTGAAAAAACGAGGGCGTGGGGAATGCCGGGTGTCGATGCACCCGCAGCCTCGTGTGTGATGAAAACAAACACACGAGTTAGTCACCACAGGTCCACCGGACTAACCCGGCATTCCCGCACGCAATGGTTTTACGGCTTACTTCGCGCTCTCCCCGGTGACCACGCTTTTTGACACCGTCGCCTGCGCTTCTTCTCGCAGACTTGACGCCAACGATTGGGGCGTCAGAACGACACGACTTCACCGTCCGCGACAGCACAGTTCGTCAAGCGTGCCGCCCGCGTCCACCGCATCCCGCCCCGCGTTCGTGACGATCGCGATACGCCCCTCTGTGTGGGACGAGACGGTGCGAATCAGTGAACTGATTTGGGTCAGAAGAAAACAGAAATATTTTTGCAAACGGAGCTTGACATGATTTCGGAAAATCAGAGGCGATTTGCCCGACGGGCAGATTTGTTGAATCCATTCAATAATTTCAATGTCTCGGCAACGAACTGACTCAAATGTGAAGACTATTTCCCTGGGGCATCGGAAAACGCGGATTCGATCACGTCCCCTATCGGCTGCCAGGTGCGGCCATCGAACTGAACCAACCGCATCTGCCTGATCGGCCGGAAATTCTCCGGACCCGTGTTGATCTTGATCCCGGGCAACAGGACGGAGGGCGCATAGTCCCTGAGCGCGGCTGCCTGCCGCATCACGTTTTCGCGGGAGAGATCGTCGCCGCATTGCTTGAGCACCTGCACCATGGTTTCGGCTGCCGCGTAGCCGTAAACCGCGGCGCTGCTGGCCTTGTCTCCCTTGGGATAATACTTGTCCATGAAGGACAGCCACTCCTTGATGGCCGGATCGTCCCTCCATGCGGGATCGTTTGGGTCCTTCAGGAAAGCCGCTGAGATTACTCCGGCGGCGTTCTCAACACCTGCCGGACTTAACGCGGTACCGATCGAGGCAGCGGCGTGGTTGAGCAGAAAAGCCGGATGCCAACGGGAATCTCCCACCAACCGGATCACCTGCGAAGCAGTGGTCGGCACGCCCGCAAAAACAAGTATCTCACCACCCGATCGCTTCAGGATCGAGACATGTCCATCGACATGCGCATCCGCAATATCAAAGGCGACGCCAACGATAATCATGCGAGCCAATTCGCCGAGACCCTCCTGAATTCCCTTGTACAGGTCGCGGCCGAACTGATCGTCCTGCCAGAGGATCACGATCTTGCGGTGCTGATAAAATGCCTGGATGTAATTGGCGTAGATTCGTCCCTCGGCCCGAAACGACGGTTGCCAGCCCATCGTCCAGGGAAAGGCCTTGGGATCGATCAGCTCCTCGGCGCCGGAGGCAACGAACAGCTGGGGGATCTTGCTCTCATTCAGGAAGCCCCGCACCGCAAGGTTTCCCGGCGTTCCGTAGGAGCCAAACATCAAGAGGACGTTTTCCCTCTCGACCAGCCCGCGGGTCAGATCGAGCGCAACGGTGGGATCGGAATTGTCGTCATAGGAGATAAAGCGCACCTTGCGGCCGTTTATGCCACCGCGCTCGTTGATCATGTCGAAATACGCCGCTTCGGCCTTTCCGATCGCGCCAAATTCCGCCAATGGCCCGGTATAGGGCATGAGATTGCCAATCCGGATTTCCTCAACATCGGCGGATTGGTCGGCACGCTTCACAGACATCGCACTCAACGATGTCAGTGCGAGCATCAGAGCGAGCAGAATCCGGCCTGCGAGGTTCATGTTCACGCCTCGATGTCTACCTTCTTGCCGCTTTAATCGGGTGTTGAAGGAAATCGCCTTGGCCTCGCGGATACGATCACCCGAGTTGGCGCGTTTTAGGGCACGGTTCGCCGTGACGCCTCACTCTCCGTTGACATAGGTCAAGGGTTCGGGCCGGCAGATGGGCAGCGCGGGAGGCGAAACATTTGACGATGTTCGCCGCCTAATTGCGGGACGAATGCTGCCTCGAATTGAAAAAGCACGCTGAGTTCCCATGGGAGGTCTGCTGCTTTGTCGAGCTGAGCTACGGGCGCGTTTTTCGTGAGGCCGCAACAGACGAGATCGGCCGCTCGCAGCAGGTCTTCAGCCCGTTCACGGGTTATGGGATCGGGCACCCCTCCTCAAGACTGCCGGCCCGAACTCAACCGCCCGCCGCCTTTAGTTTTCGCATCCTGGGGTAGTGACTTTGTTCCTGTTTCGTTCTAGCGTGGCTCGAGACCGAGAGCGGTCTTCCGAAATGACACCAATCAGGGGCAATTATCCGATGTCCGATGTTCACGCCGAGGCCGGCCACCTCCAGCTAATCCTGCACGACGACGATCAAACTCCAGCTGGAGTTCGTCATCGAGCTTCTGCATTCGCTGTTCAACAAGCCGGCAGCCGAGGCGATCAAGTTCGCCGAAACAGTCGATATATACGGAGAAGCAATTTGCGGGATCTATCCGCGCGACATTGCCAACGGGCTGCTTGAAGCTGCCCGGCAACGCATCAGTGCTTCAGGCCATCCGCTCCGGATCACGAGCGAAGCGGTTGCCGAAGCCGGTGAAATGGGTCATGCCCAATGCAAACTCTGCGGCGTGCTTTGCGACCAGAACCGGCTCTTCCTGAAAGGCGTGGAGACGCTCGTCTGCGATGACTGCATGCACGAGATCACCTACAACCTGCCCGAACTCGTCAGCCACAAGCAATTCGACTATGCCTGCGACGCGCTGACCTGGCATTTTGCCGGCATTCCGCGGGACCGGCTGGTCGCAACCTCGCGACAGTTTCCCGGGCATATGCGCGCGGATGTTCAAGCAGCCATCGACAAGCTGTTCTCCGCATCGCCGATCCGGTTTTTCGGCATTTTTGAGGAGCACCGCTATGAGACGTTGACTATCGCCGCACTGGCCAGAGATGGCCGGCACGCCCAGGCGATCGCGCCTGCGCAGTATCACGACGTCGACGTCGGCGAGAGTGCGCCGGTGAAATGTCTCAACAACGGCCTGTGGCTGTGCCAGACCGACGGCCTGCGCTACGCGGTCGTGCTCTCCTCGCATCGGGAGTACGGCTACGAACCCGGGACCCGGATCGAGATTGCCGTGCCTGCCGGCGCCGATGGCGCGGAGTTCGTGCAACGCTGCTTCTCCGAGTTGGAGAGCGCGGTCAATGCCGCGCGTTGCTATCGCGGCAAGGTGCTGTCGCTCGATGGCGACGCCGATTATCGGGGACGCACGAGAGGCGTCATGGTCCACAAATTGCCATCGGTTCAGCGCGAGGACGTAATCCTGACCGAGGCCACACTGAAGCTGCTCGACCGCAACGTCTTGAACTTTGTGGGGAGCCGCCCGCAACTGCGCGCCCTCGGGCAATCGACCCGCAAGGGTATCCTGCTTTACGGGCCGCCCGGAACCGGCAAGACCCACACCATTCGCTATCTGGCGAGCAACCTGCCCGGTCACACCACCCTGATCATCACGGCGGCGCAGGTCGCGTTGCTGGCCCAGTATATGAATCTTGCGCGCCTGCTGCAGCCAACGATGGTCGTGATCGAGGATGTCGATCTGATTGCGCGCGATCGCAACCAGATGGGGCCTTGCGAGGAATCCTTGCTTAACCGGCTTCTCAACGAGATGGACGGGCTGAAGGAGGATGCAGATATCCTGTTCATCCTCACCACCAACCGGCCTGAGCAGCTCGAGAGCGCCCTGGCGAGCCGCCCCGGTCGCATCGACCAGGCGATCGAGGTGCCGCTTCCGGACGAGGTCGGCCGCAAGAAGCTCGTCCAGCTCTATGGCCGGGGTCTGCCGCTCGGCGATGCCATCGTGAGCGAGGCCGCGCTGCGGACGAAGGGAGTCAGCGCCGCGTTCATCAAGGAGCTGATGCGGCGCATCGCGCAGGCAAGCATCGCCCGGGATGGCGGCACAAGCGTCGAATCCGACGATATCGGCGAAGCGCTGGACGATATGTTGTTCGCCGGCGGCAAGCTCAACGTCACGCTGCTGGGCGGGGCGCGGGAAATGGTGGGCGGATGAGCCCGGTTTGCGGGGCCGCATTCGCGCGGTTCCTTTTGGGGATCGCGGCCGGCCTCTCGTACAAGTGATTGAATTTCAAGCAATCCAGATCGACAAAAAGGGAGAAACGGTCAGAGCGAGGTCGCACCATGCTTGCCGAGAAGTTTTTTCTGGTTCTGGAAACGCTCAAGAGCCACGCTTCCTCCGATGGAAGCCCGCGCGTGGTAAGCACCGCGCCGCATGTTCCAATCCAGTTGCCGCGCCGGACCTAGGCCGCGATGCGTTTAGCTGGACCTCCCTCGCCCCGCTGTTGCGGGGTCGAAACGAGCGAAGCTCGCTCTTAGAGGGTTGGGGTGAGTGGCTATCTCCGCAAGGGGCCGAGGTGATGCCGGCACCGATTTAACCAAAAACAACCACCCGCTAGCATCCGCGGCAAATGGTTTTCAGCCTCGCGTCCAATTTCGAGTTTTCCGCCGCGAGCATATCAACAACCTGCCCTTGCTCGGCCGCAGTCGCGGGTGCTGCCTGCTTGTCCTGCGCAGCAGAGGTTTTGGATGCCGCACGCTTGCCCAGCGCTTTCGGCGGCGCGGCCTTGTCATAACAGGCCAGTCGATCGCTCGCCTTCGGTATCGATTGGCATTCCGGCCCCTCGGCCAGCGCGACTTCACAGAATGTACAAAGCAAAGCCAGCAGTGCGATTATCTTCATTTTGCCCCTCACAGAAAATTCCAGTCCAGCCATACCACGCTTCAGCGCGATCCCGGCTTTTGTTAGCACGGGCTCGCAAATCCGCTGCAGATGATTTTGGCCCGATCCCAGCAATGCTGGCGCGCCCGAAGAGATTTCGAACTCCTGACCCCTAGATTCGTAGTCTAGTGCTCTATCCAGCTGAGCTACGGGCGCGTTTTTCGCGAGGCCTTCGAGGGCCGCAAGGCCCGCCGATGCCGCATGCATTTGCGAAACATTTTCAGAGGTCGCGAAAGCGCGCCATAGCTACCGGCTCCGGCCCGCCTTGGCAAGGTCCGGAAACGGGCGTCAGGTCCTCGAAATCAGCGAGAAACGGGCGGTTATTTTCCCGTCATTCCGGGGCGCGCAACGCGCGAACCCGGAATCTCGCGCAATTACCGCTGGATTCCGGGTTCGCTCGTTTCACTCGCGCCCCGGAATGACGAATAGAGTCGTGCGCGCGCTCAGGCCCGGGCCCGCTCGTTGCGCACGCTCAGCAGTTCCACCGGCCGGTCCGGGATGACCACGCGGAAGGTCGCGCCGATGGTGCCTTCCACCAGATGGATGTCGCCGCCATGGGCGCGCACCAGTTCGGCGGCGATCGCAAGCCCGAGCCCGCTGCCGCCGGGCCGGCCTGTGGTCTGGAATGCCTCGAACAGATGCTCCCGGGCCTTGGCCGGCACGCCGGGGCCGGTGTCGGAAACCTCCAATATCGCGACCGAGCCTTCGCGGCGCCCGGTAATCCGAATCTGCACGCTCGCGGCGTCGCTGCGGGGGCGGCTTTCCAGCGCCTGCGCCGCGTTGCGTACCAGGTTGAGCAAAACGCGAAACAGCTGATCGGGATCGGCGTCGATGGCCAGTCCGCGCTCGACCGCGCTGATCCACATGATCGACGCGTCGGTTGCGAGCCCGGCCAATTCGCGAACCTCCGCGACGATGGGCTCGAGCAGGATCATGCGGCGATCGGGTGCCGCCTCCTGGGCGCGGCCATAGGACAGCGTCGACTGGCAAAACGCGATCGCGCGCTCCAGCGAGCGCATCAGTTTCGGCGCGAACCGCTGCACCCGCGGATCGGGCACGCTGGCGAGCTGGTCCGAAAGCAGTTGCGAGGAGGCCAGGAGATTGCGCAGATCGTGGTTGATCTTCGACACCGCGAGGCCAAGGGCTGCGAGCCGGCTCTTCTGATGCAGCATCGACACCAGATCGCGCTGCATGTCGGACAATTCACGCTCGGCGACGCCGATCTCGTCGCCGCGCTGGCTCGGCACGATAATCCGTGCCGAGCTCTCGGGGTTTTCGTGGAAACCGACCAGGCTCGCGGTCAAACGCCGCATCGGCCGCACGAAAAGATAATGCAGCGCCAGATAGACCAGTCCCGCGGTGAGCATGGCAATCCCCAGCGAGACCAGCAGCAGATTGCGGGAAAACCGGTACATCGCCTGACGCAACGGCAGCTCATCAATCACCACCTCGATGAATTGCCCGCCGCCGGGCGTCGGGCCGACCACGCGGATCGCCTGGTTGCCGGTCTCCAGCATCGTCTCGAACGTATCGACGATCGCCGACCACACCGTCACGGTTCGCATGTCGACGTCGTGATCGATCGCGGGCGGCAAACCGGCGCTGGCCAGGAGACGGCGTTGCTGCCCCATCTTGATGGCGACCGCGCGCGCGCCGATGCTGGCAAGGATCTGCCGCGCCAGCGACTCGGGAACCATGCCCGAAGGGGCGGCATCGAGCACCAGCGCTGCGGTGTTCGCCGCCGCCAGCCGATCGTTCAGCCGGTTCAGCCGGAAATTCGCGATCGCGGGCACATAGATCAGCATTCCCGCAATCATGACCAGCGGAATGGTCAGCAGCAGCAGCTTGCCGGACAGACCGAGCCGGCGCGGCGGCTTTGGCCGCGGCGATACGCTTGTCGGCTGGTCGTCAGTCACGGACACGATGCCTGCCCTCTTTGGCGGCGCATGATCCGCCAAAGTGTTGGCGGTTTGGCGACAAGATCATGCGCCAACTTCATTCTTTAGAGCGCGATCGGACGCAAAACCGGGGTCCATTTTTGCCGATCGCGCTCTGTTTCAGGATGCGTTTTGGCCAGGAACCGGTCAAATTACGGATCGCTAATGTCTGCCGGCCCGGTATCTAGTGCGCGCAACGAAACTCGGGAATACCCCGGGTTCCGCCATCAAACACTTGTCCAAGCCGGCAATAGCCGAGCTGGATCGCGAGCCGCCATCCTCGCACGGGAAAACCCCGCAGACATTGATATATTCGCACGAATTTCGTCGTTTCGAAGGTGTTCCGATGCGGCAAATGGCGGTAGGCGGCCAGATTGACGAAAACGGGTCGCTCCCGTATAAGCCGCGCCAATTGTCCGCGATGACCCGGTCCGACCGGGGCGGCTCATTTTGGGCCGGAAACGGCCCGCTTTGGCCGGCCAGCATCGGCGGACTTACCTCATTAATCAGGCAAATTGTCGGTCTAGCAGGCAAGTTGTCAGCGGAGAACAGCCGTGAAGCGGACTTATCAACCCAGTAAACTGGTGCGCAAGCGCCGACACGGCTTCCGCGCCCGCCTTGCGACGACCGGCGGCCGCAAGGTCCTCGCCGCGCGCCGCGCCCGGGGCCGCAAGCGTCTGAGCGCGTGAGCCGGGCTTCCCGGAGATTTCATCATGGACCGGTTAAGGCAGCGGGCGGACTTCCTCGCCGTTGCCAATGGTGCGCGGGTCAGCAGCGCGGCCTTCGTGGTGCAAAGCCGGCACCGCGACGATAACGGCCCGATCCGGGTCGGCTTCACCGTTTCCAAAAAGAACGGCTCCGCCACCGAGCGCAACCGCATCCGCCGCAGGCTTCGCGAATTGGTGAAGTTGCTGGACGTCATATCAATGCGACCGCACAGTGATTATGTGCTAGTCGGCCGTCGTGCCGCACTGAATCGCGACTTTGCCACCATGCTCGAAGACCTCCGCTCGGCGCTGCATCGCCTGGACCGGCAAGCGTCAAAACAGGCTAAAGCGTTTTCGAGCGGAGCGGACACCGGTTCGCCTAAGGAAAACGCGTCAAAAAAAGGCACTAGCGCCAGCCGCCAACCGAATTGAATGACGAGACCTTGAACGATGCCCGATAGCCGCAACACCATCCTCGCCGTCATTCTGTCCGGCCTCGTGCTGATCGGCTGGCAATACTTTTATAACCTGCCGCAGATGGAAAAGCAGCGCGCCGCGCAGCAGGCGCAGAGCGAACTGGCAAAACCCGCGCCGCAGCCGGGAGGCACGCCCGCCCAGACCACCACGCCACAGACCGGCGCCGCGCCGGCGCCCTCGGCCAGTGCGCCCGCGACAAATCAGCCCGCATCCACAGCGCCCGTTAGCCGCGCTAGCCGCCATCGCCGCCGTGCCGCGCGTCAAGATCGACACCCCGCGCGTGACCGGCAGCATTTCGCTGAAAGGCGCGCGCATCGACGATCTGTCGCTGGTGCAATTCCGCGAGACCGTCGATCCGTCATCGCCCCCGATCGTGCTGTACTCGCCCTCGGGCACGGCTGAGCCCTATTACGCCGAATTCGGCTGGGTGCCGGCGGCCGGTTCGACCATAAAACTTCCGGACCGCGACACGATCTGGCAGCAGGAAGGCACCGGCAGCCTGACGCCGTCGAGCCCGGTTGTCCTGAAATACGACAATGGCGATGGCCTCACCTTCCGGCGCACGATCTCGATCGACGACCGCTATCTCTTCACCATCAAGGATGACGTCACCAATATCGGCAATGCGCCGGTCACGCTTTATCCGTTCGCGCTGATCTCGCGGCACGGCACGCCGCAGGTGTCGGGCTATTACATCCTGCACGAAGGCCTGATCGGCTATCTCGGCGACCAGGGCCTGCAGGAATACGGCTACAAGAAGATCGACGACGCCAAGCAGGTCGGCTTCAAGGTCACCAATGGCTGGCTCGGCATCACCGACAAGTACTGGGCCTCGGCGCTGTTGCCCGACACCAGCGCGCAGCTGCAGGCGCGATTCTCCTCCAACCTGGTCGGCGCCATCAGGACCTATCAGACCGATTACCTGGAAGATCCGCAAACCATCGCCATCGGCGGCACCGGCAGCGCCAATGCGCGGCTGTTTGCCGGCGCCAAGGAAGCCAGCGTGGTCGGCATCAATTTTCCGTTCGCGGGTCTCGGCGGCTACAACAAGGAGCTCGGGCTTAATCATTTCGATCTGCTGATCGACTGGGGCTGGTTCTATTTCATCACCAAGCCGATGTTTTTGGCGCTCGACTTCTTCTATCGCCTGGTCGGCAATTTCGGTGTCTCGATTCTGCTGGTGACGGTGCTGGTGAAGCTGCTGTTCTTCCCGCTTGCCAACAAATCCTACGCGTCGATGGCGAAGATGAAGTCGGTGCAGCCGCAGTTGCAGGCGCTCAAGGAGCGCTATCCCGACGACAAGGTGAAGCAGCAACAGGAGATGATGGAAATCTACAAGAAGGAGAAGATCAACCCGATCGCCGGTTGTCTTCCCGTAGCATTGCAGATTCCGGTGTTCTTCTCGCTCTACAAGGTGCTGTTCGTTACTATCGAAATGCGTCACGCGCCGTTCTATGGCTGGATCAAGGATCTGTCGGCGCCCGACCCGACCAATCTGTTCAACCTGTTCGGCCTCTTGCATTTCGATCCGACCCAGGTGCCGCTGTTCGGACACTACCTCGTGCTCGGCGTATGGCCGATCATCATGGGCATCACGATGTGGTTCCAGATGAAGCTCAATCCGACGCCGCCGGATCCGACCCAGAAAATGATCTTCGACTGGATGCCGCTGATCTTCACCTTCATGCTTGCCGGCTTCCCGGCGGGTCTGGTGATCTACTGGGCCTGGAACAACCTGCTTTCGGTGCTGCAGCAGAGCTTCATCATGCGCCGCAATGGCGTGAAGGTTGAATTGTTCGACAATCTCAGGGCGACGTTCGCCTCGAAGAAGGCTGAGTCGAAGACGTGATCGCTACCGCCTAATGAGTGAGGGTAGCAGCGCTCTCTAAACCGTCATGCCCGGGCTTGTCCCGGGCATCCACGTCTTTGGAGCCGGCGAAAAGCAAGGCGTGGATGGCCGGGACGAGCCCGGCCATGACGAAGAATGGGATCTTCGCATGACCACCGACATCGATGCGAAGTTGATCGAACAAGGGCGAAAGCTGTTCGCCGGCGACTGGCAGTTCTTCTGGGCCTCGCCCTCGATCGAAACGCTGCCGCCGATCGCGGGCATGGAGGTCGCCTTTGCCGGCCGTTCCAATGTCGGCAAATCCAGCCTGATCAACGCGCTGACCGGCCGCAACGCGCTGGCGCGGACCTCGCACACGCCGGGCCGTACCCAGGAGCTGATCTTCTTCGAAGGCCCCGGCAATGCCGGCTTCCGGCTGGTCGATATGCCCGGTTACGGCTACGCATCCGCGCCGAAGGCCAGGGTCGCCTCCTGGACCGCGCTGATCCACAAATTCCTGCAGGGCCGCAGCAACCTGGCGCGGGTCTATGTGCTGGTCGATGCCCGGCATGGCCTCAAGGAGGTCGACCTCGACGTGGCAAAGACGCTCGACAAGGCAGCCGTGAGCTATCAGCTCGTCCTCACCAAGGCCGATCAGGTCAAGCCCGCCGAGCTGGAGCAACGCGTTGTGGACGTCAAGGCCGCATTGACGAAACACCCAGCCGCCTTTCCCGAAATTCTGGTGACGTCTTCGCGCACCGGCGCCGGGATGCCGGAATTGCGCGCGGCGATGGCGCGTTTGCTGAGGGAGCGCGGTTGACGATGCAATCCCGCCTGCTCCGCATCCTGATCATCCTCGCCGGGGTCATGGGCGCCGACGGCGTCATCCTGGCGGCGGCGTCGGCACATCAAGGCGATGCGGCGCGGCTGGCACCGGCCTCATCGATGCTGCTGTTTCACGCCGCCGCCGTGCTCGCGGTGGCGGCGTTGGCCGAGCGCGGCATCATTCACGCCCGGATCGGGATCGCTTCGGCATTTGGCTTTGTGCTCGCCGCCGCATTGTTCGCCGGCGACCTGACGCTGCGGCAATATGCCGGCCACGGCCTGTTCCCGATGGCCACGCCCTCAGGCGGCGCGCTGCTGATCGCAAGCTGGCTCACGGTCGCGGTGGCGGCGGCATGGCCGCGGCAGGAGTGACATCAGCACTTTGCGCCCTGGCCGCCAATCAGATAGAAACCGCCCCACCGAAGAGACCGCGAGACCCGCTTCATGACCGACGCGCCCTATATCAGTCCGCTCGATCAGGCCCGCATCCTGTCCGAGGCGCTGCCGCACATGCAGCGCTATGACGAGGAAACCATCGTCATTAAATATGGCGGTCATGCCATGGGCGCAGAAGACCTTGCGAAGGCCTTCGCGCGCGACATCGTTCTGTTGGAGCAGACCGCCATCAATCCGGTGGTGGTGCACGGCGGCGGACCGCAGATCGCGACCATGCTGAAGCGGCTCGGCATTCAGTCGGAATTCGCGGCCGGCCTGCGCATCACCGATGCCGCGACCATCGAGATCGTCGAAATGGTGCTGGCGGGTTCGATCAACAAGCAGCTGGTCGGCTACATCAACGAAGCCGGCGGCAAGGCAGTCGGCCTGTGCGGCAAGGACGGCAACATGGTGACGGCGTCGAAGGTGACGCGCACCATGGTCGATCCGGATTCGCAGATCGAGAAGGTGGTCGATCTCGGCTTTGTCGGAGAGCCCGAAAAAGTCGATCTGACGCTGTTGAACCAGCTGATCGGCTATGAACTGATTCCGGTGTTGGCGCCGCTTGCGACCTCGCGCACGGGGCAAACCTTCAACGTCAACGCCGACACCTTTGCCGGCGCGGTTGCCGGCGCGCTCAAGGCAAAACGGCTGTTGCTCCTGACCGACGTTTCCGGCGTGCTCGACAAGTCGAAGAAGCTCATTCCGGAACTGTCGGTGAAGGACGCGCGAAAGCTGATCGCCGACGGCACCATTGCCGGCGGCATGATCCCGAAGGTCGAAACCTGCATCTACGCGCTCGAGCAGGGCGTCGAGGGCGTCGTCATCATCGACGGCAAGATGCAGCACGCCGTGCTGCTCGAATTGTTCACCAACCAGGGCACCGGCACGCTGATCCACAAGTGATGACACACGACCTATCACCGTCATGGCCGGGCATAGTAGTCTGCCTGGCGCAGACTACGTACACTTGTCTGCGCTCCCGGCCATCCACGTCTTACCTGGAGCAAGCTCGCAAGAAAGACGTGGATGCCCGGCACAAGGCCGGGCATGGCGATCTGAACGGTACGCGGTCTTTTTCGTCCGCCTTGAAATCGGTACTGATCGCGCTGCCCGCAGCGCTGATCTCGCTCCTCATCTCGGCCGTTCCGGCCCTTGCCGACCTAAAACTCTGCAACCGAATGAGCTATGTGGTCGAGGTCGCGATCGGCATCGACGACAAGGCGGCTACCGCGACCCGCGGCTGGTTCCGCATCGATCCCGCGGCCTGCCGCGTCGTCGCGCAGGGCACGCTGACCGCCGACCGCATCCTGCTCAACGCGCGCGCGCTCGGCGTCTATGGCGCATCGCCGATCCCGCAAAGCGGCCGCGACACGCTTTGCGTCGCGCCCGACAATTTCGTGATCGCAGCCGCCCGTCAGTGCCGCAGCGGGCAGACGCCCGCGCCGTTCACGCAAGTGAGCCCGACGCAGACCGATGACGGCAACCTGGTGGCCTACCTTGCCGAGGACAGCGAATATGATGACGAACAGGCAAGGCTCGCCGGCATTCAGCGGCTGCTGGTGATCGCGGGCTATGATGCCGCGCCGATCGACGGCGTCGACGGCCCGAAGACGCAAGCGGCGTTGGCGGCGTTTTTGAAAAGCCGGGGGCTCGGCACGGACGCCGTGCAGTCGCCGAATTTCTTCACCACCATGATCGCGGCGGTGCAATCGCCGTCCGGCGCCGGGTTGACCTGGTGCAACGATACGCCGCACAAGATCATGGCCGCGGTTGCCACCGACGACGGCAAGACGTTAAGCAGCCGTGGCTGGTATCGCATCGATCCCGGCAAATGCCTGCATCCCGACGTGGTCGGCCAGCCCAAGCAGATATTCAGTTTCGCCGAAGCGGTGGACGCCGAAAACCGCACGCTGAAGTTCAAGGACAAGCCGTTGAACTGGGGCGGCACCAAGGAGCTTTGCACCCGCGAGAGCAAGTTCGAGATCAACGAACAGGGCGACTGCGGCACCCGCGGCCTCGCGGTAACCGGCTTTGCCCCCGTCGAGATGTCGAGCGGCGGCAAGACGCTGCGCTTTGCGATGCCGTGATGAGTCGCATCTCGCAGGCCCCAATTCTCCGTCATCACCCGCGAAGGCGGGTGATCCAGTATTCCGCGAAGCCGGAGGGTCATGTCGACCGCCGCGGCGTACTGGATGCCCGCCTGCGCGGGCATGACATCGGGTAGAGAAAAAGAGAACCCCCCGCGCCTTCACCGACATCGACACCTGGGTGTTCGATCTCGACAACACGCTTTATCCGCATCACGTCAATCTGTGGCAGCAGGTCGATGTGCGGATCTGCGAGTTCGTCGGCGCCTGGCTCAAGGTTTCGCCGGAGCAAGCGCGCCTGATCCAGAAAGACTACTATCGCCGCTATGGCACCACCATGCGCGGCATGATGACCGAGCATGGCGTGCGCGCCGACGATTATCTCGCCTATGTGCACCAGATCGATCATTCGCCGCTGGAGCCGAACCCGGCGATGGGCGAAGCCATCGCCAAACTTCCCGGGCGCAAGCTGATCCTCACCAACGGCTCGACCGAGCATGCCGACAAGGTTTTGCAGCGGCTCGGCATCGGGTCGCATTTCGAGGCGGTATTCGACATCATCGCCGCCGAGCTCGAACCGAAGCCGGCGCCGCAGACCTATCAGAAATTCCTAGTGGCGCATGGCGTCAATCCCAGGACGTCGGCGATGTTCGAGGATCTGGCACGCAACCTGATCGTGCCGCACCAGCTCGGCATGACCACGGTGCTGGTCGTGCCCGATGGCACCCGGGACGTGGTGCGCGAGGACTGGGAGCTGGAGGGCCGCGACGCTGCCCATGTCGATCATGTCACCGACGATCTGACCGGATTTTTGGAGGGGCTGAGCCGGGTCTAACGCGTCGTGTGATCCGAGTTCATCGTCATGCCCGGCCCTGTGCCGGGCATCCACGTCTTGCTTGCTTGACTATTTTAGACGTGGATGGACCGGGACAAGCCACGGCCATGACGAAGTCGTTGTCCCAGTCTGGGGCCCCAGTTTCGTACAACACCGACATTTGTGGTTATGGGTCCCGGCTCGCGCTTCGCTTGGCCGGGACGACGAGAGGAAGCCTTGACTCTCCCTGCCCAAATCCGGACAAAGCCTCTCCGCCGCTACAACTACGCTTCCAAGGAAATCCCGATGTCTCTGTCCGCCCTCGAATCCACCATCAACAGCGCGTTCGATGCTCGCGACGGCATCTCGACCGCGACCAGGGGCGAGGTCCGCGAGGCCGTGGATCACGCGCTCGATCTGCTCGACAAGGGCGAGGCGCGCGTGGCAACGCGCGAGAGCAACGGCAAGTGGAAGGTCCACCAGTGGCTGAAGAAGGCGGTGCTGCTGTCGTTTCGCCTCAACGACATGAGCGCGATCTCCGGCGGTCCCGGAAAAGCGTCATGGTGGGACAAGGTGCCCTCGAAGTTCGAGGGCTGGGGCGAGAACCGCTTTCGCGATGCCGGCTTTCGCGCGGTGCCGGGCGCGATCGTCCGCCGCTCGGCCTACATCGCCAGGAACGTGGTGCTGATGCCCTCCTTCGTCAATCTCGGCGCCTATGTCGATGAATCGACCATGATCGACACCTGGTCGACGGTCGGCTCCTGCGCGCAGATCGGCAAGCGCGTGCATATTTCCGGCGGCGTCGGCATCGGCGGCGTGCTGGAGCCGCTGCAGGCCGAGCCCGTCATCGTCGAGGACGATTGCTTCATCGGCGCGCGCTCGGAAGTCGCCGAGGGCGTGATCGTGCGCAAGGGCGCGGTGCTGGCGATGGGCGTCTTCCTCGGCGCGTCGACAAAAATCGTCGACCGCGACACCGGCGAAACCTTTGTCGGCGAAGTCCCGGAATATGCCGTGGTGGTGCCGGGCGCGTTGCCGGGCAGGCCGCTGAAGAACGGCCAGCCCGGTCCCGCCACCGCCTGTGCCGTGATCGTCAAGCGCGTCGACGAACGCACCCGCGCCAAGACCAGCATCAACGAGCTGTTGCGGGACTAGCATTCCGGATTTGAACCCAGCTCTTCTCCTGCCGACTAATATTCGAGAGCGGGAGGCGAGCGTTGAATTACATCTGGCTATTTTTCCGCTTCAAGGGTCGAATCAACCGCGCGCGGCCGGGCTGGACGCAGCAAACCGAGCTGGAATTTGTTGCGCACGCTGCTGGCCCATCGGCGGCTGCGCATGTTAAGCGGGGGCATGACTGATGCCCTCTCCATTGCCCGCGATCTCGTCCGCTGCCCGTCCGTAACTCCGGCCGATGCCGGCGCGCTTGGCGTGCTGGAGAATATCCTTAAAGGCGCCGGCTTCGAGGTGCATCGCGTCACCTTCGGTGAACCCGGCACATCCGATATCGACAACCTCTATGCCCGCATCGGCAACGCCGCCCCGCACATCACCTTTGCCGGGCATACCGATGTGGTGCCGCCGGGCGATGAGAGCGCATGGAGCCATGGCGCGTTCTCGGGCGAGGTGAAGGACGGCTTTCTCTACGGCCGTGGCGCCGTCGACATGAAGGGCGGCATTGCCTGCAGCGTCGCGGCGGTGCTCGACCATCTCGCCGCCCATGGCGGCAAGCCGCGCGAGGACGGCAAGGGCTCGATCTCGTTCCTGATCACCGGCGACGAGGAAGACATTTCCGTCAACGGCACCGTCAAGCTGTTGCAATGGGCCGCGGCGCGCGGCGAGAAATTCGACCATTGCGTGCTCGGCGAGCCCTGCAATCTCGAAGTGCTCGGCGATTGCATCAAGGTCGGCCGCCGCGGCTCGCTGTCGGGCACGCTCTATGTCGACGGCGTCCAGGGCCACGTCGCCTATCCGCATCGCGCCTCGAACCCGGTGCCGGACATTTCACGGCTGATCGTGGCGCTGAGCGAGGAGCCGCTCGACCATGGCAGCGCGCAATTCCAGGCCTCGAATCTCGAATTCACCTCGGTGGATGTCGGCAACACCGCAAGCAATGTGATCCCGGGACAGGCGCGGGCGAAATTCAACATCCGCTTCAACGATCTGCACAGCCAGGAATCGCTGCGGACGCTGGTCGAGCAGCGGCTGGCGACAGCTACGGGAAACCGGATCCGCGCGCGGATCGTCTGGGAGCGCTCCAACTCCAACGTGTTCGTGACCAAACCGGGCGCCTTCACCGATCTGGCGGTGGCGGCGATCGAGGAAGTCACCGGCCGCCGGCCGGAGCTGAGCACCTCCGGCGGCACCTCGGACGCGCGCTTCATCGCGAGCTATTGCCCGGTGATCGAGTTCGGCCTGGTCGGCCAGACCATGCACCAGATCGACGAGCGCACGCCGGTGTCCGACCTGGAGAAGCTGACGAAGATCTATCGCGGCATATTGGACCGGTATTTTGGGTGACGGTCGGTGTCATCGTCCGTCGATGGCCGGAGCTTGTCCCCGCTCGTCCCGCTCTTGCGGGGTCGAGACGAGCGAAGCTCGCTCTGAGAGGTTCGTCGGTGACGGGGCTCTCCGGGCGATTCAACGTCGCTGGCTAGTCCCCTCACCCGGATCGCAAGAGTGATCCGACCTCGCCCCGCATGACGGGGCGAGGTCGAACGCTCAATACTCCACCCGCATCAGATAGAGCCCGTCGGGCGGGGCGACCGGGCCGCAGGCGGTGCGGTTGCGGGCGGCGAGCGCGGCGGCGAGATCGTCGGCGCTCCAGCGGCCCTCGCCGACCCACACCAGCGAGCCGACCATCGAGCGCACCTGGCTGTGCAGGAACGAGCGCGCCGAGGTCACGATGTTGACGGCGTCGCCGTCTCTCACGACGTCGAGCTGATCCAACGTCTTCTCCGGCGATTTGGCCTGGCATTCGCTGTCGCGAAACGTGGTGAAGTCGTGCTTGCCGATCAATCTTTGCGCGGCAGTGTGCATCGCGTCGGTATCCAGCGGTCTCGGCAGCCGCCAGGCGCGGCCGATGTCGAGCGCGAGATTGGCGCGGCGATTGCTGATGCGATAGAGATAATGCCGCCGTCTTGCGGAGAACCGCGCATCGAAACTGTCCGGCACGATCTCCGCGACTGAGCACGCCGATCGGATGCGGCCGCAAATGCGCATTCAGGCCGTCGCGCAACCGGCCCGGCGACAAAATGCCTGGCAATATCGCAATGCGCGACCTGCGCCAGCGCATGCACGCCGGCGTCGGTGCGGCCGGCGCCATAAACGCGAACCTGCTCGCCGCAGATCGCCTTGACCGCGTCCTCCAGCGCGCCCTGCACCGAAGCGCCATTGTCCTGGATCTGCCAGCCGCAGAACGGCGCGCCGTCATATTCGATGATGAGTTTGTAGCGGGGCATCTCGTCCAGTAAGGTCGTCATCGTCCGCGACAGCGGATGATCCAGTATTCCGCGACGTTCCGGCTCAATTGCAGAGGGCGCGGCGTACTGGATACCCCGCCCGCGCGGGGTATGACAGTGGTGCGGGACATGACAGTCTATGCAAGCCGCATCGGCGGCTTCACCGGCGTACCGCGCAAAAACTCTTCCGCTTTCATCGGCTGCTTGCCGGCGCGCTGCAGTTCGAGAATCCGGATCGCGCCTTGCTTGCAGGCGACCGCGAGATGATCGTCGAGCACTTCGCCGGGGGCACCCGAGCCGTCGGCCATCGCACAGCGCAGGATTTTTACGCGCACTTGCCCGCCCTCGATCGGCATCTCGCACCACGCGCCGGGAAACGGCGACAGTCCGTGAATATGGCGCAACACTTCCCGCGCCGGCCTGTTCCAGTCGATCCGCGCCTCGGCTTTTTCGATTTTTGTGGCGTAGGTCACGCCTTCGTTGTTTTGCTTGGTCAGTTGCAGCTTGCCGCGTTCCAGCGCGCCCATCGCGCGGGACATCAGGTCGCCACCGAGCCGCGCCAGCGCGTCGTGCACATCGGCCGCGGTCATCGCATCGGTAATCGCCATGCGTTCGGCCATCGCGACATCGCCGGTATCGAGGCCGGCATCCATTTTCATCACCATCACGCCGGTCTCGGAATCGCCCGCCATGATGGCGCGGTTGATCGGCGCGGCGCCACGCCAGCGCGGCAAGAGCGAGGCGTGCAGATTGAAGCAGCCATATTTCGGCGCGTCGAGGATGGCCTGCGGCAGGATCATGCCATAGGCGACGACGACGGCCGCATCGGCGTTGTGCGCGCGAAATTTTTCGACGCGCTTCCTGGCGTCTTCAGTGCCGTTGGCGTGAGCACGGGAATGCCGAGCCGTCTTGCTTCAACTTCGACCGGGCTCGGTTGCAGCTTCATGCCGCGCCCGGCGGGCCTTGCCGCGCGGGTGTACACGGCTGCGACCTCGTGGCCATGGGCCACAAGCTCCAAGAGCGTCGGCACCGAAAATTCCGGCGTGCCCATGAAGATCAAGCGAAGCGGCATATTTAAGTCTGTGCCTTTGTGGAGGACATCCGTTTTTAGCCGTCATGCCCGCGCTTGTCGCGGGCATCCACGTCTTTCTTTGCCGCCACAAGACGTGGATGGCCGGGTCAAGCCCGGCCATGACGAGGATAGGATTGAATACCGAGCCTTACTCCGCCGCGCGCTTGGCGGCTTTGGCAAATTTCTTCAGCACGCGGTCGCGCTTCAGCTTCGACAGATAATCCACGAACAACACGCCGTTGAGATGATCGATCTCGTGCTGGATGCAGGTGGCGAACAGGCCTTCGGCGTCTTCCTCATGCACCTTGCCGTCGAGATCGGTGAAGCGCACCCTCACCTTGGCCGGCCGCTCCACTTCCTCGTAATATTCCGGGATCGACAGGCAGCCTTCCTCGTAAACCGAGGTTTCTTCCGACGACGACAGAATCTCCGGATTGATGAAGACGCGGGGCCGTGGCTTGCTCTCGCCGTCTTCGTCGCGCTTGGCGAGATCCATGGTGATCAGCCGCAGCGGCTGCGCGACCTGGATCGCGGCGAGCCCGATTCCGGGCGCGGCATACATGGTCTCGAACATGTCGTCGGCGAGCTTGCGCACCTCCGCCGTGACTTTTTCGATTCGTTTGGAGACGAGCCGCAACTGCTTGTCGGGGAGGATGATGATTTCTCGGAGTGCCATGGCGCGCGATTTAAGCTGCTGATTTGCCGGGGTCAATGCGCGCCGGAACCCGTTAACCCGCCGCTAACCATGAAATTTAAGCCCTTGTTAACCACGAAAATTAGTCTTTCATTAACCATAAATGTTCCCTCTTCGTTCGCGTTGAAGAGCGAATCGGCTACAAGGGCTCTCATGAACGAGATTCTTTTCATGATCGGCGACCTGCCGGTCCGCATGAGCGCCGCGCTGATCGGCTTTGGCGCGCTTGCGCTGCTGTTGCTCACCATCATTGCCATCGTGCTCGCGCGATCCGGCCGACGCGGCGCCGAGCTGGCTGTCGCGCAGGCCATTCGCGCCGACGAACTGGAAGAACGCCTGAGCGAAATGCTGCGCGCGCAGAGCGAGGCCACCGGCCGCGTCGATGCGATGGGGCAGGCCCTGGCGGGCCGCCAGGCCGAGATGGCGCGGGCGGTCAGCGAGCGGCTGGATTCGGTCACCCATCGGGTCGGTCAATCGATGGAACAGACCACGCGCAACACCATGGATTCCTTGCGCGTGCTGCACGAGCGGCTCGGCATCATCGACAATGCCCACAAGAACCTCACCGATCTCACCTCGCAGGTGACCACGCTGCGCGACGTGCTCGCCAACAAGCAATCGCGCGGCGCGTTCGGGCAGGCGCGGATGGAGGCGATCGTCCAGGACGGCATGCCGAAGGGTTCTTACGAATTCCAGTTCACGCTCTCGACCGGCAAGCGGCCGGATTGCGTGGTGTTCCTGCCCGATCAGCGGCCGCTCTGCATCGACGCGAAATTTCCGCTGGAGGCGATGACCGCGCTGCACGATGCGCGCACCGACGACGAGAAAAAAATCGCAACGCAGCGCCTTCGCAACGACGTGATGAAGCATGTCAGCGATATCGCCGAGAAATACCTGATCACCGGCGAGACCCAGGATACCGCGCTGATGTTCGTGCCGTCGGAATCGGTCTATGCCGAAATTCATGACGGCTTTGATGACCTGATCCAGAAGGCCTATCGCGCCCGCGTGGTGCTGGTATCGCCGTCGCTGTTGATGCTGGCGATCCAGGTGATGCAGCAGATCCTCAAGGATGCGCGGATGCGCGACGCCGCCGACCAGATTCGCACCGAGGTGCTCAACCTCGGCGACGATCTGGGACGGTTGCGCGAGCGCGTGCTGAAGCTGCAAAATCATTTCAGCCAGGCCAATGAAGACGTCAGGCAGATCCTGGTTTCCGCCGACAAGATCGAAAAGCGCGCGGGGCGGATCGAGGAACTGGATTTCAGCAAGGAACCCGCCGAGCCCCCGCGCCTCGTCAAGCCGGCCGCGCCGGAGTTGTTTCCGCTTCCGCGCAAGCTCCAGGCGGGGGAGTAGACTTCAGCGCAGCATACTAGCTTGTCATCGCCCGGCCTCTTTCTTCCCTTCTCCCCCTGTGGGAGAAGGTGGCGCGAAGCGCCGGATGAGGGGTCTGTATCCGCGGACACAGACCCCTCACCCGTCCGCAATGCTTCGCATCGCGTCCACCCTCTCCCACAAGGGGAGAGGGGAAGAACCCCGAATCTGCTAACACCCTTTCATGACCGCACCGGAAGTCGCGTCGACCGCAACCAAAAGTTCCGCCGCGCCCCGCGCCTCCTGGCGCGAGGGGTGGGCGGTGTATCTGCAGCGGCGGGTGCTGATCGTCTTGCTGCTCGGCTTTTCATCCGGCCTGCCGCTGGCGCTGTCAGGCTCCACACTATTGGTATGGATGCGCGAATCCGGCGTCGATCTCGGCACCATCGGGCTGTTCGCGCTAGTCGGCACGCCCTACACGCTGAAATTCCTGTGGGCGCCCCTGGTAGATGCGCTGCATGTGCCGTTCTTCACGCGAGCGTTCGGCCGCCGCCGCGGCTGGCTGGTGTTCTCGCAACTGCTCTTGATCGGGGCGATCGTTTTGCTGGCGCTGACCGATCCCGGCGCGGTCGCCGCTGCTGGTCGCGCTCGGCGCGCTGCTGGTGGCGACGATGTCATCGACCCAGGACATCGTGGTCGACGCGTTTCGCGTTGAAAGCCTGCCCGAAACCGAACAGGCCGCCGGCATGGCCTCCTATGTCGCGGCCTATCGCATTGGCATGCTGGTCTCGACCGCGGGCGCGCTGTTCATGGTCAGCGCGTTCGAATCAACCGGCATCCCGCGCGCCTCGGCATGGATGTGGGGCTATGTCGCGATGGCGGCGCTGGTGCTGATCGGCACCGCCACCGCTCTATCCGCCACCGAACCGGAGCAGTCGGCGCGCGCGGAGGCCGCGACGCGCGCCGAGACCGCGTTCACGCGCGTGATCCATGCCGCGATCGGCGCCTTCTCCGAATTTCTCATGCGCAAGGATGCTCTTGCGGCGCTCGCTTTCGTGGTGCTCTACAAATTCACCGACGCGTTCTCCGGCACCATGACCGCGCCCTTCGTGATCGACCTCGGTTTCTCCCGCAACGACTACGCTGCCATCGTCAAGGGCGTCGGCCTCGCCGCCACCTTGATCGGCGGTTTTGCCGGCGGATTTGTCGCGCGGCGCTACTCGCTTGCCGTGAGCCTGTGGATCGGCGGCGTGCTGCAGGCGGTTGCCAACCTGTCGTTCTCGTGGCTCGCCTTCGTCGGCGTCAACCAATGGGCGCTGGCATTCGCGATCACGGCGGAAAATTTCACCAGCGCCATCGGCACCGTGATCTTTGTCGCCTATCTCTCCGCACTGTGCCAAAACCCGCTGCACACGGCGACGCAATACGCGCTGCTGACGGCGCTTGCCGCGGTCGGTCGCACCTATCTGTCCTCAGGCGCGGGATATGTGGCCAAGGCCACCGGCTGGCCGTTATTTTTTGCGATCTGCGTCGTGGTCGCGGTGCCGAGCCTGATCCTGCTGGCCTGGCTGCAGCGCCGCAAGCATTTTGACACGCTGGAGCCGCGGGTTTAGTTCGTCGTCCCGGCCAAGCAAAGCGCGCGCCGGGACCCATAACCACCGACGTGCGTAGTTGCGAAAGCTGGAGCCGCTGCCCGGTACGACAACCGATATTGGCGGTTATGGGTCCCCGCTTTCGCGGGGACGACGCAAGAAGATACCACCGCCCTCCATTCCTCAATGCCTCGTCACTACGCTCCATTTGGTGACCACGGCTTCGCTCATCTGCCCGACATCCTGCGCACAAGACACCTCGTCGACCTTCACCGAGATTTCCTTGCCGACAAGACCCTTCAACTGCGCGGCCTGGGCGTCGCCGCTGGTGATGAGCTGGAATGTCTCCGGTCCGGTCTCAAGATTGCAGAGCCCGTTCGGCGGCGGCAGCCGGCGCGGCTCGGTCGTAAGCTGGTAGGTGGTGACACGCTTGCCCTTTTTGCCGCCGCGGATGCGCAAGGCGTTGAGTTCTCCCGAAAGGATGTCACCGGCATTGATCAGCTTGCCCGTCTTCGGCGCAGGCTCGGCCTGCTGCGCCAGCGCGGCAGGGACACCGAATGCCGCCATAGTGGCTATCGCAAAAGCCAGGCGTTTGCCGAATGTAGCTTCGTCATTTCGATCATTTCCGTTTTGTGCTTGTTAAAACAATGTGCGCTGCCGCATGGCTGCGGACAGGGTGCCTTCATCGAGATAATCGAGCTCGCCGCCGACCGGTACGCCGTGGGCAAGCCTCGTTACCTTGACACCGGCGTCCTGCAGGAGGTCGGTGATGTAGTGCGCGGTGGTCTGGCCGTCGACGGTTGCGTTCAATGCCAGGATGATTTCGCTCACCCGCGGATCATGCGCGCGCGCCACCAGCGCGTCGATAGTCAGGTCCTGCGGGCCGACGCCGTCGAGCGGCGACAGCGTCGCCCCCAGCACATGATAGAGGCCGTTGGTCGCATTGGCCCGCTCCAGCGCCCAGAGATCGGCGACGTCGGCGACCACGACGATGATCGAGGGATCGCGTCGCGGGTCGGTGCACACCGTGCAGGGATTCTGGGTGTCGATATTGCCGCAGGTCTTGCAAACCTGGATCTTGTCGATCGCCACCTGAAGTGCCGCGGAAAGCGGCGTCATCAGCGCCTCGCGCTTCTTGATCAGATGCAGCGCCGCGCGCCGCGCCGAACGCGGACCCAACCCCGGCAGCCGCGCCAACAGCTGGATCAGGCGTTCGATTTCGGGACCGGCAACCGCAGCGGCCATCTCAGGTCAGGCCTAACCCCGGCGGCAGACCAAGTCCGCCGGTCAGCGCCTGCATCTTCTCCTGCATGGCGGCTTCCGCCTTGCGCCGCGCGTCGTTGTGCGCGGTGACCAGAAGATCCTCGAGAATCTCGCGCTCGTCCGCCTTGATCAGCGACGGATCGATCTTCACCGCCTTCACTTCCATCTTCGCGGTCATGCGCACGCTGACAAGGCCGCCGCCCGAAATGCCCTCGACCTCGACCTGGCCGAGTTCTTCCTGCATCGCCTGCATCTTCGATTGCAGTTGCGCCGCCTGCTTCATCATGCCGAGAAAATCAGCCATCAACCTGTTCCTTATGCATCGCTATTGGTCGTCACCGTCGGCGACCTCGGCAGGGTCATCACCGCTAGCATCGGATTCCGGCGGCTCGGGGGCAAGCTTGCGCACCTCGACGACCTTGGCGCCGGGAAATCGCGCCAGCACCTCCTTCACCCGCGGATCGGCCTCGGCGGCGCGCTCGCGCTGGTTCTTTTGTACTTCATTCTGCGAACGCAGCGTCGGTTGTCCCGCCTCGTTGGACACGATCACGGTCCAGCGCCGCCCGGTCCATTGTTCCAGCTTTCGCGACAGATCGTTGATCAGCGTCCGCGAGGCGCTGCGCTCCAGCGTAACCTCAAGCCGTCCGTCTTCGATGCGGACCAGGCGCACATCGGCTTCCAGCGCGGCCTTGGTCAGCAGGTCACGTTTTTCAGCGGCGAGCGCCACCAGTTCCGGAAAGCTTGCGATCCTGAGCACCGCCGGCGCGGAGGTCGGCTCCGGCATCGGCGCGCTCATCTGCGGGCGCGGAGACGCCTCGACGGCGGAACGGGGCGCACTGGACGCGCGGGCAGGTGCCGGCTGCATCGACGACGTGCCCGGCCCCGGCGCGCTCCGCGCACCATTTCCTGCCATCGCCGGCAATGCGCCGCCATTCTGTTCGAGCATTTTGATCGCTTCGTCCGGCGTCGGCATGTCGGCGACATAGGCGATGCGCACCAGCACCATTTCCGCAGCCGCCGCCGGCCGCGCCGCGGCTTGCGCCTCGGTGATGCCCTTGAGCAGCATCTGCCACATCCGCGACAGCACCCGCATCGAGAGTTTTGCGGCAAAATCGCGCCCGCGCCGCCGCTCGGTTTCGCCGAATGCGACATTGTCCGCCGTCGCCGGCACGATCTTCACGCGGGTGACGAAATTGACGAATTCGGCGAGATCGGAGAGCACCACGATCGGGTCGGCGCCGGTGTCATACTGGTCGCGAAATTCCTTGAACGCGCCGGCGATGTCGCCGCGAACCAGCGAATCGAAGAGATCGATGACCCGGGTGCGGTCGGCAAGGCCGAGCATCTGCCGCACGGCGTCTGCGCGCACCGGGCCTGCAGCGTGCGCGATCGCCTGGTCGAACAGCGACAGCGAATCGCGCACCGAGCCTTCGGCAGCGCGGGCGATGATGCCGAGCGCCTCAGGCTCTACTTCGACATCTTCTTTTTTCGCAATACTGGCGAGATGCGCCATCAGCACGTCGGCCTCGACCCGGCGCAGGTCAAAACGCTGACAGCGCGACAGCACCGTCACCGGCACCTTGCGGATTTCGGTGGTGGCGAACACGAATTTGGCGTGCTCCGGCGGTTCTTCCAGCGTCTTCAGGAAGGCGTTGAACGCCGCGGTCGAGAGCATGTGGACTTCGTCGATGATGTAGACCTTGTAGCGGGCGCTCGCCGGCGCATAGCGCACGCTGTCATTGATCTGGCGCACGTCATCGACGCCGGTATGGGAGGCGGCGTCCATTTCCAGCACGTCCATGTGCCGGCTCTCCATGATCGCCTGGCAATGCACGCCCACCACCGGCATGTGGATGGTCGGTCCCTTCACCGAGCCATCAGGCAGTTCGTAGTTCAGCGCGCGGGCGAGAATCCGCGCGGTGGTGGTTTTGCCGACGCCGCGCACCCCGGTCAGAATCCAGGCTTGCGGGATCCTGCCGGTTTCGAACGCGTTCGAAACCGTACGGACCATGGCATCCTGGCCGATCAGATCGTCGAAACTGGAGGGGCGATATTTTCGCGCCAGCACGCGATAGTGCTTGCCGGCCTCGGGCGGGCCGCCGAGGTCGAAGCCGCCTTGATGGGTGTTGTCGGAATCGTTGGGGGGCATTGAGGGAGCGCCAGCGTCGGTCATCGATCGATCCGCAACTCTGATTGTCTCTCGAAGCCGGCTTGCGGAATAGCGGGAACAGAATCCAGCGCAGGACGGGATCGCCCATCTTGCGCGATTCGCTCGAAAAAACAGGTAGGAGACTGACGAGCGACCCGATCCGGACCTCGTTGGGGCTGCTTCCTTCCGGACCTGACCCGGTTGGCGAGTGGCTCGTCCACCGCCAATCTCCCGGTCCCTATTTGGGGCCAAAAGGTCCGGAAAGCAAGCGGGGCAATAGCTGTCATACCCCGCGAAAGCGGGGGATGGAGTCACGTTTGAAGTGCAACGATTGATTTGAGTTTGGAGAATGCCTCTGCGGGTGTCTTGAAGTCCAGGCATTTGCGTGGGGTGTCGTTGAGGCGCTGAACGTGCTGCTTGAGAGCGGCTGCCGTGATGAGATTGATGTCAGTTTTGCGAGGCAGCGAGCGTCGTAAGCGCCCGATGGAGTTCTCCACGCCGCCTTTTTGCCAGGGACTATGGGGATCGCAGAAGAAGGTTTGGACGCCGAGGGTTTTGTGAAGCCTGTGATGCTCGGCGAACTCGTTTCCGTTGTCGAAGCTGATGGTTTTGCGTATCGCCTGTGGAAGTTTACCGAGTTGACGGGCGATGGTCCGGGCGGTGAGGACGGCTTTTCGATCGACCGGGTGCTGAACGATGCTGAAGCGGGTTTGTCGTTCGTGGAGAACCAGCAATCCCTGGCCGCATCGGGCGAACAGCATGAAATCGGCTTCCCAATGGCCCGGCGTCCCGCGGCCTTCGACCTCGGCGGGGCGTTCGGTGATCGAGCGCCGTTGTTTGATGAGGCTGGCGGGGTTGCGTCCTGGACGGTGCCCTCGTCTTCGTTTGCGGCGCGGCAGCAGACGATGCCAGCGATCCTTTTGAGCTGCACGATGATAGATGAAACGATAGATTGACTCGTGGCTGATGATGACGCGACCATGTTCCAGCGCCAGTCGGCCAGCGATCTGCTCGGGGGAATGTCCCATCGCAAGGCTATTGCCCACGCAGTCCCGCAGGTCCGGCTGGCGCGCCAGCTTGAAGCGGCCATCCCACCGGCGTCGGCGTTCGGCCAATTGCTGGGCCCGGACAGGCTCGTAGCCCCCCGTCCAGACCTTGGTTGGCCGGGAGTTGCGCCGCAATTCCCGACTGATCGTCGATGGCGCCCGGTCGAGCGCAGAAGCAATTTCGTTTTGAGATCTACCGCCTGCATGCAGGCGGTAGATCTCAACTCGCTCTTCGAGGCTGAGCTGGCCATAACATTGTCCCATCGCCACAACACCCTAGCAGGTGTTGCACTTGTGTCGTGAACCCAAGGGGTATCCAGTACGCTGCGGCTTCTCGACTTCATCACGACTGCTCTGGAATACTGGATCATCCGCTTTCGCGGATGATGACACCTTGATATGACATCGCAGAGCGGTGTCCATTTCAGGCCACATCAGACCGAAGCCATCGAGAAAACGATGGACGCACCCGGAACCCAAATGCCCACTGACGCTCCCGCCTGGTCGCTGCACTCACGGCTCAAAGAAGACACCATCGACATCGGCGACCTGCCGCTGTGCCGCGTGCTGGTGATCAAGGATGCGAATTACCCCTGGTTATTATTGGTGCCGCGCCGGCATGAGGCCGTGGAAATCATCGACCTCGACGAGGTCGAGCAGGCGCAGTTGATCGCGGAGATTTCCCGTGTCGCACGCGCCCTGAAAGAAATCACCAAATGCGACAAGCTGAACATTGCAGCGCTCGGCAATATGGTGCCGCAACTGCACGTGCATGTCATCGCGCGGCGCTCGAGCGATGCCGCCTGGCCGCGCCCGGTCTGGGGGGTGGTGCCGCCGCTCGCGCAGGACGCGGAGGAAGTCCAGAATTTCATCAGCGCGCTTCGTCGCAAGATCTGGCTTGGTTGAACTCATGAGTGCATTCGATTCCTTTCCACTGGGGCGGCCGGCCTTTGTCAGCAATATTCTCGATCGCGCCGCGCATCTGCGCAGCGACGATGCGAAACTCATGGCACTCGAAGGGCACCGCGATGCCCGCGCCTATGTGGTTTATCGCGACTCGCTGGTGCTGAAGCAGGAGGCCGACGGTCCGCGCGCGCTCTTGAGCATCGACGAAGCGCTGAAATTCGGCGCCAATCCGGGCACGATCTTCCTGGGCTTGCGCGACGGCGCGGCGGTGTTCGGCATGGGCATCCCGGCAGCGGCGGTGGAAAAACTGCTGGCGCGTAGTGATGTCGCCGTCACCGAGCTGCGCGGCATGGCGATGCAGGGCGTGGTGCCGCCTGACCAACTCTCGGCGATCGCGATGGCGAAATCGATGGTGAGCTGGCATCAGCGTCACGGCTACTGCGCCAATTGCGGAACCCGCACCGCGATGAAGGACGGCGGCTGGAAGCGCGAATGCCCCAACTGCAAGGCCGAGCATTTTCCGCGCACCGATCCGGTCGTGATCATGCTGGTGACCTCGGGCGACAAATGCCTGCTGGGCCGGCAGAAGCAATTTCCACCCGGCATGTGGTCGTGTCTTGCGGGGTTCGTTGAAGCCGCGGAAACCATCGAGGATGCGGTCCGGCGCGAGATCTTCGAGGAATCCGGCATTCGCTGCACGGATGTGAATTATTACATGACGCAGCCTTGGCCCTATCCGTCGTCGCTGATGATCGGATGCACCGCGCGCGCCACCAACGAGGATATCGTGGTCGACCGCGCGGAACTGGAGGACGCGCGCTGGTTCGACCGGGCCGAGGCCGCGCTGATGCTGAAACGGCAACATCCGGATGGCCTTGCGGGGCCTCACCCGTTCGCGATTGCCCATCATTTAGTCGGCCGCTGGCTGCAGACAGACCAGCGTCCAGGCGCATAGCTGGAACCCGGCTCATGGCCTATCGGTTAACAGCCAATGTCAGCTTCCGTCACGGGGCAGGACGGATGTGATGGACGAGCCGATGAATTTTCACGCTGCCGCGCCGAAAATCCCGCCGCGCATCCTGTGCATCGGCATGCCGGTGCGGGATTTGACCTTTCGCATCGACGAACTGCCGGAGCGCGGCTTCAAGGTCAACGCCAGCCATTTCGAGGAAATCTGCGGCGGCAACGCGCTCAATGCGGCGATCGGAATCGTGCGCCTCGGCGGCCGCGCCTCGATCTGCGGGCCGATGGGCGATGCCCGTGAGACTTCAGCCAAGTATATTTTCGACAAGCTCGCGCATGAAGGCATCGAGACCAGGCACATCGTGCACATGCCGGGCCTGGTGACGCCGATTTCGAATATCATGATCGACCCCTCGGGCGAGCGCACCATCGTGACGTTCCGCGATCCGGAATTGTGGAAGGTCCATTTGCCGGACACCGACGAGCTGCTCGAGGACTGCAGTGCCATCCTGACCG
This sequence comes from uncultured Alphaproteobacteria bacterium, assembly GCA_963745785.1. Classification (GTDB taxonomy): domain Bacteria; phylum Pseudomonadota; class Alphaproteobacteria; order Rhizobiales; family Xanthobacteraceae; genus Bradyrhizobium. The sequence continues at coordinate 133,616 of CAVUYV010000004.1, read as the reverse complement.
AGAACCGCTGCGCGGAATTCTGCACCAATCTGTGCGCCGAGGCACGCGGGCGCGGCATCCCCGTCATCGTCGATGTCGACCGCACGATGTCGCTGCGCGAAGGGCTGCTCACCGCGTCGTCGCATCTGGTGTTCTCCAGCGAAGCGCTGCAGTCGACCGCCGGCGTCGCCGATGACGGCGAGGCGCTCAAGAAGATCGCAAAGCTGACCCCCTCGTTCCTGGCGGGAACGCGCGGCGCGTTGGGCACCCTCTGGCTCGACGAGCAGCAGAATCTGCAGCAGACCCCGGCCTTCCCGGTGCATACGGTGGATACGCTGGGCGCCGGCGACGTATTCCATGGCGCGTTTGCGCTCGCCATCACCGAAAATCAGGACATACCGAGCGCGCTGCGGTTCGCCTCCGCCGCCGCCGCGCTCAAATGCACCCGCTTCGGTGGCGCCTTTGCCGCGCCGCAACGTGCTGAAGTCTCAGAACTTTTGAACCACAGCCCGGTGGCCAGCCCGGCCCGGACGCATCAATAATGGGCTTGTCATAGAAGAATTTTCTATATATGAGGGAGATCAGCCTCGTATATGGAACAAAGTTCTCATGACCGATCTCGCCGTTCAGCTTCACGAGCCCAACCGCCGCCTCGATGCCATCGACCGCAAGATTCTGACGGTGCTGCAGGAAGATGCCTCGCTCTCGGTCGCCGAGATCGGCGACCGGGTGGGACTTTCCTCGACGCCGTGCTGGAAGCGAATCCAGCGGCTGGAAGCCGACGGGGTCATCCTGCGCCGGGTCGCGCTGGTCGACCAGAACAAGATCGGGCTCGGCATTTCGGTCTTTGTGTCGGTCGAAAGCGCCGACCATTCCGAGGCCTGGCTTCGAAAATTCGCCGACGCCGTCAGCGCGATGCCCGAGGTGATGGAATTTTACCGGATGGCGGGCGACGTCGATTACATGCTGCGCGTGGTGGTCGCGGACATGCAGAGCTACGACGTGTTCTACAAGAAGCTGATCGGCGCGGTGCCGCTAAAAAATGTCACCTCGCGCTTTGCGATGGAGAAGATCAAGTCCGTCACCGCATTGCCAATCCCGGCGGCGTAATCCAAAGCCGACGCGAATAGCCCCTCGCCCCGCGCTTGCGAGCGTCGATGACGAGCGAAGCTCGCTCTTAGAGGGTTGCGGGTTGACGGGGGCGCTTCCGCAAGTTCTCATGCAATGACAGTGCGCGCGGTGAGTCCCGTCTCCACCCGGATCGCAACAAGGCGATCCGACCTCTCCCCGCAAGCCCGGAGAGACGAAGAGAAATCAAATCTTCTGATTGTATTCGCCGACCTCGGGATGGCTGCGCAGCACCTGATCCATCGCGTCGAACATGTCGCGCATGCGCTGTTCGCTGACCGGGCTTTCGACCACCACCACCAGCTCCGGCTTGTTCGACGACGCCCGCACCAGCCCCCAGCTGCCGTCTGCAACAGTGAGGCGCACGCCGTTAACGGTGACGAGATCGCGGATCGGTTGCCCCGCAACCTTCTCGCCGTTCTTCTGCAGCGCCTCGAAATGCTTCAGCACGCGCTCGACAACGCCGTATTTGACTTCGTCGGCGCAATGCGGCGACATCGTCGGCGACGACCAGGTTTTCGGCAGCGCGTTTTTCAGATCCGCCATCGACTTGCCGGGAGCGCGATCGAGCATCTCGCAGACGGCGATCGCCGAGACCAGGCCGTCGTCATAGCCGCGGCCGAACGGCTTGTTGAAAAAGAAGTGGCCGGATTTCTCGAACCCCGCCAGCGCGCCCAATTCGTGGGTGCGGCGCTTCATGTAGGAATGGCCGGTCTTCCAGTAGATGGTTTTCGCTCCCTGCTTTTGCAGCACCGGATCGGTGACGAACAGCCCGGTCGATTTGACGTCGACGACGAACTGCGCGTTTTTGTGGATGGCGGACATATCCCGCGCGAGCATGACGCCGACCTTGTCGGCGAAAATCTCCTCCCCGGTGTTGTCGACCACGCCACAGCGGTCGCCGTCGCCATCGAAGCCCAGGCCGAGATCGGCCTTGTGCTCAAGCACCGCGTCGCGGATGGCGTGCAGCATCTCCATGTCTTCGGGATTGGGATTGTATTTCGGGAAGGTGTAGTCGAGCTCGGTGTCGAGCGGCACGACCTCGCAGCCGATCGCCTGCATCACCTGCGGCGCGAATGCCCCCGCGGTGCCGTTGCCACAAGCGACCACGACCTTGAGCTTGCGCTTCAGCTTCGGGCGGCTGGTCAGATCGGCGATGTAGCGCGCCGGAAAATCCTCGTGGAATTGATACGAACCACTGGCCTTGTTCTTGAAGTCGGCATTGAGCACGATCTCCTTCAAGCGGCTCATCTCGTCGGGACCAAAAGTAAGCGGCCGGTTGGCGCCCATCTTGACCCCGGTCCAGCCATTGTCGTTATGCGACGCCGTCACCATCGCAACGCAGGGCACGTCGAGATCGAATTGCGCGAAGTACGCCATCGGGGTCATGCACAGGCCGATGTCGTGAACCTTGCAGCCCGCGGCCTGCAACCCTGAAATCAGTGCGTATTTGATCGAGGCCGAATAGCCGCGGAAGTCATGCCCGGTGACGACTCTCCTGTTTGGCGCCGAGTTCTGCGATCAGCGCGCCCAACCCCATGCCCAGGGCCTGAATGCCCATCAGGTTGATTTCCTGGCCGAACAGCCAGCGGGCGTCGTATTCGCGAAAGCCGGTCGCCTTCACCATCGGTTCGGATTCGTAAGAATAGGTATTCGGAACCAGCACGGATTTCGGCTTCGGAAACATTTATGACGGCCTCGGCGAGAAACGCTGAAAGGAAAGCACAGCAGGCATAGCCAATGCGCAGGCGCGGCGAAAGGCGGGACAGCCGTTTTGTGGCGACGAATTGCGGCCGATTGGCAGCGAAGCGAGCCTTACTGCTCCAGAACCATCTTGCCGTTGGCGTATTCGAAGCGCTTCAGCCTCGACAGGAACGACAGGCCAAGCAGGTTCTCCGACAGCGCTTCATCCGGCAGCACCATGGCATCGACGTCGCGCACCACGAGCCCGCCGATATCGACCATGGCGAGCCGCGCGCGCGCCGCCCTGACCTTGCCGTTGGCGGTTGTCACCGTGGCGTTGTAGTCGCCGCTGGAGGGACGCAAGCCGAAGCGCGCCGCCGAGCTTTCGTTCAGCGCGATCACCGATGCGCCGGTATCGACCATGAAGCCGATGCGCTGACCCTCGATCCGCCCCTCGGTCTGGAAATGGCCGCGGGCATCGCGGGGGATGCTGAGGCTGCGACCAGCGGTCTGCGTCGATGTCTCGACGGCGGCGACTTTCAGGGACACGGAATTTGCCCGCACCGGCGCCAGCGTCATCCTGTCCGCCATCTGTGCCATGATGGTGCCAAGGCCGACCATGAACGCGGCAAGAATCACGATGTTACGCATCACGCCAAACTCGATCAGAGGAGCCGCAATATCACCACGCCAGCCCCAAAACCGCGACCGATGGCGGCGGCGAAGGTGGCCATTTTGGCGAAAAGGATGACCGAAGTGTTAACGGACCCTTCCTCTGCTCGCCTGGCAAGAGCAGGGCGAGAAGCCACTCGTGCCAGCGGCATGGCTTTCACGTGCCCCGCGGCTTGACGCGCCGGGTCGGCATTGCGCCCGCCGGATCCTCCGGCCAGGGGTGCCGCGGATAGCGTCCGCGCAGATCGGAGCGGACCGCCGCATAACTGCCGCGCCAAAAACCCGGCAGGTCGCGCGTCACCTGTACCGGCCGGTGCGCTGGCGACAGTAGCTCCAGCACCAGCGGCACCGCGCCTTTGGCGATCGACGGATGGGTGTTGAGCCCGAACAATTCCTGCAAGCGGACAGCAATCGTCGGCCCCTGCTCGGCCTCGTAGTCGATTGCGAGCATGGTGCCGGTCGGCGCCTCGAAATGCGTCGGCGCTTCGCGCTCCAGCCGCGCCCGCAAGTCCCAGGGTAGTAGCGTCATCAGCGCATCCGACAGATCGCCGGACGAAAATTCCTTCAACGACGTCTTGTCGGAGAGCACCGGCACCAGCCAGGCCTCGCGTTGTGCCGCGAGTGCGTCGTCGGACAGATCGGGCCACGGTTCTCCTTCCGCCTTCCGCAAGAACATCACGCGGTCGCGCCACTGTTTTGCTGGTTTCGACCACGGCAGCCGGTCGAGGCCGGCGGCGATCAGGCCATCGGCCAGCACCCGCGCGGTCTCCATCGAGGGCTGCAGCGCCAACGGCGCTTCCGAGAGGGTGATGGCGTGCAATGTTTTCTTGCGCCGCGCCCGCAAGGCCATTGCACTGCGATCGAACGAAATGTCGTCGGCAGTCTCGATCTGATCGGCAAAATGCTGCTCGATCTCTGCTTGCGTAATCGGCGCCGCCAGCAGGATGCGTCCGCTGGCAGCGGCGCCGGTCAACTCGGCGACCGCGATATAGGGCGCGCGGGCCAGTGCGGATGCCTGGTCCAGCGCGGCGCCGCGTCCGTTCGCGAGCACGAAGCTGCCATTGCCGCGGTTGCGCGCGACACGGTCGGGAAATGCGAACGCAAGCATCACGCCGGTCGTCAGCTCCGCTCGATGCTCGCTCTCATCTTGCGGGGACCCTCTCCGCTCGCCTCCCCCTTGCGGGGAGGGGTTAGGGGTGGGGGTAGCCACAACGGAGGTGCCAGTGGCTCTCCACCCCCCTCCCCCGACCCTCCCCCGCAAGGGGGGAGGGAGAAGAAGCCACCTGCGAGGCCCAGCGTTGCGCGAGAGCGCGCGCGCTGCTGGCGCGCGGCGAGCGATCGCGGCGGAATTGGTCGAGCCTGACATCGAGATCGACGCTGTCGCCGCCGAGCCCGCGCTCGGTGAGCACGGCGGCAATATCCGCGGCTTGCTCGCCCGCGCCCAGGCGATGGGAATCCACGATCATCCGCGCCAGCCGCGGCGGCAGCGCCAGGGCGCGCAGGCTCCTGCCCTCCCCGGTGATCCGGCCATCGGCATCGAGCGCCCCGAGTTCGCGCAACAGGCTTCGCGCCTCTTTCAGCGCGGGCGCCGGCGGCGAATCGAGGAACGCCAGCGTCGAGGGGTCGCTGACCCCCCATTGCGCGAGGTCGAGCACCAGCGAAGACAGATCGGCGCTGAGGACTTCCGGCTGGGTATAGGGCGCAAGCGACGCGGTCTGCGGCTCGTCCCAGAGCCGGTAGCACACGCCAGGTTCGGTACGGCCGGCACGGCCGCGGCGCTGATCGACCGCGGCGCGCGAGGCGCGCACGGTCTCCAGCCGCGTCAGCCCGATGTCCGGCTCATAGCGCGGTACCCGCGCCATCCCGGAATCGACGACAATGCGGACGCCTTCGATGGTCAATGAGGTCTCCGCAATCGATGTCGCCAGCACGACCTTGCGGCGGCCCCTCGGCGCGGGTGCGATGGCGCGATCCTGCACACTGGCGTCGAGCGCGCCGAACAGCGGCACAATTTCGACAGAGGCGTCGTGGACCCGCTCGCCGAGAAAATTCTGGGTGCGGCGGATTTCGGCTGCACCCGGCAGGAACGCCAGCACCGAGCCCGGATCGGCGCGCAGCGCCATCGCGATGGCATCCGCCATCTGCCGCTCCAGCGGCGCGTCGGCCTTGCGGCCGAGATAGCGCGTCTCGACCGGGAACGCGCGGCCTTCGCTCTCGATCACTGCCGCGTCGCCGAGCAGTCTTGCCACCCGCGCGCCATCGAGCGTCGCCGACATCACAAGGATGCGCAGATCTTCGCGCAAGCCGGTTTGCGCGTCGCGCGCCAGCGCCAGGCCGAGATCGGCGTCGAGCGAGCGCTCGTGGAATTCGTCGAACAGCACCGCGGCGACGCCTGCCAATTCCGGATCGTCAGAGAATCTGCCGCGAAAAAATACCCTCGGTGACCACTTCAATTCTTGTCGTGCGCGACACTTTTGAGCCGAACCGCACCCGGTAACCGACAGTCTCGCCGACGCGTTCTCCAAGGGTATACGCCATCCGCTCGGCGCTGGCGCGTGCCGCGATCCGCCGCGGCTCCAGCACGATGATTTTCCTGTTTTTCGCCCAGGGCTCGTCGAGCAGCGCCAGCGGCACCCGCGTCGTCTTGCCGGCGCCGGGCGGCGCCACCACCACCGCGGCATTGTTGCCGGCAAGCGTCCGCGCCAATTCGTCGAGAACCGCGTCGATCGGGAGAGGGGTGTCGAAGCTGCGGGACAAAGTTTCCCCGATTCGTCGTGCCCGGGCATAGTACTCTGCCCGGCGGAGACTACGTAAACTTGTCTGCGCTCCCGGGCATCCACGTCATTCTTGGGCGAGGAAACAAGACGTGGATGGCCGCTGACAAGCACGGCCATGACGGAAATCGTCGCGGTGCGCAGCTCCAAAGAAGTCCATCAATCCCGCCGCTCAGCCGGCCGCCCGACACTCTCATAGGTAAAGCCGAGCGCCGCCATTTCCTCGGGACGATAGATGTTGCGGAGATCAACGACCACCGGCTGCGCCAGCTCGCGCTTCAGGCGTTCCAGATCGAGCGTGCGATATTGCACCCACTCCGTCACCACCACCATCGCGTCCGCGCCGCGCACGCAGAGGTAAGGATCGTCGCAATACTCGATGTCGGGCAATTCACGGCGCGCCTGCTCGATGCCGACCGGATCGTGCGCGCGCACCCTGGCGCCCATGTCGAGCAGCCCGGTCACGAGCGGGATCGACGGCGCCTCGCGCATGTCGTCGGTATCGGGCTTGAAGGTGAGGCCGAGCACGGCGATGGTCTTGCCGCGCAGGCCGCCGCCGGCCGCGCCTGCGACCTTGCGCGCCATCGCCCGCTTGCGGTTGTCGTTGACCGCGAGCACCGCCTCGACGATCCGCAAGTGAACGTCATGATCGAGCGCGATCTTGACCAGCGCGCGGGTGTCCTTCGGAAAGCACGAGCCGCCGAAGCCCGGCCCGGCATGCAGGAATTTCGAACCGATCCGGTTGTCGAGCCCGATGCCGCGTGCGACCTCCTGGATGTCGGCGCCGACCTTTTCGGAGAGATCGGCGATCTCGTTGATGAAGGTGATCTTGGTGGCGAGGAAGGCGTTGGCCGCGTATTTGATCAGCTCCGCGGTGCGCCGCGCCGTGAACATCAGTGGCGCCTGATTGAGCGACAGCGGCCGGTAGATATCGCCGAGCACTCTTTTTGCGCGTTCATCCGACGTACCGACCACGATGCGGTCCGGAAACTTGAAATCGCGGATCGCGGCGCCCTCGCGCAAAAATTCCGGATTGGACGCGATCACGACATCGGCGGAAGGATTCGTTTCGCGGATCAGGCGCTCGACTTCGTCGCCGGTGCCGATCGGCACGGTCGATTTGGTGACCACCACGGTGAAGCCGGCAAGCACCGCTGCGATCTCGCGCGCGGCGCTGTAAACATAGCTCAGGTCGGCGTGGCCGTCGCCGCGCCGCGACGGCGTGCCGACCGCGATGAACACCGCATCGGCCTCGGCGACCGGCGCGGCGAGGTCGGTGGTAAAATCCAGCCGCCCGGCCTTTACGTTGGCAGCGACCAGCGCATCGAGGCCAGGCTCGAAAATCGGGATTTCACCCCGGCGCAAGCCTTCCACCTTGTCGCCATCCTTGTCGACGCAGGTGACCTGGTGGCCGTAGTCCGCAAAACAGGCGCCGGACACCAGCCCGACATAGCCCGTGCCAATCATGGCAATCCGCATGAAACAACCTTGTAAGGGTTAGGCGACCGATCGAATTTGTGAGGGGGTCTTAAAGCATTTTACGGCCGAGAGGAAACCGGAAACGGCGGGAAATCGCCATCTCATGGTCGACGCCACCGACCAAGCCGTCCTCGACAGGCTTGACATGTATTGCGGGTGAGTAACACCAAAAAACGCGCTCCACAGGCTGTCAATCGGCCGCAAAAATCCTTAAATTTCGGCCATGCCGAAAACCTCCGAAAAAACCCTCCCCAAACCCGTTGCCGTCAAAGCCCCCGCGAAAGGCGACCACGTCTTTCTGGTCGACGGTTCCTCCTATATTTTTCGCGCCTATCACGCGCTGCCGCCGCTGAACCGCAAATCCGACGGGTTGCAGGTCAACGCCGTGCTCGGCTTTTGCAATATGCTGTGGAAGCTGTTGCGCGAGATGCCGCCGGACAACCGGCCAACGCACCTTGCCATCGTGTTCGACAAATCCGAAATTACTTTCCGCAACAAGCTCTATCCCGACTACAAGGCGCACCGGGCGCCGGCGCCCGACGATCTGATCCCGCAATTTCCGCTGATCCGCGAGGCGGTGCGCGCGTTCGACCTGCCCTGCCTCGAGCAGGTCGGCTTCGAGGCCGACGATTTGATCGCCACCTATGTGCGGGAGGCCTGCGAACGGGGCGCCATCGCGACCATCGTCTCCTCCGACAAGGACCTGATGCAGCTCGTAACCGACTGCGTCACGATGTACGACACCATGAAGGACCGCCGCATCGGCATTGCCGAAGTGATCGAGAAGTTCGGCGTGCCGCCGGAGAAGGTGGTCGAGGTGCAGGCGCTGGCGGGGGATTCAACCGACAACGTGCCGGGCGTGCCGGGCATCGGCGTCAAGACCGCGGCGCAATTGATCGTCGAATATGGCGACCTGGAGACGCTGCTATTGCGCGCCGGCGAGATCAAGCAGCCGAAGCGGCGCGAGGCGCTGATCGAGAATGCCGAGAAGGCGCGGATCTCGCGCCAACTGGTGCTGCTCGATGACAAGGTCACGCTCGAGGTGCCGCTCGAGGAGCTGGCGGTCCACGAGCCCGACGCGCGCAAGCTGATCGCCTTCTTGAAGGCGATGGAATTTTCCACTCTCACCCGCCGCGTCGCCGAATATGCGCAGATCGATCCGGCGGATATCGAGCCGGATCCCGGATTCAAGAGCGGTGCGAGTGTGTTTGCGCCTCCGCCCTCGGGCGGCAGGCCGGACGGCGAAGCTGTCCGTGGAGGAAGCACTCTTTTCGACAATCCCAGTTCACCCGCCGCCCCAACGCTCCCGCTCAAGGGAGGGAGCAGCGCACCGCGCGTGGCGCAAGGCCGCAAGGCTGACACTCAGCCCCTCACCCCGATCTCGCTCGCCGCCGCGCGCGCCGAAGCGGCGCGCAAGACCAGGATCGACCGCGGCAAATACCAGACCATTCGCAGCCTCGAAGAGCTTCAGCGATGGATCGCGCGCGCGCACGACGTCGGTCATTTCGCCATTGAGGCCAAGGCGAGTTCGATCGATCCGATGCAGGCCGAGATCTGCGGCATTGCGCTGGCGCTCGGGCCGGATGACGCCGCCTATGTCCCGCTCGCCCACAAACAGTCGGGCGATGGCGCGGGCCTGTTCTCCGCCGGCCTCGCGCCCGACCAGGTCAGGGCTGGCGAGGCGCTCGAGGCCCTGCGGCCGCTGCTGGAATTGGCCGGCATCCTGAAGATCGGCTTCAACATCAAATTCAACGCGGTGATGTTCGCGCAAGCCGGCATCACCCTGCACAACCATGACGACGTGCAGTTGATGTCCTATGCGCTCGATGCCGGGCGCGGCTCGCACGCGCTGGACCAACTGGCCGAACGCTATCTCGGCCACGCCGTGATCAGCCACGGCGAACTGACCGGCAGCGGCAAGGCAAAACTCTCCTTCGATCAGGTCGCGATCGACAGGGCGACTGCGTATTCGGCCGAGGACGCCGATGTGATCCTGCGATTGTGGCGCGTGCTCAAGCCGCGCCTCGTCGCCGAGCGCATGACGTCGGTCTATGAGACGCTGGAGCGGCCGCTGATCTCCGTGCTGGCGCGCATGGAGCGCCGCGGCATCTCGATCGACCGCGAGGTGCTGTCGCGTCTGTCAGGCGAATTCGCCCAGACCGCGGCGCGGGTCGAGGCCGAAATTCAGGAGATCGCGGGCGAGCCGGTCAACCCCGGCAGCCCCAAGCAGATCGGCGACATCATCTTCGGCAAGATGGCCATTCCCGGCGGCAGCAAGACCAAGACCGGCGCGTGGTCGACATCGGCGCAGATCCTCGATGAGCTCGCGGAAGCGGGTCATGAATTTCCGAAGAAAATCCTGGAATGGCGGCAGGTCTCGAAACTGAAATCGACCTATACCGACGCGCTGCCGACTTACGTGCACCCCGACACCCATCGCGTGCACACGACCTACGCGCTGGCGGCGACCACCACCGGGCGGCTGTCGTCGAACGAGCCCAATCTGCAGAACATTCCGGTGCGCACCGAAGACGGCCGAAAGATCCGCCGCGCCTTCATCGCATCCCCCGGTCACAAGCTGGTATCGGCGGATTATTCGCAAATCGAATTGCGACTGCTGGCGGAGATCGCCGACATTCCCGTTTTGAAGCAAGCCTTCCGTGACGGGCTCGACATTCACGCCATGACGGCGTCGGAAATGTTCGGCGTTCCGATCAAGGGCATGCCGGGCGAAGTGCGGCGGCGGGCGAAAGCGATCAATTTCGGCATTATCTACGGCATCTCGGCGTTTGGGTTGGCCAACCAGCTCGGCATCGCCCGCGAGGAAGCTTCCGCCTACATCAAGAAGTATTTCGAACGTTTTCCCGGCATCCGCGCCTATATGGACGAGACGCGCGATTTCTGCCGCACCCATGGCTACGTCAAAACGCTGTTCGGCAGGAAGTGCCATTATCCCGATATCAAGGCTTCCAACGCCTCGGTCCGGTCCTTCAACGAGCGCGCCGCGATCAATGCGCGATTGCAGGGCACCGCCGCCGACATCATTCGCCGCGCCATGATCCGGATGGAAGATGCGCTGGCGCAGAAAAAGCTTTCGGCCCAGATGCTGCTGCAGGTGCACGACGAACTGATCTTCGAGGTGCCCGACGACGAAGTGGCCGCGACCTTGCCGGTGGTGCAACACGTCATGCAGGACGCGCCATTCCCGGCGGTGCTGCTCTCGCTGCCGCTGCATGTTGACGCGCGGGCTGCCGACAATTGGGACGAGGCGCATTGACCCTTACCTCTCCCCGCAAGAGCGGGGCGAGGGAGAAGAAAAGAGAAGCGACGGAGATTCAATCGAGCTTCGCTTCCATGCCGCGCTTGACGCCGGGGCGCGCCATCATCGCGTCGTACCAGCGCTTGACATTGGGGAAATCCGAAAGCTCCACCTTGTGGCGCGGATGCCGCCAGGCCCAGCCGAGGATCGCGAAGTCGGCGACCGACAGTGCGCCCGCAACAAATTCGCGATCCGTCAGGCGGCGATCGAGCACGCCATAAAGCCTTCGCGTCTCCGTCATGAAGCGTTTCAGGCCGTAGGCGCGGTCGGTTTCGTTCTCCAGCGCAATGAAGTGATGGACCTGTCCCGGCATCGGTCCGAAGCCGCCCATCTGCCACATCAGCCATTCATAGACCGGGATGCGCTCGCTCAGCGGGCGGGGGAGAAATTTACCGGTCTTCTCGCCGAGATAGAGCAGGATCGCACCTGATTCGAAGATGCTGACGCGCTTGCCGTCAGGGCCCTCGGGATCGACGATCGCCGGAATCTTGTTGTTCGGGCTGATCGCCAGGAAATCAGGCGCCATCTGCTCGCCCTTGGTGATATTCACCGTGATGACCTTGTACGGCAGCTCCATCTCCTCCAGCGCGACGCTGATCTTGCGGCCATTCGGTGTGTTCCAGGTGTGCAGTTCGATGGTCATTTTTGTCCTCACAAAGTCTTCCGTACCCCGGAACCTCTGACCGTTACAACCGCCCTTTCAACATGTCGTCCCCGCCTGGTGCGCGAAATGGCGGCTCCAGCTTAATTCAGTATCGACTTTGGTGGATATGGGTCGGCTCGCGCCTCGCTTGGCCGGGACGACATGTCACTGTTGACGGGGCGACATCGGCTCTGGCATGTGCGCGCGTCCGCCGATAGATTGCGCCCGCCCAAAGCCCTAGAGAAAAAGCCTTGTCCAAGTCAGCCTCCCGCGCCCGCCTCGCCGAGATCATCCGCAAGCGCTCGTTCGGCCGTGGCGAAATCACGCTGGCCTCGGGCCGCAAGAGCGATTTTTATTTCAATCTCAAGCCGACCATGCTCGACCCCGAAGGCGCCGCGCTTCTGGCGGAACTGTCCTACGAGGCGCTGAAGGACGACAATCTCGATTATGTCGGCGGACTGGAAATGGGCGCGGTGCCGCTCGCCGGCGCGCTCGCGCAGCTCTCCTGGATCAAGGGTCATCCGATCGCGGCGTTCTTCGTGCGCAAGAAACCGAAGGAGCACGGCGCGCGGCTCGCCGTCGAAGGATTGGCAAAGGGCGAGAGCCTGAGCGGAAAGCGCGTGGTGATCGTCGAGGACGTCACCACGACCGGCAGTTCGGCGCTGAAGGCGGTCGAAGCGGTGCGCGATGCCGGCGGCGAGGTCGCCCTGGTGTTCACCATGGTCGACCGCGAAGAGGGCGCGACCGAAACTTTTGCGCAGGCCGGCCTTGCGTTTCGCTCGCTCTACAAGGCCGGGGAATTCTTGAAGGGGTAAGTGCAGCGGTCAAGGACATGGCTGCCCTCAAGACCTCGCCATCGGTCCTTCCGTCGTCATGCCGAACTATAGCATTCTTCTTTGCGCGGACTTTGTGAACCTGTCTGCGATGCCGTGCATCCACGTCCTTCATCCCAAACCGACGCGAACAAGACGTGGATGGCCGGGCCAAGCCCGGCATGACGAAAGGATGCAGCGTTTCGGATTGATCCGCATTTTCTTTGTGCGCATCCACCGCCTGCTCATAGCTCGTTTACCATCGCGCATTATGGTGAATCCGGGCCGGGGCGTTCGTCGCCTGCGGTGGGTTTTGTTGCGTCGGGTGGAGTAAGCGTTGCGTACAGAGTTGCCTTGTCAGCGCGTGCGGCGCCGCGCGATGCTTGTGGCCATCACTGCGCTTGCCAGCGTAGTTGCCCTTCCCCGCATGGCGTCCGCCGAAAGCATTCTCGATTTCTTCTTCGGCGGCTTTCAGAAACAGCAGCAGCGCCAGGCCCCTGGGGAGGCGAACTTCTTCGCCGATCCGTTTGGCCTCAACCCGCAGCCCGCGCCGCCGCGCCCCGTCGCATCGGCCTCTGGGCCGGCGTTTTGCGTGCGCAGTTGCGATGGCAAATATTTCCCGCTGGCGCGCGGCAATGCGTCGCCGGTGCAGATGTGCCAGGCGTTTTGTCCGGCCAGCGCCACAAAGGTCTTCTTCGGCAGCAGCATCGATGGCGCCTATGCAAGCAGTGGCGAGCGCTACGCGGAGAGCGAAAACGCTTTCGCCTATCGCAAGGGGCTGCGCGCCGATTGCACCTGCAACGGCCGCGACCCCGCGGGGCTGGCCCCGGTCGATCTGACCCTCGACACCTCGCTGCGTCCCGGCGACGTGATCGTCACCACCAACGGGCTTGTGGCGTATTCCGGCGCCCGGCTCGGCGCCAGCCAGACCGCGGAATTCACCCCGATTGCTTCCTACCCAGGCCTGACCGCCGAGACCCGCGCGCGGCTCGGCGAGATCAAGGTGGCGCCGGGAAGAGCGGATGTGATGGTCAGCGAAATTCCGCTGGCTGAGGCAAGCCGCGAGGTCGCGCTGCCCGACACGTCGATACCGAAGCCGGCTTGGACACGGGCGAACCGTGCCGAAGTGCAGAGGGAAGAATTGCCACCCTCGTGGTGAGGAACGCGATCGCTCACGTTTCGAACGGTGAGCCGCACAGTGGAGTCTGCGGCCATCCTTCGAGACGCCGCGCAAAGAGCGCGGCTCCTCAGGATGAGGGCCGGAGAAATTCACCGCCCGACGATGACGCCGATCACGTTCGGTGCCGCCAGATATTTTTCCTCGATGGCGGCGCGTGCCGCGGCGCGGTTTTCCGGCGTCAGCAGCCCGCGTTTCTCGGCAAGGATCATCCAGCAATAGCCCCACCAGTCCGTCAGCATGCCCTGATCGTCGACGAGGTCGTAACCCTGCCCGGCGGCGAAGATGCGCGCATGCGCCTCGTCGAGCGAATCGAGAAAGGCGTGATCGTCTTCGGAAAACAGCTCGTCGCTGAAATCGTCCGTGGTGTAGCCCCACACCGATAGGCAGACGGCGTTGAATTCGCGGTCGATCGCGTCGTCATCGACCACCTGGCGGCGGGAGGCCTGATGCAGCCGCGACAGCGAGCGGGCGAAGTCGGCGATGCGGGTGAGCGCAAAGGAATTGAAGGCGATGGTGGACATGTAGTCCTCGCAAGGGTCGATAGACCATAGATGTTGTGTCGGCGACGTGACGAATCACTATGATATATCAAAGACTTGCTAAAGTGTTCTTAATTCGTTCTAGTGGCCGTTGGGCAGGCCGGGTTTGAACCGGAGGGGATCGAGGCATGGACAGGACGCAAGCAGCTGAAATCAATAGGCACATGCGGAAAGCTGCCAACGCAATCGATCGAGCGAGCCAGATCATATCCGCCCTTGATGCAGAAGATCGGGAGATGCTGGCCGCACCGCTCGAAAAGATCGTTCTCGCGCTGCATTTCGAACTTTTGCGGGCAGTTTATCTCCGCTATCCGGACTTGCGGCCGCCTGCAGCCGGTCGATCCATTACGAATACGGTCCGCCGGTGGGAAGAAGTCGTTCTTCCGGAATCCGTCTCCGAGACCGATCTCGATCGGACCATCTTTTCGGCGCCTGAGTTCGCGATGGCAGAAGACCGCGATGGTTATCGGCAAGGTCCTGAAACAGTGCGAAACGCTTGCGCTTCCGGTCGACGGTGAAGTGGTTGGCGTGCGCATCCGGGCATTGGCTGAGGCCGGTCGCCTCGAAGGAGAGGGCGATCTTCGTAAATGGCGCTTCAGTGAGGTGCGACTGAACGCTGATCACCGCCGCGACGTTTGAAGGTCACATCGCCGACAGCAGCTTGTCGCCGCAATAATTGGCGTAGAATTTTCCGCCGCACTGGCGGCGGATCGCGGCGCAGCGCGCGGCGGGAGAGGCATTCTTCGCGACGCTGAATCCGCAACTCAGGCCGTCGGCGCTGCGGCCCGTCTTGGTGCCTGCGGCAAAGGCCGCGCTGGTAGCGCTGATGCAGAACACCAGAAGTGCGGCGGCGAGAATCTCGATGGTCAGTCTCATGGCCCGCTCCTTCTTATTTGATATCGCGACATCGTGTTTTGCGGATTTGGCTCGACTATATCACGAAAGCGGCGCGCGCGCAGGTCGGCGAACCGGCCCGGTCCTTGCATAAAATTCATGCACGCAATGCACAAACGAACCCGTCGCGGGTTCCGAACGGAACATAACGCGCGTATCATTTGCTCCGGACTTAACCTTCCAGGATTTCGGATTTGCCCGATCAGTCGTTCCAGGGAAATTTTCCAGCGCTCGGCCAGCCGATCGACGAATTGGCGCTGGCCGAGATCAAGGGCGCGATCCTGGCCAAGCTCCGGCTTGCGATCGGCAAGGATACCGGGATGGCCACCCGCCACGACTGGTACAAGGCGGCGGCGCTGGCGCTGCGCGACCGCATCGTTCATCACTGGCTCACAACCGAAAAGCTGAGCTACGACGCCGGCGCCAAGCGGGTCTATTACCTCAGCCTGGAATTCCTGATCGGACGCCTGTTCACCGATGCGCTGAACAATATGGGGCTATTGCCGGTGTTCGAGGCCGCGCTGGGCGATCTCGGCGTCAGCCTCGCGGAGTTGCGCAAATGCGAGCCCGATGCGGCGCTCGGCAATGGCGGCCTCGGACGGCTTGCGGCCTGCTTCATGGAAAGCATGGCGACGCTCGCTATTCCCGCCATCGGCTACGGCATCCGTTACGATTTCGGCCTGTTCCGCCAGATCATCGCGCAGGGCTGGCAGCAGGAATATCCCGATGAGTGGCTGAGCTTCGGCAACCCCTGGGAATTCCAGCGGCCGGAAGTGGTCTACCACGTTCATTTCGGCGGCGGCGTCGAACACGTCGAAACCAAGGGACACGACCGCGCGATCTGGCATCCGGCGGAAACCGTGCAAGCCGTCGCCTACGACACCCCGATCGTCGGTTGGCGCGGCCAGCACGTCAACGCGCTGCGGCTGTGGTCGGCGCGCTCGCCCGACCCGCTCAAGCTCGACGTCTTCAACACCGGCGACTATCTCGGCGCCAGCGCCGAGGAGGCGCGCGCCGAATCGATCTGCAAGTTTCTCTATCCGAATGACGAGAGCCCGGCTGGCCGCGAGCTGCGGCTGCGCCAGGAATATTTCTTTGTCTCCGCCTCGCTGCAGGACCTGGTCAAACGCCATCTCGCCGCCGACGGACAATTGCGTAATCTGGCCTCAAAAGCCGCGGTGCAGCTGAACGACACCCATCCCAGCCTCGCCGTCGCCGAGCTGATGCGCATCCTGGTCGACCTTCACAATTTCCGCTGGGAAGAGGCGTGGAAGATCACCGTCGACACGTTGTCCTACACCAACCATACGCTGCTGCCCGAGGCGCTCGAGACCTGGCCGCTCGAGCTGTTCGAACGCCTGCTGCCGCGGCATCTCGAGATCATCTATCGGATCAATGTCGCGCATCTGGCGCTGGCGGAGGCGCGCTGCCCCGGCGACGTCGATTTCAGGGCCTCGGTGTCGCTGATCGACGAGAAGTCCGGACGCAGGGTACGGATGGGGCAACTGGCCTTCGTCGGATCGCATCGCATCAACGGCGTCTCGGCGATGCATTCCGACCTGATGAAGGAGACCGTGTTCCACGATCTCAATCATCTTTATCCGGGACGCATCACCAACAAGACCAACGGCATCACCTTCCGCCGCTGGCTGATGCTGGCCAATCCGAAATTGACCGATCTGTTGCGCGAGACCTGCGGCGAAGCCGTGCTCGATGATCCCACCAAGCTTCAACTTCTCGAAGCCCGCGCCAGCGACAGCGCGTTCCAGCAGCAATTCCGCAGCGTCAAGCATCACAACAAGGTCGCACTGGCGCGGCTGATCGGCGAGCGCCTCAACGTCAAGGTCGATCCGACCGCGCTGTACGACGTCCAGATCAAGCGCATCCATGAATACAAGCGGCAGCTGCTCAACATCCTGGAAACCGTGGCGCTGTACCAGGCGATGAAGGACGAGCCGCAACGCGACTGGGTGCCGCGCGTGAAGATCTTCGCCGGCAAGGCGGCGGCGAGCTACCGCTACGCCAAGCTGATCATCAAGCTCATCAACGACGTCGCCGAAATCGTCAACAACGATCCGGCCATCGGCGGACGCCTGAATGTGGTCTTCCTCGCCGATTACAATGTCAGCCTCGCCGAGGTGATCATTCCCGCCGCCGATCTCTCCGAGCAGATTTCGACCGCGGGCATGGAAGCCTCCGGCACCGGCAACATGAAGCTCGCGCTGAATGGCGCGCTGACCATCGGCACGCTCGACGGCGCCAATATCGAAATCCGCGATCATGTCGGCGCTGAAAACATCGCGATCTTCGGCATGGAGGCGATGGACGTGTTGGTGCGACGCAAGCAGGGACTGGATGCGACCGACGTGATCCGGCGATCGCCGAGGCTTGCGCGGGCGATCAACGCGATCGGTGGCGGTGAATTCTCGCCGGGCGATCCCGGCCGGTTTGAATCGATCGCGCACGCGCTGCGCTATCTCGACCATTACATGGTCAGCGCGGATTTCGACGCTTATTTCGAAGCCCAGCGCGGCATCGACGCGCGCTGGCAGGTTATCCCGGCGTGGACGCGGGCTTCCATCCTCAACGTCGCGCGGATGCCGTGGTTTTCTTCTGACCGCACCATCCGCGAATATGCCGAGGATATCTGGAATGTGCCGGTGCGCGGGACTTTGCCGCGCGCCTTGCAGGAGGCGGGCGCGCAGCGCGGCAGCACCCGCTGAATTCCGGCGAGCGGAAATCCATTACCTTAGGCGTCATTGAATTCGGCAGAATTGCCGAGATACTGCGCGCAAAAGAGCCAGAGCGTCATTGCGAGGAGCGAAGCGACGAAGCAATCCACACTTGCTGCGTGTCGTTGCTTCGTCGATTGCTCCTCGCTTGACGCGACGCATTACATGACGGTGACTGATGATGCTGACCAAGACCCCACACCTTTTCGACGATGCCACGCGGGTCACCGCCGGCGACAGCCGCTGGCGAGGGCAGACCAGCGACGATTATTGGGCCTTCGTCGGCCCGTTCGGCGGGGCGACGGCCGCCACTATCCTGCGGGCGCTGATCGATCACCCGCAGCGGGCCGGCGATCCGCTGGCGCTGACCGTCAATTTTTGCGCGCCGATCGCGCAAGGCGCCTTCGATCTCGATGTTCGCCTGGTCAAGGCCAACCGGTCGACGCAGCATTGGGCGGTCGAGCTGTCGCAGGATGGCGCCGAGGTTGCGAGTTTTGCCACCGCCGTGTTTGCCGAACGTCGTCCATCGTGGTCGCACCAGCAGGCGAAATTTCCGCAAGCCAAGCCGTTCGAACAGATCCTGCCCTATCCGGAGGTCGCGGCGTCATGGGTCAAGCAATATGATTTGCGCTTTGCCGAGGGCGATCCGGATTTCAGCGGTGCCGCTCAAGCTGCGCCGGCAAACGCTTTCTCCAAACTATGGATCGGCGACCGCATGCCCCGGAAGATCGACATGCTGTCGCTGATGGCGATGTCGGATGCGTTCTTTGGCCGGGTCTTTCACGCAAGGGGCGAGCTGGTGCCGTTCGGCACGGTATCGCTGACCACCTATTTTCATGCCGATAGCGAAGACCTTGCGGCCGAGGATATCAGCCGCGTTCTGGCCGTGGCCGATGCCAGGATTTTTCACAAGAGCTACGGCGACCAGACTGGCGAGCTCTGGTCGCCGAAGGGACGCCTGCTCGCGACCACGCATCAGATTGCGTATTTCAAGGCGTGAGCTGATAGACTTGATTTAAGCCATCGTCATGCCCGCGCTTGTCGCGGGCATCCACGTCTTTCTTGATGGCAACAAAGTAAGGCGCGGATGGCCGGGACGAGCCCGGCCATGACGAAGTCCTACTCCGCCGCGAGCTTGACTTCCGGCGCGGCGGCGCGGATTTCAGCGTCGACCTGTGCTTCGAACTTGGCAAAATTCTTCTGGAACATGCCGACCAGCGCGCGCGCGGTCTTGTCGAACTCGGCCTTGTCGGCCCACGTCTTGATCGGGTCGAGGATATGCGGCTCGACGCCGGGCAGCGAGGTCGGTACCGCGAAGCCGAAATATTTGTCGGTGCGGAAATCGGCGTTGCGCAGCGAGCCGTTCAGCGCGGCCGTCAAGAGCGCCCGCGTCACCTTGATCGGCATGCGGCGCCCGATGCCGTATTTGCCGCCGGTCCAGCCGGTGTTGACCAGCCAGCAATCGACGCCATGCTTGGCGATCAGGTCGCGCAGCAGATTGCCGTACACCGAAGGGTCGCGCGGCAGGAATGGCGAGCCGAAGCAGGTCGAGAATTCCGGCTGCGGCTCCTTGCCGAGCCCGCGCTCGGTACCCGCCACCTTCGCGGTGTAGCCGGACAGGAAGTGGTACATCGCCTGCGCCGGCGTCAATTTCGCGATCGGCGGCATCACGCCGAACGCATCCGCCGCCAGCATCACCAGGTTTTTCGGATGAGGCGCGCGGCCGGTGCGCGAGGCGTTGGGGATGAATTCCAGCGGATAGGCCGAGCGGGTGTTTTCGGTTTTGGAGCCGTCGTCGAAATCCGGTTCACGGGTGTTTTCGTCGAGCACCACGTTTTCCAGCACCGCGCCGAAGCGCTTGCTGGCGGCATAAATCTCGGGCTCGGCTGCTTCCGACAGCTTGATGCATTTGGCGTAGCAGCCGCCCTCGAAATTGAAGACACCCTCGGGGCCCCAGCCGTGCTCGTCGTCGCCAATCAGCGTGCGGTTCGGGTCGGCCGACAGCGTGGTCTTGCCGGTGCCGGACAGGCCGAAGAACACCGCGGTGTCGCCATCGGGCCCGACATTGGCCGAGCAGTGCATCGCCATCACACCCTTTTCGGGCAGGTAATAATTCAGCGTGGTGAAAACCGATTTTTTCATCTCGCCGGCATAATAAGACCCGCCGATCAGGACGATCTTGCGGGCGAAATCGATCGCGACCACGTTCTCCGAACGCACGCCGTGGCGTTTGGGATCGGCCTTGAAGCTCGGCAGATCGACGACGGTCAGTTCGGGCACGAAGTCCTTAAGCTCCGACGTCTCGGGGCGGATCAACAACGTGCGGATGAACAGCGAATGCCAGGCGAGCTCGGTGTAGACACGGGTCTTGATCCGAAAACTCGGATCGGCGCCGCCATAGAGATCCTGCGCGAACAGCGTCATGCCTTCGGCATGCTTGAGAAAGTCGGTGTAGAGCGCTTCGAACTGCTCTGAGGTGATCGACTGGTTGCCGGCCCACCACATGTTCTTGTCGGTCAACGCGTCGCGAACGGTGAATTTGTCCTTGGGGCTGCGGCCGGTGAACACGCCGGTGTCCGCGCACAACGCGCCATCGGCGGACAGCACGGCTTCGCCGGCGCGTAGCGAATGCTCATAGAGTTGCGGCGCGCCAAAATTCCAGTGCACGCCGTTGAGTTTTTTGAAGCCGAATTTGTCGGCGCCGAAGGCACCGTTATGCACGCCCGTCTCTTGCACGGAAGACTCCTCCTAGAACCCGCGTATTTCCAGCGCTAACGCCGTCCAACGCGCCTCTGTCGCGGCAACCTCAATATAGCCTTCCGGCCTCGGTCCGGCGACCTATTACTGATGAACGCCGACCTTGCCAAGCCGATCCCGCAATAATTGGATTATTCCAAGGCGGCTGTGGACGTAGCTCAAATGGTTGTTGCAGCGCGAGCTTTTTATTTGTGATCAAGCCGCGCGACGATGGGCCGCGGATTGAAGGAATTACTATCAAAACTATCGCTCCGGCTTTGTTGCAATGCACAATCCGACTGGTCAGCGAGCCGCGCACAACGCCACAAAGCGAGCGATCAAATGGCCCTGCCGTTCTCTGGCAAGCCCCACCGATCGGCATCAGCGAACGCGCGATCGCCGGCGAGCCACTCGCCGGCGATCGCTTTTTGCAGGATCGGTGCGTCATTGCCGCGTCAGGCGAACCACATCCTGCCTCAGGAGGTAGAGCGACACGGCGAGCAGAACGACGTCCTTCATCAGGAAGGGCACGTTGCCGGTCATTGCAGGGAATCCTCCAGCGGCGACGTCCCAGCCCTCCGGCATGAACGGAATGATCGTGACGGTCGCGATGAAGGTACCGGTCGAGCCGAGGGCGCCAAGAACGCCGAGCCGCTTGTCCCAGAAGCCCGCGAGCAGCAGGGAGCCGAAGGTCCACTCCGAGACGCCCAGGAAATAGCTGGCGCCGGCGTGGCCGAACACCGGATACAGCCACCAGATCAGCGGCCCGTTGCTGATGAAGGGGACCAGTCTTTCGAACTCGTACGGAAACCACTTCTGGTAACCGAAGAAGAAGAACATGATCACCATCGAGGCGCGAACAACGTGGTAGTCGAGATCCTCCGCGAGCAGGCCGGACCTGTGGAGCGCGCGGACAAGCGGATTTTGAGTGGTGTTGGCAAGCGTGGTCATGGTCGTGATCCTTTCATTCAAGATCTGATGGCGAGAGCGGTCGGCTTCACGCGACCGCGGGGAAGTCGATCTCGGTGTCGTTGATGCGGTTGAAGACGTTGGTGAAGACGGTGGTTGCGAAGGCCAGGCTGATCTCGACCAGCTGGGCGTCGCTGTAACCCGCGGCCTTGATCGCGGCGAAATCCTCGTCGCTGACGGTGCCGCTGGACTGCGCGAGCTTGCGGACGAAGCCGACCAGCGCATCGCGCTTGGCATCGCCGGTGGGCTGGCCCTCGCGGATCTGCTTGAGCACCTCCGGCTTCACCCCGCGAGCTTGGCGAGATGATTGTGGGCGGCCACGCAGTAGTCGCAGCCGGCGGCGCCGCTGATGACGAGCTTGATGATCTCCTGATCGCGCTTGGTCAGGCGTGCCCGCAGCGAGCACGGCATCGGCGGCAAGCACCGACTTGAGCGCAGCGGGACCGTAGGCGGCGATGGCCGCGAAGGTGTTCGGCACGCTGCCGATCGCCTTCTTGATCTGGGCATAGACCTGACCCGACGGGCCGGCGTCGGATTCGAGATTCGGGACTGAAAGACGGGACATGGTGGCACTCCTTTGTGAGGGTTGGTGAACGATTGCGGAGTGACAGTATGACCTCGTCTTGATACTTTGAATGTCCATAATGGCTCGACTATATGCTCCATCGTCTCACATTGGATCGCTTTCAGGAGGTCGCCATGGATTGGCTCAGCCGGCTGTTCGAGATGATGCCGGTGCGCGGGCGGCTCGACCTGCGCTGCTCCTACGGCGCGCCATGGCGCATCGAGCAGGGACCCGGTGAGGCGAACGAAATCCCGTACCATGCCGTGCTCGCTGGCTCCGCGACGCTGGAGGATCCGGCGGGGGGCCGACCGCTGCAGCTGAAGGCCGGCGACATCCTTCTGCTTCCCGGCAACCCCCGGCACGTCATGCACGACGGCAGCGGGGCCGCGCCCCTGCCGGCCCGCAACCGCGCGTCCCTCAATTTCACGATCAGCGAAAATCTCGGTTCGGACGAACGGCTCGATCTGTTGTGCGGACACTTCGCCATCGCGCCCCCGCACGACCGCCTGCTGCGCAGCTACTCTGCCGCCGCGCCTGGTCGTGCACGCCGGCGCTCACGCCGGACAGAAGGAGACCGCCGCGCAGCTCGCCGGCCTCGTCGCCCTGATGCGCAGCGAGTCCGCGGACGATCATCTCGGCGGCCGCGCGATGCTGAACGCGCTGTCGACGGCGATGTTCGCGCTTGTGCTGCGGCTCGCCAGCGAGACCGAAGACGCGCCGCGCGGTCTCCTCGCTCTGGCCGGTCATCCGCGCCTGGCACCGGCGGTGGCCGCTCTGTTCAACGAGCCTGCGCGCGCATGGTCGCTGCCGGACCTTGCGCGTCTGTGCAACATGTCGCGGGCCACGCTCGCCCGCCAATTCCAGGAGAAGCTCGGAAGATCGCCCAGCGATCTCCTGACCGACATCCGGATGACGCTCGCAGCGAACGAACTGAAGAGATCGTCCCTTTCGACCGGCGCCGTGGCGGAGGCGGTCGGGTATCAATCGGAAGCGGCGTTCCAGCGCGCCTTCAAGGGCCACATGGGCATTACTCCGGCGCAGTGGCGCAAGACGCAGGAGCCGTCCGGCCGGGACGTCTTCGCAAGGCCTGCAGCACCCGCCGATGCGAAGCCTGCGGAGACGTCCGAAGCGGATCCTCCTGTCGAGCGCAAGCCAGCGAGGGGCGGCGATGCGCCCTCGCTGGCCTAGCGAAGATCCGAGACGAGCGTGCCGATCAGGCTGCCGACGCGACCTCGGCCGGCCGGGTAGTCGACGTAGCCGCGCGCGTCGCCGCCGTAGAAGGTCGACCGGTCGTAGCGGTTGAGCGGCAGGCCGCGCCGCAGCCGCTCGGGCAGATCCGGGTTGGAGATGAAGTGGCGGCCGAACGCGACGAGATCGGCGTCTCCGGCCGCGACGATGGCCTCA
Organism: uncultured Alphaproteobacteria bacterium; assembly: GCA_963745785.1. Taxonomy (GTDB): domain Bacteria; phylum Pseudomonadota; class Alphaproteobacteria; order Rhizobiales; family Xanthobacteraceae; genus Bradyrhizobium. The sequence goes on along the minus strand of CAVUYV010000004.1, from coordinate 110,108 downwards.
GCCGAATCCGGTGCGAAGCCGCCTGCCGCGATCAAGGTCCGCGAGAACTTCGGCCGCAGATGCTGGGCGGCGATCGGCGCCTGGCCATGCGAGATCTCCTCGGTGCCCTTGATGCGCGGCTCGACGACGTGGAGGTAGGCGATGCCCAAGCGATCGAGCTGGGTCGCCACGTAGCCGAAGGTTGCGGGCGGATTGCTATCCGACATTGATCCGTACGTGCCGCTCGGCGAGATGCGCACGCCCACACGATCGGCGCCCCAAGCAGAGATGGCCGCCTGCGTCACCTCGAGCAGGAAGCGGGCGCGATTTTCGATCGGGCCGCCGTACTCGTCCGTGCGCTTGTTGGTCCCGTCCTGCAGGAATTGATCGGGCAGGTAGCCGTTCGCGCCGTGAATCTCGACGCCGTCGAAACCCGCACGCAGCGCGCGCTCGGCGCCGGATCGGAACTCCTCGATGATGCCCGGGATCTCATGCAGTTCGAGGGCGCGCGGCATCGAGAACGGGGCTTCGCCGCGCTTGGTGTAAGCGTAGCCCTCGGCCGCAATGGCAGAAGGCGCGACCGGCGCTTCGCCGTTCGGCTGCAAGTCGACATGCGACTGCCGGCCGACATGCCACAACTGCTGAAAGATGCGGCCGCCCTTGGCGTGGACCGCGTCGGTGACGCGCCGCCATCCGGCGATCTGAGTATCCGAATAGATGCCCGGCGCCCCGGCATAACCGTTGCCGCGGATCGAGACCGGGGTGGCTTCGGAGACGATCAGACCTCCTTCGGAGGCGCGCTGAGTGTAATATTTGACCATCAGGTCGTTCGGAATATCGCCGGGGTCGGAGCGCATCCGCGTCAGCGGCGCCATCACGACGCGATGGGACAATCGATAGGGGCCGACCTGGGTCGGCGTGAAGAGCTTGGACATCGTCGTTTCCTTTGGACAGATCGGGTGAAAGACAGCGGCCGATGGTCGCGAAGAGTTGCGCCCCACCGGCCGCCTCATGCGCCGTCACGCCTTGACGGCGGCCGCCCGCTGAAGCACCGGGATCATGTCTTCAGGCTCGGGCCGGCGGGTGTAGTCGGGGTTCACTTCGGAGTAGAGGATCACGCCGTCCTGTCCGATGACGTAGCGGGCCGGCATCGGCAGCGTCCAACTCGGATCGTCGTTGAACGTCGGCAGATCGTTCTTCAGCTGCTTGTAGAGCTCGACCAGGTAGTCGGGCAGATTGAAGCGCAGTCCGAACGCGGCGCCGACCTTGCCCTTCACGTCCGAGAGGATCGGGAAGCTGAGCTTGTTCTGGCGCACCGACTTGCGGCTGTTCGGGGCGGTCTGCGGCGAGATGGCGACCAGCGAGGCGCCGTACTTGTCGAACTCCGGCTTGGCGGCTTCGAGCGCCTGCAGCTCCATGTTGCAGTACGGGCACCAGACGCCGCGGTAGAAGCTGAGCACCAGCGGGCCGCGCTTCAGCAGATCGGCCGAGTTGACCACGTTGCCCTCGGGATCCTTCAGCGAGAAGGACGGGGCGACATCGCCGGCCTTCCTGGCGCGCTGGGCGGCCCCTGACTCGATCAGTTCTGCGGTGGCGCGGTGCATCGTCTCGATGACGGAGCGAGGAACATTGTAGGGCGGCTTTCCGGCCTCGAAATCGGCTTTGAAAGCGTCGAGCTTGGCTTGAAGCGACATGACGGTTCTCCTTTGGGCCTTTGCGTGGAGGACGGCGGCGCCGCCCGTTTCGTTGAAGTCACGCGCAGGAAACTAAAGGAGACCGCCGTACCGGGTAGCCGGGCTCGTTGGACTAGAGATTATTCCCGCTCGGGAATGATCCGCTGCGCGCTGCGTCAGCACCCGCGACAGATGATCAGCTTGCGGTCCAGCTCCTGGTCGAGCTGCTGTTGCTGGCGCTCCCATGTCGACACGGCCTCCGATTGGGGAACCTCGGCCCGGTGCGGTTGCCGATGGCCGACCGGAGCAAGCCAGGGCAGGTGCGAGGTCAGCACTGTCGAGGCATGATCTGCAGTCGCGCTGATCGGCAGATCGGGGAAGACGGCGACGGCATCGTGCTGGTAGGTCGCATTTGCCGGCGAAAGCAGGCCGACAAAGACAAGACCTGCGACCGCCGTGCTGATTGAGCGCTTCAGGATCGAGATGCGGGACATGGCGACACTCCTTGGCAGGAGGCTCGGGATGAGCAACTCCGTTGCCTGTCACCGTACTCATTCACCCAAAGCGCTGAATGCTGCCCGGGATCGAAGACATGCTCGTTCGTCTCATCGGCCGCCGACGCGCTCATGACCGCAACGCGGCCGGCTTGCTCGGTTATGCGTTGAAGGTACGTTCGAAGAAATCCACGAACGCCCGTGCCTTGGCGGTGGTGGCGCGCCCGGTCGGAAACACAGCCCACAGATCGAGCGCCGGAAGGCTCCATTCCAACAAGACCGCACGGACGGCGCCCGATCGCAGTTCAGGGCTGAACATCCACTCCGACGCGATGGTGAGTCCTACATCGGCGAGCACCGCCGCTCTTACGCCTTCCGCGGCGGTCACCCGCAATCTGCCTTGAACGGTGACAGCCAATTCGGAAGTTTCGCGCCGAAACGACCAGACGCTGCCTTCTCCCTGGAGATAGACGACGGCCTGATGCTTGCTCAGTTCACTTGGCGTCGACGGCGTGCCGGCGCGATCGAAGTAGGCAGGCGTGCCCAACACGAGGCGCTTGCATCTTGCGATACGGCGCGCGGTCAGCGTCGAGTCCATCAACTTTCCCATCCGGAGAGCCACATCGATGCCCTCCTGGACGAGGTCGATCTGACGGTCGTCCAGAACGACCTCCAGGTCCAGCTCCGGATTCTGCGCCAGGAATTTCGGCAGCAGCGGAATGAGATGGATCCGGGCGAAGGTGACGGCGGCGCAGATCCGCAATCTTCCCTTAAGCCCGGCTCCCGCTCCCCGCGCGGCGAGCTCGGCCTCGGCTGCTTCCTCGAGGGCGCGCCTGGCGCGCTCGAGATAACCGAGCCCGGCCTCCGTTGGGGTGAGGCCGCGCGTCGAGCGCGTCAGCAGCTTGACCCCGAGATACTCCTCCAGCTGCGCGACCGACTTCGAGACCGCCGGTTGCCCCACCCGAAGCTGCCGGGCCGCTCCGGAGAAGGACCCCGTTTCGACGACCCGCACGAACGTCTCCATCGAAGCCAGACGATCCATCCTATTCTCCGCAGGAATGAGCGATATCGCTCCGCCCTATCTGCCATGCCGCGCGAGAATTGGCCACATCTCGACGCATCCGAGCGGCTTGCCCAGAGGAGAGAAGCGATGAGCACCCATCAACACCCGATCGCGATGCCGGTCCGGAGCGCTGGGTGCGGCTCGAGCCGCATGACTCGCGCGAAAGCCGTCGCCCTCGAAACCGTTCAGACCCTGAGCGGGACGGCAAGGGATGCTCTGTTCGCCTATGCGATGACGGGGAGCGCTGTGGCAAGCCTCGCCATCATCACCGCGCCACACCTCGAGATGCTGCTGCGCTGCGTCTTCCATGGCCGTGGATAAATGGGCGCAGGCGCCTACGGCGCCCATCGTGATTGACAGGGCGTCGCCAAGGCATGGAATCAGGGACGGCAAGCGCGTTCCGGCAAGCGGAAGCAGGAGACCTCGAATGCAGCGACCGACGGAATTTTCCCGCGTTTCGGATTTCTTGCGCAGCGTCCCGAAAGCGTTGCCCGGACGAGATCGGCTATGGCTTCGCCCGCGCCTCATCCGCCAGTCTGACCAACATCTTCCGCAACTCTCCCGGCCCGGTCACCCGCTCGGGAAAATCCAGCCGCAAGGTTTTGGCGCCGGCCTGCAAATCGAGCCCGTCGGGGTCGCAGCCGGTGCAGCGCCAATCCGCGACCTCCGCGCCAAGCAGCCTGGTCGCGTAAAGGTTGGTCGCGTCGCGATGATCTGCGTTCATGTGATCGATGGCGCCCTGTTCGGCCTCCAGCAGCGCTCCGGCATCGGAAATATCGGTCAGAAATTGCGCAGGGCTCAGGTCCACAATCCGCCCGAAACCCGCCACCAGATGCGCGCCGGACGGCCGAATCCTGAAAAAGGAAAAATCGTTAAAATTTACAAAGGCTTCCGCGGAGGGATGGGCGTTGAGGTAGCGCCGGCGCAAAACCGGCAGATCGTCGGCGCCGGCCTGCTCGGCCCGGCCCGCCAGCATGACCCGCGATCCCTCCAGCGGGTCTCCTTCCGCCCGCTCATCGAGCATCAGCGAGACCCTGGAATCCGCCAGAATGTTCCTTGTATGGACCGCCAGGCCCGAAATCAGCAGAATCGGCGAGCCATCGGCGTGACTTGCAACGTTGACCAGCGAACAATAGGGATCGCCGCCGTCGGCCATCAGGGTCGCCAAAGCCCCCTGCCGGCTGCGCCGCAGCAGCGACCGGGTCAGCGTGGCGGCGTCGAACTCAACGGTGGGCGGCATAGGTCATATCTGTACATCTCATTGCAAAATTAAGGCTTTTCCCAGCCCGGCCGATCCTTTATATAGGGCCCGAACCTATGGTTCGTTCAGGGGGCACCTGGAACTCGGTCACACTTCAGCCCAGCTTGCATTGCTCGTTGACCGGGCTCAAAGCCACTATGCGGCGCATCGCTGGATTGCCCGCCGTTTCAGCCAACTAGTACCTGAAAGCAGGCTCATGCCCACAATCGCCTTGGTCGACGACGACCGCAACATTCTTACTTCCGTCTCGATCGCGCTCGAAGCCGAAGGCTATCGCATCATGACCTACACCGACGGCGCTTCCGCGCTCGACGGCTTCCGCACCAGTCCGCCGGACCTTGCGATCCTCGACATCAAGATGCCGCGCATGGACGGCATGGAGACGCTGCGGCGGCTGCGGCAGAAGTCCGATCTGCCGGTGATCTTTCTCACCTCCAAGGACGAGGAAATCGACGAATTGTTCGGCCTCAAGATGGGCGCCGACGATTTCATCCGCAAGCCGTTCTCGCAGCGCCTCCTGGTCGAGCGCGTGAAAGCGGTGCTGCGCCGCGCGGCGCCGAAGGATCCGACCGCCGTGCCGAAGGAAACCGATGCCAAGGCACTGGACCGCGGACTGTTGCGCATGGATCCGGAACGTCACACCTGCACCTGGAAGAACGAGCCGGTGACGTTGACGGTGACGGAGTTTCTGATCCTGCAGGCGCTGGCGACGCGCCCGGGCGTCGTGAAAAGCCGCAATGCACTGATGGACGCCGCCTATGACGATCAGGTCTATGTCGACGATCGCACCATCGACAGCCACATCAAGCGGCTGCGCAAGAAGTTCAAGGTCGTGGACGACGATTTCGAGATGATCGAGACCCTGTACGGTGTGGGCTACCGCTTCAAGGAAACCTGATTTGCGACCCGCGCGTGGCTTGTCGACTGACGCCACGGCGCACCTCGGGTAAGATGCGAAGGCTACGCGGATCTTAAAGATGCAATCGAAACAACCGGCAGTTTTGGCCATTGCTTGATCGAACGCAGCCTGATCCAGGCCTGAACGCCGAGGGCGCCTCGCCGGCCCTGGTTCTGGACAACGTTGCCCTCGAAGCCCCGCCCGCACAGGGCTGGCAGCGGCCGCTCGGCTGGCTGCGCCGGGCCGGCCAGTTTTTTTTCGCGCTCAGCTTCTCCAGCCTCACCCGCCGCATCGTTTCGCTCAATCTCGCAGGCCTGGTCGCGCTGGTCGCGAGCATCCTCTATCTCTCGCAATTCCGCGCCGGCCTGATCGACGCGCGGGCGCAAAGCCTGTTGGTGCAGGCCGAGATCATCGCCGGTGCGATCGCGGCTTCCGCCACCGTCGAAACCAACACCATCACCATCGATCCCGACCGGCTGCTCGATCTGAAGCCCGGTGAAACCTACGGGGCTCCGGACGAATATTCCGGGCTGGATTTTCCGATCAATCCGGAACGCGTCGCGCCGGTGTTGCGGCGGCTGATTTCACCGACCAAGACCCGGGCGCGAATTTTCGACCGTGACGGCGGACTTATTCTCGACAGCCGCAATCTCTACGGCCGTGGCGACGTGCTGCGCTTTGAACTGCCGCCGCCGTCGGTCGAGAAACCGGGCATCGCCGAGCGCGCGATGATCGCGATTCGCACCTGGCTCAACCGCGGCGACCTTCCGCTCTATCGCGAGCTCGGACCCGAGAACGGTAACGGCTACAAGGAGGTCACGGACTCGCTGAAGGGCCAGAAGCGCAGCATGGTGCGCGTCAACGACCGCGGCGAGGTGATCGTCTCGGTCGCGGTGCCGGTGCAGCGCTTCCGCGCGGTGCATGGCGCGCTGATGCTGTCGACCCAGGGCGACGACATCGACCAGATGGTGACCGCCGAACGCCTCGCGATCCTGAAGGTCGGCGGCGTCGCTTCCGCTGTGATGATCGTGCTGTCGCTATTGCTGGCGAGCACCATCGCCGGCCCGGTGCGCCGGCTTGCCGACAGCGCCGAGCGGGTCCGCCGCCGCATCCGGACCCGCGTCGAGATTCCCGATTTCACCCGCCGCCGCGACGAGATCGGGCATCTCTCGGGCGCACTGCGCGACATGACGGACGCGCTCTATAACCGGATCGAGGCGATCGAGATGTTCGCCGCCGATGTCGCCCATGAATTGAAGAACCCGCTGACGTCGCTGCGATCCGCGGTCGAAACGCTGCCCTTGGCGCGGAGCGAGAACAGCCGCTCGCGGCTACTGGCGGTGATTGAGCATGACGTCAAACGGCTCGATCGGCTGATCTCCGACATTTCCGATGCCAGCCGGCTTGATGCCGAACTACAGCGGCAGGACCTGGCGCCGGTCGATTTCCGCCGCCTGCTCACGACCCTGACTTCGGTGGCGAACGAAACCCGGCTCGGCCACGACGTCGCCGTCGAAGTCCGCTTCGAAGGCCGAGGCTCCGCCGACACTTTCTCGGTGCCGGGCCACGATTCGCGGCTTGGACAGGTGATCTCCAACCTTCTGGTCAATGCCCAGTCGTTCTCCCAACCCGGCGGCAAGGTGCGGATCGTGTGCCGCCGCCTGAGATCCGAAATCGAAATCGTCATCGATGATAATGGGCCGGGAATTCGCGAGGATGCGCTCGAGCGGATCTTCGAGCGCTTCTACACCGACCGGCCGCATCAGGGGTTCGGACAGAATTCCGGACTGGGGCTGTCGATCTCGAAGCAGATCATTGAAGCCCATGGCGGGCGCATCTGGGCGGAGAATCGTCCCGGTCCGCTCAATGCCGATGGCGAGGCAACCGTTGCGGGAGCGCGCTTCGTGGTCAGGCTGCCGGCGCCATGACAACCGCAACCGCAAGCGCAAGCGTTCACGCTTCCGCGGTGCTGGTTGGAAATCGCGCCGTGCTGATCCGCGGCCCCTCGGGTGCCGGCAAATCGCACCTCGCGTTCGATCTCATTTTGGCCGGGCGCGCGGGCCAACTGCCCTCGGCCGTGCTGGTCGGCGATGATCGAGTCCATCTTGAAGCAAGCAACGGGCGAACTCGTGGTCCGGCCGGCGCACGAGCTAACCGGGCTGATCGAAATTCGCGGTCTCGGCATTCGTCGCTGCGATTTCGCCGAAGAAGCCATCGTCGGCCTCGTCGTCGATCTGTCCGCCCCCGATGCGGCCCGCCTGCCGCAGCCAGAAGCCCTCCGGGCCCGCATCTGCGGTGTCGAAATACCGCGAATTCCGGCCGGAGTCGGCTATGCGGCACTTCCTCTGGTGCTGGCCGCACTGACCATGACCGAAAGTTCAGCTTTTGCTCAGCCTTCGGCTGATTGCTCGAAGGGAATTGGTAACCATATAAGTCCCACTATCGCGACCGAATAGACCGGCGCAGGCTCCCCTCCGTACCACTAATTTCCGGGAGAATCGCAAAGATCCCCTCTTGCGCGGGGGCTCTGGATGGTCAAAGTGGCGCGTTCGTGCGGTGCACCAAAAAGCACCCGCGAGGAGTTTCCGATGATTGGCCTAGTACTTGTGACCCATGGGCGCCTTGCCGACGAGTTCAAGGCGGCGCTCGAACATGTCATGGGTCCGCAGAAACAAATCGAGGCCGTCACGATCGGTGCCGAGGACGACGCTGATTTGTGTCGAAGCGACATCATCGAGGCGGTCAACCGCGTCGACTCCGGCGACGGCGTCGCCATCCTCACCGACATGTTCGGCGGAACCCCTTCCAATCTCGCAATCTCCTGCATGAGTCGCCCGAAGGTGGAAGTGCTCGCTGGAATCAACCTTCCCATGCTGGTCAAGCTCGCCAAGGTCCGCGAGGAGCGGTCGCTCCCCGACGCCATCGCGATGGCCCAAGAGGCCGGCCGCAAATACGTCACCATTGCCAGCCGGGTGCTCGCCGGCAAATGAGCGACGACGCTGCGTCGCCCGCACCCGATGCCGGGCCTGGTATCCCGCAGGGTGCGCTGTCTCGCGAACTTCCCATCATCAACAAACGCGGTTTGCACGCGCGCGCTTCCGCAAAATTCGTTCAGATGGTCGAGCGCTTCGATGCCGAGGTCTGGGTGACACGCGGCAACGAGACCGTCGGCGGCACCTCGATCATGGGATTGATGATGCTGTCCGCAGGGCCCGGCACATCCATCGTCGTCTCCGCGGCTGGCCCGGAGGCACAAGCCGCGATCGACGCAATCACCGAACTCGTCGCCAGCAAATTCAACGAAGAATCGACGTGACCCGCTAACGTCATTTGCCTGGAAGCACTCCCTCGCCCCGCTCTTGCGGGTGTCATTCCGGGATGGTCCGAAGGACCAGACCCGGAATGACGGGGCGGACCCTATTTCGCCGGTGGCACGATATAGATCTTCCAGCTGATCGCCGGACCGGGGTGGCCGCGGAAGAAGCGCTGCGTGGTAATCGCAAGCTGCTCGGCGTCCTTGCCATTCTCCCGCATCCAGGCTTCGCAGGCCGGCAGCCTCCCGTCCGTGGTGTCGCAGATGCCGATGAACCCAAGCCGCCTGGCCTCCTCGAGCGAGGTCAGTCCCGACGACCAGAGCTCGCCCGGCGTGAACGGCGCCGGATGATCCGCACTGTAGAACGTCATCGGCTCGCCGACCTCCGTGGTGCCTGCGACAACCGCCCATCGCGTGTTGAAGCGCGAATGCCAGGCCTGGGTCAGCTCGCGGGCGAGCTGGGAGCGCGCGCCATAGGTCGCGGCACCATTTGGATTAACCGCCATCTCTTCCGTGGCGATGTAAGGCGAGGCGGCCAGCGCCGCGAGCGTGACGGTGAGCCAGATCGCGACAATACGAAACAGCGCGATCCTATGAATGCGCAGCGAGGGAATTGCCACCAGCGCCAGCGGGGTCAGAAAGAACAGCGAAATTCCCCAATCGGTCTTCATATAGACCGTGAAAATCAAACCGCCGAGCGGCGGCCCGATCGCAACCACGATCTGGATGATCCAGATATTGAGCGCCTGCGATCTATTTACGGACCGATTTTCGCCGCGCGACCATGCGCGCGTGAACAGCGATGATAGCTGCTGCGCCAGGGTCGCCCTTCGTGACGGCCATGCCAGCGCCATCGCCGCCAGCGCCACTGGTGCTGCGAGCAGCGCGAGATTGTGGCCGATGTAGCCGAGCACGAGCTGAACGCTTTGCGCACGGCTCGACAGGCCGTAGACATCGCCGGCGTAAGTCAGCGGCACGAAGTCCACTTCTTTCAGCCAGACCAGATGTGGAATCATGGCAATGACGAGCGTGACAATCGCGACCCACGGCGCCGGCGAGCGCAGGAATTTCAGCCGGTCGGGATGAATCAACGCGGCGAGACCGATGGCGCCGATCATGGTCAGCACCCAGTATTTTGTCATCAGCGCCAGCGCGCCGGCGAGGCCGAGCCACAGGCCCGATCTCACGCTGCGCTTTTCAAACGCGTTCAGATAGGCCAGCACCACAAGCGGCAGCGTCACGAGCTGCAACAGATCCGGATTGTACTTGAAGCCCTTGAAGTTGAAGATCGGATAGAGCGCGAGCATCACCACCACAAAGAACGCGCGGCGGCGATCGACGACGCGCAAAGCGATCAGCCAAGAGATCACGAGGCCACAGCCGAGCGTTGCCATCGCCAGCGCGTAAGTTGCCCAGTCGGCGACCGGAAAAACCTTGAACCAGAGGCCCGCGACCCAGCCCGCCAGCGGCGGATGCTTGCCGTAGCCGAGCTGGAACTTCTGACCCCAGGCGAAAGCTTCCGCGACATCCATATGGACGTCCTGCGCCGCCTTGAGATTGATCAGGATGAAGGTCCACAGCACCGCATGCGCGACGGCAAAGCCGATCACCAGCCACAGGCTCGCTTTCGGATCGCTGGCGCACGCCGCAAGCCACGCCGCCAGCCGCCGGATCGACGGCCTGCGGCGAGCACGCGAAGCCACGGGCAGGAACGATGCAGTTGACATGCGCTCTGCGTAGCGCGTTTTCGACATAAGGGGAATCAGCTTGGCGTGAAGAAGCCCCTTTAAAATGCTGCATTAAGGTTGCCGCATCGGGATGCGGGTGCTATCTCGCGCCCATGACATCCATCCCTATTTCCAACATCCGCAACTTCGCCATTGTTGCGCATATCGACCATGGCAAATCGACGCTGGCCGACCGTCTGATCCAGACCACCGGCGGATTGGCGGCGCGCGAGATGAAGGAACAGGTGCTCGATTCCATGGATATCGAGCGCGAGCGCGGCATCACCATCAAGGCGCAGACCGTGCGGCTGACCTATCCGGCCAAGGACGGCAAGACCTACATCCTCAATCTGATCGACACCCCCGGCCATGTCGACTTCGCCTATGAGGTTTCGCGGTCGCTGGCCGCTTGCGAAGGTTCGCTGCTGGTCGTCGACGCCAGCCAGGGCGTCGAGGCCCAGACACTGGCAAATGTCTACCACGCGCTCGATGCCGGCCACGAGATCGTGCCGGTGCTGAACAAGATCGACCTGCCCGCGGCGGAACCGGACCAGGTCAAGCGGCAGATCGAGGATGTGATCGGCCTCGATGCCTCCGATGCGTTGATGATCTCGGCAAAGACCGGTCTCGGCATCGACGACGTGCTTGAAGCCATCGTGCACCGGCTGCCGCCGCCCAGGGGCGACCCTGACGCCTCGCTGAAAGCGCTTCTGGTCGACAGCTGGTACGACGTCTATCTCGGCGTCGTGGTGCTGGTGCGCATTGTCGATGGCGTGATGAAAAAGGGCCAGCGCATCCGGATGATGGGCACCAACGCAGCCTATGACGTCGAGCGCGTCGGCTTCTTCACTCCCAAGATGCAGCAGATCGACGAACTTGGCCCGGGCGAAATCGGCTTCATCACCGCCGCGATCAAGGAAGTGGCGGACACCAGAGTCGGCGACACCATCACCGACGACCGCAAGCCGGTGACCGACATGCTGCCGGGATTCAAGCCGGCCATCCCCGTGGTGTTCTGCGGTCTGTTTCCGGTCGATGCCAACGATTTCGAAAGCCTGCGCGCGGCGATGGGCAAGCTGCGGCTGAACGACGCCAGCTTCTCGTTCGAGATGGAAACCTCGGCGGCATTGGGCTTCGGCTTTCGCTGCGGCTTCCTCGGGCTGTTGCATCTCGAAATCATTCAGGAGCGGCTGCAGCGCGAATTCGATCTCAATTTGATCGCGACCGCGCCGTCGGTGATCTACAAGATGCACCTGACCGACGGGCAGGTGATCGAGATTCACAATCCGATCGACATGCCCGACGTGGTGAAGATCGCCGAGATCGAGGAGCCGTGGATCGAGGCCACCATCCTCACGCCCGACGAATATCTCGGCAGCGTCCTGAAACTGTGCCAGGACCGGCGCGGCGCGCAGAAGGAGCTCACTTACGTCGGCAATCGCGCCATGGTGAAATACGAGCTGCCGCTCAACGAGGTGGTGTTCGATTTCTACGACCGGCTGAAATCGGTTTCAAAGGGCTATGCCTCGTTCGACTATCATCTCACCGACTACAAGCCCGCCGATCTCGTGAAGATGCAGATCCTCGTCAACAACGAGCCGGTGGATGCGCTGTCGATGCTGGTGCACCGCCAGCGCGCGGAAGGGCGCGGCCGCGCCATGGTCGAGAAGATGAAGGAACTGATCCCGCCGCACATGTTCCAGATTCCGATCCAGGCGGCGATCGGCGGCAAGGTGATCGCCCGCGAGACCGTGCGCGCGCTGCGCAAGGACGTCACCGCGAAGTGCTACGGCGGCGACATCACGCGCAAAAGAAAACTTCTGGAGAAGCAGAAGGAAGGCAAGAAGAAGATGCGGCAGTTCGGCAAGGTCGACATCCCGCAGGAAGCCTTTATCGCCGCGCTGAAGGTGGATAGCTGAGGCGGATCGCACTGCCTTCTGGTCCTCGGCTTGGCCCGTCGAGCGCACACCCCGCGCCTCTCGCATTCCTGTCCCCATCTTGATCGGCCGCCGCGAATAGACCACCATTGCGGCTTCGCCGGCCAAAGAACCCCAAAGAGGGCGAGGAAACGCAATGAACAAGCCTTCCGGTTTCGGACTGATCGAGCGCGCGCGCGCGCTCGCGCCGCTGATCGCGCGGGAGGCCGATGAGATCGAGCGGACGCGGCGTCTCACGCAGCCGGTGGTGTCCGCCCTGATCGAGAACGGGCTTTATCGGGTGCTGCTGCCGCAAAGCGTCGGTGGCGCCGAGGCGCCGCCCGAAATCTTCATGCAGATGCTGGAGGAAGTGGCGAAGGCCGACGCCTCCACGGCGTGGTGCCTCGGCCAATGCAGCGTCTGCGCCATGACGGCGGCCTATCTCGATCCCGACGCGGCGCGCGAGATTTTTGCCGCCCCGACCGGCATCCTTGCCTGGGGCTCGATTGCCCACGAAGTGCAGGTCGTGCCCGGCGGTTATCGCGCCACCGCACGCTGGGACTTCGCCAGCGGCTGCCGTCAGGCGAGCTGGCTCGGCGCGCATGTCCAGATCGTGGAGGCCGATGGCACCAGGCGCCGCAAGCCCGACGGCGCGCCGGAGGTGCGCACCATCCTGTTTCCGCTGGAGAGCGCCACGCTATACGATGTCTGGGACGTGATCGGCCTCAACGGCACCGGCACGGATTCCTACTCGGTCGACAATCTGTTCATCCCGGAAAAATTTTCGGTGCTGCGGGACGATCCCGCGGATCTGCGTGAGAAGGGCCCGCTCTATCGGATCACGACCTACACCATGTTCGGGCTGGGCTTTGCCGCGGTCTCGCTCGGCGTCGCGCGCGCCACGCTCGACGCGGCCATTGATCTGGCGCGCGGCAAGGCATCGTTCGGCCTCAAGGCGATGCGCGAGAATAATGCCGTTCAGGGCGCGATCGGCCGCCTCGAAGGCAATTTGCGCGCGGCGCGCGCCTATCTCTATGCGACAGCCAATGAGGCGTGGCGCGATCTGACGCAGACCGGCAAACTCGGCGAACAACACCGGATCGCGCTTCGCCTCGCCTCGACCTGGACGATTCACCAGGCGGCCTCGGTGGTCGATACCGCCTATCACATGGCGGGCGCCACCGCCGTATTCCGCGCCAACAAGTTCGAACGCCGCTTTCGCGACATGCACGCGATCGCGCAACAGGTCCAGGCCCGCAACAACCATTACGAAGACGTCGGCAAGGCAATCCTGGGCAACAGTTCCGAGCCACCGGCAAAGGACACCTGAAGCCCATTCGCTGCCGCGGTGGTATCGGCAACATTTTACCGCAGTGTTAACTACTTTCTGGGATTCTCCGAGCTCTTCCTCTCTCGCGGAGCTTCGGCATTTCCCATGTTCAAACTTCGATCGATCGCGGCCCGCCTGATCCTGGCGATCACGCTGACCGCGGCAGTGGCCTGCGGCGTGCTCGGGACCTTTTCGATTATTCAGCAGCGCTCGCTGACGCGGCTCGCGCTCGACCAGCAGCTCAAGCTGCAATATGACAGCGTGATGGCGGCCCTCGACTACGAGGGGCGCGCGGCGCTGGCCGTCAGTGCCGTCATCGCCAATCTGCCGCCGGTGGCGGAAGCCGTCGCCAGGAACGACCGCGACGCGCTGATGGCGCTGCTCGGCGGCTCGATGAAGGCGTTGGACGCGCAGGGAATTCCGCTGATCAGTTTCCACACCCCGCCGGCAACCGCCTTCTTCCGTGTTCACGCGCCAAAAGTCTTCGGCGAGGACATCTCGGCGCGGCGCAAGACCGTGGTGGAGTCGAACACGACCGGCAAGCCGATTGTCGGCGTCGAACCCGGGCGGGAGTTGCTCAGCGTTTTCGCGATGACGCCGATCATGCGCGACGGCAAGAGCCTCGCCGTCGCCGACATCGGCGTCTCCTTCGGCAAGCAATTCGTCGATAGCGCCAAGCAGCGCTTCGGCGTCGATCTGGCCGTGTATCGTTTCGATGGCAAGGTTTTCACGAATATCGCATCGACGCTTGGCGGCAGTGCGGTCGCCACGCCGGACGAACTCAAGAGCGCGTTCGACGGCGCTACGCTGCGCCGCGACGCCACGCTCAACGGCCACCCCGCCGCGCTCTATCTCGGCCAGATCAGGAACTATGCCGGGCAGCCGGTCGCGGTGATCGAACTGGTCAAGGACACCACCGAATATGAGGCGGCGGCGGCGAGTTCGCAGCGCCATCTTATTTTCGGCACCGCCGCGATTCTTGGCGGCGCCATCGTGCTGGCGTTCCTGCTCGGCCGCGGCCTGTCGCGCCCGCTGGCCGCGATCACCGCGGTGATGAACCGCCTCTCGAGTGGCGATACCGATGTGACGATCCCCGGCGGCGCCCGCAAGGACGAACTCGGCACCATGGCCGGGGCGGTCGACGTATTCCGCCGCAGCATGATCGAGGCGCGCACGATGCGGGAGGCGCAGGAGGCCGCCAAGCAGGAGGCCGAGCTTGAGAAGAAAGCCTTGCAGCGGCAGATGGCCGACCGCTTCGAAGCCGACGTCAAGAGCGTGGTCGCGGCCGTGGCGCGGGCGATCCAGGACATGCAGCGCGTCGCCGCCGACATCATGACCAGCGTCAACGGCACCTCGGAGCGCGCCGCCGCCGCGGCGGCTGCATCCGAAGAGGCATCGGCCAGTGTCGGCTCGGTCGCCGCCGCCACCGAGGAGCTTGCCTCTACCGTCGCCGAGATCGGCCGTCAGGTCACCCATTCCAGTGGCGTCGCCGATGCCGCGGTGGCCAAGGCCCTGCAAACCACGGAAATGGTCGGCGGCCTGACCTCCGCCGGTGAAAGGATCGGCGACGTGCTTCGCCTGATCAGCGCGATTGCCAGCCAGACCAATCTGCTGGCGCTCAACGCCACGATCGAGGCGGCGCGTGCCGGCGAAGCCGGCCGGGGTTTTGCGGTGGTCGCATCCGAGGTCAAGGAACTCGCCAGCCAGACCGCAAGAGCGACCGAGGAAATCGCCGGACAGGTCACCGCGATCCAGTCCGCCACCGGCGATTGCGTGATCGCGATCGGCGGCATCAGCGACACCATCCGGGAGATCAGCGGGATCGCCACCACCATCGCCGCCGCCATCGAGGAGCAGGATTCGGCGACGCGCGAGATTGCGCGAAGCGTGCAGCAGGCCGCCGCCGGCGCCAGCGAAGTCTCGGCTCAACGTCACGGGCGCAAGCCAGGCCGCCGACCAGTCGCGCGGGCTGGCCGACAACGTCCTCGTCGCCTCCGGACAGCTGAACCAGCACGCCACCGCGCTGCTCAAAAGCGTCGATCGCTTCCTGGCCGGCCTGCGCAACGCCGCGTAGGCGCGTCTTCACCCTTCGCATCTGTCGACAGCTGCTTTGCCGGAACCCGGCACGGCGTTTGCGCGTTTCGAGCTTTGGCAACCGCACCATCGAAGGGAGACGACCATGCCGCGCGGCGACAAATCCAGCTACACCGACAAGCAGAAACGCCAGGCCGAGCACATCGAGGAAGGATACGAGCATCGCGGCGTCGGCAAGAAGGAAGCCGAGCGGCGCGCATGGGCAACCGTCAACAAGGAGACCGGCGGCGGCAACAAGAGCGGCTCGGGCCGCGGCGTTCCCGACACCAACGTGTCCTCGAAACGCGGCGGCAGGATCGGCGGCCCGCGCGGCGGCAAGGCATCGGCACGCCGGCCGGCCGCGGCGCGATCGCGCGCCGCGAAGAAGGCGGCCGCGACCCGCAAGAAAAACGCCGCGAAAAGGTCGGGAGCGCGCAAGACCGCGCGCAGGAGATAGCCGTAAGGCCGTCATTGCGAGCGGTGTCGTACTGGGGACCGTCATTGCGAGGAGCCAACGGGTCGCGCGAACGCGCGCCCGATGACAGGCTCCGCGCGAGCCCGGAATCCATACTCCCGATCGTGGTTACGATCCGGGTTGCCCTGCGGGCTGCCCGGAATGATGGCGTGATGTGACGGCGACTTCACTTTCACAGCAGAGACTGATCGTACCGGCACACTCAAACCATCCCCGTCATCCTGAGGAGCATCGCGCAGCGATGCGTTCGAAGGAACGGCGGCCGCTCATCCTTCGAGGCTCGCAAGAGCTCCACCTCAGGATGACGGTCACGACAAGCCTCCGCGATCTCGCGGCGCGATACGCCCGAGGTTTGCTATCGGCGTCCGCTCTGAAATCAGAGGGCGCAGGGAATGCCGGGTGCCCAATGCACCCGCAGCCTCGTGTGTGATAAAAACAACACACGAGATAGTCACCACGGTCACACCGGAACAACCCGGCATTCCCCGCGCAATGGTTTTACGGCTTACTTCGCGCTCTCCCCGGTGACCACGCTGTTTGACACCGTCGCCTGCGCTTCTTCTCGCAGACTTGACGCCAACGATTGGGGCGTCAGAACCACACGACTTCGCCGTACGCAAGCAGACCGCGTTCGTCACGCGCGCTGCCCGCGTCCACCGCATCCCGCTCCACGTTGATGACGTTGCGCAACGCCCCTCTTGTCGGAACGGGACGGGCGAATCAGTGAACTGATTTGGGTCGGGAGAAAACAGAAATATTTTTGCAAAAGGGGCTTGACACGACTTCGGAAAATCAGAAGTGATTTGCCCGTCGGGCAAAATCCGACGTTTCCGGTGACAACTTCATAAAAGCCCGCAGTCCGCTGTCCTGTACGGAAGAGAGCTTGACCATTCTCGTAATCGAGAAACGCGTCACATGATTTCAATCTGCATTAGGCCCTTGCTTGGCCGAAAGGATATTCAGGCCACAGCCTTCGATCGGCAACCCGGCGGCCTTCCATTCGGGGTAGCCGTCCTCGAGCCGACGGACGCGATAGCCTCGCGCGCGAAGCGCCGCGACCGCCTCGAACGAGAGAACGCAATAAGGACCACGGCAATAGGCGATGACTTCACGGCCGGCCGGGAGTTCACCCAAGCGCTGCTCCAATTTGCCGAGCGGGATATTCAGGGCGCCGGGAAGATGCCCGAGCGCAAACTCGTCTTCCGGCCGCACGTCGAGAATCGTGACAAGGCCGTCGCGCAACCGCGAGATCAAGTCCGTTCTCGATACAGGCTCCAACGCATCGCGAGCATGGAAGTAGTCGGTCATGACACGATTGACCTCGGCTACGTTTCGCTCGCCCACGCGTCCGAGCGCCCGCATCAGGTCAACCACCTCATTGTCCCCGGCGAGCCGATATAGCACGTGCTTCCCGCGACGCTCGGTATCGACGAGGCGCGCGCGCCGAAGGATCTGCAAGTGGCGCGAGGTGTTGGCGAAGCTCAGGTTGGCCCGCGCGGAAAGCTCCTCCACGCTGCGCATGCCTTGGGCGACGTGCTCCAGCAATTCCAGCCTGTGGGCGTGGCCGAGTGCCTGGGCCACGTCAGCCAGGCCAGCAAAAATCGCTTGTTTCGGTCCGGTGCTTGACACAGCTTTCCCTCAATGAAACATTCAGCATAATGATTGAATGTTTCTACATCGTCGAATCCGAGAGCGCAAGCCATGATCATCCGGCAATTCCTGCACCAGGATCCCGTTGGCATCTCGTACCTGTTCGGCTGCGGCGGGCGTGCAGCCGGTGCCGTCGTTGATCCAGCCGGCGAGATCGAGCCCTACATGCGCGCCGCAGAAGCCGCCGGCATGCGCATCCATTTCGTCATCGACACCCACGTTCATGCCGACCATCTCTCTTGCGGTCGGCAGCTCGCCAAGGCGGCCGGCGCCGAGTACGTGCTCGCGGCGCATGCTGATGTTTCCTTTCCATTCCGAGGGGCGCACGACCAGGAAGTCCTTCCGCTCGGCAACGTCGCCGCGAAAGTGTGGCATACGCCGGGCCACACTCCGGAGCACATCTGTATCCTCGTGAACGATTACACCCGTGCGCATGAGCCCTGGTTCGTGCTGACCGGCCATACGCTGATGGTCGGTGACCTTGGACGCACGGAGCTCGCCGTCAGCGCCGAACGGGGAGCGCGGGACCTGTTCCAGAGCGCGCGCCGACTGAGATCTTTGCCGGACTTTGTGGAGGTGCTGCCCGGAGCATATGCCGGCTCGGTCTGCGGCCGGCGATTGAGCGGGAAACCGTGGTCCACCATCGGTTTCGAGAAGCGGCATAACCAGGCGTTCGGGATCGGGGACGAGGCCGAGTTCATCCGCTTCATGCTCGCTGATATCCCGCCGGCACCACCCGAGGCGGCCGCACTGAGAGCCGCGAACTCCGGCGCGACGGCGGCGGCAGCCTGATCGATGAGCGAAGCGCCGTCGGTTTCCAAGTCAGAAGACTCGCGTGTCAGGCTCGGGCTCAAGGAAAACTGGCGACAGTTCACGCTGCTCATCCTGATCAATGCCTTTGTCGGCGGCATGGTCGGGATCGAGCGAACGGTCGTGCCGCTGATCGGGTCGGAAGAGTTCGGCATTGCCTCGACGACCATCGTCGTATCCTTCATCGTCAGCTTTGGCGTCGTCAAAGCGCTGGCCAATCTCGTCTCCGGCCAACTCGCCGATGCCTGGGGCCGGAAACGTGTTCTTGTCCTTGGCTGGCTTGTCGGGTTGCCCGTTCCCTTCATGATCATATGGGCCCCGAGCTGGAGCTGGATCGTTGCGGCCAATGCGCTGCTCGGCATCAATCAGGGGCTTGCCTGGTCGATGACGGTGCTCATGAAGGTCGATCTGGTCGGGCCCAGGTCACGCGGCCTTGCCGTCGGCCTCAATGAGTTTGCGGGCTACCTCGCGGTAGGCGTCACGGCCTTCCTCACTGGTTATCTTGCTTCTCGATACGGCCTTCGGCCAGTGCCGATCTATCTGGGTGTCGGCTATGCGGTCCTGGGGGCCGCTCTGTCGATCATGCTTGTCCGCGACACACGTGAACATGTTCGGCTCGAAGCGGCTTCCTCTTCACAGTCAACCCCGGTGAGCTTCCGGGAAATCTTCCTGCTCACCTCGTTCCGCGACCGAAATCTGTTCGCCGCGTCGCAAGCGGGCCTGGTCAACAATCTCAACGACGGCATGAGCTGGGGTATCTTTCCGCTGTTCTTTGCTTCCTTCGGCCTCGGCGTCGAACGCATCGGCATTCTGAAGGCGGTCTATCCTGCAGCATGGGGAATCCTGCAGGTCGCCACCGGTCCGCTCAGCGATCGCTGGGGTCGCAAGGGCCTGATCGTCGCGGGCATGTGGATCCAGTCGGGCGGGCTGTTCCTTACCGCCGCAACGCGCCAATTCGAATGGTGGCTCGTCGGCAGTCTTCTGCTCGGACTGGGAACAGCGATGGTATATCCGAGCCTGATCGCAGCCGTCTCCGACGCTTCGCATCCGACCTGGCGGGCGCGCTCGCTCAGCGTCTACCGCTTTTGGCGCGACCTCGGTTATGCCATCGGTGCGCTCTCAGCAGGCATCATCGCCGACATCTTCGGCATGGCGTGGGCCATCGGGTCGATCGCCGGACTGACGTTTCTTTCGGGCATGGTTGTCGCGCTAACAATGCGCGAGAAAGTACATGGCCGTCTCGATGCTGCGCAATCGATAGAGTTGGGCGTTGGGCCTCGGGCGAGGAACGACGCGAGAAGAAATCGATGCAGTCGCTGAAAACCTGTCTCGCGTGCTGCATTGATGGCAATGTGTCTGCGCGCAAGCCTACCGAAAAATCCGAGGACCATGTCAGTGAAAGAAGAAACGCCGCCGATCCTGTCGCACAAGCACTACAGCGCAGCATCCGCATTCAAACCCGAAAATCTGTTGCGCGAAGCACGCCGCCAGAAAGGCCTCCCCGAGGCTCCCGTTCCCGAAATCTGCATTCTCGATCCCGATGGCGACATGGTCCGATATCTATGCAACGCTGGATTGGCCGTCCGCCACCCCGGATGGGCTTGCTATCACACCGATCTCCATGTCTTTCGTGAAGGCGGGCATGAATACGGGATTCTAGGTTGCATTGTCGGAGCCGCGTTCGCGGTGCTCGTCGCCGAGGAGCTGTTCGCCTCGGGCTGCCGGTTTCTGGTGAGCATGACGTCTTCCGGCCAAATTGTCCCCGTGCGAGCGCCACCGTATTTCGTTGTCATCGAGCGTGCGCTGCGCGATGAGGGAACCAGCTACCACTACTTGCCGCCTTCCGAGTACAGCGAAGCGGACGTGGATCTGACGCAAATGGCACGAGAAGCGCTGACGGCAGCGGGCATTCCGATTCAGTCCGGCGCGACATGGACCACGGATGCTCCTTTTCGCGAAACCGAGAAGGCAATCGACGCGGCAAGGAACGCCGGCATTCTTGCAGTAGAGATGGAGGCAGCAGCGCTCTACGCTTTTGCGAAAGCCCGCAAACGCCCAGTGCTTTGCTTCGCACATGTGACCAACCAGATGGCTCGAGTCGAGGGCGACTTTGAAAAGGGATTCGCGGACGGAGCCGAGGAATCACTCAAGGTCATAGCCCTGACCGCGGCGAGCTGGAGAGCGAAGAGGAACAATGAATCTCGATGAGCGCTGGATATTGCCG
Source organism: uncultured Alphaproteobacteria bacterium (assembly GCA_963745785.1). GTDB lineage: Bacteria > Pseudomonadota > Alphaproteobacteria > Rhizobiales > Xanthobacteraceae > Bradyrhizobium. The sequence goes on along the minus strand of CAVUYV010000004.1, from coordinate 89,222 downwards.
CCCGTTCTCGATTTTACCATGCGACAGAAACACCACGCTCATCCGAGGTCTTAGACCTTGAGGTCGTTCCGATTTCCCATTTTTCCAATTCGTTTGCAGGAATTCGGCTGGCGCCGGGGTGTTGACACCGGCGCGCATCAGCGGCCAGAAAAACGACCGGCGGCGCGTTGTGATCGTCGGCGACAGCTTCGACGCCGGTCAACTGTTGGCATGCGAAGGCTGTCCCGCTGTCCGGAACCCGGGACTGCAGCCGGGGTGTAAAGTATGGCCAGAGCCGTATAGAAACGCTGTGCCATGGGGAATGGCGATCTGCAATCGATCCTCATTCCAGACAAGAAACGAGGGGTAAGGTCACGCCAATGGAAGCTCAGGTAAGCGTCGCGTCAGTACCCGCCGGCAAATGGTCACCTTCATCGGATGCCAGCGACATCGTCAAAAGCGTTCATGCGATGCTGCATCCGCGCAATATCGTGCTGGTCGGCGCAACGGACAAGCCAGGCAACTACGCCGAACGCATCTGGAACAACCTGATCAAATACAAATACGAGGGCGGGCTCTACCCGGTCAATTCGAAGCGCGAATCCATCTGGGGCGTGCGCTGCTACAAGGATTTCGCCAGCCTGCCTGAAAAACCCGATCACGTGCTGGTGCTGGTGCCGGCGCGTTTCGCGGTGCAGGTCCTTCGCGACGCGGCGGCGGCCGGGGCGCGCTCGGCGACCATTGTCACGTCAGGTTTCAGCGAATTGCAGGACGACGACAGCCAGAAGCTCGCCACCGAGCTGCAGCAGGCGATTCGCGAGACCGGGCTCGCCGTCACAGGCCCGAATTGTCTCGGCAATCTAAGCGCCGGCGAAAAGCTGTTCACCAACATCGACGACCGCATCGTCACCATGGAAGCGGGGCCGGTGGCGATCGCCGGCCAATCCGGCGCGATCGTGATGGCGATCCGCCAGACGCTGGAGGATCGCGGCGTCGGCGTCGGCTACATGGTCACCACCGGCAACGAGGCCGGGCTGGAGACCCCGGACCTGATGAGTTATTTCGCGGCGGATCCGAGCGTACGCGTGATCGTGGTCTATCTCGAGGGCGTGCGCAACACCAAGGGCTTTCGCGACGCCTGCAAGGCCGCGCGCGCGGCCGGCAAGCCGGTGATCGCGCTCAAGCTGGGTAGCTCCGAGGGCGGCCGCGCCGCCGCCATGGCGCACACCGGCGCGCTGGCCGGCTCGATCGAGACGTTTGATGCCATCTCGACGCGGGAAGGCGTGATCCGGGTGCGCGGTCTCGACGAATTGATCGAGACCACCGAATGCTTCGTCCATGCCGACCCGCCGAAAGGCCATCGACTCGCCGGCGTCAGCTTGTCCGGCGGCAAGCGCGGCCTCTTGATCGACGCCTTCTATTCGGCCGGCCTGAATTTCGCGCCGCTGAGCAAGAGCGCCAGCGACAAGCTTGCGAAGATGCTTGGCCCCGGCTCTATCGTCGGCAATCCGCTGGATGCGGGGTTCGCGGCGGTCGTCGATCCATCCGTCTACATGCAGTCGATCAAGATCATGATCGACGATCCCGACACCGACATCGTCATCATCGATTCGGAATTGCCCAAGGCGCCGCACGAGCTGCGCGAAAGGAATTTGCGCATCGTCAACGAGATGGCGGGGGCCGCCTCCAAGCCGGTGGTCTATATCAGCGCGATGTCGATCGGCTTCACCGAATTCACCAAAACCCTGCGCTGGTCGCTGCCGCATATCGCCGTCATGCAGGGCCTCGACCGCGCGGTGGGCGCGATCAAGGCATTGATCGAATACGCCTCGCTGCGCAAGGAAGTCCCGGATATCATATCCAGTTCCAGTGCCTCGGCGCGCGCGACGCTGGAAAAGACGCTGAAGCATGCCAATGGCGCTGCGCTCGACGAGGTCGCCTCAAAGAAGCTGCTCAGCGCCTACGGCATTCCGGTGTCGAAGGAAGAGATCGCGCAGACTGCCGCCGACGCGGTGAAGATCGCGAAAAAAATCGGCTTTCCCGTCGTCGCCAAGGTCGTCAGCGCGGAAATCCTGCACAAGTCCGACATCGGCGGTGTGGTGCTGAACCTTAACAGCACGGCCGAGGTCAAGAAGGCCTTCAACGACATCACCGCGCGGGTGAAAAAGCTGAAAGGCAAGCCGAAACTCGAGGGTATCCTGATCGCGCAGCAGGTCAAGGCCGAGCTTGAGCTTGTCGTCGGCACCGCGCTCGATGCCGAGATGGGACCGGTGGTCTTGTTCGGCACCGGCGGCGTCGATATCGAATTGATGAAAGACGTTGCGCTAGCCGGCGCGCCGCTGGATGCGGCCGAGGCCAGGCAATTGATCAGCCGGACCAAGGCCGGCGTCAAGCTGAAGGGTTATCGCGGCAAGCCGGCGCTGCACGAGGCCTCGGCCGTGAAAGCCCTGGTCGGCCTGTCCAACCTGATGGCGGACGCCGGCACCCGCATCGCCTCGATCGACGTCAATCCGTTTCTGATCAATACCAGGACCGGCGTCGCCGTCGACGCGCTGATCGTTCTCAACAATGACGCGGCCAAGAGTACCGCCGGGCATTGATGCGAGCCCGCGGCATCGGGCTTTCGCTGATCCGGCTTTGCCCGTAGAATTGGGGAATGGCGAAGTGCGCTAGTCCTCCCGGCCGGGCACATCGCAGCCGGAATTTTTTATGAAGATGCGGGCGAGCAACCTCATGATCGGATCCGCGACGCTGGCGGTCATTGCCGCAGCGTTCGGCGGCTTTCTCGCGTTCCAGAAAATCCACGGCATCAGGCAGCAAACTCCGCTTCGTATCGTTTTCGAGGGTTCCGCCAGCGGGCTGCGCAAGGGCGGCAGCGTGAATTTCGACGGCATTCAGATTGGACAGATCAAGTCGCTGAAGCTGGACAACCCGCGCAAGGTTGTCGCGCTTGCGATGGTCGATAACAGCGCCCCGATCCGCAAGGACACGGTGGCGGGCGTGGAATTTCAGGGGCTGACCGGGATCGCGGCGATATCGCTGGTCGGAGGCGGCGCCACCGCGCCGCCGGTGCCGCTGGATGAAGACGGCATTCCGGTCCTGACCGCCGATTTGAGCGAGACGGAAACGATCCGCGACAGCCTGCACAACGTCGACCGGTTGCTGGTCGGCAATCGGTCGATGCTGAAGGACACGCTGCTGAATTTCGAGACCTATACGGCATCGCTGGTCAGCAAAAGCGAGGCGATCGACAGCATCCTCGCTAAAGCCGATGGCGCCTTCGCAAGCTTCGACAGCGCCATGGCAAAGATCGGCGACGTCGTGCCGAGCCTCGTGGATGGCAAGGCGGACGAACTGTTCGAGAAGGTGAAGTCGCTTCGCGAACTGGCTGACAGCTTCAACAAGCGTTCCGGCCCGCTGATGCAGGAAGGCCGCCGCACCCTGCTCGACATCAGCCTCGCCGCGCAAAAAGTGACCCGCAAATTCGATCCGCAATCCGGCGCAGTCACGCCTGCGCAGACGCCGGCGCCGCCGAGAAAACCCAACCAGAAGCGGCAATAAACGGCGCGGTCAGTCCTCGCGATCGAACGGCAGGAACTCGCGCGAACGACCGAACAGCGGAACGTCGAGCGAATTGGACCGCGGCTCTTCGCGCTCATAGGCGAGCGCCCGCCTTGAAGACCGTTCGTACACATAGTCGGGGCCTGCCGGTTCTGGCTGTTCCTCGAATTGGCGCTGCTTTGCTCTCGCCATGGCTTTCGCCTTCCGCTCGGCATCGCGCTTCTGGCGCTGGATCTTGCGCGCCTCGGCTTTCAGCAGTTCGGCTTGGTTTTGTCCGACCGGCCTGGCTGGTTCGGTTTGCGGAGTTGATTGCGCCGCCCCAGCGGGCTCGGTCCGCGGAGTCGGTTGCGCAGCGCTGACCGGTTCAGCCTGCGCAGTCGATTCCGCAGCCCTGACTGGCTCGGCTGGCTTTGGAGCTTCCGCAACCGGTTTCGAAGGCCCTGTTTTGGCGGGCTCGGTGCTCGCTTGAACCGGGGGTGCCGGTGCGGCCGTCGCCGGCGCAGGTCCGGCCGGCTGCGGCTCCGGCATTGCTTTGGTATCCACAGTTTCCACAGGCTGCGGCAGGGCGGAAGGTTGCTCCGCGCGCTTGACCCGCTCGACCCGGGTCTCCGCCGGGGTGTCCTTCATCGCCGTCTTGGTCAGGAGCACGCCGCCGCCAAACCCGAACGCCAGCGCGCCCACCACGGTTCCAACCCCCAGAAGGTATGAGGACAATGAAAACGGCATCGTTGTCTCCCTGTTTACCAAAGCGAACGCTCCACCCGCGCCGCCGTTCCGCAGATGCGTACAGGGTTAAAATGAACGGGCAGCCGCACCGAAGATTCCGCGTAGCAACCAACCCCGAACCGCCAAAGCAGTGGCGGCCCCAAAACCGTCGCGATCATCGTGTTTGGTTTCGACCCCAGCCAGGCGGATCGTTGAAATCGGTTCGTCCGTCGGGAACAAAGTTCCGATTGATGGATTGTTCCTCTCGCCCGGATTTCAGCACTCGGGGGTAACGGCTAAAGGCTTGGTATTCAGCTTGATTTAAGACCGTGCGCACGATTTTATGATCCGGAATCGCGCGCCCTGTTCGGATTCGATCGCGTATTCCTTCAAAGGAACTGCCATGACTGATCTCGGTCCTGCCTCTCCATCGGCCCGGCGTCGTTCCAAGGTCAAACCATTTACAAACGGCAAGCCCGATCCTTCGCAGGAGCTGCTTCACGCGCTGCAGGCGATGCGAAGCGGTGACTTCTCGGTGCGGATGACGGGTGATCATCTCGGCATCGAGGGAAAGATCGCCGACACCTTCAATGAAATCGTCGCCGCCAATCAGCGGATGGCGCAGCAGCTGGAGCGCGTCGGCCAGGTCGTCGGGCGCGAGGGAAAAACCCGGCAGCGCGTCAAGTTCGGTCTCGCCAGCGGCTCCTGGGCCGACATGGAAGGCTCGGTCAACACCTTGATCGATGATCTGCTGTGGCCGACACGTGAAGTGACGCGGGCCGTCGCAGCCGTCGCGCAGGGCGATCTTTTGCAAACCGTTCAGCTCGATGTCGACGGCCGCCCCCTGGGCGGCGAATTTTTGCAATCGGCCAACATCGTCAACACGATGATCAAGCAGCTCAGCGTGTTCACCTCCGAAGTGACGCGCGTCGCGCGCGAAGTGGGCACCGAAGGCAAACTCGGCGGTCAGGCGCAAGTGCCCGAGGTGACCGGCGTCTGGAAGGACCTGACCGAGAGCGTCAACTCGATGGCCAACAACCTCACCGGCCAGGTGCGTAACATCGCCGAGGTGACGATCGCGGTTGCCAACGGCGACCTGTCCAAGAAGATCACGGTGGACGTCCGCGGCGAAATCCTGCAGCTGAAGGAAGCCATCAACACCATGGTGGATCAGCTCCGCTCCTTCGCCTCCGAAGTCACACGCGTCGCGCGCGAAGTCGGCACCGACGGCAAGCTCGGCGGCCAGGCGATCGTCCCCGGCGTCGCCGGAACGTGGAAAGACCTCACCGACTCCGTCAACGCGATGTGCGGCAACCTCACCGCACAGGTTCGCAACATCGCCAACGTCACCACGGCGGTGGCCCGCGGCGACCTCTCGCGCAAGATCACGGTGGACGTCCGCGGCGAAATCCTCGAGCTGAAAGACACCATCAACACGATGGTCGATCAGCTCAATTCATTCGCTTCCGAAGTGACGCGCGTCGCGCGCGAAGTCGGCACCGAAGGCAAGCTCGGCGGCCAGGCCCAGGTGCCCGGCGTCGCCGGCACCTGGAAGGACCTCACCGACAACGTCAACTTCATGGCGAGCAACCTGACCGCCCAGGTCCGCAACATCGCCGATGTCGCCACCGCGATCGCCGGCGGCGACCTTTCCAAGAAGATCACCGTGAACGTGTCGGGCGAAATCCTTCAATTGAAGGAAACGCTCAACACCATGGTCGACCAGCTCAATGCGTTTGCCGGCGAAGTGACGCGCGTCGCGCGCGAGGTCGGCACCGACGGCAGGCTCGGCGGCCAGGCCAACGTGCTCGGCGTCGCCGGCACCTGGAAGGATTTGACCGAGAGCGTCAACTCGATGGCGAGCAACCTGACGGCGCAGGTGCGCAACATCGCGGAGGTGACGACCGCGGTCGCCAATGGCGACCTGTCGAAAAAGATCACGGTCGACGTGCGCGGCGAAATTCTCGAACTGAAAAACACCATCAACACCATGGTGGATCAGCTCAATGCGTTTGCCGGCGAAGTGACGCGCGTCGCGCGCGAGGTCGGCACCGAAGGCAAGCTCGGCGGCCAGGCGCTGGTGCGCGGCGTTGCCGGCACCTGGAAGGATCTCACCGACAGCGTCAACTCGATGGCCAGCAATCTGACCGGCCAGGTCCGCAACATCGCCGAAGTCGCGACCGCGGTCGCCAAGGGCGACCTGTCGAAAAAGATCACGGTCAACGTGTCGGGCGAAATCCTTCAGCTGAAGGAGACGCTCAACACCATGGTCGACCAGCTCAACGCCTTCGCCGGCGAAGTGACGCGCGTCGCCCGCGAAGTCGGTACCGACGGCAAGCTCGGCGGCCAGGCCGTAGTGCCCGGCGTCGCCGGCACCTGGAAAGACCTCACCGACAGCGTGAACTCGATGGCCGGCAATCTGACCGCCCAGGTCCGCAATATCGCCGAGGTGGCAACCGCGATCGCCGGCGGCGACCTTTCGCGCAAGATCACGGTCGACGTCCGCGGCGAAATCCTGCAGCTCAAGGAAACGCTCGAATACGATGGTCGACCAGCTCAACCGGTTCGCCGGTGAGGTGACGCGCGTGGCGCGCGAAGTCGGCACCGAAGGCCGCCTCGGCGGTCAGGCCAACGTGCCGGGCGTCGCCGGCACCTGGAAGGACCTGACCGACAGCGTGAACTCGATGGCGGGCAATCTGACCGCCCAGGTCCGCAACATCGCCGAAGTGACCACCGCGGTCGCGCGCGGCGACCTGTCGCGCAAGATCACCGTCGACGTGAAGGGCGAAATTCTCGAGCTGAAAAACACCATCAACACCATGGTCGACCAGCTCAACGCGTTCGCATCCGAAGTGACGCGCGTGGCGCGCGAAGTCGGCACCGAAGGCAAGCTCGGCGGTCAGGCCGAAGTGCCCGAGGTCGCCGGCACCTGGAAGGACCTCACCGACAACGTCAACTTCATGGCGTCGAATCTGACCGCGCAGGTCCGCAACATCGCCGAGGTGGCGACCGCGATCGCGGGCGGCGACCTCTCCAAGAAGATCACCGTCGACGTGCGCGGTGAAATCCTGCTGCTCAAGGACACCCTGAATACGATGGTCGAGCAGCTTCGCTCGTTCGCCGCCGAAGTGACGCGCGTCGCGCGCGAGGTCGGCACCGAAGGCCGGCTCGGCGGCCAGGCCGTGGTGCCCGGCGTCGGCGGCACCTGGAAGGACCTGACCGACAACGTCAACCTGCTGGCGGCCAACCTGACGACCCAGGTCCGCAACATCGCCGAAGTCACGACCGCGGTGGCGCGCGGCGACCTGTCGCGCAAGATCACCGTCGACGTCAAGGGCGAGATTCTCGAACTGAAAAACACCATCAACACGATGGTGGACCAGCTCAACGCGTTCGCCGGCGAAGTGACGCGCGTGGCGCGCGAGGTCGGCACCGAGGGCAAGCTCGGTGGACAGGCGCAAGTTCCCGGCGTCGCCGGCACCTGGAAGGATCTGACCGACACCGTGAACTTCATGGCGGCCAACCTGACCGAACAGGTCCGCGGCATCGTCAAGGTGGTGACCGCGGTCGCCGACGGCGACCTGAAACAGAACCTGACGGTGAAATCGAAGGGCGAGGTCGCGGCGCTTGCCGAGACCATCAACAACATGACCGACACCCTGGCGACGTTTGCCGATCAGGTCTCGAGCGTCGCGCGCGAAGTGGGCGTCGAAGGCCGCCTCGGCGGCCAGGCCAACGTGCCCGGCGCCGCCGGAACCTGGAAGGATTTGACCGGCAACGTCAACCTGCTTGCGGCCAACCTGACGTCGCAAGTGCGCGCGATTGCCGAAGTGGCGACCGCCGTCACCAAGGGCGACCTGACCCGTTCGATCCAGGTCGACGCCCGCGGCGAGGTGGCCGAGCTCAAGGACAACATCAATACGATGATCGGCAATTTGAGGCTCACCACCGACGTCAACACCGAGCAGGACTGGCTGAAGACCAACCTCGCCAGGTTCACCAACATGCTGCAAGGCCAGCGCGACCTTACCACGGTCGGCCGGCTGCTTCTGACCGAGCTGACGCCGCTGGTGAATGCCCATATGGGCGTGATCTACCAGGTCGAAAATGAAGACAGCCCGCGTCTGCACCTGCTTTCGGCTTATGCCGACGACGGCAGCAATCCTCATCCGCAAGCCATGCAATTCGGCGAGGGGCTGATCGGACAATGCGCGATGGACAAGCGCCAGCGGCTGGTCTCGGACATCCCCAGCAATGTGGTCCCGATCAATTCGGCGCTGATGCGGGTCGCGCCGAAGAACGTCGTGGTGCTTCCGATCCTGTTCGAGAACCAGGTCAAAGCCGTGATCGAGCTGGCCTCCGTCAGCGCCTTCACGACTTCGCAAATGACCTTCCTCGAACAGCTCACCGACAGCATCGGCATCGTGCTCAACAGTATCGAAGCCACCATGCAGACCGAAGGTCTGTTGAAGCAATCCCAACAGCTCGCCGGAGAGCTGCAGACACAGCAAAAAGAACTGCAGCAGACCAACGAGCAGCTCGAGCAAAAGGCCCAGCAGCTTGCCGAGCGCAACGTCGAGGTGGAGCGCAAAAACCAGGAAATCGAGCAGGCGCGGCGCGCGCTCGAAGAAAAGGCCACCGAACTTTCGCTGACCTCGAAGTACAAGTCCGAATTCCTTGCCAACATGTCGCACGAACTGCGGACGCCGCTCAACAGCATCCTGATCCTTGGCCAGCAGCTCACCGAAAATCCGGACGGCAATTTGTCTGCCAAGCAGGTCGAATTTGCGCGAACCATTCACGGCGCGGGCACCGACTTGCTCAATCTGATCAGCGACATCCTCGATCTTTCCAAGATCGAGTCCGGGACCGTCACCGTGGACGCGGAAGAGATCCTCACATCCAACCTTCTCGACACCGTGGGGCGCCCGTTCCGGCACGAGGCGGAGAACCGGCAGTTGTCGTTCGACATCGAGGTCGATCCGAACCTGGGGCGCAGTATCGTCACCGACTCCAAGCGCCTGCAGCAGGTGCTGAAGAATTTGTTGTCGAACGCGTTCAAGTTCACCGCCGAGGGCGGTGTGCGCCTGCGCGTTTCGGCCGCCGTGGGAGGCTGGAGCGCCGAACATCCCGTGCTCAACCATTCTCCCGCGGTCGTTGCCTTCGAGGTGACCGATACCGGCATCGGCATTCCCCTGGAAAAGCAGAAGCTGATCTTCGAGGCGTTTCAGCAGGCGGATGCAGGCACCAGCCGGAAATATGGCGGCACCGGCCTGGGGCTGGCCATCAGCCGCGAGCTTGCAAGCCTGCTGGGCGGCGAAATTCATCTGCAAAGCACCCCCGGCAAGGGCAGTATCTTCACGCTCTATCTGCCGCTGAAATATTCCGGGCCGACGGTGGCGCCGCGGGTCAGTGCCTCGTTGCAATACAGCGCCGCGCCGGCGCTGCAGGTCGCGACGCAGGAGCGCGTCATCGAGCAGATTCCGGACGACCGGTTGAATCTCGAACCGGGAGACGCGATTCTCCTGATTGTCGAGGACGATCCGCATTATGCGCGCGTCCTGGTCGATCTGGCCCGCGACAAGGGGTTCAAGGTCCTGGTCGCGGCGCGCGGCGCCGAAGCGCTCGATCTCGCCAAGCAATTCCAGCCCACCGCGGTGTCGCTCGACGTCTTCCTGCCCGATATGCTCGGCTGGACGGTGCTGAGCCAGTTGAAGCACAACCCGCTGACGCGACACATTCCGGTTCAAATCATCACGCTGGACGAAGACCGGCAGCACGCCCTGGCCCGCGGCGCGTTTTCCTATGTCAGCAAGCCAACGACGACCGAAGGCGTCAGCGCGGCGTTGTCTCAAATCAAGGAATACGCCAAGCCCCGCCGCAAACGCCTGCTGATTGTCGAGGACAATGCGGCGGAACAGATGAGCATCAAGGAGCTGCTCGACCACAACGACATCGAGATCGTCACGACCGACACCGGCGCAGGCGCGCTCTCCACGCTGCGCGCGAACCCGTGCGACTGCGTCGTGCTCGATCTGCGGCTGCCCGACATGAGCGGTTTCGAGGTGCTCGACAACATCCGCAAGGATGAATCATTGTCCAACGTGCCCGTCGTCGTATTCACCGGCCGCGAGCTGTCGGTCGAGGAGGATGCGGAGCTGCATACGATGGCCCGAAGCATCGTGGTGAAGGGCGTCGAGTCGCCGGAGCGTCTGCTGGACGAGACGTCGCTGTTCCTGCATCGCGTGATCACGGAGTTGCCGATCGAGAAGCAGCGGATGCTCGAGAAGCTCAATAGCTCCGATGAGGATCTGGTTGGCCAGACCGCGTTGCTGGTGGATGACGATGCCCGCAACATCTTCGCGCTGAGCAGCGTGCTGGAGCGGCGCGGCATGAAGGTTCTCACCGCCACGACCGGCAGCGAGGCGGTCGCGCTGGTCGAAAAGAACCCGGAGATCGCGATTGTTCTGATGGATATCATGATGCCGCAGATGGACGGCTATCAGACCATCGGCGTTATCCGCGAAAATCCGGCGTTCCGCAGGCTTCCCATCATTGCTCTCACCGCGAAAGCAATGAAGGGCGACCGGGAGAAATGCCTGGAGGCCGGCGCTTCCGACTATCTGGCCAAGCCGGTCAACACCGAGCAATTGCTCCTCGCCATACGCATGTGGCTACATCGCTGATCGGCGCGCACGATGATGGACCATGAAAAGGTAAACATTCTTCTGGTCGACGATCAGCCGGCAAAGCTGCTCGCCTATGAGGTTATTCTCAAGGAGCTAGGCGAAAATCTCGTGGTCGCTTCCTCGGGGCGGGAAGCGCTCGAATATCTCTTGAAGAACGAGGTTGCCGTCATCCTGGTCGACGTTTGCATGCCGGAACTGGACGGGTTCGAGCTCGCCGCCATGATCCGCGAGCATCCGCGTTTCCAGAAGACGGCGATGATCTTCATCTCGGCCATTCAGGTCAGCGATATAGACCGGCTTCGCGGCTACGAGATGGGCGCGGTGGATTACGTCCCGGTACCCGTTATTCCGGAAGTGCTGCGCGCGAAGATCAGGGTGTTCGCCGAACTTTACCGCAAGACCCGGCAGCTGGAGCGGTTCAATGCCGAGCTTGAGGATCGCGTTCGGGCACGCACCGCGGAGCTGGAGCAATCCCACGCGAGGCTCCTGGAAAGCGAGAAGCGGCGCAGCCTGGCGATCGCCGCGGGCCGAATGGGCTCCTGGGACTGGGACTGGGTCAACGGCGACTGGATGTGGGACGAAGGCCAGTACCGCATCTTTGGAGTCGATCCAAAAGCCTTCGTGGCGACACCGGCAAGCGTTCAGGCGTTGCTCCATTCGGACGATGTCGACGAACTGCGAAAGGCCATCGCCCAGTTCGCCAAGGGCGTAACGTCGTACGAAGCCGAATTCCGGATCAAGCGGCCGGACGGCGAGATCCGCTGGTGCGTCGGCACCGCCGCGGCAACGGTCGACAACGGCGGTCGTGTCGTGCGGGTCAGCGGCGTCACCATTGACATCACCGAGCGCAAGCAGGCGGAAGAACGTCAGGATCTGTTGGCCCGCGAGGTCGATCATCGCGCCAAGAATGCGCTGGCGCTCGCGCAATCCATCGTTCGACTGACGCGCGGGGAAAACGTCAAAGCCTACATTCAGGCGGTGGAAGGTCGGATCAATGCGCTTGCGCGGGTGCATACCATCCTTTCATTGTCGAACTGGCAAGGCGCGGAAATAGGAAAGCTGGTCGACGAGGAACTCGCGCCTTATTCGACGGGCGATCAGATCAAATTCTACGGCGCACAAATTCGGCTGCAACCTGCGACGGCGCAAACCCTGGCGCTGGCGCTGCACGAACTGGTCACCAATTCGGCAAAGTATGGGGCGCTTTCCACGCTGTCGGGCCGTCTCTCCATCAAATGGGAGACCGAGGCCGACATGCTGCGGATGGTGTGGGAAGAGAAGAACGGCCCGGCGGTCGAGAAACCGGTATCACGCGGTTTCGGCACCAGGAGCGTGATCGCCAGCATCGAGTCGCAGCTCGGAGGACAGGCCGAATTCGACTGGCGCTCCGAAGGTCTGGTTTGCCGGCTGTCGGTTCCGCTGATGCAGGATGGAGCCGCGCGACAGCTCAACGCTCTCCAAAATGCTCTCCTCGGCAGAAATGGCGCCGAGCTGGCTTCGAGGTCCGCCGACGCCTGAGGCGGAATTCCATTGCGGCAACATGTGCCTAGTGTTTGGGCATCCGCGTCCATTATCTGGAGCTTCTGCCTATTGGATCACGCCGATATCATGGACCACCTTTCGCTAGGCGTCTCTCTTGCGAACAAAACTGCTACATGCAACGCGGCAACCAGCAAAGGATTGGGCTAGCGCCGATACGCTGCTTCAGCACCGCTTTGGCCGCAGCAAATTGGCCTTTTTGCGAGGCCCCGCATAACAGCGCGGTCGCTCGCTAATCCCAAACTTATCCAATCCATTTCCGGCCAAATAGTCTTCAAAGGTCGCAGGAGCGATGGGATCGACATCTTATGGGACAGGCGTAAACCTGGCAGCACGACTGGCAACGCTAGCCGGTCCGGGCGAGACGATCGCCAGCGCGTCCGCGCATGAGCAACTGGCGGCGGCCCTGGCCAGCCTTGCGCGTCCCGGCGAAACCATCGGCAGCGCCACAGCACGCGACGAGCTTACGCACGGGGTCGACGCGTCGTGCGAAGACCTTGGCGATTGCATTCTCAAGCATTTTGACAAGCCGGTTCGCGCCTACCGCGTTGGCCCGGCACGTCCGCACCTCAAGCCTCACCGGGCGCGCGACGTACGGAACTGCCATGCAGCCGACCATTGCCGTGATCCCCTTCTCCGCGAGGAACGACACCCCCGCACTTATCGATGTCGGCAACCTGATTGCGGATAGCGTGATCTGGCGACTGTCGAAGGCGGCGGACCTGAAGGTGATTTCACGCCTGTCGACCGCCGTGTTCCGTGGCCGTGCGAACGATGTCGGAGAGGTGTCGGCGCATCTTGGCGCCACCTATGTCCTCAGCGGCGCGTATGTTGCGTGAATGCAGGCCAGATCATGGTGACTGCCGAACTCTCCGAAGCGCGCAACAACCAAGTGGTCTGGACCGACCGGCTTGAACGGCGAAATCGGCGATCTGCTGAGGCCGGAAAGCGAACTGGCGGATCGTATCGCCCAGGCAGTGCATTTGTCCGTACTCGACGCCGAGGTCGAGCATATTCTGACCCAGCCGCTGCCAACGCTCGAGAGCTACTCGCTGCTGCTTGGCAGCATCAAGTTGATGCACCGCTCCAGCAAGGAGGAGTTCCTCCAGACGCGCAAGATCCTTGACGAGCTGATTAACCGGCATAGTCGGATCGCGGCCCCGCGCGCGTGGCTCGCGCAACTGGTACATTCTGCAGGTGACGCGCGGCTGGTCCGAGGACCGCAAGCGCGAGGCGGTCGAGGCCTTGAGCACAACCCACGCCGCCCTCGACCGGGATCCGTCGGACGCGCTCGCGCTAGCGACCGAAGGGTTTGTCTACTGTCACTTGCTGAAGGACCTGGAGACCGCTCGCAAGCGCTGCAACGAGGCGGTGAATGCCAACCCCAGCCACGCCCTCGGCTGGCTCTATCTCGGTACCGTCAACGCGTTCATGGGCGAAGGGAGAGCGGCTGTGGACGCGACGCGACGCGCGATAGAGCTCTCTCCGCTCGATCCGCAACGCTACTATTTCGAAGTCCCTTGGCGCGACAGCAGAGCTTTCCGCGCATCAATACGAGAATGCCGAAAGGCTTGCGCGCTCATCGCTGGTGCTCCACCGCATGCACCCTTCCACGTGGCGGGCTCTGACGATCTCGCTCGTGGCGCAGGAGCGAATGGATGAGGCGCGCGAGGCGCTCGCCAGGGTGCGACAGCTCGAGCCGCAATTGACGGTGGAGAGATATCTTGCGCGCATGCCGAATGCGGAGCTCGAAACCGGCCGGCAATGGGCGCGCTGCCTGGCAATGGCAGGTTTCCCGTCGGGAAACGGCAACTCGAAACGGCATTGATCCTGGAGAAAAATATCTCGCTCGTGTGAAAAAATGCACATTTGAAATGAGCACAACCGGGCAAATTGCGGGTAACGACAGGTTTGCCGGCGGGGATGCTGACTAACTCACAGGGAGGCAGAAATGAGCCAACTGGGCGGAGCGGGTGGTGCCGGTGGTGCTGGTGGAGCGGGCGGTGCTGGCGGAGCCGGTGGCGCAGGTGGTGCAGGCGGCGCGGGAGGGGCCGGCGGCGCCATGCTCGGCACGATGGCCGATGCCTATGCCAATTCGATCATGGTGGACGCCCTCATCCTCGGGCGCGAAGCCACCATCGTTCCGGAAGCCAGTTGCTACGCGCCGGCATTGCCGGGCATCGAAGACGCGATGCAAATGGACCGCTGGGAGCCATTCATTCGTGCCTATACGGCAGTCGGGGAGATGTTGCAGGGGATCAGCTTTGCGAAGTTGACGGCCCCTGATGGATTCCAGGTGCTCTCCGGCGGCAACTTGATTGCGGAAATAGGACGTCCAGACCAAAAAATGACGTTCGAGAAACAGATGCCGATGGTCCTTAGCTGGGCCGAGCTGCGTTACGAACGTGCCACCGAAATCCTGGCCCAGATCGATCCGCAATACGCATTCTGGTCGTCGATCGTCTACATGCACCCCGACCGGACCAAGCGCACATTCGAACTCATCAACATCCTGCTGCAGTTCTGCGTGTACGTGGAAATGCGCTTCAAGCATGCGCTGGGGTGCTGGCGCCCGGTCGAATACAACGCCGAAGTGCAACCGATGATCACGACCCCCGGGCACGGAACCTTCCCGATGGGGCATGGGACGCAGGCCTATGCGGTAGCCTACGTGCTGAAAAGGCTGCTCAACCTCGTTCCGAAATACCAAACGGTGATCGACCAACTCGAGCGCCAGGCGGCACGCATCGTGACCAACCGCGTCGTGGCGGGAGTCCATTTCCCGGTCGACAGCATGGCAGGGCGCATGTTGGGCACGGCGCTCGGTGAATACTTCGTCGGGCGTTGTACGAAAACGTCGGCCCCGCCCCAGAAACTCACGAGCCGGACGTTCCACGCCGAAGTCATCGACGGCGCTCCGACCACGGATTTCAATCCGTACCACATTGATCTGACCAACCGCCAGGCCCCGGGAAGATCTACACCTTCGTCCAGGGACCCAACAACATCCCGCAGTCAGATCTGATGGCGTACATTTGGAATAAGGCGCACGACGAGTGGCCGGGCAAATTTCTCTAGGCGACGCATCGTCCTGCACCCCGACGCGGAGAACGTCCCATGCCCGAAGGCCGCCCCTACCCGAAGTGCTTTGGACCGTACCTCCGGTACGCGATCTCGACGGACTTCAGGAATTTCGAGTTCTTCGACGACAACATTTTCTCGCTGTTCCTCCTGGTGGAGTTCAAGCGGGCCGAACACGCAGCAGCGGATTTCGAGAAAGGAATAGCCAGCTTCGCTAGGTTCGGCCCTGAATTCGGCCCCGGGTTCCCGAACGTCCACCCCACCCGATATGCCACGATGCGCGCCAGCAAAGCGGCGTTGCTTGATAGCACTTTCGATATCTGGAACGAGCACGTCTCCAAGAAGTCGAATTGTCGCTCCCGGTGAAGCCTTCGACGCCAGAAGCGTTCAGGAGGAAACAGGTCATTACCCCTCGCTTCGAAGGGGCCAAGGAACTCCTGATCGGCATGCTCGACGATGGCTGCCCGTTCGCTGCCGCGCAGTTTCTCACGACCTTGCCGAATGGTGACGTCGTCACGCGGGTGCGGGGCATCTGGGATCAGGACAAATTCAAGCATCCGGTCACCATAGGCGGCCGCCAATTCGGGGAGACGCCATCCGATTTCGGCTACGGTCTCGAATACCGGCGGGACCTCGGAGCACCCCCTGCACCGGGGCTGATCCGGACTCAACGAATGGATCAACTTGCATTCGACATCACACGTAATCGACGAGGATGGCTGTTACGCGGAAGCCGGGTTCAAGAGCGTCGTGCGTGGACAGTCGCACGGTGGGCATGTGATGGACGTGTTCGCGGGACGGATCCCGCCCTCTTCACGTGTCGGCCCCCCGGGTGACCGTCGCGATCCACCGAGCTGGAAGCTTGGCGCCGATGCTGCCGCCGGTGCCGACGTGGTGTTCGTGCAATTCTCGGAGGCCTGCATCCGTGATGCGACCGGCGTTTGGCTGAAGTGCTATGTTGTCGAGGGCATCAAGTATATCCTGTCGTATGCCGAGCCGGGCGTGACCAGGAAAGTGGTCATCAACCTCAGCTACGGGCCGACCACCGGACCGCACGATGGCACGGCGGAGCTGGAAGAGGCACTGACGGCACTTGTCAGACAATTCGACGGCACTCATGGAAAACCCAAGCTTGAAATCGTCCTGGCGGCGGGAAACGCCTATTTCAGCGAGGGCCACGTCGTGTTCACCAGGCGCACGACGACGGAGCCTGATCACGTCGAATGGACCTGGCGCCTTCCTCCCGACAATTCGGTGCTCTGCTTTGCCGAGATATGGATGGAAACCACTGCCGCTGCGAACGCAAAAGTCACTCTCACATCGCCTAGCGGTCTGAAGCGCTTTCTACCAACCGCTCCGCCGAATCCACCCCCGCTTCCCGGCACCCCAATTCCGCCCGCCGGCGTGGACGTCCCACTGGTCCGCGGCAACGACACGATGTGGCGGCTTCAGGTCGAACCGACCATCGCCTCGGACGCGCCCGAGCCGGCCGAACATGGGGACTGGACTATCCAGATCACCGCCATTGGCGCGAATGCGCACGTCCATGCCTATGTGGCGCGCAGCGACCCCAACATGGGCGTGCGCACGGGCGCCAAGCGTTCGTATTTCGTCGACCCCAATTGGGAACTGAACCATTCGGCCAAGGCCGGTTGCACCTATGTCTATGGGGAGTTCGACAAGGCCGGGTCGCTGATCCATCGCTACGGCATCCTCAACGGAATTGCCACCGCCAGCGACGCGAGCGTGCACGTTGCCGGTGGTTACATTCTTGCAAATGGACGCAAGTCACCTTATGCGTCGGCAGGCCCCGCGCGCCTCGGTCCGCTCACGCCTCGCCGCCTCGGTCCCGACTACGCGCTGCCCTGCGACGAGTCCTACGCTCTCGAGGGCATCCGCGCCGGAGGCAACAGGAGCGGCGGCGTGTTTCGCCTGACGGGGACTAGTGCGGCGGCGCCGCAACTAGCGCGATGGGTTGCCAATCCGCCGATCCCACCAGCAAGCAATGCACCGAATACACCCGATGAAACTTACAAGCGCGGTTCCGGCAATCTTGAACCGCCGTAACGCTGGGTTGGCACGGAATTCTTCACACTACTTTTTTCATGTCGGCCAGTAGGCGGCGGACTGCACCGCGCTCCCGACATCAATCGTACACGAACGCGGCATCGTCGAGATCGATCGCCGGAAATTGGTTCTTTTCTGCCCAGTAATCCTGGCTGTGCTGCCAGCCCGGTTGTCGCCGCGTTTTGGCAATAGGAGCATGTCGCGCATCAGATAGCCGGGATTGAAATTCTGCGGATCGATCCATAATTCAGCGGCATATGCCCGGGTGTCTGTAAAGGGCAATCATGGGGTACAAGACGCACTGCCGCCATATGGATGACGCGCCTAGATTTTACAGCCCAAAACCCCATTGGCGCGCGGTCTGCAAGATCCAGTCGCGATAGAGCGTAAGCGGCGTGACGCCGGTCAGGCCGCCGCAGCCCGCGCTGCCGTTCGGCCCCGTCGACCAACTGATGACGCCGACGAGCACGGGAGCGCCCTGCCGGTCCTCAAACACCGGGCCACCGGAATCCCCGGTACAGGCGCCAAGCCCTTCCCGCGCACCCTGTCCGACCGGATCGACCAGGCGGATTTGCAAGGTCCCGGGCTGGCCGGTCGCGACCAGGCCCGCGACGCGAACGGTCCCGCCGCTCTTGCCCTCACCACGGATGGCGACGCCGATGCCGGCGATGGTGAAGCGGCTGCCGACGACAATCGGGACCTGCGGTACACCGAGAGCGGCGGCATTTTTCCCGTTCGGCGGCGCCTCGAGCTGCAGCAACGCCACATCGGCGGTGGCGCGATGCGCCGAAATCGCCTGCATGTTGAACGCGGGGTGAATGGCGACTTTGCTGACATCTCGCAGCTGCGGCTGGTTGTCTGTGCCATATTCGACGATCTTGTAGACCGCGCCGGGCTGCACGCAATGCGCCGCCGTCAACACCAGTCTGGGTGCGATCAAGGCGCCGGTGCAGAAATTGCCGCGCGAGCCGACGATGGTGACGACGGAGCGGCCGACGCCCTCGGCGGACGGCACCCCGCCGCCCACAATCGCGCCAGCCGGCGCAGAAACAAGTAGCGCCAAAACTGCAATCATTCGGGGCAAGATTTTCATCGGCGTGCGGCTCGTGAAGATTAGCATGAAGAGGAAGCTAACAAGTTAGCGCGGATTTTAGCGAATTTCCTGGCCCTCGCAGTTGCCGCCCTCCCCTTTACCAAAAAGTTTCATTTGCTGGCTATGGTTGGAACCAAGCGAATTGCTTGCCTGCGATTGTTGCGATTGAAGGTCTGTCAAAAATGACTGAGGTGAAATCGTTTCTAAGCGATCTCGACGACGCCGTCGCGCGTGGAACGGCGGAAAGCCGTGAGCGCGCGCTGTGGCATGCGACGGACCTGTTGATAGCCGGCCGCTACAGCGACGATGAGATATGGACCTTTGGCGAAGTCATTGGGCGGTTGGCCGACGAGATTGAAGTCGCCGCCCGCGCGCAGCTTTCAAGACGGCTGGCCAATTTCGACAACGCCCCGATCAACATCATCCACAAGCTGGCCTTTGACAATTCGATCGACGTCGCCGGCCCCGTACTCCGGGAGTCCGAGCAGCTCGACGACAACGCGCTGATTGCCAATGCCACCACCAAAAGCCAGTCCCACCTTCTGGCGATCTCGCAGCGAAAGTCCATCGGCGAGACGGTCACGGACGTACTGGTGGCACGCGGCGATCAGGAGGTCGTGAATTCGGTTGCAAGCAACGCCGGGGCGCGCTTTTCGGACTTCGGCTTTCTGCACATGGTCAAGCGCGCCGAAGGCGATTCCATCCTCGCCGAGCAACTCGGTCTCCGCAGGGACATCCCGAGGCGGGTTTTCCAGCAGTTGATCGCCAAGGCTTCGGAGGACGTGAAAAAGCGGCTCGAGCGCGAGCGGCCCGGGATCGTCGACCAAATTCAGACCTCGGTGGCCGATGTCACGGGCGCGCTGCAGTCCAAGTTCGGTCCGGTATCGCGAGGCTACTTTGTCGCAAAGCGGCTGGTGATGACGCAGCATCAGCAGGGCAATCTGAACGAGAACAGCATATCCGGATACGCTCAATCCCACAGGTTCGAAGAGGTCACGATCGGACTGTCGTTATTGTGCTCATTGCCGGCCGACGTGATCGAACGCGCCTTGGCCGACAAGAACAGGGAAATGCTGCTGGTGCTGGCCAAAGCCCTCGACTTTTCGTGGCAGACCACAATGGCATTGCTGTTTCTTGGCGCCAAGGATCACCGCATCACCGCGCAGGACCTGAACGACCTGGAAAGGGAGTTTGGCCGCCTCAACCTCGAGACATCGCGGAGCGTTCTGAAATTCTATCAGACACGCAAGCATGGCGCGGGTACCGAGCCCCGGGCCGAGACGGCTGCGCACGCTTGATATGGGCTGAGTTACCGAACTGAAATGGCAGGGAAGTATCGCAAATGAACGCAATCCCATCCAGCGCAGTTGCAGGCGAGCGCCTCGGCACAGCTGCCGATGAACCGAACACCGACAAATCCTCGGATGCGGCCTGGATCGTTCTGGAAGCAGCGAACGATCTCGGGGACCATGCGACCGTCGAGGCCTGTCGCCGGGTCATCGACGCGAGCCTGAACGCCACGCCCGCCTCCGAGGCAGACTTGCACATCGTCTTGAATTATTTCAGGTGAATTGCAGACTGGCGCGCGAATCTCAAGCAGCCAAAATTTGACTTGCCACCTCAAGGCTGGTCCGGGTCCGCCGGGCGTGTTAGCCGTTTCCTAAAACGGCGTTCACCTGGGCAAGCATTGATGATCGAGGCAGTGATCTGGGATTTCGGCGGGGTGTTCACCACCTCGCCTTTCGAGGCGTTTGCGCGTTTCGAGAGCGAACGCGGGCTGCCCGCCGGCATTATCCGGCGCACCAATGCCAGCAATCATCTGGAAAATGCCTGGGCGAAATTCGAGCGCGCCGAAGTGGATATCGAGACGTTCGACAAGTTGTTCGCGGTGGAATCGCTGGCGTTGGGCGCGGAAGTTCGAGGCAAGGACGTCTTGCCGCTTCTTGTCGGCGACCTGCGGCCCGACATGGTGGAAGCGTTCAAGCGCATCGCTGCCAAACTCAAGACCGGGTGCATCACCAACAACCTCCCCGCCAACGCAATCGGCAGCCTGGGCGGCCGATCGATCTATATCGCCGAGGTGATGGCACTGTTCGATCACGTCATCGAGTCGGCAAAAATCGGTTTAAGGAAGCCTGATCCGCGCATCTATCAGATGATGGTGGAAGCTCTTCACGTCGATCCCAACGCTTGCGTCTATCTCGACGATCTCGGCGTCAATCTGAAGCCGGCGCGGGAAATGGGCATGACCACCATCAAGGTTGTCAATGCGCCGCAAGCGATCGCCGAGCTCGAGAAGGCGACAGGGTTGGTGCTGCGTTCGCGTTCGTGAATTTGTAGCTACAGCTCCACCATGTCGAAGTCGCTCTTGGGCGTGCCGCATTCAGGACAAACCCAATCGTCTGGAATGTCGGCCCACCGGGTGCCCGGAGCCAGGCCCTCATCCGGTGCGCCGGCCTGCTTCGTCATAGATGTAGCCGCAAGTCCGGCACTGCCAGGATTTGTAGGGCTCGTCACTCATTTTAATTCTCGGTCTTGCATGGTCCGTGGCCGGGAGCTGTCACGAGTGTAGTGGGGAGATTTCCCGAAGACCAGAGGGCTGCGCCGCAGCAACTTCCACTGCTGTCACCGCAGCGCAGCCGCGATGTTGCCGCCATCGACGGTAGTCACGTCGGCGGTGGTCTTCAGCGCCAGCGCCTGGGCCAGGAAGGCCTGCGCGACATCCTCTGCCGCGACTTCGCGGCCGAGCAGGTTGCCGCGCATATAGGCCTGCTCGCTGAGCCCGCGGGCCCTGGAGCGCGACGCGATCATCTCTTCGGTCAGGAGACCGGAACGGACGCGGTCGGCATTGACGGCGTTGGCGCGAATGCCTTCGCTGCCGTAGTCGAGCGCGTATTGCCGCACCAGGAACAGCGTCGCCGCCTTCGGCAGGCCATAGGGACCGAAGTCGGGCCCGGGATTGACCGCCTGTTTGGAAACGTTGAACAGCAGGCAGCCGCCGGTGCCCTGCGCCCGCATGATCTTGACGGCGGCCTGCGCCACGCGCTGGTGACCGTAAAAATTCAATTCAAAACTCTGCTCGCAATACCGCTTCATCGACCTCGCCGATTCGGCCCTGCCAGGCGGCGCCGGCATTCGACACCGCGATGTCGACCCCGCCGAAGACTGAAGCCACTTGCGCAAACGCATCCTTGACCGAGGCTGCGTCGGTGACGTCGCATCGAAGCCCAAGCGCCGCGCCGCCGATCGCCTTTGCCTTAAGCTGCGCGGCAGCCCCGTCGACATCGAGCAGCGCGACTTCGGCGCCGGCCGCCGCGAACGCTTTTGCCGTTGCAAAGCCGATGGCGCCGGCGGCGCCGGTGATCACGGCGACCTGGCCCGCCAGCGGCGGCTCCCTGGCGTTGCCCAGTTTCGCCTGCTCCAGCGACCAGTATTCGACGTCGAACAGATCGGACTCCGGCAGCGGCTCGAAGCGGCCGACCGCCTCGGCATCCGTGATGGTGGCAACCGCAGCTTCCGCAAGATCGGCGGCAATTTTCGCGTCCTTCTTGCTCCGTCCAAGCCCGAACAGCCCGACGCCTGGCACCAGCACCACCCGCGGCATTGGATCGAGCATGGTCTTGATCCCGCCGACGCGCGCATTGTTGCGGTCAAAATAGCCTTTGTAGGATTCGCCATACGCCGCGACCGCGTCACGGACCGCGTTCTTGAAACCGCTGAGGTCGCCATCCGCAGGCGCGGCCACCACCAGCGGCCGGTTCTTGATGCGGATATTGTGGTCCGGCGTCACCACGCCGGCCTGGCCATAGCGCGCCACTTCCGCGCCATTGACGAAATTCATCACCGCATCGTTGCCGCGGAAGTCCAGAATAAAGCGCTTCCAGCCGCCCTCGGTTTTATCATCCGGCAGACTGCAGGCGCCGCGGATAATCGGCGCGACGTCTGCCACCGGTGCCGGGCGGGCCGGCAGTTTTGCGCCGGTGAAGGCCGGCTTGCGCTGCCTCGCCAACCGCTCTTCGGCCAACGTCACCAGCGCGATCATGCGCTCGTAAGCTCCCCTCGCGTCGGCGCCGAAGCTGAAAATGCCGTGCTTGACGAGGATCAGGCCTTCGACGGATGGATCGGCATCGAATACCGCCGCCGCAGCCTTGGCCAGTCCGAACCCCGGCATGAGGTATGGCACATAGCCAACGCGCGCGCCAAAAACCTCGCGGCACAACGCCTCCCCGTCGGGCTGATCGGTGAGCGCAAGCACCGCGGTGGAATGGGTGTGGTCGATGAATTTGTGCGGGATGAACGCGTGCAGCAGCGCCTCGACCGATGGATTAGGAGCAGCGGGGTCGATCAAATTGGCTCGCTGCAGCCGCACCATTTCCTCATCGGAAAGTTTTTCGCGCCCGCGAAGTTTTAGCAGCGGCGCGAGCCGCACCGCCGGCAGGCCCGCGGGCTCGATCGAGCCCATATCCCAACCGGAGCCTTTGACGCAGAGAACATCGACCGCATCGCCGTTGAGGTCGCTGACGCCCGTCTTCACCGAGGTATTGCCGCCGCCGTGCAGCACCAGCCGCGGATCCTTGCCCAACAGGCGCGTGGTATAGACCCGGAGCGCCAGATCGCGGCCGAGATTCTCGTAGCGGGCTACCGCCGCTTCGGCGTCGCGATCGTTCCACGCACTCTGCATCAACCTGCTTCCTTGGCTATTCGGCCGCTGCCGCCGTGCGTTCGGGAAACGCGGCGGATAGCGCGGCGCGATTGGCGCCGAGCACGCCGCGCTCGGTGATCAGTCCCGTCACCAACCGCGCCGGCGTGACGTCAAAACCGTAATTCGCAACCGGCGAACCGTCGGGCACGATCCGTACCGTCTCGATCCGCCCCTGCGCGGTTCGCCCGGTCATCATCGTGACTTCGTCGGCCGCACGTTGCTCGATCGGAATCTCCTTGATGCCGTCATCGACGCTGAAATCGATGGTCGGCGAAGGCAGCGCCACATAGAACGGCACGCCATTATCATGTGCGGCGAGCGCCTTGAGGTAAGTGCCGATCTTGTTGCAGACGTCGCCATTGGCGGTCACCCGATCGGTGCCGACGATCACGAGGTCGACCATCGCCGTGCTGCATCAGATGACCGCCGGTGTTGTCGGGGATCACGGTATGCGGCACGCCGTGATGGCCGAGCTCCCAGGCCGTGAGCGAAGCTCCCTGATTGCGCGGGCGGGTCTCGTCGACCCAAACATGGACGGCATGGCCGCGGTCGTGCGCCAGATAGATCGGGGCCGTCGCCGTGCCCCAATCCACCGTCGCCAGCCAGCCGGCATTGCAATGGGTCAGCACGTTGACGCGCTCGCCCGGTTTCTTCCTCGCGGCAATCGCCTCGATCAGCGCAAGGCCGTGATGGCCGATACCCTTGTTGATCGCGATGTCTTCTTCGGCAATCTTGTTCGCGCGCGAATAGGCTGCCGCGGCCCGTTCCGAGGGCGGCAAATGCCGCAGCACCGAGCGCATCTCGTCGAGCGCCCATTTCAGGTTGATCGCCGTCGGCCGCGTCGCGATCAGCGTTTTGCAGGCATGATCGAGCGCGGCATCCGAACTGTCGGCCCGCATCGCCAGCGCCATCCCATAGGCTGCGGTCGCGCCGATCAGTGGCGCGCCGCGCACCAGCATCGAACGGATGGCGTCAGCCGCGGCATCGCAGTCCGCCAGCCGCGCCACGACAAACTCATGCGGCAGCCGGCGCTGGTCGATCGCGCCGACGGTCCAGCCGTCGGGCTCGAGCCAGATACTGCGAAAATGCCTGCCGTCGACCTTCATGACGTATCCCTCGAGACTCTATAGCATTTCCAGGCTGCTAATTTCATCCTTCGAGACGTATCGTGGAGCCTGTCATCGGGCGCGCGTTCGCGCGACCCGTTGGCGATGCTCCTCCGGATGAGGTCTTGGACCCTCGTGGTGAGGAGCGCGGCAACGCCGTGCGTCTCGAACCATGAGGCCCCTTGCCTCATCATGATTCGACACCTCCAAAAATCCGCTCACGCGCGCAAAACCCGCCCCGCCACCGCATCGAGCTTCTTCAACAGCTCCGGATCGCGCGCTTCCGGAGCGGTGATCAACGCGGTATCGAGCGCACGGTCGGAGCCGATCGGACACGGCTCGTGCTCGCTGGGAAAATCCCTGGCCAGCCGCGCGACCAGGCCTTTGGCCTTGTCGGCGTTCGACGTCAGCACCCGGATGATGTCCTGTACCGTGACGGCATCGTGGTCGGGATGCCAGCAATCGAAATCGGTCACCATGGCAACGGTCGCGTAGCAGATTTCCGCCTCGCGGGCGAGCTTGGCCTCCGGCATGTTGGTCATGCCGATCACCGAATAGCCGAGATTCTTGTAGGTCATGCTCTCGGCATAGCTTGAGAATTGCGGACCCTCGATGCAGACATAGATGCCGCCGCGCGCGATCGCGATCCCCTCGGCCTCGGCCGCGGCGGCAAGGTGGATGCGCAGCCGCGGCGACACCGGATGCGCCATCGACACATGCGCAACGCAGCCCTTGCCGAAGAACGAGCTTTCGCGCTTGTGGGTGCGGTCGATAAACTGGTCGACCAGCACAAAGGCGCCGGGCGGCAATTCTTCCTTGAACGAACCGCAGGCCGACAACGAGATCAGGTCGGTGACCCCTGCGCGCTTCAGCACGTCGATGTTGGCGCGGTAATTGATGTCGGACGGCGACAGCCGGTGTCCCTTGTCGTGGCGCGGCAGGAACACGATCGGCAGGCCCGCGATGGTGCCGTGCCGTACCGGCGCCGACGGCTCGCCCCACGGGCTCCTGATCGCCTCCTCGCGCGCGTTCTCGAGCCCCGGCAGGTCGTAGATGCCGGAGCCGCCGATAATGCCAAGCACCGCTTTCGTCATGGTTTTTCCTGCGCCTGCTTCGTACCCCGATTCAGCCTGCCGATGAAGCGCTTGTTTGCTTCCTTCTCCAGTGCCTCCCACGTCAATTGAAGGCAAGCCGATGGATCGAATTGGCCACCGCTCTTCAGCCTATCGAAAATCAAACCCAGCAGCGCGGCGCGTTGCTGGGGGTCGCTGGTTTCATAAAGCATCCAGCGTCCGGCCACGGTGTTCAGAATTCGCTCGCTATGCTTTGAGCCGATCGAGCAGGACACGAAGCGGACCAAGTGCCCTGGAACGAAGTCGACGCCAGCCGGCGGGCCGGAGCTCTCACCCATTTCCATGGATCATTCGGCACAAGAAAGCGGGCCAGGACGATGTCAAACAACCGCCGCCGTTCCTCTGGATCGCGTCCTGCCGGCGCAACCACTTCGATCATCCATGCGGCCAGCGAGGCCCATGCCAGCTGTTTCTGATGCTCGGACCAGTTTTGCCGTTTCAAATGCAAATTGGCGCCGTGCAGGCGTTTGTAATAGACCGGACCCGGCACGAAGCGAAATTCGCCCCACAGAGCGAGTTGCGCCATCAACCGCATTTCTGTGCCGCAGCTATCGAACGGATCGAAATCGCTTAGCAACAAGCCTGATGTGGAAGCGAGCGCCGAGCCGCGGATCAGACCGCGAAACGGCACGCAGTCCAGGGTTTCCAGATAGGCGAGAGCGCGTTCGACCGACGTCGCCCGATAGTTGAAACCCGCGACTGACCATGGTTCGAAGACCGCTGGTATGCATCTCCGCAAAGCAAATCGCTGCATTGGGCGTGCGCGATGCAGCCTCGACCAGGTCGGCGACATAGGTCGGCGATACCCGATCGTCATGCTGCTGAAAAATATAAAATTCCCCGCGTCGTTCTCGCATGGTCCAATCGGTGTTCCCGGCCCAACCGAGGCGCGAGGGCTGGACCTGCATCCTGAACCGGGCGTCCCGGCGCAGGAACGGTTCGCACGCCCTTGCGCTCTCCTGGTCGGCGGCGTCGACGGAGATCAGCACGTCCAGATTTGGATAGGTCTGGGTTCTCAGACACTCCAGTGTAACCGGGAGTTCCTGCTGTCCTCGATAGACGGGCACGCCGACGGTCACCAGCGGACTATTCAATGCCTGCTACCCTCCAGAATGCGGCCCGCGCAAATATCCGCGAAATAGGGTGCCATCGTGAGCTTGCCCGGATCGATCGAGTGAAATCGGCCCGTCGAAGTGACGCCGATTTCGAAGCGGCGGTGCAACTCGCTGGCCGGATCATAAATATCGGTCTGGCCCCATGCGACGATGACGCCGCCCTTGACCGTGACGTCCTTCAACTCGCGCGGATCGAGAGCACCAAGCGACGGCACGAATTGCGCCATGGCTTCCAGCGTTCCCTCCAGAAGATGCGAGCGGAGCGGCTCCGGAGGATAAGTCGCCCATTCGGGCGGCGTGACATCTTTCGAGATCCCCTGCAAGCAAACGGGATACCAGGTGAGATAAGTCAGGCCATCATCGATAGCTGACCACTTCGCCGAACGGACCGGACACAAAAGTGGCGCTCGGCGGCAACCTCGCGCCTGACGGCAGGCGGAAGCTGACGCCATATTTTAGCCGATGCAGCCACGGCCTTTCCGGCCGCAACCCGCGCTTTTCGTTGATGGCAAATCGTCCATCCCACAGGGCATTGACGACATGATCGAACCGCTCTCGGACAACTCCGCTTGACGTCTCGATTGAGACATCAAGACCGTCACTGTCCTCGACCGACAGGACTTCATGGTTCAGTCGCACATCGATCCGCCGGTCAGCACTTATCCGGTCGCGCACGGATTGCGCCAGCGCCACGGGATCGATCGCCACCTCGGGTGTAGCGAATGTCGCCAGCGCGACCTCAGGATCGAATTCCGCCTCCCGCTGCGCGGTCTTCCATAGCCGAGGCTGGTCCGAAAGATCCCTGCCGAAATAGGCGTCGCGCCTGCCTGCGCTCGCGTCGCGGATCAGCGCGTGAACGGCGGCGATATAATTCGAAACCTGCTCGGGTGTGCGCTGACTGTCACGATGCACCACGTAAGCCGCGGGCCGCGACACCGTCATGGAGGCACAGGGCAACCCGAGATGCCGCGCGAAAAACGGCGCGAAGGCCAGCGCTCCCCGCATCATCATTCGTGCCGTCGAATGGCTGGGGTCGTTGGCGTACATGTAGCCAAGATGAATCTTGCCTTCGTTTGCGACTGCCGCCCGGCTGAGCAGCTTGTCGTTGCGATCGAATAGAGCTACATCGATACCGTGCTGCGCCAGGGACAACGCCACGCAGCACCCCTGAAGACCGCCGCCCAAAACTCCGACACGCATCACCAGGACCTGCAATTCAAAAACGTTCAGTATGGCTAGTTTAGCCGAGCGAATCCGCGCTTAGTCGCCGAAATTCGCACGGCAGGCAAGTGAGATGCAGGCAAGTGAGATGATGGGTCGCATTGTCAAGCGCGGGTTTGGCCGATCAGGCGTAGGTTATTGATCATCTGGAATTATTTGAGGCGGCCACATCAACCATAGCGATCTCATCGGACAATTGAAACCGCATGTCTGTTCCCGTCGCCGCCCCGGCCCCTGACGTCAAGTCCGATATCGCACCCAATGCGCTTTCCGTGCTGAATTCCGTGTTCGGCCTGCCCGGCTTTCGGGGCGCGCAGGAAGAGATCGTGCGGCACGTCACAAATGGCGGCAATTGCCTGGTGCTGATGCCGACCGGCGGCGGCAAGTCGCTATGCTATCAATTGCCATCGTTGTTGCGCAAAGGCTGCGGCATCGTGGTCTCGCCGCTGATCGCGCTGATGCGCGATCAGGTGGCCGGGTTGATCGAGGCGGGCGTCAAGGCGGCGGTCTTGAATTCCACATTATCCCCCGGCGAAGCCGCCGCGGTCGAGGCGCGGCTCATCGCCGGAGACCTCGATCTGCTCTACATTGCCCCTGAGCGGCTGTTGACGCCGCGTTGCCTCAACTTGCTCGATCGCGCGGATATCGCCTTGTTTGCGATCGACGAGGCGCATTGCGTGTCACAATGGGGGCACGACTTTCGCCCGGAATATATCGGCCTGTCGGTCATTGCCGAGCGTTTTCCGGACGTGCCGCGGATCGCTCTGACCGCTACCGCCGATGAGCTCACGCGAAAGGAGATCATCGAGCGGCTCGGGCTTGCCGGCGCGCCGGGTTTTGTCGCGAGTTTCGATCGACCGAACATCAGATACGAGATCGTCGAGAAGCAAAACGCGCCGGCGCAGCTCAAGACCTTCATCAGCGAGCGCCATTCCGGCGACGCCGGCATCGTCTATTGCCTGTCGCGCGCCAAGGTCGAAGACATCGCCGCCACGCTGACCACGGCCGGCATCGAGGCACTGCCCTATCATGCAGGCCTGGACGCCGGCTTGCGTGCCCGCCATCAGGATCGCTTCATCAACGAGGACGGCGTCGTGATCGTCGCCACCATCGCGTTCGGCATGGGCATCGACAAATCGGACGTGCGCTTCGTGGCGCATCTCGATTTGCCGAAAAGCATCGAAGCCTATTATCAGGAGACCGGTCGCGCGGGGCGCGATGGCAGGCCGTCCAGCGCCTGGATGGCCTATGGCCTCACCGATATCGTGCAGCACCGGCGCATGATCGAAGAGTCCTCCGGCTCGGAAGCGTTCAAGCGCGTCTCGCGTGCCAAGCTGGAGGCGCTTGTCGGTCTGGCCGAAACCGCGAGCTGCCGACGGACCCACCTGCTCGGATATTTCGGCGAGGCGCTCAGCCCCGCCAAATGCGGCAATTGCGACAACTGCCTGTCGCCGCCGCGGCTGCGCGACGGCAAGGTCATCGCGCAAAAGCTGTTGTCCTGCGCCTATCGCACCGGGCAGCGCTTTGGGGCCATGCACCTGATCGATGTTCTGGTCGGCCGCATGACCGAACGCGTCAAGCAATTCGGGCACGACAAGCTATCGGTGTTTGGCATCGGCCGCGAACTCAATGAAAAGCAGTGGCGTGCCGCCCTGCGTCAGCTCGTTACGATGGGTCATCTTCAGCCCGACAGCGAGGCCTTTGGCGCGTTGAAGCTGACGGAGACCGCGCGCGGCGTGCTGAAAGGCGAGACCGAGGTCATGCTTCGAGAGCAGGTTCCGGGCTCGCGCATCCGCGCGACCCGCGCCAAGTCAAGGCGCGGCGATATAGCGCCGCGGCCCGCAGGCCAGGGTGAACCTGTCAATGCAACTTTGCTCGGCGCTCTCCGGACCTGGCGCTCAGCGATGGCGCGCCAAGCGTGGCGTGCCGGCCTATGTCGTGCTGCACGACGCCACGATCGAGGGCATCGCGAGCGCGCGGCCGACGACATCAGCGCAACTCCGCGGCATTCCCGGAATCGGCGACAAGAAGCTCGAACATTATGGCGATGAACTGCTGGCGCTGGTGAGGGCCAGTCGCGCCGAAGCGTAAGCGACGGCGGGTGGCGGACCGACCATGATGAGAACTATGCCTGCGCTATATTCCCTGAGATTGATGAGGCGTACAGATCCGGAAAAGGTCGAGCGCTGTTTGCTTTGCCGTCATAAGGATTGGGCTACTTATTGCCGATGGGGGTTCATGACGAAGAATGACTGTTTTCACCGATAGAATCGATGATGCGCTGCGAGCGGAATTATCACCCATGGGCTTCGACCTCGTTCGTCCGCGACGTTGGGTTAGCAACACAATGGGGGCCACTCGCCGGATCTTCGAATTCCAAGCGCTAAAGGGGGCAACCTATTCAGCGCGATGGGGCTTCTCGCTCGATTTCGTGCCGGTCATGCGGAATGGCCATCTTCGATGGAAGCGGACTCCCAAAGGAGCCGAATTTGATTTATGCATCGACCCCATAGACGAATTCGGCGACGTCCCGGACTGGTGCTCCTTGGTGCACTTGCCCGGTTACATGGAACCAAGGCATTAATCAGATTATTCATGTTGTGGGGAATACGACACGCAATGCACGCCGCGACTTTGCGCGGGTCGGCTCGGTTCCCGATCTCATCTCGGTTTTTCGGGACCGTGCGCAGATGACCTTTCGACGCTTCTCGTTAGAGAATTACGTGCAGACGCACCTCGCCTGGGGATTAGGGCTTGTCGCAATCGGACAAAATGCGGAAGGCGAGGCGCACATCAGTTTGTTCTGCGAGCAACGCGGCGTCGACCGGAATGATCCCCTCCTGCGCAGGGCCGAAACTGAAGCTGCTCGGTACGCCGCAACGCCGCCTTCTTGAACGCCGGCTTTGTCCGCCGTCCAAGTTTATGGTGCCGTCTTATTTTATGAAGCCGAATTGCTCGCGCTGGTGAAGGCGGTGGGGGGCTGAGCGGGCGACGGAGAGTCCGAACCGGCGCGGGGAGACACCGGAGCGGATGGTGCGAGCAGGCGAAGAGCGACCTCGTCGACCGGGAAATGGTCGATCTTTTGGCCCGCGGTCAGGGCCAGGTCCATGGTGTAGGCGCCTAGCTCGCACATCACCTGCGAAGCGATATCGCCGAGCGGGATGAACTCCTTTGCCAGATATTCGAACTGGGCACGCGCCTGACGCAGCGTCGTTTTCGGCACCACGGCGTTGGCTTCTCCGACGATAGCATCCCGGTCGCCGGACTGCGCCGGAACCGGGTTCGCTTCAAGCCTGGGCCTTGCAGGAAAAACACGGTCAGCGACGCCTCGAGGTTCGATCGCTTGATTTTTGAGATCGTTGATCCGATCGACGGCGGCACGAAGCTCTGCGCGTTTGGCTTCAAGGGAAGCGACCTTTGTCTCGAGCGCATCGCGCTCGCGGTCAGAATCGATCCGGAAGGCAGTAAATTCGTCTTGCTGCGCCTTCAACCGGACCTGAAGTTCAGCGCGCTCGCGTTCGGCGACAAGTCGAAGCGCGGACAGTTCTCCTTCGCACACTTTCAATCTTGCGGCGGAATCCTCCCGTTCGCGGCGAAGCCGGTCCACTTCCTCACCGCGTGCCTCGAGCGCCGCGTTGAGCGCTTCGTGCTCCCGATCCAGTCCGTCGCGAAGCTCGGAAAGTTCTAATTCCCGCGACTGCAGCGATGCAGAAAGCGCGTCCCGTTCGCTCAGGATCGAGGAGGTGACGTTCAAGTGCCCTTCAATGTCAAGCTTCAGCGCCTCGCATTCGGCTTCCAGCGCGCTGGCATGGTCAGCCAGGCTTTCGTACTTCTGGCGCCAGAGTTCGTCCTCATCCGACGCTGCAAGCACGCGGGCCGTCATGGTTTCGAGAAGTTCGGCTGCCCGTTGCAGGTAGGTAGCGTTGTACGTATTGGACATCAGGTCGGCAAACCGGCGCAGAAACCTTGTGGTGTCGGCGACATTGGGCGGTTCGGGAGACATCGATGGGTCTGTCATGAAGCCTGCCCTCGTAAAAGCCACCCCTGAGCGCCCGACGGGAAGAAAATCGGGCACCCCGGTTAAGCGCGGCTACGGCCAAAGCGGCCGGTCGCTGGCTTGATTGGCTCGCAGATGGTTGTCCAGATCGGCGGCGGCAAAAATAGGGCGTTGATTAGCGGCTGTCTTAATATCGGGTTAAATAAGCCGCAATCGCGCAACGCGGTTCTTGACGTGCGCGCCCGTACAACGAACGAATGTTGTGTCGATCGCGGCGGTTGTATCACTCGGCAGGTTGGGTCGACGGACGCGGCAACGCCGAACTGACTTCCTGCACAGCCCCGTGAGGTTGCTCGAACTTCGAGACCACCGGGGCGTCGGCGCCAAAACGGACGCGATAGACCTGCAAATTCTCCATCACGCGCTGGACATAGTTGCGCGTTTCGGAAAACGGAATCCGTTCCACCCAATCAATCGCGTCCACATTGGGATCGCGCGGATCGCCGCGCTGCTTCACCCAGTCCCGCACGCGGCCGCGGCCGGCATTATAGCCGGCGAAGGTCATGATATGGGAGCCTTTATAATCCTGCAGCAACGCGCTGAGTTCGGCCGCGCCCATTTGCGTGTTGTAGACGGGATCGGAGACCATCCGCTCCCAGTCGTAGCTGACGCCGAACCTTTTGGCGGTGTCACGTCCGGCCTCCGGCGTGACCTGCATCAGGCCAACCGCATTTGCCGATGACTTGTCGCGCTGGTCGAACGCACTTTCGGTGCGTGCTACCGAATAGATGATGCTGCGATCGATTTCGGGAGCGATCTGCGTGTGCTGGGGAATCCCGATCGTCGGGAAGGCATAAGGGTCGAGCGCCAGGCCACGCCCGAGCGCCGCCTTCCCGATCTGCAGCATGGCGCGCGCATCGTTGCGGCGGGAGGTCAATTCGCCAAGCGCGGCAAGCGCCGACTCGTCAACGCTCTGCTCTGCGAGATCCGTCACGAAATACAGCACGACATCGCGCTCGCCGAGCGTATAGAGCATGTCGGCGGCGCGCACGACTTCGTCCAACGCTGCGGGAACGTTAACCGGATCGGGCTGCAGCGGCGTCCGCAGCTCAATCTTGTCAAGGCCGAGTTTGGCGCGCGCAAGCTGTCCGTAATAGGCGGTGGGATAGCGCGAGGCAGCTTCATAATTGGCGCGCATCTCCTCCTTCGCGCCAATCGCCTCGGCGGCGCGGCCCCGCCAGTAGTTTGCCCGCGCAAGGACGATCGGATTGCACGCTCCATCGTCAATATGGGCAAAATGCGCGCGCGCCGTCGCGGGATCGTTGAGGTAGCGCAGCGCGATCCAGCCGGGCATGAAATGGAAATCCGCCCGGTAGTATTCATTGGCCGGCGGCGCGGCGTCGTGCACCACGTCATAGGCGGTCTGGAACTTGCCCTGATCGAGCAGCTTGCGGGCGAGAATACGGCGCTGCCGCCACCATTCGTCCGTGTCCTGAAGCGCCATGGTCTCCGGCGCCGCCGCCAGCATCAGCCGCGTTGCGTCCTCAAGACGATCGTGACGCACCATCCAGTTAATACGGCATAGCGTGTAGCCCAAGTCCTGACGAGCCTCGGTCGCGACCGCATCGAGCAGGTCGAGCGCCTTGGTCGCGTTCACCGCAACAGCCGCACAGGCCTTCACGATCGCGCGGTCTTCGTCTCCGAGGCGGCGCGCTGCCCGCGACGCTCCCGAAAAATCCTTGGCGCCGATGCGCTTGTCCATGCGCGCTCGATGGTCCTCGCGGGTAAGAAGGTCGCTGAATGTCTCGAGCGCCTCGGTCTCAGCGCGCTCGGTCAATTCCTCCGCCCGCCAAGCTTCGCGAACCTGGCGCGCGGCGCCGTCGCGGTCGCCTTCGGCAAGCATGACCCGCGCGAGCGCGAACCTGCCCTTGGCGCTCGCCGGCTGACCAGCGACGAAGCGGCGAACCGTCGCGGCGTCGCTTCGCTCCTGCCACAGCCGCACTTCCGCCCGCCGGCGGAATAGGGCCAGGCTCGGCCAGTGCTGGTTATCGGCAATGAAGGCCGCGAAGCGATCAAAATTCGCCTGCCCGTCGGGGTGGCGCAGGATGAACCATTCGACGAGTTTTTGGGCCGCCGGATCGGCAATGGTTTTTCCGGCTGCCGTGGCTTCGCCGGTTTTGCCCTTGCGCACCAGATCGATCGCCTGCCTCACCGCAGCGAGGTCGCCGGTCAGCGGAGCAGCCGTCGCAGCCGGATCAGGCGCATCTGTGGACTTTGCCGACTTGCGCCGCGCCGCCGCAGCGTGCTTGCCTTTCTTGTGCGCGGCGTAACGCTTGTGGCCCGCTTGCTTATGGCCCGCGTCTGGCTTCTTGGCTTGGTGAGTTTGCTTGTGACGGGCAGCCGCTACCGCATCACTCGAGAACGCGGTGAGCATGGCCAAGGCGCACAAACAAGTCAGCGGCCGGAAACGCTGGTTCATTCCGTGATCCCCCCGCGAACCCAATGGCCGGAGCCACGAGATCGCCCGTTGCACGCGATTAGAACTCCGCAGAAGTTAGCACACCGCCGATTCTCAACCGTTACGTTTGGGCAACAGCGTGGCGAAAACGTGGCGCATGATGCAACAAAACGTTGTTGCTGACCCCGTCCGAGCTGTCATGCATCATTCCTGAACCGTGCAAAACAAGGCTGGGCCTCATCGTATCCGTGGTTCGTATTGCAACTCCACGAGTTGAGTGAGGTGACCTCGCAAGCCCCGCCGCCTGACGGATCAGAGCATCGTTGTGACCACGCGGAGTAGATCCGCGATACATCACTCCAAGGTCGATCCAGGACCGTCACTCTCGCATCGGCTGCGCCGAAGGGTGTTCGGCCATCCGGCCGATTTGTTGCATCCGGACGAGAAGCATTAAGCACGCGGCCGAGTTCGCGGCAGCGACCCGGCACAACGCAAAAATGCGCTGCGGCGATTTTTCCGCCAAAGGACGAAACAACAAACAATGGCCGGCCAATGCCGCCCTCGCGGAACTTATTGGAGCATTGAAGCTTATTTGCCGGGGCAGACAGTAAGCGGGTGTCCCTTGCACCATTCCTTATTGATTCTCCTTTGCTTTTTCGCACTCGCTTTCGAAGCCCGCGCGGAGTCCGGATTGGCCTCCTACTACAGTTACGGTAATCGAGGCGCGCGTAGCGACATGACCTGTGCTCACCGAACGCGATCTTTCGGAAGTCTTGTCACCGTCAGCTATTCCGGGCGGTCGATCCAGTGCCGGATAGCCGATAGAGGGCCATTCATTCGAGGCCGAATCATCGACCTGTCCGTGAAGGCGGCACGAGCTCTCGGCATGATGGAAGCCGGGGTGGTTCGTGTCTCGGTCGAGTAGGCCGGGCGCGCTTTAAGTATCCGTCGCGTTGACGAAAATGGTTGGAAGGCTCGCGGTGCAGTGTCTGAGTTGGCGTCGGGCTCGATGGGGGCTTGCGCCCATCACTTGATCCCCTTTGCGATCTTGACGGCGGCGGCCATCGCCGCGCGCTCGGTATGGAAGCGCGTCGGCTTGCCGCTCTTGCTGTTGATGTAGCCGACGCCGGCGACATAGGCGGAATAAGTCGCCGCTCCGTGGTTCTGTCTGGTTTCGCAGCGACCGTCCGCGCTGACATAGGCATATTGCACGATGCCGACGCGATAGGGTTCAAAGGTTACGCCATCGACGACAACCGGCAGCCCGCTGCCTTTCCTGTAGTGCGGTTCAATGCAGGTTTCGGTTTTCATCCCTCGTGCCCAAAATCGGTTGGCCTGATCATCTTTTTTCGATCATGCGATTGAGCAGCAACTCGACGCTGCGGGGAATTCGCGCTTCCTCGGCCACCTAGCGCCGACAGGTGCGGCCGACTTGCAAAAACAGGTTACGTCGGCGCACCGATTTACTATCGAAACATCCGCATCAAGTCTTGCTAATGCGCGCCAATGATTTGGGTTTTTGCGCCGGAAGCCACGGAAGAAAATCCCCGCTGACAAACTGAGCGCGCGCACCGGTCCATGTCCGTTGGGACAATGGCCCTCGGGGCAATAGTTCAGAGAACGGTAGCTGTCGTAAGTTGGGGAGCTCTCAGGACTGCAAGATACCGGACGACTGATGGCCGATGCCCGAGTTCACACACCGCCATATTTTCAAAGCCCCCGCGAAATGCTGGCATGCCTTTTCCGGCGGTATCCGCACGATCGCACTCCGCGCTGACGTCCCGCATCGCGACGCCCATAGACGGGGTGACGCCTTTTGGTCTCGCTTGCCATCAAATGCGCGGCACCCACAGCGAACGACAACGGATGGCCTGGCCGCTTACCCTTTCCTGAAGTGGTGCGCCGTGAACGTAGCCGGACGTTATGGAATTGCCGTCTGCGGCGAAGAGATTTGGCTGTTCCGGTTGGCGACGCTGAAGCAACTTGGCGCACGCAATGGCCGGGCTGGTATCCCACCAGGGTCAGTCTCGGACCGCCACCCCGACCGCACGATCGGGTGGAAGGTATTGCCGAGCCGCCAGGGCGAGCCTCGGAGGGCCCGACAATCCACTCGCTGCACGCGCGCCTTACCTGATGATCCCTCGAATTGTCCAAAACAGGTCATCGTGTATCCCCCGCTTAATTGCGCCGACAGTCAACTATACGGCGGCTGGACGATCGCGACCGGCCCAGAACGGACAAAACGGACAGGGCTCGCCTTCCGGATAATCGATCCCTTCTTCATGCGGGCACCCGAATATTCCCTCTGTCATCGCTACCGAACTTACCTCATGGTCTCGAAGAAACAAGGCAACTTCCTCAAATATTGCCGCGTCGTTCCGGACATCGCCGCTCTCGGCGAACCACCTCCGCAACGCGACCGGTTCGGTATCGGGCGCAACGATGACGGCGACTGCGACCTTGCTGGCACGTTGAGCATCCGGTCCATAGAAGGCGATGGTGCCGACCGGATAGCCGCGAAAGCCCCGCTTGCTCTTTTTGTCTAGCCACTTCCGTGGTTGCCAGCCCAGCCTCATCGAAATCTCGCCTATCCATGCCGGCCCACGACCGACCTCTCTCCGCTGCCGAATAGCGCATCCGCCGTCGCTCGTCACGCATCACGTGCGATCAAACAGCTTCATGAAATTCCGCTTCGCCTTGTGACGGTTCATCAGATCATAAAGATAGGCGAGGTGTTGCTTGGTCTCGCCAATAGCCTGCCGAAGCCGGCGCATGCGTTCGATAAGCTTGTAGGCGTATTCATAATTGCCTTGGCCACCAAGACGGACCATTCGTTCGACGCGATCGGCATAGACTTTCAACGCTTTGGCGGGATGGCTGTGTTCGCACGCTTCGGCAAGCTCCCCGAGAAGCACGTCGCTGCAGCCACGTTTCTCGACGGCCATCCAGGCGTCCGCCAGCTGTCCCTCCGCCATCGCCAATCGAATGAAAAGCTCGGGCGGTGACGACCACCGCATACCCGCCCGCGGCAGCGGTTTTCCAAGCTCCGCCCGCAGCCAGGCGAGGGCACGATCGCGGACGGCGTCGGCCAATATCCGGTTGGTGCCCGCCGCGGATTTGAGCCGCTCGTAAAGCTGGAGACTCGGAGCTCGCTCGAACGTCCGCCAGAGCAGCTTTTCGGCATCTTCCTCGCGCCCGCTCCGCCGGTAAAGATCGGACACAAAGAAGACCAGGCGCTCATCGGGGTTGTCCTCGAATTGCCACAGCCCCTCCTCGGCCCATTTCAGCGCCTCCGCCTCGCGAGCATGGTCGAGGCACAGCTGAGCAATTCCGAGATAGTCATATGCAGTCGACAGGTCCTTGGCCCGGATGGCGATGATGCCATCGACGTCGCCATCCCGTTCGGCAAAACTTTCGAGAATCGCTTCGAGCGCAAATCGCTCGCTGGACTGATCGTCCTCCACTCGCCGCGCGCCCGTTCGCAGCGGCCTTATTTTCTTCCATGCTTCGTTCGCAAGCTTGCGATACTCCGCGAGCCCGGTCTCTCCCAGGATATCCTCGTATGCCTCGCTCGCCCCGTGAAAAAACTCCCACTCCGAATCGACCTCGCGCGCGAACAAGGAGCGCGCAAGTGCGATCGGGTCGGGTTTTGTCTGGCGGCAAGCCGCACGATGGATTTCGCAGGCCTTGGCGTAGACGTCGGCGCCTCCCCCATCAGAGTCGTCTATATTTTGCAGCGCTTGATCCATTCGCGCGAAAAAATGCTCGAGCAGTTTCAAAACCAATGCCGCTCTGCCGCTTTCAATCAGGGCCGCAATGCGGTCGAGCACGCTCTCGATCCCCTGCACCCAACCACGCACCTTGGGATATTCGACATAGCCGTGGGTGCGGGTGGCTTCGGTGATAGCCATCTTGAATTGTGCAAGCAGCGTCGGGTCGTCGGCAGTGGCCGCAACAGTGGAAAGCTCCAATTCCTTCAGCAACGAGGAATCGCGCTCGGCAAGGCCGACCACCATCTCGACCAACCCCTCGACGCCCTTGGCGCGGAGATACTCGCGGATTTTGGCGAAGCGGCTCGAAGCTTGCTCGAGCGCCCCCGACCCGAGGCTATTCGCGGCGAGCGCGGTTGCCACCAGATGCTTGCAAAATCCCCTCTCGGAAAAGGCTTGGCACGAGCACTCCCCGGAGAATTTCTTCCCCATCCCGACCAGTTGGCAACGGTAGACCTCCGAACCGATGACTCTGGCCAGAACGCGAGTCCGGTCGAATGTGACGATCTCGACCCGCTCGTCCTCATAATAATCGGCGCCGCGCGCAAAGACTTTCTCGCCGGCCATGTCGTGCAACGCGGCGACGTCGAACCTGTTCGAGCCAGCGGCTGTCTCCCTACTGTTCCCGGAGCTCTTCGGCTTTTTCGTCATCGGCGGAAGATCTCGCCCGTCAACATCGGTGGCTACCACCGAGCCCGTGAGGTTTTTTTGCCAACTGGCGGAGGGAGAGGAACTGGGATCGAACCTTCTCCACGCACTCCATCGTAGCCCAACGGACTTAGGCGCATTTGGGTCGCGTCTCTAGAAGGCGCCCCAGCAGTCACCGCCGAATGCGCGGCTTGTGGAGCCGTCACTCCCTGCACCAAAAGTGCGGCCTGGCGTTGGGCCGACCAAGTTCGTGCGCGTTGTTGGGCGATCCATCGGCGACAAACTCCGTCACCGCGCCGGCGCTGACGAGGGAAACCGCCGCCACGCCCCCACTACCCATCGCTGATGCCCTCCCGGCAAAGCTCAAACTAGCGGCGTTACTCAAATCTTAAGCAACAACTTTAAATCTTAAGCAACAACAAATGCCTATCAATCCAACTTTGACAGTCAATCCAAACTGGAGAATTCCATGAAGAAGATATTGCTCGGTGCAGCAACCGGCCTCGTCGCTATTGGCATTGCGGCTCCGGCCTCGGCCGCCGACATCGCCGCTGGTCCTTACCTTTACAGGGCGGCACCGCCCCCGTATGTGGCTCCCATTTACCAATGGACCGGCTTCTACATTGGCGCCAACGGCGGCTGGGGATCGAGCCACAAGTGTTGGGATCTTACTAACGATGGTTTCGGACCTATTCCGGCCTTTGCGGAAGGCTGTCATAATGCAACTGGCGGCGTCGCCGGCGGACAAATCGGTTATCGCTGGCAGACCGGAACTTGGGTGTGGGGTATTGAAGGCCAAGGCAACTGGGCCGATCTTCGCGGCTCGAACGTCAGCCTGTTTGCACCGGCTCTCGAAAACCGCTCGCGCATTGACGCGTTCGGACTGCTCACTGGCCAGGTCGGTTGGGCTTGGAACAATGTCCTGCTCTACGTAAAGGGCGGCGGCGCGGTTACCGGTGACCGCTTCGATGTGAGGACAAGTTTGGGTAACGTTCTTGTGGCAACCGGAGAAGATCAAACCCGCTGGGGCGGAACGGTTGGGGCTGGCATGGAATTTGGTTTCGCACCGGGCTGGTCGGCCGGCGTCGAATACAATCACCTGTTCATGCAGGACAAAGATGTCCACTTTACCGACACCGGCGGCGTGTTCTTCGCAACCGACCGCGTCCGCCAGGACGTCGATCTGGTTACCGTGCGCGTGAATTACCGCTTTGGTGGCCCGATCGTCGCGAGATATTGATCTTTCAACAATCTAGGAAGAAAGGCCCGGCTGAAAAGTCGGCCTTTTTTCTTGAGGAGCATGCTCTCAGCGATGGAACACCCGCGTCCTGGTGGTGCTCGGGGTTATCGGTTTTGCATTTAGCAAAAACCCCGCGTAATGCACGGGGAGCGTTGGACGCCGGAAGAGGAAAAGCGGCTTCTCGATTTGCTCGCCGCGGGTAAATCATAGAGGCTGATCAGCGGCATGCTCAAGCGCAGCACGAAGCTTCACGCGAACGACTGGTTGGCAAAAAAACGACTGAGGGCTGAAGGCGAAGGGGAAATGAAGTGTTCTCCGAGATGGAATATCCGCATTGGATGATGGTAGCTGGAGCCTGGTTGGTGGTGGCGGGTTTTATCGGTCTTGGATTTAGCCGATACATGAACCGTGCGCCGGCCGAAGACAATCTTCATCCGGCGGCGCCGCCGCCAAATTCCTCCGTCGCTGGAACGGCAGAAGGGGAAGAAATGAGCGCACGCCATTCGAGCGCCGGGCTATGGAAACCGGAGGACGATGATCAGTTGCGGGAGATGGCAGCATCGGGCAAGGGCCCTTCCGAGATTGCACGGCTACTCCATCACAGTCCTTCGGCCGTCCGAAAGCGCGCCTCGTTTCTCGGAATAACGGTTCAGGGCTGGTGAAGGCGAAGGGGAAAGCATCATTGGCACGGACCTTTTGGACGCCTGAGGAAGATAATCGTCTGCGGATGCTTCTTGGAACGGGAAAACCAATTGAATTTGTCGCCGCCGAGCTAAAGCGTTCCGCAAAGGCCGCTATCGACCTCGCCCATGTTGGCGAAGTCACCGAACCGGCAAGCCGCCGTCGCATATCTTGCGGCCTGCAACGCGACCGCGATCACCATCGTCGATCGCGATGGCATTGGCGTCATCACCGTCGGCAAGACGGCAAAAGGGACCGTCGCGGCCAGATGGTGGATCGCCACTCAGGATGCCCAGCGCGTGGCCGCGCAGGCCCGCCGGTGCGCTGGGGAGAGTCTCGACATCGACGGCCATCGCGGCGGTGCAGCGCTCAGCGGGCTCTTGTCGTCCTCGACGATTGCGGCATCGAATTTCATCGGCGGGAACGTTGGCGACGCGGCTCGCCTTGCAATTGCTGATGTTCCGAGACACCAACATCTGATGCAGCCTTTGACCGTGGTTGCCCTCGGTATTTGGACGGCTTGCAGGGCCAAGCTACCCGCATGGCCTCAACGGCTAAATTCCTGAAATCCTCATGCATCCGCGCGGGGTGGGCGTC
The DNA here is from genome assembly GCA_963745785.1 of uncultured Alphaproteobacteria bacterium. GTDB lineage: Bacteria > Pseudomonadota > Alphaproteobacteria > Rhizobiales > Xanthobacteraceae > Bradyrhizobium. The sequence continues at coordinate 47,840 of CAVUYV010000004.1, read as the reverse complement.
GATGTACTGCACGATGCCACTCGCAAGCTGCCTTTGCGTCAATTGGGGTGGCATGCAGCGGCGGTGCATCTGGGCGAGACCGGTGATCAAACCGCCGCACCATCCTCGTTTAAAACTATTCAACGAGACACCCTTCATGAAATCGCGGCAGCCCGGCATCACATAATTAGCGGAATACGGATTCTGCTGCGCTAAAGCCTCTCCTTGCAGGCTCAACGTCAGCGCCGCAATGAGAACGACCCCGCGCAGGATCAGCGTTAGTAGAGATCGAAACATTACTGCCCCTCCGGGGTTGGCGGGGGCGACGGCTGAAAGGCCGCCCCCGCTGGAGAACAGGGACGGCCGAACATTCAGATGGTGAAGCCACAGACGCCGGTTGTCTTTGGGGGGCGGGGAGCGGCGTCTGCACGTTCAGAGTATTGATCTCGTGGCAGCCGTCAACGGAGTCGCGTGATAGTGGTTAACGCCCCGCGTGCGATCGATAGGAGCAGGGAGCGCGCTCTTTGTCAGCACATCCCATTCCGCGCGCGATCACCATCATCGAGAAAATGGGCGTTTGCATCCTCACCGGCAAGACCACGACCGGCACCGTCGCGGTCCGTGTACATCATCAAGCTGACCGAGACGCGCGAGATCCCGCCTTATCTTTGGGTGCATCCCGACTATGATCGCTGATAATCAAAATAATTTGGATAGTCCGGCAGTCTAGAAATCATCCTCGTCAGCTTCGCGGTGGCCGGCGGGCTGCCCGCAGTAAAATCGGACCCGTACCGCATCAGCAGCGGGGCCGCGGCTCCCCACCGCAATTGCCACCGGACGGGTGAGTATAAGACTATACAAGACAGGAAAAGACACGAGGCGAGGCCCGCAAAAAAACCCAACATAACTGGGCAAAACCATACCAAACCGGACTAGGCTATACAGGCAAATGGGGATTTCAAGACCGGTGCCTTAAACCACTCGGCCACCCTACCGTCCATTCAGGGACGGCCGCATCCGTCGCGAGATCGGCGACAGGCCGCGCGGCGTCATCCCCGGGCTGCTTTCTTATGCCTTAGACTGCTCTGCGCTCCGGAGAGATATCGTGCGAATAGTGAGAACACTCCACGACGGCTGAGAGAGCTGCGATTTTCAGCGCCGTCGGGTCTCGCTCGCCTTTCGCGGCACATGCAAGGATATGCGACGCGATTTCAGCTTTCATCGTCGACGTGCGCTTCGCTTCGGGAAGCATGGCAGCGGCGTCGTCGAGGACTGCTTTCATCAATTCGATTAATTCGGGCTGAAAAACCGCTCCAGTCGCGCCCATCGCCGTTTCCTCACTCGTACACGCCCATCTTCATTTCCCCACTCGTACACGCCCCGAGTGTTGTCTGTCCATACCGAACTAAGAGCTATATTTCATTGCACAGGACCATCGCGCGGCGGCGGCCCCGGACCTTCGCTGATCTCGATCTCCGCGTGATGAACAGGCGTAAGCACTCCTATTCCATCGCCTTCGGAACGCCGTATCGGTACTCACTGCCTGCAGGACGTAGCGAGCCAGGTTTAAGACGATCGCGCACGGCCGACAGGCGCCCCGCCCTTTCCTTGGAAAAGGCCGCCCGGGCGTGACACCGGACGGCCTCTTGTGCGACTGCCGGCTCGGGCCTGCTCCGGTTCCGTCGCGATAACCTGATGCTCAGACGATTTGGTTAACCAGAGGTTAACGAGTCCCCGGGCACCTCACCTACGGGAAGGCCGCGACCTTCCGCGGCGCGACAAATCATAAGGTAAATGCGAGTGAGAGGAGGCCAGAGCAAAGCAGGACAAGACCCGCAACGGTAACACCGAGGAAACTGTAAGAAACGAATTCTTCACGCATGGTACACCCCTATCTCTCGGGAATGCCGGTCACCGTCTGCACTCCTGCTCGAACGGAACGACCGCCACTTTGCACAGTCAAAAGGATTTCGCGCGGTCCTGAAAATCAGACTTTGACTGATGTTTTTGAGCAACAGGAGGCCGGCCCCTCATCCGCGAACGGATAACGAACCGCCGTGTTGCGCCCGTGTCGCGTGGAGTGATTAGTAGCGGTTTGTAAGCCGTTGATTTCCCTTGCATCGGCTTGCAACGTCTTGCAACACGGAAAGGGGTCGAAGAACGAAGCCAAACTACAAGAAACCCTTATTTTATAGGCTTAGACAGTGGTGGTGCCGGTTGAGTGCTTCACTCAGTTTAGCCGACAGCAACCGGTTGATATCGTTAGCTTCGGAATCTGGTCCGAATCCGAGAATCCCGTAACGCCAGCACGGTCTAGGTCAAAACCCATTTCAAAGCGCCGATAGGGGCGGGGGCCTTGCCAAACTGATCGACGGCCAAGCTGCGTAAAGAGATCGCCAAACCAGCCGCCAGCCTGTTGGAAGGCCCGCGCCGATCCACCCGCTCCCACAGACGCGCACCGTGCGCTCCCACAGCCCCGCCCCGTACCAGCCGGGCCAAAGTCGCATCTTCCGACTTTGCCGCTGGGCTGGCTTGGCTGGCCCGTCTACGCAAAGAAAACCCCGTCCGGCAGGTCGGCTGCGGGACGGGGTTGCTGAGGGGCGCAGACTTCTAGGGTCGCGCACTAAGACAATACATGCCGAGCCCAAGAATGTTTGCCCGCTAGCCGACTCTCGTGCAAAATTTTGCCGGGGATTCCACACCCAGCAATACCCCGATCGTTTTTTTGCTGTCGCACTACCAAAAGAAACGGCCCCAGCACGGGGGCACAGGCTGAGGCCGTCTTGGAGTTCCCTATGCCGACCGGGCAGGATCGGCACGGTCTGATAAATCGTCAAAGCGGGGATTGTTCCGCGCCAGCCCAGTGGTACGATCCATTTGGCGCTTCATCGAAAGCGCCAATAGCGAGTCTCCTCTACTCGCCCCGTCTGGAGCCGGCACTCCAGACGGGGCTTTTCGTTAGTGGCCTGTTCTGGAACGCGAGTCCGGGTCATTGACACCCTTGAAACAATTTTCGCGGTTTAGTCGCAGCGGCGCTCCTTGCGCGTGATCGTGCGGCCATCGTCCCGTTCAATCGTGGTAGTCTCCATGCGGCAGTGCTGTCGTCTGCCGATGGTAACACCACCGGGGCCGAGGCCAATTGTGGCGTCGGAATCGTACCCTCGGCGACGGTCTCTATCGTAGCGGTCCTCGCGGTCGTAGCGGTCCCGCCCGATCTGAACATCGACGCCTTGGGCCATCTTGACGCCTTGCGCCTTGGCCGGAGTGACGAGCGGGGCAGTCGTCAACACCGCTGCAACTGCCGCCACGGCAAGAGCGATCTTCATCATGGTGGAGTCCTCCTTGAGCTTGATCTAGAAGCACAACGGGCACGAATGCTGAGGGTTCCACCGGGGCACGGGGGTAGCGCAGGCGCAAGCGCCTGTCCGCTATTACGGACTGTCCTAATTTGAAAATGAGAACGTTTCGAGATTGAGGTGTTCAGTTACTACATAGTTTTACGTATTGCCGCCGTAACGACACAAGTTCGCCAAAATATTGGCCCCCCGAGTCGGGGACCGTACAGACAATCAAGGGGAACCGGCTCTAACCTTTGGCCATCGCCGTCCCGTTCCTCGGCATCCACCGGCGACGGTGGGTGGGGTAGTGCTCGCGCCGGAGGTCCAGCGGTCCAGCGTGAGTGTCATGGCAGAAAACCTTGCGACTCCGACCTGTCCGAAGTGCCGCAAGCCAATGCACTTCACCGACTTAAAGACCGGCGGCCGCAAGTTCCAGTGCGTCCAATGCGACCGCGTCGATCCAATACGATTGTCCGATATACAGGCTTTGATTAAAGGCGAACTACAGCCGCCGAAATTGCAGTAAGGCCGCCTCAGTTGGGCGGCCTCTTTCTTATCAGGCTGCTTTCGACTGGCGGTAGTCGAGAGCACGGCCCCGCCTCTGGCTATGGGCAAGTTGAAGGCAGGACCGTGCCGGGCCGTCGGGGGGACGGCCCGATCTAATAAAGCAGTGGTTCCTTTACGACGCGGCGCAGGAACGGGGTGGGGTATCCGCCAAGGGGCAGCGGCTTTCTTCACTTATTATTTTCTTGCCAACCTTTGGAATGTTCGGCGATCCACTCGGCGGCAGCTTTTTCGGTAGCGAAGCCCTTGACTACTTCCGTATCGCCATCGGGCCATAGAAGGTTGCCTTTCCGCGCTGCGAAGGTGGGCCGATGCTCGGACATATTCCGAATATGCACTTGCCGGGGGTAGGTTCAAGCCGACTGACCGACGAATACGACAAGGCGCCAGAGCGGGAGGTATCCGCCAGGGGGCCAAGAACGTGAAGGCCATCGCCGCTAATGTTGGCCTAACTAACCCGCCGGTGAACAAATTCCCATTCCCGGCCTACCGCTTTTGCTCTGGATGAAGTGTTGCTTTTTGCGCCTGCAAATCTCCGATCAGCCCGGCAAGCCGTTCGACCGTAATCTGATCGCCAATGGACAAGAGTATTTGCTGGTAATGCTCAGTCTTTTTGTCGAGTTCGTCGCACTTGTCGCACATGGCAGCCCGCTCCAACCGTCTGGGATTTAATGCCAACCACTAATTAGTTCGCAGATCATTTTCGCGGCGTTGGTGGTCGGGGCCGCATCCGCGTTGCGTTAAGCGGCTAAAATAAACGAGCAGATCTCGGAGAACAGGCCGATTTACCCAGTCGCCCCGAGGCCATTCGCCGCTGGTCGGGGTTAGGTCTTTAAGGTGAGGAAATGATGTCGGACAGGTTAAGAGATCTAAGCGAAAGGATCGCCGCGCTTTTGCACAAAGGCTCACCGATTCCGGACGCCGTGGGACCATCGCCGGCTCCTTCTGTTGACCAACCGATTTTCGATGAAGATGTGCTTGAAGAAAGCGTAATCGAGAGTCCGATTGTTGGAGGAGATAAACTTCAGGCGCAACACAACGCTCTTGCGGAGATATTTAGCGAGCCTCCGATGGTTTCGACCAATACAGAACCCTCGCGCCCTACTTTCCTCGATGAGGAGCCCGCGGAACAAACCCCAGTTGACGCTCCAGCCGATGCGGGAAATCGGGCGGAGCAGGCTAAATCATTGCTGGCCGGACTGGACCTTGACACCGCGATCCGCCTTCGCTGGGTGTTACGCGATATCAGAGGCAAGCGAACGAAATTGTCGCCCATCAGCCAGAACGATTTGATGGCACTGATTGAACTTGGCCTCATCGAAATGCAAAATGACGAGCCGGCCCTCACCAATGAGGGAATGCGGGCCATCGCGCACTTTTTTGTGTGAAACGATGTGGTCCCTCATATCGCTGCGTGCGAAACGCATCAGAGGTCCTGAAAAATTTTGGTCGTCACGCCAAAAAGACTTTTTCAACACTATCGACCCCATGCGGATTCCGCGCGCCGGAGAACCCCTCTCGCAAACGCGGCAAAAGCCGAGAGAAAAGGAAAAGCCATGTCAGCAGAAATCAACATCTACAATCCCGAGGAACTTGGCCCTCCCATGGGGCAGTACACCCATGTGACGCGCGTAAGGGCGAACGAATTCCTGTTTGTCGCGGGAATGCTGTCGGGCGATGCCGCAGGCAATATCATCGGCGAGGGCAAATTCGAGGTTCAGACTGCGCAGGTCTTTCGCAACATCGAAGCGGCGCTGAAATCAGCCGGAGCATCCTGGGCCAACGTCGTTCAATTCACGACCTATCTCGTCCATTCGCAGGATATCCCCAAGTTCATGGAGTTTCGCCTGCGTGAATTCCCGAAGATGTTTCCGGATGGAAAGTATCCGCCGAACACGCTCCTCATAGTGGACCGGCTGGTCTGGGAAGCTTTCCTGGTCGAAGTGCAGACGATCGCCGCCATCTGATCAAGTGAGCGCCGGTCCCCGCTGTGCCACAGCGCCGACGAGGTGATCGAATAGCGCAGGGGAATGTCGGCCTCTGGCCCCAGGCTGTGTAAAAACGCGAAGACGCTCAATCGCGATAGAAGAAGTTATTCGTCCAAGACCGCTTTAGCCGCCCAACTTGCAAGCGAATTCAACTTAGAAGTCGAACTGAAAAATATCATTCTCGTCGCGGTTCGATTTTTTGAGTTTTTACACAGGTGCGCCGGGAGACCGGCAAAGAGTAGGTGGTGCAAGTCCACTACGATGAAGGAATAGCGAACCACATCGGCCCCGAGCCGTGCGCAGGCATCCGCGAGGACGTCGGCGAAGCGTCGGTAGGGGAACGGGCAGGCCAGCCATTGAGCCGCGATAGAAAACTAATTCCGGGTGCCGACGCTGTCTGTGTAGCGGAAGGCAACATGTCCAGAGCGGCAACGCGAGCGCTTGGATGGCCTGGCGTGGTCGAAGAACCTGGCATGCACGCAAGCTCCTTGTACGGGAACCGGGAGATCTCCTGGTCGGCCACAGGCCCTTTGGGCTGGATGGTCCGCGGCGGGAAGGTGAGGAGCCGTAGCCGCCGATGCACGATCAGGAGAAGTCTGACTCCGCCATAGTAGCTGTGAAGTCGTCGAACAAAACCGGTGTCCCGGTGGCGGAGGCGGTGGAGCCAAGGGCGGGGACCAAGGGAAACGCGGACCAGCAAAGCACGCACCGGACGCAGATCCGGGCTCGCGTGACCCAGGCGCTGGGCCGCGTACGGCAAGCCGATCAGCGCTTCGCCGTCAAACACCCGAGGTAGGAGCCGGATGCTCGAATCGGGCTCGTCCGGATCTGTGCGGGGGGCGTCCAGCAATGGAGCATCCCTACCGCGAACCTGGACCCAAAGCCGACATAATCGTCGCTTCCGCGAATGTCTATTTTTTGCCAATGTTAAGGGCTGCCGGCCCCATTTAGACGTGGCCGCTATCCTTCGGCCCGGCCACCATGATGATTGCTACGACCCAGGTGCCAAATAATTCAGGTTCAGCAACGGCTCCTCGAAAGCAAGATGACCGAGATCGAGCAGGCCCGGTCCTGGAGCCCCCGCGTGATCTCCAAATTCGAAACGCTGATCAGGAGCGATGACGATCTGTCGCTCTACCGTGTCAATCCTCTCGCTTTCGCGCGCGACCGCGCAATAGCCGAGTCGGAAGGCATAGACCTGTTCCTCCACGCGACGAGAAGCGGGTTGTTCGAGATGAGCTGGGACGTCGTCTGTCCTCAATCTGGCATGGTGCTCGACAGCTTCGGTGCCTTGCGCACGCTGAAAACCCATTATGTCTGCGGCTTGTGCGACGTCAGCGGTGAGACCGACCTTGACGACTTCATAGAGGTCACGTTCACGGTATCGCCGCAGCTGCGGCGACTTCCGTTTCATGATCCCCAATCGCTCTCGGTCGAGGATTTCCACTGGAAGCTTCGATTTTTGGACGACGGGCGAATACCGGGCCAGCAAGTCCGGTTTCTCGACGTCTTGCGTGGACTGGTTCGCGGCCTTGCGTTCTTGCCGCCGGGCGCCACGACCACGCTTCGCGCCGACCTAGGTCCCGGTGCGCTGTCGGGCGTCAATGTCCAGACACAGGCTGCCTTCATGGTGCCGATCGTCGGCGAGCCCACGACAACGCCGACGCATCTTGCGAGTCAAATATGACGGGCAGCGCTTTTCGCCGTCGCTCTCCGCCGTGCCACCTGGTCCCGTCGTCATCGATGTCGAGAACTCCGGAAACGTGCGCGGCTCGTTGCTCCTGATCAATTGGCCACCCGAAATCGTGGCCCTGACAGTCAAGCCTCCGCTCGAATTCGAGCCGTATATGTCCGGCGGGATGTTGCTTGCGAGACAGACTTTCCGGCGCCTGTTCCGCTCGGAACGCGTCGACGAGAAGGAAGGGCTCGGTATCCGGCAGGTGACCTTGCTGTTCACGGACCTCAAGGGGTCGACCGCCATGTACGAACGCCTTGGCGATCTGAATGCCTATGCACTGGTCCGCGAGCATTTTGCATTGCTCGGTGCGACCGTTCAGGAACATTCCGGCGCGATCGTCAAGACGATCGGCGACGCGGTGATGGCCGTCTTCTCTCGACCAACCGATGCGGTTTCGGCGGCGCTGGATATTTTGGGGGAGATCGAGCGCTACAATTCCGAGCATGGCGATCCGAGCATCATCCTGAAGATCGGCGCACATTGCGGCCCGTCAATCGCCGTGACGCTCAACGAAAACCTGGATTATTTCGGTCAGACCGTAAATGTTGCCGCGCGCGTGCAGTCACTGGCCGGCGCCGGAGAAATCTGCATTTCGGAAGCGCTTTATTCGGTGCCGGGAGTCAGCCATCTCCTCGCTGGCCATAACGTCGTTGAGTTCGACGCCCCGCTTCGCGGTGTTGAAGGAAACGCGTGCGTGTATCGCGTGGTATGCAACTAGCTGGCGACATGCCCCGCTCAGGGCTTGACGAATTTGAGCACGAATTCGTCCTTCGGTTGCGGCGGGTCCGGCGTATTCTTGTCTCTGGGATCGTTCGGGTTGCGCAGGAAATTGCCTTCGTCGATCAGCTTGAATCCCGCCGCTTCGACCTCCTGCCGAAGAAACGCCTCTTCGATGCGATGCAAGGTGCCGGATTCGGAGATGCCGGTACCAGGCCGGCCCGAATGATCGGCGATCACATAGAGACCGCCCGACTTGAGCGCGCCGAAGACTGCCTTGTTCATCGCCGCGCGATCCACGCCGAGGTGTCCGAGGTCGTGATAGTTGAACATCAAGGTCACGAGATCGATGCGTTGCACCGCGAGCTCGGATGGTACGGGATCTTCGAACGGCCGGGACAGCGCGACGATCGGAGCGGCCGGGACGCCATTGCTTCGGAGATTGCTTTCGCGTTCGGCGAGGGCGACCGGCGATGGACGTGGCGCGCTTGCCGGCGCTGCTGGCGCCGCACTCGGTGTGGCGACGTGGACCGGGTTGCTGCTGCCCTCGGGCGCGGCCGGGGGTGTGGGTGCCCGGTTGGGATCGCGCGGCCGGCTCTGACCATAGACTTTGCCCGAGGGTCCGATCGCACGGGCCAGCAATTCCGTGGTGTAGCCGCCGCGCCGCGCTGAGATCGAGCGCGACGATACCGGGACGAATGCCGATGAAGCCCAGCATCTGCTCAGGCTTGCGGCGCTGATCATTGGTGCGATCGGCCGCAGTGCGGTTCGCGCTGCTCACGATCTGGGCAATTTGCTCGGATGAAAGTGGTGGCCCACTCTGCTGCGCTGTCGCCGCCTGGGCGTTGAGGAACAGGCCCGCGCTGACGCCGACTGCAGCCAAGAGGGCTTTTTTTCCGCTCTTCATGGTCTTGCCCATTGCTCCCTGGCCATTCCGATCTTACCGACGATGTGATGACCTTAGATGGTTTCCCTTCTCGGGCCAATGACAAGGGCACGATCGGGCGCGATCCAAGTAGTCAAATCCGGTTGTTTGGCGAGGAGATCCGAAGCGGCCGGCCAGCGAATGAATGTTTGTTTTCGACGGAAGAGCGGACATCGTGGTTCAAGGGCGGCGGGTCCGCTTATGATCCATCGGCGACATTGGGCGAACGCCGTCTCCGCTTGCCAAACTGCAACGGTTGTCAAAGAATTGGGACGGAAACGACGGCTATTTAGGGAATATTGCGGCCGTCATGGGGTCTGGACGGCTGGCGAGCCGGACACAAGAGGGAGGTCTTCATGCTGACACGACGTGGCTTTGCAGGTTTTGCTTCCTGCGCGCTCTGCGCTGCTACGGGGTTCATTGCGACCGATGCCTCGGCGCAGGGTGCGCCGCCCGTACCGACAACCGGCTACACGCGGAAGATTCTGTCGCAGGTGGACGGTCCGACACCGGGCTATGTGACGATAGTGGTGGAAGGGGAGTTACAACCAGGAGGCACGATCGCGCGACACACGCATCCGGGAATCGAATCCACCTATGTCCTGGAAGGCAGCTTCGAGTTGCCGATCCAGGGTCAACCGACACGTTCATACAAGCAGGGTGATAACTACCAGGTTCCGGCTGGTACGCCTCATGCCGGCGGCAAGCCCAGCGATACCAAGGTCAGGCTCGCTACCGTCTATGTCGTGGAGAAGGATAAGCCGCTCGTGTCCCCAGCCTGATCACCTGACGATCAGGACGCCGTTTCCGACAACGCCGGCTTTACGCTTTTCGCCGCTTGCTCCGCTTCGCTCAAATGCTCGATCGCGGCGGTGCGCTTGTTGCGGAGGTGATGGAACAGGATGTCAGAGAGCTCGCTGCCCGCGCGCCGCCGCAGCGCGTCCAAAATCATTTCATGCTCGCGCATCGCTTCGCCCCAGCGCTCGCGCTTGCGGGCGAAATTGGCGGAATAGCGGATGCGGCGGATGCGGCCGGCGAAATTGGCGTAAGTCGCAAGCAAGGCAGCGTTGCGCGAAGCCTCCACGATTTTTTGATGGATGGACTGGTTGAGGCGGAAGTAATCGTGCATGTCGCGGCGCAAATAGAAGCCGTACATTTCGTAATGCAGCCGCTCGATCTCGGCGATCTCCTCGTCGGTGATGTTTTCGCAGGCGAGGCGTCCGGCAAGTCCCTCCAGCCCGCCCATCACGTCAAACAACTCGCCGAGTTCGCGCTCGCTCAACTGCCGCACGCGCGCGCCCCGATTGGGCAAAAGATCGACCAGCCCTTCCGACGCCAGAACTTTCAGAGCCTCGCGCAACGGCGTGCGGGAGATTCCGAACATCGCGCACAGCTCGCGCTCCGGCACCCGGCCGCCATCGGGGATGTTGCCCTCGACGATGTAGTCCCGCAGCCGGGCGAGGATTTCATCGTGCAGCGAGGATTCCTCGCGGCCGGCGGCGGCCTCGGTTCGGAGCGGCAGCGAAGGGGTGTCGCCGGGAATCAGGGGTTTCATGGCCGGACAATAATGCGCAAATAGGGGATCGTCGACCAAAAATTGAACGCAATAATTTAGTTGAGCCCGCCGGAATTGAATGCAATATGGGGACACCAGCTGCCTCTATCGGGGGAGCGGAGGAAATCATGACCAAGCATCAGGGACGCCATTTCCTTCAGATTCCCGGTCCGAGCCCGGTTCCGGATCGCGTGCTCCGGGCCATGGACATGCCGGTGATCGATCACCGCAGCCCGGCATTTGCCGACCTGGCGAAAGTCGGTTTTCGAAGGCAGCCGTAAAATCTTCAAGACGGCCGGGCCGGTCATCATCTTTCCGTCCTCGGGTACCGGCGCCTGGGAGGCCGCGATCGTCAACACGCTCTCGCCCGGGCGACAAGGTGTTGATGGTCGAGACCGGCCATTTCGCCACCCTGTGGCGGCAGATGGCGGCGCGCTGGGGCATCGAGGTCGACTTCATGCCCGGCGACTGGCGCCACGGCGCCGATCCCGCCGCGATCGAGGCCCGCCTGGCGCAGGACACCTCGCACGCGATCAAGGCCGTGATGGTGGTGCACAACGAGACCTCCACCGGCGTCACCAGCCGCGTCGGCGGCATCCGCGCCGCGATGGACAAGGTCGGTCATCCCGCGCTGCTGCTGGTCGACACCATCTCCTCGCTCGGCTCGGTCGATTACCGGCATGACGAATGGAAGGTCGACGTCACCGTCAGCTGTTCGCAAAAAGGCTTCATGCTGCCGCCGGGGCTCGGCTTCAACGCGATCTCGGAGAAAGCCCGCGCCGCCGCCAAGACCAACAAGATGCCGCGGTCCTATTGGGACTGGGAGGAAATGTTAAAGCCGAATGCGAACGGCTTCTTTCCCTACACGCCCGCCACCAATTTGCTTTACGGGCTTCGCGAAGCGATTGCGATGCTGCTCGAGGAAGGGCTGGACGCGGTGTTCGCCCGTCACCAGCGCCTCGCGGCAGCGGCCCGCACGGCGGTGCAGCATTGGGGCCTCGAAGTGCTGTGCCTGGAGCCTTCAGAATATTCACCGGTGCTCACCGCGGTGCTGATGCCGCCCGGGCACGACGCCGACCAATTCCGAAAAGTCGTGCTCGACAATTACAACATGTCGCTCGGATCGGGCCTGTCAAAACTCGCCGGAAAAGTGTTCCGCATCGGCCATCTCGGCGAGTGCAACGAACTGACGCTGCTGGGCGCGCTGACCGGCGTCGAGATGGGATTGTCGCTCGCAGGCGTGCCGCATCGCGCCGGCGGCGTGGCGGCGGCGATGACGTATCTCGAGGAGCGCAGCCAGTCCAACACGTCGGCGCCGCTCAAGGTCATATCCGGGTGAACGGCGTGATCGGTCAATTAACAGTGCTGCCGGGCGAGGGGACAGGACTGTCAAAAAGTGTTATCCGGGCGCCGCAATCGCAAGAAAACTCCCGGGAAGGACGCCCTATGACCGTGCTGCACACTGGAAGGCATTTTCTCCAGATTCCAGGACCGACCAACATCCCCGACCGGGTGCTGCGGGCCATGGACATGCCCGGCATGGATCATCGCAGCGCCGAATTCGCCGAGCTTGGCTTTGCGGTGATGGCGGCCAGCGCAGCGCGTCTTCCGCACCAAACAGCCGGTCATGATCTATCCGTCGTCGGGGACCGGCGCCTGGGAAGCCGCGATCGTCAATACGCTGCAGCCCGGCGACAAGGTGCTGATGCCCGAGACCGGCCAGTTCGCCGTGCTGTGGCTCGGCATTGCCGAGAAATTCAAGCTCGACGTCGATTTTCTGCCGGGCGACTGGCGGCGCGGGGCCGATGTAGCAGCAGATCGAGGCAAAGCTTGCGGCCGATCGGGAGCACCGCATCAAGGCCGTGATGGTCATTCACAACGAGACCTCGACCGGCTGCGTCACGCCATCCGCTCGAAGTCCGCAAAGCGCTGGACCGGACAAAACATCCGGCGCTGCTTGATGGTCGATACCATCTCCGGGCTCGCTGCGCTGGAATACGAGCATGACGCCTGGGGCATCGACGTCTCGGTCGGCGGCTCGCAAAAGGGGCTGATGCTGCCGCCCGGCCTCGGCTTCAACGCGGTGTCGGAAAAGGCGCTGGCGATCGCGAAGGCCAATCCGTCGATGCGCTCCTATTGGGATTGGCAGGAAGTCATTGCCTACAACAAGGTGGGCACCTGGCCCTACACCCCTGCGGTCAACCTGCTCTATGGGCTGAAAGAAGCGATCGCCATGCTCGAGGAGGAGGGGCTCGACAATGTGTTCGCGCGCCACAAGCGCCATCAGCGCGGCGACGCGGGCGGCGGTGAAGGCGTGGGGACTGGAAACCCAGTGCCAGGATCCGCAGGCCTATTCGCCGGCGCTGACCGGCGTGGTGATGCCGGAAGGCCATGACGCCGACCATTTCCGCAAGGTGGTGCTGGAGAATTTCGACATGTCGCTCGGCACCGGCCTCAACAAGATCAAGGGCAAGGTGTTCCGGATCGCCCATATCGGGCATTTCAACGATCTGATGCTGATGGGCACGCTGTCGGGCGTCGAGATGGGGCTCGATCTCGCCAAGGTGCCGCATCGCAGCGGCGGGGTGCTCGCCGCCATGGAAGTCCTGAAGGGACGCGAGGTGGTGCCGATGCCGAAATCGAAGACCGCGGTTGCCTGAGCATGACGCCATCCCCAGAACAGAAAGAGCGCGCGATGAACGCCCCGGTAGCTGCGACCGAAGACCTGCTCTATGTGGTCGAGGACGGCATCGCGCGGCTGACCTTCAACCGGCCGCAGGCGCGCAACGCGCTGACCTTTGCGATGTACGAGCGGATGGCGGCGATCTGCGAGAGCATCAACGCCGACCGCTCGATCAAGGCGATGATCCTGACCGGGGCCGGCGACAAGGCATTCGCCTCGGGAACCGACATCTCGCAATTCCGCGCCTTCAAGACCGTCGCAGGACGCGCTCGACTATGAGGCGCGGATCGATCGCGTGCTGGGCGCGCTGGAACAGGTCCGGGTGCCGACCATCGCGGCGATCGCCGGCGCCTGCACCGGCGGCGGGGCGGGGATCGCCGCCTGCTGCGACATGCGGATCGGCACCGCGTCGACCCGGATCGGCTTTCCGATCGCGCGCACGCTCGGCAATTGCCTGTCGATGTCCAACATCTCCAGGCTCACCTCGCTGATCGGGCCGGCGCGGACCAAGGATCTGATCTTTACGGCCCGGCTGATCGAGGCGCCGGAGGCGCTGGCGCTCGGGCTGCTCAACGAGGTCGTGCCTGACGTCGCAACGCTGCAGCGCCGCGCCGATGAAACCGCAAAGCTGGTTGCGGGCCACGCGCCGATCACGCTCGAAGTCACCAAGGAGGCGGTGCGCCGCATCCGGCGGACGCTGTCGCGCGACGAGGGCGAGGACCTGATCCTTCGCGCCTATATGAGCGAGGATTTCCGCGAGGGAATGGACGCCTTCCTCAACAAGCGCACGCCGAACTGGAAGGGCAAATAGAGTGACTTGAAGGCGATGCCGCTAACGGCTTGCAATCTCATGCGAAAGTCATAGGCGCCTGGTTCAAGCGCTGCTTGAACTCAGCGCCATGCAAGACCGCGTAGATAACGACACGGGCCATCCGAATTCCGGAATAACTCCGCTACAAACAAGAGCATAGGGAAGAAATCGCGTGCGAAATATCATGAAAGCGATGGCCGCGCTGGCGGCGGTGCTGGCGAGCGTGCCGGCGATGGCGGCCTGGGAGCCGACCAAGCCGGTCGAGATCGTGGTCGCGGCCGGGGCCGGCGGCGCCTCCGACCAGATGGCGCGCATGATGCAGGCCGCGATCCAGAAGAACAATCTGATGAAGCAGCCGATGGTGGTGTCGCTCAAGGGCGGAGCCTCCGGCGCCGAAGCGCTGATGTACATGAAATCCAGCGAAGGCGATCCCAACAAGGTGCTGATCGCCTATTCGCTGATCTACATGCTGCCGCTGTCGGCGAAGATTCCGTTCAACTGGCGCGAGCTGACGCCGGTGTCGGTGGTCGCGCTGGACCAGTTCGTGCTGTGGGACAATGCCGCCGGGCCGAAGACCGTGAAGGAATTCATCGCCGCCGCCAAGGCCGCCAGCTTCGCCGTTCAAGATGGGCGGCACCGGATCGAAGCGCGAGGATCACGTTCTCACCGTGTTCGTGGAGCAGAAGACCGGCGCGAAATTCTCCTATCTGCCCTACAAGTCCGGCGGCGAGGCGGCGACGCAGCTGGTCGGCAATCACACCGAATCCAACGTCAACAACCCATCCGAAAATCTCGAGGTCTGGCGCGCCGGCCAGGTCCGCGCGCTCTGCGTGTTCGACAAGGAGCGCATCTCCTACAAGACCAAGGTGACCGAGACCCAGTCGTGGAACGATATCCCGACCTGCAAGGAAGAGGGCCTCGACGTCCAGTATCTGATGCTGCGCGCCATGTTCCTGCCCGGCAAGGTCACGCCGGAACAGCAGGCGTTCTATGTCGACCTGTTCCAGAAGGTGACGCAAACGGCCGAATACAAGGACTACATGGAAAAGCAGGCGCTGAAGCCGATCTTCCTCACCGGCAACGACATGCTGAAATTCCTCGAGGAGGATGACGCGCTCAACAAGTCGCTGATGACGGAAGCGGGGTTCGTGGCGAAGTAGATGCCAGCTGTCATGCCCCGCCACCGGTCGGCGCGAGCGCGCCGTGACAGGCTCAGCGGGGCATCCAGTATTCCACCGGCGTGCGGAATAACATTGGCCATGCGGATACTGGATCATCCGCTTTCGCGGAGCTGCATGACGAAGCCGCACTCGCGTACGTGCGATCAACGAATCTCCAGCCAACGAAAGCACCTCATGTCCGATTCCGAAATTGAAATTGTCGTCGACGATCCGACCGCGCCGGAGGCCGACTCGCCGGCCGTCACCGACACCCGTGTCGTCGACGTCACGGTTTCGCTGCTGCTGATGGCGCTGGCGCTGACGCTCGGTTACGACAACTGGCGCACCGGCATCGCCTGGGATTCGACCGGCCCGCAGGCCGGCTATTTCCCGTTTTATCTGTCGGTGATCCTCGCCGGCGCCAGCCTCTATGGCCTCGTCGCCGCCTTGCTGTCGCGCAAGGAGGCCTCGGAGACCTTCGTCACGCGCGCGCAGCTCCGGCGCGTCATGGCGGTGTTCGTTCCGACGCTGCTGTTTTGTCTCGCCATGCAATTTCTCGGGCTCTATGTCGCGAGCTTCCTGTTGATCGCCGCCTTCATGCGTATGGTCGGACGCATCGCGCTGTGGAAATCGCTGCTCACCGCCTTCCTGTTCACCGCCATCATGTTCGTGACCTTCGATATCGCCTTTGACGTCATCATGCCGAAGGGACCGCTCGAAGCGGTCTTTGGCTACTAGCGCATGATCCCGGAAAGTGGACAGCGGTTTTCGGATCAGATCATGCGCAAAGTAGGATAGATTTTCATGGAAGCCTTCGGCCTGTTGATGCACGGCTTTGCCGTCCTGCTGACGTGGAAAACGCTCGCGCTGATGATGGTCGGGCTGGTGCTCGGCATTTTCGTCGGCGTGCTGCCGGGGCTCGGCGGCCCGAACGGCGTCGCGATCCTGCTGCCGCTGACCTTCACCATGGATCCGACGTCGGCGATCGTGATGCTGTCGTGCATCTACTGGGGCGCGCTGTTCGGCGGCGCCATCACCTCGATCCTGTTCAATATCCCCGGCGAGGCGTGGTCGGTCGCGACCACCTTCGACGGCTATCCGATGGCGCAGCAGGGCAGGGCGGCCGAAGCGCTGACCGCGGCATTCACCTCGTCGTTCATCGGCTCGCTGGTCGCGGTGCTCCTGATCACGTTTCTGGCGCCGATGATCTCGTCCTTCGCGCTCAAATTCGGGCCGCCGGAATTCTTCGCGGTCTATCTGCTGACGTTCTGCTCCTTTGTCGGCCTCGGCCGCGAGGCCAAGCACAAGACCCTGATCTCGATGTCGCTCGGGCTGCTGCTGGCCGGCGTCGGCATGGATACGGTGTCCGGCCAGTTGCGCATGACCTTCGGCTCCAGCGAACTTGTTGCGCGGCATCAACTTCCTGGTCGCGGTGATCGGGCTGTTCGGGATCAGCGAAATCCTGCTGACGATGGAGGAGCGGCTGGCGCTGCGCGGACATGCCGCCAGCATCAGCCTGCGCGTGGTGCTGAAGGTATGGAGGGACCTGCCGAAATACTGGGTGACGCTGCTGCGCTCGTCGTTCATCGGCTGCTGGCTCGGCATCACGCCGGGCGGCGCGATCGCGGCCTCCTTCATGGGCTACAATCTGGCCAAACGTTTTTCCAAGGACCCCGAAAGTTTCGGCAAGGGCCGCATCGAGGGCGTGTTCGCGCCGGAAACCGCGGCGCATGCCTCCGGCACCGCGGCGCTGTTGCCGATGCTGGCGCTCGGCATTCCCGGCTCCGGCACCGCGGCGATCCTGCTCGGCGGGCTGATGGTGTGGGGCCTCAACCCCGGCCCGCTGCTGTTCGTCGAGCACAAGGATTTCGTCTGGGGCCTGATCGCCTCGATGTATCTCGGCAATGTCGTCGGCCTCGTGCTGGTGCTGACCACGGTGCCGATCTTCGCCTCGATCCTGCGGGTGCCGTTCGCCGCGGTGGCGCCGATGATCGTGGTGTCCTGCGCGATCGGCGCCTATGCGATCCAGAACGCGATGTTCGACATCTGGCTGATGCTGGGCTTCGGCGTGGTCGGCTATGTCTTCAAGAAGATCGGCATTCCGCTGGCGCCGTTCACGCTGGCGCTGGTGCTCGGCAACCGCGCCGAGGACGCGTTCCGGCTGTCGATGATCGGCTCCGGCGGCGACATGAAGGTGTTCTGGTCGAACGGCCTGGTCGGCTCGATCACGACGCTGGCGATCCTGCTGCTGTTCTGGCCGGTGATCGACAAGGCGTTCGGCAGCGTCGGGCGGCTGTGCGGCCGGCGAAGGCGTAAAGCTCTCACACCACCTTGCCCTGCCTCAGCGCCCCGATCTCGTCCGCGCTGAAGCCGAACTCGGCCAGCACCTCGTCGGTCTGCTCGCCGAATTCCGGCGGCCGGGCCGCCATCTTGCTCGGCGTCCGCGACAGCGTCACCGGCTGGCCGACCAGGCGGATGTGACGGTTCTCGGCGTTCGGCACGTCCTGGGCGATGCCGAGATGCCTGACCTGGGCATCCTCGAACATCTGGTCGATCGAATAGATCGGGCCGCAGGGCACGCCGGCGGCGTTGAGCTCCCTGACCCAGGTCTCGGTGGATTTCTTTTCGGTGAGCTTGCCGATCTCGGCATTGAGCGCGTCGCGGTTCTTCGAGCGCGCCGGAGCGGTGGCGTAGTCGGGATTGGTCACAAGCTCCGGCGCGCCGAGCGCCTGCGCGCAGCGCTCCCAGATCCTGCCCCCCGTGGTGGCGATATTGATGTAGCCGTCCGAGGTCTTGAACACGCCGGTGGGAATGCTGGTCGGGTGATTGTTGCCGGCCTGCCTGGCGACGTCCTTTTCCATCAGCCAGCGCGCGGCCTGGAAATCCAGCATGAAGATCTGCGCCTGCAGCAGCGAGGTCTGCACCCACTGGCCTTCGCCGGAGACCTCGCGTTCCAGCAGCGCCGTGAGAATGCCGCATCGCGCAGAACAGCCCGGCCGTGAGGTCGGCGACGGGAATGCCGACCCGCATCGGACCCTCGCCCGGCGCGCCGGTGATCGACATCAGCCCGCCCATGCCCTGCGCGATCTGATCGAAGCCCGGGCGCTTGTGGTAGGGGCCGTCCTGGCCGAAGCCGGAGATGCTGCCATAGACGATGCGCGGGTTGATCTTGCGAACGCTCTCGTAATCGATGCCGAGCTTCGTCTTTACGTCGGGGCGGAAGTTCTCGACCACGACGTCGGCCTTTTCCGCAAGACGCCGGAATACCTCGAGGCCTTTGGGATCCTTGAGATTGAGCGTCATCGCGCGCTTGTTGCGGTGCAAATTCTGGAAGTCCGAACCGTGGCGCGGGCCGCCCGGCTGCTCGCCGCCGGCATCCTCCATCAACGCGTCGATCTTGATGACATTGGCGCCCCAGTCAGCCAGCTGCCGCACGCAGGTCGGCCCGGCGCGGACGCGGGTGAGATCGAGCACGGTGAAGCGGGACAGGGCTTGCGAGGCACGCGGGAAAGCCATTCAAACGACTCCACACAGGACAGCAGACAAGAGCTCTCTCTGGGTCAGTTCCATCATAAATTCAATAGCTGATCGCAGGCGGGCCGTGATCGGGAAAGCAATTGTTGGACCTCATTGCAATGCAAGCCGCAGTCGCGGGCCTCTGAATTGA
Organism: uncultured Alphaproteobacteria bacterium; assembly: GCA_963745785.1. Classification (GTDB taxonomy): domain Bacteria; phylum Pseudomonadota; class Alphaproteobacteria; order Rhizobiales; family Xanthobacteraceae; genus Bradyrhizobium. The sequence goes on along the minus strand of CAVUYV010000004.1, from coordinate 28,715 downwards.
TCGGCCACCGCGGCGTAACCCAGGCTCGTCAGGCTGTCATTCTAACTGACCGTTATAAAATTGGCACGCTGCAAATCCTATTCCGCCGCCTCGGTAGCCAACCCGACCGGGGAAATCGCAGTACCACCGCTCATTTCTACATCCTGTATGCACGCAAATTTGGTTGGTTCTTGAAGCGCCATTGCATTACGTCTGTAGCTTGCTCTCGAAGAAATGCGGTGGAAGCGCGATTGCAAATCATCCTTGCAGGACTAGGCGAGAAGTTTATTATCAGCGCACGAACTTTTATTTGCAACTGCCCACATCAGTGCATGTCGATCAGCTATCCTGAAGTCGGTGCTTAGCGCTACCAGAACCGGAAATGAGATGGATGATAGCCAACTAAGAGTTGTCACGGTAAGAATTGCGCATACTCAGGATGGCGGCCTACGCGCATGGAGCGATGACTTACCCGGCCTGAACGTCACTTATCCAAATCACCAGGTGCTTTTCGCCGAGCTGAACCCAAAGATCGCAGGCCTTCTCAAGCAACAGGGTTTTGACAGTAAGGTTGTTCGAGAAATTCATCAGTTTATTGTTGAGGTTCAACCTGGCTAGAAGGACGCGTACTCATAAATCGAGATTGATTGGTGCGGCTTACTCGATGTCCGCTATGCCCCCATAGCGACCAAATTCCGTGCAGCGCAGCGAAAAGACGCAATGTGCCATCTTCTTTGGCGCGCACCAAGTCGCAGGCGTGGCGCTTTCGATGATAAGCCGCTGGACCCTTTGCATTGAGTGCACGTCAACGTCGCAAATCTCGACCCAAATCACGGAAACGGCGCTACCATTTTAGGCTCGGGAAGTCTTTCGGTCGTACTTTTTGAAGTGAATGGCGCCAGCCATTTCGAGAGTCTAATACCGGGCCGCTCCACATATTTTTCAGTGAGCCATGACAGCGCCAATATGATCGCCACCATCAGAGGCGTATCGAGCTTTGGCAATAGCTCACCTGTTGGAACGTAATCAAGCACGATCGCGTGGACCAGATAGATCGAGAATGATATTCGACCGATCCACGCGATGAAATTGTCTTTCGATGTCTTCGGGTTGGCTTCGTGATGCAGTATCGCGACTGCGCAGAGCAACGCCGCTGCACTTGACCGCAAATACCAATAGACATCCAAGGCTTTGAACGGCCACAGCTTTGCCATCGCAAGGATGATGATGAGTCCACCCCAAACCCACCATTTTGAAGAGAAGAGCTTCACAAATGATGAGTGCCTTGCGATCAAAAATGCGCAAATCACACCGTACATCAGTTGATCGAGATAGATCACGGTCAACCATTGATCGTTGCCAGTGGGCCACTTGGCCGGCTCGCCGGCTCCCGCGAAAATCTTCGAGAGAATACTTGCAACGATCAGGAAACCAATGGTGAGCGGAAGTAACCCGCGCTTGTATGTCAGCATAAAGATGATCGGAAAGAACACATAAAACCAGAATTCTGCGTGCAAGGTCCATCCCACCCCGGCCGCGAATCCTGTCCATGAAGCTGTGTTACTTGTGAAGGTCAGCATCCCTGGAAGAGCAGACGCGAAATCACTCAGCGATTCGGGGCGATAGTGCTGCATCAGCAAATACGTCACCCCAATCGTAAAGACGTAGAGCGGATATATCCGCATCCATCTCCGGAATATAAACTTTGCAACATTGGAAATTGTGAGGGACGGCAGACCGATCAATATCTGCGTAATAAGAAAACCACTCAGGCAGAAAAAGATGCTGACTCCGATGGAGCCGCCCGGCATCTGTCCCTTATGTGCGAAAAAAACGAGCAACGCGGCAAGCGCACGGATATAGTCGTAATAGTTGTCTCGTCGCGACATCGTCTGATGATACCGTTTCGATCCTTGAAGGAGCAACTCTCTTTCCGAACCCGGGCATCTTCCGCGAAGCCCTCGCGTGTGGGCTATGCGCTCAGAACCGATAATTGACCCCGAACTTTCCTACTGAAATCCTCTGCCGAATTTCGATGCCTGGAACCTCGATTGGGACGCCGGCAAATGTCCCGACCAATGTCACTGAACTCGTGCCGAAATCGTAGTAATTGTATTCGGCTTTCATTGACCAGTTGCTCCAAAACGCCCATTCAACGCCGCCGCCGACCGTCCAGCCGGTCCGTGTGTCACTGGCTGTCTCGTGCTCGGGGAAAACCGGGAATTGAAAGAGTATAGTTGTTGTGAGCCCAGGCCGCGCCGCCCTTGCCGTATATCAGCCAGCGATCCCATGTATAGCCGAGCCGTGCCGTCGCGCTCGCAATCCAATCCGTTTTAGCGGATGCCGTTCCGGTGATTCCCAGTATTGTCTGGTTCGTGTCACCTTTGATATCGGCTGCTGATCCCTCGCCCTCGATGCCGATTACCCAATTGGGGGCAAATTGAAGATTACAACCGACTTGGCCACCGCCGAGAACGCCGGCTGTGTGACCTGTAACGGAAACACCCGGCACTATCGCCGGAGCGGTGATCGTCTCGTCAGCCCATCCTCCGCCGACATGAGTTCCGACATAGCAGCCGGTCCAAGTAAAGACCGGGATTGCTGCGACCCAAGGCCCTCTCACCCCGAGATCCGCTGCGAGCGACGGACTTCCGATCAAAAGCGTTCCTAGCGCAGCACTCGCGAGCAATGCCTTTTTCATCCATGCCCCCTTTGCTTCGCAATAGAATAGCAGCACCGACACGACTGTGGGTGGCGGCAAAAGTTCCATTGGACGGTTTTTGCCGAGTGTTGCGGGTGGGTGACAGCGCTGGAGCCCGACTGTCGGCGGGACACCGGCCCCGATGCAGCAGCTTACGGCGCAGCCGCAGGCTTTCCGGTTTGCACGCGAGTGACGGCCAGCCAGGTTGGAAACCAACTCGTGGGTACCTACAGCCGCGAGCCGCAAGCAGAACCTACAATCGCGAAGGCGATAAACGGCGGTTGCATTTGGCCTCAAGCAAATTATAGCCGCGCTGTGACCGTGTTTCGCTGGTCGCCCTCCACTGGAAGCCGCGCTCTGTTAGCTGGCACGGCGCGAACAAGGTGCATGGAGCCCGCATCGCGGATAACAGGGAACAACCCATGGGCATCTCGGCCAGCGGTCCGCGAGAGCGCTATCAAACGGAGCGAGACCCGAATTCAGGTACCGCATCTTTCAATACCACTCTGATAGTGGCGCGATCGTCTTTCGCTGTCGCCTGCTCTAGCGCCTCGATCCATTTTCGCAGTGTCCGCATTGGCGGCTCGTTCGGCTTTGCCGCCATTATGCCCGCGATTCCTATATCGATGGTAAATTCCTCGCTTGCGAACAGGATCTCGTTTAGCCTCTCCCCCGGTCGTGTCCCGATAAAAGCGATTTCGATATCGAGGCCGGGCTCTAGCCCAGAAAGCCGGATCATGCGCTCAGCGAGATCAACGATTTTGATGGGCTGGCCCATATTAAGCACGTAGACCGACACATCCTGACGCACTGGCGATAAAGCGTGCGCCGCTGCGGTAATAACCAGATCGCACGCTTCACGGATTGTCATGAAATACCGAACCATATCGGGATGTGTCACCGTCACCGGGCCGCCCGCCGCAATCTGGGCCTTGAATTTCGGCACCACGGAACCATTCGATGCCAGCACGTTGCCGAATCTTACGGAAATCAATCGCATCCGCAATTTTCCGGGCGGCTCAGATGCCAGTTGCCGATCGAGGGCCTGGCAATACATCTCGGCAAACCTCTTGGTCAGCCCTAGCATCGAGAGCGGCTCAATCGCCTTATCGGTCGAGACCATGACCATGGCGTCAGCGCCAGCGGCCAACGCCGCATCGGCGACATTGATTGATCCGAAGATGTTTGTCTTCACACCTTCACTCCAGTCGCGCTCTAGAAGGGGTACGTGCTTCAGCGCGGCGGCATGAAAAACGATATCCGGCTCGAACTCATCTATGACTTGCAAGATACGATTCCGGTCCCGGACGTTCGCAATACGACCCTCGACTATGGCGTTAGTCTCGCGCCCGCCGAGGCGTTCCATTGCCGCACAAAGTGCAGGCTCGGAATTTTCAATCACCAGCAACTTTGCCGCGCCGAATTTCAGGACGCGCTCGCAAATCTCCAAACCAATGGATCCACCTCCACCAGTGACGATGATGGACTTATCCTTAGCGAGCGATTCAAGGAGCGTATAATCGATGTTTTCGATTGGACGCAGCAGGAGGTCTTCCACATCAACTGGGGTCAACCGCGGGACGTCTCCGCTATCGAGCGATGGCAGGCGGCTGACTAGCAGCCCAAGGCGCTTTGCCCGCATTAAAATGGAATCAGGATGTGCCGCCGGTTCAAATGCCGAGGGCGCCATCACCACGCGGGCGATGGGCCGCTTACGCCTGACAAAATCGCGAACGACGTCCTCGAGATCGTCAAGCCCCCCTAGCACTGGAACGTTCCGGATCAAGTGCCCGCGATCGGCGAGCGAGGGCGATAGCACGCCGACCGGCCATAGCCGTTTCATAACGCCATTTTCGATACCGCGCAACGGAACTTCGACATCTGCGGCTCGGCCTATCAATAGGGTCGGCGCTGCATCCTTCTCCCGAGCATGATGAAGGGCGCGTGTGTAGTGAAAATAACGATAGGCAAAACGTGATCCGGTTAGGAAAAATACTTCAAGAAACCAGAAAAGGATAATCGTAATCTTGCCGAAGAAGAAAGCGCCAAGGACGTTCGGGGCGACAAAAACATAATCCAGCACCAAGAGAGCTATAGTTAGCGTCGTCGCCGCGCCGAGAATATTCAGCAAGTCCGGAAACGAAATGAATCGCCACTTTGTGGTCGTCAGATTAAAGACATAGCAAACGATGACGCTGAGTACGATGAAAACCGGGAGAATGAGCAGCAGCACCGGGAGCCGATCGGCGAGAAGGTCACCTTCGAATCGTAGATAAAGGCTGGCGAGGACCGCAACCGTCGTCGCAACCGCGTCATGAATCGCGATTAGCAAGTTACGCGAGTTCAAATTTGTCAGCGGCGTCATTGAGTAACCAACAGGCGAAAGGCCCCGATTTTTTTGCGAAAACCCGGAGTGCTGATAGCGCATCTGGGGTCTCCTTACCACATCGGCCAAGCCTTTTTTGACCAGCCTCATTCGTACCGCACACGGCTTCTTCATGGAGAACCCGATCTCCGCTGGATCCGCTCGGCTGGAGAGTGCAAAAAGCACGCTTGCTCGACGCAAGCCCCCCATAAGTGAAAATATTGGGGCAGACGGAAAGTGACACCTCGTCGGAAGAAGCTCGGATGGGAAGGCCAGTCGAGCCAGGAGACTGTACTTTTCGCGTAAACTTTGCTTCTTGTCATGCCCCTCGGTACGTCCTGTCGGTGGCACATATGATGGCCGGTCCAGCGGATTTGTTGCACGCGAGTTCAGCCGCCCGGACCGGGCCGGTCGAGCGCGAAAGGTTTGCCTCCTCACTAACCTGCGCGACCGTCGCCTTAGCGGCGGGAGGTGATTGGCGTCAAGCAGATAGACCGATATAGGAGGTCCTGATCGCGTTGTTCGATGAAGCGCCGACACGCGCCGGCGCAGTGAGTTGACCAGGATGCAGAGTTTCGTTGTAGGCGCCACCGGGATCGTCGGAGGCTATATCGTCGAGCATCTGGTCAGGTCCGGCGAAACGCCGCTGGCGTTGTCCCGGGCGCAGCACCGCAGTTCCGGAGTAGTGTGGCTCCAGGGCGATCTCGCCACGCCCGAAACCTTGAAGCCGCCTTCGTTCGAGACCTTGTATTGCACGGCGGAGATCGGCCTGCTGGCGGATGCGCTGCCGCACATCTATACGACGGCCCTGAAGCGCGTCGTCGCCTTCACCTCCACCAGCATCGTCACCAAGATAGAATCCGAAGTCGCGTCGGAGCGCGAGCTGCTGCAGCGGCTTGCGGAGGGCGAGAGGCGGCTGATCGCCACATGCGAGCGCTACAACGTCGGTTGGACCATCCTGCGCCCGACCATCATCTATGCGGAGGGCCGCGACGGCAACGTCTCGCGGCTGGCGCGGCTCATTCGACGGTTCGGGGTGCTGCCTTTGATGGGCAACGGCGCCGGGCTGCGGCAGCCCGTGCATGCGGAAGACCTGGCGATCGGCGCCATTGCCGCGGCCGCAAGCGACGCGGCAATCGGCAAAACCTATGCGCTGCCGGGCGGCGAGACGATCAGCTATCGTGAGATGGTCGGTCGGATTTTTGACGCGCTGGGCAAGCCGCGCCGGATCATATCCGCGCCGCCGTTTGTCTGGCGGCTGGCATTTGCGCTGGCGAAGCCGTTCTTTCCGAATGCAAATGCCGCGATGGGCGCCCGGATGGCAAAGGACATGGTGTTCGACGCCGCGCCGGCGGTCCGCGATTTCGGCTGGAATCCGCGGGGTTTTCATCCGCGATTTGAAGATCAAGATGGATGGTCTAAGAGACGGGTCTGGATCTCCGGCGCGGCCGCGCTGATGACTGCGAGAGGCTCAATCAGGAACCATCCCAATTGCCGTTAGCAAGCCCTAAAGTCGTCATTCTGCTCGCGACCAGAAACGGCGCGGCATTTATTCAGGAGCAACTCGACTCCTATCGGACGCAGACCTATCGCAATTGGGAATTGCTGGTGTCCGACGACGGCTCGACGGACGATACAATCAAGATCATCGAAGAGTTTGCCAAGCAGGTTCCCCAGCGGGTCGTGGTGCGGCGAGGGCCGCAGATCGGGTTTCTGGCAGAACTTCGTGTCGCTGGTCCGATCTGACGATATCGACGGTGACCTGTTCGCCTACAGCGATCAGGACGACGTCTGGTTTCCGGAGAAACTTGCGAAAGCCGTGAGCTGGTTCGAAGCGCGTCCGACCGATCAGCCGGCTCTGTATTTTACGCGAACCGAGTTGATCGAAGAGGGCGGCGCGCCGATTGGCTTCTCACCGCTGTTCGTGCGCGCGCCGACCTTTCAGAATGCGCTGGTGCAAAACATCGGCGGCGGCAACACCATGGTGTTCAATCGGGCGGCGCGGCTGGCGCTTCGGGCCACGCCGGCCGACGTTGCACTGGTGTCGCACGATTGGTGGACCTATCAGGTCGTGACGGGGATCGGCGGCACCGCGCATTACGATCCCTGGCCCAGCCTCCGATACAGGCAGCATGGGCTAAATCTTGTTGGCGCGAATAAGGGTCTGCGGGCGCGGCTTGTTCGCTTGTCGGCATTCGCGTCCGGCCGCATGGTGATGTGGAACGACGTCAACCTCAACGTGCTGGGCAGGATGCGAAACCTGCTAACGCCGCACAATGCACTCGTCCTCGACCATTATGCCAGGATCCGTCAGGCCGCATGGCCGATGCGGCTGTGGCTGCTCTGGAAGTCCGGTGTCTACCGGCAAAGCTTCATCGACAATCTCGGGCTTTTCGTCGGGGCGCTGTTTGGCCGGCTATAACGTACACCGGAGCTGAAGCAAAAGGGCTGTCCAGTCGCCGCCGATAAGCACGCCGGGATCGATTTCCTGGAGATTACTGACACCGCGGTCAAAAAAAGAAGGCGGTCAACCGGAGGGGACCGACGAAGAAACGATTTCATCGATATAGGCAAGATAATCAAAACATCGGTGGTGCCAAACTGCCGGTCGATCACCGCACCATCGCCGACGAAAGCACCGACGCAGAGATAGCCCTTAATCAGTGGCGGCAGTTCATGCCACGCGGCCTTGATGTCGATCTCGCTTTTCGCTATCCGATTTATTTCGATCCGCCGTAATGCATGCGCGGCGGCATGCCAGGGCGCCGGGACACGAGCGAAGTGATGCAGAAACGACAGCGGGCGTGCCAAACGCGCGGTGTCGATACCGTCAAAGCTGGCGCAGCCAATCATGACGTCGAGGTGATGCTCGCGAACGTATCTCCACACGCCGTGCCACAACAACTCGATCGTTCGTTTGGTTCGGTAGGCAGGAAGCACGCATGAGCATCCAAGCTCAACAAACCGCAATCCTGGATGCCGCGTCAGTAAGGAGGAAATGTCGAACTCTTGCGCGCTGTAAAAACCTCCATGCTTTTCTGCTATATCCTGTCGCAGCAAACGGTAGGTGCCGATGACCGGCAACCGGCCGGTGATCAATCGTCGTCCAGAGCAAATCCACAACCATCAGGTGATCGCATATGCTGTCGAAAGGCTCTCGATCGCGCCGTGTGAATCTAGCAGTCATGTCGGCGACGGCTAGACCGTGTTTATAGAACACGTGGTATCGAAGTTTCTTCAAGCGTCTTACAACGGGTCAGTCTGAGCTCGAGCGGGCCGATAACGCCGAGCTTCAAAGACGCTGGCAGTTGTCTCGATTTGCGGATCTCTGCGCCGAAATGTCGGATTAAAGACTCAGGCGCCCAATTGACGTCTTGCGGTTCGCAACATGCAGGGGAGTTCGATTTGGGATCAGCCAGCCTGCCGACTTGCATATGTGTGCCCATATCCGACGTCCGCATTTTCCTTGGTGTCATGGCAAATGGCAATCAGTAAATCTTGCCTTGGAGCGCCGGGGACCGCGCATCAGGTCGTTGCGCTCACGGCGTATCTGATCAAGTTCAGCCTCAAGGGTGGCAAGCTTTTTTCGACTTCAGGGCCCGCAACCATTTCGGACCGCGGCTTAACTTGGTTAACCTGCGTCGAAGGCCCAAGACGAGCGATGACGTCAAGCGCGCGCTTTAGCAGCGCGGGGGAGGGCCGTTTGGGTCAATCTCAGACGCCCTCTTTACGGCAACTTGCAACGGTGGCCTCGCTTAGTTGTCTCCAGCGCATACCGGACAACGGATGCGAAATCCTCGTCCGGTGCGACTATTGACGGACATCAGGGCCTCCCGCAGTCATTGTTCGTGGAATTAATGCCTGCCAAGCGGGAGGGATTTGGCCGTTGAGGTAACATCTTTTCTAAGAGTTCCGGTCCGGAGACTACAGGCCGGATTGCCACGATTACATCCTGACGCTCAGCAAAGGATCGAGGAGCCAGCTGATCAGCGAGCGCTTCTCGAGGATGATATCGGCCCGCAGGAGCATGTCAGCCTGAAGTGGTATCTTCTTGCCGTAGGCGTCGATGTCCGGCCGGTCGAGCGCGACTGTGATCCTGTAGGCGGGCTCTTTGAGCTCGATCGGTCCAAAGTGTCGGACTTGGTTAGGATCGTCTGCGAGATCTTGAGCACCCTGCCGCTGTATGTGCCGAACTGCTGATACGGAAACGCCTCGTACAGGATTCTGACCTCCTGTCCGGGCTGCACGAAGCCTATGGCTCGGGTCGGGACAAACAACTCGGCTTGCATAACGCTCTCGTTCGGAACGATTTCCATCTGCAAGCGCCGTGGGTCCGCAAACTGACCGACGGTGGCCTGCAGCATCGAGACGCGCCCGGCAGCTGGAGCTCGGATGACGTAAGCGCGGCGGCCGCTGATCTCGGCGATGCGCTGCTCAGTTGTCGCGAGTTCACTGCGTAGGCCTTGGATTTTGCCTGCCATAACGGTTGGAAGTTGCTGAAGGGAATAGCGGGTCTCGGTCAGCTGGTTCTGCCGCGCGGCGAGCTGCTGATTCAGCGAGTTTAGGCTCTGCTTTTGCTCGAGAAAGGTAACTTGCCGGCGTTTGAAGTCGGCATCCGCCATGTAGCCTTCTTTTCTGAGCTCGGCCGCGGATGCGACGAACTCTTCTTCGACTCGGATGCGTTCACCCTGAATTTTTAGCTGCGCCTGAAGCTGAGATATCTCGATCTCGAGGCCATCGATCATGGCTGTCAGGCGCTCCCGCTCTGACTTTGTGCGCTGTTCCTCCGCTGCAATTTGCCCGGTCAGCAGGTCCTTCTGGGACCTCAGCGTGTCGAGCATGGTGGCATTGACGTCCAGACCGTTCGCCGCGATTTGGTCGGTGTCAACGGTCAAGAGAGTTTGACCTTCGCGGACCTGCTGCCCTTCGTTGACGTGAATCTCTCTAATGGTGCCTAGTTGAGGCACAAAGACCTTCGAGGTGCCGGATGTCGGGGTGAGGTAGCCGACGACGGTTTCCTTTCGCGAATATTGTCCAAGAAAGAGGAAGCTGATAATGAGCGCGATGGCCACGGTGATGAACCAAGTCGTGACCTTGATTGAGAGCGGCTGGAGGAGTGCGACCTGGCCCCATTCGCGGTTGTGCCGCTGAAAATCGACTGCTTCCTGTCGGAACAATGAGGGCCGCTGCGCCACCTGAGAACATCCTTAAAACGAGGCATTTTCGGAAGGGCAGTTTTATGCGTCACACCGCTTTGACCAGCCCCCTCGTAGCAGCCAGAGTATCGCTCGCCGCCCTGCGTTGCGCTGGCCTCTCGTTATCTGCGGCAAGCTCCGCTGCGCCTCGCCTCAGCCGCAGAATGCCGCTGCGCAGCCGTCCAATATACACTGCGGTAAGCCGGGCCGTCACCAAGAGGCACGCACCATGGTTGATGTGCGGTAACGGCACTTGTCACCCTATGAGCCCGTTCTTTTGATCGGCCTCCGATTCTCCCGTCCCGGAAACCGGCACATGCTGGCGATCGTGGAGTCGGCCGTGTCTCGCTCAACCGGAGCGGGATCGTGTTCATCTCCGCGAGCGAGCACAGGTCCGCGGCTCTCGCGCGCGCTCGGAGCCTGCGGCGAGAGTCTCTCACGCCTGAGCTGATGATGCGTGTCCGCTATGGGCTACCGCCCGTCAGGCGTGCGCACGCCCCCCAGGCGTCGCGGACCTGCTGGTAATGCACCATAGGGTCATAGATAGAGGTCGGCAGCCCGAGCGTCTGGGGCGAGAGCCGGCCTACGGCGGACAAGAGTTTATATGACCCGACAACGCGATCGTGCTGCGCCGTTGCCAGGCTTAACCTGGGCGTTGACCAAAGCCTGCTGGGCGTTGAGCACGTCAAAGGTGGTGCGCAATCCGAGCCGTGCCTCCATGCGCACTCCCATTGAGCGCCACCTCTGCAGTCCTCACCTGCTCCTGCGCGGCTTGGATCTGCGCCTTGGCGGCCTGGAGCTCACCCCACACCTGGACGACGGTGGCGCGCGCCTGATCGCGCGTGGTGGCGAGGTCGAGCCGGCGCTGTGCCAGCGTCTCTTTGGATTGGCGAATTGTCGAGTACTCGGCGCCACCCTGGTAGAGCGGGATGGTCACCCTGATGAGCACGGAGGCGGAGGACTGCTCGGGTATCAAGCCGGTGACGTCGTGGAGCGCGCTGCACGTTTCCTAGCAGGGTCACGGTCGGATAGAGCGCGCCCTCCGAGATCTTCACCTGCAGCTGCGCCACGTCGACGCCGTACATGGCCGCCGTCACCGATGGATTGGCGGTCATCCCGGCGTCGATCGCTGCGGCCAGCGTGTGCGGCGAAAGACGGTCGACCGGCAAGCCCGGTTCCAGCCGGCCCGGCTCCGATCCGATCACCCGGCGATACGTGGCTTTTGATGTGGTCAGGTTGGAGTCGGCGCCGAGCATCTGCGATTGGCCGGCGGCGAGCTGAGCCTCCGCCTGGGCGACGTCGGTACGCGTGACCTCCCCGAGTTTGAAGCGACCGCGCGTCTGCCGCAGGGTTTCGCCGAGCACCCGCACGTTGCTGCGCTGGACTTCCAGGATGGCGGCATCGCGCACCACGTCCATATAGACGGTGGCGGCGTCGAGCAGCACCGTCTGCTCGATCACCCGCAAGGTCTCGCGCGCGGCGAACACGTTGCTTTCGGCCGCGCGTGTTCGGTTGGCGGTCTGGAAGCCGTTGAACAACGTCTGCTGCGCAGTGATGCCGATCGAGCGCGGCGAAGTCCGGTACAGGTCTTTTTGGATTAGCGCCGGGCCGACGACCGTCTCCTGCGAGGTGAACTGCTTGCCCACCCCGGCGGTCACGTTGACACGCGGACGATAGTCCGAGAGCGCCCGCGGCACGCCTTCATCGGTCTGGCGGACGATCGCGCGCTGGGAATTGAGCTGTGGATTGACCTGATAGGCCTGGGCGAGCGCGCCGAGCAATGTGTCGGCTGCGGCTTGGCCGGCCGTACCCATGATCGCTGCGGCGGCGATCGTGAACGGCGCGAATTGCCAACCTTCCTTGCCCTCCCGCCATCAAGCCCCCGCCGCCGGCGGCCCCTTCGAGCCTATGCGGCTACGCCCCGTTTGTGCTCATCGGCAATCTAACGGATCGACCGTGCTTGAAACCTCTCAACCTGTCGCATTTAATGAAAAGATTTTCATTGCAGTTAACGTTTCTCACCTCTCGTGCGGCTTGCGGTTATTGATGGTTAATGGACGCGGTCGAGTCGCAATACGCAGCGTTGTTTCGCCGCGATGCTCGAAGGGCGACCGTTCCAGACTGTCAGGTGCTCTCCGCCTTTCCAGCCGCCAGCCAGCATTTGTGCAGTGGCGGCCATGACTTTCTGACCATCGGCCAACATCTCCATTAGGTCGTCACCGCTTCCGGAACGGCGCGAACGGCCGACGGCTTCTCGATGTACTCGTTGGCGAGTTCGTTCGGCTTTTGACGCGAGCCGCCCAGCCACGGGTCGTTTCATCCAGGAAGAATTTCTTCGGCAGATCGACCATCGCTTCGACCTGCACGGCAATCCCATCGATGACCGAAACACTTGTGAGAATGTCCACTGTCAAATTCACAATATTTGCCGACGGAATTGCACTGTACGACGCAGCCCATTAACCATGATACACTTTAACCGGTGCGCTATCTCTTAGGCTGAGTTAAAGCGATCAGGGATCGTTTGGAAGGAGGCCTTGGTAATGCGTACTTCCGTTGAGCGAGTAAAAAAACCCGATCTCCTGATTATCGATTCGAAAAGATTGCGCCAAGCCGGTATCAGCGCGCTTAATAGAAATTTGGGGTGACGTAATGGGACTAGCAGTGAAGGCTGTTGTCCCGGACGCTCCACTCGAGACGTGTTGCGCGCTTGCCAACTGCGAAATGATAATTGTTAGCGTAGGCAGCGGGTCAATCGAAGAAGCCCAACACCGAGCGTTGATCGAAAACGTGCGTATGCTTATGCCCCAAGCACTCTTGGTGATTATTTCCGACCGGGAAGATCCACAGGAGATATGCGCTGCTTTTGAAGAAGGAGCGGTCGGTTTCATGCCCACCAGCCTTGAGCCTGCCGCTAGCATTCCAGGCGTTATCTTTCATTAGGAGCGGGGGGTCGTTTTTTCCCCCCTCCGTTCTGTCCAGCTGCTTTCGCAAAGTAATTGTCAACGGAGGAGTCTGCGCCTCAACCCTTACAACCAAACAGGAGAATGTGTTCAGTCTCCTCCGTCAAGGCCACGCAAATAAGAGAATTGCACGTCAGCTCGGTCTCTCGGAGGCCACCGTTAAGGTGCATGTGCGCCGCATTATGCATAAGTTCGGCGTGGCCAACCGGACTGAGCTCGCCGTCGCTGCAATGAACGCAAAATCAGGCGGCGAAAACGGAAACGATGACATGGCCCAAAGGTCCCTTTGAGCGGGAACGTAGCATTGTCGCTCGTAGCGTTGGAAGCGTCGAGGACAAAATACAAAATGAAGTATTCACCTTATGGGTTGGACACCAAACAGCTACGCCTTTTGGATATCAGCCGAAAGAGCCTGGACATCAGCCGCATGCGCTGTTGTCACGCCCTGATTTAGCCACCAAACATAGAAGCGGCCGACTTCCCGGCTGATCCTAGGAGGAAATCATGATCCCCATCGAATTGACCGATGCAGAACTGGACGCAGTGTCTGGAGGTGTCGGGAACGTGACTGCAGTATCCTTAGCCAAATCTTTAGCCAAACGAACAACGCGACGCAGGTGTCAGCGATAGTGGCAGGTGCGGTCGCTGTGAGTTTCACACAGGCTGTCGCTCAGTCAAACACTAATTCCAGCTAAGCTGATCACGGATGCCCGCACACTCTTTCGCTGCTCTCCGCGGAGGAGTGTGTGGGTACGCCCTGATTTGGCCCCCAAACATAGAAGCTGCCGACTTCCGGCTGATCCTAGGAGGAAATCATGATCCCCATCGAATTGACCGATGCAGAACTGGACGCAGTGTCTGGAGGTCTCTTGGACAATCTCAATATCGCGACACAACTCAATATCGCGCCAGTACTCGATATCACATCACAAATCAACTCTGCGGCGACGATTGGCGTGGCTATCGCCGGCATAGCTGCGGCAGTCATACAGGGTGTCGGTCAGGGAAACGCGATCGGCTAATCACGGATTTCCCCGCACACTGTTCGGTCAGGGAAACGGCTAATCACGGATTTCCCGCACACTCCTCGGCTGCTGCAGAGGAGTGTGCTGGTACGCTCGTGTCCCATGAGAATACTTCAGTGAATTGCCCGTCCCGACGTATTTCTCGTCGGGGACAATGCCTTTGGGGAGTTGAAATCCTTTAGCGTTTCATGATTGCGCTGAATGGGCTCGAAACGCCCGCCAGCGGCCGTTTCCTGTGAACTCCGGGAGGCACTTCCGGGGAGCACATGCTCCGCGGGGACCTCCACCGGGCCTTTAGACCAATTGGAAGGACAGCAGCGCCCTCGCCGTTGTCGGGTGCTCCTCTTTTGCCTGGCAATTCTCCTACCCTATTTGTTACCACCTGTCATACGCCATTTACGCTCGGCCGCTTCTGGGCATTAACCAATAATTGGGGAACGATTCGCGCGACGGGGCCGAGAGTGAGACAAGGGGGGTGTGCGGGTACAATTCAATGGAGAATTATCATGGACACTAGCGCATCGCCCTTGGAATTGCAGGAAGAAGATCTCGACGCGATCTCTGCTGGGAAGAACTTACACTTTGGACACTTTGGCAAGGGACACCTCGGCAAGATACACTTTGGCAATAGCGTCTATCAGACCAACATCGCCATTCAGATCGGTGTGGCTATCGGAGGCAGCGTCCTGCAGATAATCGATCAGTCAAATCATTAGCGATTTCACGATTTGAACCGTGGCGGGCCTCTTGAATTTCGCCAGCCGGGGCCACCTCCCGGTTATACAGCAGACCGAAGCAGCTGAATGCGGGCTTGCCTGCCTGGCCATGATTAGCTCGTATCACGGCCACCGCATTGACCTGAACACGCTCCGACGTCGCCATCCGGTGTCGCTGAAGGGGGTCACACTCAGGGCCCTGATTCAGGTGGCGAGCCAGATGCATTTCGCCTGCCGACCGCTGCGCTTCGAGCTTGGCCAGCTCAGGCAGCTGCATCTGCCTGTGATCGTGCATTGGGATATGAACCATTTTGTGGTTCTGAAATCAGTCACGAAACGAGGGATCGTGGTTCATGACCCTGCTTCAGGCGAGAGGTTTTTTCCCATCGCCGAGGCCTCGAAGCATCTGACCGGTGTCGCGCTCGAACTCTCGCCATCAGAAGGTTTTCTCCCCAAAGACGAGAGAGCACATCTCCCGTTTTCGACTTTCTGGACGCAGCTGCGCGGCAGCACACACGCACTCGTCCAGATCTTGATCCTTTCGGTTGTCCTCGAAACCTTTGTGATTATCAGCCCGTTTTACCTCCAGCTCACCGTCGATGAGGTGATCGCGAGGGGCGATGCCGATCTCCTGATCGTCCTGGCTCTCGGCTTTGGCCTACTCGCCGCGATCAAAGTTGCCTCGAGTGCTATCCGCTCGCTGGTCATCCTCATTGTGCAGAATGTTTTGCACTTTCAGATTGGCGCCCGTCTGTTCCGCCATCTGATCCGGCTGCCTATTGCCTATTTCGAGAAGCGGCACATCGGCGACATCCTCTCACGTTTCACTTCCATTGAGCCAATCCGCAGTGCCCTCGCCGAAGGCATGATGGCGGCCACGATCGATGGCCTAATGGCGGTGGCGACTCTGGCAATGATCTTCGTCTACAGCACCCAGCTCGCGCTCGTAGTGTTGGCGGCCTTTGTACTCTACGCGGTCTTGCGGCTCGGGCTCTACCGATTGTTCCGAAAGCGCAGTTTGGCTGCGATTGAGACCAAGGCCCACGAGAACTCGACTTTCATCGAGACCATGCGGGCGGTTCAAAGCCTGAAGATCTTCAACCGCGAAAGCGACCGCGAGACCCAGTGGCTTAACCGCTATGCCGATGTGGTGACTGCCAATGTCCGTCTCGGCCGCGCGAGGATCGCGTTCACAACCATCAACGACGCCCTGTTCGGGCTGGAGAACGTCGTCACGATCTACCTCGCGGCCAGACTGGCACTGAGCAACAGCCTGACCATTGGGATGATCTTCGCCTTCATGAGCTACAAGCAACACTTCATCGAGAAGGCCGTCCAGCTGGTCGAAAAGGCGCTAGACTTCCGCATTCTTGAACTGCACCTCGAGCGCTTGGCTGATATCGCCTTGAGCCCGATCGAGCGCGGGCATGACCAGCTCGTGGCCTACACGCGTCAGATCCAGGGCCGGATCGAGCTTCGAAACGTGTCTTTCCACTATTCCGAAACGGAGCCTTTTGTCCTTGAAGATATCAGCTTCATCATCGAACCAGGGGAATTCGTGACCATTATGGGGCCCTCAGGTGGGGGCAAAACGACCCTCATCAAGATCATGCTCGGGCTGATGGAGCCGACAACAGGGGAAGTGCTGATCGATGGCATCCCGCTCTCGACGATGGGACCCAGAGCCTATCGCGAGCACGTCGGGGCGGTGATGCAGGAGGATCAGCTCCTCTCAGGCTCCATCGCCGATAACATCTGCTTTTTCGATCCGTCCTTTGATCAGGAGCGGATGATCCAGTGCGCGCAGTTGGCGGGGATCCATGAAGAGATCATGGCGATGCCGATGACCTACAACAGCCTGATCGGGGACATGGGCAGCTCGTTGTCAGGCGGGCAGAAGCAGCGAGTGATGCTCGCGCGAGCACTCTATCGACAGCCGCGAATCCTCTTTCTTGATGAGGGCACAGCGCATCTCGACGTTGACAACGAGAAACACATCAATGATAGCCTCAAGCGCCTCCAAATGACACGCATTAGCGTGGCTCACCGACCAGAGATAAGCAGCGGCGCAGATCGGATTTTGCGGATCGCAAGGACCCTGGTGCGGGACACGCATGGCCCCGCACTGCAAGCGATTGCAGATCAGCGGGATGAGGTCTGTCCCTCGCTTTAAATCCGGATAGCGGGTGTGTCCTTACCGAAAATTCAATCGGGCCTGGTCATCAGTACATGAGTACATGCTCATGGGGATTTTGCGACCAAGTCTTGTACTCCTCCGGCGTTCCCCAAAAAGCGCCCACGTTTTCCTGAAGCTGTGAGGGTTCAAGTATGGCAACCCCGCGGTCACGAACGCTTGTTTGAATATGGTCCAGATCGGACCGGCGCTGCTCCAGATCCAGTCCGGCCACGACCGAAGGCCGTCTCCCACCGCAATCTTCGTGGCGGGGAAACAGTGGGTCGTCTAACCCCCAGAGCTGATCTTGCCGCAAATAGTTGACCCACTCGACGACCACCGCGCTGATGCCAGGGCGAGGGGTTTATCCAATGCAACGGGATTTCGCGCGATTTCCGACGAGCGTAAGACCATGCTCCAGCGCCAGCGTGGCCAAATGTGCGGAACTCGACGCCAACGGCCTCCGGCTGCGTTCGAACGCGGCATGTTTCCGGCTGCGCTATTTGGACCGGGGCGATATCTGCGGATTCCGACGAAGTCGCCCGGGTATAATGGGATGATGTCGCCCGGGATTCCTGAATGATGTCGCCCACCATAACGAGATGATGCCGCCCGGGTCGCGAGCCTCGCTGGCCGATAGATTTGTGTCACCGGCGATGGTGGTTGGTCAAGCCTTCTGGTTCTGTTTGCCTCGTGTCCGGCGCATGCTTTCGCCGGCGAGCTCGATGCGGTGGGCATTGTGAACGAGACGATCCAAGATGGCGTCGGCATAGGTCGGATCGCCGATTATTTCGTGCCATCGGTCTACTGGAAGCTGGGAGGTAATCATCGTGGAGCGGCGTCCGTAGCGTTCCTCGAGGATTTCCAGGAGATCATGTCGGGCGGCGGCGTCGAGCGGCTCCAATCCCCAATCGTCGAGGATCAAAAGGTCGGCGCGGCCGAGGTTGCGCAGAAGACGGGGATGCCGACCGTCGCCGCGGGCCAGCGCCAGTTCCTCGAACAGCCGAGGCACGCGCTGGTAGAGGACTGACCGGTTGTCCCGACATGCCTTGTGGCCGAGCGCCGAGGCCAGCCAACTTTTGCCGACGCCGGTTGGACCGATTAGGGCCAGATTGTCGTGGGCGTTAATCCATTCGCCCTCGACGAGCTTCTGGAACAGGGCGCGGTCGAGACCGCGGGAACTGCGATAGTCGACATCCTCGACGCAGGCCTGCTGTCGTAATTTGGCGACGCGCAGCCTTCCCGCGAGGCGTTTGTCCTGGCGCCAGGAGGCTTCGCGATCAAGCAGGAGCCCCAACCATTCGTGATGGCCGAGGCCGTCGGCCTCACCGGCGGCGGCGATTTCAACGAGAGCCTTGGCCATGCCATGCAGGCCGAGGGCGTAAAGCTGGTCGTAGGTTGGATGTTTGAGCAAGGTCGGTTCTCCTAATTGTAGTAGCGCGGACCACGGATATTTGCGTGCAGGATCGGCGTTCCGTCCGTGGCGCGCTTTTGCGCGGATCGCCGGTCGAGGTGGTTGTCGAGGATGGATTTGACCGAGCCATAAGTGCGTGCGCCGATGTCGATGGCGCGCTCGGCGGCGGCTTCGAGGCGCTCGGCGCCATACGGACGGGCCAGCCGGACGACCCCCAGACAGGCACGAAAGCCCTGTTCCGGATGCGGACGCTGTTCGAGGATCAGTTCGCACAGCGCCGCAGTCGCCGGTCCGACCAGGCGGGCGTCGGCGCGGATGCGCTCGATCGTCCAGCCGGCATATCGACGGTGGCTGGAAGGCATGTGCTCGGGGATGGTCGTGTGCTTGTGATTGCCGCTCCGCGCATGTGCGCGGCGATCCGTTCGCCCTTGAGGAAGATCTCGACCGTCCGCGCGGTCAGACGTGCATCGACTTCGGCGCGGGCGAAGCGATGCGGGACGCTGTAATAATGGGCGGCGACCTCGATGTGATAATCGATGCCGACGCGACAGGTGCGCCATTCCGAGAACTCGTAAGGTTCGGTCGGCAGCACCTTCAGTGCCGGGCGATCAATCTGTTCGAGCAATTGCCGGCGCGTCACGCCGAGCCGCCGGATCGGACGCTCTTCGTTGAGATGCGTCATCAGATCGGCGATCGCCGCGTTGACATCCGCTAAACTGAAGAAGGTTCGATGGCGCAGCCGCCCGAGAAGCCATCTCTCGACTATAAGAACTGCCTGCTCAACTTTGGCTTTGTCCCGTGGCCGCCTCGGCCGCGCCGAAGAACGGCGGCGCCGTAATGTGCTGCCATCTCGGCGTAGGTGCGGTTGACCTGGGGATCGTAGAGACAGGCCTTGATGACGGCGGTTTTGGTATTGTCCGGCACCAGCAAATGCGGAACACCGCCGATCGCCTCCAGGGCGCGGACATGGGCATCGATCCAGTCCGGAAGCGCTTGGGTCCAGCCCGCATGCGCGAACGTGAAGCTCGACGCGCCCAGCACCGCGACGAAGATTTGCGCGGTCCTGATTTCGCCGGTCAGCCGGTCGACCACGACCGGCACACCATCACCCGCATAATCAACGAACAGCCGTTCGCCGGCTATGTGGGTCTGCCGCATCGTCGGCGACAGCTTCGATTTAAAGCCGCGATAAAGTTCGCAAAACGCGAATAGCTGTAACCGCCCGGGTTCGCGGAGACATATTCATCCCAGACAATCAGCAGCGTGACGTGCTTGCGCTTCAATTCCCGGTGGACCGCGGGCCAATCCGGCTCGGGGTGGCGGCGATGTCCCCGTTTGCTCCTGCGGTTGGCGTAAAGCGCCGCCTCCAGGTCGGCATCGCCCATTCCTTCCGGCAAAGGCCAGACAAGGCCGGCATCTTCCAACCGAATTAACGTCTCCCGAACCGTCGAAGGCGCGAGCCCGAGACGCCGCGCGATCTCGCGTGTCGAGACACCAGCGGAAAACTTCAAACGAATGATCTCGCGCGCCTGGCGTATCGCAACTCTCTCCGCTGGCATCGATCGCTCCTTGGGATTGCCAAAGGAGCGACCTTAAACAGGCCAGCGGTGGAGCTCGTCGCCGTTCCAGACCCGGGGCGGGATCATCCCGTTCCGGTGGGCGGCATCATTCCGTTACGGCGGGCGGCATCATTCCGTTTTGATGGGCGGCTTGAACAGGAATTCAGCAGCCTATCGAAAGCAAGACCTCAAGGTTGTGACGTGGAGACAGCGCTTACGAATGTCGATCCTGCCGCGGTTCTAAGCGGATGATGTCCTTGGCAGGCGACGCTGCAACTCCTCGGAACAATCAACGCGCAAAATAAGATGGTGGGGCATGGGGCGTCATGTCGCGTCTGCTGGTTGCGACAGGCATTGGCTCGCCCGCTAAGACACTAACCTGATTGGATATACTGGCGCTGATATATAAGGATCTGAATTTTCGATGGCCCTATCACCGATAAAATCGAAAGTATGTTGAAAAGTAATATTTAAGGCGGGGGCATTATCCTTTTGAATGATCTCGAAATGCCTTGACCCACTCTTCTAGGTGAGGAAGCCACAGGTGATAAGATTTAATTCCTGAACAAGAATCAGAAAGTAGGATTTAATTCCGGTTTTGGCCGGTTTGAAAATTCCCGTTCGGAAGTTAGCTGGCAAGATGATCTAGGTCGAGCCCAGTCAATTTGCAGGTGTCGCTCAGGGTCAACAGTTCCGTCGATTTAACCGTCTTCGCTAACAATTTTTGAAAAATCGACGAGTTATCTGACCGTTAACCAATTTATAGCCGTGGAAGCACTCGACTTGATCCACCGAATTTTGGCGAGGGGCGTGAGTAAATGGCCTTAGCCAAGCCCCGGTGTCGTCTCAAAAAAGCCGTCCGCAATCGACCATTTCCAAACCGTAATGCAGGGCAGTTTGGTCTTGCTGATTCCGTCGCTCGGGGACAACCGAAATTTGAGCGCGGGTCCAGCTGCCAATCGCTGCAGAACCCATAAAGGAGACTTACTTTGGCTACAACAACTTCTACCGGTGGATGGCCGGATGGTACAAATACGGGTGTTCCAGCGGGCGTAACGCTTACGCCGTCTGGTGGTCTCACGATCACGAAGGCCGGCACGGTGATTTCCGGCCTGAATATCACGGGCCCTGTCTTTATCAATGCTCCGAACGTGACCTTAATCAACTGCAAGATCACATCGTCGGACTTCGCTGTAGTAAAAATTGCCACCGGGATCACAGGGGCAGTTGTCCAAAATTGCACGATTAATGGAGTGGGCTCCGGAAATGACGGCGATTGCGGTATTCTTGGTCAGGGGACCTTCATCGGAAACAACATTTACAACGTCGAGAATGGTATCGCGGTAGCAGGGCCTTCCACGATCCAGGATAACTACATACACGGACTGCTCGCGTCCGGATCCCCACATTACGACGGTATCCAGATCGACGGCGGTGTATCCAATGTGACGATCAGCCACAACACGATCATTAATCAGTACACGCAAACATCGGCGATTATGATCGACAACTACTTCGGGCCGATCTCGAATATAAAGGTCGACAACAACCTATTGTACGGCGGTGGCTACACCATTTATGACGATGCCCAATTCAACAGCAACCCCATCACGGGCGTGTCCATCACCAACAATCACATGGGTGGCGGCTATTGGGGAGCGACAGATTTTAATGGGACCAACCCGACTTACACAGGGAACGTCAACGATGGCGCAGCGCTAGTCGCCACCCTCAACACCTCTGCGAATACCGGGGGCGGGACAACCACGCCGCCACCCACTCAGCCGACGCCGGATGCACCGCACATTACGTCGGGCGATCACGTCACCAACGACAACACCGTGACCCTGACCGGCACGGCGGCGGCTGGCAGCACCGTGACGGTGTTCGACGGCACGACCAAGCTCGGCACAGCAACAGTTGGCAGCAACGGTGCGTGGAATTACACCACCGCGGCGTTGACCGATGGAAAGCACAGCCTGACCGCGACCGACACGGTCTCGGGCAAAACAAGCGTGGCGTCGTCCGCAGCCACGCTTACCATCGACACGCATGGGCCGACCGCGCCGGTCTTGGTCAGCGATTCCGTGGTCAATACCAACCACGTGCTCGTGTCCGGAACAGCCGAGGCGAACAGCTCGATCACGGTCTACGACGGAAGCACCAAGGTCGGCACCGCCACTGCAGGTAGCAACGGAGCCTGGAGTTTCACGACGGGCGCCTTGACAACGGGTTCTCACGTCCTGACCGCAACAGCCACCGACGCCGCCGGAAATACGAGTGTTAAATCGGCAGGGGTGGATCCAGTCATCGGAACGCCGACGACGCCGCCTCCGACCCAGCCGGCTCCCAATGCTCCCCTTATTACCTCGGGCGATCACACGACCAACGACAACACCGTGACCCTGACTGGCACGGCCGTGGCCGGTAGCACCGTCACGGTGTTCGACGGCACGACCAAGCTCGGCACGGCAACGGTCGGCAGCAACGGCGCGTGGAATTACACCACCGCGGCGTTGACCGATGGAAAGCACAGCCTGACCGCGACCGACACGGTCTCGGGCAAAACCAGCGTGGCGTCGTCCGCCGCGACGCTTACCATCGACACGCATGCTCCGACCACGCCGGTTCTGGTCAGCGATTCCGTGGTTAACACCAACCACGTGCTCGTGTCCGGAACTGCCGAGGCGAACAGCTCAATCACGGTCTATGACGGAACCGCCGCGGTCGGCACCGCCATGGTGGGCAGCAATGGAGCCTGGAGTTTCACGACGGGCGCCTTGACGACAGGTTCTCACGTCCTGACTGCAACAGCCACCGATGCCGCCGGCAACACCAGCGGTCACTCTCAGGCGGCCGATCCGGTCATCGGCTCGCCGACGGCACCATCTGGATTGACTGGCATTGTCCAGGTCGGCGACAATTATTTCCTCGGCGGCACTGGCCCCGAGCTGAAATATCACGGCGCCGCGGTGGCAACCGGCCAGTTCCAGGACTGGATTCCGATCAGCTCAGTCAAGGTAGATGGCGGCGGCTACGATGTTGCGTGGAAAAACTCAAGCGGCCAGTTCACCTTCTGGGCTACGGATAGTCAGGGTGACTTCACATCCTACCCAACCAACGGCGTCGCTCTTGCTGCAAACAGCAAAACGGTCCAATCGTATGAGAATATTTTCCATCAGGATCTCAACGGCGATCACACCATCGGCGTTCCCGGCAGCCCCAGCAGCCCCGGCACCGCCGCGTCGATTAGCATTACCGGCCTCTCTGACAGTTCCCAGGGCCTTGTCACGCTTAAAGGAACGGCCGACGCGTTGAGCCAGGTCAAACTGTTCGATGGCACCACGGTGGTGGGGACGGTGAAGGCGGCGGCGGACGGCACCTGGAGCTACACGTCGTCTTCGGCCGTTTCGAACACGGTGCATACGTATAAGGCTCAGGAGCTCGATAGTAGTGGCCATGTCGTGGCAACTTCGGGCAACGCCATCCTGGGATCGAGCGGTGCCAATACACTGACGAGCACGGGAGGCAACAACCTGTTCGTCGGTAACGGGCACCCTGATACGTTTGTGTTTGCCGCCAACTTCGGAAAGGATGTCATCACGGACTTCAACGCGGGCAGCGGCCGTGGTCACGACGTGATCCAGTTCAGCAAGAGCGTCTTCGACAATTTTGCGGACGTCCTTTCTCACGCGACACAGAGTGGCCACAATGTTGTCATCGCGGATGATGCAGGCAACTCGCTGACGTTGAACAACGTCAAGCTGGCTGCTCTCGACAAACACGACTTTCATTTCGCGTAGTGTTTGCGTCTCGTCGTTCTAAAATAGCAGTCACCCCCAGGACGGGGGTGACTTTGGGGGGACTACAGCAATGACCGACTTTAGCAGGCGAGGGGACTTCGCCCCACCGGGGTACAGCGAAGAGATCAAAGTGTCGCGCATGGCGGTCTTTAAGGCCGCCGTGCGGATTTTGATTGAGCGGGCGCAACTGTGGCAGCGCCTGCGAAAATCGCCGGAAACGGCGCGCCGGTTGCTCGAAACGACGCGCCGGAAAATATTCGCCGACCGTACGCGGTCGAAGGCGGTTTTTGACACGCCGAGTTCCGAAATCGCGGCGTTCCTGGCCTCGTGCCGGCGGATTTTCTGGGGGCTTGCAGCCTTCAGCGGTTTGAGCAACATCCTGATGCTCACCGGCTCCTTTTTCATGCTGCAGGTTTACGACCGCGTGCTGCCGGGCCGCAGCGTGCCGACGCTGATTGCCCTTATGGCGTTGGCGGTGATGCTCTATGTGTTCCAGGGCGCGATCGATCTGGTCCGAAACCGGATCAGCGTTCGGGTCGGCCGCCATCTCGACGAGACTTTGGGGCTTCGGGTGTTCGACGCGATGGTTCGTTTGCCGCTGAGAACGCGGGGTGATGGCGATGGGCTGCAGCCACTGCGCGATCTGGACCAGGTACGCAGCTTTCTTGCCAGCGGCGGTCCCGGGGCCCTGTTCGACCTGCCGTGGATGCCGGTTTATCTCGGTATCTGCTTCCTGTTCCATTTCTGGATCGGTGTCACCGCGCTGGTTGGCGCTTTGGTGCTGGTTGCGATCACCCTTTTGACGGAAACCCGGACGCGGGGGCCGACCAGCGCGTATGCCCGTTTTGCGGTATCGCGAAGTTCTCTGGCCACCGAAGGACGGCGCAACGCCGAGGTGTTGCAGGCCATGGGTATGCGCCGGCAGGCGGCGCTGCGCTGGCGAGAGTCCAACCAGAAATACCTTGCCGCGCACGAGGCCGCCAGCGACGTCGCCAGCGGCCTCGGTGGGACCTCGAAGGTGTTCCGTTCATTTCTGCAATCCGCGGTTCTCGCGGTCGGCGCCTATCTCGTCATCAATCAGGAATTGACGGCCGGCATCATCATCGCCGGCTCGATCCTGACGGCGCGCGCCCTGGCGCCGATCGAGGTGGCGATCGCAAACTGGAAGGGCTTCATCGCGGCGAGGCAAGGCGCCGAGCGTCTCTCGACCGTGTTTGACAAAATTGCTCTCGCCCCGCGCCATTGGAGCTTCCTCCTCCGGTTGCGAGCCTTCGAGTGGAAAACATCAACGTCGCCATCCCGGGAACGCAGCGGGTGGTCGTAAAGTCGGTGAGCTTTGAGCTCAAAGCGGGCCAGGCACTGGCCCTGATAGGGCAAAGCGCTGCGGGCAAGTCGTCACTGGCGCGCGCGATCGTCGGCGTCTGGGGCTCGGACGCGGCAACGTCCGATTGGATGGCGCTGCCATGGATCGCTGGTCTGTCGAGCAGTTGGGCCGCTACGTCGGATATCTGCCGCAGGACGTCGAGTTGTTCGACGGCAGCATCGCCATCAATATCGCGCGGTTCGATCCGAAGGCGACGCCGGCGGCGGTGTTGGAGGCGGCGCGCGCGGCCGGCGCGCACGATCTCATCCTGTCCTTCCCCGAAGGATACGGGACCAAGGTGGGCGAGGGCGGCATGGCGCTGTCGGCCGGCCAGCGTCAGCGCATAGGATTGGCGCGCGCGTTTTATGGCAATCCATTTCTCGTGGTGCTCGACGAGCCATCGTCGAATTTCGATTCCGAGGGTGAAGAGGCGCTCACCGAAGCCATATTGAGCGTGCGCCGCCGTGGCGGCATTGTCGTTGTGATCGCGCACCGTCCCAAAGCACTCGATAGCCTCGACCATGTACTGGTGATCGCCGAAGGCAGGGTTCAATCGTTCGGCCGCAAGGAAGATGTTCTCAACAAGGTGCTGCGGACGCCGCCGCCGCTCAAGGTCGTCGCCGAAAGCCAGGGGGTCATGCGATGGACGGCGAGGTAACCCCGGCGCTGCATTCGATCCAGCGTTATATGATCGTCGGCATGGCCATCGTCGCGTTTGTGACATTCGGCATCGGCGGCTGGGCCGCGACGTCCGAATTGACCGGCGCGGTCATCGGCCAGGGCGTGCTGGTCGTGGATTTCGAGCGTCAAGAAGGTGCAGCATCTGACCGGCGGTGTCGTCGCGGAGCTGCGGGTGCGCGAGGGCGACAAGGTCAAGGCTGGCGACATTCTGGTTCGCCTCGACGAGACCCAGACCCTTGCCAACGCCACCATCATTTCGAAGAACTTCGACGACCTGCTGGCGCGCCAGGCGCGTCTCGAGAGCGAACGCGACAATATGGATCGAATAACCTTCCCCAAGGTTCTGCTCGATCGCGCCCGCGATGCCAGCACCGAAGCCGCGCGTGCGATGACCGCCGAGAAGAGCTTGTTTGACTTGCGCCGGCAGGCCCGGAGCGGACAGAAAGCACAGCTCATGGAGCGCAGCGCGCAGCTTCAGGAGGAAATCAAGGGATATCTCGGGCAGGTCGACGCCAAGCAGAAGGAAGTCGAATTCATTCGCCAGGAGCTCGAGGGCGTGCGCGGGCTATTTCAGAAGAACCTAGTGCCGATTAGCCGACTGACCGCGCTGGAACGTGATTCCGCGCGCATTGATGGCGAGCGTAGCCAGCTCTCCGGAGCGATCGCGCAATCAAAAGGCAAGATGGCCGAGATCGCGCTTCAGATCATTCAGATCGATCAGGATCTGCGGACCGAGGTCGGCAAGGATCTGATCGAAGCCCAATCGAAGATTTCCGAACTGGCCGAACGCAAGACCGCCGCGGTGGACCAGCTTAATCGGATCGATATCCGCGCACCGCAAAGCGGCCGTGTCCATCAGATGACCGTGCATACCGTTGGCGGGGTGATCACGCCCGGCGAGCCGATCATGATGATCGTCCCCGACGCCGACGCTTTGGCGGTGGAGGTCAAGATTGCGCCGCGCGATATCGAACAGGTCTATGTCGGCCAAGCCGCGTCGATGCGGTTCGCCGCTTTCGATCAAAAGACGACGCCGGGAATCGAGGGCGAAGTAAGCATGGTTTCGGCCGAAACCACCTTGGATCAGCGCACCGGCGCCAGCTACTACACCGCGCGCGTACTGCTCTCGCCCGAGCAGGTCGCCAAGATGGGGGACGCCAAGTTGTTGCCCGGCATGCCGGTCGACGTCTTCATCAAAACCCCCGGCCGAACTGCATTCTCGTATCTGATCAAGCCATTGCGCGATCAGGCGGAGAGAGCCTTCAAGGAACGATGAACGGGGTCGATGGTCTCTGAGGGATCTATGATCTCTGAGGGCCCGGAGACCATCGCCTTCGACGTGCCAAGGCGCGGGCCGGCAGCCTCACGCGGTTCGCGATGCGCCAGGGAGATTTAGATACCGGGCTTCTAGATCGCCGGGGTCAGCGCTGCAGGCTCGGTCCGCGTCGGCTGCGTAGCGCCGACGCCGCCGGTGATGTGCACCCAGTCGCGGACATCGATCAGCGGTACGATCGCGGTGCCTTCGATCGCGATGCAGGTCAGGCGTCCCGTTGCAAACGCGCCGGTGTCGATATTGACCCGGTTCGATCGGATGTCGGGCTCAGGCACCGGGGTATGCCCGTGCACCACAAATTTCTCGAACGGCTGCTCGCAGAACAGAAACTCGTCGCGAATCCAAAGCAGATCTTCTTCCCGCTGCCGGCGAATGGCGACGCCGGGACGAATGCCGGCATGGACAAACAGAAAATCCCCACAACTGAACGACAGATCGAGGCTGTCGAGAAATTCCAGATGCCGTTGCGGTATCGATCTGGCCAGTTCTTCGGCCAACCGGGTTTGCTCGGCGGCGTCTGGATTGATGGACGGCTTCAGTCCGTAGGACATCAGGGTCTCGAGCCCGCCGCACAGCCGCCATTCGTCGAGGACGGCAGGCTCGGCTAGAAAGCGATGAACGAAGGTCTCATGATTGCCCCTGAGGAAGACCGTTTCTCTGGTCCGCCCGCAAGCCAACAGAAGATCCAGCACCTCGCTTGTGTCCGGTCCGCGGTCGATATAGTCGCCAAGAAAAACCACGATCGGACGGCTGGACGGATAGAGCGCGCAATCGACGTCGATCTGCGTCAGCAGGGCTTTCAGAAGTGTCCTGCGCGGCCATGAATATCCCCGATCGCATAGACCCGGAGCCCGTCCGGCAATCTTGCCGCGGCACGCCGGCGCGATCGCCATGAATTCCACACTGTGTCCAGCCTTGGTTTTGCGAGAATGGTTGGGATAACCGTATTTAAAATATCGTATTTTAATTGCTGTTAATAGCCGTGGCGCGCTCCCGATTCGATGGAACTCCCGTGTGGTTAACAGTATCCATTAGATATAGCTTAAGTATTCTTGGCCAGAATTGGCATTGGAGCCGCGGATTATATTGATTTTGCTGGCGTGGGTAATGTCCGGTGAACGATGCCGAATTCGTCTTCTGTGCACGATCATGATTTCGGTGCGATCGAGGCCGCGATCCGGGAAACCGCGCGCGGGCGGGCGTTTCTGGCCGAATACGCCAGGAAGGTGCGTCAGTCCGATACACTGACCATGCTGGCGACGATCGCGCGGCTCGAGCGCTGGTGCGCGGACCAGGCGGTTCGCCTTGCGGAGCTGGAGCGACGCGACGAGGGGGGCGGACATCGCCCGCCCGAAGATCAGGCCCGGCTTTTGCCGGCGCTGCGCGGCGAGCCGGCGGCGCCGATGATCGGGCGCGCCGACGAAGACCCGGTCTTTGTCGGCGAG
>CAVUYV010000003.1:0-414744 GCA_963745785.1 uncultured Alphaproteobacteria bacterium | reverse complement strand
CGGGACGAGCCCACGGCTGTCCGGTTCATTGGAAGTATAGTCCAAGTTTCAACTGATTTGGATTTATTGGGATCGGCTGCTCTGGTTCGAGCAACTCGGTCGATCGGGCGTCTGTGCATGAGGTTTGTGCGGACGAGGCGGGCAAATTCGAGTGGGCTGCGCACCGTTTTTTGAGCGAGCTGGGCCATGCGCAGGATGAGGAAGGCGATCAAGGCGACGGCGATCTGAATGCGAACTGCATTCTCGGAGACGCCGATGAAGTGCTTGATTTCGAAGCGTCTGCTTGACCCAGCGGAAGAACAACTCGATCTGCCAGCGCTGCTTGTAGAGGTCTGCGATCTCTTCGGCCGGTGCGTCGAGATCATTGGTGACGATGCGCAACACCTTGCCGGTGTCGATGATCACGCGAATCTCCCGGACCGGCACTTGCAGCGGATTGTTGCGGCTGTTGGCGAGCCGGGCCGGCAGATGGCCGATGCGATCGCTCAGAATATTGCTGTTCTTGGGGACGCGGTTCTCATGCACCACGCGTGAACGGAGTGTTCTTCTTCAGCCGCGTCACGAAGCGGCAGCCGGCATCATCAAGCGCCGCCCACCAGCCATAATCGTAATAGCCGAGGTCGTACACGTAGGTCGCGCCCGGCTCGATCGGCATGGCTTTGGCCGCCGTGATGTCGTTGACGTTGGCAGGCGTCACCGCAAAGTAAACCGGCCGATCGGCATTCGGATCGTAGACGATATGCGCCTTGGCGCCGAACACATCGGTCGAGAATGTCGCCCAGTCCTCGCTCAGGCTGGAGAGCCGAACGCTGGTGGAATCAATCAGCCGGACCGCGTCTGCCGTCGCCCGCCGCAGCCCGCGATGCGCCTGCGGCAGCATCTGCGCGAACAACTCGCTGAACACTTGCCACGGCCGCTCCGAATTGGCGTCCGACATCGTCGAACGCTTCACCGGCGCCGCCCCCACGTGATAAAGCCGCGTCTCGTGGCTCGCCATCCCGGTCACGATCTCCCGCAGGCTCGTCGCGCCGCTGAATTGCCCGTACAGCAACGCGATGAAATGGCGCTTCGTCG
The DNA here is from genome assembly GCA_963745785.1 of uncultured Alphaproteobacteria bacterium. Taxonomy (GTDB): domain Bacteria; phylum Pseudomonadota; class Alphaproteobacteria; order Rhizobiales; family Xanthobacteraceae; genus Bradyrhizobium. Next base: position 413,670 of record CAVUYV010000003.1, on the reverse strand, counting down.
TCAACTTGCGCACCAACTTGTCGGCCTCGTACTTCTCCACAATCTGATCGAACTTATTCCAAGGAACGTGCTTCGTTAGACTGTGAAATACGCTATTCTGATGCCGCATGGCGTGGACCTCCTTCGGTGTCTCGAACGTGTGCGAAGCGCTCAAAACACAGAAGAATCCACGTCATGCACCCCGTCCACTAAAATCGAACCGGACAGCCGTGGGCTTGTCCCGGGCATCCATCAATCTTCGCAAGAGCCTCTTCGAGGAAGATGGATTGCCGGGTCGAGCCCGGCAATGACGAGAAGAATGACATCCCTCACCGCGCGCCGAACGTGGTCTCGCCGAACAGCGCCTTTTGCGTCGAGGGCTGCGAGCGCCAGTATTGCGGCGGGGCCTCGACCTGGCCGCCGAGTTCGGCGGCGGCGTGCCAGCCCCAGCGCGGGTCGTAGAGCATGCCGCGCGCCAGCGCGACCATGTCGGCCTTGCCGGAGGCGAGGATGTCCTCGGCCTGTTTCGCTTCGGTGATCAGGCCGATGGCGATGGTGGTGAGGCCGGTCGCCTCCCTGATCGCTTGCGCGAACGGCACCTGATAGCCGGGCGAAAGCGGAATCTTTTGCAGCGGCGATGCCCCGCCGGAGGACGCGTCGATCCAGTCGACGCCGCGCTGCTTGAGCTCGCGGGCGTATTCGATGGTCTGCGCGAGATCCCAGCCGCCCTCGACCCAGTCGGTCGCCGACACCTTGACGCCGACCGGCTTGCTGTTCGGAAACGCCGCGCGCACCGCCTCGAACACTTCGAGCGGATAGCGCATGCGGTTCTGCAAGCTGCCGCCATACTGGTCGGTGCGCTTGTTGGCGATCGGCGACAAGAACTGATGCAGCAGATAGCCGTGCGCCGAGTGGACTTCGAGCGCGTCGATGCCGAGCCGGTCGGCGCGCCTCGCCGCCGCGACAAACGCCTCGCGCACCCGCGCAAGTCCCGGCGCGTCGAGCGCGCGCGGCGGCGCCTCGCCCTCCTTGTGCGGCACGGCGGAAGGCGCGTCGGTGGTCCAGCCGCCTTCCCGAAGCGGAATCTGCTGGCCGCCGTCCCACGGCACGTGGCTGGAGCCCTTGCGCCCGGCATGCGCGAGCTGCATCGCGACCGCGGTTTTCGAATGCTTGCGCACCGAGGCCAGGATCGGCTTCAGCGCTTGCTTCGGTGGCGTCGTTGTAAAGGCCGAGGCAGCCCGGCGTGATGCGCCCCGTGGCTTCCACATGCGTCGCCTCGATGCAGAACATCGCAGCGCCCGACAGCGCCAGATTGTTGATGTGCGTAAAATGCCAGTCATTGGCCGCGCCGTTCTCAGCCGAATACTGGCACATCGGCGCCACCATGATGCGATTGCGAAGGTTCAGCTCGCGCAGCTTGATCGGGGAAAACAGGGCACTCATGAGGGGGATGTCCGGGTGGGAGGAAGGAAGGGCTTGAGGAGACATTTAAAGTCGCGCCGGCCGCAATTGCCAGCGCTGCCGGAGGCGTCGCTTTCTTCCTCTCCCCTGGAGGGAGAGGGTCGGCGCAGCGATCGCAGTGAGTGCGAGACGGGCGAGGGTGTCTCTCAACTCGGGACTGGCGAAACGAGAGACCGTCATCCCGCACCGCCGCTCTACCGGACGACGCTTCGCGTCCGCGGGTCGCGTCGACCCGCGCTCGCTCGCTCGACCCTCTCCCAGGGGAGGGTAAGCAGAACTCACTCCACCAGCGCAAACTGCAGCAACAGCGTGCGCTGGAGCATGGAGAAATTGTCGTCGGAAACCATGGTCAGCACGGTGTCGCCCTGCGGCGTCACATGGGCGTCGATGCCTTCCATGTTGTCGACCTCGTGGCCGAGATCGGCCTCGAAGATCGAGGGGCCATCGACGACCGCGCCGGGGGCGAGCGATTTCAGCGCGATGCGGCGGATGCGGATGCCGACGCCGGCGAGCCAGGAAAATTTCCGCTCCAGCACCAGAAGCTCGCCGGATGCCAGCAGCACCGCGTCGCTGACATCGAAATTATTGCTTCTGGCAACGCTGAATTGCCCCGGCGCTCGGCCCGCCGACCAGAAAGCGCGATGATGTTGCCGTTGCGATCAAGCCCGCGCTCGGAGATCGCGATCAGCGTGCCCGCAAGCGGCAGGCCTTTCGGCACCATCGACCAGCGCTTCCAGCCCCTTGTTGTAGGGCAATTTGCGCGCCGCCGGCGGCAGCGGCACCACCTCGCCGCGCGCGCGCGTAAAGCCCTTGCTGAAATCGTAGCGCAGCACCTGGTTGACGCGCTCCAGCGCGACATAGGCAAGGTTGCCGTCGAGCGCGATCGCCTCCGAATCGTACCAGCCGCGCGCGGTGATCGGCCGGCCGTCGGGCCCGAGCAGCGGTGCGGCCTCGACGTCGGCGAGCCCGGCTCATCTCGCGGCCGCGATAGAGGATGCGGCCGGTGAACCAGCTGCCCTTGTCGCTGACCGAAATGAAGCGCTCGCCTTTTGTATCCAGCCACCGCCATGCCGACAGCCCGCCAAAACCCGGAAAGCGCGAGGTCAGCACCAGCCCGCCGCGATATTCCAGCGCGCCGAAGCGCAGGCGCTGGGGGTCGCGGGGATCGAAGGCGGCAATCGGCCGGGCGTTGACCTCGATCGCAACGGGTGCGGTGACGGAGTGTTCGTCCAGCGCGGCCCGCTTCGGCGGCGCTTGCGTTGCCAGCTGCGCCCGCGCGGTGCCGGGCATTGCCGCGACCGAAAGCCCCGCCGCCGCGAATTTGAGAACGCGGCGGCGGCTGAGATGAGGTGGCTCACCCCTCATGGTGAGGAGGCGCGCTTGCGCCGTCTCGAACCATGAGGCCGCGGCTCCTCTTCCTTCGAGACGCGGCGAAGACGCCGCTCCTCCCTGAGTCGAGCGCAACCGCGCTCATCCGGGGATGAGGTGGTCCGTGTCCGCAATCGCTCATCTCATTTTTCTAAGGGAGGTTACGAATGCAGCCTGCGCCGGTGGCCGGACGCGGCGGGGATGGGCCCATGGGTCTCGCTGAACAATTCGGCGAGCTTTTCGGTGATGGCGCCGCCGAGTTCTTCGGCGTCGACGATGGTGACGGCGCGGCGGTAGTAGCGGGTGACGTCGTGGCCGATGCCGATCGCGATCAATTCAACCGGCGAGCGGGTCTCGATCTCCTCGATGATGTGGCGCAGGTGCCGCTCCAGGTAATTGCCGGGATTGACCGACAGCGTGGAATCGTCGACCGGCGCGCCGTCGGAAATCATCATCAGGATCTTGCGGCTCTCGGCGCGGCCCAACAGCCGCTTGTGCGCCCAGTCCAGCGCCTCGCCGTCGATGTTCTCCTTGAGCAGGCCCTCGCGCATCATCAGCCCGAGATTCTTGCGCGAGCGCCGCCACGGCGCGTCGGCGGATTTGTAGATGATGTGGCGGAGATCGTTGAGCCGCCCGGGATTGGCCGGCTTGCCGGCGGCCAGCCACGCCTCGCGCGACTGCCCGCCCTTCCAGGCGCGGGTGGTGAAGCCGAGAATCTCCACCTTGACGCCGCAGCGCTCCAGCGTCCGCGCCAGGATATCGGCGCAGGTCGCCGCCACCGTGATCGGGCGGCCGCGCATCGAGCCGGAATTGTCCAGAAGCAGCGTCACCACGGTGTCGCGGAAGGTCGCTTCCTTCTCGTGCATGAACGACAGCGGGTGATAGGGATCGGTGACCACGCGCGACAGCCGCGCCGGGTCCAGAATGCCTTCCTCGAGGTCGAATTCCCAGGCGCGGTTTTGCTGCGCCATCAATCGACGTTGGAGCCGGTTGGCCAGCCGCGCCACGATGCCCTGCAGATGCGCGAGCTGCTTGTCGAGATAAGAGCGCAGCCGCTCCAGCTCGTCATGGTCGCAGAGGTCCTCGGCCGCGATCACCTCGTCGAATTTCGGCGCGAAGGCGTGATATTCCGGCCCGCGCGGCTCGTTGGCGCCGCGCTTGTTCGGCCGCGTCGCTTCGCCCGGCGTCTCGTCGTCGCCGAGTTCGCCGTCGTCGAAAGTGTCGCTGGTGGAAGCCTGCGCGCTTTCCATCGCGCTCTCCGACATCTCGTCGGTCGAGGCCTGGGCCTGGTCGGCGCTCATTTCCTGTGCCGCATCCGAATCGGGCGAACCGTCCTGCCCGGACTGATCGTTCTCGCCGTCGCGGTTGTCGTCCTGGTTCTCGTCCTCGTCGGCTTCGGCGTTGCGCTCGTCGCCGAGATCGAGCGCCGACAACAGATCATGCACCGCGTCGCCGAATCTTGCCTGGTCCTCGGCGAGCCGATCGAGCCGGTCGAGCCGCGCGCCGATCTTGTCTTCGAGGTGCGGACGCCAGAGGTCGACCATCTTGCGGGCGGCCGCGGGCGGCGCCAGCCCGGTCAGGCGCTCGCGCACCAGCATCGCCAGCGCGTCGGACAAGGGCGCGTCGGCGCGGTCGGTGATCTCGTCGAACTTGCCGCGGTGAAAATGGTCGTCGAGCATCGCGGTGAGATTTTTGGCAACCCCGGACATCCGCCGCGAGCCGAGCGCCTCGACGCGGGCCTGCTCGACCGCTTCGAACACGCCGCGCGCCTGCGGATTTCCCGGCATCAGCTTGCGGTGCACCTTCGGATCGTGGCAGGCGAGTTTCAGCGCGATCGAATCGGCGTGGCCGCGCACGATCGCCGCATCGCGCCTGGTCATCTTGCGCGCCGGCTCCGGCAGCCGCGCCTTGCCCGGCGCGAGGCCCGGACGCTCGGACGCGAACGTCACTTCCAGCTCCGGCTTTTTCGCGATCGCGCGCAGGCAGCCGGTAACCGCGCGCTTGAACGGCTCGGTCGGCGCCTCCTTCGATCCGGTGCGGAATTTGGTGTTCGACGTCGTCATGACGAGTCCTTACAGCGCCTTGGTAAACCAGTGGCGGGTGACACCGCCGGGATAGCCATCGATCGCACCGAACCCTTCATAGCCGCACGACCGGTAGAAGTCCGGGGCCTGAACGCTCATGGTGTCGACATAGGATCGCACCGCCCCGAACCGCCTCGCCTCCGCCTCGATCTTTTCGATCAGCGTTTTGCCGTGGCCGTCGCCGCGAAACCGCTGCCTCGATCCAGAAGAACTGGATGAACAGCACGGTCATCCAGACCTCGCCGACAATTCCGCCGACGATCTCCTCATTGTCACGCAGCGAGATGGCGAAGCGGCGATATTTCTGCTTCCCCATCTTTTCGGTGTTGTAGCGAATGAGACCGCCAAGGACCGCGCGCTTGGTCTTTCCAATCGTGCGCTCGACGGAAATCGCCGGCATCGATCAGCTCAGCGCGACGTTCACCGAGGATTCCGCGAGCTCGGTATTGAAGCAGCGCTGATAGAATTCAGCGACCAGCGGCCGTTCCAGTTCGTCGCACTTGTTGAGGAAGGTGACGCGGAACGCAAAGCCGATGTCGCCGAAAATCTCGGCGTTCTCCGCCCAGGTGATCACCGTGCGCGGGCTCATCACCGTCGACAGATCGCCATTGGCAAACGCGTTGCGGGTGAGATCGGCGAGCCGCACCATCTTGTTGACGATGTCGCGGCCTTCCTGGGTGCGGTAGTGATGGGCTTTCGCCAGCACGATCTCGACTTCCTCGTCATGGGCGAGATAGTTCAGCGTGGTGACGATCGACCAGCGGTCCATCTGGCCCTGGTTGATCTGCTGGGTGCCGTGATAGAGCCCGGAAGTATCGCCCAGGCCGACCGTATTGGCGGTCGAGAACAGCCGGAACGCCGGATGCGGCTTGATCACCTTGTTCTGGTCGAGCAGCGTCAGGCGGCCGGAGACTTCCAGCACGCGCTGGATCACGAACATCACGTCGGGACGGCCGGCGTCGTATTCGTCGAACACCAGCGCGATATTGTGCTGCAGCGCCCAGGGCAGGATGCCGTCGCGAAACTCGGTGACCTGCTTGCCGTCCTTGATGACGATGGAATCCTTGCCGACCAGATCGATACGGCTGATGTGGCTGTCGAGATTGACGCGCACGCACGGCCAGTTCAGCCGTGCCGCGACCTGTTCGATATGGGTCGATTTGCCGGTGCCGTGATAGCCCGTGACCATGACGCGGCGGTTCTTGGCAAAGCCGGCGAGGATGGCGAGCGTGGTGGCGCGATCGAAGCGGTAGTCCGAATCGACGTCCGGCACATGCGGATCGACTTCGGAATAGGCCGGCACCTCGAGGTCGCTGTCGATACCGAACACCTGCCGGACCGACACCTTCATATCGGGCAAACCGGCGGGCTCCTGAACTTTTGTCACGGCGGCGGTCGTCATCAATCCTCCGGGGTCTCGGGCGCTCCCGAAACCGTAATTTGCGATATGGCTGCGGATGGGTGCTCCGTGGAACCTATCAGAGAGCAACGATTGGCAGAAGCCCGTCGCGAAATCAAAGTTCCGTTGCGTAATCATCTAGATAGGTGCTTGCCCCGGTTTTTGGAAGGCTGCCCTGCGAATCACGCCATGCTTTCACCCCTGCTCAATTCGGAGGCCGGTTCGAAAACGGGGCCTCGCTGGCACTTTCCCCGCCCTGTCACTACCTAGGTGAGGTCCCCGCTGAAGCGCTGCAGCAAACGCCAACACAGGAATTTTGTGGCTTCATTCTTCGATCCATTGATTGCGTTTGTGTCGGCGCATCCGGAGCTTGCCTATCTCACGGTATTCCTCGCGGCCCTGCTGGAAGCCGTTCCAGTGGTGGGCTCGGTTATTCCGGGCTCAACCATCATCCTGGCGCTGAGCGGGCTGATACCCGGCGGCGAGTTGCGGCTCGGGTGGGTGCTGGCGGCCGCGATTGCAGGCGCCTTGCTCGGAGATGGATCGGCGTTCTGGCTCGGACATCGCGCCAAACGCGAAATCCTGAGCTCCTGGCCGCTGTCGAATTATCCGCGCCTCGTCGCGCAGAGCGAAGCCTTCTTTCACCGCTGGGGCACGCTGGCGGTGTTCTTTGCGCGCTTCGTGCCGCCGATCCGCGCCTTCGTGCCGATCACGGCGGGCGCGCTGGGCATGCCGCCGGCACGTTTTTTTGCCGCCAACATCCCGGCGGTGCTGCTGTGGGCGCCTGCGCACGTGCTGCCGGGAGTGCTGGCGGTACACGCGCTGCATGAATATGCCGGGATTCCGCATCATACCGGGATCGCCAAGCACTACTGGATGCTGGCCGTGATCGGCGGTGCGTTGATTGTCGCGCTGGCGTTCTGGATGATCCGCCGCCGGCACAACGGACGCCTGCTGGAGCCCAAGGCGGAACAGATTCGAAAAGATTTTCGATAGGATTTCGGTCTGTAAATCTTATGACCTGGCAAATGCCGGACCGCGACCCGGTGCCGGGCCGATGTAGCGGGCACGGGGGCGGATCAGCCCGCCATGCCGCAATTGTTCGCAGGCGTGCGCGATCCATCCGACGGTGCGCGCCATGGCAAACAGCACCAGTTCGTTGCCGGGCACCAGTCCCAGCGTGTGCACCAGCACCGCGAGCGCGTAGTCGATATTGACGAATTCGCCGGTCGCCTCCGCGATCCGCTCCGGTATCTCCCGGGTTAGCTTCGGCGCCGCGCCGGAGCGCGACAAGGCCTGCAGCAATGCGTGAGCGCGGGGATCACCGTGCTTGTAGACGCCATGCCCAAAGCCCGCGAAACGCTCACCGAGCGCAACGCGCTCGCGGATGACGGGGGCCACATCGCCATTCACGAGCGTCTTCACCAGTTGCGCCGCCAACACGCCCGCACCGCCGTGTCTTGGGCCTTTCAACGCCACCAGGCCGGCAATGATCGCATCATAGAGATTCAGTCCGGTCGATGCCGCGCACCGCACGGTGAAGGTCGAGGCGTTCAGCTCATGGTCCGCCAGCAGCACCAGGGCACGGCGGATCAACTCGGCCGCGTGCTTGTTGTCCGGCGCCCACGCCCTGGCGATCTGGAGATGAAGCGGTTCGGCTGATGGCGGATGGTTCAGCATCGTCGCGACCACCAGACGCAAAATGCGGCCGCCAACCATCGCGCGCCCCTCGGCGGCACGGGTAAAAGCGCGCGGATCGGCGCTCGCGGCCAGCGCCAGCACGGCGATCGTGCGATCGATCGGTGCCGCATGGCGCGCGGCGTCGGCGACCGCGCGCATCTCGCCGGATACCAGCGGACAATTGTCCCGGGAGAACGGATCGACGCCGGCGACATCCCACAGCAACGTCGCGGCATGTTCGAGCGTGTCCTTTTCCGCCAGCTCGATGCAGTTCACGCCGCGGTAAATCGGGCCGTCCTCGGTGATGGTCGCAATCGCCGAATCCATCACCGGCAGATCGGCGTCGAAACTCCTGAGGCCGCGCGGCTCCGGCGAGGGCGTGCGCCGTTGCTTGAGAAGGCGGACGTCTTCCGCCCGATAGCGATGGCTTCGCGAATCCGACGACGGTTCCGAGCGGATCAATCCGCGACTGACATAGGCGTAGAGCGTGGCCGGCGAGATCGCGAGTTCGGCGGAGGCCTCGCGGGCGGAGAGGTAAAGCGCGGCGGATTTTTTCATATTGATTTACATAATCAAGATTGATCAATCTGTCGAGAGGGTCGATCTTTCAGGCCGAAGGAGACCGACCATGAACATGCAGCTTTCCAAGACGCCGATCGGGCTGGACGGCATACCCGCCGCCGAGACTGTGCTCAGCCATGTCGATGGCGAGCGCGGCGAACTGATCATCGCCGGCGAACGCGTCGGCGATCTCGTGGGCAAAACCGGCTTCGAGGGCGTGACCGCGCGGCTCTGGAGGGGCGCAACGGGCCAGCCGGTCGGCGAGGCCGCCGTGCGCGCCGCCCTGGGTGAAGCGCGCCAACGTGCCTTTGCCCGGCTGCCGGACTTGCTGGGAATTACCCGCGGGCTGTCGATCGTGGATGGTTTTCGTGCCGCCATCGCCGGACTCCGCGCGGAGAACGGATTGCAGCACGAGGCCACGATTGTCGGCGCGTTTCCAGTGATCGCCGGCGCGCTGGTACAGCGCGCCAACGGCCGTGACCCCGTCGCCCCCGATCCGACGCTAAGCCACGCCGCCGATACGCTGTCGATGATGCTCAACCGCAAGGCCAGCGCGCCCGAGGTCACCGCGCTCGACGCCTATTTCGTCACCGTGTGCGATCACGGCATGAATGCATCGACCTTCGCAACGCGCGTCGTGGCCTCGACCCAGGCCGACCTGTTCGCGGCGGTGACGGCGGGATATTGCGCGCTGACCGGACCGCTTCATGGCGGCGCACCGGAGCCGGTGCTGGAAATGCTCGATGCCATCGGCACCAGCGAGCGCATCAAGCCGTGGGTCGACGGCGCGCTGGCGCGCGGCGAGCGGTTGATGGGATTTGGCCACCGGATCTATCGCGTCCGCGACCCGCGCGCGGATGTGCTGAAGGGCGCCATCGAGCGGCTTGCCGGCGGCGGCACCGATCTTCCATTCGCGGGCGAAGTCGAGACCTATATCCGCGAGGCGTTGCGGCGGAAAAATCCGGACCGTCCGCTCGACACCAATGTGGAGTTCTTCACCGCGATCCTGCTCGACGCGTTGGAGATCCCGCGGCAGGCCTTTACGCCGATCTTCGCGGTTTCCCGCTCCGCAGGATGGACGGCACACGCCCGCGAGCAGCAGCGGGGCGGCCGGCTGATACGGCCAAGCTCGGCCTATATCGGCCCGATGCCCTAGTATTGGAGGGAGCAACGCGAACTATCGTCTCTGCGGTGTCCCTGCGAAACCGCAGGGGCGACGAGAGAAGAGGTCAGCTCGCGCCGCGCACCACCGTCTTGAGATAATTATACGCCTTGATGATTTCGATCAGGCGATCTTCGGTGGAGCGGTCGCCGCCATTGGCGTCGGGATGGTGCTGCTTCACCAGCGCCTTGTATTTCGCCTTGACGGTCTCGAGCGTCGCATCGGAGCCGAGCCCCATCACCTGCAGCGCCTTGCGCTCGGCGTTGAACACCTTTCGGGTTTCGACCTTGGTCTCCGCATTCGGGCCCGGCCGCCAGCGGCCGCGGCCGTTGAGCTCGCTGAACACGGAGAACGGATCGGAGGCGCCTTCCAGATCGGCTTCGGCGCTGCCTTTGCCCCGCTTGGCGCTGGTATTGGCGCCCATCTTCCAGGTCGGACGATGGCCGGTCAGCGCATCCTTCTGGTAACGCGCAACCGCGTCCGCGTTCATGCCCTGGAAGAAATTGTAGGACTGGTTGTATTCGCGGACGTGATTGAGACAGAAGTGCCAGTATTCCTTGTCGTTGGTCCGGCCCTTGGGCGCGCGGTGCGGCCCCTTGTTCTTGCAGTCCGGCCATTCGCACATCGCGGAGGCTTCGCGCGCCTGCGCCTGCTGCTTCGCGCTCAGCTTGTTGGGCTTGATGCGAATGGAGTCGAAGAATTTTGATGAATCGATCGGCATGGCTGACTATGACAACGCAATGCGAAAAGCTTCAAGTCTTGACATTGCAAATACTTCACCCTCGATGCGGCATTGACGGAGCGCGGTCATGGACGTATTGCCGCGGTCATGAGCACCAGAGACCTTATCACCAACAAGTTGCGCGAAGCTTTCACGCCCGAAAGCCTCGACGTCACGGACGAATCACATCTGCATGAGGGCCATGCCGGGCACAGACCGGGCGGCGAGACGCATTTCAGGGTTTATATTGTATCGCCGGCGTTCCAGGGGAAGAGCCGGATTGAACGTCACCGCATGATTAATACGGCGCTATCGGCGGAACTTGCGGGTTCCGTGCACGCGCTGGCGATTCAGGCGCAGGCGCCGGGGGAAACGGCATCCTGACGGACGGTGCAGTGCCGCATCCTCGGAAAGTCGGACTAGAACGCCGTCCCCGCCCGCTTCGGCTTTTTCTCCTCGACCTCGGCCTCGCGTGCCACCGGCACGATCCGCAGCGCGGTGATGCGGTTGCGCTCGCGGCGCAGCACGCGGAAGCGGAAGCCGTGAAAGGTAAAACTCTGGCCGCGCTCCGGAATCGAGCGCGCCTCGTGGATCACGAGGCCTGCGACGGTGGTCGCCTCCTCATCCGGAAGATGCCAGTCCATCGCGCGGTTGAGATCGCGGATCGGCACCGAGCCGTCGACCACCACCGAGCCGTCGGGCTGGGCGCGGACGCCGGCCACCACCACATCGTGCTCGTCGGAAATGTCGCCGACGATTTCCTCCAGGATGTCCTCCAGCGTCACCATGCCTTCGACTTCGCCGTATTCGTCGACCACCAGCGCGAAATGAGTCTTGCGGCGGCGGAATGCTTTCAGCTGTTCCGATACCGGACGCATCTCCGGCACGAACCACGGCGGCAGCGCGATGGTCGAGACGTCGATCTTTGAGGTATCGCCTTCGGCGGCGCGAATGGCGCGCAACAGGTCTTTCGCATGCAGTACGCCGATGATGTTTTCGGGCTTCTCGCGCCACAGCGGAATCCGTGTGTATTCGGTGGCCAGTACCTCGCTCACCAGCTCTTCCGGCGGCAGGTCGGCATTGATCATCACCATTTCGGTGCGGTGAACCATCACGTCGGAGACCTGAAGCTCGCGCAGATCCAACAGCCCGCCGAACATGTCGCGGTCGTGCTTTTCGACACCGCCTTCGTGATGAATCAGATCGACGGCCCCGCGCAGCCGCTCGGTCGGCGACAGCAGCGGTTGATTGTTGACCGATCTTGATGCCAAGCATCCTCATCAGCAGCCGGACGATTGCCTCGACGACGGTGAGCAGCGGTCCCAGCAGGTACAACATCACCTTCATCGGACGCGCGACCAACAGCGCCACCCGGTCCGGCGCGTTGATGGCGATCGTCTTCGGCAGCACCTCGGCGAAGATCACGACCATCGCCGTCATCACGGCGGTGGCGTAGAGCACACCCACCTCACCGAACCAGGCCGTGAAGATGCTGGTTGCCAGTGCCGAGGCGCCGATGTTGGCAATGTTGTTGCCGAGCAATAGCGCGCCGATCAACCGCTCGCGCATGGCGAGCAGGCTGGTGACGACAGCGGCCTCGCGATTGCCCTGCTTCGACAGCCGCAGCATGCTCGCGCGCGACGCCCCGGTCAGCGCGGTCTCACTCGCCGCGAAGAACGCGGAGATCAGGAGACAGGCAATGACAATCGATAATGCAAGCCAGTCCATGACGTAACAATCACTCTAGAGTTTTCGCGCCAGCTTGGCTTTCAGGAAATCCCGCACCCGCGACGGCTCGACATCGCGAGCAATCACCGCGCGGCCGATAGCCTCCAGCAGGATGAAGGTAAGCCGGCCGCGCTTGACCTTCTTGTCCTGCGCCATCAGCGCCATCAGCGCGTCGGCATCCGCGAGCCCTTCCTGGGCAAATCCCGCGATATCCTGCAAATGGGTCGGCAGGCCGACCTCGGCAAGATGACGCTTGACGCGCGCTGCGTCTGATTCGGGAATCATTCCAAGCTGCGCGGAAAATTCCGCCGCCAGCACCATGCCGACGGAAACGCCTTCGCCATGGAACAGGCGGTCGGAAAAGCCGGTGGCGGCCTCAAGCGCATGGCCGAAGGTATGACCGAGATTGAGCAATGCGCGCTCGCCGGTCTCGCGCTCGTCGCGCGCCACGATCGCGGCCTTGGCGCGGCAGGAGGTGGCGATGGCGTGTTCGCGCGCACCGCCGCCTGCGAAAATATCGGCGTGATTGGCCTCGAGCCAGGCGAGGAACGCTTCGTCGCCCAGCACGCCGTATTTGGCGATTTCGGCATAGCCGGCGCGGAACTGGCGCGGCGGCAGCGTATCCAGCACCGCGGTATCGGCGACCACCAGAAGCGGCTGGTGAAACGCGCCGAGCAGATTCTTGCCTTGCGGCGAATTGATCCCGGTCTTGCCGCCGACGGAAGAATTGACCTGCGCCAACAGCGAAGTCGGGACCTGCACGAAATCGACGCCGCGCCGCAGGATCGCGGCGGCGAAGCCGGCAAGATCGCCGATCACCCCGCCGCCGAGCGCGACCACCAGATCGTTGCGCTCGATCCTCGCCGATATCAGCGCTTCGCTGACTTGCCCGAGCCCGGCATAGGTTTTCGAACCTTCGCCTTCGTCGACAACGATGCGCGAGGTGGCAATGCCGGCTGCCGACAGCGAGGCCTCGGTTCCTTCCAGCCAATGTTTTGCGACATTGCGGTCGGTGACGATGGCGACGCGTGCGCCAGGCCGCAACGCGGCCACGCGGGCCCCCAGCGATTGCAGCACATCGCGGCCGATCACGATGTCATAGGCGCGCTCGCCGAGCGCCACGCCGACGGTGATCGGCTCGGAATGTTTCAAGGGCGCGGTCATCATGTGGCGCCCATTCGGCCCGATGTTTCTTTCGCAGCGCCGCCGCACAGCAGAGCATGCAAGCCCTCGACACACTCATCGACGATTTTTTCGTGCGGCACATCGCGCGACCAGATCGTGAGATCGGCGCGCTGATAGACCGGCTCGCGTTCGCTCATCAGGCGTCCGACCGTCGCGGCCGGGATCGGCGGTCTGCAGCAGCGGGCGGTCGGCACGGCGCTTCACCCGGCGCATGATGATATCGGCATCCGCCTTGAGCCAGATCGAAACCGCCTTGGTTCCGATACGGCTTCGGGTCTCTTCGCGCATGAAGGCGCCGCCGCCGGTGGCGATCACAGCCGGACCGCTGTCGAGCAGCCGCGCAATCACCCGCGCCTCGCCATCGCGAAATTGCGGCTCGCCATGGGTCTCGAAAATGTCCGGTATCGACATGCCCGCCGCTGCCTCGATCTCCGTATCGGCGTCGAGGAATGGCAGCCGTAGCCGCACCGACAGCCGCCGCCCGATGGTGGACTTGCCGGCGCCCATCATGCCCACCAGCACGACCGACCGCGTTCCCAGCGCCGTGGTGATCTCGGCGTCCCGGGAGGTGCTGGCGCTGGCCGGTGTGGCAGTTTCAGGCATCTTGATGCTCGATTGCCGCGAATTGCGGCGTTCCGTGTCACCTATACTACCCCGGCCGATACCGTTGCCAGAGGTCTTGCAACAGCAAAGCGAACATGTTGGTAGTCAGCCCGGTTTTGATGGTTAATTCGCCGCCTGAGGCTCGCTGATGCCCAGCCTGTTCCGCTTTCTGACGGTTCTCGCGATCATCGGCGGCATCGTCTATGGCGTGGTTTTCGCGCTGGCGAATTTCGTTAACCCGAAATCGCGGGAAATGACCGTCACCATCCCCGCTGACAGGTTCCTCAAGAAATAGGGGCTAAGGTCGGCGGATGCGTTCCAGCAATATCTCGGATGCCAAACTGATCACTCTGTTCCTCGACATGCTCGCGGCGGAGCAGGGCGCGGGCGACAACACGCTGGACGCCTATCGCCGCGATCTCACCGATTTTTCCGAATTTCTCGCTCCAACCGGCCGAGGCTTTGCCGGCGTCGAAACCCAGGCGCTGCGGGACTACCTCGCCGACCTTGATGGGCGCGGCTTCAAGTCGTCGAGCGTGGCGCGCCGGTTGTCGGCGATGCGGCATTTGTTTCGCTTCCTCCTGAACGAGCGGATTCGCAGCGACGATCCGGCGGCGATCCTGTCCGGTCCGAAGCGCGGGCGGGCCTTGCCGAAAGTGCTGTCGATATCGGACGTCGATCGTCTGCTGGCGCGCGCCAAGGCGCTGACGGACGCGCCGAATGCCTCTGCGCTGCAGCGGCTTCGCGCCATGCGGCTATATTGCCTGCTGGAAGTGCTCTATGCCACCGGCTTGCGGGTGTCGGAACTGGTGGCGCTGCCGCGCTCGGCGGCGCGGCGCGACGCGCGCATGATCGTGGTGCGCGGCAAGGGCAACAAGGAACGGCTGGTGCCGCTGAACGAGGCTTCGCGACAGTCGATGGCCGATTACCTCGCCGCGATCGAAGCCCTCAAGCCGGAAAAGAAGAAAAACGCGGCGAACCCGAAATGGCTGTTTCCCTCGTTCGGCGAGAGCGGGCATCTGACGCGGCAGCACTTCGCGCGCGACCTGAAAGAGCTGGCGGCATCCGCCGGCCTGGCGCCGCGGCTGGTCTCTCCGCATGTGCTGCGTCATGCGTTCGCAAGTCATCTTCTGCATAACGGCGCCGATCTGCGCATCGTGCAGACGCTACTCGGTCATACCGATATCTCGACCACGCAGATCTATACCCATGTGGTGGAGGAGCGCTTGAAGAGCCTGGTGCGCGACCTGCATCCGCTGGCGGAGAAGTAGGTGATCGCCCCGGGTGATGCGACCTTGACTTCCGCGGCTTCTCCGCTGAAAGAGCCATTTCCCGCCCCCGATTCTGCTGGCGCGCAATCCGCGTTTGCAGCGGGAATGCGAGCTAAATAATTGACAAAGCGGGCTTTCTTCACGCGAACCGGAATCCGCTTCGCTTGAAAGCGCGTTCCTCCGTATATTGATTTGATGCCGGATCACATGCGCTCCTATCTCGATTTCGAAAAGCCCGTAGCCGAGCTCGAATCCAAGATCGACGAATTGCGCGCGCTGGCGGCCTCCGGCAGCGACATCGCCGACGAGATTTCGCGGATCGAGGACAAGGCGACGCAAGCGCTGAGCGAGCTCTACGCCAACCTCACGCCGTGGCAGAAGACGCTGGTCGCGCGCCATCCGCAGCGGCCCCATTTCACCGATTTCATCAACGCGCTGGTCAGCGAATTCACGCCGCTGGCGGGAGACCGCAAATTCGGCGAGGACGAAGCGCTGATGGGCGGCTTCGGCCGCTTCCGCGGTGAAAGCATCTGCGTGATCGGCCAGGAAAAGGGCGCCACCACCGAATCCCGCATCAAGCATAATTTCGGCATGGCGCGCCCGGAAGGCTATCGCAAGGCGGTCCGGCTGATGGAGATGGCGGATCGGTTTGGCATTCCGGTGTTGTCGATCGTGGATTCCGCCGGCGCCTATCCCGGCATCGGCGCGGAGGAACGCGGACAGGCCGAAGCGATTGCGCGCTCCACCGACGCCTGCCTGTCGCTCGGGGTGCCCAATGTCGCGATCATCACCGGCGAAGGCATGTCGGGCGGCGCCATCGCGATCACCACGGCAAACCGCGTGCTGATGTTCGAGCACGCGATCTACAGCGTGATCTCGCCGGAAGCCGCGTCCTCGATCCTGTGGCGCGACGGCACCAAGGCGCAGGAGGCCGCGACCAGCATGAAAATCACGGCGCAGGACATGCTGCGCTTTGGCGTGATCGATCCGATCCTGAGGGAGCCCTCCGGCGGCGCGCATCGCGACCCCGCCGCCATGATCGCAACCACGGGCGATGCCATCGCGCAGGCCTTTGACGACCTCCGCAATCTCGACCGCGACATGATTCGCAAGCAGCGGCGGCAGAAATTTCTCGATATCGGCCGGAAAATGGGTTGAGGCCGGATTTTTGCGGAAAAATAGCGGCTAGGTCGGCCGCCCAACCGTTAACCCTCTGTCCTTTTTTGGAAAAATCCTTCCATTTCGGCCCCAATTAGGCCCCGACACCGAGATTTAACGTCTGTTGACCATGCCGGGGCTGGCACCCACCGCTCGACCCTGAGCGGCTTGCGAGCCGAAGGGCCAAAGGATAGTATTTTAGTCAATGGCTTCAGGGCATGAACGCTAGGTTGGGGTGCGAAGATTGCCTGTTGGGTGGGGAGCTCCACATTGATTGATCGTTCGCTGGTTCGCGCGCTCATTACCTCTGCCGCGCTCGGAGCCGGTGTGTTGCTGGCCGGCTGCAACAGCGACGACATTTCGCTCGCCAACAACGCCAAGGCTAATCAGCCCGTCCCGGCAAGGCTGATCGCCGAGATGAACGCCAAAGACATGGACCTGCAATCGCCGATCCTGGTCCGGCTGTTCAAGCAGGAAGCCGAACTCGAGGTCTGGAAGCAGGATCGCTCCGGCCGCTTCGCGCTTTTGAAGACCTATCCGATCTGCCGCTGGTCGGGGGACCTTGGACCCAAGGTCCGCGAGGGCGACCGTCAGGCGCCGGAAGGTTTTTATTCGATTACGCCGGGGCAGATGAATCCGCAGTCGCTCTATTATCTTTCCTTCAACACCGGCTACCCCAACGCCTACGACAAGGCGCTTGGGCACACCGGCTCGCAGCTGATGGTGCATGGCGACTGCTCGTCGCGCGGCTGCTACGCGATGACCGATGAACAGATCGCGGAAATCTATTCACTGGGACGGGAGTCCTTCTTCGGCGGCCAGAAATCGTTCCAGCTGCAGGCCTATCCGTTCAAGATGACGCCGCTGAACATGGCCAAGCATCGCAACAATCCGAACATGCCGTTCTGGAAGATGATCAAGGAAGGCTACGATCATTTCGAGTTGACGCGACAGGAGCCGAAGGTCGATTTCTGCGAGAAGAAATACGTGTTCAATGCCGAGAAGGCGCCGGATGCCAAGCGCGATCCGGTGTTCGATGCCTCGGCCAAATGCCCCGCTTACGTGATCCCGCAGGAAGTCGCCGACGCCGTGCGCGAGAAGCAGCAGCAGGAACAGGCCGAGACGGCCAAACTGATTTCACGGGGCACGCCGGTCGCCCGTCGCCAACCCCGGCATCGACGGTGGCATGAACAAGGTGTTCGCCGCCAAGCTGCCCGACGGCAATACCGGATTGTCTGAGGGCGGCGAGGGTCAAAGCCTGTCGCTCGCCGCGTTTACCCGCGCGCCCGGCACCATTCCCGCCACCGTCAATCCACCGCGCGGACCTGTGACATCCCCGCAAGAGCCGTTGGTGGCTTCGATGGCGCCGGCTCAGGCCCCCGCGACGCGGATAGCGTCGGCGGCACCGGCCGCGCAATCGGAGGGGTTCTTCAGTAGCCTCGCCCGCAGGGTGGGCCTCGGCGGTTCGGCAGACACCACCGCGAGCGCGCAGCCGATCCCGCCGGCGAAGCCGAAAGTCATCGAGGCCAAGCGGAGCGAGCCGCCGCGTCCGGAAGCATCGGCCCCGAAGGCCGTCGCCGCGGCACCCAAGGCTGCGGAAACCAAACAGGCCGCCGCCCAGCCGCCGCTGAAACCGGCGGCCTCGGACTCACAGGCTGCCGCTGCATTTGCGGCGCCTGCGAAAGATGGCGTGGTCGCCGGCGCAGCGCCGATCGTGCCGGCTAATTCGTTCGAGAGCCGCTTCTCGGCGTTCAAGTAAGCGAAATCACTTCGCGTACGCTTCCGTCGTCATGCCCGCGCTTGTCCCGGCGTTCGACGTTTTTGGGGGCGCAAAGAAAGACGTGGATGCGCGCGCCAAGCGCGGGCATGACGATCAGATGGGCTTTCGCGGATGATGGCATCAGCGGCTAATCAACGCCGCCACGCGCTCACGCATATTTGCCGTGGCAGTGCTTGAACTTCCTGCCCGAGCCGCAGGGACAGTCTTCGTTGCGGCCGACCTTGCCCCAGCTCGCCGGATTCTTGGGGTCGCGGTTGGCGGTGGCCGCGGGCACCAGCGAGGCGTTGGCGAACGCGAGTTCGTCCTCGCCGGTGTTCGGATCGAACTTGTGCGCTTCCATGTGCGGCAATACCGGCTGCTGCTCCTCCGGCGGCACGATTTCGACGCGCATCAGCTGCGCGGTGACCGCCTCGCGCAAATGCGCGATCATCGCCTCGAACAGGCTGAAGGCTTCCGACTTGTACTCCTGCAGCGGATCGCGTTGGCCGTAGCCGCGCAGGCCGATCACCTGACGCAGATGATCGAGCATGATCAGATGCTCGCGCCAGAGATGATCCAGCGTCTGCAGCAGGATGGTTTTTTCGACGTAACGCATCACGTCGGGGCCCCACTGCGCCACCTTGGCCGCCATGTGCTCGTCGACGCGCTGCTCGATGCGCGACAGCAATTCCTCGTCGGCGATGCCCTCTTCCTTGGCCCATTCGTCGACCGGCAGGTCGATGTCCAGCACGCGCTTCAACTCTTCCTTGAGACCGGTGACGTCCCACTGCTCGGCATAGGCGTGCTCGGGAACGTGCTTGGTGACGACATCCTCGACGAAGGCGCGGCGCATGTCGGCGACCGTCTCGGCGACGCTTTCGTCCTTCATCAGATCGACGCGCTGCTCGAAGATCACCTTGCGCTGGTCGTTCTGGACGTTGTCGAACTTCAGGAGATTCTTGCGGATGTCGAAGTTGCGGGCCTCGACCTTCTGCTGCGCCTTCTCCAGCGCCTTGTTGATCCACGGATGGATGATCGCCTCGCCCTCCTTGAGGCCAAGCCGCGTCAGCATGGTGTCGAGCCGGTCGGACCCGAAAATCCGCATCAGGTCATCTTCCAGCGACAGGAAGAATTTCGAGCGTCCGGGATCGCCCTGGCGTCCGGACCGGCCGCGCAGCTGGTTGTCGATGCGCCGCGATTTGTGGCGTTCCGAGCCGATGATGTAGAGCCCGCCCGGCCGGTTCACGGTCCTGGCGGGCTTGCTGCCCTTCGCGGGCTCGACCTCGATGATATCTTCCGCCTTCAGCACGAGGTCGCGGAAGCGTTCGACGTCGGCCTTGATCTGCTCGATCCTGGCGGCCTTCTCGGCCTCGTCGGCAATATCGGCGGTCTCGTGCTGGATGCGCATTTCGAGCGAGCCGCCGAGCTTGATGTCGGTGCCGCGGCCGGCCATGTTGGTCGCGATCGTGATCGCGCCGGGCACGCCGGCTTCGGCGACGATATAGGCTTCCTGCTCGTGGAAGCGCGCGTTCAAGACCGCGAACAGTTTTGCCGGCTTGCCGGCGCGGGCCGCGGCGTAAAGCTTTTCCATCGCCTTTTCGTTGCCGAAATCGATCTGCTTGTAGCCGTGCTTTTTCAAATACTCGGCCAGCACTTCGGATTTTTCGATCGAAGCGGTGCCGACCAGCACCGGCTGCAGCCGCGCATTGGCGCGCTCGACCTCGGCCAGGATCGCGGCGTATTTTTCCTTCTGCGTGCGATAGACCTCGTCGTCCTCATCGAGGCGCGCCACCGCCACGTTGGTCGGGATTTCCACGACCTCGAGCTTGTAGATGTCGAACAGTTCGTCGGCTTCGGTCGCGGCGGTGCCGGTCATGCCGGCGAGCTTCTCGTACATCCGGAAATAGTTCTGGAACGTGATCGAGGCCAGCGTCTGGTTTTCCGGCTGCACCGGCTGATGCTCCTTGGCTTCCAGCGCCTGATGCAGGCCTTCGGAATAGCGCCGGCCCGGCATCATGCGGCCGGTGAATTCATCGATGATGATGACCTCGCCGTCGCGGACGATGTAGTCCTTGTCGCGCTGGAACAGGGTGTGGGCGCGCAGCGCCTGATTGATGTGGTGGACGACCGAGACGTTCTCGACGTCGTAGAGCGACTCACCCTTGAGCTGGTCGGCGTCGCGCAGCAGCGTCTCGATCTTTTCCATGCCGGCTTCGGTCAGCGTTACCGTGCGCTGTTTCTCGTCGACCTCGTAGTCGGTCTTGTCGAGCCTGGGAAAGAAAGTGTCGATGGTGTTGTAGAAGTCCGAACGGTCGTCGAGCGGTCCGGAGATGATCAAGGGCGTGCGCGCCTCATCGATCAAGATCGAGTTGACCTCGTCGACGATGGCGTAGACGTGGCCGCGCTGGACCATGTCCTCCAGCCGGTACTTCATGTTGTCGCGCAGATAGTCGAAGCCGTATTCGTTGTTGGTGCCGTAGGTGATGTCGCGCGAATAGGCTTCCTTGCGCTCGGCGTCGTCGAGCCCGTGCACGATCACGCCGACGGTGAGGCCGAGGAACTTGTAGATCTGCCCCATCCATTCGGAGTCGCGCCGGGCCAGGTAATCGTTGACGGTGACGACGTGGACGCCCTTGCCGGACAGCGCGTTGAGGTAGACCGCAAGCGTCGCCACCAGCGTCTTGCCTTCGCCGGTCTTCATCTCGGCGATGTCGCCTTCGTGCAGAACGATGCCGCCGATCAACTGCACGTCGAAATGCCGCTGGCCGAGGGTGCGCTTGGCGGCTTCGCGCACGGTGGCGAAGGCCGGAACCAGAATGTCGTCCAGCGTCTTGCCGTCGGCGAGCTGCTGGCGGAATTCGGCAGTGCGCGCTTTCAGCGCTTCGTCCGAAAGTGCCGCGATCTCCGGCTCAAGCTCGTTGATGGCGTCGACGCGGGATTGGTATCCCTTGATCCGCCGGTCATTGGCGGAGCCGAAAAACTTGCGGGCGAGCGCGCCGATCATGCCAAATTCCTGTTTCTGCGGTTCGGCAAAGCTGCCTTGAAGGGTCGACCCGGTTGCCTATCAACTCATCGTGACGCGTCGCGGCACCGGCCCCGATCCGGGGAGCAGCCGCCAAATGAGTGGGAATTCAGCAATCCAAGGTTCAACGGCCAAAAACGCAAGAAAATACCGCCCTGGCCATCGACTTAGATTTGGCAGAGATATGGCCGGGTCAGGGCCTTGTCAACGCGCCAAGGTGTCAAGGATTTCATCATTTTGACAGACTTTTCACGTTGCCAAGCCGACATGATTGGGCGAGTGTCCCGCCGCCCCAAACAGCCCATCTTTGAAGGATTTTCCATGACCATTTCGTTCCCGGAAATGAAAACCGGCCTGCGCCTTGGCCTTGCCGCCGCCGTGACGGGTTGTGTCGCCGTGGTGCTGCTCGCCGGCCTGCCGCTGCGCGCCCAGGACGCGAACCCGGTGCTTGCCAAAGTCAACGGCTCGGAAATCCGCCAGAGCGACGTCGCCCTTGCCGAGGAGGAACTGGGGCCCAGCCTCGCGCAGATGGATCCTGCGACCAAGAAGGAAAACGTGCTGGCGTTCCTGATCGACATGAAGATCGTCGCCAAGGCCGCCGAGGACAAGAAGATCGAAAACAGCGAGGATTTCAAGAAGCGGCTGGCATTCACGCGCAACCGGCTTTTGATGGACAGCCTGCTGGCGAGCGAAGGCAAGGCCGCCACCACCGACGAGGCCATGAAGAAGGTCTATGAGGACGCCTCCAAGCAGATCACCGGCGAACAGGAAGTTCATGCAAGGCACATCCTGGTCGAAACCGAGGACGAGGCCAAGGCGGTCGCGGAAGAACTCAAGAAGGGCGCGGACTTTGCCGAACTCGCCAAGAAGAAATCGAAGGATCCCGGCGCCTCCGATGGCGGCGATCTCGGTTTCTTCACCAAGGACCAGATGGTGCCGGAATTCTCCAACGTCGCCTTCGCGCTCGAGCCGGGCAAGATCTCCGATCCGGTGAAGTCGCAGTTCGGCTGGCACATCATCAAGGTCGAGGAAAAGCGCAACCGCAAGGCGCCGGAATTCGAGCAGGTCAAGGCGCAGATCGAGACCTATGTGACCCGCAAGGCGCAAGCCGATTATGTCACCAAGCTGCGCGAGGCCGCCAAGGTCGAGCGCATGGACAAGCCCGAAGAAACGGCAAAGACCGACGCCAAGCCCGAGGCCGCAAAACCCGCCGAGACCAAGACGGCACCCGCGAAGAAGTAAGACATGGTCGTCCCCGCGAAAGCGGGGACCCATATGTGGACGGCCCCCGTGCCACAAGAGTTTTTCAGGGTCTGATCGGATCGCTTGCATCCATATGTCCGGCCTGTTGATGCGGTCGCTGACCGCTGGCCAAGATGGTTTTCCGCGACGCGAGTTCCAAACACGCCATCGACCTTTTCAGGCCAATGGTTCCCACGGAGTGTCTCGCACCTCGGATCGATCGATCCTACCATCTGCTGTCCTCTTGCAGCTCCGGCTCAACCGGTGCGGCGAACCCGCCGACCGGCTGATCTCTTAAGCGGCGATTGCCTGATGCTCCAGCCATCCGCGCGCCGTCGTAACTTTCGCCCGTCGTCATCAGCTTCCATGCGATGCGGGCAATCTTGTTGGCGAGCGCCACAGCCGCGAGTTTTGGCGGCTTGCGCTTCAGCAATGCGAGCAACCAGCCCGACGGACGGCCACGGCCGTTCCGAACCTGCTGGATCACCGCGGTCGCCCCCGCCACCAGCAGGCTGCGCAAGACCTCGTCGCCGGCGCGGGTGATCTTGCCGAGCCTGGTCTTGCCGGCGGTGGAATGGTCTTTCGGTGTCAGCCCGAGCCAGGCCGCAAAGTGCCGGCCGGAAGGGAACGCGCGCGGATCGGGCGTCTTCATCACCAGCGCCGTGGCGCCGATCGGTCCTACCCCTGGAATCTGCGCCAGGCGTCGGCTGCAGGCGTTGGCGCGATGCCAGGCCATCAGCTTGACCTCGATCTCCTTCAGGTCAATCTGCAGCTGCGCGTAGTCCTGGCACTGGATCGCGAACAGCTCGCGCGCCAGTGCCGGCACGGTCTCGTCTTGCGCGATCCGCGCCAATAGCGGCTCGATCTTGTCGAGACCCTTGGCCGCCGTCAGACCGAACTCCGCCGCGTAGCCGCGGATCGCGTTGCTCAGCTGGGTGCGCCTCGCGATCAGCTGCTCGCGAACCCCCGCCAGCATCAGCGCCGCCTGCTGCTCTTCGGTCTTCACCGGTACGAACCGCATCGTCGGTCGGCTCATCGCCTCGCATAATCCCTCGGCATCACGCCCGTCGTTCTTGTTGCGCTTGACGTAGGCCTTCACGTGTTGCGGCGCCATCAGCTTCACCTCGTGGCCGAGCTTGCGCAGCTCCCGCGCCCAGTAATGTGCCGCTCCGCACGCCTCCATTCCGATCACGGTCGGCGGCAGCTTGGCAAAAAACGCCAACACCTCGCTGCGCCGCAGCTTCCTGCGCAGCACCGGCCGCTCGGCGGCATCAACCCCATGCAGCTGAAAAATATGCTTCGACGTATCCATTCCAATTCGGATAATCTGGTTCACGGACGGCTCCCTTGTCTGAGATTGCAACAACCTCATTCTGGCACACTCGATGCCGTAGGGGGCCGTCCACCCCATCACGCAGTGCCTTCGCCTTCGGGCGTGCGGCCAGTTCCCTTAACATTAGACGGCGGTGGTTATGGGTCCCCGCTTTCGCGGGGACGACGAGTGGTGAATTATTGCACGCCCTCTCCCGCCCCGACGATTGAGGTGATAAGGAGCGCTTCCTTTGCCTCGAAGTCGGAAGTGTCCATGTCATCCGCCGTCTCCCCGCTCGCCCCGACCGAAATCCCCGACATGCCCGAGATTTCGGGCGTGAAGCTCGCGACCGCTGCCGCGGGGATCCGCTACAAGGGGCGCACCGACGTGCTGCTCGCGGTGATGGACAAGGGCACCGCCGTCGCCGGCGTCTTCACCCAATCGAAGTGCCCGTCCGCGCCGGTGGAATGGTGCCGCGCCAGGCTGAAAGGCGGCAGATCGTCCAGGGCAGGGGTTGCCCGGGCGCTGGTGGTGAATTCCGGCAACGCCAATGCCTTCACCGGCAAGACCGGGCGACAGGCCACGGCGCTGACGGCGTCGATTGCCGCCAAGGCAGTCGGGTGCAGTTCGGGCGAAGTGTTTCTCGCCTCGACCGGCGTCATCGGCGAACCGCTGGATGCCAGCAAATTCAACGGCGTGCTCGGCGCGCTGGCGGAGCAAGCAGCACCGGGTCAATGGATGGCCGCGGCAAAAGCGATCATGACCACCGACACCTTTGCGAAGGTCGCGACCGCCACGGTAAAGCTCGGCAAGGCGAACGTGACGATCAACGGCATGGCCAAGGGCGCCGGCATGATCGCGCCCGACATGGCGACCATGCTGGCGTTCGTGTTCACCGACGCGCCGGTCGCGGCCGGCGCGCTGCAGTCGCTGCTCAAGACCAGCGTCGAAGACACTTTCAATGCCGTCACCATCGACGGCGACACCTCGACATCGGATACCTTGCTGGCTTTCGCCACCGGCACGGCGGCCGGCAACGGCGCGCCGAAAATCAGCCGGGCCAGCGATCCCCGCCTGAAGGCCTTTGCCAAGGCGTTCCATGCCGTGCTCGCCGATCTCGCCGAGCAGGTGGCGCGGGACGGCGAAGGCGCGCGCCATCTGGTCGAGATCATCGTCGAGGGCGCGGTGTCGAAGGCTTCCGCGCGCAAAATCGCAATGTCGGTAGCCAATTCGCCGCTGGTGAAGACCGCGATCGCCGGCGAGGACGCCAATTGGGGCCGCGTGGTGATGGCGGTCGGCAAGGCCGGCGAGCCCGCCAACCGCGACAGGCTCGCGATCTCGTTCAACGGCATCCGCGTCGCCAGCCGTGGCGCGCGCGATCCGTCCTATGACGAGGCCGAGGTTTCGGCGGCGATGAAGAACCCGAAAATCCAGATCAGAATCGCGCTCGGCCTCGGCAAGGGCCGTGACCGCGTGCTGACCTGCGATCTCACCAAGGAATATGTCGCGATCAATGGCGATTACCGGTCGTGAGCGAGACGTCCAGCCAGGATTTTTGGCCGTCATCGTCCGCGAAAGCGGACGATCCAGTACGCCGTGCCGTTCAGGATTCAAAGTCAGCGCGCTGGAATACTGGATGCCCCGCTTTCGCGGGGCATGACAGGGTTGTTGTGGATGCCGTCGCATCCTCCAAGATGGCTTAGGAAGATGAATCTCATCCTGGTGGTCGCCTGCGCGCTGGTCGACGCCGACAAGCGCGTGCTGCTGGCGCAGCGGCCGGAGGGCAAGACGCTCGCCGGCTTGTGGGAATTTCCCGGCGGCAAGGTCGAGCCCGGCGAGCGTCCGGAAGCGACGCTGATCCGCGAGTTGCACGAGGAAATCGGTATCACCGTGAGCGAAGCCTGCCTCGCGCCGCTCACCTTTGCCAGCCACGCCTACCATGATTTTCATCTTGTGATGCCGCTCTACATCTGCCGGCGCTGGGACGGCGAGGTGATCGCGCGCGAGGGCCAGAAACTCGCCTGGGTCCGCGCCAACAAGCTGCGCGACTACCCGATGCCGGCAGCCGACATTCCCCTGATCCCGCATCTGATCGATTTGTTGATGTGATTGTTGATGTGAGTACTGGATCGTCCGCCTTCGCGGATGATGACAGTCGGAGGTAAATTTCGAACAGCAACACTCAACGTCATTGCGAGCCAACGGGTCGCGCGAACGCGCGCCCGATGACAGGCTCCGCGAAGCAATCCATTTCGCTGCGCAAAGGAAGAATGGATTGCTTCGTCGCTTACGCTCCTCGCAATGACGGCCACGATTTTTCGCTCACCCGGCCACTGGCCTACGGATTCGATTTTCAAACAGCCCCGTGTACAAACACGGCTTCGCGATCTCGCCGCACGTTTTGCGCGAGGTTTGCCGTCAGCGTCCCGCTCTCTGATATCAGAGGGCGCAGGGAATGCCGGGCGCTTGATGCACCCGCAGCCTCGCATGCAGATAAAAAAGCATACGAGTTAGTCACCACGGTCACACCGGAACGACCCGGCATTCCCCGCGCAATGGTTTTACGGCTTACTTCGCGCTCTCCTCGGTGACCACGCTTTTTGACACCGTCGCCTGCGCTTCTTATCGCAGACTTGACGCCAACGATTGGGGCGTCAGAACCACACGACTTCACCGTACGTAGCAGACCGCGTTCGTCTCGCGCTGCCGCGTCCACCGCATCCCGCCCCGCGTTCGTGACGATCGCGAGCCGCCCCTCCATTGGGACGGGACCAAATCGCTATAGTGCTGATTTTACCCCGCCGTCAAGCGAAATTTCTGAAAATCGGAAATAAGCCAAGGGCCGGTGATTAGCCGTCTGGTCGATCGCTTGATTTGAACGAGATCGCGGACCGCCGTCACCCTGAGGTGCCGGAGCGCAGCGGAGGCCTCGAAGGGCGACGGCGCGGCGATGTGCCTGCTACCATCCTTCGAGGCGCGCAAAGAGCGCGCACCTCAGGATGACGTCGCGTGGTGTGGCGACGTCGCTTACTTCCGCTTCTTCACCGCCTCCGCCAGACTCGCTTTCGCCGAGCCGGGCCGCAACGGCTGCTGCTGGCTTTCGTGCGGCGCCCAGCCCGACAGCCAGATCACGTCGAAGGTGGCGCGGATGCGGCCGTCGGGATCGGCAAAGCGCTCGGCATAGATCTGCGCCATCCGCAGCATGGTGGCGCGGCGGGTCGGGGTCCGCCGCCGCTCGCGCAAAATGTTGGTCGCGCCCATGCGCCGCAGATCGGCCATCAGCGCGAATGCATTCGTGTAGCGCACCACGACGCGATCGACGTCGGTGACCGGCAGCGCAAAGCCCGCGCGCTGCAGCAGCGCGCCGACATCGCGCAGATCGGCAAACGGCGCGACGCGGGGCGACACCCCGCCTTCGAGTTCTGCTTCCGCCGCGGCAAAGCATTGCCGCAATTCGGTCAGCGTCTCGCCGCCGATCATCGCCGCCAGCAGCAGCCCGTCGGGTTTCAGCGCGCGGCGGATCTGCGCCAGCACCCCGGGCAGGTCGTTGACGAACTGAAAGGCGAGCGCGGAAACCACGAGATCGAGCGATTCCGCCTGCAACGGGAGCGTTTCCTGTTCCGACAGATCGATGTGCGCAACGGATGTGAAGCGGCCGGATAAAGCATTTCGCAGCGTCTCGCCCGGCGTCCCGACGTCAGCGACGTCGGCAAAATCTCTCAGCACCGCATGCAGCCGCTCTTGCATATCCTCAGCGACGCGGTCGAGCAGGAATGTTGCAGGCTCGCAGCGCAGCGCGCGGCCCTGTCGCGCCCGCAACAGCGCGCGGTCGAACAACACGGGCGCGATGTTCGGGTTCGGAGCCATGCCCGGCTTGGTACGCCGATCCCGCCTTTTCTGGCAATCCAGCGCTCTCGCGCGCCGGGCGGGAGTGGTCGCGGGGAGCAGCGGCAAAACCGAACCGGTTAACCAACCCTAAACATGTCTAAAGAGAGTTTAAAAAGATACTTTTCAGTACACCGGTTAAAGGCTAGCTTTTTGGCATGGCCACAGAGAAAGCCGAAACCGACCGCGTTCCCGTTACGTTGGCGCTCTCCACCATCGCTTATCTCGAAAAGCTGGTGAGACAGGGCACCCACGGCACCAGCGTTCCCGGTGTCGCCAAAACCCTGATCGAGGAAGGCATCCGGCTCGCCATCAAGGACGGGCTGCTGTCGATCCGCGACAATGGCAAGACGCCAAATGGCAGGGAGCCTTGAGGGGGAGCGTTCGGGGCGCGCGCCGGTTCGCACGACGGTGGCCAAAGGGAGTCGCAGTGACGACTCGTAGCTTGGGACCATCACCATGCCCGCCAACGCACCCACCTGGACTGCCGAACGCCTCGAACTGTTGAAAAACCGCTTTGAAGCCGGATGGTCCTGCCGCCAGATTGCCTGCGAGATCGGGGTGAGCCGCAACGCCGTGATCGGCAAGCTCTCGCGCCTCAATCTCACGCGCGACGGCGAGGTACGACCCCCGCCTCGAAAGCGTGCCGCCAGGGGACAGCGCCCGAAGACGGGGCCGAGGGTGCAGTATCAGATGCTCAGGGCATTGTACGGCGAGCCGCAGCCGGACGACGAGCCGATCCACAACGGACATTGCTGCTCGTTGCTCGAGCTGAGCGAGGAGCGATGCCGCTGGCCGATCTCTACCCCGGGGCTTGCGGATTTCTGTTTTTGCGGCAACACGCCGCTTCAAGGCCTGCCCTATTGCGCGGGCCACACGCGCCTCGCCTACCGGCCGGGCTCCCGCCAGCGGGTCGGAGGCAGGTGAGGGCTGGGGGTGAATTGATAAATCAATAACGTTGACGCATGTCCGCGTTGTTGCGCGTTGCGGACTCTCGTCGGACATCGTGGGAGGTCCGAAAAGTGCCAGAAGCGGACATAGCCGCCTGTCCGGATAATGTCGGCTACTCCGCCAGTCGAAAAGCGCACTAAGTGGACCGGAGCGCGCGGAAAAGCTGCACTAGAGAGAGCGTCACGATCAGCACGCCTACGGCTGTCATCAAGCCCCGAGCTGGGACATGCTTCACAAACCAGCCTCCGAATGGAGCCGCGAGCACGCCGCCAAGCACAAGTGGAATGAGGTGTTCCAAGGGCACGGCACCAATTTCCGTGAAAAAAGTGGTTGCCGCCGAGACGGTCACGAAGAACTCGGCAGTATTGACCGAGCCTACGGAGTAGCGCGGCGCGTGCCCTGACCCCACGAGCGTTGTTGTTGTCATCGGTCCCCACCCGCCACCGCCAGTCGCATCGAGAAACCCTGCGCCAAATCCGAGCACTGCAGTCCAGCCTGCGGGAGTTCGTGGTATCGGCGCGATCCGGCGCGATTTCCAGAGAATATAGAGTCCCATGATAAGCAAATAGGCGTAGACAAAGCGGCGCGCGGCGGTGACTTCGATGTTCGATAGAACCCAGGCGCCTAAAATCGCGCCCAACACTCCTGCCAAGCCCAAGCGCGCCACCATCCGCCAATCCACATTGCGATGATAGATGTGCGAAGCCGCCGATGCGCTCGTGGTGAAGACTTCAGCGGTATGAACCAGCGCGCTGGCATGTGCCGGCGGCAGGCCTATAGCCAACAGCGCGGCGTTCGTCAGCAAACCGTAGGCCATACCGAGCGCGCCGTCGACCAGCTGCGCCACGAACCCCACGGCGAACAAAAGCCACCAGATGTCCATAGAATTACCTCCGACGATGAAGGCAATTCTACCAGTTTTCGATCAATGTTCGCTGTTACTGCCTGCCGGCTGACAGCAGATGTCCGCTTTGGGTCCAGGCTGTGTGAAAACGCGGAGATTGAGGTTGGCAGGTAGGCGGCCCTCAAGTGATCCTATGCCCGGATCGCCTCCATCAAACCACCAACGCCCAGAATGCTGATTACCCTTTTCATGTTGTAGGCCAGGACGTGTAGCGCCATTTTGGTACCGACGTGCTTGAGTGTTTTCATCTGGAAGTGCGTCGATCCCATCCACGACTTTATCGTACCGAATGGATGCTCGACGGTCTGGCGGCGAAGGCGCATTTTCACCGGGTTTCGATCGAGCCTCGCTTGCACGGCCTCAAGGACGGCTTCGCGCTCCCAACGTGAGATCCTGCAAGGTTTTCGTCGGTTCCAACCGGATCGAGAAAATGAAAACGATGTCGGACTGGGTTGAGCCGGGCAGCGGCGCTGCCCGCGCGACTACACAGTAATCGACGGCAGTCAGATAACCAGTGTGCGAGGGATCGACGACCATTCAGGAGTTGAGTCACCGCCGTGTTCACGCCGCATGATTTCGTCACGCCGCCCTGTCGCGCCGCAATCAGCTTTGTTGCGCGCGAATGCCGGTCCGCAGGCGATTGACCCTGTAACGCGCGTTTCAAGCCGAGTTGAGCTTCCTGAAGCGGAATTTAATTGGATCGGCGCCCGATCTCCCTACATCGAGCTCCAGGGACATCCGCATCGGATGCTGCAAGCCGATAGCTCGCGGTCCGGACAGCACGCTCGCCTCACGAAGCGTGATCGATTCGTCTCGTCCCGCGCGGGTCTACAATCGATCCATACAGGAGAAAAACGAAAATGATTTCATTCAAAGCTCTTGCAGCGGCCGTGCTGCTGTCCGCGACCGCAGCGACGCCGGCATTCGCGCAAGCTCCGCGGTGAGCGCCCTGTATATCCAAAATCTACACGATTCCGGGTATAATCCGAAGAACGACTTCAATCCGAACGGGACCATGAGGGCCGCCATCCAGGAGCCGGGCCTGTTCGCGTTCTATTATCCCAATCTGGACGTTCTGAATGGAGGGGCGCCAACTCCTGCGGCCAGAATGTCTCCCGACTGGCCCGCGTTGAAGGGCGCGTGTGCGTCGGCCGGTGGCGGCGTCTCCTACTGCGGCGACCGCTACCCCGGCTCTTATGATTTCGCGCCCGACGCAGTCCCGCGTCATCATGCCCGCCGCCATCACCGGTCGTGACTCGACCGCGCGGTACAGCGCGGCTCTGATTAAAACAACGGTCAGCCAATAAAACGGCAGCAAAACAAGCCGCGCCCACCGCGTCCCGCCGGGAACAACACCGCCATGATGGGCGAGAGCAGGATTGACGCTCCAGCGTCGTCGAGGCCCACGTTATGCGAGCAGAAGTCGCCGATCACGGTGCCCAACGTTCCTGAAATGAACATGCAGACCCAGTAGCCGGGGTCCGCTTCGGGTCAAACTCGGACGTCCGGCTGCGCAATCGGGAAGTCTGCTGCTTTACCCCCGTCAACGGAAATGGGACGACTGCTTAGGCATGTCCGGTTCGTGCCAATAGGCGATGTCACAGCGGCCACTCGTCACGGTTATCAGCCCAAGCATCGGCGGCGCGATCTGCTGCGGCCACCTTCTTCATGAGCGCTCGAGTTCGAACGACGATGTCGCCTGCTCGCTTACCGTCGTTAGCGATACTATTGAGTGCCTGCCGGACTTTTTCCAGATCTGGCGATTGAGCACGCAGCAACTGTAATCCGGCCTGTGCATTAATGACCACCGCCGTGATCGCGTCGGTGATCTCATGGGCTTGCGCATGATAGGTGCGCACGAATTGTGCGGACATAGCGCGCGCTCCTTAGCGGGTGCGAGGACGAGCTAGTTCTTCCCATGAGCATATGCTCATGTACTGGGCATATACTCATATCGGAAATTCAACTTGTCAAGGCTTGATCTCCCGGGGGCGAGTTAGACCAAGGTCGGGAGGACCTGCTTACCGGGCCAGGCACTCCCCACCTTTTTGGTCATGCGCCCTCGCTTTGGGCATTTGTTCATATCGGCAATTTCAGCCGGCGCCGCCGCTGGATTACAGAGCTTGATCGGCGCCTATCGCGCGGTGGGCATCTAAAGGCGCGACCGAGTGCTCGGTGACTCCGGCGTTTCGTCGCGCAGCGTCTCATAGCATTCGCAGGAAAGCTCCTTCAGTTGTTGCAAATCAACAATCGTGATAATGCCACGGGAATAATTGATCGCGCCAAATTCGTGCAGCTTGATGGCGACCTCGGTGACCGAGGTGCGCCGCACTCCCAACATTTCCGAAAGAAATTCTTGTGTCAGAGGTATCGTATCACTCTCCGCACGGTCGCGGCTTTGAAGCAACCAGCGGCAGAAGCGGGCCTCGACCGGGTGGGAGATATTGCAGGCGGCCGTGATCCGCGCCTGCGCGAGCAACAGCTCATTATACCTGATGCACAGATTGGAAATCGCCGCGCTGGTTGCGGCCGCCTTCCTGAGTTGAACCGCAGGTAACCGGGCGACATAGCCCGCAAGTTGAATGACCGCCCTGACGCGCGAGGTGTGCAGCCCCAAGCCCGCCATTGCGCCGACAACGCCTTCGCGGCCTACAGTCGCCGTTTCGATGGCATCGCCGTTTCTCAAAATGACCAGCAGCGAAATCATCCCGCTGAGCGGAAAGAAAACCTGGTCGACCTCTTCATCCACCTCAAACAGTACCGTCCCTTGGGCCAACGGAACGACGGTGAAATGAGTTCGCAGGGCCTCTGAATTGGCGTGCGGCAAGCTAGCCAACAATTTGTTGGCTAACGCACTCGGTGTGTGGGTGTCCAAAACAATATCCCGCCCGGTCGGTCTGGGCCGCTTTCCGCAGGGATTGACGTGGCGTTCCGAGACGACGCCTCCACGGGGACTTCATTGCCTTACCGGCAAGGTGCGGGCCTGTCTGTCCGGTAACCGTCAAAGGAACACGGGCCGTCGAAGCCAACAGGCTCTTTTCGGCGATATCCTGCTGTACGCGCTATTGTCCGGCCGGCGACCTTTTTGTTTTGATCGGCGGGGCGGAGCTTAACCCGGCCTCCGCCGCTTCAAGGCCTACCCTGTCGCGGGGTGTTCGGGCATGTCCCACCCCGTTACCGGTCTGGGGCAAATCGTGATCCCTCTTCATCATCTTTTGCCTTCTTTTGGGCACCTATGGGGAGGAGGGTAAGCCTTGGCAAGGATTGCCAATTCTCCTGTAACAAGGCTAGCGGCCACCGCAGGGGGGCGGCTGCAATGACGGATCGATCCCACGAGATCCCGCAGGACCTCCGCAACCTCGTCCGCCTGGTCTCGGCTTGCACGTTAGGCCTGTGGGCATTTGCAGCAGGCTTGCTGATCGGCGTCTTTCTGTTTTCGTGATCGAAGGCGCCCTGCCCCGACGCGGCCGGCCGCCGCGCGAGGCACGGTGCCGGGGGGCGCGGCGGTGCCGTCGGCTAGCGGATCAACAATGCCGCGAAGGCGCAGGCAAAGCCCATCAACAGGATGCCCGAAGCCATTACGACGACCAGATCGATTGACCAGGGATGCCCGCGTCCACCGATCAGGTCGAGATGTCTGGAGCGGCTTTCGTCCCGGTATGTATGAAGGTGCATGGCAGCCTCCTCTTAAGCGTTGGAGACTCTCATTCAATCGGCAACTGCCAAAACAGTTCCGTGGCCTCGCGGCTTCGCCTCCAAGGCCACGGGCGCGCGGCGGCCCAAGGCGTGAAACGCCCCTCACCCCGATGTCCGGATGAAGAGCGAGCCGCCCTGCGGGGGCTTCCGTGTTTCGATGCCAGCACTTGCTTAGGTACGGTCGGTCTTGCAAGCATAGCGAAGGCGACCTCTGTGAGCCGGTACTAACCTTTCTTCGGTGACCAGCCATAAGCCTTGGCGCAGGCACCACCCATCAGCATTGCCCGCTCGGTGTCGCTCAGGCGGGCAGCCTTAAGGAAAGGCTCGACGGCCTGCGCGTAGTTGACGACTGCGAACGCGCGCGTCCAGTCCGTACCCCACAAGCAGCGATCGAGACCCCAGGCATCAAACACGCGGGCAAGCGGGTCCCAAATGTCCGGGAAAGGATACGGCTGCCGGGACAGCGTGCAGGCGCCGCTGACCTTGATCACCGCGTTCGGGCGCTTGGCGAGTTCCAGCATCTTCGGGAGGTCGCTCCAGGGCTCCGGCGGCGCGGGCGGCACGCGCGGCTGCATGATGCCCAGATGGTCGATGATGAATCGCGTGTCGGGATGACGATCGATAAGCGCAGCGCCCGCGTCCAAGTTGCCCCAGCACAGGATGTTGACCGGAAAGTCGTGGCGAACGGCCGCGCGCAGGATGCGGTCGAGGCCTGGGTCGTTCGGTTCACGTTTGGCCTCCTTCGTCAGCATGATGCGGATCCCAACCGTGCCCGGCGTATTCTTCCAGTCGGCGACGACCTCGGCCACATCAGGATCGTCCGGGTCGACCGGCTTAACGATGGCGAGCCGGCCGGGATGGGCCCGCTGCACTTCCACGGCATAGCTGGCGTCGTAGCGGTACAACGAAAAGGCGGAGATGAAGATCGCGCCGTCGACGCCGACTTTGTCCATCGCCGCCACCATCGCGTCACCCGTGACTTGATCGGGCCAGTTCGGCACACTGTGCCAAGGTCGCTTCGGAGTGTTCGCCTCATAGGCGTGGACCTGGGAATCGATAATCGTCATCGGGGCAGCTCCTCTGTGCCAGGCGATTTGGATATTGCAGCACGTTCGTGTCCACAGGGCAAAGGCGCCGGCGCGACACCGCAAAATAGTCGACCCTGCCGCTTGAGCAGCGGCGATCGCGACGCTAGCCTTGGGCCCATGGACGCTGCGGCATCACCGTCACGTTCGATCTCCACCCATCTGCGCGGTGCGCTGAACGCGTGCCGCGGCGCCTGGAAACATGCCGCGCGGATGGCGCTCGACATCGCGCTGCCGACGCTGTGCGTCGCCTGCCGCGAACCGGTCGACGGCGAAGGCGTTTGCGCGGAGTGCTGGGCCAGGCTGTCGTTCATCGCGCCGCCGTTTTGTCCAAGACTCGGCATTCCCTTTGTCTACGATCCCGGACCGGGGCTGTTGTCGATGGAAGCGATTTCCGATCCGCCGGCCTATCAACGCGCCCGCGCCGCGGTGCGCTATGACGACGTCGCGCGCACGCTGGTGCATGCGCTGAAGTACCAGGACCGCACCGATCTGGCGCCCGCGATGGGCCGCTGGATGGCGCGGGCCGGGCGCGAGCTTTTGCAGGAGGCCGACGCGCTGGTGCCGGTGCCGCTGCACTGGCGGCGCGGCTGGAGCCGGCGCTACAACCAGTCCGGCGCGCTTGCGCGCGCGATCGAGCGGCAAAGCGGCGTGAAGGTGACAACCGAAGCGCTTCGGCGCGTCAGGCCGACGCAGCAACAGATCGGCCTGTCGCGCGCGCAGCGGGCGAGCAACGTGCAGGGCGCGTTCAAGGTTTCGGCCGATCGTAGCGCCGACATTGCCGGCCGCCGCATCGTCCTGGTCGACGATGTCCTGACCACCGGCGCCACCGTTGACGCCTGCGCGCGGGCGCTATTGCGCGCCAAGGCGGCCCAGGTCGACGTGCTGGTATTCGCCCGGGTTGTGGACACCTATAAAGCTCCCATATAATGGGCTAATCCTGCCAAAACCGAGCGCGAGATGACCGCTGCCATCGAAATCTACACCCGTCCGGGCTGCGGCTATTGCGGCGCCGCCAAGTCGTTGCTGACGCGCAAGAAGGCCGCCTTCATCGAATTCGACGTCGCCAGGGACCCGGCGCGCCGGCAAGAGATGTGGGATCGCGCCGGCGCGGGCTCGACCTTTCCGCAGATTTTCATCGGCGAGATGCATGTCGGCGGGTGTGAAGAGCTTTACGCGCTGGATCGGCAGGGCAAGCTCGATGCGCTGCTGGCCGGCGAAAAGGCCAATTCATGAGCGCCGATCTCTCCTTCAACGCCGCCATGGTGCAGATGTGCACCGGATTGCTGCCGGGGTCGAGCCTGGAGCAGGGCACAAGACTGATTCGGCAGGCCGCCGCCCAGGGCGCCGATTATGTGCTCACGCCCGAGGTGAGCAACATGATCCAGTCGAACCGCAAGGCGCTGTTCGAGAATCTTGCCCCGGAAGAGGACGATCTCTCGCTCAAAGCCTACCGCGCGCTCGCCGCGGAATTGAAAATCCATCTCCATATCGGCTCGCTGGCGTTGCGTGCATCGCCGGAGCGGGCGGTCAACCGCTCGTTCCTGATCGGGCCGGATGGCGGCGTGATCGCCAGCTACGACAAGATCCATATGTTCGACGTCGATCTGCCCGGCGGCGAGAGCTATCGCGAATCCGCCAATTACCAGCCGGGCGAAACCGCCGTGCTCGCCGACCTGCCCTGGGGACGGATCGGGCTGACGATCTGCTACGACATGCGTTTTCCGGCGCTGTACCGCGCGCTCGCCGAAAGCGGCGCCTCGTTCCTCACGGTGCCTTCCGCCTTCACCGTCAAGACCGGCGAAGCGCATTGGCACACGCTGTTGCGCGCCCGCGCCATCGAGACCGGCTGCTTCGTGTTCGCAGCCGCGCAGGCCGGAACGCACGAGAGCAAGCGCCAGAGCTACGGCCATTCGCTGATCGTCGATCCCTGGGGCGTGGTGCTTGCCGAGGGCGGCGGCGTTGAGACCGGCGTGTTCATGGCGAGGATCGACCCCGCGAAAGTCGAGACCGCGCGCAAGGCGGTGCCGTCGCTGCAGCACGGAAGGCGTTTCAGCGTCGCCGATCCGAAGGCCGGCCCGGACCATCTGCATCTGGTGCGGGGATCGGCATGATCCGCTATTCGCTCCGCTGCGAGGCCGGCCATGAATTCGAAAGCTGGTTTCAATCTTCCTCGGCCTACGAACAACAGGAAAAGCGCAAGCTGGTGAACTGTCCGGCCTGCGGTTCGGCCAAGGTCGAGCGGGCCATCATGGCCCCGCAGATCGTGAGCAGGAAGGGCCGCGAGATTGCGGCGCCGGAGCCTGCCGCCGCCCCTGCCCCCGCACCGACCGGAGGCCACGACCGCCGTGTCCACGTCCACGCCGCTGTTGATGGCGCAGGAGCGCGAGCTGCGCGCCAAGCTCAAGGAATTGCGCGATCATATCGTGAAGAACGCCGACAATGTCGGCGAACGTTTTCCCAACGAGGCCCGCAAGATGCATTACGGCGATATCGAGCATCGCCCGATCTACGGCGAGGCTTCGCCGGACGAAGCGCGCGCCCTGATCGAGGAAGGCGTCGAAGTATCGCCGCTGCCGGTGCTGCCGGAAGACCGGAACTGAAATCCCCTGGCGGAAGCTATTTCTCCGTCATGGCCGGGCTTGACCCGGCCATCCACATCTTGCCTGCCTAAGACTTAAGAGAAGACGTGGATGCCCGGCACAAGGCCGGGCATGACGACAATAAATCGCGGCGTTTCGAATTAAACCGCCACCAATAGCGCTACCCCGATCACGATCAGCACGATGCCAAGGAATTCGCGGCCCGATAGCGGCTGCTTGAACGAGTAATACGCCACCGCTTGCGCGAACAGCACCTCGACCAGCGCCAGCGTGCGCACATTGGCGGCCGCCGTCAGCGCAAACGCCAAAAACCAGAATTGCGAGGCGAACGCGCCCATGAAGCCCGCCAGCATCGAGGGCTTCCACAGCCCGAGGATTTTGGCAAGCACCTCGGGCGCGCGCGCCAGGAGATAGATCGTCAGCACCAGCGTCTGCACGAACAGTCCGAACACCAGCGTGTAGGATGCCGCCGTCACGAACGACACGCCGGATATGGTGATGATCGCGCCGCGAAAACCGTTCGCCGACAGCGCGAACGCGGTTGCTGCGACCAGGCCGATGATCGTCGGCTTCAACTCGGCAAAGCCTTTTTCCCCGCCCGGCCGCAGCGCGGTGATCACCACGCCGACGGTTCCGATCAGAATCGCGATCACCTTCAGCACGGTGAGATAATCGCCGAGAAAGACAAACCCGAAGATCGCGGTCTGGATCGCCTCGGTCTTCAGATAGGCCGTCGTCACCACGAACGAGCGGTCGTTCATGGCGACCAGCATCAGCCCGGTGGCGAGGATCTGGCTGAGCGCGCCGAGCAACAGCCACGGCCAGAACGCGGCCGTCGGCCATGGCACATGGTCTCCGGTCGCAGCCAGCACGACGGCGAAGAACACAATCGAGAACGGGAAGCCGAACAGAAAGCGGATATTGGTGGCGCCCCAGGTGCCGAGCGGCCCGGTCAACTGCCGCTGCATCGCATTGCGCGCGACCTGCCCGAGCGCCGCGGTGATGGTGAAGGGAATCCAGAGCGTGGCGATGGAGAACATGGGAAGCGGGCTGGAGGGGCTAACGGGGACGCTGACAATCGTCAGCACCGTGAAGGTCGCAGCCCGCGCGGTCAACTGTCAGGATTGCATGCGGCACCAACCGCGATGTCGTCCCTGCGAAAGCAGGGACGACAATAGCTACACCCCCTCGGCCACCACCATGTAGTTCACGTCCATGTCGGAGGAGAGGCTCCAGCGATCGGCGAAGGGATGATAGATCACGCCGGCCTGTTCGGTGATGGCGAGCTTGTTGTTCGCCAGATGGCGCGCCAGTTCGTCGGGGGTGACGAACTTGTCCCATTGATGGGTGCCGCGCGGCAGCCAGCGCAGGATGTATTCGGCGCCGACGATCGCCAGCGCAAAACTCTTCCAGGTGCGGTTGATGGTCGAGACCAGCATCAGCCCGCCGGGCTTGAGCATCGCGGCACAGCGAATGAGAAAGATGCCGACGTCGGTGACGTGTTCGATCACCTCCATCGCCAGCACGATGTCGAAGCGTTCGCGCACATCCATCTGTTCGACGCTGGTGCAGCGGTAATCGATCGACAGGTGCCCCTTGTCGGCGTGCAGCCGGGCGGCGGCGATATTGCTGGCGGAGGGATCGATGCCGATCACCTGCGCGCCGAGCCGGGTCAACGGCTCGCATAGCAGCCCCGCGCCGCAGCCGATATCGAGGATGCGCAGGCCGGAAAGGCAATTCAGGCTTTTGATATTGCGCTCGAAGTTGCGGCAGGCGGCGTCGCGGATATAGCTCAGGCGCAGCGGGTTGATCTTGTGCAGCGGCGCCATCTTGCCGTTGGGATCCCACCATTCGTCCGACAGTCTTGAGAATTTCGCGACCTCGCCGGGGTCGACCGTGGAGGCCTGTCTGGCGGCGGAGAGATTGCTGCGGGAATTTTCTTGCATGGCCATGGGTTGCGCGCCGCTCCTATCGCGCGGTGATGTGATTGCGGAACTCGAGTGGCGAAGCGATGGTTTCGATGGTCTCGGCGCCTTCGCCGACGCCCCGCACCGTGACATCGCCGTAATTGAAGATGCGCCCAAGAATGCTCTGGTTGACGTCGACGCTCTCGACCTTGTCGAGGCTCATCTCGAACGTGCGGCGCTTGATGAAGCCGGTCTTGTGGACGACGCGCATATTGGTGACGTCGGTCTCGGTGGTCCAGCGGTGGAACCAGGCCCTCACGGTCCAGTACAGCGCCACGATCGCCACCACGGCCGAAGCCGCCAGGCACACCAGGACGATGCTTTCGGTGGTGGTCTGCCGCGACAGCAGGAAGAGGAAGAGGGCCACGATCCAGGCCGCAATCGCCGGCCAATAGAAGATCCAGTGCGCGTTGGTCGAATACAGCACCTTTTCGCCGGGCTGCAGGATATCGTCGATATAACGCCCCATGCATTCAGCCTCAATTACCCAACATCACCACGGCCCG
Organism: uncultured Alphaproteobacteria bacterium; assembly: GCA_963745785.1. Taxonomy (GTDB): domain Bacteria; phylum Pseudomonadota; class Alphaproteobacteria; order Rhizobiales; family Xanthobacteraceae; genus Bradyrhizobium. Next base: position 374,378 of record CAVUYV010000003.1, on the reverse strand, counting down.
TAACGCCCGAAATCGCCGGAACCCGGTTGCTTGCCGGAAACCGCGCCGCTATGTATACGCGCCTTTTGGTTTGCGCGCTTGCCGTTTTGCGTGCCGATCACATTACTCAACCTGACAGGGAATGCACCAGCATCATGGGCCGCCTCGTGATGAAATTCGGCGGCACATCGGTCGCCAGCATCGACCGCATCCGCAATGTCGCGCAGCATGTCAAGCGCGAGGTCGACGCCGGCCATGACGTCGCGGTGGTGGTGTCGGCGATGGCCGGCAAAACCAATGAACTGGTGGAATGGTGCCGGGAAGCGTCGCCGATGCATGACGCGCGCGAATATGACGCCGTGGTGGCGTCCGGCGAGCAGGTCACCGCCGGGCTGCTCGCGATTATCCTGCAGGGGCTCGGAATTCAGGCGCGCTCCTGGCAAGGCTGGCAGATCCCGATCAAGACCAGCGATGCCCACGCTTCCGCGCGGATTCTCGAGATCGACGGCTCGGAACTGATCAACCGTTTCAAGGAGCGCAAGGAAGTAGCCGTCATCGCCGGCTTCCAGGGCATCTATCCGGCGACCGGACGAATCACCACGCTCGGGCGCGGCGGTTCCGACACTTCGGCGGTTGCGATCGCCGCCGCCATTCATGCGACCCGCTGCGATATCTATACCGATGTCGACGGCGTCTACACCACCGATCCGCGCGTGGTTCCGAAGGCGCGCCGGCTCGACAAGATCGCGTTCGAGGACATGCTGGAACTGGCCTCCCAGGGCGCCAAGGTGCTGCAGGTGCGCTCGGTGGAACTGGGCATGGTGCACGGCATGCCGGTATTCGTCCGTTCCAGCTTCGACAGACCTGAGGATATCGACCCCCACGCCACACCGCCGGGCACGCTGATCTGCAGCGAGGAGGAAATCATGGAAAACCACGTCGTCACCGGCATCGCTTTTTCGAAAGACGAAGCCCAGATTTCCGTGCGCCAGATCCAGGACAAGCCGGGCGTCGCCGCGGCGATCTTCGGTCCGCTTGCGGACGCCAATATCAACGTCGACATGATCGTGCAGAACGTCTCAGAGGACGGTGCCACCACCGATCTCACCTTCACCGTCCCGGCCGCGGATTATGCCCGCGCCCTCGATACCATCACCGGCGCCAAGAACAGAATCGGTTATGCGCGGCTCGACAGCGCCACCGATGTCGCGAAGGTCTCCGTGATCGGCAGCGGCATGCGCAGCCATGCCGGTATCGCCGCGAAAGCGTTTGCCGCCCTTGCCGCGCGCAACATCAACATCCGCGCCATCACCACCTCGGAAATAAAGTTTTCGGTGCTGATCGACGCAGCCTATACCGAACTCGCAGTACGCACGCTGCACACGCTCTACGGGCTCGACCAGGTTTAGAAGAATTTTCCCTTAGCTAGCGCAGCATTGGAGTGCCAGAGACGTTATCGCTTCTGGCGGGCGTTTTGCTTGGCAAAACAAGCCTCAATTCGCTATACGGCCTTTAGGATAGGTGCCGCAAACTGTGTCACAGTTTGGCTATCCTGATTCGGCCGATATCCCGGCTTGCGGCGGCGCCGAATGAATAAAATTGTTGTTTTTCTGGAGCTTAATGCCAGCTGCCGGCCACCCGGCAGGCTGGCTTGGCGGAGGAGGATTTTAGTACATGCGGAGCGCATCGGGAGGTCCCCGCGTCTTATTGAGACGGCTCCGCGAAACCATGGCGGAGCAGGTCTCAGCCCAGGAACGATTGGACAAGATCGTGGTGCTGATCGCGGCCAACATGGTGGCCGAGGTCTGCTCGACCTATGTGCTGCGCGTCGACAACACGCTCGAGCTCTACGCCACCGAAGGCCTTAACCGCGACGCCGTGCACAGAACGGTGCTGAGCGCGCATGAGGGCCTGGTCGGCCTGGTGGCGAGCGAGGCGACCCCGCTCAATCTCAGCGACGCGCAAAGCCATCCGGCGTTCTCGTTCCGCCCGGAGACCGGCGAAGAAATCTATCATTCATTCCTCGGCGTTCCGATCCTGCGCGCCGGCAACACGCTCGGCGTGCTGGTGGTGCAGAACCGCGCCAAGCGGACCTATGTCGAGGAAGAGGTCGAGGCGCTGCAGACCACCGCGATGGTGCTGGCGGAGATGATCGCCTCGGGCGAACTGGCCGCGCTGGCGCAGCCCGGCGCCGAACCCGCCGCGCGGCATTCGCTGCACAAGACCGGCGCGATCCTGTCCGACGGCATCGCGCTCGGCCATGTGGTGCTGCATGAGCCGCGCGTCGTCATCAACAACTACATCGCCGAAGACCTGCCGAAGGAAGTCAAGCGGCTCGACACCGCGCTGGCAAAGCTGCGCGCCGATCTCGACCGCATGCTGGAGCGCGGCGACGTCGCCGAAGGCGGCGAGCACCGCGACGTGCTGGAAGCCTACCGCATGTTCGCCAACGACCAGGGCTGGTCGCACCGGCTGCACGAGGCGGTCGCCACCGGCCTCACCGCGGAAGCCGCCGTCGAGCGCGTGCAATCCGACACCCGCGCGCGCATGCTGCGCTCCACCGATCCCTATCTGCGCGACCGGCTGCACGACCTGGAAGATCTCGGCCATCGCCTGATGCGGCAGCTGGTGGGACAGGATCACGCGCCCTCGCGCGAGCAATTGCCCGACAACGCCATCCTGATCGCGCGCGCGATGGGGCCCGCGGCCCTGCTCGACTACGACCGCAAGCGCCTGCGCGGGCTGGTGCTGGAGGAAGGCACCGCCAATTCCCACGTCTCGATCGTGGCGCGCGCGCTCGGCATTCCCGCGGTCGGCGAGGTGCCGAACGCGGTCGGCATTGCCGATCCCGGCGATGCCATCATTGTCGACGGCACCTCGGGCTCGATCTACGTCCGCCCCTCGACTGAAATCGAATCGGCCTATGCCGAACGCGTGCGCTTTCGCGCCCGGCGGCAGGCGCAGTATTCGGCGCTGCGCGACAAGCCCTGCGTGACCAGGGACGGCCAGCACATCGAGCTCATGATCAACGCCGGCCTCACCATCGATCTGCCGCATATCGACGACACCGGCAGCGCCGGGATCGGCCTGTTCCGCACCGAACTGCAATTCATGGTCGGGCAGAGCCTGCCGCGCTCCAGCGACCAGCTCGCGCTGTACCGCGCGGTGCTGGACGCCGCCGGCCCGAAACCCGTGACCTTCCGGACGCTGGACATCGGCGGCGACAAGGCGCTGCCCTATATGGAAACCGTGATCGAGGAAAATCCCGCGCTCGGCTGGCGCGCGATCCGGCTCGGCCTCGACCGGCCCGGGCTGCTGCGCGGCCAGATCCGCGCTTTGCTGCGCGCCGGCGGCGGCCGCGCACTGCGCATCATGTTTCCAATGATCACCGAGGTCGCCGAATTCGATTCCGCCAAGGCGATCGTCGAACGCGAACTGACCTATCTGCGTCAGCACGGTCATGCGCTGCCGGAACGCATCGACGTCGGCACCATGGTGGAAGTGCCGGCGCTGCTCTATCAGCTCGACGAGCTCCTGAAGAAGGTCGATTTCGTCTCGGTCGGATCCAACGACCTGTTTCAGTTCCTGTTCGCGGTCGACCGCGGCAATGCCAAGGTTTCCGAGCGCTTCGACACCATATCGGCTCCGATTCTGCGCGCGCTGCGCGAGATCGTTCGGAAGGCGAATGCGGCGAATAAATCCGCTTCCCTCTGTGGCGAGATGGCGTCAAAGCCGATCGGCGCGCTGGCACTGATCGCATTGGGTTATCGGTCGCTGTCGCTGTCGGCCACTGGCCACGGTCCGGTCAAGGCGATGATCCTCGACCTCGACGCCAAAAAGGCCGAAGCAATGATGACGCCGCTGCTCGATGCGCCGTCCGGTACCGTGTCGATCCGCGAGAAGCTGACCGCGTTCGCCGAAGCCGAGGGGCTGTCGTTGTAGCGAGGCTGCTGTTGACCATCGCGCCGTTCGCATTCCGCCATCCGAGACGTAAACCATGTCGATGCTTCCCGAAGCCAAACTTGATATCCTGCTGGCGCACCACGCCTCGCTCGAGGCGGAGCTGCTTGGCCAGGTGAATTCCGAGAACTATGTGCGGATCACGCGCGAGCTCGCCGAGCTCAATCCGCTGATTGACGCCGTAAAGGCTTACCGCGCCACCGCCAGGGAGATCACCGATATCGATGCCCTGATTGCCGATCCCGCAACGGACGCCGAGATGCGCGGCATGGCGGAGGCCGAGCGCGAAACGCTTGCCGCGCGCGGCGTGGAGCTGGCGCAGCAGATTCGCCTGGCGCTGCTGCCCAAGGATGCCATGGACGAGCGCAACGTCGTGCTGGAAATCCGCGCCGGCACCGGCGGCGACGAAGCGGCGTTGTTCGCCGGCGACCTGTTCCGGATGTATGAGCGTTTTGCGAATTTGCAGGGCTGGAAGGTCGAGGTGATCTCCGCCAGCGAAGGCACCATGGGTGGCTTCAAGGAAATCATCGCCGAAGTGAAGGGCCGCGGCGCATTTGCAAAACTGAAATTCGAATCCGGGGTGCACCGGGTGCAGCGCGTGCCCGACACCGAGACGCAGGGGCGCATTCACACCTCGGCGGCCACCGTTGCCGTGCTGCCCGAAGTCGAGGAGGTCGATGTCGAACTCAAGAACGACGATCTGAGGATCGAGACCATGCGCTCGCAGGGCGCCGGCGGCCAGCACGTCAACAAGACCGAATCCGCGATTCGCATCACCCACATTCCGAGCGGCATCGTCGTCAGCATGCAGGACAGCCGTTCCCAGCACAAGAACCGCGCGATGGCGATGACCATCCTGCGCTCGCGCATCTACGACGCCGAGCGCCAGCGCATCGACGCAGCACGCTCGGCCGATCGTCGCGAGAAGGTCGGCTCAGGGGATCGCTCGGAACGCATCCGCACCTATAATTTTCCGCAAGGCCGCGTCACCGATCATCGCATCAACCTCACCCTCTACAAGCTCCCGCAGGTGATGGCGGGCGAGGCCCTTGGCGAACTGGTCGATGCATTGACCACCGAGCACCAGGCGGCGCAGCTCGCCGCCCAAGGCGCCGCGGCGTGAGCACAGCCCCTACGTCGGCCCCGCGAACGCGGGGACCCACACGCCGCGACCTCTCGAGTTGGGCGGCGGAGGTTGCTACCTTCTGCAACAAGGAACTCCTGTGGTTATGGGTCCCTGCTTTCGCAGGGTCGACGGCGAAATTGCAGTGGCACTTTGCCAATGGCGAGGCCGCGGCGTGACCGATTCCTTCGCCGGACAAACCGTCGAGGCTGCGCGGCGGGCGCTGACTGCGCGATTTAAATCCGGACGGATCGATTCGGCCGAACTCGACGCGCGGATGCTGGTCGGTGCGGCGCTGGGTCTCGATCTCACCGGCGTGATCGCGGCGGCGAGCCGGCCGCTCACATCGGAGGAGTTGATTCGTCTGGAGGATTTTGCGCGCCGGCGGCTTTCCGGCGAGCCGATCGCCCGCATTCTCGGGCTCAAGGAATTCTGGGGACTGCCACTAACGCTTTCGGCTGCGACGCTGGTGCCGAGGCCCGACACCGAAACGGTGGTCGAACTGGCATTGCAGGTGCTGCGTGCCGCGCCAGATCGAGGTCGCCGGTTGCGCATCGCCGACATCGGAACCGGCTCGGGCGCGATCCTGTTGGCGCTATTGTCCGAGCTGCCTGAGGCCTGCGGGTTCGGCACCGACATCAGCGTGGCTGCATTGCGAACCGCAAGCACCAATGCCGCTCGCCTGGGGCTTGCGCGGCGCGCCATGTTCGTCGCCTGCGACTATGCGGCGGCGCTGTCGGATCCGTTCGATCTGATTGTGTCGAACCCGCCTTATGTTCGGTCGGCGGAAATCGCCGATCTGGCCATAGAGGTGCGCGATCACGATCCGCGGCGCGCGCTGGATGGCGGCGCGGACGGACTTGACGCCTATCGGGCGCTGGTTCCGCAGGCGGCGCGGCTGCTTGCGCGCGGCGGCGCGCTGGTTGTGGAAGTGGGACATGGCCAAAGCGAGGAAGTCGAAGGATTAATGACCGCGGCAGGGTTAACACCCCAGAGACCCCCCAAAGCCGATCTGGCTGGCATCCGGCGGGCCCTGGCGGGGCGAAAATTGCCCCCATAAAGCCCAACCGGAATGCAAAAAAACCACTTGGAATATTCGCCCGGAGCGACTACGTTCCAATCACAACATCGGTCCAGGGTTGCTGGCCCCGTAGATGCTACGGGTGGAGGCCAGGGTTCTCAAAGCGAGAGCCCGCCCCGAGTGAAAGGTTCCAAAACGCAGGTCCTGATTGAGCGCGATGGCTTTAGAGAGCTGCGCTGCTTCGACCGCAAAGCGAACGAAAGCCTGATATTGCGCTTGAAAAGCCACGCTAGAAACCTGTGCTTGTTTTGGCAGGCGGAATGACTGATGCGGCCAGCGCCGTCCGCTGGACTGTTGGGGAACGCGTCTTGTTGACGGCGACGTACGGCAAAATCTGTGTGGACAAATCTGTGTGTAGTCGAACTGCACTGCGATCAGGTCGCGCGTGAGGCATGCCGGATCGGGCGACGATGACGACGACAATCCAAGGCTTATGACTTCAAGGCTTATGACTTCAAGGCTGTACTTCAAGGCTGTAACTTCAAGGCTGTAACTTCAAGGCTATCGACTTCAGGACTAGTAACTCAACGCTGGTAACTTCAGGGCTGGAATAAAGGCAAGACATGAGAAACGGTCAGAACAACAACAAGCGGATGCGTAACCGGAATAACAACAACCGGAATGACGGCAACCGGCGCAGCCAGAACCCGATGACCCGGGTGTTCGAGTCCAACGGACCCGACATCAAGATCCGCGGTACCGCATCCCACGTCGCGGAAAAATACGTGCAGCTGGCGCGCGACGCGCGCTCTTCCGGCGATCCGGTGGCCGCCGAGAATTACTACCAGCATGCCGAACATTATTTCCGCCTGATCGCCGCCGCCCAGGAACAGTTCCGTCAGAACCAGCCGCAGCCGCGCACCGAGAATGAAATGGTCTCGGAGGACGGTGACGACGAGAGCGAAAATTTTTCGCATTTCGGCCAGGAGCCCGGCTTCGTGCCGGTGCAGCAGCAGCCGTTCGTGCCGCGCGACAACAATCAGCGCGACCACCAGCGCGAGGGGCAGCCCTACCAGCCGCGCGACCAGCATCAGTCCCGCGAGCACTCCGGCCATCGCGACCATCGTCCGCAGCCGCAGTTTCAGCCGCAGCCACAGCCGGTCATCCCCGACAATGTCAGCGTCGATCGCCTGCCGTCTTTCATCACCGGGCCGCAGCCGCAGATCAATGGCAACCCGGGCGAGTTCGAGGGCCGCGGCGGCGATCGTTTTCCGCGGCGGCGGCGCCGGCCCCATGGCCCGCGTCCCGAAGGCGTGGCCGCGCCTTCGACCCCGGGCGACGATTTCAATCCGGGGAATGAGTAGTGCCCGTCTAACTTTTTGTTTGAGCATGATCTCCGCGCAAACGCGTTCCGCGTTTGTCGCGAAGGAAAACCGGTATCCACTTTTCCGGATCATGCTCTATCAGCCCGTTGCCGTTGACGACGGCACCAGCGCCGGCTCCAGTGCCGGAATCAGCCGGGCGCGTTCGCGGTGCGCCGGGATGGCGCGATAGACCTGCTTGGTCGCTTCCACGATATGGACGCCGGCGAAAGGCAGCGACAGCGCCGCGCCGACGCGCTCCCACGCCATCGCGGATCTGCAGGAACCAGCCGCCCGCGACCGGCGGCATGAACAACGCCTCGCCCCACGCCGTCGGCGTGAACCAGGTCTGTCTCAGCAATTGCGTGATCTGCGAGCGCGAATACGGCCGGCCGTGACCGAACGGCGTGGTATCGGTGCGGGTCCACACCCCGCGCCGGTTGGGAATCACCGCCATCATGCGGCCGGACGGCGCCAGCACCCGCCACACCTCGCGCAACAGCCCTTCTGGATCGTCGGACATTTCCAACGCATGAACCAGCAGGATACGATCGACCGCGGCATCCGGCAGCGGCAGCGAAAATTCATCGACCAGCGTTGCCAGCGTCGGCCGCGCGGTCGGCCATTTCAGCACGCCCTGCGCCGCCGGCATGAAGGCGATGCAGCGCTCCGAGTCCTCGCGAAACAGGCCGAGATAGGGGGTGGGATAGCCGAGGCCGAGCACCCGCTGGCCCTGCGCATCCGGCCAGCGCGCTTGAATGCCGCGATTGATCAGCCGCCGCGCCACGATGCCGAGGCGCTGCGAATAGAAATCGCGGAGATCGATGACATCGATGGTCATGCGCTCAATGTAACACGCCGACGGGCTTGCCTGCGCCCCGAATATCGCATTGCCCGCGGAGCGTTAACGCCATCTTTCATGGCTGTATAGGCCATGCTAGCGTTCCGGCCTCACGAAAGTCACGGAGATATCATGGCTGCGGAAATTCGCCTGTTCCCCTGCCTCACCGACAATTTCGGCTACCTGATTCACGATCCCGCGACCGGGGCGACCGCCTCGATCGACGCGCCGGAAGCGGGGCCTGTCGTCAAGATGCTGGAGCGCGAGGGCTGGACGCTGACGGATATTCTCATCACCCATCATCACGGCGACCATGTCGGCGGCGTCGCCGAGCTGAAGCAGAAATACGGCTGTCGCGTGGTCGGACCCCACGACAAATCCGCCAGGATCGCAAATGTCGACCTGCGCGTCGGCCAGGGCGATGTCGTGAAGGTGGGAGGCCTTCTGGCGCGGGTGCTGGAAACGCCGGGCCACACGCTCGACCACATCAGCTACGTCTTCGACAGCGACAAGGCGCTGTTTGCCGCCGACACGCTGTTCTCGATCGGATGCGGACGGGTGTTCGAGGGCAACTATCCGATGATGTGGGACTCGCTTTTGAAACTGCGCGCGCTGCCCGACGATTTCAAACTCTATTGCGGCCATGAATATACCGCCGCCAACGTCAAGTTCGCCCTCACCATCGAGCCCGATAATGCCGCGCTGAAAGCGCGCGCCGAAGAGGTGAAGCGGTTGCGCGCGGAGAACAAGCCAACGGTTCCAACCCTGCTTGGCGAAGAGAAGAAGGCAAATGTGTTCCTGCGCGCCGACGAGCCGTCGGTCGCTGCCAGCGTGCGGATGAAGGGCAGGAACGCCGCCGAGGTGTTCGGCGAATTGCGCGAACGCAAGAACAAATCCTGATGGCAAATCCTGATGGTTGACCCGCCCTCCGCTGCCGACATCATCGCGCGGCTTGAGTTGAAGCCGCATCCGGAAGGCGGGCATTATCGCGAGACGTTTCGCGACGCGCGCCTCGACGCCAACGGACGTTCGCTGTCCACCGCGATCCATTTCCTGCTGGCGCGGGGCGAGCGCGCGCACTGGCATCGCATCGATGCGGTGGAAATCTGGCATTATTACGCAGGCCACGCGCTGAGCTTGCACATTGCCGACGATCGCGGCCGGCGCAGCGTCAGGCTCGGCGCCGATCTCGCCGCGGGCGAAGTGCCGCAAGCCGTTGTCCCCGTAAAGGCATGGCAGGCTGCCGAAAGCACCGGCGACTGGACGCTGGCGGGCTGCACGGTCGCACCCGGTTTTGATTTTGCGACGTTCGAGATAGCGCCGAAGAATTGGGCGCCGGATCGCTAAATGCACGACACACCGTCGTCATCCTGAGAGGAGCCGCGCATTTGCGCGGCGTCTCGAAGGATGGCCGCAGAGAGAATCATCCTTCGAGGCTCGCCCAAGAAAGGCTCGCACCTCAGGATGACGGAATTCTTTACTTTCCGATCATATCCCTGGCCGCAATCAAGCCGCCGCCGGCGATCAAGACCGCGGCGATCGCGATGGTGACGCTCGGTTTGGCAAATCCCGCCACCATCAGAAACGCGGTTGAGAGCAGCGGCGTCGCGTAGGACGCAGCACCCAGGACGCGGATATCGCCGCGCTTCATCCCGACGTCCCATGCATAAAAGGCGGCACCGACCGGTCCGACGCCGAGCGCTGCGATGGCGAGCCATTGTGCCGCGGTATCGGGCCAGACCGTGACTTCGGCCAATCCGTGCACGACGGCTGCAAGCAGCGCGGTTGCGAGACAAAAGCCCGCGACCGCATCGGTCGGTATCGATTTGAACTTGCGCGACAGCACCGAATAGGCCGCCCACACAAACGCCGCGACGAAGGCCGCGATCAATCCAGGCACCTGGCCGGGTGCGAAACCCGTGCCGGCATTGCCTGCAAACAACAGCACGGTGCCGGCGAGCCCAAGCACGGCGCCGATGATGTGATGCGGCGCCAGCCGTTCGCCCGGCAATAGCGCCGAAAACAGCACGATCAGAAGCGGCCAGAGATAATTCAACAGGCCGGCTTCGGCCGGCGGCGCGAAGCGCAGCGCCAGGAAATACAGCGCGTGATACCCGAACAGGCCACCGACCCCGACCGCCCAGGCAACAGGCGGCTGGCGCAATGCGCCGATCGCATTCGGGCGCCGGACCCATGTCAGGAATCCCACCAGCGCGCCGATCGCGAACGTCATCGCCGCCAGCTGGAACGCGGGAATTTTCCCCGTGGCCACCGTCAGCACCGCCAGCAGCGACCACATCAGGATCGCGGTCAGGCCGATCAGCGTGGCGGCGCGGGGGGTCATCTGTTTCGTCATTGCGCGCCAACGGGTAGCGCGAACGCGCTCCCGATGACAGGCTCCGCGACGCAATCCATCTATCGAATATGACGAGACGTGGATTGCTTCGTTGCTATCGCTCCTCGCAATGACGCAGACAACTCACACCATATACTGTCCGCCGTTGATCGAGAGCGTCGAGCCGGTGATGGCGCCCGCCTCGTCGGCGGCGAGGAACACCACCGCGCGGGCGATTTCATCGGGCTCGCCAAGGCGATTGACCGGGATCAACGGCAGGATGCTTTTCTCCAATACCTCCTTCGGCACCGCCTGCACCATCTCGGTATTGATATAGCCCGGGCAGATCGCGTTCACCGTGATGCCGCCCTTGGCATTCTCCAGCGCCAAGGCCTTGGTGAAGCCGATGTCGCCGGCCTTTGCCGCCGAATAATTGACCTGACCGAACTGGCCTTTCTGGCCGTTGATCGAGGAGATGTTGATGACGCGGCCGAACTTGCGGGCGCGCATGCCCTCGATCACCTGGCGCGTCATGTTGAACAGCGAGCCGAGATTGGTGTTGATCACCGCGTTCCACTGCTCGAGCGTCATCTTGTGGAAGGCGCCATCCTTGGTGATGCCGGCATTGTTGACCAGCACGTCGACAGGGCCCAGGTCCGCCTCGACCTTCTTGACGCCGGCGGCGCAGGCGTCGAACGAACTGACATCCCATTTATAGACGGGGATGCCGGACTCGGCCTTGAATTTTTCCGCCGCCGCGTCATTGCCCGCGTAGCTCGCCGCGACCTTGTAGCCTGCGGCCTTCAGCGCCTTGCTGATCGCAGCGCCAATGCCTCGTGTTCCCCCCGTCACCAATGCAACACGTGCCATGTCGAATTCCTCCCTGGTGGTGTTTTTTTGCAGGCCGGAATTATCCCGGCCTTTTGACCGCGTCTTCCAGATGAAAATGCCCGGCGCGAGACCGGGCATTCAGTTTTATCAGCGTGAACCGAAGTTGCGAGACGATCTTTTCATCACTCAACGCACTCCGCTGCCGTTCGTTCAGTCGCGTGCAATGCACATGGCGATTCCCATGCCGCCGCCGATGCACAGAGTGGCGAGGCCCTTCTTGGCGTCGCGCTTCTGCATCTCGTGCAACAGCGTCACCAGCACCCGCGCGCCGGAGGCGCCGACCGGGTGGCCGATCGCGATCGCGCCGCCATTGACGTTGACCTTGGAGGTATCCCAGCCGAGGTCCTTGTTGACGGCGCAGGCCTGCGCCGCGAAGGCTTCATTGGCCTCGATCAGATCGAGATCGCCGATGCTCCAGCCGGCCTTCTTCAGCGCCGCGCGCGACGCCGGGATCGGCCCGGTGCCCATGATCTTGGGATCGACGCCGGCCTGGCCCCAGGAGACGATCCGGCCGAGCACCTTCTTGCCTTCCTTGGCCGCCTGCTTCGCGGTCATCAGCACCACCGCGGCGGCGCCGTCATTGATGCCAGACGCGCTGCCGGCGGTCACGGTGCCGTCCTTCTCGAAGGCCGGCTTGAGCTTGGCCATGGCGTCCAGCGTCGCGCCGTGACGCGGATATTCGTCGTCGCTGACGACGATGTCGCCCTTGCGGCTCTTGATGGTAACCGGAACGATCTCGTCCTTGAACCTGCCGGCCTTCTGCGCGGCCTCGGCCTTGTTCTGCGAGGCAACGGCGAATTCATCCTGCTGCGAGCGGGTGATCTGATACTGCCGGGCAACGTTCTCGGCGGTATTGCCCATGTGGTAGCCGTTGAAGGCGTCCCACAATCCGTCCTTGATCATGGTGTCGACGAGCTCCAGCCCTCCCATCTTGACGCCACCACGCAAATATTGCGCATGCGGGGCCATGCTCATGGATTCCTGACCGCCGGCGACAACGATTTCGGAATCGCCGTTAAGCAGCGCCTGGTAGCCCAGCGCCACCGTGCGCAGGCCGGAGCCGCATAGCTGATTGACGCCCCAGGCCGGGCTTTCCACCGGGATGCCGGCGGCGATCGAGGCCTGGCGGGCGGGGTTCTGGCCCTGCGCCGCGGTCAGGATCTGACCCATGATCACCTCGGAGACGCGGGCCGGCTCAACGCCGGCGCGTTCCAGCGCGGCCTTGATGGCGATGGCGCCGAGATCGTGAGCCGGTGTGGTAGCGAACGCGCCGTTGAAACTTCCGACCGGGGTGCGGGCGGCGCTGACGATGACGACATCGTCTGACATGGAGATCTCCTGGGCTTGAGGTTCTTGGGATGGCGGGCGGCCGGATGGCGGGCCTGTCTCTCACCTTATCCTGTTAACGGAGTTGATGCATGTCAATGCCGCGGCGCATTCAAAAGCGGCGCGGAGGGCATTTTCGAGAAAAAGTGGCTGGCGCTCGATTCGTTGGACGATGCCCGTCTTCGGAATGGCGCGTGGTCCATCCCAGAGCGGCCCGGCTTTCGCGGACCGGCCATTCCGCGTTCCCGAGCGGTGGACATGCTTCCGAATTAACCGTTGTGCACAAAACTGTAGCCGAACCGCATTGAAAATGCTTACTTTGCTGCGATGCGTTGCGCGTCTTCCCTTCGGCGGTGCCGTCGGGTTCCTTGTCCTCGGTGTGCATGTGTGAGCCCATGGCGAAATCAGACCAACCCACCACAATCAAGAAATATGCAAACCGGAGGCTCTATAATACCGGTACCAGCACCTACGTGACGCTCGAGGACCTCGCGGCGATGGTGAAGGAGGGCGAGGACTTCCTCGTCTATGATGCCAAGACCGGCGACGACATCACCCGTTCGGTGCTGGCGCAGATCATTTTCGAACAGGAGAACAAGGCCGGCCAGAATCTGCTGCCGACCACCTTTCTGCGGCAGTTGATCCGATTCTACGGCGACAGCATGCAAATGGTGGTCCCGCGCTATCTCGAGCAATCCATCGATACGCTAACGCGCGAGCAGGAGAAGTTTCGCAAGCAACTCACCACCACCTTCAGCATGACGCCGTTTGCGCCTCTGGAGGAGCACGTTCGCCGCAACATGGAAATGTTCGAGCGGACCTTCTCGATGTTCAAGCCGTTCGCGGCGCCCCGCACCGGAAGCGCCGCCGAACCGGACAAAACATCGGAGCCGGCACCGGAAGAAGCCAATATCGACGATCTTCGCCGTCAGATGAAGGAGATGCAGGAGCGGCTCGAGCGGATGTCCAAAGAGCCGAAAAAGGAAGAGTGAAAGACACTCACCTTCGCCGCGACGACGTGGATTGTTTCTAGCTCGCCGCCGGAACTGCCATTTCGGCCGGTACACCCCAAGGCCGGTGCGAGGATGCGAGCCCGATCAGCCGTCCCTGGATGTAGTCGCAGCCCCAGTCGCGCAACATGAGAGCGGATTGCTCGTCCTGAACCCATTCCGCGACGGTCTTGATTTTCAGCCGGCGCGCCAGGTCGATCAGCGTCTGCACGAAGGCACGGTCGTCGGCCGAGCGCGCGATGTTCTGCACGAAGGCGCCGTCGATCTTGACGATATCGACACCGAGCCTGCGCAAATTCCGGAACGAGGTGTAACCGGCGCCGAAATCATCGATCGCAATTCGGCTGCCGAGGCTTTTCAGCCGCGTGACGAAGCCGCGCAGATCGTCGATATCCTGGATCGCGACCGTTTCGGTGATTTCGACGATCAGCCGCTCGGCCACGCCGGGATGTGCGCGCATCAGTGCTTCGATCGAGGCCCACCAATCCGGATCCATCGTGGTGTCCGGCGAGATGTTGAGACTGAGCTGCACGTTCGGCGAGGCTGCGAGCTCGGCCACCACCAGTTCGAGCACGCGGTGGTCGACCAGGCGGATCAGGCCGAGCCTCTCGGCGACCGGAACGATGTCCGGGGCCAGCAGAAATTGTCCGTCATCCTGCTCCATGCGGATCAGGCACTCGTAGAATGCCGCATGGCGCGCGCGCGCGTCCACCACCGGCTCGAAAGCCATCAAGATCCGCCGCTCGTTGAGCGCGGTGACGATCTCGTCGGTGACGCGGATGTTGACGCGGCGCTGGGCATCGTGCTCGACATTCGGCCGCCACATTGAAAACGATCCGGGGCGGCGGCGCTTCGACATATCGAGCGTCTCATGGGCGCGGTTGATGGCCTCATCGGCGCTGCGAGCATAGCGCGGCACGCTGACCGCGCCGATCGATGCGGTCACGGAGACCGGACCTGATTTGGTCGGCACCACGTCGTCACGAATGGCGGCCAGAAAGCGTTCGGCGGCAATACTGATGTCGTTGACGGTGCAGTTCTTCAGGATCAGCCCGAATTTGTTGCCGGAGAACCGGCCGAGCGCGTCGCCGCCGCGCAGCCGAGCGCGGATGCGCCTGGCCACTTCCGAAATCACCGCATCGGCGACATCGAAGCCGAACGCGTCATTGATGCGCGCCACATGGTCGATGCCGATCAGCATGAAGGCGCAGGACGCGCGGAAGCGCTGCAATTCCTCGATCGCTTCGGCCAGCGATGCGACCAGATGCGTGCGGTTGAGTTCGCCGGTCAAGGGGTCGTGTCGCGACAGCCTCACGAGATGCTGGTCGCGGGCGCGGCGTTCGTTGTTGACGCGGACGATGCCTTGCGCGCGCGCCGGCCTGCCATCGGGGCCGGCGAACCAGCAGCCGGTTTCCTCGATCCACAACACCGGGGCGGAGGTCGAGGTCCGCACGCCATATTCGATCCGATAAAGCGTGCCCTCGCCACCACCATGCAAGGACGCTTGTCCGAGCGCGTCGGACCGGACCGAGCGCTCCGGCTCGATCAGTTTGGAAAACTCCGCGCCGCTCGCCAGCGACGCCGCCGGGATATCCGGGAAAACCGCGCTCGCATTATCGCTCCATATAATCGCGTCGGTCGCGATGTCCCACAGGAAGGCCGCCTGGCCGAGCGAAGCCAGGATGGTGGAAACGGCCGGGAAAGCGGCTGTCACAATCGCCTCATTTCGGGACACCGCCGGGTGATTCCCGGTCGAAAGGATAGTGCCTGTTCCGGCTTCGACACTAGTCTAAGTTGATAAATATTCCGGAAACCATGTCGTTGAGCCGCCGGAAACAACCCGGCGAGAACCGGCATGGCTCTTGCGATGATGAAATCGAACGGGGGCGTTGAGTCCCAAAACCTGACAGTTCAGCCGGATTTCGATTTGCCATGTTGGATACGGGCCAATCAGAGCACAAGCTAGACGATGGCGTGCTGCCGGAAGCAAAGCCCGCCAGCGTCGCGCTGGTCCCGGTGACCGCATCGGCGCAGTGCTCGCAGGCCCCCGGCCAGTTGCCCCGGCCCAACCCGGTTTTTGTCGTCCATCTGATCGCAACCGCCGCGCAGGTCCCGCAAACGCGGCCCTTGTGCCGGGCAACGGCCGCCGATGCGCAGAGCGCCTACCGGGCGCACCGACGCCCGGCTCAGGCCGAAGGCATCCGGACGCGGCAAATCATCTGATCGCAACGGCTATCAACCGCGCTTATCCTGGTCGCAAGGCTAGCGCGGCGGGACATCGCGCGACGGCGGTGAGCCGTTGCCGGGCTGCAGCTCCGGGGACGTCACCACCGGCGACGGCGGATTCGGCGTGACGTCGCGATGCTCAATTTTCGGTTCAGAATGGTCCGGCGGCACGGATTCCGTGGCCGATGCCGCTGGCGGCGCCGACGGCGCAGCTGCGGGGCGGGGCTCGGGTGCGGCGGCAGGCATTCGAGCGCCCTGCCCCGATACCACGGGGACGGACGCGACTTGCTTGCCGCGCCGCGCGCGCAACGCAATGCCGGAAAGGAAATCCACCAGCGCCAGCATGGTAAGCAAGAAAAAGGTCGAGGTGCCGAACCGCGGCCACAGCACAAATTCGGCGGACGCGGCGCCCAATACGATCAGAGACAGCAAATGATCGGTGAGATATTTCGCGCCGGGACGCGCGCTCCTGATGATCTCCGACAGCAGCAACAAGACGCCAAGCGTCAGAAGCATATCGGAGAGGGTTATCGGCCACTCGGCGCCGGACACCAGCGTCAGCTTCACCAGCGGTTCGGTGAGCGACACGCCGGGCATCAGGAAGACGACGATGTTGTAGAGCGCGAGCGGAATCAGAAGAAGCGGAAAACCGATCATGGACATCTCCACCGAGCCCGGCTGCTGCGCCGCGATTGGCGGCGCGGCTTCCGCGTCGCGGTCAGGATTCCTTCTTGGCCTTCAGAACCTGGCGGCCCTTGTACATGCCGGTCTTCAGGTCGAGGTGATGGGGGCGGCGCAATTCGCCGGAATCCTTGTCCTCGATATAGGTTGGCTTCTTCAGAGCGTCTGCCGAGCGGCGCATGCCGCGCCGCGAGGGCGATGTTTTCCTTCTGGGAACGGCCATGTCGGTGTCCTCTAGGGGTGTTGTCGAAGGCATCGTCCGTGGCGGACGGCTGAAGCGTTTTGGCGCGAGCTGAAATGCCGATAAGGCCGCGCTTATAGAGGATGGAATCCTGCAAAGCTAGGGTTCCCACCGGCCAAAATGATGCAAAATCGCACTAAAAGGCGCGGCTTTCGCTCCAGCACCGGCGCAATCCGGAGGCCTGCGCCCTCGCCATATAGGTCCCGGCCAGGCGGCGCACCCCGGGGCCGGGATTGCGGGCGCTGCGCTTGACCGGGTTGGGAAGGACCGCCGCCAGTAGCGCCGCTTCGCGCGGCGACAGCGCCGATGCCGGGCGGCTGAAAGCATAGCTAGCGCCGGCTTGCGCGCCGAACTGCCCGGACGGGCCGAGTTCGGCGATGTTCAGATAGATTTCCAGGATGCGCTGCTTCGGCAGCACCAGATCGATCCACAGCGCGAGCGGAAACTCCAGCGCCTTGCGGACCACGCTGCGGCTCTGCCACAGGAACAGGTTTTTCGCCACCTGCTGGGTGATGGTCGAGCCGCCCCGCGTCACCTCGCCGTCCTCGGCGTCGTCGATCACGTCGCGCAGCGCGCCCCAGTCGATCCCGTGATGGCTGCAGAATTTTGCGTCCTCGGCGGCGACCACCGAGCGCGGCAGCGAGGGCGAGAGCGCGGTGAAATCGATCCACTGGCGCGACACCGGCGCGCCGGTCATATAGCGCCATGCCATCAGCGTCGAGACCGGATGGCCGGCGCGATAGATCGGCACCAGCAGATAGGGCAGCAACAGGACCAGCAGCAGGATGAGGAACAGGTTGCGGACAATGCGCAAGATTGATGTTTCTGGTTCGAGCAAGCGCGCGCGGGGTGGATCAATGGCCAGCATATCTCGCTGAAACTTCGCACTTTTTCCAGCAGTTTTAAGGCGCCATGAACCGGGGTGTCGGAATTGACGAAGCCTGTGCCATAACCGATTGTCCGGCCAACTCGATTGGGAGCTGTTTTTGATGACGACCGCCACTGCACTATCGGATTTTGCAAAGCGACTGGACCAGACCGCGGAGGATACCGAAACCCTGCTTGGGAAGCTTTTATCTGACACGCTTTTGCCCGACGAGATCGCGCGGCCGAAACGGCTGATCGAGGCGATGCGTTATTCCAGCCTCGGCGGGGGAAAACGCCTAAGGCCGTTTCTGGTGGTCGAAAGTGCTGCGATGTTCGGCATCGCGCGCGAGGTCGCGCTGCTGGCCGGCGCGGCGCTTGAATGCATCCACTGCTATTCGCTGGTTCATGACGACCTGCCGGCGATGGACAACAGCGATCTGCGCCGCGGTCGGCCCACGCTTCACAAGGCCTATGACGATGCCACCGCGATCCTCGCCGGCGACGCGTTATTGACGCTCGCCTTCGACATCATCACCCGCGACGAGATTCACCGCGACGCCGGCGTGCGCCTCGCATTGACCCGCGCGCTGGCGCGGGCCGCAGGGGTCGGCGGCATGGCGGGCGGCCAGATGCTCGACCTTGCCGGCGAGGGCCGGTTCGGTGACCGCGAGCCGGTCGACGTCGCGCGGCTGCAGCAAATGAAGACCGGTGCGCTGTTGCGCTATGGCTGCATTGCCGGCGCGATCCTCGGGCAGTCCTCGCAACAACAATATCAGGCGCTCGACGACTATGGCCGCGCGCTCGGTGAGGCGTTCCAGATCGCCGACGATCTGCTCGACGTCGAGGGCGACGCGACGGCGCTCGGCAAGCAGACCGGACAGGACGCGGCATTGGGCAAGACCACCTTCGTCACCCAGCTCGGGATCGAGGGCGCCAGGCAACGCGTGCGGGACCTGTTGGCGCGCGCCGATACCGCGCTTTCGATGTTCGGCGCCAAGGGTGACGTGCTGCGCGCCGCCGCGCGGTTCGTCGCCGAGCGCAAGAACTGAGCGCGGATATGACCACGGAATTGGACGAGCACCTTGTTCGATTCAGGAAACTGCCAAAACCGGTGCGCGTGGTCTATGCGCGGCCGCGCACTTTCATTTCGATCGCCATCGGTATCGTGGCGTTCTTCGTGCTGCCGGGCTCGCTGCGGCTGGTCACCCGTCTGCTGATCGGTTGGGATATTTTCGTTACGTTGTACCTGGTGCTCGCCTACACCATGATGTTTCGCTGCGATCTGGCGCATATCCGCCGCAACGCGGTGCTGCAGGACGATGGCCGCTTTCTGATTTTGCTGGTAACCGCGACCGGCGCGTTCGCCAGTATTGCCGCGATCGTGTTCGAGCTCGGCGCAGCGCAGCGCAGCGGGCCGCAACTGGCGTTCGCGACGTTGACGATCGTGCTGTCGTGGGCGATGGTGCACACCACCTTCGGGCTCCACTACGCCCATGATTATTACCGCGGCGCCAAACCGGGCGGATTGCAGTTTCCCAGCGGCGATCAGCACGACCATGCCGACTATTGGGACTTTGTATATTTCTCGTTCGTGATCGGCATGACCGCGCAGGTCTCCGACGTCGGCATTACCGACAAGACCATCCGCCGCACCGCCACCGTGCACGGCATCATCTCATTTTTTTTCAACACCGCGCTGCTCGCCCTAATGGTCAATATCGCCGCGAGCGCGATCTGATCTCGTCGTTCCGGCCAAGTGGAGCGCGAGCCGGGACCCATAACTTGCAACGTCTGAGTTAGGAAGCTGAGGCGATTATAGTGATTTAGCAACACGCATTCGTGGCTATGGGTCCCCGCGTTCGCGGGACGACGAGTCGTTCACCGGCAAATCTGCACGTTACCGCCACCGCCCTCGTAGGGCCCGCCTTGCGCGGTCGTCCTGAACTCGAGATGGCAACCTTTCTCGACCGGGCGGCAGCCACCGCGGTCGCAGACGATCTGGCCCGATGCCTGCGGCCTGGCGGTGCTGGCCTGGGGCCTCGGCCGCTCGCGTACCGCGCGATCGGGCCGGTCGTCATTGCGCTTTGCGGTCGGCATTTTCGCGCGCCGCTTCTCGCATTCATTGTCGTCATTGAGGAACGAGCCCTCCGCGCAGACGATCCGGCTGCAGCGGTCGCCATCGGGCTTGAAGCCGTGCTCGCAGACCAGCGGACAGACCCGCGACGGCTTGAGCTTGATCGCGTCGAGCGCATCGGTGCTTGCGAGCTTGACGTTGAGCCTGGTTCCGGCATGCCGGTTGAACAGCGCCAACGAGCGCTGCGACGCCGCGTTCCATTCGCCATCGGCGGCCCCGGCGAGACAGCCGACACGGCGCAACTCGATCTGCACCGATTTTGCGATGTCGGCCGGCGCTGACCCGTCGCTCAGCGCGGCAACATTCGTCGGCTGTGTTTTCCCAGCCGCGGGCGGGCCGGCGGCAACCTGGTCGGCGGCCTTGTTGTCGGCGACAATCTTGTTTTCGGAAGCCTTGTTTTCAGAAGCTTTGCCGGCAGCGGAGGTTTCGATGGCCGTACGTTTCTGTTCGGCCGCGGCGACCTGGTCCTGTGCGACCTGCTTGGCTTTTTCAGCGGCAATGCGGGCCTGCTCCGCCGCTTTCGCATCCGCCTCGGCCTTCGCCTGCTGCCCCTTTTGCGCGCCCTCGGCGGCAAGCCGCGCCCGCTCCTGCTCGGCCAGCCGGGCCTTTTCGGTCGCCGCCACGCGCGCATCCTCCGCGGCAATCTTGGCGAGCTGACTCCTGGCGAGCTCTGCGTAGAAGCCGTCCGGATACTGGGCGAGGAAGGCGTTCAATGCGGCCTTGTTGCCGATCTGCTGCGCCAGCTCATAGTCGCGCCGTATTTCAACTTGCGGATTCGCGGGTGAGGCCGTGGCCTTGACAGGGACCAGGGGCACGTCCTCGCCGCCGAGCGAGCCATAGACGAACGGCTCCTGCCGGTAGCTCGTCGTCTTCAGCACCTCGTCGCGAACGAATCCGAACGCCCTGCGCACATCGAGCCCCGGCGTCGTCAGGTGTTTTGCCAGCGCCATCGTGAACGGGCTGTTTTTGGCATCACCGTCCAGCGCCGTCGAGCCGGCCTTGGCGGAATAGGCGATCAGCATATTCGGACTGGTCGGCTCGACCTTGGCAAGGCCCTGCCCGATCGCGCGCGATGCGACGGTCCGCTTCATCGTCTTGGCAAAGGGATTGTCCCGGCAGGCGTCGAGGATCACCAGCCGAAGCTGCTTTGCAGGTTCGATCGCCAGCAATACGCGATCCAGCGAAAACGCCTCGTCGTACACGTCGGTATCGCGTTCCAGTTTCGCATCCACCGGGATCAGATAATTCGTACCGTCGACCTCGATGCCATGGCCGGCGTAATAGACCACGGCGATGTCGGCATCGCGCGCGCGGTCGGCGAAGTCGCGCAGGGCGCGACGGGTCTCGGCCGCCGGGAGATCGTGACGCTCCTCGACGACATCGAAGCCGGCATTCTTGAGCGTTGCCGCGATCACCGCGCCGTCATTGACCGGGTTGGGAAGCCGCGCCACGTTTTGATAGGCGGAATTGCCCAGCACCAGCGCCACGCGCTTTTCGGCGAAAGCCGGCTGGCACACCAGCAGCAAAAGCGCGGCAGCCAGGAAAAATCGGCGCAATCTTGAAGATCCAGGCGATTTCATGTGACGCTTCCGGAACGATGGTCTTGTAGCACAGGAGCCTGCCTATCAGAACCCTGTGCCGGGTCCTTGTGAGCCAGATCACGCAAGTTGCGGCTGCTTGGCATCAACCGCGCAGGGAGGCAGGTAAAGGAACCCCCTGATCCTTAGTGACGCCAGCTCGCTATTGGTTCGCGCTTTGCCAATCGCGTCGTTTGCGGTTCAAAATCGGGCCACAACAAAAACAGGCGGAGGAACCGATGCGCGGCGTTGTATTCACGGGCGAACGCGGGCTGGAATTGATGCAGTTTCCGGATCCAACGCCGGACGCTCACGATGTCGTCATCGAGATGAAGGCGTCCGGCATGTGCGGCAGCGACCTGCATCAGTACCGCCGTCCCAAAGGCCAGTCACAGGCGACCGGCATTCCGATGAGCGAGGGTCCTGTCATCGTGGGGCACGAACCCTGCGGCGTGGTGATCGCGGTAGGTAGCGGCGTCGACGCCAAGATGGCGCGCATCGGCCAGCGCGTCATGGTGCATCACTATCAGGGCTGCACGCAGTGCAATCATTGCCGCTCCGGATGGCAGCAGCTCTGCCAGGAGGTGCCGGTCAAGGTCTATGGCAACAACGCGCATGGTGGCCACGCGCAATATCTGAAGGTGCCCGCCAACACGCTGGTGCCGCTGCCCGACGAACTGACGTTCAGCGCCGGAGCTGCGATCGCCTGCGGTTCCGGCACCGCCTACAGCGCGCTGCGCCGCATAAACCTGTCGGGCAACGACACCATCGCGATTTTCGGCCAGGGACCGGTGGGACTGGCGGCCACCCAATACGCCAAGGCGATGGGCGCAAGAGTGATCGCACTCGACATCAGCCAGCCGCGGCTCAACCGCGCCAAGGCGTTCGGCGCCGACGAGGTCGTCGATCCCGGCTCGAACGATCCGGTGGCTGCGATCAAGGACCTCACCCACGGCCGTTATGCGGACCTGACGCTGGATACTTCGAGCAACCCGGATGCCCGGCTGAATGCGATCCGCAGCACCAAGGTGTGGGGCACCATGTGCTTTGTCGGCGAAGGCGGCGACGTCCATATCGACGTCAGCCCGCATCTGTTGCGCCGGCAATTGACGCTGGTGGCGTCATGGACATTCTCCAACATCATCCAGGCCGAGTGCGCACGGTTCTCGGTCGAGCGCGGCATCGATGTCGACAACCTCTTCACCCATCGCTGGTCGATCGATCAGGCGGACGAGGCCTACAAGCTGTTCGACAAGCAGGTCGACGGCAAGGGCGTGTTCTTGATGTGACGTCGGTCATTCCGGGGCGGGCGCGAAGCGCACGAACCCGGAATCCGGATTACGAAACGAGATTCCGGGTTCGCGCTGGCGCGCGCCCCGGAATGACGATTATCCAATCACGCAAGCAGGGAGCACAAACCAATGAGTCATGACCGATCCACCGTCGAGGCCGTGGTCAAGAATTATTTCGACGGCCTTTACGAGGGCAATGCCGACAAGCTGGCGGCGATCTTTCACCCTTCGGCCGACCTGCGCTGGCTGGAAAAGGGCGAACTGCAAGTTCTCAACGTCCCCGATTGGCTCGATCGCGTCAGGAAACGCCCGTCCGCCAAGGCCGAAGGCAAGCCACGCGAGGATTTCATCGTCACCATCGACCGCTCCGACGAGTCCACCGCCTTCATCAAAGTGCGCTGCCAGCTGCCGCCGCGCTATTTCACCGACTATCTGGTGGCGATGAAACTCAACGACGGCTGGCAGATCGTCTCCAAATCGTACCGTTACGATTTGAGGGAGTAGCCTTTGAGGAGAAATAGCCACGACGATTCCGCGGCATTGACGGCGCCGCCGGTCTGGGCAAATTGAGCCCGTACAGGACCTGGACACCGTGGAAGCCAAATTCCAGATTTTTGTGATTCTGCTGGCGGTGCTGGCGGGTACCGCGCTTCTGGCGCGGCGGATCAACGTCGCGCCGGCCATCCTGCTGCTGCTGGCCGGCACCGCTCTCGCCTTCGTGCCTGGCATGCCATCGCTGGAGTTGCCGCCGGAAGTGGTGCTGCTGCTGGTGTTGCCGCCGCTGATCTATTCGGCCAGCGTCGCCATGAGCTGGCGCGAATTCAAATTCAATCTGCGGCCCATCATCCTGCTCTCGGTCGGCTGCGTGATTTTCACTGCCTTCGCGGTCGCCGCGGCGACCCATTACCTGATCGGGCTGCCCTGGAGCATCGGCTTCCTGTTAGGGGCGATCGTCGCGCCGCCGGACGTGGTGGCGCCGCTGGCGATCGCCCGCAGGCTCGGGCTGCCGCGCCGCATCCTCGTCGTCCTCGAGGGCGAGGGCCTGGCGAACGACGCCACCGCGCTGATCCTGTATCGCTTCACGGTGGTGGCGATTTCCACCGGTGCCTTTTCGCTGCCAAAGGCGACGGGCACGTTCGCTGCCATCATCGTCGGCGAGGTGCTGTTCGGCGCAGCCGTCGGCTGGCTCAGCTTGAGGATGCGCCACCGCGCCCGCGATCCGCAGGTCGAGATCACGCTGTCGCTGATCACGCCCTACGTCGCCTACTGGGTGCCCGAGCATCTCGGCGGCTCCGGCGTGATCTCGACCGTCGCCTGCGGGCTCTATATGAGCTGGAACGGGCCGCTATTGATCTCTTCGGCGACCCGGCTGCAGGGCATCTTCTTCTGGGATCTCGTGATCTATCTGATCGAGGGCCTGCTGTTTTTGCTGACCGGATTCCAGATGCGGTCGCTGTTCGAGAAGTCGAAAGCGTTTCCGCTTGACGATATCCTGTTTGCGACCGCGCTGGTCACTGTCATGATCGTCATCGCGCGTTTTGCCTGGGTCTATCCCGCAATCTACCTGCCGCGTCTATTAAAGCGTGTGCGCGAACGCGATCCTTCGCCGCCATGGCAGTGGGCATTCGTGATTGCCTTCACCGGCGTGCGCGGCGCCGTCTCGCTGGCGGCCGCGCTGGCGCTGCCCTACGCGCTGCCAACCGGGGAAGGATTTCCCTACCGCGACCTGATCCTGTTTGTTTCCTTCGGCGTCATTTTCATCACCCTGGTCGGGCTTGGACTGGGGCTGCCGCTGGTGGTCCGCTGGCTCGGGCTCGGGCAAGCCGGTCGCGCCGAGCATCTGGCGGAGCATGAATTGGAACTCGCGGCGCGGCGCGAAGCGCTGGCTGCAGCGCTCAAGTCGCTCGACGCCATCACCGACGATCGCGAATTGTCCGACGAGGTGGTCAAGCTGTTGCGCGCGCGGCATGAAATCCGCGCCAACCAGCTGCCGGCTTCGCTCGATCCCGATGCGCGCGAAATCTCGGCGGAGGGAACGGAGCTGACGCGGGAACTGATTGCGGCCGAGCGGAAATTCATCCACGTCCTGCTGCGCGACGGCAAGATCACCGACGAGATCAGGCGGCGGATCGAACGCGATCTCGACCTGGAGGAGGCCAGCCTCGCCAATCGCGAATATCGCAAGGGGCCGCTGTGAGCGCGCGGAAAGCGCCCCTCTAGCCGCTGGGACGCGCCGCGGCGTGGGCGAGCAATTGGCTGCGGTATTGTCCCGGCGAGACATCGAACCAGCGCTTGCAGGCGCGGAAAAAACTGCTTTGGTCGGCGAAGCCGAGCAGGAAGGCTGCCTGGCCGAGCGAAAGGTGCAGCCGGCCGAGATACTGCTCGGCCAATTCGCGGCGGGTATTGTCGAGAAGCTGGACGAACGAGGTCGCTTCCCCTTCCAGCCGACGCTGCAGCGTGCGCTCGCTCATGCAAAGCTCGCCCGCGACGTCGTCGCGCCGCGGCTCGCCGTCGGGCAGCCGGCGGATGATCACTTCCCGCGCCCGATAGCTGGTCTGCGCGTGATCGAAATGGCGCAGATAATCCCCCGCATAGCGCTCGTGCAGTTCCGCGAGCATGGGATTGGAGGTCGGCAGCGGCGCGGTCATGTCGGCGCGGGCAAACAGCAGACTGTCGCGGGGCGCGTCGAATGCCACGGCGCAGCCAAACGCCGCGCGGTAGGGCGCAAGATCGGCCGGCGCGGGATAGGCCAATTGCACTTGCCGCGGATCAACCTCGCGGCCGCTGATCCAGCGGCAGAAGCTGATCACGGTCACGAAGATGAACTCGATGCGCTGCCGAGGCACCGGCCGACCGCCGCCGGACAGCACGAAGGTGACGCGGTACCCATCGCCCTCTTCGGTCATCGTCATTGTCAGCGCGTCGCTGAGAATCAGCATGTAGCGGATCAGGCGCTCGAAGGCGGCGTGCAGGTGGCCGCATGACATCATGGCGTAGCCGACCACATCGAAGCTCGCCGGCCGCGGCACCCGATGCTGCGCAAGCGCGATCGCGGGATTGCCGGAGCGTTCCACTGCAAGCTCCCACAGCCGGCTGATCTTTTCTGTCGGCAAGCGCGCGCCGGCAGGTTCGAGCGCTGCGGGATCGATGCCGGAAGCCGCAAACAAGGCGCCGACATCGAAGCCCTCGGCGGCGAGCATCTCCGCGATGCCCTTCACCCAGACGGCAGCCGTCGTCCGCTTGTCCATCCCTCGTTCCTCCCGCAAGCGCCAGTGGCTTTGTCAGCCAATAGATTGGCCGCCCCGGCTACTGACATGCCGGGCGTCCACCGGCTATCCAGCGAGCATACTATGGAACTGCCGGCCTCGCCACTTGAGCGGCATGAAGGCACTGGCCGGCACAGCAAAGGGAGGCGAACTTGTTGAGCAAGTCCTGGCTTACCGCTTACGGCGAACGTGTCCCGGCCGAGATCGATCCGGACGTTCACGGGTCGGTGCTGGAGATGCTCGAGGGCGCGATGACGCGCTACCCGGACAAGCCAGCATTTCGCTGCTTCGGGCAGACGCTCACCTATGCCGATACCGACCGCCTGTCGCGCAACTTCGCGGCCTATCTGCAGCGCGAGCTCGGCGTAACCAAGGGCGACCGCATCGCCGTGATGCTGCCGAACATCCCGGCGTTTCCGCTCGCCATGCTGGGAATCGTGCGCGCGGGCGCCGTCCAGGTGAATGTCAATCCGCTCTACACGCCGCGCGAGCTCGAGCATCAGTTCAACGATGCGGGTGCAGAGATCATCGTCATCTTCCGCGGCGTCTCCGCGACGCTCGCCGAAATCATCGACAAGACAGCGGTCAAGCAGTCATCAGCGTCGAGCTCGGCGACGGCACCGGCGCCGCCTTCCCAGCCCGGCCGTCGACGCTCGGCTCAAGGAAGTCATCGCGTTTTCGGATGCTCTCGCTGGAGGCGCAAATCTTGCCTTCACGCCGGTGTCGGTGAGCGGCGACGATCTGCTCTTCCTGCAATACACCGGCGGCACCACCGGGCTTTCCAAAGGCGCCGCACTGTCGCATCGCAATCTCGTCGCGAATACCGAACAGTTCAAGGCCTTCATGCCCGATGCGTTGCGCCCGGGACAGGAAGTCGTAGTCACGGCGCTGCCGCTCTACCACATCTTCGCTTTGATGGTGAACTTCATCACCTACTACTCGATCGGCGCGGAGAACTGGCTGGTCCCCAATCCGCGCGACATGGACGGCTTCGTCGAAATCCTCGAGAAGTCGCGCTGCACGGTGTTCACCGGCGTCAACACGTTGTTCGGCGCGCTAACGATGCATCCGAAGATCAACGAAGTCGATTTCTCCAATCTGCGCGTGGCGATCGGCGGTGGCGCCGCGGTTTTGCCAACGACGTCGGCAGAAGTGGAAAGCGCTGACCGGAAAGGACATCCTCGAAGGTTACGGCCTGTCGGAAACCTCTCCGATCCTCACCCTCAACCCGATGACGGGATGCCGGCTTCTCGGCGACGGTCGGCCTGCCGCTGCCCTCCACCGATATCCGCCTGCTCGACAGCGAGGACAAGGATGCCGCGATCGGCGAAGCCGGTGAAATCTGCGCCAAGGGCCCGCAGGTGATGAAGGGATATTGGCAGAACGTGACGCCAATGCGGCCGCGTTCACCCCCGACGGCTATTTCCGCACCGGCGATATCGGCGTGTTCGACCGCAACGGCTTGCTGCGGATCGTCGATCGCAAGAAGGACATGATCATCGTCTCCGGCTTCAACGTCTATCCGAACGAGATCGAGGCGGTCGCGGCGTCATGTGCCGGCGTCGCCGAATGTGCCTGCATCGGACGGCCCGACGAGAAAACCGGCGAGACGGTGCGGCTGTTCGTGGTCAAGGTCCCCGATGCGGCGTTGACCGAGGCCGATGTCATCGCCCATTGCCGCGGCGATCTGGCGGCCTACAAGGTGCCGAAGGAGGTGCGCTTCCTCGACGCTTTGCCGAAATCGAACGTGGGCAAGATCCTGCGCAAGGATCTGCGCGACATTCCGTGAGGCGATCATCATGGCGCTCGCAGGCTACAGCATGGCGACAGCCGCAGAATTCGTCGGACGCGAGCTTGGCGTATCGGACTGGGTCGTGGTCGACCAGGACCGCATCGACGCCTTCGCGCAATGCACCGGCGACCGGCAGTGGATCCACATCGATGTCGAGCGCGCAAGGCGCGAGAGCCCCTTTGGCGGTCCGATCGCCCACGGCTACCTGACGCTGTCGCTGGTTGCGGCAACCGTGATGGAGATCGGCATCATTCCGCCGGACGCCGCCACCGGGCTCAATTACGGCGTGGACAAGGTGCGTTTCATCGCACCCGTGAAGGCCGGCGCGCGGGTGCGCAATCGCGCCAGCCTGATTGCGGCCGAAGCGCAGAACGGCGGGCGCACGCTGCTCAAGCTGCAATGCATGCTGGAGATCGAGGGCGAGCCGAAGCCCGCCTTGATCGCCGAGATCCTCTGCATGCTGATCGGAGGAAGCAATGCCTGAAACCAATGATTATGACATTCGCGAACAGGCCGCGGCGAACACCCTTGCCGCCAATCCCCTGGTCGGCGTGCGCGGCGAGGACCTGCTTGATGCCATGCACCTGCTGTTCGGCCAGGTGACAAGCCATGCCGACGTTGCCGCGCAGCAATATATGGCGTTTCTTGGCGAACTCGGCCGCATCGCCGCCGGCGCCTCGGAACTCGCGCCCGGCGCCGCCGACAAGCGGTTCGCCGATCCGGCGTGGAAACAGAAGTCCCGCCTACCGCACGCTGGCGCAGTGCTACCTCGCCTGGGGCGGGGCTCTCAATCGTTTCGTCGACGACGCCAGGATGGAAAAAGGCGATGCCGAGCGCGTGCGCTTCGTCACCTCGCTGTTCATCGACGCGATGGCGCCGACCAACTCGCTCGCCGGCAATCCCGCCGCGCTGAAGAAATTCATCGACACCGGCGGCAGCAGCCTGGCGCAAGGGCTGGAAAATTTCGTCCACGACCTTCTGAACAATGGCGGCCTGCCGGCGCAGGTCGATACGCGCAACTTCGCGGTGGGCAAGAACCTGGCAACGACCCCGGGCGCCGTGGTCTATCGCAATTCGATCATGGAGCTTATCCAGTATCGGCCCACGACCGCGCAGGTGCACGCGCGGCCGCTGCTGGTGGCGCCGCCGCAGATCAACAAATACTATGTGTTCGATCTCGCTCCGGAGAAAAGCATCATCCGCTTCGCGCTCGAGGGCGGCCTGCAGACCTTTGCCATCTCGTGGAAAAATCCGACGCCCGCGCAAGCTCATTTCGGGCTCGATGCCTATGTCGAAGCGCTGGAGGAAGCGGTCGACGTGATGCGCGCCATCACCGGCGCCGAAGACGTCAACATCTGGGGTTCCTGCTCCGGCGGCATCACCATGTCGGCGTTTCTGGCCAACCTCGCCGCCCGCGGCGAGCGCAAGGTCAACTGCGCGAC
Source organism: uncultured Alphaproteobacteria bacterium (assembly GCA_963745785.1). GTDB lineage: Bacteria > Pseudomonadota > Alphaproteobacteria > Rhizobiales > Xanthobacteraceae > Bradyrhizobium. The sequence continues at coordinate 345,013 of CAVUYV010000003.1, read as the reverse complement.
GGTTGCGGTGTGCGTGCTCGACATGGCGGTGGCCGAAAACACCACGGCGGGAATCTTCGTAACGCCCGAGTCGATCGCCGCAGCCAAGGGCGCCTCGCGGCTCGCAGGCGTGGTCGAGGGCCGCGAGCTCGCGCGCATGTTCGCCTGGATGCGGCCGAACGACCTGATCTGGAATTATTGGGTCAACAACTATCTGTTGGGCAATGCGCCGCCAGCCTTCGACGTGCTCTACTGGAACAACGACACCACACGGCTGCCGGCGCGGTTGCACGCCGATTTCCTCGATCTGGTCAACACCAATCCGTTCGTCAATCCCGGCCGGCTCGCGGTGCGCGGCAAGCCGCTCGACATGCGCCTCATCGACATGGACAGCTACGTGGTCGCTGGCGTCACCGACCACATCACGCCGTGGCAGGGCTGCTACAACACCGCGAAGCTGTACGGAAAGCGCAGCACCTTTGTGCTTTCCCATAGCGGACACATCCAAAGCCTGCTTAATCCGCCGGGCAATCCCAAGGCGTTCTTCCAGGCCGCCCCGGCACGAAAGGCGACCGCGGAGGCGTGGCTGAAAGGCGCGGAGAAACAGCCGGGCAGCTGGTGGCCGCACTGGCTCGAATGGATCAAGCCGCGCTCGGGCGAGCTGGTGGCTGCGCCGGCTTCTTTCGGCCACGTGGATATCCCGCCGCTCGGCGAGGCCCCCGGCCGCTATGTGATGGAAAACTAGATGCGGATCAGCCTCACCGAGGTCGCCGGACAGACGCTGCGCGTCGGCATCCGTGCCGGCGACAAGGCGCGCACGCCGCTGCTGCTCTTCAACGGCATCGGCGGCAACATCGAATTGGTCGAACCGTTTCTGCAAAGACTGGATGGGCCCGAGGCGATCGTGTTCGACGTGCCGGGCGTCGGCGGCTCGCCCGCGCCAAAACTGCCGTACCGTCCGTCCACGATGGTGCGGCTTGCCGCGCGATTGCTCGACCAGTTCGGCTACCAGCAAGTCGACGTGCTCGGCGTCTCCTGGGGCGGCGCGCTTGCCCAGCAATTCGCGTTTCAACAGGCGGCGCGCTGTCGCCGGCTGGTTCTCGCGGCGACGTCGCCTGGGCACCTGATGGTGCCGGGCAAGCTCACCGTGCTGCTCAAGATGGCGACGCCGCGCCGCTACAAGGACCCTGACTATATGAGGCGCATCGCCGGCAATATCTATGGTGGCGCGTTCCGCACCTCGCCCGAACTGGTGCGCGAGCACTTGCGCCATGTGCGCTGGTCGAGCGATTACGGCTATTACCTGCAGCTGATTGCCGCTTTGGGCTGGTCGAGCCTGCCCTGGCTGCCGTTCCTGGGACAGCCGGCGCTGGTCATGATGGGCACCGACGATCCGATCGTGCCGCTGGTCAACGGCCGCATTCTGGCAAAGCTGATCCCGAACGCGCGGCTCGTGACCATTGACGACGGCCATCTGTTCCTCCTCACCAGCGCGAAGGAAGCGGCGACGCGTGTTACGGAATTTTTGCGCTAGCTGACGAGTGCGCTGCGGACGGCTATTTGGCGTCGCCCCGTCATTGCGAGGAGCGACTTGTCCGCCGTAGCTCAACGAGCGAAGGCGGAAGCGACGAAGCAATCCAATTCTCATTCCGCCGAGCTGCTGGATGGATTGCTTCGCGGAGCCTGTCATCGGGCGCGCGTTCGCGCGACCCGTTGGCTCGCAATGACGGGAGAGCGAACCGCTCTACTCCGCAGCCGCGGTTCGCGGTCGCCCGACAAAGCCGGTGGCATCGCCGAAGCGTTCCACCATGACGGCAGGCAGGTCTTTTGCCTTATTTGTCACGCAGGCGCCGGAGCGCACGGCGTAGCGGTCCTGATGCGATAGATGCGGCGGCGCCTCGCCCTGCTGCAGCGCGCGGGCCGCATCCATCACCAGTTTTCCGGAAATGCATGATGCCGAGATCGGTCGGGCCGAGATGCTCGCTGGTGCGGTCGGCGATCGGGCCCTGGCTGTCCTGCACGGCGGCGTCCTGCTCGGAGACGCCCTTGATCCCGGTATAGCTCTTGGTCTTCTGCAGCTTGCGGTCGATCAGATAATCGTTGGACTTGTTGCGCAGCGGCACGTAGTTCTCGTCGACCTCGGAAATCACGCCGTTGCCTCTGTCATAGCTGTCGCGCTCGGCTTGCGTGAGCGGACGCTCCGGATTCCAGGCATAGGTGTAGATCCAGCAATTGGTGTCGGTGACGGGGACAAAACTCTGGCCGAAAATATTGTCGCCCGGCATCGAACTCGGCGCGTAGGAATGTACCGGCATCAGGAACTGGGCGATGCGCCAGTAGATATTGTCGCTGCCGGTGAGCCGGCCGCCCGCAATCGTCAAGCCCGCGTCATGCGGATTGATCTTGATTACCGGACGCGGATCCTCGGCGATCCATCGCATGTGATCGGAACTCATGCGCGCGAGCGGATTGACGAAGTGTTTCTTGATATCGAGGATCTCGTTCTCTTCCTTGTCGAAGCTGAGATGCGCGAAGGTGAAATGCGCGGTGTCGATCGAGCCTTCCAGCGCCTGCACCCAGTTGCAGTCCTGCCATTTCTTCGAAACGTAGCGGTGCGAGGCCGGCACCAGCGCCATCTCGAGGTCCGGCAATTCCGGCACCGCGTCGGCCGGGCCCATATAGGCCCAGATCATCTCGCCCCATTCGCGCACCGGATAGGACTTGATGCGGATCAGGTTCTTGGCGTCGAGATCGGGATAGGAGGTCGGCATGTCGACGCAGCGGCCATCGGTGTCGAATTTCCAGCCGTGATAGACGCAGCGGATACCGCATTCCTCGTTTCGGCCGAGCCAGAGATTGGCGCCGCGATGCGGACAATGCTGATCGATCACGCCGACCACGCCGCGCGAGTCGCGGAAGGCGAGCAGTTCTTCCCCCAAAACCACGATCTTCTTCGGCGGGCCGTCGGCTTCGGGTAATTCTTCCGAGAGCAAAACCGGCAGCCAGAAGCGGCGGAGCAACTCGCCCATCGCCGTCCCGGCACCGCTCTCGGTCAGGAATTGATTGTCCTCTGCGCGGAGCATGGTTTCCTCCGGGGATTTATCTTGCTTTTGACCAAGCTTGGCGCAGGCGGAGCGGGGCGTCAACGCGGGCTCATCGGCGTAGGGTGGGTTAGCGAAGCGTAACCCACCGATATCGAGCGCCAGGCAGGAATGGTGGGTTACGCCTTGGCTAACCCACCCTACGCAATTGGGCTCACACCGGCCGCTCGCCCTTCACCGTCACGCGCGTGCCTGAGCGGGTGTGCGGCCAGTAGTCCCACATCGCGCGGTGCTGGGCGCAGCGGTTGTCCCAGAACGCAATCGCGTTCTCGCTCCAGCGGAAGCGGCACTGGAACAGCGGATTTTCCGCGTGCTGATAGAGATAGTTCAGCATCGCATCGCTCTCGTCGCGGGGGATGCCGACGATGTGGCGGGTAAAGCCGCGGTTGACATAGAGCGCCTTCTTGCCGGTCACGGGGTGGGTGCGCAGCACCGGATGCTCGGCGCGCGGATATTCCGGCCGGTCGGCGACGCCGTAATTGGCGTAAAGCCCGCGATAGGTGGATTCGCCGTCATGCAGCGCGGTGAGCCCGTCGAGATAGGCCTTCATCCGATCCGACAGCGATTCGTAAGCGGCATACATGTTGGCGAACAGCGTGTCGCCGCCGCGCGGCGGGCACTGGCGGATGTAGAGGATCGAGCCCATCGGCGGCTCGAGGTCGCAGGATACGTCCGAATGCCAGCCCTCGCCGTTGGCGCGTGGCGAATCCTTGTCGGCATAGATCTTCATCAGCGCCGGATCGTCGCCCTCATGCGGTGCGGCGGGGTGAATGTGCAGCTCGCCGAACTTGCGGCCGAAGGCGAGATGCTGTTGCGGGGTGATGTGCTGATCGCGGAAGAAGATCACGAGATTTTCGGCGAGCGCGCGATGGATTTCATCCATCTGGCGGTTCGAGCGCGCATCGTCGGAGACCAGCTTGCCGAGATCGACGCCGGCAATTTCCGCGCCGATGATCGGGGTGAGTTTTTCGACCGCGATGGTCTCGTAGGGCTCGCTCTCGTCGGCCGTGTGCCGATAGCGGGGTCCCTGCTTGCTGGATAGCGAGCTCATGGCGATCCTCCGGTGGTTCTTGATTCACGGCATCGTAGCCCGGATGGAGCGAAGCGCAATCCGGGACCGGCGCATCAACTGGCGAGACCGCCCCGGATTTCGCTGGCGCTTCATCCGGGCTACGGCTTGCTTTGCTTACTCCGCCGCCGTCGGCTTGGAGCCCGCGCCGTAGCGCTGCTCGATATAGTCGATCACCAGCGCCTTGAAGTCGGCGGCGATCGTGGGTCCGCGCAGGGTGCGGAATTTCTTGCCGTCGACGAACACCGGCGCGGCCGGCGCTTCGCCGGTGCCCGGCAGCGAGATGCCGATATTGGCATGCTTGGATTCGCCGGGGCCGTTGACGATGCAGCCCATCACCGCGACGTTGAGCGCCTCGACGCCGGGATATTGCGTCTTCCAGTTCGGCATCTCGTCGCGGATGAAATCCTGGATCGAGCGCGCCAGCTCCTGGAACGTAGTCGAGGTGGTGCGGCCGCAGCCCGGACACGCCGCCACCAGCGGCACGAAGGTGCGGAAGCCCATGGTCTGCAGCAGTTCCTGCGCGACCTGCACTTCCAGCGTGCGATCGCCGCCGGGCTCGGGGGTGAGCGAAATCCGGATGGTGTCGCCGATGCCGTCCTGCAGGAGAATGCCGAGCGCCGCAGCCGAGGCGACGATGCCCTTCGATCCCATGCCGGCCTCGGTGAGGCCGAGATGGATCGCATAATCCGAACGCGACACCAGTTCCTTGTAGACTGCGATCAGGTCCTGCACCGCGGAGACTTTCGCCGACAGGATGATGCGGTTTTTCGGCAGACCGATTTCTTCGGCGCGCGCCGCCGACAAAAGCGCCGATTGCACCATCGCCTCGCGCGTCACCGCGCGCGCATCAAGCGGGTCAGGTAGCCTGGCGTTGTCTTCCATCAAGCGGGTGAGCAATTCCTGATCGAGCGAACCCCAATTGGCGCCGATCCGCACCGGCTTGTTGTTCTTCAGCGCGATCTCGACGATGTCGGTGAACTGGCTGTCGCGCTTATTCTTGAAGCCGACATTGCCGGGATTGATGCGATATTTGTCGAGCGCCTCGGCGCAGGCCGGATACTCCGCCAAGAGCTTGTGGCCGATATAATGAAAATCGCCGATCAGGGGCGTGGTGATGCCGCGCTTGCGCAGACCGTCGCGAATATGCGGCACGGCGGCGGCGGCCTCATCCCGGTCGACCGTGATCCGCACCAGTTCGGAACCGGCGCGCGACAGCGCCGCGATCTGCGCCACGGTTCCTTCGACATCGGCGGTGTCAGTATTGGTCATCGACTGCACGACGATCGGCGCGCCCCCGCCGACGGCGACATTGCCGACCATGACCTGGGTGGTTTTGTGCCGGCCCCGAGGACCGGCGACGTCGTCTTGCGGCGGCGTTATTGGCTTGTTCATGGGGCCTCGAATATCAGGTTTTGGTGACATTCAGCAATGGATCAATGGCAACCGGCCCCACCGGGCTGGGCCGGTTGACCAGGTAAAGCCCTGCGATCACAAACAAAGCGGCGGCGCCGAACGCCAGGGTCACGGCGTCATGCATGATCAGATAGCTAGCCACGACGCCAAACAAAGGGGTGATAAAGGTAAAAGCCGACAATTTGCTGGCGGAATAGGTTTTGACCAGCGCAACCCACAAAAGATAGGTCAATCCGACCACCCAGATCGCCTGATAGGCCATCAGCGAGAGCGCCAGGGATCCGGGAACCCGGGTCAGGGTTTCGCCCGAAAGCCATGCCGCCAGCGCCAAAATCGGGATCGACACCGCCACCTGGTATCCCAGCGCCTTTTCCGCCGGCGCGTTCAGCAGCGGGGTGGCTTTCACAATCAGCGTCGTCGCCGCCCACAACGCGGCGCCCCCGACAATCATCAGGTCGCCGAGCAGCACATTGGCATCGACATTGGCCTGGGGAACGCCGATCGCCAGCGCGACGCCGGTAAAGCACAATGCAAGACCGCCCCATTGCGAGGCGCGCAGCCGTTCGCCGAGAAACAGATAGGACCCGAACGCGACGAAAAACGGCGCGGTATAGATAAACACCACCCCGCGCGACGCCGAGGTGAACAACAGGCCGCGATAGATCAAAACGAATTCGATGCCGAACAGCACGCCGGCAAACAGGCCGGCGCGGAGCGTACCGTCGCGTTTGAACATCGTCACGCCGCGCATTCGCGCGATCAGAAGCAGCACCGGCAGCGCGCCGGCGGAGCGGATGGTGGCCTGCAGCATTGGCGGAATATCGGCGAGCGCCAGCTTGACCGCGATCTGATTAAAGCCCCAGCTCAGGCACAGCATCAGCATCAGCGCAACCGCGCCCGGGCTGAGCGGACGCCCGGCCGAAATTATCCGCTTTTCATGTGATGACATCGAACTCGTCTCCGGCTTGTCGCCGTGTTGTTATTTCTGGCAGTGCATGCAGGTGCCGGTGATCTCCACCACCGACAATTTCGGCGTAAAGCCCGTGGCGCGCGCGGCGGTGTTGATGCTTTGCGCGGCCGGCATCGCCGGAATTTCGCCGACCGAACCGCAGCGCTCGCAGATCAGAAATGCCACCATCGCCGCCGCGTCATGGTCATGCGCGCAGGCAAGATAGGCGTTGCGGCTCTCGATGCGATGCACCAGACCGTTTTCCATCAGGAAATCCAGCGCGCGATACACCGTGATCGGCGCCGGCCGCGGCATCGATTTCGCCAGTTCATCGATCACTTCGTAGGCGCCGAGCGGGCGGTGGCTGGACAGCAGCGCCTGCAACACCTGGCGGCGGATCGGCGTGAATTTCTGCGCGCGGCGCTCGCACACCTGTTCGGCATGATCAAGCGCGTCCGCGGTGCAGCGGCCGTGATCGTGGTCGGGCGCGGGGAACGTCGGTTTTGCGAGTACCATTACGAAATCATGTAATGCGGTTGAACCGGTCCGTCTAATCTTTCGCCAGCGTCGGAAATTTGCACTGCAGCATCCGTAGCATTTCGCGGGCGCAAAGTCGAAACCCGGCGCGGCCCCTCCACCAAGCCATGTCCTGTCAGCGGGGCAGCCTTCCCATAAACCGCCATGTCAAATTCATAAGCTAGCTTATTATATCACAAGCTTAGGAGGCAAACCTAGTGCCGCCGATTTGAAGTTCCTGCAGTGATTGCCGCAAGTTCGTGCCAGGAACTTCAAATCGAAAAGCGGCACTAGCAATTTAAAGTCCTGGTACCCCTTTGTTTTCGAAGTTCGTGTCGGAGGGGCCGCAATGTTTCACGAACTTCGAAAACGGTGCACCAGATGGCCCGCGGTTCCGTGGATATGAACTTCCTGTTTACGCTTGCCGAATTGCAGCGGCTGGTGCGCGCCTATGCCGACAAGCAGGCCGCGCGCTACGGCATTACCCGCGCGCAATGGGCGGTGCTGGCCAAGGTGGAGCGCACCGAGGGCCTGAAGCAGTCCGAACTCGCCGAACAGATGGAAATGCAGCCGATCACGCTGACGCGGCTGATCGATCGCCTCTGCGACAACGGCTGGATCGAACGCCGCGGCGACGACACCGACCGCCGCGTCAACCGCCTCCATCTGCGCAAGGCCGCGCGTCCGCTCCTGGGCAAATTGAGCGGACTGCGCTCCGAGCTGACGGCGACCGCGCTCGAGGGCATCAATCCCGCAGACGCCCACCGTCTGCTTGCTCAATTGGAAACCATCAAGGAAAACGTGCGCAACGCGATACAAAATACGCCGGCCGAACCGGCGAGGAAGGAACAGCACTATGGCTGATCCGGTACTGAAATTTCCGCCCGACCAGAAGGGCAGTCCTTCGCCGAAACCCCGGACGAAAATTGCCGCGGAGCCGCGCCGCCGGTTGATGGCCGGGATGCGGCGTTACCGCCGCGTGCTCTTGCTGGTGGTGTTGCCGCTGGTGGCGCTGATTGCCGGACTGACCTTCTATCTCAATGGCGGCCGCTACGTGACCACCGACGATGCCTATGTCGGCGCGCAAAAGGTTCTGATCACGCCCGACGTTTCCGGCAAGATCGTCAGCGTTGCGGTGAAAGAGGGCCAGCAGGTCTCGACCGGCGACGTCATGTTCCAGATCGATCCGGTGCCGTTCCAGCTGGCGCTGGCGCAGGCGCGCGCCAAGCTGGAGGACGCCAAGACCAATCACGACAACCTCGTCGCCAACGTCAAGCTCTACGATCAGACGATCGACATCATCAACTCCGGCATCGCGATCAAGCAGCGCGACGTCGAGCGGAAGAATTCCCTGGTAAAGAGCAATGTCGGATCGCAGCTCGATCTCGACAACAGCGCCACCGCGCTGGTCACGGCGCAGGCGCAGTCGCAGCTCGTCAAGCAACAGAGATCGAACTCGCTCAATCAGCTGCTCGGCGATCCCGATCTGCCGCTGGAACAGTTTCCGGCTTACCAGCAGGCGAAAGCCGCGCGTGATGACGCCCAGCGCAACCTCGATCTCACCACGGTGCGCGCGCCGATGAACGGCGTCGCGACGCAGGTCGATCAGATCCAGCTCGGCCGTTTCGTCATGGCCGGCACGCCGGTATTCTCCGTCATCGACACCTCAAAACCCTGGGTCGACGCCAACCCCAAGGAATCGGACTTCACCTATGTCGCCGTCGGGCAAGCCGTCACTGTCGAGGTTGATGCTTTCCCCAATCATTTGTTCAAGGGCACCGTCGGCTCGCTGAGCCCGGGGACGGGAGCGCAATTCGCGATCCTGCCGCCGCAGAACGCCACCGGAAACTTCGTCAAGGTGGTGCAGCGCGTGCCGGTGCGGATCTATTTCGACAGCAATGACCAATACGTCCGCAAGCTGAAGGCGGGCATGAGCGCCTATACCACGATCGACACCGGCCATCGCCGCTCGCTCGCCGCCCTGCTCGGCTTCTCGCCGGCGGTCGCGGCCGAAGAGGACTAACACCATGAGCACGGCCGCGGCGCCGGTTGCCGTCCCCGGCCTGCGCCGGAACATGGTGACGATCTGCGCCATGACCGCGACCATCATGCAGGCGCTGGACACCACCATCGCCAATGTCGCGCTGCCCTATATGCAGGGCACGCTGTCGGCGTCGCAGGACCAGATCAACTGGGTGCTGACCTCCTACATCGTGGCGGCCGCGATCATGACCGCGCCGGTCGGATGGATCGCCAACCGTTTCGGGCGCAAGCGCATCTTCATCCTGTGCTCGGGCGGCTTCACGATCGCTTCGGTGCTGTGCGGGCTGGCGCAGGACATCAACCAGATGGTGCTGTTTCGCCTGCTGCAGGGCGTGTTCGGTGCGGCGCTGGTGCCGCTGTCGCAGGCGGTGATGCTGGACTCCTATGCGCTGCACGAGCGCGCCAAGGCGATGTCGATCTGGGGCATGGGCGTGATGATGGGCCCGATCATGGGGCCGTCGCTCGGCGCCTGGCTGACCGAGACCTATTCCTGGCACTGGGTGTTCTTCGTCAACCTGCCGTTCGGCATCTTCACCGTGCTCGGCCTGCTCATCTTCATGGACGAGACCCGGAAGAATCGCGAGCTTCGCTTCGACTGGTTCGGGTTTGCAGCACTCGCGGTCGGCATCGGCGCGCTTGCAGATCGCGCTCGACCGCGGCGAACAGCTCGGCTGGATGGAATCCAACGAAATCATCGCCGAGTTCATCATCTCCGCCGTCGGCTTCTACTATTTCTTCGCGCACTCGTTCACAACCTCAAAGCCGTTCATCCAGTTCGCGATCTTCAAGGACAAGAACTTTATCGGCGGCTGCGTGTTCATGGCGGTGATGGGCCTGGTGCTGTTCTCGACCATGGCGCTGTCGTCGCCTTACCTGCAGAACGTGATCGGCTATCCGATCATCACCGCCGGCCTGCTGCTGGCAAGCCGCGGCTGCGGCACCTTTGTCGCGATGATGCTGGTCGGCCGGATGATGCGCTATATCGAGGCGCGCACGCTGATCATCAGCGGACTGAGCATCACCTGCCTTTCGCTGTTCTACATGACCGGCTGGACCGATCAGACCGGCGTTACCGAGATCGTGACGATCAGCATCGTGCAGGGTTTCGGGTTCGGGCTGGTATTCGTGCCGCTCTCCACCGTGGCCTTCCTGACGCTGCCCAACCATCTGCGCACCGACGGCACCTCGATGCTGACCCTGATGCGCAACGTCGCCTCCTCGATCGGCATTTCCGCTCGTGATCGCGCAGCTGACCGAAGGGTCGCGGCGGACCTACGCGATCCTGTCCGAGCACGTCAATCCGTTCAATCATGCGATGCAGATGCCGGATGTGCGCGCCATGATCGACATGACGACCGACAAGGGCCGCGCCATGATGGACGTGATGGTCAGCCTGCAGGCGCAGATCATCGCCTTCTCGCACGATTACCAGATGGTGATGATCTTCACCCTTTGCGCGATTCCGCTGGCGGTCATGATCGGCTCCACCAAGGCCGCGCTGCGCCAGCAGTCGCTGGCGCCGGACCATGCGGTGATAGAGTAAACCTTCAGCAGGCGGCTACCGCCGTCATCGCGAGGAGCCAACGGGTCGCGCGAATGCGCGCCCGGTGACAGGCTCCGCGACGAAGCAATCCATCTATGCCTCGTTGTTCGGCCGGATGCCTCTCAAGGACGCCGGAACCGCATCCGGCAGCTTCCCCAGCCTTTGCACTGCCGCCAGGATTGCGGCGATGTATCCGTATGGGCCGAGACCACAGATGACGGCTGTAGCAGCGCTCGACGTGATCGAATGCCGGTGCAGCTCGTCTCTGGCGTGAATATTCGAGATGTGAACCTCGATCTTTGGTCCTTCGAATATTTTCAGGGCATCGATCAGTGCGATCGACGTAAACGAATAGGCGGCGGGATTCATGATGATGGCGTCGGCGCTATTGTGTGCCGACTGGATCAAATTGACGAGTTCACCCTCGAGATTGGACTGGTGAAACGAAATCGAAATCCCGAGATCCCGGGCGAGCTGCTGGCAGCTCGCCTCGATTTCCTTCAGAGTCGTTGAGCCATAGATGTGAGGCTCGCGAATACCAAGGAAATTCAAATTCGGTCCATTCAAGATCATAATTCTGGCAGCCATCATGGATTCCCCTTTTTGCAATGAATACAAGTCGCCTGACCGCCGAACCATTTTAACGTCGTAGCCGGACGAAACATCGAGCGGCGTTCCCGGCGCAGCGCCCTTCCGGTTCGTTGGACGTAACCTCGTCCTTCGGACGGATACTAGGCCGCATGTATCTTCCCGATGACGCTATCAAATGCATTTCCCATCTCGACCGTCGACGGCGAGAGTCCCGTGAATAATTCAAATGCGTCCGCAGCCTGGTAAATTGCGAGCTCGCGTCCGGCCATGATGCGCGCGCCTCTCGCCTTTGCTGCCATCAGGAGCGGCGTCAGCAGTGGAAAGTAGACGGCATCGGCAACCCACAACCCCTCATGCAGAAGCGCATCCGGAACCGATGTGCCCTGACTGGGGAACATTCCAACCGGTGTTCCATTGATCACGCCGGCCGCCCCGCGAACGGCGTCCTCAACGCTGGTGACGGCGACGGCTTCAGCGTGCTGGCGCAGAAGGTGCGCAAGCTTATCGGCCCTGGTCCGGTCTGTATCGAATATTCTGATCTCGGCGACACCAAGCCTCGCCAGCGCAAATGCGATCGCCTTGCCAACGCCACCTGCTCCGATCAAGGCAACGGGCCCCTGTCCCGCACCTTCGACCAGACGGCTTGCAGCCCGGGCGAAACCAGTGCTGTCCGTGTTGTGGCCGACCAGTCGATGATCGCGGACCACGACGGTGTTGACCGCGCCCATGGCCGCCGCGCCCGGCGATAGTTCGTCAAGCAGATCGACGACCGCTTCCTTGTATGGAAAAGTAACGTTCACGCCGGCAAAGCCAAGGCGTCTGACGCCATCCATTAGCGCGCGCAATTCCTCGCGGCCGGCGCCCGCAACCTCGATCAAATGATAGTGGTAGCGGACACCCAAAGCACGAGCAGCCTGCTCATGCATCGCAGGCGCGGCTGAATGCGCGATCGGAGCTCCGATCAAGCCGGTGAGAAAGCCTTGCCGAGTCAAAGTTTGGCGCTCTCGCGGTAAAGCCGTTCAAACGTCGAAAAATACCGTCTCGTTGTCGCCCTGCAGGCGGAGGTCGAAACGGTAGACCGCGTTGCCGTTGCCCGGCTTGCGCTCCGCGATCAGGGTGGAGCGGCGCTCGGCCGGCACCAGCGCCAGCACGGGGTCGGCGGCGTTGGCGGTCTCGCCGCCGAAATAGATCCGGGTATAGAGATGCATCAGCATGCCGCGTCCGAACACCGCAAGCAGGATATGCGGCGCCTGCTCCCTTCCGTCGGGATCGGGCACCGGGCCCGGACGGACGGTGTCGAAGGAATAATCGCCGTTCGCATCGGTGCCGCAGCGCCCAAAACCCCGGAACGCCGAATTGGGCAGTGCGCGCTTGTCCTTCGGATCAGAGAAGCAGCCCTGCGCGTCGGCCTGCCAGATCTCCAGCATGCAATCCGGCACCGGCTGGCCGTCACCATCGAACACGCGGCCCTCGATCCTGATGCGTTCGCCCGAGGTATCCGACGTGACGAGGTTGTTGGTGAAGGCGTCGTTCCAGTCGTATTTGCCGTTCGATGTCAGGCCGTAGGCGAAAAACGGACCGACGGTCTGCGATGGCGTGATTCCTCTTGCTTTGGAGTCTTGCACTATTTCGTCTCCATCGGCGTCGCATTGCGCCCGCGCAGCACTATGTTGAAGCGGTAGCACAGCGCCCATTCCGGCTGGGTGCTTTCGAGGTCGAACGAGGAAACCATCCGCATCCGCGCCTTCTCGTCCGGCACCGAATTGAAGATCGGATCGAATTCGAACAGCGGATCGCCGGGGAAATACATCTGCGTCACCAGCCTGGCGATGAAGGCGTGGCCGAACACCGAGAAATGAATATGGGCCGGGCGCCAGGCGTTGTGATGGTTGCCCCACGGATAGGCGCCGGGCTTTACCGTGACGAACCTGTAGTATCCCTCGGCATCGGATTGCGCGCGCCCCGCCCCGGTAAAATTCGGATCGAGCGGCGCCGGATGCTGGTCGCGGACGTGGATATAACGGCCGCAGGCATTGGCCTGCCAGATTTCGAGCAGTGTATTCGGCACGCCGCGGCCGTCTTCGTCCAGCACGTGGCCGTGCACGATGATGCGCTCGCCGAGCGGCTCGCCCTTGTGCTGGGTGGTGAGATCGTTGTCGTTCTCGCGCACCGCCTCGTGGCCGTAGACCGGCCCGGTCAATTCCGACAGCGTATGCCGCATCGGGATCAGCGGCCTCGAGGGCGCCCGCTTGATCGAGCTGCGATAGCCCGGCGACAGATACGCCGGATGCGCCGCATTGCTGGCGGTAGGATAGGCGAGTGTCATGAAAATCTCCTGTCTATCTCCTCAGATGAGGAGGCGCTTCTTCAGCGCCGTCTCGAACCATGAGGCCAACTCATCATCCTTCGAGACGCGGCCAAGAGGCCGCTCCTCCCGAGTGAGCGCAGGTGCGCTCATCCGGGGATGAGGGCCGACAAATCAGTTCAGCTTCTCGATCGCCATCGCGACGCCTTGGCCGACGCCGACGCACATCGTCGCCAGCGCGCGGGTTCCGCCGCGCTTCTCCATGCCGTGCACCGCGGTCATGGCGAGCCGCGCGCCGCTCATGCCGAGCGGGTGGCCGAGCGCGATGGCGCCGCCGTGCGGGTTGACGAAATCGGCATCCTCCTTGACGCCGAGCTGGCGCAGGCAGGCGATGCCCTGCGAGGCAAAGGCTTCATTGAGCTCGATCAAATCGAAATCGCTGATCTTCAGTCCCAGCCGCTCCATCAGCTTGCGCGTCGCCGGCACCGGGCCGATGCCCATGATGCGCGGCGGCACCGCGGCCGAGGCGAGCCCAAGAATCTTTGCCCGCGGCGTCAGACCGTGCCGCTTCACCGCGGCTTCGGATGCAAGGATCATCGCCGCGGCGCCGTCATTGACGCCGGAGGCATTGCCAGCCGTGACCGTGCCGGGATTGCGCACGATCGGCTTCAATTTGGAAAGCCCTTCGAGCGTGGTTTCGGGGCGCGGATGTTCGTCCTTGTCGACGCTGATCGGTCCGGCCTTGCCGCCGGGCACGGAGATCGGCGTGATCTCCTCGGCGAAATAGCCCGATGCGATCGCCTGGCCGGCGCGCTGCTGCGAGCGGATCGCGAACGCGTCCTGATCGGCGCGCGACACCTGGAATTCCTCGGCCACGTTCTCGCCGGTCTCCGGCATGGCGTCGACGCCGTATTGCGCCTTCATCAAGGGGTTGATGAAGCGCCAGCCGATGGTGGTGTCGTAGATATCGGCGGAACGCGAAAACGCTTCCGGCGCCTTGCCCATCACGAACGGCGCTCGCGTCATCGATTCGACGCCGCCGGCAATGGCAAAATCGATCTCGCCGGCGCGGATCGCGCGGCCTGCCGCGCCAACGGCATCGAGCCCCGAGGCGCAGAGACGATTGAGGGTTGCGCCTGGAACCGTTTCCGGCAGGCCCGCCAGCAGCAGCGCCATCCGCGCCACGTTGCGGTTGTCCTCGCCGGCCTGGTTGGCGCAGCCGAAATAGACCTCATCGACCTCCGACCAGTCGAGCTTCGGATGCCGCGCCATCAACGCCTTGATCGGGGCGGCCGCCAGATCGTCGGCGCGCACTTTTGCCAGCGAACCGCCGAAGCGGCCGATCGGGGTTCTCACGGCATCGCAGATAAATACATCGCCCATTGACTGTCTCCCTGAATGCCGCGGTTTCCGCGCCGAACGCCCCGCATTGATGGCGAGTTTTAGGAGCGCCACCGCGGCAGGTCAATTGACGCCTGCGTTCCAGCGGCGCATTCGCGTGAGGTCGGTTATGCTCACAGGTCGTATGAGCGGTCGCGGAGAACGTGGAAAACGCGGTTTGTCGCGGCAAACCGATAGGACCGAGGGCTAAAATTTTGTAGTTTGCGCAACCTATGACGATCCAGCAATCCATCCCCGCGACATCGGATGCCGCGCAGCCCGCCGAGGTGGCGGCGCGAGTCACGCCGATGATGGAACAATACCTTGAGATCAAGGCCGCCAATCCCGGGCTGTTGCTGTTTTACCGAATGGGCGACTTTTACGAACTGTTCTTCGAGGATGCCGAGATCGCCTCCCGCGCGCTCGGCATCATGCTGACCAAGCGCGGCAAGCATCAGGGCATGGATATCCCGATGTGCGGCGTGCCGGTGGAACGCTCCGACGATTATCTGCATCGCCTGATCGCGCTGGGCCACCGGGTTGCGGTGTGCGAGCAGATGGAGGATCCCGCCGCGGCCCGGGCTCGCGGCAACAAGAGCGTGGTGCGTCGCGACGTGGTGCGGCTGGTGACGCCGGGCACGCTGACCGAAGACACGCTGCTCGACGCCAGGACCAATAATTACCTGCTGGCGATCGCACGCGCCCGGGCCTCCTCCGGCGGCGACCGCATTGGGCTCGCCTGGATCGACATTTCCACGTCCGAATTCATCGTCACCGAATGCGGAACCGGCGAACTTGCCGCGACGCTTTCGCGCATCAATCCGAATGAAATCATCGTCACCGACGCGCTCTATGGCGATCCCGATCTGGGGCCCTTGTTGCGCGAATTACCGGCGGTGACGCCGCTGACCCGCGACGTCTTCGACAGCGCTACCGCCGAGCGGCGGCTGTGCGAATATTTTGCGGTCGCCACCATGGATGGGCTGAGCGCGATGTCGCGGCTGGAGGCCACCGCCGCCGCCGCTGCCGTCACCTATATCGACCGCACGCAGGTCGGAAAGCGCCCGCCGCTGTCGCCGCCGTCGCGCGAGGCCGCCGGCACCACCATGGCGATCGATCCCGCCACCCGCGCCAACCTCGAATTGACGCGGACGCTTTCGGGCGAACGGCGCGGGTCGCTGCTTGATGCCATCGATCGCACCGTGACACCCGCCGGATCGCGCCTGCTCGCCCAGAGACTGGCGGCGCCGCTCACCGACAGCGGGGCAATTGCGCGGCGACTCGATGCGATTGCGGCCTTCGTCGCCGATAGTGCGGCGCGCGACGACATCCGCACCACGTTGCGCGCGGCGCCCGACATGTCGCGGGCGCTGGCGCGGTTGTCGGTCGGGCGCGGCGGCCCGCGCGACCTCGCCGGATTGCGCGACGGCATTTTTGCCGCCGACGCCGCACTGGCGCGGCTTGAAAGGCTTGACGATCCGCCGCCGGAAATCATCGCTGTCATGGACGCGATGCGCCAACCGTCGCGCGAACTGGCGCGCGAGTTCGAGCGCGCGCTGGCCGACCAGCTGCCGCCGATAAAACGTGACGGCGGTTTCGTTCGCGAAGGCTACGAGGCGGCGCTGGACGAGGCCCGCAATCTGCGCGACGCCTCGCGCCTGGTCGTTGCCGCGATGCAGGCGCGCTACGCCGACGAGACCGGCGTCAAGGGCCTGAAAATCCGCCACAACAACGTGCTCGGTTATTTCGTCGAGGTCACCGGCCAGCATGGCGACAGGCTGATGGCGCCGCCGCTGAACGCGACCTTTATTCATCGCCAGACGCTGGCCGGGCAGATCCGCTTCACGACCGCCGAACTCGGCGAGATCGAGGCCAAGATCGCCAATGCCGGCGACCGCGCGCTCGGGCTGGAGCTGGAAATTTTCGAGCGGCTCTGCGCCATGGCGCTCGCCGCGAGCGACGATCTGCGCGCCGCCGCGCATGCCTTTGCCATGCTCGACGTCGCAACCGCCCTGGCAAAGCTCGCCGTCGACGACAATTACGTGCGGCCCGAGGTCGACACCTCGCTGACCTTTGCGATCGAGGGCGGCCGGCATCCGGTGGTCGAACAGGCGCTGAAGCGCGACGGCCAGCCGTTCATCGCCAATGCCTGCGACCTCTCGCCCGGGCCCCACCCTCCCCCGCAAGCGGGGAGGGTCGGGTGGGGGCAGGCCAGATCTGGCTGATCACCGGCCCGAACATGGCCGGCAAATCGACCTTCCTGCGCCAGAACGCGCTGATCGCGCTGCTGGCGCAGATCGGCTCTTACGTGCCGGCGGCGCGGGCGCGGATCGGCATCGTCGATCGGCTGTTCTCGCGCGTCGGCGCCGCCGACGATCTGGCGCGCGGCCGCTCCACCTTCATGGTGGAGATGGTCGAGACCGCGGTCATTCTCAATCAGGCCAGCGAACGCTCGCTGGTTATCCTTGACGAAATCGGCCGGGGCACCGCGACCTTCGACGGGCTGTCGATCGCGTGGGCGGCGATCGAGCATCTGCACGAGAGCAATCGCTGCCGCGCGCTGTTCGCCACCCACTATCATGAGCTGACCGCACTGTCGGCAAAACTGCCGCGGCTGTTCAACGCCACCGTGCGGGTCAAGGAGTGGCAGGGCGACGTCGTGTTCCTGCACGAGGTGCTGCCGGGCTCGGCCGACCGCTCCTACGGCATTCAGGTCGCGCGGCTCGCGGGCCTGCCCGCGCCGGTGATCGCCCGCGCCAAGTCGGTACTGGCAAAACTCGAGGCGCAGGACCGCGGCCAGACCGCGCGCGCGCTGGTCGACGACCTACCGCTGTTCGCGGTGCCGTCGCGCGCCGCCCCCGAGGCGGCGCCGCCAAGCGAGGCCGAACAGCTGATCGAGACCTTGCGGGCGCTGCATCCCGACGAGATGTCGCCGCGCGAGGCGTTGGAAGCGCTCTATGCGCTGAAGGCGAAGTTGGCGAAAACTTCGTAGCCCGGATGCAGCGAAGCGAAATCCGGGGCCTACACCGCGTCCGTTCCGGATTTCGCTGCGCTCCATCCGGGCTACAAGTTACACGCGCACAAGCTTCCTTCGGCCGTTCCACCACAGCCCGAGATTCCAGCTCACGCAGGTGGCGAGCGCGAGGCTGAGGCCGATTACCGATCCGAACCGAAGCGCTGCGAGATGCAGCACCGCAATCGCGATGCCCAGGCCGATCAGGCCCCAGCCGCTGTTTGCAAGCACGGCGGCGGTTGCCGGGCCGCCGATCCGCGGATGCAGGATCAGCATCATGCTGGTGAACACCACCGGAAACAGCGCGATCGTGCCGCTAACGTTTGGACCGACCCATTTCGACGACGTCACCACCGTGGCGACCAACGTCGCAACCAGCGACGCGCGCAGCGGGATATCGTACCAGCGGCGCGTGATCGGCGGCATCTTGACATGGCGGAAACGCCGCAGCAGCGGCAGGCAGATCGCGTAGGCAACGGCATTGGCGAGTAGCCCGCCGGCGAGCGACCAGTGCACCGTTCGCGACAGCGCGGCCAGCGCGCTCCACACCATTACCGCGCCGGCAAAACTGACGGCTGCGCTCCGGCGCTGCGCCAGCACGACATAGGTCAGGCAGAGGAAGATCGTTATGGCATTGATCGGCAGGCTCGCCAGCGCGGCCTCGGCGATGAACGCCGCATCGTGATCGCGCGCGAGAAACACGTAAGAAGGACCGGCCGAAATCGGCAGCGTCGCCACCAGCGCCCCGATCACCGGGCCCGAGCGCTCGGTGATCACGGCGGCCGACACCACGAACGCCGCCGTCACCGCCATGCGCAGCGCCAGCGTCAGGATGAAGGCGAGATCGGGGGACATTTTGAAGTCGTCCCGGCGAACGCCGGGACCCATAGCCACCGCTGTTCGTGTTGCACAAAAGCCGTCGAACAGCGTTTCTTAAAACGAGAGGACACGGCGTTTGATGGTGTGGACGGCCCCCTACGGCATCAGTGTGCCAGAATGAGGTTGTCAGAAACTCATTCATGGGAGCCGTCCGTGAGCCAGATTATCCGCGTTGGGATGGATACGTCGAAGCATATTTTTCAGCTGCATGGGGTTGATGCGTCGGAACAGGTGGTGCTGCGCAAGCGGTTTGGACGCAAAGCGATGCTGGCATTTTTGGCCAAGTTGCCGCCAACGGTTGTCGCGATCGAGGCGTGCGGGGCCGCTCATCACTTGGCGCGGGAGCTTGGCAAACTGGGGCATATCGTAAAGCTGATCGCGCCGCAGTTGGTGAAGCCCTATGTACCGCGAAACAAGAACGACGGGCGCGATGCGGAGGGACTGTGCGAGGCGGCGAGCCGGCCGCGGATGCGATTCGTGCCGGTGAAGACAATTGAGCAGCAGGCGGCGCTGATGCTGTTGGGTGTCCGCGACCAGCTGGTTGCGCGGCGTACGCAGCTGAGCAACACGATCCGCGGTTATGCGGCAGAGTTCGGGCTGATCGAAGCCAAAGGTCTGGATAAGATCGCAGCGCTCCTGGCCGCGATTGCGCGCGACGACAGCGTGCCGGCCTTGGCGCGCGAATTGTTTGCAACGCTCGCTCGCGACTATGCGCAGGTGCAGGTCGAACTGAAGGCGATCGAGGCAAAGCTCGTGGCTTGGCACCGCGCCAATGCCCTGAGCCGGCGACTGGCGCAGATCCCGGGCGTTGGCCCAGTTACTGCGGCAGCGCTGGTGATGAAGGCGCCCGACCCGCACGCCTTCCGCTCCGGCCGGCTGTTTGCAGCCTGGCTCGGCTTGACGCCGAAGGACCATTCCACGGCCGGCAAGACCAGGCTTGGCAAGATTACCCGCGCTGGCGATGAGAACTTGCGCCGACTGCTGGTGCTCGGGGCAACCTCGGTGGTCAAGCAGGCCAAGGCGCGAGGTCGCGGGCCACGCTGGCTCCTCGAGCTTCTTGAGCGCAAGGCGCCGAAGCTTGCAGCAGTGGCGCTTGCCAACAAAATGGCCCGCATCGCCTGGAAGCTGATGACGACGGGAGAGGATTACGACAGCGCGCGGATCGATGCCGCAGTGGCCGCCGTCGCGTAAGAGATTCGGCCGGCTGGCGGGCTCGCCCACTGGCCGAACCGGAGCTGCAAGAGCAAGTAGATGGTAGGATCGATCGATCCGGGATGCGAGCAAATCCGTGGGACCCATTGGCCGAACAAAGGTCGCGTGGTTGATTGGAACTCGTGTCGCGGAAACCATCTTGGCCAGCGGTCTCAAAACGACCGCATCAACAGGCCGGACATATGGACGCAAGCGATCCGATCACACATCAAAAAGCTCTTGTGCCACGGGGGCCGTCCACATATGGGTCCCGGCGTTCGCCGGGACGACGAGAAATCACACCCTGTGCATGGTCACCGAAAGCCTCGGGCCATTCTTGATGGTCTGGTAGACCACGCAATAGCGCTCGGTGAGCTTGAGCAGCAGATCGAGCTTGTCCTGCGGCGCCGGCGTGTCGACGTCGAAGCGCAGGCGAATTTCCGCGAACCCGACCGGCGCTTCCTTGTCGACGCCGAGCGTGCCGCGGAAATCGAGATCGCCCTCGGCGGTGACCAGACCAGTCTTCAGCGGCACCTCGATCGCGGTCGCTACCGACTTCAGCGTCACGCCGGCGCAGGCGACCAGCGCTTCCAGCAGCATGTCGCCGGAGCACAACTCAAGTCCGGAACCGCCGCTGGCGGGATGCAGGCCGGCGACCGCCAGGGCGCGTCCGGTCTCGACCTTGCAGGCGATACCTTCGTTCTCGATCGAGCCTTTGGCCTTGAGCGTGATGACCGCGGCCGCAGGGTCGGATTTGTAGCGCTCCTTGATCGGGGCCTGGGTGGCGCGGAGTTCGGCGGCGTCCATTTCGCTCTCCAGATAAATTGCGTGTCGGATGTAGTGAAAGATGGCGCGGATGTCACCACTTCATAAGGGCGAGGCAACTCTCGTGACTTTTAAAAAGCCATTTCATCTCAAATGGTTAAGCCGCGTGCCGATGCGAAAATGCCTGCCGCTCATGCCTGCAACGAGAACCGCCTTGCCTGAAGAATGCAAAATCCAGCATGGCCGCGCCGTTGATCACGAATGTCCCGTGACAGCGTTGGCGCGGTCCGATATCCGGGTAGCCAATGGATAATGTTCTCACACAGGCCCAATCCGAGGCCGACGAGCGTTTCGACACCGCAAGGGTCAGCGCCGCGGTCGACGCGCTTGCCGTAACGCATGCCGGACGCGAGGATTTGTTCCGCTCCGCCACGGCGCAACTTTTGAAGGCCGAACTGGTTACGGCGCGCGCCATCGCGCAGGCGTTACTGCTCAAGGATCGACACGGCCGGCACTGCGCCGAACGGCTGTGCTTCGTGCAGGATGAGATCATCCGCATCCTGTTCTCAGCGGCGACCCGCCATCTCTATCATTCGCCGACGCCCTCGGGCGCCGAGCGCATGGCGGTGGTCGCCACCGGCGGCTATGGCCGCGGCCTGATGGCGCCGGAATCCGATATCGATCTGTTGTTCATCCTGCCCTACAAGCAAACCGCCTGGGGCGAGCAGGTCGCCGAGGCTATCCTTTATTGCCTGTGGGACATGGGTTTGAAGGTCGGTCACGCCACCCGCTCGGTCGATGAATTGATCCGCCAGGCGCGCGGCGACATGACGATCCGCACCGCGATCCTCGAGACCCGGTTCCTGACCGGGGACCAGCCGCTCTACGACGAACTGGTGGCGCGCTTCGACAGTGAAGTGGTGCAGGGCACCGCGGCCGAATTCGTCACCGCCAAGCTTGCGGAGCGGGAAGAGCGGCACCGCCGCGCCGGACAATCGCGCTATCTGGTCGAGCCCAACGTCAAGGATGGCAAGGGTGGATTGCGCGACCTGCACACGCTGTTCTGGATCGCGAAATATGTCTATCGCGTGCGCGAGACCGATGAGCTGCTCGAACGCGGCGTGTTCGACGCGCAGGAATACCGCACCTTCCGCCGCTGCGCCGATTTCCTGTGGTCGGTCCGTTGCAATATCCATTTCTTCTCGGGCCGCGCCGAGGAGCGGCTGTCATTCGACATGCAGCGCGAGATCGCGATCCGGCTCGGCTACACCTCGCATCCCGGCATGCAGGATGTCGAACGCTTCATGAAGCATTATTTCCTGGTCGCCAAGGATGTCGGCGATCTCACCGCGATCCTGTGCGCCAAGCTGGAAGACCAGCAGGCCAAGCCCGCGCCGGTGCTCAGCCGGATGATGGCGCGGCTGCGGCCGAGCAACAACCGGCGGCGGGTGCCCGACAGCGACGATTTCATTGTCGACAACAACCGCATCAATCTCGCCGCACCAGATGTGTTCAAGCAGGATCCGGTCAACCTGATCCGGATCTTCCGGCTGGCGCAGAAAAACAATCTCGCCTTTCACCCCGATGCGATGCGCACCGTGACGCGTTCGCTGAAGCTCATCAACACGTCACTGCGCGAGAACCCGGAAGCCAACCGGCTGTTCATGGAAATCCTGACCTCGAATGACGCCGAAGTCGTGCTGCGGCGCATGAACGAAACCGGCGTGCTCGGCCAGTTCATTCGCGCCTTCGGCAAGATCGTGTCGATGATGCAGTTCAATATGTACCACCATTACACGGTGGACGAACATCTGTTGCGCTGCATCGGTTACCTGCACGAGATCGAACGCGGCGGCAATGACGAATTCATCGTCGCCAGCGACCTGATGCGCAAAATTCAGCCCGAGCACCGCGCGGTGCTCTATATCGCCACGCTTTTGCACGATATCGCCAAGGGCCGCCCTGAGGATCATTCGATCGCCGGGGCAAAGGTCGCGCGGCGGCTGTGCCCGCGGCTGGGATTCAACGCCGCCGATACCGAACTGGTGGCCTGGCTGATCGAACAGCATCTGACCATGTCGATGATGGCGCAATCGCGCGATCTGTCGGACCGCAAGACCATCGAGAATTTCGCAGCCGTGGTGCAATCAGTCGAACAGATGAAGCTTCTGACGATCCTGACCACCGCCGACATCAGGGGCGTCGGTCCCGGGGTCTGGAACGGCTGGAAGGCGCAGCTGTTGCGCACGCTGTATTACGAGACCGAACCGGTGCTGACCGGCGGCTTCTCGGAAGTCAACCGCGCGCAACGCATCGCGGTGGCGCAGGCGGAATTTCGCACGGAGTTCACCGAGTGGCCGGAGCAGGAGCTCGACGCCTACATCGCGCGGCACTATCCGGCGTACTGGCTCAAGGTCGACCTGCCACACAAGATCCGCCATGCCCGCTTCCTGCGCGCCAGCGAGCAGGCCGGCCACAAGCTCGCCATCAATGTCGGCTTCGACGAAGCGCGCGGCGTCACCGAATTGACGATCCTCGCGACCGACCACCCCTGGCTGTTGTCGATCATCGCCGGCGCCTGCGCCTCGGCCGGCGCCAACATCGTCGACGCGCAGATTTACACCACCACCGACGGGCGCGCGCTCGACACCATCGCCATCACCCGCGAATACGACCGCGACGAGGACGAGGGACGGCGCGCGACGCGGATCGGCGAGATGATCGAGGACGTGCTGGAAGGCAAGCTGCGCCTGCCCGAGGTGGTGGCGCGCCGTTCCGCCAGAAGCGGCAAGGTACGTCCGTTCGTGGTCGAACCGGAGGTCACCATCAACAATCAGTGGTCGGACCGCTACACGGTGATCGAGGTGTCCGGGCTCGACCGGCCCGGCCTGTTATATGAGCTGACGACCGCGATTTCGAAGCTCAATCTCAACATCGCCTCGGCTCATGTCGCGACCTTCGGCGAGCGGGCCCGCGACGTGTTTTACGTCACCGACCTGCTCGGCGCGCAGATCAACGCACCGACGCGGCAGGCCGCGATCAAGAGCGCGCTGACCCATCTGCTGGCCAACGACGAGGCCCTGGCGCAGCCCGCGGCGTGATTGCTCCAACGCCTCCGAAAAGTGCTAATCTGCGGGTTCGGGGGAACGCCACATGATCTGGACCGCGAACTTTCTGGTGGCGCTGGTCGCAGCGCTGCATGTCTATTTCCTGGTGCTGGAGATGTTTCTCTGGACCAGGCCGTTGGGCTTGAAGACCTTCCGCAATTCGCTGGAGAAAGCGAAAGAATCCGCGGTGCTTGCCGCCAACCAGGGGCTCTACAACGGCTTTCTCGCCGCCGGCCTGATCTGGGGCCTGCTTCTGGGCGTTCCCGCCTTCGCCTTGCAGATCAAGACCTTCTTCCTGCTGTGCGTAATCGTCGCCGGCGTCTATGGCGCCACGACAGTCAGCCGCCGGATTCTCTACGTTCAGGCGGCCCCCGCCGCCATCGTGTTGGTTCTGCTCTGGCTGGCGTGAGTTCGTTCAAAAGATACGCGACTCCTCAACCGTTGGGCCGTTCTACCCGGTAAGGTTAAGACTGCTGAAACCTTATTTCTCCGGCTTTGCCTGCCACGGCATCAGCCTTAATTCCCGCTTAACGCGGCCTTAAACCCCGCTCGCTAGGCTCCCGGCACCGGGTGGCGTAGGCGTTTTTCGTATGGCGTGGGGACGAAAAAGAGCGGCGGACGCAAGGAGCCGCAATTCGGGCTCGGCGCGTCGCTTTCGGAATTGCGTCTTTCCCCGCAGGATCGCGTCCCCAGTGCCGGCGACGACGAGAAGCCGAAGAAATCGCCCAAGCGCAAAGCCGTAGCCGCCGATACCGACGACGATGACGACATTCCGCGCGAGCGTAAGCCGCGCGCGAGGAGAGGCGCCAGCAAGCGTCGATCCAGGGGTCGCTCGCGCCGCGGCCTCGTTCGCTTGTTCTATTGGGGCGTGGTGCTCGGGCTGTGGGCGGCGATCGCGCTGGTCGGCGTCATCGTCTGGGTGGGCGCGCACCTGCCGCCGATCCAGGCATTGGAAATTCCGAAACGGCCGCCGACCATCGAGATTGTCGGTTTCGATGGCAGCGTGCTGGCGACGCGCGGCGAAATGCCC
Source organism: uncultured Alphaproteobacteria bacterium (assembly GCA_963745785.1). GTDB lineage: Bacteria > Pseudomonadota > Alphaproteobacteria > Rhizobiales > Xanthobacteraceae > Bradyrhizobium. The sequence goes on along the minus strand of CAVUYV010000003.1, from coordinate 320,136 downwards.
GGCGCCAATGTTTCGCTGAAGGAGCTGCCGCCCTATCTGCCGAAAGCCTTCATCGCCATCGAAGACCGCCGGTTCTATTCGCACTATGGCGTCGATCCCCTGGGCATTGCGCGCGCGGCAGTGGCCAATGTCCTGCATCGCGGCGTTTCGCAGGGCGGCTCGACGCTGACTCAGCAGCTCGCCAAAAATCTGTTTCTCACGCAGGAGCGCACGCTGCAACGGAAATTGCAGGAGGTCGAGCTCGCGCTGTGGCTGGAGCGCAAGCATTCCAAGTCAGAAATTCTCGAACTCTACCTCAACCGGGTCTATTTCGGCTCCGGCGCCTACGGCGTCGAAGCCGCCGCGCAGCGCTATTTCGGAAAACCGGCGAAGAACGTCACGCTGGCGGAGGCCGCGATGCTGGCGGGCCTGGTCAAATCGCCGTCGCGGCTGGCGCCGAACCGCAATCCGGAAGGGGCTGAAAAACGCGCCCAGACCGTGCTGTCAGCCATGGCGGAAGCCAAATTCATCACCGCCGCGCAGGCGCAGGCCTCGATCGGACATCCCTCCTATAATATGAAGGCCGCGGGCGCCGGCACCATCAACTATGTCGCGGACTGGATCGGCGAAGTGCTCGACGATCTGATCGGCCAGATCGACCAGAACATCGTGGTCGAAACCTCGATCGATCCGAAACTGCAGAGCGTCGCCGAAGCCGCCGTGATCGACGAACTCGCCGCCAAAAGCGTCAAGTTCAATGTCACCCAGGGTGCGCTGGTGGCGATGACGCCGGATGGCGCCGTGCGCGCCATGGTCGGCGGCCGCAATTATGCCGACAGCCAGTACAACCGTGCGGTCACTGCAAAGCGCCAGCCGGGCTCGGCGTTCAAGCCGTTCGTCTATCTGACCGCGATCGAAGCCGGCCTGACGCCGGAGACGATCCGGCAGGATGCGCCGCTCGACGTCAAGGGATGGAAGCCCGAGAACTACGGCCACGAATATTTCGGCGCGGTAACGCTGACGCAGGCGCTGGCGATGTCGCTCAACACCGTCGCGGTACGGCTCGGGCTGGAAGTCGGGGCCAGGAACGTGGTGCGCACCGCGCACCGGCTCGGCATTTCATCGAAGCTCGACGCCAACGCCTCGATTGCGCTCGGCACTTCCGAAGTCTCGCTCACCGAACTGGTCGGGGCCTATGTGCCCTTTGCCAATGGCGGCCAGGGCGTCTCGCCGCACGTCGTGACCAAAATCCGCACCACCCAGGGCAAGCTGCTGTACGCGCGCCCCGCCGACCAGCTCGGCCAGGTGATCGAGCCGCGCCACGTCGCGATGATGAACACCATGATGCAGGAGACGCTGCTCAGCGGCACCGCGCGCAAGGCGGAGATCCCGGGCTGGATGGCCGCCGGCAAGACCGGCACCAGCCAGGACTTTCGCGACGCCTGGTTCATCGGCTACACCGCCAACCTCGTTACCGGCGTCTGGCTCGGCAATGACGACAATTCGCCGACCAGGAAGGCGACCGGCGGCGGCTTGCCGGTCGAAGTCTGGACCCGCTTCATGCGCGCTGCCCATCAGGGCGTGCCGGTAGCCAGCTTGCCGGGGTTGCAAGCCGGCGGCTTCCTCTCGAACTTCGTGCAGGCCGTCTCGCAAGCGGGCACGCCGGTGAACGCTCCCTCGCCCGCAAGCGCTGCGGGCAGGCCGGCGCCGACGCGAACTTCCGTGCGTCCGGAAGCGGCTCCCGGACTAGACGGCTGGCTGATGGACCGGCTGTTCGGACGGTAGGCGCAAGCGCTGATATCTGAGCCCGTCGCCCGATGAAGCGCCAGCAATGCGTGAGCGAAGGGCGATTGTCGATTTGATTATCCGGCGCGCGCCGCAACACTTCAGGCTGTGCGAAAGATTTTTGTTCACTGGCAAACCATGTCGAGGCGTGTCACTCTGGCGACCGTTATTTGCGTAATGGTTGCATCAAATGAATGGGGTCGAACCGCCTGGGGCGCAAGATAACCTGGACCGGATAGCGCCGCGCAGTGTGCAGCAACCATCACTTCAGATGGCGGCCGGAGGATTGCCGTCGGCCGCCGAGATTTGGTCGACGACAGCCGAGGTGCCGGCTCATCCCAGCCAACCTGCCGAGCAAATAGCGACCGACAAGCTCCTGTACGGGCCTGAGTCTGCAGAAGCCCCAAGGCTCGGCACCATCTGGCAAAACAGTGCCTGGCAGAAGCGCCGTCTGGCGCAGAGCCGAACCTGGCCGCCGCGCCGACTGTCGTTGGCGTTGCAGGGTGGCGGCTCATTCGGAGCGTTTACCTGGGGTGTCTGGAGCGGCTTCTGGAAGAACCGGATTGCGAGATCGATGCCATCAGCGGCGCCAGCGCCGGTGCGGTCAACGGCGTGCTTCTCGCGTCTGGTTTCGTCGAAGGTGGCCGGGAAGGCGCGCGGACGCGACTGCGACGATTTTGGCGGCGGATCACGCAAGAGGCATCGTTCCGCTCGCTGATGTTGATCGGCGGATTTTCGCCGGCCGGCACCTCCGTCACATTCGGTCGCGGGTTATCGTCGGCGCGATTTGATCCGTTCGATCTCGATCCGCTCCGCCAGGCGCTGGCGGCCGAGATCGATTTCTCTGCGTTGCGTGACCCGATCTGTCCGAAGCTTCTGGTCGCCACCACGCGCGTTCGCGACGGCCGGTTACAGCTTTTCCGCAATAGCGACCTCACGGCCGACGTGGTGCTGGCGTCGACCTGTCCTCCTTTGGTCCATTGCGCCGTCGAGATCGAAGGCGATGCCTATTGGGACGGCAGTTATGCCGCCAATCCGCCGCTGGTGCAGCTGGTGCGGGATTCGGAGGCAACGGACGTGCTGGTTGTTCAAGTCACCCCGACCCGCGACGCCTACGTCCCGATCACCATGGCGGCCATCGACCGTCGTCTCGATCAGATCATGGCCAATTCGGCCCTCAATGCCGAAATCGCCGCCCTTGATTTTGCGCGCGAGACTGCCGCGGCGCCGAAACTGGATTCCCTGAGGGTGTTTCGGATCGCGGCGGAGGACCGGATCGACGGACTTGCCCAGCGCAGTACAGCGGATATCGGGTTCGGCTTTATCACGACGCTGCACCGGAGCGGCCGCGAGGCCGCCGATCGCTGGCTGGCGCGAGATCCGGACCAAATCGCGTCGACAAGTCCGGTACAGCGCGACCAGGCTTCTGGTTTCGCTGGGTTCGGATTTCGGCCAACTTTTGCCGAGGCGTCGGCGAGTGAACGTATTGTAGCTGAGCCGCTTTCCGAGAATTGATCGGCCCACTCGTCTTAAGACGTCACGAACTCAAGGCAGACAGCGCGCCATGTCCGAGAAGTGCCCAGTTTCCGACGTCAATGCAGGGAAGCCGTACGACAACCGACAACACCGGCCAGGCAGGTGTTCAATCGACGTCATCCGATGAGATGCTCGTCGCTTCGACGATACGTTGCAGTGGCAGACCCGCGCGTTCATTGGCCTCGCGTACGACCGTAGCGGAAGGCCCCTCGAATAGGCACATGCATCGTTCCTCATCGGGCACGAATGTGGATCCGAGATAGCGGACCGGTATGCCTTCTTTCGCCATTTCGCCCGTGACGCGTTTGGCTAGGGCGGACGCCGATGGCAATTGAGCGGCTGTGAAGCCGGGCAGATGACGTTCGACCATGTATTTTGGCATTGCCCTCTCCTTCTCGATCCTCCGACAAGGTAGTATACTCCGATTGAGGCTGCGGAGTTACCCCAATGGGGCCCGGCAAAAGACATTTTTGCGCGGTTGTGTTTTCCGACTTGGAACGGCACTCGACAGCTTGGACTGCTCTTCCCAAGGAAGAAGCGGTAGTGCTCATCGACACCTACCGCCAGACGGCTGAAACGCTTTCGGGGCGTTTTGGGGCCCTTCATCAAAACTTTACCGGTGATGGCCACCTGTTCCTGTTCGATAGTACCGACGTGGCGGTCCAGTTCGGACTGTCTCTGATCGATACTTGGGATCGGCTCAATGGCTGCGACGCGAACAGCCTGCGTCTGCGGATCGGATGTCACTTTGGCGAATGCGCTCCGCTACAGGACGAATCTGCGTGGATAGGGCGCGCGATCGGACTCGCCAAGCGGGTCGAGAGCATTGCAGCGGCGGGAACATTGTTCGTCACGGAGTCCGCGCTTGAATCGCTCGATATACCACTTTACGGGTACGCGCCGGCGGGACGATTTTCCCTGAAAGGCGATCATCTGGCGGAGCGTGCACTGTACCGGATTATGTCCGTCGACCAACGAGCGCTGAAGGGACGCGGGCTCGATCAGATCTCTGCCGAAGAAGCATTTTTGCGTGGGGTGGCATCCGTCGGTTCCTCTCGCGCGGAATACGACGAGGAAGCGCAATGGTACCGAGAGGCGTTAAAACGTCGGCCTGACTATCCCGAGGCGCATAACAATCTCGGCATTGTTCTTCGTCGTCTGGGAAACGAACAGGAAGCCGCCGCGCACTATCGTGAGGCCCTGCGCTTTCGCCCCGATTACCCCGAAGCCAACTATAATTTCGGGCTTCTACTCGCGTCTCAGGGCAAGCTGACTGGGGCAATCGAGCACCTTGGTAATTCGATTAAGCAAAGAGAGGACAATGCCGCCGCCTACCATGCGCTCGGCAACGCCTACAAGGTTCGCGGCGATGCTGCTGAAGCCAGGCATTGTTACGAGCGGACTCTGGCAATTCGTCCCGGCTATGTCGAGGCGCACAATGATTTTGCGATGCTCCTTCTGCAGATTGGGGATTACGCTGGCGCAAACGAACATTGCAAGGAAGCAGTACGCCTCCGACCCGATTACGCCGAAGCACACTACAACTTCGCACTGGTGCTCGAAGACACCGGCCACGTTGTCGCCGCTCAGAAACACTACGAAAGAGCATTGACGTTGCGGCCGGACTACCCCGAAGCGCACAACAACCTAGCAGCGCTTCTCCACACTGAAGGGTGTCTCGATGAGGCAGAGCCTCATTACGAGAAGGCTCTTGCGCTTCGTCCCGATGATCCCGAGGCATATCATAATTATGCTCTTTTATTGCGTGCGAAGGGCGACGAAACACGGGCGCTGCAATACTTCGCACTCGCAAAGAACCTGATGCCTGACCCCTCTAAAATCGGCACTGTATTCGAATCTCGGCGCTGAATAGAGTTAGCTATCGCCATGTCTGTGGTGGCAATGTCCGGGTCGGGTTCAATAGCCGACGCCGTCGCCCCTGATTGCGATATCGCTTCGAGCAGCAGACATCCGCCGCTTATGGCTGGAAATGAGTCTTGAGCGCTCGCCTGGGACTTCGCTCTCAGTCCTGAATACCGTAGCGATGCAGGTCGTTGCCGCAGGTATCGAGCCATCTCTTGGCGCGCTCGACGTGACCGCAGACCCGGCCGACCACCCTCCAGAACCGCGGCGAATGATTCATTTCGACGAGATGTGCCACCTCATGGCCGGCGAGATAATCCAGCACATAGGGCGGCGCCAGGATCAGCCGCCACGAGAACGACAAGGACCCTGCCGAGGTGCACGAACCCCAGCGGCTCGACTGATCGCGGATCGACAGCCGCTTCACCCTGACGCCCAGCGCCTGGGCGTAAGCCTGCGCCGCCTTCTGCAGATCGCGGCGCGCTTCGCGCTTGAGGTAATCGTGGACCCGCCGCTCGATATGCTCGGCCGCCTCCGGCGACGCAGAGGATCCGCTCCCCGCTGTCGCGCATTTCCGTCCACACCGTGCCGCGGCTGCCGGCGCGATGCACGATCCGGTGCGGAACGCCGCGCAGCGGCACCGAGGTGCCCGGAAGAAAGGGTGCTGCCTTCGGCAAGCGGCCGAGGCGCGCGGCGATCCAGCCGCCGTGACGTTGCGCGAAATCCTTGGCGTCGGCGAGAGTGCCGCGGGGCGGCATGGTCAGGATCGCTTCGCGGTCGCTCGGATGAATACGCAAGGTGTAGCGCCGCGCGCGGCGATGCCGGCGCAGCCTGATCGAATAGATTTGTGAGCCGTGTTTGACGAGAAGAGTTGCGGGTTCGGCAGGCCGCCGATAGAGGAGGGCGCGAGTGGCCATGTCTGAAAGTCCGGGGAGCAGGAGTTCGCCCGGATTCTGCCATATCCGCCGCCAGTGAAATCGCTCGGCGCAAAAACAAATCATTTGCCCAATATACAGGGGCTGATCGGATATGAGCCCCTATAGGAAGGGGCTGGAACAGAAAATTCCGGCTGCGGCCGCCCCGAAAGAGCCTCCTCAAGGATTGAGAGCAAACTCATTCCTTCCGGAAGCCGTGAATCGGGTCCCTTTTGGTCGATTCAGGGGGCTGTCGGGCACTCGAATCGACGCTGGATCGCCGATCTCAAACCGGCGATTCCGCGTCGAAGTCGCAAGATCGAGGCTTATTCCGCCGCAGCGGCCAAAGCAGACTTTGGATTCGCCGATGACACGATGAAATCGGAGATGCGGGGCACGATTTCCGATTTGAAGCGCGAGCCGTTGAACACGCCGTAGTGCCCGACGCCCTTTTGCATGTAGTGGATCCGGCGATGGTTCGGAATCGAACTGCACAATTCGTGCGTCGCTTCGGTCTGTCCGAGACCGGAAATATCGTCGTTCTCGCCTTCCACCGTCATCAACGCGACGCGCCTGATCTTCGAGGGATCGACCGGCTTGCCGCGATGGGTCATCTCGCCCTTGGGCAGCGCGTGCTTGATGAACACGGTATCGACCGTCTGCAAATAATACTCCGCGGCCAGGTCCATGACCGCGAGATACTCGTCATAGAAATCGCGGTGCTTGTCGACCAGGTCGCCGTCGCCCTTCACGAGGTTCTTGAACAGGTTCTTGTGCGCGTCCATGTGGCGGTCGAAATTCATGCTGATGAAGCCATTGAGCTGCAGGAAGCCCGGATAGACATCGCGCATGACGCCGGGATGCGGAAACGGCACCTTGGTGATGACGTGGCTGCGAAACCACTCGATGCCGCGCTCGGCGGCAAGATTGTTGACCGCCGTCGGATTGCGGCGGGTGTCGATCGGGCCGCCCATCAGCGTCATCGAGATCGGAGCGTAGGGATCGCGCTGGGCTTCCATGATGGAAACCGCCGCCACCACCGGCACCGAGGGCTGGCACACGGCAATCACGTGCATGTTGCCGCCGAGCACGTGAAGCATCTCGATGACGTAATCGATGTAGTCGTCGAGATCGAAGCGGCCTTCGGTCACCGGAACCATCCGGGCATCGGTCCAATCGGTGATATAGACCTCATGCGTCGGCAGAAAGGCTTCGACGGTACCGCGCAACAGCGTCGCGTAGTGTCCGGACATCGGCGCTACGATCAGCACGCGCGGCTGCGGCATGCGCAACGGCCGCGTCAGCTTGCGATCGAAATACAACAGCCGGCAAAACGGCTTTTCCCATACCGAGCGGATTTCAACCGGGGTACGTGTGCCGTTGACCTCGGTGTCGGTGATGCCCCATTCGGGCTTGCCGTAGCGGCGCGTCGCCCGCTCGAACACCTCGCAACCGGCGGCGATGGATTTGCCGAACTCGGTGTGCGACCAAGGGTTAAGCGGATTCTGAAACAGGATTTTTGTGGCGTCGGTGACGGCCCGCGCCGGATTGAGCGAGGCGTGCGCCATTTCGTACATCCAGTACATCGGCGTGGTAAGCGCCGGACTGCCTTCGGCCACCAGAGGCGGTGCGCCGCCAAACTCACCAATAGGCATTTGATCCTCAAATCTTTTGCATCGCAGCATACTGCCGAAGGCGTAATAAAGCGTCAATGCACAGATCGGCATATCCGTGTGATACACAAGTCGAAGACCCTCAAATTCATGGGATAAGTGGCTTATTCGCCACTCTGGATCAGCGAACCATGGCGGCGGGCGCTGCGCAAAAGCGCAAGGAATATCGCAAATGACCCGATAAGGAGCACGACGTTGATCAGCAGGGCATCGATCATCAGGTCGGCCCGAAACACGTGCCCGATCAACAGCGACCGCATCCCCTCGAATACATAAGTCGGCGGCAAGGCCCACGCGACATATTGCAGCCAATGCGGCAGCACCGTCACCGGGTAGTAGATGCAGGCGAGCGGCATCACGCCGAACATCAGCGTCCACACGATGCTCTCGGCGCCGAGGCCATTGCGCAGCACCAGCCCGGAGACGAAAATCCCCAGCGACCAGCTGGTGAAGATCAGATTGCAGAAGAAGGCGACCAGCGGCAGTCCGATGCCGTAAATATTGAAATCGAAGAAGATCATCGCAAGCAGCGTCATCGGAATGACGCCGATCGCAAGCCGGATCAGGCTCATGACCATCAGCGAGATCAGAAACTCGATCGGCGTCAGCGGGCTCATCATCAGGTTGCCGAGATTGCGCGCCCACATCTCCTCGAGAAACGAGATCGAAAAGCCGAGCTGCCCGCGAAACAGGATGTCCCACAGAATCACCGCGCCGATCAGAATGCCGCCGGCTTGCGCAAAAAATCCGGCGTTCTGCGAAATGTAAGTCTGCAGAAAGCCCCAGGTGATGATCTGCAACGCCGGCCAGTAGATCAATTCCAGCAGACGCGGCCACGACGAGATCAAAAGGTACCAGTAGCGCAGAATCATCGCGTTGATGCGATGCGGCGCGATACCTCCCGGCAAAACCAGTTCGCTCACGATGTGCCTTCCTTGACGCGGCCGCGGGCGACATCGAGAAATACTTCCTCCAACGTCGTCCGGTTGTAGCGGGTCATGATCCGATCGGGGGTATCATCGTCCTCGATGCGGCCGCGTTTCATGATGATGACGCGGTCGCACAATCGCTCGACTTCAAGCATGTTGTGCGACGCCAGCAGGATGGTTGCGCCATGCACCTTGCGATAGGTCTCGAGATGCCGCCTGATCCAGTCGGCGGTATCCGGATCGAGCGAGGCCGTCGGCTCGTCCAGCAGCAACAATTCGGGCTGGTTGATCAGCGCCTTCGCCAGCGCGACCCGCGTCTTCTGCCCGGCGGACAGCTTGCCGTTGGCACGGTCCAGGAAATCGCCGAGGTCGAGATCGGCGGCAAGTTTCGCGATGCGCTCGCGCAGGTTCGCAACCGCGTAGAGCCGGCCGAAGATGGTGAGATTCTGCCGCACCGTCAGCCGCATCGGCATATCGACATAGGGGCTTTCGAAATTCATCCGGCCCAGCACCTCGGCGCTTTGCTCGGGCATCGAACAATTGAGCACCTGGATGCGTCCGGAGGTCGGCAGCACCAGTCCCATGATCATGGCAATGGTCGTGGTCTTGCCGGCGCCATTGCCGCCGAGCAGCCCGGTGATGCTGCCGCGCGCAATGCGAAACGATACATCGTCGACCGCGCGGGTGGTCTTGTAGAGCTTGACAAGGTGCGCAACCTCGATCGCCGCGGATCCGGCCGGATTTGCCGCGGGCAACGGGGGCGTCAGGGTGCCGTTTTTCATCATGCGGGCCGTTCATTGGGCCATCGTGGCGGCAAGCGCAAGAGTTTGGGGCATCCCGGCGAACACCTTAAATCAAATCGGCGAATTTGTGGTCATGCGCCTGCACCGCTAAGCTTGTCGGCATGACCGAAATTGCCGCCACCGATTTTCGCCATCCGCGCCGCTATGTACGTCTGGATACGATCCTGCGGCTGCGCTGGCTCGCCGTGCTCGGCCAGCTTGCCGCCATTTTCATCGTCGCGCACGGGCTCGAATTCGACGTCCCGGCCGTCCCCTGCCTTGCCATCGTCGGGCTGTCGGCCCTGCTCAACCTGGTGCTGCAGATTGCCTTCAACCCGATGCAACGGCTGGAGCCGGCCTATGCGGCGGCGCTGTTGGCATTGAACATCGTCGAGCTCGCCGCATTGTTGTTTTTCACCGGCGGTTTGCAGAATCCGTTTTCATTCTTGTTCCTTGCCCCGGTCCTGATTTCGGCGACGGCGCTGCCGGTACGGCTGACGATCGCGCTCGGCGCGCTGGCCATTGCCTGCGCCTCCGTGCTGGTCTTCTTCTATCTGCCGCTGCCGTGGGACGCCGATGAGCCCCTGGTATTGCCGCCGATCTACCTGTTCGGCGTCTGGCTCTCGATCCTGCTGGCGATCGGGGTCACCAGTCTTTATGCATTCCAGGTGACCCAGGAGGCCCGCAAGCTCTCGGACGCACTGGCAGCCACCGAATTGGTATTGACCCGTGAACAGCATCTCACCCAACTGGACGGTCTGGCCGCCGCCGCCGCGCATGAGCTCGGCACGCCGCTGTCGACGATCTTTTTGATATCGCGCGAGCTGGAGCAGAGTGTGCCGGCTGACAGCCCGATTGCCGGTGACATCAAGACCTTGCGCGAACAGGCGCAGCGCTGCCGCGATATCCTGGCCAAGATCACGCAGCTGTCCGCAACCGGCGCGCCGTTCGACCGCATGCCATTGTCGACCCTGATCGAGGAAACGGTTGCGCCGTATCGCGATTTCGGCGTCGCGATCAAGGTCCGGATTGCGGTCGCGGGCACAAGCGAGCCGGTCGGCACGCGTAATCCGGCAATCCTCCATGGTGTCGGCAACATCCTGGAAAACGCCGTCGATTTCGCGCGGACGACGGCGGAGGTGAATGCGTGGTGGAACACCGAGACCGTCGAGATTGTCATTTCCGACGATGGCCCGGGTTTCGCGCCCGATATTTTAAAGCGTATCGGCGAACCCTATCTGTCGCGCCGGCGCAGCATCGACGAAGCCCAGAGCGAGCACGGCGGCCTCGGTCTCGGGGTGTTTATCGCCCGCACGCTGCTCGAGCGCACCGGCGCCAGGGTCTCCTTCACCAACCGGACCTTTCCGGATCATGGCGCCGTGGTTCAGATCGCCTGGCCGCGCCGCCGCTTCGAGGCCGGTGAAACCGCTCCCGAACCAGCCGGCTAGTTCAAGGCCGCGACAACGGACGGAGCGATCGACTTGATGCGGCCTTGGCAGCGCCGTGTTGCTACGCCATATGTTGCAGTGCTCGACATGGAGGGTACCCGAACCGTGAATGCCATCCCCGAACTGACCGCCCACGCCGATCGCTCGCTGCTGATCGTGGAGGACGACAAGCCGTTTCTGGAGCGCCTGTCGCGCGCCATGGAAACCCGCGGCTTCACGGTGACATCCTGCGACAGCGTGTCCGAAGGTCTGGCGCAGATCGGCAAGGCACCGCCGGCGTTCGCGGTAGTGGATTTGCGGCTTGGTGACGGCAATGGCCTTGACGTGGTGTCAGCGCTCAAGCGCAGGCGCCCCGAAGCGCGCGCGATCGTGCTGACCGGCTATGGCAACATTGCCACCGCCGTGACGGCGGTGAAGATGGGCGCAGTGGATTATCTCTCAAAGCCCGCCGACGCCGACGATGTGGTCGCCGCCTTGCTCGCGAGCGGCACCGAGAAGTCCGAGCCGCCGCACAATCCCATGTCGGCGGATCGGGTGCGCTGGGAGCACATTCAGCGCATCTACGAAATGTGCAACCGCAACGTCTCCGAAACGGCGCGGCGGCTGAACATGCATCGCCGCACCCTGCAGCGCATTTTGGCCAAGCGCGCGCCGCGGTAACGTTGCCCTAAAACTCCCCGTGGCCCTGCGGATCGACCAGCCGATTGATCCGCTGCGCGGCGGCGATCGCGAACCGGACCGTCATCAGCTTGCGGGTCGGCGCCGGCAGCCGATGCTCCGGCGCCTCGCAATGCATATGCGCGCCATAGGCGTCCGCGACGATCAGACCGGTATCCGCGGGAAAAATCTCGCACGGCAAATCTTGCGTAAAGGCGAAGAACAGCCGGTCGCAATGCGCCCGGTAGTCCTGCCACTTCTGGTCGGCCCGCAAATCCTCGATCGATGACTTGATCTCGACGATCCAGATCTCGCCGCGCTCGTTCAGCGCTACCAGGTCGGCGCGCCGTCCCGAGGGCAGCGGCAACTCGCTGACGCAGGAAAATCCCAGCGACCGCAACAGCCGCGCGGTGCCGCGCGCGACCGCCAGCGCCGTCTCCGACTGACGGCGATCCGGCGGAGGCACGAGGCTTACCTGGCGGGCGGGCGATTCCATTGCAACAAAGCCTAGCCGATTCCGCAGCGACGCTGAAGCCGCAGATCGTGCGGCGAGCTGGCGGAGCGTTCTCCGAGCCGTCCCCGCGAAACCCATGACCACCATGGCACACCTGCTGGGGGCTCCAGCATACTGCAACACCAAGATTGGTGGTTATGGGCCTCGGCTCGCGCTTTGCCTGGCCGGGACGACACAGTCTTTTCGGCTGGAACCCCGAAAGCCTTTAAGGCTTATCAATTGGCCGCTGAAGACGGGAGGCGGACCGAAGAGGGCTGCCTGCGGATGATCGACGACCTTTGGTACAAGAATGGCGTCTTCTATTGTCTGTCGGTCGGCACCTATATGGACGCCAATGCCGATGGCGTCGGCGACTTCACGGGGCTATTGCGCCGGCTGGACTACCTGCACGGCCTCGGAATCACCACGATCTGGCTGATGCCGTTCCAGCCGTCGCCCTTTAGAGACGACGGCTACGATATCTCGGACTATTACGGCGTCGATCCGCGATACGGCACGCTCGGCGACTTTGTCGAGTTCACCCATGGCTGCCAGCAACGCGGCATGCGCATCATCATAGACCTCGTCGTCAATCATACGTCGGATCAACACCACTGGTTTCGCCACGCCAGAAAGTCCAAGGATTCGCCGTATCGCGATTGGTATGTCTGGTCCGACAAGAAGCCCCCCAATGCTAGCAAGGGCATGGTGTTTCCGGGCGTGCAAAAATCCACGTGGACATACGACAAGGAAGCGAAAGCCTGGTACTTCCATCGCTTCTATGACTTCCAGCCCGACCTCAACACGTCAAACCCGTATGTGCAGGCCGAGATCCTCAAGATCATGGGCTTCTGGATTCAGCTCGGCGTCTCCGGCTTCCGGATGGATGCGGTGCCATTCGTCATCTCCACCAAGGGAGCGAAGGTCCGCAAACCCGTCGAGCAATACGACATGCTGCGCTCGTTCCGCGAATTTCTGCAATGGCGGCAAGGCGACGCCATTATTCTTGGCGAAGCCAATGTGCTGCCCAAGACCGACATGGAATATTTCGGCAAGGCGGGCGAGCGCATCCAGATGATGTTCAACTTTCACGTCAACCAGCACCTGTTCTATGCGCTAGCCTCCGCCGATTCCCGCCCGCTTGCCAAATCGCTCGCGGCGACCAAGCCGCGGCCCGCCACCGCGCAATGGGGCCTGTTCCTGCGCAACCACGACGAACTCGATCTCGGCCGATTGACCAAGAGCGCAACGTGAACTGGTGTTCAAGAAATTCGGCCCCGACAAGGACATGCAGCTTTACGACAGGGGAATCCGGCGCCGGCTCGCACCGATGCTGGGCGGCGACCGCCGCCGGATCGAGCTTGCCTACAGCCTGATGTGCACCCTGCCGGGGACACCGGTGATCCGTTACGGCGACGAAATCGGGATGGGCGACAATCTCGATCTGCCCGAGCGCAATTGCGCCCGCACGCCGATGCAGTGGTCGACCGAACCGCATGCCGGGTTCACGGAAAGCGACAAGCCGTTCTTGCCGGTGATCGACAAGGGGCCTTACGGATACGAGCACGTCAACGTCGCCAAGCAGCGCCGTGATCCCAACTCCATGCTGAACTGGACCGAGCGCATCATCCGGATGCGAAAGGAAGTACCGGAAATCGGCTGGGGTGACTTCAAGGTGATCGCAACGCGCGATCCGGCCGTTTTGGTCATTCGCTATGACTGGCGCAATAATTCCGTGCTGTTCGTGCACAATCTCGACGAGAAGCCGCGGGAAGTCTCGTTTGCTGTCGGGCTTCCCGGAGAGGCCGGAAAACTTCTGGTCAACCTGCTATCGGAAGATCACAGCAACGCTACCGAAGCCGGCAGGCACACGCTGCTGCTCGAAGCGTACGGGTATCGCTGGTATCGTGTCGGAGGCCTCGATTATCTCTTGAAGCGCAGCGACATCGACGCCGACGCGATAGGCGGGACCAGTCACCCGGCGTGAGCGAAGATGCTTCTCGATGGAGCCCCGCGAAAGCGGGGACCCATATGTCACGGCCCCCGTGACAAGAAAGCCGGTCGCCCGCGATGGGAGCGCTGCGATCATCCGGGACCTTCTCGCAAGCGGGTAAACTTATCCGCGGATTGTGTTTCGCTCCGTCCGCGCTACCAGGCTGCGCTCACACCCTAACAGATCAGCGCCGCGGTGTATCGGTCCCGGCGCCGCTTCGCTGGACGACAGTGATTTTGCCGAACTAGGTCCCGATGATCACGGCTTCATCGCCGCGCAGATCCAACGCGCCCTGTATCTTTTCGCCCTGCCGATCGAGGAAGGTCGAAAGCAGAATTTCGCCGCTGAGGCCCGCGGCATCCGACGCGATCGAAACCGGCTCCGCTCCCAGATTCAGCGCAATCGTGATTGCCCTCCCCTCGCTCTGCCGTCGATAGAGCAACAAGTCTCCTTCTGCCGCGATCGGCATGTAATCGCCCGAAATCAGTTGCGGCAATTTCTTTCGCAAGCCGATCAGCGCCTTGTAGAGGCTCAGAATCGAGGCGGCGTCGGCGTTGAGATTGACCACATTTTCGTGGGCAAAATCATCGGCTAGCGGCAGCCACGGCCTGGATGTCGAGAAGCCCGCATAACGCGTCGCGTCCCATTGCATCGGGGTGCGGCAGCCGTCGCGGCCGACGCCGATCCCCGGAACGTTCTTCTCGAAGGGATCACGCACCTGCTCCGGCGCAATCGCCACCTGATGCATTCCGATCTCGTCGCCGTAATAGAGCGTCGGCGTTCCCCGCAAGGTCAGTAACAGCATCGCGGCGACGCGCGCCTGCGTCCGCCCTACCCGGCTTGCCACCCGCGGACGATCATGATTGCCCAGCACCCAGTTCGGCCACGCGCCTTGAGGCAACACCGACTCGTATTCGAAGATGATTTTCTCGATTGCCCGCGCGTTCCATGGCGCCGACAGCAGCGCAAAGTTGAACGGCAGATGCGCGCCCGTGAGATCCTCGCCGTAATAGGCGACGAGCCGTTCGAGCGGAAGATAGATTTCGCCGATCAGTACCCGCGTATCGAATTCATCGATCACGCGCCGCATCTCGGCGATCACGTCATGGACTTCGGACTGATCGGTGGAATTTAGCGGCAGAATCGTCTCATGCGGCGGCCGGCCCTCGCGGTAGTCCGGATTGGGCGGATTGTCGCGAAACTCCGCATCCTTGATCAAATGCCAGATCACGTCGACCCGGAAACCGTCGACGCCCTTGCGAAGCCAGAAGCGCATTACGTCATAGATGGCCCGGCGCACTTCCGGATTGCGCCAGTTCAGATCCGGCTGCTGGGCCAGAAATGCGTGATAGTAATATTGCCGCGTGATGGGATCGTATTGCCAGGCGCTGCCGCCGAATTCCGACAACCAGTTGTTGGGCGGCCCGCCGTCCGCCGCTGGATCGCGCCAGATGTACCAGTCGCGCTTTGGATTTTCGCGTGAACCCCGGCTTTCGACGAACCAGGGATGCTGGTCGGAGGTATGGTTGGGCACGAGGTCGAGGATGACCTTGAGCCCGCGGTCATGCGCGGCGTCTACCAGCGCGTCGAAATCCGCCATCGTGCCGAACAGCGGATCGATGCCGGTATAATTGGCGATGTCGTACCCGAAATCGGCCATCGGCGAGGGAAAGATCGGCGACAGCCAGATCGCGTCAACGCCGAGCGATTGCAGATAAGGCAGCCGCTCGATGATCCCTTTGATATCGCCTACTCCATCGGCATTGGTGTCCTGAAACGAGCGCGGATAGATTTGGTAGAAAATGCCGTGCCGCCACCACAATTTGTCGTGCTGATTCATTTTGGAAAATCATTCCTTGAGATCGCGTGCCCAAGGTAACGCCGCACCCGCCGACAGGTTCAGGCCAGCGAATCCCTGGAGCGCACCTCGCATGACACCGGCGACACCGCCATGACAAGGCGGACGAGACCGCGAAAAAGCGCCGCGGATTGTGCCTCCGGGACCTAGCCGGAACCCGCGAGCGATCCTATCTCGATCAAATTGCTTCAATCTTGCCCTTGGCGGGGCGTAAAAAACCGGCATTGTAGTGACATGACTCAGGAAGCCGAAACCAAGGCAAAAGCCGGCGCTATCATCGTCCCGGTGACGCTGTTTGAGCAGAACTGCACCCTGATCTGGTGCGAAGCCACCAGGAAGGCCGTGGTGATCGACCCCGGCGGCGACGTTCCGAAGATTCAGGCGGCGATCAAGCAATCCAACGTCACCGTGGAAAAAATCTGGCTGACCCACGGCCACATCGACCATGTCGGCGGCGCCGCCGAGCTGCGCGACGCGCTGAAGGTGCCGATCGAAGGGCCGCACAGGACGGACAAATTCCTGCTCGACAATGTGGTGATGAGCGGGGCGCGGTTCGGCATCACGGGCGTACGCGATTTCGCGCCGGACCGCTGGCTCAATGAGGGCGATCAGGTCTCGATCGGCGAGTTGACCTTCGACATCCTGCATTGCCCCGGCCATTCGCCCGGCAGCGTGGTGTATTTCAGTAACGAAATGCGTTTTGCGCATGTCGGCGACGTGCTGTTCAACGGTTCGGTCGGCCGCAGCGACATTCCCGGCGGCAATCACTCCACCCTGATCAAGTCGATCAAGGACAAGCTGTTGCCGCTCGGCGACGACGTCGCTTTCATCTGCGGCCACGGCCCGGGTTCCAGCATCGGCCACGAGCGGATGACCAATCCGTTTCTCACCGGCGCGATGTGACGATCGGGTTGGCGATCGCCTCCGTCGGCTCGGCAGTTTGCGCGATGCCTTCGATTAGCGACACCTTCTATTCGGCCGCGACCATTTCCACCGGGTTTGCCTGCGCGAGGTGGCGCGCGCCCCAGTCGCGGATCGCGGCAATGACCGGAACAAAACTCTTGCCCCTGCGGGTCAGGCGATACTCGACCTTGGGGGGAACGACGCCGTAATCCCTGCGCTCGATCAGCCCCGATTCGGTGAGCGCCTTCAATTCGCGCGAGAGCACGCGGGGTGCGATTTCGGAAGTGCCGTCCGAGCCTCTGAGCAGGCCGGTTCTGATCTCGCCATAACGCCTGGGACCATCCTTCAGATCCCAGACGATCCGCAGCTTGTACTTGCCGCTGATCATCTTCTGGAACGCCGCGACCGGGCAGCCGCAGGTCAGCGCTGATTTCGCCTTCGCCATGGCATCACCTCCAGTAACGCGTTTGCTGCTGACTTTCCAAGATACGAGCAGGCGCAAGAAAGTCCATAGTATCATTTTTGTCCATACTTGCGCCATTGCTCCTTAAAGCGCCAGATTGGGAGGCCGCCACCAAGGAGCAACCGATGAAACATTTCATGATCAAATATCAGTTCGCCAACGGCACCACGGAGGACTGGCATCGGGAGATCGGCCGGTTCATTGCCGCGCTCGACAATGATCCCGAGCTGAAGGGCAAGATCAGCTATCGCTGCATGAAGAACCGCGACGATACGAGCTATTATCATCTCGCCGCGGCCGCCGATGAGCAGGCCATCAAGACGCTGCAGCAGCGGGATTTCTTCAAGCACTATACGGAAAAGACCCGGCAGGTCGCCGGCGGCGAGGTCGTGGTGACGCCGATCGAGCTGATCGCGGAGACGGCGTGAGCGAGGGGTAAGGCGGCTGATACTACATCCGTTATCCTGAGGAGGCCGCAACGCGGCCGTCTCGAAGGACGGCGGGGATGGTTTGAGTGTGCCGCCTCGATCCAATGATGCTCAGCGCCATCCCGAAACCATCGCGCGAATCCGCCGCGAGAGATTGTCGAGCTCGAACGGCTTGGTGATCATTTCCATGCCCTCTTCCAGAAAGCCGTCCGACATCGCGACGCTCTCGGCGTAGCCGGTGATGAAAAGGATCTTGAGGCCGGGCCGGGTTTCGCGCGCCTGATCGGCGAGCTGGCGGCCGTTGATGCCGGGCAGGCCGACGTCGGTGACCAACAGGTCGATCCGCTGTCTGGTTCGCAGGATTCGCAGCCCCGACGGTCCATCGATGGCTTCGAGTGTCCGGTAACCCTGCTCGCGCAAGCATCTCCAGGATCACGGCGCGCACCACCGGCTCGTCCTCGACCACCAGCACGGTCTCGCCGGTAGATGCGTGTTCGACGGTCCTGACCGCTGACCGCTGCTGAGCGGTGGTGCCGCCATCATGACGCGGCAAGTAAAGCCTGACAGAGGTTCCACGCCCCAGCTTGCTGTCGATGGTGACGTGGCCGTTGGACTGCCGGGCAAATCCGTAGATCATCGAAAGCCCGAGTCCGGTGCCTTGCCCGATCGGCTTGGTGGTGAAGAACGGATCGAAGGCGCGCGCCGCCACCTGCGCCGTCATGCCTACGCCGGTGTCGCTGACGGCGATGCAAATATAATCGCCGGGCGAAAGCGCAGGGGTGTCCGCGGTCACGTTGCCAAGGCGTGCGTTCGCGGTCGAGATGGTGAGCTTGCCGCCATCCGGCATGGCGTCGCGCGCGTTGATGGCCAGATTGAGCAGCGCGCTTTCCAGCTGATTGGGGTCGCAGAGTGTGCGCCATAGATCGTCCGAGGCTGTGATTTCAAGATCGATGCTCTCGCCGATGGTCCGGCGCAGCAAATCCTCCAGCGACACCACGAGCTGGTTGGCATCGACGTTTTCCGGGATCAGCGGCTGTCGCCGCGCAAAGGCCAGGAGGCGATGGGTGAGCGCCGCGGCGCGGTTCGCCGATGTCATCGCCGCATTGATATAGCGCGCAACGTTGTCGGTTCGGCCCTGATTGAAACGGGTCTGCAAAAGATCCAGCGATCCCACGATTCCGGTCAGGAGATTGTTGAAGTCGTGCGCGATTCCACCGGTCAATTGCCCGACCGCCTCCATCTTCTGGGATTGAAGCAACGCCTCCTCGGCGGCCTTCAGCCGTTCGGCTGCGGCCTTCTCCGCGGTGACGTCGCGGGCAACCGCATAGATGTGATCCCGGTCCGGGACGCCGGTCCAGGACAGCCAGCGGTACGATCCGTCCTTGTGCCGAAAGCGGCCCTCGAACTTCACCGTGAGGTCGCCCTGGATCAGCTTGTTGACCTCTCTCCGGACCAGTCCGCCATCGTCCGGATGCTCCAGCCATTCCGAGGTGCGGTTCAACAGTTCGGCCTCGCTCCAGCCGAGCGTTTTGGTCCAGGCCGGGTTGAGGGTTCGCCAGACGCCGTCGCGATCGGCGACCACCAAAAGGTCCTGCGACACGTTCCAGATCCGGTCGCGCTCCCGGGTCTTTTCCTCGACGCGCTGCGCCAGCGTCGCATTGAGCTCGGCGAGCTGATCGGCAAGCTTGCGGAATTGCTCCTCGCTCTGCCGTAGCGCGATATCCGCCACCACCTGTTCGGTGACATCGGTATGGGCGCCGATCAGGCGTATGGCTTTTCCGTTCTCGTCGCGCTCGATCGTGGATTTGACCGAAATCCAGCGCGTCTCGCCGTCGCTGGGCCGAATAATCCGGTATTGCACGGTGTAGTCGCGCGCGTTGCCCGCGACGGCATCGCGGAATTTTTTCTCGGTGGCTTCGCGATCCTGGGGATGGATGCGTTTCACCCAGTCGTCGTGAGATTCGTTTGCGGCATCCGGCGGCAGCCCGTGGATCAGCAAATATTCCGGCGAGCGGCGATTGTGGAAACCGCTCAGAAGATCGACCTCGAGGCCGCCGATCCGTCCCAGTTGCTGCACGCGCGCGAGCTCGGCCTCGCGTTCGCGCAGCCTGGCGGCAGCAAGATGTTCCTCGGTCACGTCGCGGCAAACGACGAGCACGCCGCCGATGCCATCATCTTCGTCGATCGGGCTGAAACCGTAGGTCCAGTAGACCTGCTCGAGCTTGCCGTGACGCGTGACCGGAACGAGCTGGTCCTCATGCCATGTCGCGCCGCCGCCGCTCATCACCTGCTCGATCTGCGGACCGATAATGTCCCAGATTTCAGCCCAGCACTCGCGTCCACCCTGACCGAGCGCGCTCGGGTGGCGCTCCGGCCCCATGGTCTGGCGATAGGCGTCGTTATAGAACTGAATGAGATCGGGGCCCCACCAGATGAACATCGGGTGGTTGGTATTGAGCAGAATCCGCACCGCGGTGCGCAGGCTTTGCGGCCAGCTCTCCGGCTTGCCGAGCGGACTGCTCGACCAGTCATAGCCGCGCGTCAACGCGCCCATCTCCCCGCCGCCGGCGAGGAAATCCGCAGAAGTCGGTCTGTTGATCTTCAACATGAGGGATCGGTGGCCAGCTCAGCCCAAACTGACAGCCGGAACTTAGCCGCCTGCTACAATCCCATCAAACGCGCCGGCCCACCACTTCGTTCCGGATTATTTTCAATTCCGCGGAACAAAATGGCCGGTGCCTGCAGCGATAGCTGCTTTCCCCTCATTTCATGAGGCCCGCGGCCGTGAGCGCGCGGGTGATGACGGCGCCGACGTCGATCGGGCGACGCCGCGACCGAGCGTCCGGCTCCGGACGGCGGTTGAGCGTCGTGCGCGGCCACAGCACCGCGCCGAGATCGGGCATCATGCCCGGCACACCCGGCGTCAACGTAACCGTGGGAACGATCTCCGCAGCTTCCTTTGCAGGCGCCTTGGAAGCCGGCCTGGAAGCTGCCTTGAAAGTCGGGCTGGGCGCCACCTTCGGCCGACGAATCCATTCGGTCAGGCCAAAGAAATTCGCAATGTGATAGGACGACGAGATACCGGCCTCGATCAGGAACGCGCCCTGGGCGCCGTACTTCTTGTCATTGTCGCCAATCCCAAGCGGGGTGCCGTGGGCCATATCGGTGATGGTGTAGGATTCCACGATGGTTTCGCCATCCGCGTTCCACCACACCTGCCGGGGATAGCCGTCGACGGTCGCCTCCGACATCGGTGCCGGCGGCAGACCATGCACGTCGAGCCACTGCTTGAGGATCTCGTTGGCATTGGCCGGGTTGACCGTGCGATCGGCGCTGCCATGCCATACCGACAATTTCGGCCACGGTCCTTTGTGGTTCGAAGCGTTGCGCACCAGGTCTCCCAGTTCGCCGGCGTCGCGGGATGGCGACTGAAACATGCCGTTCAACGCCTCGCGCACATTGCTTGCAACGCCATACGGCAGGCCGGCGATGATCGCGCCGCCTGCGAACACCTCGGGATAAGTCGCGAGCATGACCGACGTCATGGCGCCGCCCGCCGAAAGCCCGGTGACGAATATGCGCTCCCGATCGATTCCTATCTCCTTCACCGCGTGCGCAATCATCTGCCTGATCGAGCAGGCCTCGCCGCTATCGCGCTCGGTGTCTTCCGGATTGAACCAGTTGAAACATCCATTGGCGTTGTTGAACGGCTGCTGCTGGGGCATCAGCAATGCGAAGCCGTAGTGTTTCGCCAGGGTGGACCAGCCGGCACCCAGATCGTAGGCAGCCGCGGTCTGGCCGCATCCGTGCAGAACGACGACAAGACCGGGCGCCGGCTGCAGGTTATGAGGCACAAACGAAAACATCCTGAGACCGCCCGGATTCGACCCGAAGCCCGTGGTCTCAACCAGCGGACTACGGTGACCGGGCCGCAGGTTTCGTTCAAAATCCCCAAAGCCATAGATGCCGTTCAGCTTTGGCAGACGTCGCAGGAATTCGATATTGTTGGCGAGAGACACCGGCAGCTCCTTATCGAGAGGTTCTTCCAACGCTCAGCGCCAACAGATAGTTGCTGCACTGCAAAATAAAAAGACCGCGTGCTGTCAGTCCCCAGAATTATGGTCAATCTTAATTGATTCTTGCAGTTGCCTAATTGATTGGCATGGCCACGCGCGCGCCGCATCCATGTCAGAAACACGACGCAGGCGACAAACTGCGATGATAACGCTCAAATCGCCTTCAATTTGCGATAGGCGAACCACACCATCTTCAGAAGCAGCCAACCGTCGCGAAACCGCGAGATCTGGGTCTCGCCGAAGGTGCGCGCTTTATAGTGGATCGGCGTCTCGATGATTTTGAGATTCTGTTTGGCCGCGCCGAAGATCAGGTCGAAATCGCCGAACGGATCGAAATTGCCGAAATAGCCGCGCTCCCGCGCCAGCACCTCATAGTCTTTGCGCAACAGCACCTTGGTACCGCACAGCGTATCGGTCAGGCGGGTATTGACGAGATAGCTGAACAGATAGGCAAAGCAGCGGTTGGCGATCAAATTGAGCGGGCGCATCGCCTCGTGCTCCATCGGATAGATCAGGCGGGTGCCGTTGACGAAGTCGGCCTTCCCGCTCTCGATCACCGCATGATATTTCGGCAGCACCTCCGGCGGCATCGTCAGGTCGGCATCCAGGATCGTCAGCACATCGCCGGTTGCCGCGGCAAAGCCTTTGCGGACCGCATCGCCCTTGCCCTTGCCGTCCTGTTTCAGGACCTTGATGTCCCAGCTGTCGCTGTAGGCGTCGCGGACCCGCTCGCATTCCTCAAACGTGCCGTCGCTGGAATTTCCCTCGACGAACAGAATCTCCTGGGCGGCGCCGAATCTCGGCATCCGCAGAACAGCGTTCTCGATATTGCCTTTTTCGTTGCGGCAGGGAATGACGATGCTCACCGAGAGCTTGCGATCCGGAAACGTCTGGACGGCGCGCCCGACCAGATAGGTGCGCAGGCACAATTGCCGGATCCCCGGCAGCGGCGCGATGAACCGGTTGATGAACGGTCCGAGGCCGAGCCAGCGACGCGGCAGCAACTGCCGCCGCTCTTCCCGGATCACCTCGAAATCCGCGAGATCCATCAGGTTCAGGAAATCGGCGGTGGCGATGTAGTTGATTTTCGGCTGCTTGCTGCGCAGATGCAGCGCCTCGGCGAGCTTCAGCACCGGCTCCCACAAATGCGAATAATAGGAGATGATGATGCGCGTCGACGGGGCACAGAGATGATGCACCAGTCTTAACGTGCCATCGATATCTTCGAACATGCCGATGGTGTCGGCGATCACGATGTAATCGAACGGCCCTTCGATTTCGGCGAGCGTCTGCGGGTCTTCTACGTCGCCCAGAACAAAATACAGATCGGGATGACGGGCATTCGCCTTGGCGATGGTCTCGGCGCTGAAATCGATGCCGACGCCGTAGGACGGTTTTAGCGCGGCCAGCAAATCGCCGCGGCCGCAGCCGAGCTCCAGCACCCGCTTGCCGGGCGGAATCAGAAACTGCATGAACTTGCGGTCGTCCGCGTGATAGGCGGCGTTGAATTCGCGCCAGCGATCCAGCTCATCGACATTCGTCTCGAAATGATCGAGCAAATCTCGCTTGCGCTGACTGGAAAGCTGCAGTGAAGCGGCAGCTTCCGATTGCTTCAGATACATCGCGGCCTCGAACGGAGAAATCCGGCATTCTCTTAACCGATGGGCACTGGGGTGTAAATTCACCCGGAGGCTCCTCGAACTGCCGCCCGGTCAAGCCCGGCGATGACAGCCGGTGAGTGTGGCGCGTTTTGATACCGTCATTGCGAGCCAACGGGTCGGCGCAAAGCGCGCCCGATGACAGGCTCCGCGAAGCAATCCACAAGGAGCTGTCATCGTCCGGCTTGACCGGACGATCCAGTACGCCGCGGCTTTTCGGTTCGATCACTAACTCTCGGAATACTGGATCGCCCGCCTTCGCGGGCGATGACGGCTGACAATGTGGCGCGTTCGTCTTCACGATATGTCTCCGCGATCTCGCGGCGCGATGCGCCCGAGGTTTTGCAAAAATCGTTTCGCCCAATAATCAGAGGGCGCAGGGAATGCCGGGTGCCAACTGCACCCGCAGCCTCGCGTGCGAAGTGACAAAGCACACGAGTTAGTCACCACGGTTCAGACGGATTCACCCGACATTCCCCGCGCAATGGTTTTACGGCTTACTTCGCGCTCTCCTCGGTGACCACGCTTGTTTGACACCGTCGCCTGCGCGTCTTCTCGCAGACTTGACGCCAACGATTGGGGCGTCAGAACCACACGACTTCACCGTACGCGTCAGCACCATTCGTCAAGTGCGCCAACCGCGTCCACCGCATCCAGCCCCGCGTTGATGACGTGCGCAACGCCCCTCTTGTCGAGACCGGACGGGGCGAATCAGTGAACTGATTTGGGTCGGGAGAAAACAGAAATATTTTTGCAAACGGGGCTTGACACCATTTCGGAAAATCAGAAGTGATTTGCCCGTCGGGCAGACGATCGCACCGCGTGATCTCGCTGGGCTCGCTCCAGGCGATCCATCGCCTGCACGCATGGCGCCATGCCGCACAGGCCGCCGGGCGCCTCCGCGATTGCCTTGGATTAATCCAGCACGTAGCCTGCTGACCAAGCAACAACAATAGACCTCCGGAGAGAAACAAATGGCGCGCCTGAAATTTGGAGCTTTCCTCGCCCCGCATCACCCGATCGGCGAGCATCCGATGCTGCAATTCCGCCGCGACCTCGATTTCGTCGAGCAGCTCGACGCGCTCGGCTATGACGAATTCTGGTGCGGCGAGCATCATTCGTCAGGCTGGGAAATGATCGCCTCGCCGGAGATGTTTCTGGCCGCCGCCGGCGAGCGCACCAAACGCATCAAGCTCGGCACCGGCGTGATCTCGCTGCCCTATCACCATCCCTTCAACGTCGCGCAGCGCATGGTGCAGCTCGACCACATGACCGGCGGCCGCGCCATCTTCGGCTCCGGCCCGGGCGCGCTCGCCTCCGACGCGCATACGCTCGACATCGACCCGATGACGCAGCGCGACCGTCAGGACGAGGCGATCGCGATCATTCGCCGGCTGTTTCGCGGCGAGCGCGTCACGCGCGAAGAGCGAGTGGTTCACCATGAACGACGCCGCGCTGCAGATCCTGCCCTTGCAGGAAGACATGCCGTTCGTGGTGGCGTCGCAGATTTCTCCCTCGGGCATGACGCTCGCCGGCAAATACGGCATCGGCATCATCTCGCTCGGCTCGATGTCGACGCAGGGCCTGATGGCGCTGCCGACACAGTGGGGCTTTGCCGAAGATGCCGCCAAGAAGCACGGCACCACCGTGAGCCGCTCCGACTGGCGCGTGGTGCTCGCCTGGCACATCGCGGAAACCCGCGAACAGGCGCAGCGCGAAGCCGGCGCCGGACTGATGCGCTGGCACAATGAATATGTTGTCGGCACGTTGCAGCGGCCGGGCCTGCAGCCGTTCACTTCGCCCGAGGATGCCGTGGAGAAGACCGCCGGCGGCGGATTCGCAGCCTCCACCATCGGCACGCCCGATGATCTCGTGAAGATGATCAAGAATCTGATGGAGGTCTCGGGCGGCATCGGCGCCATCATCGGCTTCGCGCACGACTGGGCCAATCCGGAAAACACCCGCCGCAGCTGGGACATGGTGGCGCGCTATGTGATCCCGGAAATCAACGGCTACATCACCAAGCTGCGGGAGTCGCAGAAATTCGTGATCGAGAATCGCGCGGTGTTCGAGCGCGCCGGCCAGGCCGTGATGGCCAAGATCATGGAAAACGAAAAGGCCGCCGCGGCGCTGCCGCTCACCGGTCCCGGCCGCGCCGCGATTCCGACCGTCAACGCGCCGGACCTGCAGAAGGAAGCCGCGAAACGGAAGGCGTGAGGGAGAACTCGCGGTGCGTCTGCGCCTAATCCGTTTGGCTCTCATGCGTTGGACCGGATGGCGCGAGGTCAGGTGATTTTTCGTGCAGCAACCCATTGCGCGGCAACGCGATCGCAAACTCCGTAAATTCGCGTTGCCGAGCGTCGACACATAGGCGTGTACTCATAAATGCGCAGATCGGATGTCCGCTTTCGTGGGTAAAGCGACAACATCTGCTCGGTGTGAGTATTTCCGCTCGTAACCCATCGCGTCATTTAGCTGCTGCGCAGCAACGCATCGCTTTATCCTCAAAAATGGAAGTCGGCTGGGCGCTGGGTCACGTCGGTGAACGTGCCCAATAGCAGAATGGGCCAACACAACACTGAGCTAACCCTCTCACCACCAACTGATCTTCCCGATCGATACGGTGGCGGTGCGCCCGGCGACGAGAAGAAGGTCCGGCGGCACATTGTCGAGCTTGATGCGCACAGGGATGCGCTGCGCCAAGCGCACCCAGCTGAAGGTCGGATTGACGAAAGCCAACAGGTCGCTGCTGGTGCTGCGGTTCTGGTCCTCGATGCCGTAAGCGATGCTCTCGACGTGCCCTGATAGCACGCGCGCATCGCCGATCAGTTTTACAGTCGCATCTTCGCCGATACGGATGCGCCGCAGCTTGGTTTCCTCGAAATAACCCTCGACGCGAAACGTGTCGGAATCGATCAGCGCAAAGACAGCTGCGCCGGCATTGACGTAGCGCCCCGGCAGGAGATCGAAATTGGTGACTATGCCGTTGACTGGCGCCACGACCGTCGAGCGCTCGAGATTGAGCCTCGCGACGTCAAGCGCCGCGTTCGCCGCGTCGAGTTCGAGCTTGATCGACGTCGACCGCTTGCTGCCTCTGCTCGACCTGCTGGGCGGTAACCGCGGCGCTGGTTAGACTCTTGCTGCGCTCGAGATCGCGCTTGGCCTGGTCGAGCGTAGCCTGTCGGCTCGCGACATCAGCTTTCGCCTGATCGAGCGCATATTGAAAGCGCCGCTGATCGATACGGAACAGCTGCTGGCCTTTGCTCACCTTTTCGTTGTCGTGAACAAAGACGTCGCTGATCAGGCCGGAAACGTCGGCGGCGACCGTGACCACGTCGGCGCGCACACGGCCGTCGCGCGTCCACGGCTCGAGCATGTAATAGCTCCAGAGCTGCCAGCCGACGGCAATTGCTACCACCACTACAACGAGCGTGAGTAGCACGCGGCCGGCAGAGGCGAAAAAGTTTTTCATTGCTCCATCACCCGAGATTTTACGTCCACGATCTTATGCCAGCGGCAGGATGCTTGCGCCCGCCGCCGTGACAACGCCAAGCAGAATGACGTAGATCGCGAGATCAAACAGCGCGCGATGCCAGACCAAACGATAGAAACCACAAGCATCCAAGAGCCGCTTGATCACGACCTGAAGCAAAAAAGCGATTGCGGCAAAGACCGCGAAAGCCGGAAAGTACACGCCATAGATATCGAACTCGCCAATCACGATACGCTCCCATCATGTAACGCTGGCGGCTTCGCTCTGCCCGGGTAGCGCTGCATCAGCCTGCTCTATTTGCCTCGGCCGATACGGCGGCGCATCAGGGCAGAGCGTCTGCCGCAGGCCGACAATCGCGGCGACGCAAGCATGCGTGGCTGCGGTGCAGGCCGTCACCTCGCTGATCGCAATGTCGATCTTTTGCAACAAATCGTCGCCAAGCTGCGCCACACGGCCGCGCGCCAAGGCACGGAAATGCGCGGCCAGGCCCGCGAACATCGCCGCCAAAGCGTCTTGCGCCGGCTTCGACATGGTGGGCGCGATCGATTGCGTCTCGATCATATTGACGCCGAGCCGCAGATCTTCGAGCGCATCGGCGAATTCATGCTGCGGCCGCGGCTCGAAGCGCGGCTGCCGGTACAGCAACAGCGCGACGCGATCCAACATGCGGCTGGCCCATTGGTCGCGGGTCGGATGCGAGCGCCCGGCGGCAAGGTCGGCAAGGTCGCGATAAGTTGCCCGAATCAGGCGCCGCGCGCTGGCCTGCGTGCCGATAACGCGCATCAGCCGAGTCACGACCAGCGCCGCGACGCCGCCGAGCACAAAAGCGCTGTTGGAATTGACGATGGCCGCAAGATCGGCGGTATAGCTCGTCTGCAGGCTCATTTCGACACAGAAACCCAAGGCGAGCGCCAGACCGATCGCTGCATAGGCCGGGATCGCCATCAATATGCCGGCCGGAATCAGCACAAAAGCGAGCACGGCGCAAAGCAAGACGAACCCGCCGATCGCCGGCAACACAAAGAATTGGTAGACCAATACAATCGGAATGCACAACGCCAAGAGGAGCGTAATGTTGCGAATGGTCGGCGTCGGATCGTCCAGAGAGGCAAATAAAGTGCAGGCCACGGCGGCAAAGGCAATGGCGCCGGCGCCTTCCGGCCATGCGGTCGCGATCCAAAAGAACGCACATATGCCCATAGCGACGGCGGCCGCCAGTGCTGATAGCAGCGCGATGCCCGGATCCGTATGCATCGGTTTGGGCCCGATTTGCGCGGCGGCTGCGCGAATGTCGGCGCTCGGCGTCTGCTTCGGATCGGCGAGATAAGCAGCAAAGCTGAGATAAGCTTGCCAGGAGTCGATCAGCTCGATCAATCGCACGGTGAGATTGACCGTCACGAGATCCGCCCAGCTCGATTGCGGGCCGACAGCAGGCGTCGTCGCGACGCAGGCTTCCTTAAGTTCTGCCGCGCGCAGTCGGTCGCCCGGCGCTTTCAGCTTCAGCCAATCGCAGACGCCGGCCAGCGCCCGCGTCAGTTTTGCGTCCAGCGGCCCGATACGCCGAAGCAGCGTCAGACGATCCTCGATGGCACTCACCAGCGGCAACAGGGCCACCATCTTGCGGTCGAAGGCGCGAATGGTGCTGATATCCGGTCGATGCGGCGAGGTGTCGAAGCGCAAGCTCGTGCCGAGCAAATAAAGCTCGCTGATATCGGCGGCTATCCGGCGCCGCTCCATCTCGGCTTCCGGAGTCGCTTGCTGGGTCAAGCCATCGGCAAGCCAACGGCGCGTATCCGCAATGGCACTTCTCAACTTTTGCTCAAAGGCGGAAAACGCGCTTTTGGGAAAGATGAGACTGTGAACGATGGCGGCGCAGACGACGCCGAGCGTGATCTCCTCGACGCGCGACACCGCGGTGTCGAACACCGTGCCAGGCGCAAGCACGCTTGGAAAGCCGATCAAGGCCGCGGTATAGCCCGACAGCACGAACATATACGACCGCGGCGTGCGGTCGAGCAGCGAAACGAAAACGCAGAGCGCCACCCAAAGTATGATCGCAAGCGTCGTCAGCTCGGGCGCGTCCACCAGATTGGGAACGATGGCGACCATGGCGGCGCCGCCGACGAACGTGCCGATGGCGCGATAAACGGCCTTGGCCCGCATCGCGCCGGACAGCGGCTGGCTGGTCAGATAGACCGTGGTCATGGCCCAGCCCGGACTCTTCAAGTCTAGGCTGAAGGCGACGAACATCGTGAGGATGGTCGCGATATAGCAGTTGACGGAGAATATGATCGGCCGAATGCCAATGTCCCTGATCATATCATGTCCACTCCGTCGCGCCGACAGTTAATGAGCTGAACGCCAGCGGGACCGTGCCGCGCGCCGCGTCAGAAGCCGGAAACCATCGGAAAGGTCCATTCGTCGAGCGACTCCTGCATCACATATTACAGATTTAAAAGGATGTTCCCTGACGCTCATCCATGAGACCCTCGACCGGATGAGATTTCAAGCCGGAACTAAAGTGCACCAAGCCGCCGAGCCGCGGCGGCGCTGCCGCTCACCGGTCCTGGCCGCGCCGCGATCCCGACCGTCAACGCGCCGGATCTGCAGAAGGAAGCCGCGAAACGGAAGGCGTGAGGCACTCAGCGCGGCGCGATCATCATCTGCGCCTGATCATTCGATCACCTCGTCGGCGCTGGCGAGCAGCATCGGTGGCACGGTGAGATCGAGCGCCTTTGCGGTATTCAGGTTGATGATCAGTTGGAATTTGGTCGGCAGCTGCACCGGCAGATCGGCGGGCGACGCACCGCGAAGTATCTTATCCACATAGGATGCAGAGCGTCGAAAGAGGTCCTCGATATCTGGCGCATAAGAAATCAGGGTGCCGCTTTGAGAGATGCCGGAAACCACCGGGACACGAAACTGCAGCGCCTTTTCGTTAATCAGGACCCGATTTACGGTTAAAAAGGCATCGCTCATCAGAACGAGGCCGTCGTCTTGATCCCTTGTTGCGAACGCCTGCTCGATGTCGGCAACGTTGCCAACCGGCAGTAGGATCGGCGTCACGCCGGCGGCCCTTGCCGCCGCTTCGAATGGCTTCCAGTAATAGTCAAAATAAGTAGCAATCGCCGGATTGAACATGAGTCCGGCCCGCTTTGTGCGAGGAGCTACCTCTTTCAGGAGCTCAAGCCATTTTCCCCCGATCGAACCCTCGACATTGATAAAGCCGGTAATATTGCCGCCGGGCCGGGGTAGGCTGGCCACGAAGCCGCTACCGACCGGATCGGAAACGGTCACAAAGACCACCGGGATAGTGCTCGTTTCGCGCTGCATGGCCGCAGTGGCGGATGTGGAGCTAGTCAGGATTACATCGGGGTTGAGGCCAACCAATTCCTTCGCGAAGGCTCGGTTTCTGTCGGCGTCTCCCGCTCCATAGCGAAAGTCGATTGTGACGTCGCGATCCGGCGTCCAGCCCAAATCGGCGAGCACCTTCAAGAAAGCGGCAACACGGTGTTTGGGTGGCCGGATCATTCTCCGCGAATCCAATGAGAGCCCCGATCCGCCGCATGCGCTTCGCCGCCTGCTGCGCACGCGCGACAAGCGGCCAAGTCGCCGCGCCGCTCAGAACAGCGATGAATTCCCGCCGCCTCATTCGATCACCTCGTCGGCGCGGGCAAGTAGCGTGGGTGGAATTTCGAGGCCGAGCGCCCTGGCCGTCTTGAGATTGATGACCAGTTCGAAGCGGGTCGGCTGCATCACCGGCATATCCCGGGGATGGCTGCCCTTCAGGATCTGGCCGACATAAATTCCGGCCTGACGATACATCCAGGTGATGCTCGGGCCATAGCTGAGCAGGCCTCCCGTTTCGGCAAATTGCTGAACGAAATACACCGCAGGGATCGACCGGCGTGCCGCAAAGCTGACGATCTGCCGCCGGCGGTCGAGCAGGATCGGGTCGGTGGCGACGATCAGCGCGTCGGCGTCCTGGCGCTCCAGTTCCTCACAGGCAGCGTCGATTTCCTTTTCGTTGCGCGCATTCACGGCAACCGTTTCAAGGTGGAAGCTGCGGGCACCGGATTCAGCGTCCTGTCGCTCGGCATCCGCGTTGGGATTGCTGGGATTCATCAACAGTCCAATGCGTTTGGCACGCGGCGCGAGCTCATGCAGCAACTCAACCCGCTTGGCGCCAAGTACGGAAGACAACAGACTTATACCGGTGACGTGTCCACCCGGCCGGTTCATGCTTTCGACGAGGCCGAAACGAACCGGATCGGCTCCAATTGTAAACACCACGGGGATGGTTTGGCTCGCCGCCTGCGCCGCGCGCGCCGACGCGACATCGCCGGTGGCGGCGATCGCAAGCACATTGTTGGCAACGAGATCGGCGGCGAGGCGTGGAAGATCATCGTAGTTTCCTTTGGCCCAGCGATATTCAATCCGCACGTTTTCGCCGTCGATGAACCCGGCCTGCCGCAACCCTTCGCGAAACGAAGCAGCATTAAAGGCGTAAGTGTCGGGTGAAGCGCCGTTAAGAAAGCCGATCACTGGAAGCCTTGTGGCAGGCTGCGCGCGCGCCGCCAGCGGCCACACCGCAGCTCCGCCCAGGGCAGCGATGAAATCACGTCGTTTCATTCAAGGCCCGGCCGCATCGGTAAAGGTGCGGCCAGACCCGGGTGGCGCTCGCCATGCAGAATTGTCGACATATTCCTCCCCTGCCCTGCCTTATTTCGTGATTTCGCCGGCAGCCGATCAGGCCATGAAATTTTATCGCGCCATTGGAGATTGGCCAAGGCCGTCCGTATAGAATGAGCCTTTCCACGGTAGCGACAAAAGGTTATTTACGAGCTTGGGCTCTGCCGATGACCATCCGCTCGCGTCCAACCGGAGCAACTGCCATGTCGACACAAGGTGTGGCCTCTCCCGAGTACACGTTCACGCCGCCAAAGCGCAATTCGCTGACGCATATTCCCGGCGACGAAGGCTGGCCGCTGATCGGCAAGACGCTCGAGGTGCTCGCCGATCCCAAGGGACACGTCGAAAGGCATGCCGCCAAATACGGCCTGGTCTATCGCAACCATGTGTTTGGCGAGACCAGTCTCGTCCTGCTCGGGCCCGAAGCCAATGAGCTGGTGCTGTTCGACCAGGCCAAGCTGTTCTCCTCGACGCTGGGCTGGGGACGGGTTCTCGGGCTGTTGTTTCCGCGCGGGCTGATGCTGCTCGATTTCGACGAGCATCGCCTGCACCGGCGCGCGCTGTCGGTGGCGTTCAAATCCGGGCCGATGAAATCCTATCTTGCGGAGCTCGATACCGGCATCGTGGCGCGGGTCGGGCAATGGAAGGCGCAGCCGGGGCCGATGCTGTTTTATCCCGCGATGAAGCAGCTCACGCTCGATCTCGCCGCGACTTCCTTTCTCGGCGCCGGCATCGGTCCCGAGGTCGACGAGATCTCGCGCGCCTTCGTCGACATGGTGGCCGCGTCGATTGCCGTGATTCGCAAGCCGCTGCCCGGCACGCAGATGGCGCGCGGCGTCAAGGGGCGCAAACGCATCGTGGCCTACTTCTCCGAGCAGATTCCGATCCGCCGCGCCAGGGGCGGCGAAGACCTGTTCTCGCAGCTGTGCCGCGCCACCCATGAAGACGGCGCGCTGCTGTCGACCCAGGACATCGTCGACCATATGAGTTTCCTGATGATGGCCGCGCACGACACGCTGACCTCATCGCTGACATCGTTCGTGGGCGCGCTTGCCGCGCAGCCGGAGTGGCAAGTCAGGTTGCGCGACGAGGTATCGTCGCTCGGCGCCGCCGCCGGCGAGCCGACGACATTCGATAACCTCGAAGCCATGCCGCTCACCGAGATGGCGTTCAAGGAAGCGCTGCGGCTCAAGCCGCCGGTGCCCTCGATACCGCGCCGCGCGATCCGCGATTTCACGTTCATGGGCTATGCGATTCCGGCCGGCACCTTGGTCGGCGTCAATCCGCTGTTCACCCACCACATGCCGGAGATCTGGCCCGAGCCTGAAAAATTCGATCCCTTGCGCTTCACCGACGAGGCGCAGCGCAACCGCCATCGCTTCGCCTGGGTGCCGTTCGGCGGCGGCGCGCATATGTGCCTCGGGCTGCACTTCGCCTACATGCAGGCGAAATGCTTCGCGCGGCATTTCCTGCAAAATCTTTCGGTCTCGCTGGAGCCGGGCTACACGCCGGACTGGCAGATGTGGCCGATCCCGAAGCCGCGCGACGGATTGCGCGTGACGCTGACGCCGGTTGGATAAGCGCGAGGGTTATCCCTCGCCCTGATCGAACGCCTTGCGCAGCGCGACATAGCCCTGCTGCTGCTGTGTCCAGTTGCGGCCGCCGGTGATGGCGCCATCGACCACCAGATCGTGCCCGTTGATGAAGCTGGATTCGTCGCTGGCGAGAAACACCGCGGCGTGAGCGATATCTTCCGGCAGCCCGGCGCGCGGGATCGGCTGCGCCGATTTGTAGACCTCGTGCATCAGCTCCGGCGTCTTCTCCGCCGCCTCGACCGAAAGGCCGAGCGCCTTGCCGAAAATGCCGGTGGCAATCACGCCCGGCGAAATCGGTTGACGCGGATGCCGACTTCGCCGAGCTCCATCGCCACGCATTTGGTGAGGTGAATGACGGCGGCCTTGGCCGCGCCATAGACCACCGAGGTGGAATAGCCCGCCGAGCCGTCCGGCAATGCTGCCATTGTTGATGATGCTGCCCGAACCCTGGCGGCGCATATGGGGCGCTGCGTGCTTCATGCCGAGCATCACGCTGCGCACCAGGGTCGCCATCGCAGCGTCGAAGCGCGCAACCTCGAGGCCTTCGATGCCGCCGGTCTGCGCCGGGCCGCCGGCATTGTTGAACAGGCAATCGATGCGGCCGAATTTCTCGACCGCCTCGCCGATCAGCGCGCGCATCTGCTCCTCGACGGTGACATCGGTCTGGCGGAACACACAGACGGCGCCGAGCTTTTTGGCCAGCGCCTCGCCCTCCGGCGCGCGGCGTCCGGCGACGACGATCCTGGCGCCTTCGGCCACGAAAATCTCCGCGGTGCGCAGCCCGATCCCGCTTGTCGCGCCGGTGATAACCGCGACCTTGCCGTCCAGCCGTCCCATGTCGTTCTCCCCGTTTTCGTTATCCTGGCATTGAGTATATTTCCGGCACTGACGGCAGAACGCAAGCTATGCTTGCCTTGCGGCCGGGCCGCAGACGCGTCTTTTTCCTCCGGCTTGCGTTATTCTGGATTAGCCAGTCAGCCGATGTAGTGTAACCCATGGTGAAATTGATCGACGAATTCCGGCGCGGCTGGCAGGGAACATCCGAACCGTCGCCGCTTTTCAGCATCGGATTTGCAGCCTGCTGCCTGGCTCTGGCGACCGCGGCGCGATGGTGTCTTTCCCTGATCCGGCCCGATGTATTCTTCATCCCGTATTTTCCCGCGGTATTTTTTGCCACTGCGTTCGGCGGCTACAGGCTCGGGATCGCGACGGCGATCGTCGGGGGCGCGCTTGGCGTGACCGTCAATTTCGGCGACGCGCCAACTGATTTTGCAAAACTGGCGCTTCTGGTCATCTATCTGATCGTGTGCGGCCTGACGATCTGGGGCGTCGAGCACTATCGATCGGTCGCTGCGCGGCAACGGCAAATCTCAGGACGCCTGATGCAGGAAGAACAGTATCGCAAGCTCGTCGTCGAGGAATTTCAGCACCGGCTGAAGAACAAATTGTCGACGATTCACGCCGTCATCCATCTGGTGCTGCAGGACCAGCCGCAAATCTGGGCCGGCATCGATCAGCGATTGCGGGCGCTGTCGGCGACCGACGATCTGGTCGCGCGGGTCGACGGCACCGGTTGCGATATCAAGGATCTGCTGATTTCCGAACTCGGACCTTACGGCCATGTTCGATTTACCCTGAACGGAAATCCGCTGTTTCTCCCGGCCAAACTGGCGGTAAGCCTGGCATTGATATTTCACGAACTCGCCACCAACGCCGGCAAATACGGCGCGTTTTCTTCGCCGCGCGGGCTGTTGCAGGTGTCATGGTCGGTGTCAGCCGATCGCCTCAACATTACCTGGGACGAGACCGAGGGTCCTCCGGTCGAAACCATCGGGGCGGCCGGCTTTGGCACCAGGCTCCTGAAGTCGGCGCTTACGGCGTTCGATGGCAAGACCGAGATCACCTTTTTGAGGACAGGGCTTCATTGCACGATGCAATGCCGCATACCGCCGGAGTGAGCGTGCTTCAGGCGGCCCCGACAGACCCCACGCGCCATCGCCTTCGCGACAATGCCGCCTTGACCCGGGGCGAGCGCTCACTCTATCAGTGACGTACAGATCAGAAACTTGAGGGAGAATAGTTGTGCGAACGTCTTTAATCGTTCAGGGAATTGCCGTCATCTTGCTGGGGACGGCCGCTCAGGCCGACGATCTGAAGATCGCCCTGATCTACGGCAAGACCGGACCGCTCGAAGCCTATGCGAAGCAGACCGAGACCGGCCTGCGCATGGGACTGGAATATGCCACCAAGGGCACCATGACGCTGGACGGGCGCAAGATCGTGGTCATCACCAAGGACGATCAGAGCAAGCCGGATCTATCCAAGGCGGCGCTCGCCGAAGCCTATCAGGACGACAAGGCCGATATCGCCATCGGCACGTCGTCGTCGGCCGCAGCACTGGCGGACCTTCCGGTGGCCGAGGAAAACAAGAAGATCCTGATCGTCGAGCCGGCGGTCGCGGACCAGATTACCGGCGAGAAGTGGAACAGGTACATCTTCCGCACCGGCCGCAATTCCTCGCAGGACGCGATCTCCAACGCGGTAGCGATCGGCAAGAAAGGCGTAACCGTCGCGACGCTGGCCCAGGACTATGCCTTTGGCCGCGACGGCGTCGCCGCCTTCAAGGAGGCGCTGGCAAAGACCGGCGCCACGCTCGCAGCCGAGGAATATGTGCCGACCACCACGACCGACTTCACCGCGGCCGGCCAGCGCCTGTTCGACGCGCTCAAGGACAAACCGGGACGCAAGATCATCTGGGTGATCTGGGCCGGCGCCGGCAACCCGCTGGGCAAGCTGCAGGACATGGACCCGAAGCGTTATGGCATCGAACTCTCGACCGGCGGCAACATCCTGCCGGCGCTCGCCGCCTATAAGAGCCTGCCGGGCATGGAAGGCGCGACCTATTACTACTACGACATTCCGAAGAACCCGGTGAACGACTGGCTGGTCGCCGAGCACCAGAAGCGTTTCAACGCGCCGCCGGATTTCTTCACCGCCGGCGGATTTTCCGCCGCGATGGCCGTCGTCACCGCCGTCACCAAGGCAAAATCCACCGACACCGAAAAGCTGATCGCTGCGATGGAAGGCATGGAGTTCGATACGCCGAAGGGCAAGATGATCTTCCGCAAGGAGGACCATCAGGCGCTGCAAAGCATGTATCACTTCAAGGTCAAGGTCGATCCGAACCTCGCCTGGGCGGTGAACGAACCGGTGCGGGAGCTCAAGATCGAAGACATGGATATCCCGATCCGCAACAAGCGGTGACTGTAACCTGGCGCTCGACGTGCGCCTCCGGCGTTTGAACCGTCGTTGCCGGGCTTGACCCGGCAATCCATCTCGCTTCCTATAAAATCGTCTTTGGAAGCGGATCGGATGCGCGGATCAAGTCCGCGCATGACGCGTGGAGATCTCGAAGCGACGACGGCGATCGACGAGCTAACAGACCTTCCGATGACGCCCGAATGACCTCACCCTCGAAACCCGCGATCTGACCATTCGCTTCGGCGGCCACGTCGCGGTCAACGGCGTCAGCTGCAGCTTTCGTCCCGGCGAACTGACCGCCATTGTCGGCCCCAACGGGGCGGGCAAGACCACCTATTTCAATCTGATCTCCGGGCAGCTGCGCCCCTCCGAGGGCTCTATCCTGTTCGATGGCGCCGATATCACCCACCTTTCGGCGCCGCTGCGCACCCGCGCCGGCCTCGGCCGCGCCTTCCAGCTCACCAACCTGTTCCCCAACTTGAGCGTCGAAGAGAATGTCCGGCTTGCCGTGCAATCTCAAAGCGGCGTGCACTACGACATGCTGCGTCCGTGGATGACGCGGCGCGACCTGATTGCGCGCGCCGACGCCATCCTCGACCAGGTCGCGCTGGGCGGCCGGCGGAACGTGGCGGCGACCGCGCTGTCGCATGGCGATCAACGCAAGCTCGAGGTCGCGCTGATGATGGCGCTGGAGCCAAAGGTCTTCATGTTCGACGAGCCGACCGCCGGCATGAGCATCGACGAGGTCCCGGTGGTGCTCAATCTGATCGCGCAGCTCAAGCAGGATCTGAGCAAGATCATCCTGCTGGTCGAGCACAAGATGGACGTGGTGCGCACGCTGGCCGACCGCATCATCGTGCTGCATAACGGCCAGCTCGTCGCCGACGGCAAGCCGGCCGAGGTGATCGCCTCGCCGATCGTGCAGGAGGCCTATCTCGGCATCGCGCCCGGACGGAGCGCGGCATGACCGAGCTGCTCTCGCTCGCCGGCGTCCATACCCATGTCGGGCGCTATCACATTCTGCAGGGCGTCGATTTCAGCGTGGCCGAGGGCCAGACCACCATGCTGCTGGGCCGCAACGGCGCCGGCAAGACCTCGACGCTGCGAACCATCATGGGCCTGTGGCACGCCTCGGCGGGGCAGATCTCGCTCGCCGGGCAACGCATCGAGGCGAGCGCGACGCCCGATATCGCCCGGCTCGGCGTCGGCTATGTGCCCGAGAGCATGGCGGTATTCTCGGATCTGACGGTGAAGGAAAACCTCGTTCTCGCGGCCCGTGACGGACCGCTCGACGATGCCAGGCTCGAGTGGATTTTCGGATTCTTCCCCGCGCTGAAGCGTTTCTGGCTGTCGCGCGCCGGCGCGCTGTCCGGCGGACAAAAACAAATGCTTTCGATCGCGCGCGCCATCGTCGAGCCGCGCAAATTGCTCCTGATCGACGAACCGACCAAGGGCCTGGCGCCGGCGATCGTGGTGGCGCTGATCGAATGCTTTGCCGAGGTCAAGCGACGCGGCGCCACCATTTTGCTGGTCGAGCAGAATTTTTTTGCCGCGCGCGAGCTCGGCGACAGCGTTCTGGTGATGGATAACGGCAAGATCGTCCATCGCGGCGAGATGGCCGCGCTGGCATCCGACACGGCGCTGCAGGAACGGTTGCTGGGCTTGAGCCTGGAGACGCATCAATGACCGACCTTGCCGCCTCAGGCGCATTACCGAAGCCGAAGCGGGATGTGCTGCCGGTGCTGCTGCCGCTGATCCTCGCGCTCGCCGTGGCGCCGCTGATCGGATCGGCAAGTTCCTGGGTGACGCTGACGGTGGCGAGCCTCGCCATGGGCATGATGATCTTCATCATGGCGTCCGGCCTGACGCTGGTATTCGGCCTGATGGACGTGCTCAATTTCGGCCACGGCGCCTTCATCGCGGTCGGCGCCTATATCGCGACGCTGGTGCTGTTGCCGCTCGCGCCTTACGTGCAGGCCGACTCGCTGCTGACAAACCTGGCGGTGCTGGCGCCGGCCGCGGTGTTGGCGATGGCGGTCTCCGGCGCGCTCGGGCTTGTCGTCGAGCGGCTGCTGATCCTGCCGGTCTACGGCCAGCACCTCAAGCAGATCCTGATGACGACCGGCGGATTGATCGTCGCCGAACAGGCGCTGTATGCGCTGTGGGGACCGCAGATCATTCCGCTGCCGCTGCCGACATCGTTGCGCGGCTCCTTCATCATCGGCGACGTCGCGATCGCGAAATACCGGCTGCTGGCGATGCTGGTCGGCCTCGTCGTGTTCGCCGGCATTCAACTGGTGCTGAACCGCACCAAGATCGGGCTGTTGATCCGCGCCGGCGTGGAAAACCGCGAGATGGTGGAAGCGCTCGGCTATCGCATCCGCCGGCTGTTCCTCGGCGTCTTCATGGTCGGCTCCGGTCTCGCCGGCCTCGGCGGGGTGATGTGGGCGCTGTACCGCGAGCAGGTGCACGCCTCGATGGGCAACGATCTCACGGTCCTGGTGTTCATCGTCGTGATCATCGGCGGCCTCGGCTCGATCGGCGGCTGCTTTATCGGCGCGCTGCTGGTCGCGATGGTCGCCAATTACGGCGGCTTCCTGGTGCCGAAACTGGCGCTGGTCTCCAACATCCTGTTGATGGTCGCGATCCTGATGTGGCGGCCGCGCGGGCTCTATGCGGTGACCAGCCGATGATGATCCTCTCGGGCGATCCGCCGCGCAGCCGCGTGCTTTCTATCCTGCTCGTCGTCATCATTGCGGCGCTTGTTGTTACGCCGCTCGTCTTTCCCGGCGCCAAGGCGATGAACGTCGCGACGAAAATCTGCATCTTCGCAGCATTGGTGGCGTCCTATGACCTGCTGCTCGGCTACACCGGCTCGGTGTCGTTCGCGCATACGATGTTTTACGGCATCGGCAGCTATTCGATCGCGATCGCGCTTTATTCGATGGGGCCGAACTGGGCGGCGGTCGCGACCGGCATCGTCATCGGCCTGCCGCTGGCGCTATTGCTGGCGCTCGCCATCGGGCTGTTCTCGTTGCGGGTCGAGGCGATATTCTTCGCGATGATCACGCTGGCGGTGGCGTCCGCCTTTCTGGTGCTGGCCTCGCAACTGTCATGGCTGACCGGCGGCGAGGACGGCCGCAGCTTTCAGCTGCCGGAATTGTTGCGGCCGGGCACGGTCCTGATTTCGAAAGGCGTCTTCGGCTTCGAACTCAACGGCCGCGTGCTGACCTACTATCTTATTTTCGCCGGCTCCGCGGCGATGATCCTGGCGCTGTTGCGGGTGGTGAACTCGCCGTTCGGCCGCGTGCTGCAGGCGATCCGCGAAAACCGCTTCCGCGCCGAAGCGCTCGGCTTCCGCACCGTGTTTCATCTGACCTATGCCAACTGCATCGCCGCGCTGGTCGCCGCCAGCGCCGGCATGCTGAACGCGCTGTGGCTGCGCTATGCCGGACCGGACACCTCGCTGAGTTTTGCCATCATGCTGGACATTCTGCTGATGGTGGTGATCGGCGGCATGGGCACGATCTACGGCGCGATCATCGGCGCTGCGATCTTCATCCTGGCGCAGAACTATCTGCAGGCGCTGATGGGGGCTGCCTCCAATGCCGCGGCCGATGCCGGACTGCCATTGCTGCCGGGACTGTTGCATCCGGACCGCTGGCTGCTCTGGCTCGGGCTGCTGTTCATCGCCAGCGTCTATTTCTTTCCGACCGGCGTCGTGGGACGGTTGCGAAGCGCCGGCCGCAAGCCGATCTTGAGATTGATCTGCCGCGCGTCATCCATGGTAGGAGAAGCCACATGCCTCCTGTTTCCATCCTGCTGAACATATTGTGGATCCTGCTCGGCGGCGCGTGGATGGCCGCGGGATGGATCCTCGCGGCCGTCATCATGGCCATCACCATCATCGGCATTCCCTGGGCAAGGGCGGCGTTCAATATCGCCGTCTATACCTTGCTGCCGTTCGGCCAGAGGGCCGTCAGCCGCGACATGATCACGGGCCAATCGGACGTCGGCACCGGGCCGCTCGGCGTGATCGGCAACCTGATCTGGCTGGTGCTGGCGGGGTGGTGGCTCGCGCTCGCCCATGTCATCACCGCAATCCTGCTTGCGGTGACCATCGTCGGCATTCCCTTCGCCTGGGCTCACCTCAAACTCGCCGGCATCGCGCTGTGGCCGATCGGCAAGGTGATCGTTCCCGCGTAGACCATGATTGCTTTGAGTTGAATCGGCGCGGATGTTTGGCTCACCTCTCCCCTCCCTATCGGCCATTAATACACCAAACCGTATAGTTTATATACGCGTGGTCAGAAAAACCATGAACGAGTGGGTCTGTCAAGAAACAGAAGTTCACGTGCCCGCGTTCGACTTTTCAGAGCACGGGCCCGCGCGAACTCCAGCTTCTTGGAGTTCGACCATGAAACCCTGATGCAAGATTAACAAAGGAGTGATCCGATATGATTTCGAAATCCAACTGCCTTTCCATCGCAGCGGCCGCAACTTTCCTTTGCGCAACCAGTGCCTTTGCGCAGGAAAATCATGGCACCCCCGAGCAAAGGGTTGCGTGCACGTCCGACGCCTTCAAACTTTGCAGCAGCTACATCCCCGACGCCACGAAGGTCGAGTACTGCCTGAGGCAGAGCAAGTCCGATCTCAGCGACGCGTGCCGATCGGTTTTCGAGCAAAGCGTCAGCCCGGTGGCCAGCAGAAGCAAATAGCTGAAACGGGCCACTCCAAGGAGCCATGGCCACTAAACTCTTGGCAAACGCGGCAGAGATGCCGTTCGAGCCCCAATCAAGGAGACAGCAAATGGATCTGTTCTACATTCCCGCCCTTGCATCATTTTCGGGATCGGCTTCCGGAGCCCTGGCGTCGATTGTCACCGGCTGGGTTACCCAGCGCCGCAGAGACCGCGCCCGTATTACATCGCGAACGTTTTCCCAGCGTGAAGAGCTCTACAAGAGCTTCATCGAGGAAGCATCAAGGCTCTATGCCGACGCACTCGTCAGCGACAAATCCGAGATTTCGAAGCTCGTCGACTTGTTCGCTCTTGTAGGACGCATGAAAATCCTGTCGAGCGACGAAGTCATCGAAGCGGCCGAGAAGGCGGGTCGGCTCATTGTCGACACCTACCTTTCTCCGAATAAGGAATTTGCCGACTTGCCCGAGTTGATGAGCGGGATGGATCCGTTTCGCGATTTCAGCGAAGCCTGCCGGCGCGAATTGCACCAAGCGCGCTGAGATTTTCCAGCCATGCCGTTGTTTCAGTACCCCCATCAGAGCTCGCATCAGCATTGGGAGCAGAATGAGGTCCATAAAAATCTGCGCGGTGGCGAGGCTTCGTTTGGTGCTGAAAGGACCCTTTGGACCGCGCTGAAGCTTGTAGGTCGCATCGTTCAGGACGTGGGAAACCGCAGCTGCAGCCCGATCTCGGCCTGCCTCATGGACATGGCGGCTCAACGCCGGGAAATTGTGTCTGCTTCAGCAATCGTGGCTCGCGTCACGCCGACTGTGTCCTCGAGGAATCTTTTTACGAGTTCGGTGCCGACACTTGTGAGCTTGTCCGTCACTGTGCCTCCCCTGGGCTCGTAACCCTCGAAGTTCGTCAGTCCGATGATGACACGGGCGATGACCGCCTCGAAGAGTGCCTCCTTGCCGTCGAAGTGAGCATAAATCGTCGGCTTGCTTGCCGGCGCCATCTCCGCGATCTCATCGACACTGGCGCTTTGGTAACCTCGCTTGAGAAAAACCTGCTGAGCCGCATCGAGGATACGGCTTTTGACGTCGCCAGCGAGGTCCTTGGGCGGCCTGCCTAGGCGGGCCTGCGGTCGTTTCGAGTTTCTGGTCATGATTGTTCCTACGATCACGATGGTGCGATTAGCTCAAGTCTCAGCCAATTCCGGGTTGACATGGCACGAGTGAAAACGCAAGTGAAATAAACTATACGGTATAGTATATATAGAGGCCGCCATCGTGACCAATAACCGACGTGGCGCATTCCTCCCAAGTCTCTTCGATCACGATCATGCGAGGGGCTCGAGAGGCTCGAGCAAGCTGCTTGACGAAATAAACTAAACCGTATAGTTCTATTTATACGAACCGAACGACAAATCCGCCGCCATTTCAGGACCTGCCATGAACCACCGATTTCAGCTTCGCCTTGGCGCCCGCCAAAGGGCCGGCCGGCCCATCATGAAGCGGCGAGGTGCCGCGCTTGCAGCCGCGCTGCTCGCGACGTCATTGAGCGCATGCAACGACCGCTCTACCAACCTGGTCGAGCGTGCCGCGTTCGTGCGCACCGCAATTGTGCAACCGCGGGACCGACAGGCGTCCCTCACGCTGACCGGCGAGGTTCAGGCCCGTTTTTGCGCCGACCTGTCATTTCGGCTGAGTGGACGCGTGCTCGCGCGGCTGGTGGATGTCGGCGCCCGCGTCAATGCCGGCGACGTTCTGGCGCGGCTCGATCCGGCCGAGCAGCAGGCCGAGCTTGACGCTGCGATCGCTGGCGGTTGCCGCGGCGGAGTCCCAGTTGCGCGTCGCCCAAGCCACGTTTGCTCGGCAGGCCTATCTCATGTCGACTGGTTTCACCACGCGCGTGGCGTCTACGACCAGGCGCAGCAGGACCTGCGAAGCGCCGAAAGTACGCTTGAATCGGCGAAGGCGCAGCTGGGAACGGCCCGCGAAGCGCTTGACGATACCGAACTGCACGCCCGCGCCTCGGGTGTGATTACCGCCCGCAGTCTTGAGGTCGGGCAAGTGGTGCAGGCGGCCCAGACGGTCTTCACCCTGCGCAAGACGGCGAGCGAGATGCTGCCTTCGATGTCTCCTGAATCGATGTTCTTTGGCGACGTCGAGGACGGCCAAGTGTCGCTGTCCCTGGTTTCGGACCCGGACGTGACCGCCGTCGGGCTATCTGAGGGAAGTTTCGCCTGCCGTTGATCGCAAGAGCTACACGGTTCGCGTCAAGGTCGCCATCCAGGATCCGCCCGCAGCCATGACGCTTGGAAGCGCCATCGCAGGCACGGCCAGGACCGAAACCGGCTAGCGAAGATCGCGTTGCCGTGGACCGCACTCATGGCAATGGGAGTCCACGCCCGCGGTCTGGATCGTCGATCCCGCGACAAAGACCGCATCGCTGAAGCCGGTGACGATCGGTGCCTACGAAGCCGGAAGCCGTGCTGATCAAGGCCGGCCTCGAACCCGGAGAGCGCGTCGTCGTCGATGGCGGCAAGCTGCTCAGCTCCGGCCAGCCCGTGACTTATGACGAGGACCGATCATGAGAACGCAAGCCCTTACCATTGCCGGCATGTTGTCGGCCTCGGCGCTGGTGCTCGGCCGCCTGCAACCAGGAGGCGAAGGTCTCGGAACCTGTCCGGCCCGTGCTGTCCACCATTCTTGAACCGACCGGCATCGGAGAGTACTCTGGCGGTCGGAACTGTCCAGCCTCGATTCGAGACTAGTCTCGGGTTCCGCGTGCTCGGGCGACTGATCGCGCGTCCGCTCAATGTCGGAGATTTGGTCGCCGAAGGGCAGACGGTCGCTGCAATCGATGCGACTGGCGCTTGGAGCTCGCCGTACGATCTGCGAAAGCAGATCTCTCGAAAGCCCAGGCCCTGCTTGCAAACGCAGAGCGCGAGCTGAGCAGCGGAAACGCATACTGATCCTCACCGATGCCGCGACCAGAGACAGATCGCTTGACGATGCAGAGCAGGTGCGGGCGGCGGCCGAAGCATCGACCGCTCGCGCCCGCGCTAACCTTACGAAGGCGATTGAGCAACTTGGTTACGCACAGGTGAAGGCCGATTTCGCCGGTGTCGTCACTGTCGTGAGCGCCGAAGTGGGCCAAGTGGTGTCTCGCCTGGTCAGACGCGTCGTGACTGTCGCGCGGCCGGATGTCAGAGAGGCCGTCGTCGACATCGGCGCAGATT
Organism: uncultured Alphaproteobacteria bacterium; assembly: GCA_963745785.1. Lineage (GTDB taxonomy): Bacteria > Pseudomonadota > Alphaproteobacteria > Rhizobiales > Xanthobacteraceae > Bradyrhizobium. The sequence continues at coordinate 275,729 of CAVUYV010000003.1, read as the reverse complement.
TCCCGGTGCCCATTGCAGATCGGTTTGCCGTTCAGCTGTCAGTTTGCAGCTCCTGCCGGCCCTTCAGGTCGCAAGGCCGAATTCGCGAAGTAGCGCCGCAGGCCGATCCCGTAACGCGCATGCGCCGTGTCCGCATCTGCGTTGACGCGATCCGCCTGCAGAGCTTTCGCCTTGGATCCACCGTCACGGCGAGACTCGAGCAACAACGAGAGGTCCGTGCTCCGGGTGCCGACGTCCGCCGTCCTCACCATGGACAGTCGAGAATTTCGTTTGGGTGGTTGATCCCCTCGCCAGCACGGTTTCGTTGCACAAGGTCGATCTCGTCGTAGCACGAAGGCGGCTTGCGGGTCACGCGGCGGCGCTCCCCGCCGGCGCCCGCGATCGTCACCGCCGGCATCCATAGCCTCAAGTCAGGACAAAAAGTTCGATTCGAACAGGACTCGACCCCATGAAGTCGTTCAACCTTTCCGATTGGGCCCTCCGACATCGCTCGCTGGTCTGGTATTTCATGATCGCCTTCATGGCGGCAGGACTTGTTCTCGTACCTGCAGCTCGGGCGCCAAGAAGATCCCGCATTTCACGATCAAGACGATGGTGATCCAGGCCCAATGGCCGGGCGCCTCCCCCGAGGAGATGACGCGTCAGGTCACCGACAGGATCGAGAAGAAGCTCGAAGAGCTGGAGTCGCTCGATTACACCAAGAGCGTCACCGTTGCGGGCCAAACCACCGTCTTCGTCTATCTGCGCGACAGCACGAAGCCAGAGATGTCGATCCGACCTGGGCTCGCGTGCGCAACATGATCGCGGACATCAAGCCCGAACTTCCCGCAAGGCGTTATCGGGCCGGGCTTACAACGACCGCTTCGGCGATGTGTTCGGCAACATCTACGCATTCACCAGCGACGGCTTGAGCCAGCGCCAGCTGCGCGATCGGGTCGAGGACATCCGTGCCAAAGTCTTGACCGTGCCGAATGTCGGCAAGGTCGACATTCTGGGCGCGCAGGATGAAGTCATCTTACCTCGAATTCTCGACCCGAAAGATCGCGGCTCTCGGGCCTCGACAGCTCGCTCGATCATCGTCCTCGCTGCAGGCGCAGAACGCGGTTGCGTCATCAGGCGTGTTCCAGGAAGGTCCGGAGCGCATCAGCGTGCGGGTCGACGGTCAGTTTGCGTCAGAGGCGAGCCTCAAAGGCGATCAATCTTCGAGGATCAACGATCGCTTCTTTCCGCTGACCGATGTCGCCACCATCACGCGCGGCTACGCCGATCCGCCAACCACCCTGGTTCGCTTCAACGGGCAGCCCGCCATCGCGCTCGCGATCGGGATGAAAACAGGTGCGAACCTTCTGCAAGTTTGGCGAGGCGCTTAAGGAGCGAAATGTCAAGGATCACCACCGAGCTGCCGGTCGGCGTGGGAATCCACCTCGTCGCGGATCAACCTGTCGTCGTCGAGCACGCAGTGTCAGGCTTCACCGAGGCGCTGTTCGAAGCGGTCGTCATTGTGCTCGGGATCAGCTTCCTCAGCCTGGGCTGCGGGCCGGTCTCGTCGTTGCGATCGCAATCCCGCTGGTTCTCGCAATCACGTTTGTCGTGATGGCATATGCCGGAATTTCGCTGCAGCGAATTTCGCTCGGCGCCTTGATCATCGCGCTTGGCCTTCTGGTCGACGACGCGATGATTGCCGTTGAAATGATGGTGGCGCGACTGGAAGTTGGCGATCCTTTGGAGAAGGCCGCAACGCACGTTTACACCTCCACGGCGTTTCCCATGCTGACGGGCACGCTGGTCACCGTCGCCGGCTTCATCCCGATTGGCCTCAACACCAGCAACGCCGGTGAATTCACCTACACCTTGTTTGTGGTCATTGCTGTCTCGTTGCTCGTGTCCTGGATAGTCGCGGTGCTGTTCACGCCATTGCTTGGCGTCACGATCCTGCCGGCCAGGCTGAAAGGTCACCATGAAGGAAAGGGCCGGCTCGGCGGGCTGTTCTCTCGCGTGCTTCTGGCTTGCATGCATCATCGCTGGATCACCGTTGCGGTGACGGTCGCAGCCTTCGGCGCTTGCCCTGTTCGGCATGAAATTCGTGCAGCAGCAGTTCTTTCCGTCCTCGGACCGCGAGCGAACTTGATCATCGACTGGAATCTGCCTCAAAATGCCTCGATCACCGACACCAACCTGCAGATCGCGCGCTTCGAGCGTGAACAACTGCAGGGGAATCCCGGCATCGACCATTGGTCGACCGTATGTTGGAACAGGCGCGCCGCGTTTTGTGCTGTCGTTTGACTTGCAGACGGCCAATGCCTGGTTCGGCCAGATGGTCGTCGTGACCAGAGGCGGCATTGCCGCGCGTGATCGCCTCAAGGCGCAATTCGAAACCTATCTGAGGAAGACCTTTCCCGGCACCGACACCTTCGTCAAACTGCTCGAGGTCGGCCCTCCGGTCGGCCGTCCCGTGCAGTATCGGCTGAGCGGACCCGACATCGCCAAGGTGCGGGAATCTTCGCGCAAAAGCTCGCCGGCATTGTGCGCGCCAATCCGCACCTCGATCATGTCTTGTTCGACTGGATGGAGCCGTCGCGCGTCGTCAAGGTCGACGTCCTGCAGGACAAGGCGCGCCAGCTTGGCGTGAGCTCGGAGGACATCGCGACTGACGTTGAACGGCATCCTTGCCGGCTCCTCGATCACCCAGGTGCGCGACAGCATCTACCTGGTGAATGTGATGGGCCGCGCGACCGCACCGGAGCGTGCTTCGATCGATACGTTGCGGGATCTGCAATTGATCGGGACTGGGCGGTCAATCGGTGCCGCTCGGTGCGGTGGCAACGCTCCGGTACGAAATCGAGCAGCCGACCATTTGGCGCCGATCGCGGCTTCCGACGATCACGCTGAAGGCGAGCGTTCTCGACAGCGCGCAGCCGAAAACCGTCGTCGATCAATTGGCCCCGAAGGTTGCCGAATTCGCAAACCGACTGCCGGCCGGGTATTCGATCGCGGTCGGAGGCTCGGTCGAGGAGAGCGCGAAGAGTCAGGCTCCGATCGAGGCGGTCGTTCCGCTGATGCTTTTCATCATGGCCACGATCCTGATGGTCCAGCTACAAAGCTTTCATCGCCTATTCCTAGTGTTCGCGGTCGCGCCGCTGGCATTGATCGGCGTTGTGCTGGCCTTGCTGCCAAGCGGGGCGCCCTCTCGGCTTCGTCGCGATTCTCGGTGTGCTGGCGCTGATCGGGATCCTGATCCGCAACTCGGTGATCCTGATCGTGCAAGTTGAGGACCTTCGAAAGGCAGGACGGCCGGCATGGGACGCGGTCGTGGAAGCCACTGAGCATCGCATGCGGCCGATCATGCTGACGGCAGCGGCCGCAAGTCTCGCGCTCATTCCGATCGCGCGCGAGATTTTCTGGGGGCCGATGGCCTATGCGATGATGGGCGGCATCATCGTCGGGACCATGCTGACCTTGCTGTTCCTGCCGGCGCTCTACGTGGCGTGGTTTCGCATCGAGGAGCCGGAGCCTGCGACGAAGGACATTCAAAAAAATCCGATTCCGTGGGAATCGCGAACAGATCTGTCGGCTGAAGCGCCACATCGGCGCGAAATGGAAAATGCATAGGAGCGAAATATGAGAGAAGTCTTGAGTCTCGCCACGTTAGTCCTCGGGGTGCTATGCTTTGTCGCGTTCGTGACCGCGGTAAAGCCGAATGCGTTTGCGGCAGCCGAGGCGCCGAACAAGCCTGCCCATTGCCAAACGGATGACTCGCGGACGCGGGGATGCGGTTTGCACGTCTTTGCCGCAGCAGCAGGCTTCGAGCGGTGGTGACGGTCAGAGGGTCGACGTCGATTTAGACCGGCGCGCATCCCTGATCCCGATTGAAATCGATCTCGTAATCATCCGCGCGGATTCGTTTGATTGAGCGATTCGGTTTTATTCATTAGGGTAAGCACATGACCACTCTCGTTGAGACCCCAACCCAGATTGCGGCCCGTGCCAGCACACAGTATTTCTATTTCTACATGGCGCTGTCGTGCACGGCCGTGGCGTTTTTGGGCTTCGCCCCGACATACTGGCTGCCGATGGCGGCACGAACATTCAAGTCGAGCCCGATCGTCCACATTCACGGGCTGGTATTTTTCTGCTGGACCTTGTTTTTCTGCTTCCAGACCTGGCTCGCCGCGTCGGGGCGGATCGCGAACCACCGTTCGACCGGCATGGCCGGAATATCCTTCGCGACCGCGATGACCATCTTCGGCGTGCTGGTAAGCATCAACCTGATGAAGACCGCGGCGGCGTTGGGACTGAAGGACGAAGGCATTGCCTTTGCGATCGTCCCGCTGAGCGGCATCCTGTTCTTTGCCGTGGTGTTCAGCTTGGCCATCGCAGCGGTGCGACGGCCCGAGCACCACAAGCGGTTGATGCTGCTTGCGGCGATCTCCCTTCTCGACGCGGCGGTCGCTCGCTGGTTTCTTACCTTTCTGGCGCCGCCCGGGCCCCCTGGACCGCCGCCGGTCGCGGTCACCTTGCTTCCGGCGCTGGTCGCCTACCTGCTGCTGCGTGGCCGCCATCGTGTTCGATTGGCGCACCCGTGGGCGGCCGCATCCCGTCTATGTGTTCGGTGGCGCGGCGCTGGTTGCGGTCAAGGTGCTGAACCTGCCGATCAGCACCACCTCGTGGTGGCATTCCTTTGCCGGCGGCATATTGGCGCTCGCGCAATAGCGGAAGACGGCTCGATGTCGGGGTGCTTGCGGGCTGCGCCCCGGCCGATCTAAGCTTGCGGACCCTCCGATTGGAACAGGAGGGCGAAGGTGACCCACGTTGACCCCGCGAGGTCCGGATGGACTGGTTCGGTTGGCAGCTCTCCAAGGATCCCGCGGCGGGCGAAAGCGCGGCCTCCGGCCCGCAAGCCATCCTTCAGGAACTGGGCAAGCGCGTCCCGCAATATCAGGATGACGTCGATCAAGGCAGGCTGATCTATCCGGCCTGCAAGAGAACGCCTTCGGATGCCCACGGCGACATCCGCTCGATCTGGGACCATACCCGGCTGGAAGCAGCCCGTTATGTGAGCATGGTACCGCGGCGCGAGTTCGAACCGTTGGCCGAGCCCGCGCGTCAGCCCGAGGTGCTGGAGGCCTATCTTCGCCAGCGGCCGCACGAAGACACCGTGATTGAGTTCACGGGCTCCACGATGGGCGATCTGGCGATCGCCATCATCGCCGGCTTCAACTGGCTGAACCACTGTGCCGCTCTGGCGGGAGCCGATCGAGACAAATTCTCAGGCACACTCAGCAATTTCAGGAAGGTCACCGGCCTGGCGCGGCAATGGTGGGCCATGGAGGGCGCCGGTGAGCGCTGCAGCCAGATGCTGGCGGAAGGCGAGAAACCGCCGCTGATGCTCAATTTGCTGTGGACGGAATATACCCGGCTGGCAAAGGAGGTGGCGGCCGCGGCATTCTTCGGATCGTCCATCGAGCAGGCGATAGCCGGGCGAGGCGAAGTTCTCAAATCGGAATTCGCCGGCCGCCCCGAGGAGTCTGCACTCGGCCCTCGACGAACTTGCGGAAACCATGGCCAGTTTCGAGCGCGCCCGCGATCCCGACGATCTGATCGGCTAAAGCATGATGGCTTTGAGTATGGCGCGAGGTTTGGCTCACCTCGCCCCGCTTGCGGGGAGAGGTCGGCCGAAGGCTTCGGGTGAGGGGACTCGCAAGCTTGGTCTGTGGAGAGTGCCCCTCACCCGCAAGCGGGGCGAGGGAGAAGTGGAAGCACTGATATCGCTGAGTTGCGCTAGCCTCGCGCCGGTTGAGCCGCCAACAACGTCTCAAACTCGGCAGGGCGCAAAGACTTTCCCCTCGTCGTTGGTAATGGTGACTTGCCAACCTTCGCTGGCCCACACCCGCGCCCTTGCCATCGTGATCAGTGAGCTGGTCCTTTCGCTTTTCACCGTCTCATTTCCGCGTTCTGCGATCATTTTGTAGACCAACCCTCATTCTCCCTGGCGAGACCGGCATTGACGTCATCTTGATCGATGGTTTTGACTGCAATCTGCCGACAAGATGACGATTTGGCGGCGCAAGCTCGAGTTGCACTGGCCTCGCCCATGTCAGGCTCGACCCTGAAATAAACACGGCTAGTTGATCAGCTACCCGTCAGCGACCCTTGGACATAACGGATTCGTAACTAGTTCGGGAGCTAGTCGAGGCAAAGAAAGAATGTTCAGAGAGCCGCATGCGGAAAATCGGCAATTCCAGCGCTTTGCGCGCCATTTTACTCGCGTGGGCATTATCTCTGACCTGCTTGCCGACGAATCTCATGGCCGCGCCGTCAGATTCAGTCCAAACGGTCGATCAGGCCGGTACATCCGATGAACCATTCGGACTTTCCACCGAAACCGTGACCAAGGGCGCGGCGCTGGAGAAATGGCTCAACGTCGAACACCAAATTGACAATGAACGGCTGGTGCTGAAGACGTGCGAAGAAAACCGCGCGTCGTGTCAATCGCAGGCGGCCCTTCAATTTCTGGCCATTGTCGACATTGGGCGAAACCTGGAGGGTCGCGCGCGGCTCGGCGAGATCAACCGCGCCATCAATCTGAAACTAAAGCCCAAGAGCGATCTGGCACTTTACGGTGAGGAGGACGTCTGGACCTCGCCGCTGGCCACCTTCGCCGTCGGTGCCGGCGACTGCGAAGATTACGCGATCGCAAAGTTTGTCGCCCTGCAGGAGGCCGGGGTTTCCCCCGACGACCTTCGCATTGTCATCCTGCGCGACGACCACCGCGAAGAGGACCACGCCGTCGTCGCGGCCAGGCTCGACGGAAATTGGCTGATGCTGGACAATCGCCACATGGTCCTGGTCGAAGACCAGCTGGTGCGGCGTTATCGCCCGGTATTTCTAGCCGATCGTGACGGCGTCAAGCTCTACTCCGACACGCCAGCTCTTGCCGGGGGCTCGCGCGGATATGAGCGGGCCATCGGTCAAATCCGGCGCTAAGCGGGATTGCTTTGAGTTAATCGGTCCGGCGTTTAGTCACCTCTCCCCGCTTGCGGGGAGAGGTCGGATTGCGCAGCAATCCGGGTGAGGGGGACTCTCCGCGCACTCATATCTTTCCTGCGAGACAGCCCCTCACCCCAACCCTCTCCCCGCAAGAGCGGGGCGAGGGAGGTCAACCTAAACGCATCACCTTTAGCCCAGCGTCCCAACCCAAAGACTCAGCCGGTGAGAGCGCTGCGCGGGACCTCGGTGAAGGGGCGGGGTCGTTTCACTGGTATGGTGCCGGCGCCGAGAATGGCGGTAATGGCCGAATTGCCCTCCGCCTCCAGCGCAGCGATGGTCTCTCGGGCCCACAGATATGAGGCAAGAAAAATCTCGGTGTGGCGGTCGAAGTCCGTCACATCGACCTCGATCGGGAGCGGCGGCCGCATCACCGCATCGAGCGGCGCGGTCGGCAGCGTATCGTAGCGCTGGTGCGCCACGAGACTTCGCCACAGCACGTTGACCGCGCTCGGCGCCGCCGGAAGCAGCTTCTTGCGGAACGGCATCAGCATCGCCGCGATCAGCTCGAGCCGTCCCGGCAGCGCGGCATAATCGACGTCGAACATCTCGGCCGCGGGTTCGCCGAAATGCACGACCAGATTGGGGCCGCTCTTCAGTTGATGCATCGAAGCCAGCGGAACATTGTCGATCAGGCATCCATCGACAAGCATCGCGCCCTCCGGCGTGTAGAACGGCGGCAACAGTCCGGGGATCGCGCTCGATGCACGCACCGCCTGCCAGAGCAGCCCGGTACGGATCAATTCAAGATTATGGGTCGAAAGATTGGTTGCGACCGCCGCGAACGGCCGCCAGCAGTCCTCGATCCGGCAGTTGGCGCCGTATTGATCGGCAAGCGCGCGATCGAATGCCTTGTGATCCAACAGAGCGTAGCGCGGCCAGGTTGGCCGCCGGAAGCTGCGGCTCCTGACGAAGATCTCGTGGGTGCCGCGCTCGAGATGCTCGGCCTCGAGATTTTTCGCAAAGCCGGCCATCATCGCCGAGCCGACACTGGTGCCGACAAAGATGTCGAACATCACGCCGCGCTCGCGAAACGCCTTGTAGATACCGACATGCGCCGTTCCGAAGCTGCCGCCGCCGGCGGCGACGAATCCAATCGCGCGACCGGACAGAAAGCGGATCAGGCTGTCGATATCGACCTGATCCTCGAGCGCGACATGATGATGCATGAAGCAAGGCAGGCGAACGAGCCAGGCCGCGGTGCCGCGGACTGCGCCGCTCCGCCGGTCATGAATGCGAACGAGGCGCCGCGCCGACGGCGGATGAACCTCGCAAGCGAAGGCTTCGACCTCCGTCAACGCTCCCGCAGGCGCATCTCCACGGCACGCGAACACGACCAGGTCGGCCTGGCGGATAGCCTTGCGCGTCCATGGCGACGCCTGGCGGCCGCCGAGATAGACCACCAGCGGCGCGGTGTGTTCGAGCTTGTTGAGCCAGTCGGTGACCTCGGGTGCATCCAGGCGCGCGGCCGGGAAACATGGCGTTGAGGCGGGCGGGATCGACGATCTCGGCGTCGATCGCGGCGAGCCCTTCACGCATGCGGCGATCAAAAGCGCCCGGAACCGGTTCGCGTCCGCCGTCGATCAGCGCCACGGTTCGTGCCTTCGGCGATGCGCGAACGGGCGTGAGCCGCGCGGTCTCCTTGGCGAACCGCCGCGCCAGCGCCGCGAGCACCGCCTCGACGATCGCCGGGGCTTCCTCCGCGAGGACCTGGTAGGCTGTGCGCGTCAGCACCAGCACGCTGGTGTCGCGGATCGCAATCACATCGGCGGTGCGCGGGACATTTGCGAAAAAACCGATTTCGCCGACCAGTTCGCCGGCGCGGAGTTCGGCGAGCGGGGCGGAATGGCCGGTTCTGCGCACGGCCAGCGCGCCATGCAGCACCATGAACAATGAATCCGAGGGCTCGCCTTGCGCCACGAGCATTTGCCCGCGCACGAGATCCTGGCGGACCATTGCGCTCAACGCCTTCAGCCGCTGTTCGGAACTGAGCGTCCTGAACAGCGCGAAATCCTCCGACACGTTCCCCCACTCAGGTGTCGAGCTCGGTCCACTCATTGGCGATACCCGGTTCGATTGCACCTGCAATGCTATCGCCGGGCGGCCGTGACTGCGAGCACTATAAGATTTGGTGCGCCGCCAAAATGACCGCGCGACGACGCCCTCAGCGCGAGGCGCGCCGGCCACATGCCGTTATGAGGCACCCTGCCCGCTCTCGAACATGCACCGTCGCCCGCGAAGATCTACGCCTGCGCGGCGGTTCCCGTCAGCCTGGCAAATTTATCGTCGCTGATTTCGGTCTGCGCCACCAGGACGCTGCAGCGAAGATGCTTGATCAGGTAGCTGCCGACCGAGCCGAACCACCATCGCGCCAGCGGGCCGGTCGGACGATGACCGACGACCACGAGGTTGGCTCCGATCTCTTCGGCGACCCCTGCGATCTCCTGTCCGGCGGCCCCCATGCCCAGCCGCGCCGTCGGCGAGAAGCCGATGGCCTGGAGCCGCTTGACGCCTTCGTCAAGGATTGCCTGATAGGTCGCGATCTGGTCGTCGATCGGGACCATGACGCCGCCTTCCAGGGTGGCGCCAAAGGAAGGCTCGACGACAGCCAGCAGGAACACCTCGGCGCCGCAATACTGCGCGAGCTTCGCGCCTTCCCGCAACGCCAGTCGCCCCTCGACCGAGCCGTCATAGGCAAGAAGAACTTTCTTGTACAAGATTCGCCCCCCTCGTTTGCTTGCATTGGCCAGCAAGCGCAGTTTAGCACGAATCTCTGTGGCCGATATCGCCGGATTGTTTTTATTCGGGAGGCAGAGGATGCCCGATCGAAGCGTGCTGTCTCCCTCATCTCGCGCGCTCGCAACCCCTCGCAGGGCCGTTGCCCATGTCCGGCCAATCGGCTAAATGAGCCCCAACGCACCCGTAGCTCAGCTGGATAGAGCGTTGCCCTCCGAAGCTGGACAGTAGTTGGATCGTTGAATTAGTAAGTCCCTTTAAAATCAGCTATATTGCTGAATTGGGGAATTGGTCTTTGCGAACAATTTGCTATCGGCACGTTAGGGCCACGCAGGGATCAAGCGGGTGCTTCTCAGAGTCATCGACATAGAGACGACCGGGCTCGCTCCGCCCGCCGAGGTCATAGAAATCGGCCGCGTTGACGTGAACCTCGATGGCTGCAGTGCCCGAGCGGCCGATGGCTCGCCTTTATCGCCCGCTCAATGGAATTCCATCGGAGACCATGGCGGTCCATCATATAACTGAGGCCGACTTCACCCCCGATACCCCCGTTTGCACAGAGGACAGATTGCGTCTCGCGGTCTGGGGTAGGGCAAAGCCGAGCGCACTCGTCGCCCATAATTGCGACTTCGAGCGCTTATTTATTCCAGAAACTATTACGGGAGATCTGTCTTGGATATGCACTCATAAGGTAGCTCTGCGGGTTTGGGCCGATGCTCCTCGACACTCCAACCAGGTGTTGAGATATTGGCTGGGGCTGGTTCTCGATAAAGAGCTCGCTATGCCACCTCACCGAGCAGGACCGGACGCGTGGGTTACCGCGCACATTCTCGCCGAGCTCGCGAAAACCATCCCCATTGAGCCAGAATGATTTCCTGGACGCTAGAGCCCAAGGCGCTCACAATAACATTTGGCAAGCACCGTGGCTCGAAGTGGGGCGAGATTCCAATTGACTACCATCAGCGGATGGCGCGTCAGACGGATATGGACGCAGATGCAAGCTGGTGCGCGTCACAAGAACTTTCTCGGCGAACGCAAAAGCAGTGACGAGTTTTTCGATCGACCATCGAAGGACCATATTGCCATGAATCCTCGCGGGGTCGACCCAAGTTCTCCGAAATAATGGCTGCTTGATAGACGAAAATCCTCGCAGGTGGTGGTCATGTATCGCGATGCTAAGCAGTGGAAGCAAATTCGGCGGAGCATCCTAGAGAACGGCGTGCCGAAAAAGCAGATCTCTAGAGAGACGAGCATCAGCCGACGAACGATCAACAAAATGCTAACGCATGAACATCCTCCGAGCTACGGTCCTCGGCGACGCCGTTATCCAAAATTGGAGCCTTACATTCATCGGATCAATCAACTTCTGCTGGATAACGGTTCATTTTCGCTTTCGTCCGATATGACTATCCAGGATGTCGTTCACCTCCTACGCCGCGAGGAGGGTTTTGCTGGCAGCTACGATTCCGTGAGAAACTACATCAGGCATCTTACCCGTGAGGACTATACCGCATGGGAGCGGGCATATGATCTGATAATTCGGCTCCCTAAACCCAGTGCAATTGAATTCGTCCGGTTCTTGTCGCGAGGCAATTCACCAAATTTTGCGTCTGCCCAAATCAAGCAATTCGTGCGCGAAGCTGCATGTCCCCATAAGCCGGCAAATAAGCCCGGCCGCGAAGGGCAGCGCCTCGTTGATATGGAATGGATGCGGCGGGTGCTCCAAAATAGAGTGGATGAGGACACGCTAAATCGCGAGCTCGACGGCATGCCAGAGCTTTCCGTTTTGCTGCAACACCTCCACAATGGTCACTTGTCGCATCGCAACCGCTCTATGGTGGCCCTAGCAAGCTACCGAAAAATTCCCAGTCAGACGATTTGCGCTTTTCTGGGTGTAGGCAAAGCCTTCGTCCGTAAATATCGGAACAAGTTCGATAGCATGGGCGCCAGTATCATGTTCGTCCGCCAAACCAGGTCAAACCGCAAAGTTGACAACGAGGATTTGCGCAGCGCCGTCTTTAAACTGTTGCACGAACCGCCAGCCTGCCATGGAATCAACCGAACGTCGTGGACGATGGCGCTACTTTCTAGAATCTTGAAAGAGAATGGTAGGCAGGTTGGCATTGCGGTTGTAGCTAAAATGATCAAAGGGGCCGGCTACAAGTGGCGCAAAGCGAAGATTGTTCTGACCTCGAACGATCCGACCTATTTGGAGAAGCTCAGTCGCATCCGGTCGATCCTTTCAAACCTGCAGCCTGACGAAGCATTCTTTTCGATTGACGAATTTGGCCCCTTTGCCATCAAGATGAAGCCCGGACGCACGTTGGCCCCGCCCGGTTTTCAGCCGACTGTGCCTCAGTGGCAAAAATCGCGCGGCTGTTTGATTATGACGGCGGCACTGGAGTTATCTAGCAATCAGGTCACTCATTTTTACAGCGCGAAAAAGAACACCGACGAGATGATTCGTATGATGGAGGCGCTGATCAATAAATACCCTGGCCGTCGGAAGTTGTATCTCTCCTGGGATGCTGCTTCGTGGCACATCTCGAAACAACTCTTCGCCCGCATCGACGCTCACAACGCAACAAAGAGCCAGGGACGGCGGTCCACTGATCGAGACCGCGCCGTTGCCGGCCAGTGCTCAATTCTTGAATGTGATCGAGTTGATCTTCAGCGGCATGGCGCGCGCTATCATCCACAACAGCGATTATAAATCGATAGATGACGCAAAGGCGGCAATCGACCGATACTTTGAAGATCGGAATGGCCAATTTCGACGACATCCGAAGAGGGCCGGGAAGAAAATCTGGGGGCAGGAGCGCGAGCCAGCGGAATTTTCGGACGCTAACAATTGCAAGAACCCACGGTATCGCTAGGCCGCGTCTTCAAAGCTGAACTATGGCCGCTATCAATGCAATCGAAAGACGCCATCGACGGCGTGCAGTTCGGCAGGCTTAATGAGTTTCGAATGTGCGACGGTGACCGCGAATAGCGGGCCTTCGAGTGATTTTTCCCAGAACGCTAGAAAATCCTTCAGCGCCGGGAAATTCGGAAACAGATCGTAGTCCTGCCAGATGTAAGTCTGCAGCAGCCAGTGGCGATCCGGCCGGCGATACACGATTTCCGCCGTTGTCAGTCCGTAGCCTAGGACCTGCTTCCTGAAATCCTTGGAAACTGCATCTTTCTCGACCATGCCAACCTCCGCCCCAAAAAAAGAGAATTGCATGATTCTCAATTCGCCAAAAAGGAAAACGTTCAATAGGTGATAGTAATCAACGCGCTAGCAGCATGTTACTTTGCCTGCTAGCAATTGCCGCCAGCATTCGTCCTCGAGAAACTTACGTTGGAGTCAAACATCGTTGCACGAAGCTCTTGCGCCCCAGTGTCACAGGCTTATGTGAAGAGCGGCTAGCACTCGCTCACTGCGACTGCCAATCCAGAAATAATCACAAAAGCCCAAGGAGGATTGCATGAAATTCCGTCCGCTCCACGACCGCGTCGTGGTCAAGCGCATCGACGCCGAAGAAAAAACCAAGGGCGGCATCATCATTCCGGACACCGCCAAGGAAAAGCCCTCGCAGGGCGAAATCACCGCGGTCGGACCCGGGCGGCCGTGACGAAAATGGGCAAGCTGATCCCGATCGACCTTAAGGTCGGCGACCGTGTGCTATTCGGCAAGTGGTCCGGCACCGAGGTCAAGACTCGACGGTCAGGAACTGCTGATCATGAAGGAAAGCGACATCATGGGCGTCCTCACCGATCTGCCCGTCGCAAAAAAGAAGGCCGCGTAAGCGCCAGTCAGTTTTCCTTGTCCTGAGGGGCCGGCGCAGCCGGCGTCTCGAAGGATGAGGCAGTAATTTAAATCTCATCCCTTATGGCGCTCGCTCCATCGCGAGCTGATGTGATGAGGTTAAAGGGAGATCATTATGTCAGCCAAAGAAGTTAAATTCGGCGTCGATGCCCGCGATCGCATGCTGCGCGGCGTCGACATTCTCAGCAACGCGGTCAAGGTGACACTCGGCCCCAAGGGCCGCAACGTCGTGCTCGACAAGTCGTTCGGCGCACCCCGCATCACCAAGGACGGCGTCGCCGTCGCCAAGGAGATCGAGCTTGAGGACAAGTTCGAGAACATGGGCGCCCAGATGGTGCGCGAAGTGGCCTCCAAGGCGGCCGACGCTGCCGGCGACGGCACCACCACCGCGACCGTGCTGGCGGCTGCGATCGTCCGGGAAGGCGCCAAGTCGGTTGCCGCCGGCATGAACCCGATGGATCTGAAGCGCGGTATCGACCTGGCTGTCGAAGCCGTGGTCGCCGACCTCGTCAAGAACTCCAAGAAGGTCACCTCGAACGAGGAAATCGCCCAGGTCGGCACCATCTCGGCCAACGGCGACGCGGAAATCGGCAAGTTCCTTGCCGACGCCATGAAGAAGGTCGGCAACGAGGGCGTCATCACGGTTGAAGAAGCCAAGTCGCTCGAGACCGAGCTTGAGGTCGTCGAAGGCATGCAGTTCGACCGCGGCTACATCTCGCCCTACTTCGTCACCAATGCCGACAAGATGCGCGTCGAGTTCGACGATGCCTACATCCTGATCAACGAGAAGAAGCTCTCGAACCTCAACGAAATGCTTCCGCTGCTGGAAGCCGTGGTGCAGACCGGCAAGCCGATCGTCATCGTCGCGGAAGACGTCGAAGGCGAGGCGCTTGCCACCCTCGTCGTCAACCGTCTGCGCGGCGGCCTGAAGGTCGCGGCCGTCAAGGCTCCGGGCTTCGGCGATCGCCGCAAGGCGATGCTGCAGGACATCGCGATCCTGACCGGCGGCACGGCGATCTCGGAAGATCTCGGCATCAAGCTCGAGAACGTCACGCTGCAGATGCTCGGCCGCGCCAAGAAGGTGATGATCGACAAGGAGAACACCACCATCGTCAACGGCGCCGGCAAGAAGGCCGACATCGAGGCGCGCATTACGCAGATCAAGGCGCAGATCGAGGAAACCACCTCGGACTACGACCGTGAGAAGCTGCAGGAGCGTCTGGCCAAGCTCGCGGGCGGCGTCGCGGTGATCCGCGTCGGCGGCGCGACCGAAGTCGAGGTCAAGGAACGCAAGGATCGCGTTGATGACGCGATGCATGCGACCCGCGCGGCGGTCGAAGAAGGCATCGTGCCGGGCGGCGGCGTCGCCCTGCTGCGCGCCTCCGAGCACCTCAAGGGATTGCGCACCAAGAACGACGACCAGAAGACCGGCGTCGAGATCGTGCGCAAGGCGCTGTCCGCGCCGGCCCGCCAGATCGCGATCAATGCCGGTGAAGACGGTTCGGTGATCGTCGGCAAGATCCTCGAGAAGCATGCCGTATAACCTACGGCTTCGACTCGCAGACCGGCGAATACGGCAATCTGGTCACCAAGGGCATCATCGACCCGACCAAGGTGGTTCGGGTGGCGATCCAGAACGCAGCCTCGGTTGCGGCGCTGCTGATCACCACCGAAGCCATGGTGGCCGAACTGCCGAAGAAGAATACCGGGCGGCGCCGGCATGCCTCCGGGCGGCGGCATGGGCGGCATGGGTGGTATGGATTACTAAGTCTAATTATTCAGAGCTCAACAATATCAGAGCTCAACAATAAAAGGCCCGGCAACAATGCCGGGCCTTTTCGTCCGACATCCTGCGTTCAACCCATTTAACTTTCGGCGAGTCGACAGCCACAATCTAATAAACCCAGGGGGACGCATGAACGCACGCGACGACGAGAACTACTAATCGGCGCAGAAAGGTATCGAAAGCGCCAAGGCATTTTTAGAGTCTGGTCGGAACTTCCGAATTTGCTTTCAAGAATGTCGCGATTCAGAGCATGGCCGTATCCGCGAGGAAGCACTTCGAACAGCTCGAACATGAAGTTGATCAACTTTGGGATCAATTCAAGAGGGTCCTGGAGGCAACTGAACTAGCATTGCCATAGAGCTACCGTAACCACCGATGGCTCTCACGGGAGCGGTGGCAGGTCCGCTTTGGCTTCGGACATTATAGGCGGCAGCGATTACCGGCGAGTCCGCAGGAGATGGCGGATCAATTGAGCGGCTCGAGTATTCGGCGGGCCTCTTGATAGTTGAAGCCTGCCGCACTCTTTAGCTACGGCTACTGCGCATACACAGCGCGCTCGAACCTGTCGTAGACGCCCATGAAACGCGGTTCAACGAAGGGAAGCGATTGGGTCATGAGAACCGCCGCGATATTCTTCTTCGGATCGAACCAACAATGCGTATTTAAAACGCCAGCCCAGAACTGCGAGCCGGCCGAGCGCATTCCAGGAACATCTTCCTCGATACGCATGAATGCCATGCTGTGGGTCTTTTTGCGTCCAGGGAAAAATTCCGCATCTGCCGTGAGCGCAGGCACGACTGTTTTCAGCGTGCCTACTTTGATATCGCCGATCTGATTCGAGAGTAGGGTTTCGACCCCTTTCTCGCTGAGCAATCGCTTCCCGTCGAGTTGGCCGTTATTCAGATACATCCGAAGAAAGCGCATATAATCTGGTGCGGTAGAATAGAGCGCATGACCCATGCCATAAAATTCTGGATGGGATGGTGGTGCAAGCGGGTAATCGGCGAATTTGCCATCTTCACCCCTGATCGACACTGAGGAGAGCCGGCTGGCCATGCGGTCCTCAACTTCGAAGCGCGTGTCCGTCATTTTCAATGGATCCAGGATTTCTTCACGACAGAAGTGGTCGATTTTTCGTCCGTCGACGGTTTCAACGATTTGGCCAAGCCAGTCGATACCGGGGCCGTAATCCCAGCGCTCGCCGGGATCAAAGGCGAGGGGGTAAAATAGTGACGCCTTAAGTCCGGACAGGATCGAGGGATGGCTTGTCGCTTCCATGTATTTAGGAATATCGGGATTGAAGAATTCATAGACGAGACCTGAGGTGTGCGTTGCAAGATGGCGAACAGTTGCCTTGCTACGTGGAACACGAAGGCGCGGTGTGGCACCGTCGAAACCGTCGAGCACCTTAATCCTAGCGAATTCTGGGATGATCGCATCGACAGGCGTATTCGGGTCGAGCTTGCCGCGATCCATCAGGATCATCGCGGCGGTTGAGCCAACCGCCTTCGTCATCGAGAAGATCCGGAAGACCGTATCTTGCGTCGCCTTTTGTCCGGTCGCACGGTCGCCCGACGAGCCCGACCACCTCACCCCGTCTTTATCGCCTATCATGGCAACAAGAAATGGCGCGTCCTGCGCACGAACACTCTGATCGAGAACGTCATTCAACTGAGACATAAGGCACTCCCTGAACAGAAATTCCCTAGACGGTTGCTGGTTTTGTTTCATGCTGCCCCTGTCCTGCGATCCTTGCAATACCGAACAATCGGTGAATGTTCACAAAACTACGCAGTAGGCTTCGTTTCGCGGAAAGCTGCATGCCCCTATCGCCACTGCCCTGATACGATGATGTCCGAGTTAGTCTGCTGTCCGGACATATGGCGGACATCGTCAAACCGACGCGAATGACCCATTTGCGACCGGGGCCCGATCAAGATTCCAAGGTGATTGCTTCCATTTCTCACTCGCCGCCCAGAGGCAAAGTGCTAGGCTTTAAGTATTAGACGAAGCGTGTTCTCACGGGGGACACATGCGACGACGCGAATTCATCATGGCGCTCGGTAATGCGGCGGTATGGCCGTTTGCTGCGCGGGCGCAGCAAACGAAGAGTTACCGTCTGGGTTTTCTGTGGGACAGTCCAGCTGTATTCCCGGAGGCCATGGAAGCGTTTCAACAAGAGCTTCGCGCACTCGGTTATGCGGAGGGCCGCAACATCACTATCGATTATCGATGGGCGGAAGGTAATCCAGAACGCATGCGCGAAATGGCTGAGGAATTGGTCAGGCTCAAGGTAGACGCCATTGTTGCACCCAGTTCCGTCTATACCGGAGCGGCGCAGCGAGCCACGTCAGCGATCCCTATCATTTTCTTTAGCCACGCCGACCCACTTGGCAGCGGCCACGTATCGAGCCTCGCGCGTCCAGGCGGCAACGTCACCGGGATTTCCCTGATGATGACGGAGACCAACGTCAAACTTTTGGAGTTGCTTAATGAAGCCATTCCCGGGCGCTCGCGCATCGCGGTCGTGTGGGACCCAGCCACGCCCTCGCATCGACCGGGTTTGCGCGCATTAGAGGGGGCGGCTCGCGACCTAGGTCTTCAACTCCAAACTCTGCCGGTTTCCGGTCCGACGGATTACGACAGTGCATTTGCGGCCATGACAAGCGGTGGCGCTGAGGCGGTATTGGTTCTCTCAACGCCGGTATACACCGCGGGTGCCAAACGACTCGCGGACCTTGCGATCGCTCATAGACTGCCATCGATGTTCGGGCCCAGCGAGCATGCGCGCGCTGGTGGATTAATGAGCTTCGGACCCGATCGAGCCGACCTGTGGCGGCGGGGCGCCATCTATGTCGACAAAGTATTGAAAGGTGCTCGCCCGGCTGAATTGCCCGTGCAACAGCCAACAAAATTCGAATTGGTGATCAACGTTCGCACTGCGAAGGCGCTGGGCATCATCATACCTGAAGGGTTCCTTCTGCGCGCTGACAAGGTGATCGAGTGAAACGGTGTGATGTTCGTGTTTGGTAGCACTTTTCGGACCTTGCGCTATGTCGGCTCTTTGGTCGCTATCAGGCGTGGATCGGACATATCGCTGACAACCCATTTCGGTTTCGATTAACCCAACTGAGACATTGGCTGTGTTTCGGCGTGCAATTTTGACCCCCTGAGCGGGGTTATCGGCGAGCGTCGGAACGTGGATGGATATCAACAGACGACTGCAATAAGCTGAAACAGCTTTGGGAGAATCGAAATAATGTCCATTTGCGGCTTCTCGATTCGAGTGAGTTCAACAAGTATAAAAGGGAGCACGTCAATGAGCCGTTCATTGCTCTGAAGAGTCTCATGGGCAAGCTAAAGCAATGGCAAGAGGCTCGCGGTTAGCTCTAACCCCTCGTTCCGCCTATTCTGTTAATGTAGACTTTGCCTGCGCACGACAGACCGTTGCCCTCCGAAGCTGGCAAGCTTGTAACGGCTTCCTGTGATAAAACCCCTTATTTTTAGCAGTTATAATCATGATGCGACAACCTAGGCGTTTGATTCAGCTTCGATAGGAACGCCCGGGCCACGTTAGCTTCTAACCAGAAGGCAGCTTCCGACGTAATTCGAAACCGATACGACAGTCTCAGCTTTCATCAACCAAATCGAAATTTCATCGGATAACCAGACATCATCGCTGTGACCGCCGGGGGTTGAAAATGACCCTTACTGGACAGAAAGCCGATTAGTCATTTGCTTCTCGCGTCCAGGCTGCTTAAGAGATTTTCTATCCGGCGCTGACAGCGTCGCGCAACTGTTTCGCCAACGCCTGCAATAGCCTCCATCCGATGGTTCCGTTCCTTTCGACAAGCGGACGGAATTCCCAGAAGGTGAGTGCGTAACAAACGAGGTCGGTCGCAGCCGTCACCGTGGCCGATCGGGGACCGCCGTCTATCAAGGCGACCTCGCCGAAATACTGGCCGCGGCCGAGCGTAGCGAGGTTGACGCCTTTACTCGAAACGCTTGCCTCTCCGGATTCGATGATGAAGAAGGCGGCGCCGCCCGAGCCCTCCATGATGACGGTCTCGCCCTTCGCAAATCGACGCTCCTTGAGCAGCCGCGCGATCTGCTCGGACTGCCTTCGATCCATGCCGGCGAAGAGTTCGACGCGCTGGAGGGAAGCGACGGGGTCTTGCCGCGGTGGACCTGGGTCGGGCATCTCGCTGCGCGCCTTCCCGGTGGTGACGGCGCGACACTGCAACAGGTAGAGCGTCCCTTCCTGAAATGCCCATTCAATGTCACGGCGCGGGCCGTAGACTTTCTCGCACCGCAGAGCGAGTTCACCCAGCTTCGCGAGTTTAATATCGTCAAGGCAAATCTGATTCACTTGCGCGGGTGGCACTGGCTGCTCGAAGGTGCCTCCGTTCGGGAGCGAACGAATTGCAATGCGTTTGCGCCCGGCCTTACGCTCCAGCACTCGGCCGGAACGATCGAGGCGGAAGTGATCGGGGATGACGAGGCCGGCGACCACGGCCTCGCCTAATCCCCAACTTGCTTCTATCAACCGCTCGTCCGCGCCGGTGACGGGATGCTCCGTGAACATAACCCCGGCGGCATCGGGGTTAAGCAGCGTTTGCACGACAACGCCAACGCTTGGTCGGGTGAACAGGCCGACCCGTTGACGGTAGGTGATGGCCGAGTTCGAATTCGCTGACCACCAGACTTCGCGAACGGCGGCGGGCACGTCGGCCGTTGAATGAACATTGAGCACGGTCAAATGCTGCCCGGCGAAACTTGCCGCCGCGCCGTCCTCATCGACAGCGGACGAGCGGACAGCGAACGGCGCCGACAAGTCAGCGACCGCCTTCATCACTTTTTCGATCGCCTTCTCATCGGCCGAGGCAACAGCCTCGACCAGGTCACCCGATAGCGCCACGCCGGGCGGGACCGGCAGGCCCTGTCGAACGGCATCGCCAAGCCCAACGGCCTTCGACCCATAGAGCGATGTTTCGCGTGCCTTGCTGAAAGGAACGACCTTCTTCACTCAAGCACCGTGACCTCGCCGGCATCACCATCCACACGAACAAGAGCGCCATCGGCGATTTGTTCGGTCGCCTCGCGCGTGCCAACGACTCCGGGGATGCCGTATTCGCGCGCGACGATCGCGGCGTGCGAAAGCAGGCCGCCATTGTCGGTGACGATCCCGCCGAGCAGCGGGAGTAGAATGTTGAAGGCCTCAGTTGTCGACTCGGTCACGAGCACATCGCCTTTGACGATCTGTCCAAACTCGGAGGGACCGGAGACGCGGCGAGCAGGTCCTTCGTAGATGCCCTTGCTCGCCGCAATGCCATAGAGGACTTTTTCTTCGTTCTGCGCCTGGGAACTGCCGAAGACGTGGCCAAGGCCGATGAACATCGCGCGCATCACACGGCCGACCGATGGGGGCAACGCCGCGAGGTCGGGCGGAGGCGGCGCGGGCGGGCCAAGCGATGCCGGCGCGTCTTTGGCGGTGTTGGCCGCGCGGTATGCGGCGCGGCTGGCAAGCTCATCTGCGGACGGACCGCCAGTCCCGGCGACCAGAGCGCACATTTCATCGAAGCTTGCGTCCAGCATGAGATGAGGATTGGCGATGCGACCGCGCTGCGCAATCCGCCGGCCAGCCGCAAGGGCGGCGCGACGCATGATACCCGCGGCCCAGATGTCGCTATAGACACCACGTTCGTCGCGGAGACGATAGGTCAGGCGGGCCTCGCCGAGCAAATCGTCGAACTCGCCACGGTGCGCGTCAGGAACCATGGCGCGGACTTCGGCAATGCGTGCATCAACATCCGAAACGCCTTGAGTTTCTCCGGAGACGGCGATGCGGATGGCTCTGAGGAGCGCGTCGGGCAGTTCAAGCGCGGTGGGCTCGGCGATATCAAAGCCATCGATCAGGCGGTTGCCGACCAGATTAAGGTAGCCGGAGACAGCCGCGCCTGTTTCTCCAGGCAGTGCGCGCAGGCTCGCGAGCACCTCGGCAGGGTCGCCGGCAGACTCGAGAATCTTGCGGGCAGCTTGGTCCTTCGCGAACGACTTCTTCAGTCGCTCCATCTCATCGGAACCACCTGAAGACACCTCCGCCGAACCGCGCATGAGTCCCAACAGGTCGGTCGGTGGCAGACCTGTCCAGTCACCGACATGCGCGAGGAAGTCCGAGGTTGGGAGCACGGCACCGGCAGTGAATCCCATGTGCTGCGCGATCATGGCCGAGTGGTGGTCGCGACAACGCCTCATATACGCAATGAGTTCGGCATCCGACAGGGCGTCAGGATCGACGGCTTGCAACTCCCGATGTTTGGCGATGGCGGATGGCTTGCGGTTTTCGTCCCAGTCGCGAAGCTGCTCTCGCCAAAGCTTCTGCGCATAGACCTGTTCGGCGCGCTGAAAGCGCTGGGGGATTTCCGCGTCTGGAGCTGGCAACACCTGATTGTAGCCGAAACCGTTCACGTAGCCCATTTGGAGGCCATCGATCAGCAGCCCGTAGAAACGAGCAAAATCATTGGTGCCCTTTCTGAACGGAGGGGGATGCGTCTCCTGGAAGTAGCGCGTCATCGGGCGCGGGAAGTGCACGGGGTCCTGCTCCCATGATCCTGGCCCCGGCGGTTCAAAAGTTAATCTGGTCGGGGCGTCTGACACAGTCATGGCGGTTCCTCTCTGAGACAGCCCGGGGATCGCGGGCGCCGCTGGTGAACATTCCGGGATGGTTTGGGTGGCTCGCTCTGGTAGCAAACATCGCTAACTTCGCGAACCAATCAATTATTTTCCATTTGAAACATATATCGACACTAGCATCCTGCAGGTTGCCCGTGAAGCTCGCTGGCTTGGGTATGAGCCGCGCACAATTTCGCTTCACGTCATCTCGACATTTCGCGGCGCAGAAAATGATGTTTCAACTCCGGCTTCCAGGACTGCGCTCAACCCAACGGAAGCCGGCGGCGCGCAGGGGCAGCGGTATCGGCCTCAACACGCGCCATATCGCGGCGGAAGTGGGTCTTGAGCCATGCGTCAATCGTGAAATTCGGGCGAGCCGCGATGAGCTGCTCGGCAGTTCGCCTGGCTTCCTCAGCGCGGCCGAGCGGAACGGCTCGTTGGCACGCCAACCCTATAATCTCTGCCATGATCGACGGACCTGGGCCCTGGCATAGCAACGCTCTTCCGTTTGTAAATGCCTGCAATTTCAGCGATAATGTGGGTCGGAACTCGCTTTTTCTTGTCCGATTCTCACATCGGCACAAAGACGGCGCAAGCGGATGTGGCGCGTTCTGTTGGGCATCGATGTCGGAACAACTGGCCTTCTGCGTCCGCCAGCGGGCATTGATATTGGTCGGATTTACCTTGGGATCGGCGGCGGCATTTGAATGATCCGTTCTGAAGGAAACAAAATCATCTTTGAAGGCAATCTCCGATCAGAAACGAGAGCGGCACTCGTCTGCATTTTTCAACTGATCCAAAAATTAGGCTATCTCGACGTTACTCTGGATTTTTCGGCGGTGAAATACGTAGACGCGGATTTGATGCTCCCGCTGTCAAGCTACGCTGCCTATTATCGGATGAATCAGATCGACTTCTCTCTAGTGGAACCGACCGACCCAAAATTGAGGCGGTTGTTTACCAATACCAATTGGGCTCATTTTATTGACCCGCAAAAGTATGCTCGAAACGAACAAAGGCGGTCTAACAATCTCCCGGCGCTTCAATTTCTCGATGGTGACGCTCAGCACAACGTAGTGAATCAAGCGATGGATATTTTGATGGAGACCATCAAGGTTCAGGAGCGGACTCAGCTGAAAGCCCTCGAATGGGCGCTCAACGAAATCACCGACAACGTCTTGAATCACGCTGAAAGCCCAATCGGCGGCCTTGTGCAGATCCAATCGTTTCCATCCAGAAACCGTGTAACATTTTATGTTGCCGATGCTGGGCTGGGCATACCGTCCACGCTTCGCAGGGCTATTCCTTCGATTACGAGTGACCCTGACGCTTTAGATCGCGCAATTCGAGAGGGTGTCACAAGGAATTCGGCTACAAATCAAGGGAACGGCCTCTTCGGGACATTCAAGTGTTGCGAAGAGAGCAACGGCTCTCTCCTAATCCTCTCAAATCACGCTGTTCTCAAATATGATGGAAAGGGATTGTCGGTGAAGGCTGACAATGTTCCATTTCGAGGCTCTTTTATCAGCGCCACCATAAATTACTCTACCGAACGTCTTCTAGAGAAGGCATTTGTTTTTAAGGGTAAGGTCCACGAGCCTGCAAACGACTATATCGATATGCACTATACTCAAGTCGAGGATAAAATTTTATTTCAGGTGGAGAAGGAAATAGAAGGATTTGGCAGCAGAGAGTTTGGTCGTCGCGCAAGGCAAAAGATCGATAATATCTTAGTCGATAAGAAGAACGCGATCCTATTCGATTTCAGCGGGATACCACTAATCTCTTCTAGCTTCGCCGATGAAGTATTTGGAAAGTTGTTCGCAGAGCTCGGAGCAATGGAATTTATGCGACGCTGCTCTTTTCAATCTGTTGATGCGACTGTAAGACGCTTGATCGATAAAGCAATTTCTCAACGAATGAAGGCAGATTAGTTGGTATGCTTTCGAATTTCTATGGACGTCAAATCACTGACATTCATTCGACCGCTAACCCACCCAACCGCTGGGCGCCGCGGGCATTCTATCCCCGACTGGAAATTCGCCGAATACCAATCCTGTTGCGACGACCTACGTTCCTGCACCACATAGGGCGTTCATCGCATTGTGCACTAGTTCGGCCCGCGCCGTAAGAAACGCCTCGTAGTCGCTGGCGACTAATTCGTCGAACGGGATAAGGTGGCTGGCTAGCCTGGTGCGCACCTCAGCCTCGCCGAGGTTAGAACCCTCGCGCCGTTCAGCCAAATATTTCTCAGGGTCTTTGTCCGAAATGTTTCGGTTAGTCTTCCATGTCACTACTGCACAATTTAACGAGCGGTAAGCAGGGCGCGGAGTTCGATGATGCTCGGGTGTATGAATGGTCGGGGCGCCCGGCCTCTATCGAATGTATATTAATAAGAATCATGATCCCGCTACGCGCTTCGTGACGATAGCACACGAATTGGCGCATTTGTTTCTCGGTCATCTTGGAGCAGACCAACCTCTCCGTATTCCCCTCAGATCGCGCCAGAGCTATTCACAGCGAGAGCTCGGGGCCGAAAGCGTCGCTTATCTTGTCTGTGCACGGAATGGCGTGGTTTAGTAGGCTATAATGGGCATTGCGTGACGAGAAAGCAGCGCTATTCTCAAACCGTTTCCTTCCCCTGGCATCTAGCAGGCCGCCAAAGACGAGTGGGATCCCATGCGCGCTCCTTCGAACAGAAAGGCGGAGGTCGATTCGCTAGTTGGGTTCTTATCAGACTTGCAAAAGATCCAACCCTCTGAGCCCGATGCATCATTGAATTCGCTGAAGACGTTCCTGATCAATTTCCGCGAGATGAGCGACGCGGTAAGTGGGCTCAGTCCTCCGCGTGGAGATACTCTCCCGAACGTGGATGCCCTGAAGGATTTTTGTGGCAAGTTCCGATTGCAATTTGAACAGTTGCACAGGGCTGGAAAGCTGATCGATTTCTGGACTGTAGCTGGACTGCGCCGCGATGAAATCCGCCATGCATCAGTGCTTGCTTGGTTATTAAACCCGAAGGAATCTCATGGATTCGGGAATACCGTGTTTCAAAGCTGGATGCGCGGCATCAATTTTAGTGACGGGACTGGCTTAAACGACCAAAGAATTTGGGATGCTGAATACAGAGTTACTACAGAGGTGAGGGTTTCGACGGAAGTCGATCCTCTTACGGAGAGCACCAGCCGCCTAGATATCGAGATCAATAGCAAGCGCTTCTATTTATGCGTCGAAGTCAAGATTGACGCCCCGGAGGGAAAGGACCAATTGCGACGGTATGTTGAGATAGCGAGCAAAAGAGCTGAAATCACGTCCGTTCGCTGTCGTCTATTTGGCTCGCGGCAAATTGGAACTATCCGAGAAATCCCCCAATATCGTTCCAACTACGTGGACAGAGTTTTCACGAGCCGTGCGGCGTCAGCGCCAATCAACGGACTCTATCTCTGCAAACTTTTCCGATTTCATCCTTGCGCAATTCTTAGACCGTGTCGAATATCTATAGGACCTAGGAGGTCATATGTCGGACGAACGAATCGATGCACTTGTTGTTCGTAACTTGCTGGACCTTGAGCGCGCCAGTAAACGGATTGAGCATCTTCAAGTGATCGTCTGGCATGAAATCGAGGAAATGATTAAGGCATGGGCAGAAGAGCAACGACAATGGCATATGAACTTCAACACTGCCGAGCAAGAGGGCTGGTTTGCTCCTGACTCTTGGCGTGTTCCGGCCTCGGACAAGGAAGAAGATGAGTTTTTCGCCCGTTTCGTGTTTGAAATTTCCGACGAGGGGAAGGCGGATGACGGTCATTGGGACAGTGAATTCTGGTTGTCTCAGCTGTGTGGATTGGGAAAGGGGTCTGCCGGGTTTGAATGGAAATGCGCCCACAAGACCCTTCCCACAAGCAAGAGCAACTGGAAAACGTTTCTGCGAGAAAAAGGAAACCTTTCAGCGATTAGCGATTTTCGCTTTCAAGAAAAAAGTGGCACTCTATTCTTACCGTTCGTCATCGACCGTGAGAACTCTAGCCAAAGATGTTGAAGGAAACAGTATCGAAGATTCCCTTGAACCGCTTCGCGTAAAATTGGCGGTGATTGGGAAGACGTGGAAACAATTCGACGACCTAATCAAGCGCGCACAAAATGAAGCTAAGAAGAGTAAGGGCTGAACCGTTTCACCCATTTATGGACAGTCCGCGGAGTTACCCTAAACTCATCAGCTACAAACGCAGGTAACTCGTTTTTGTCGATAACTCGACTCACAATGAGCGAGCGGCAATGAAAAACAAGTCCGCGCGTTGGCATGAAGCTTCATAACTGAAACCTTCCCATCGAGATTTGAGAAAAGCGACTGTAGCTGCCCTTAGCAGTATGTTGAGAAGCCTTTTGGGCCGTGAACGCAATTCGAACTCCTGAGCGAATTGGGATCGATTTCTTGAACATAGAGCTTTGCCTGAGCACGGCAACGCATTCCAGACGTGGCGTCGTATGACGACGACCGGACCTCCTTGATCCCATAGGTCTTTCCGAATCCTCGCTCGGCCTGTGGCTCAAACGCGGCACATCAGCGGCACAATGGTTTAGTTGCGGGCCAACAGGGATAGTCCTTGGCACCGAGTGGCTGGCGTCCTTCACTCAGTAAACAAGAGTGATTTGAGCAGCAGACAATGGCGACCATCAGAAAACTACGGGGTCGCTGGCAGGCACAGGTCCGACGTCGGGGCGTCGCACCGCGAGCTAAGTCATTCAACACAAAAGCTGACGCACAGCGCTGGGCGCAAGACCTCGAAGCAGAAGCCAACAGGTCTGGCTGGGTCGCTGACACGCGACTTGCTGAGAAAACGACGCTCCGAGAGCTTCTGACGCGTTACTGCGCTGAGGTGACACCTGGCAAGCGTGGGGCTGTGTCCGAGGCATCGCGGATCAACTCGATATTGCGCTGCCCCATGAGCCACCGGACGCTTGCCAAGCTGACGAGCGCTGACGTCGCGACCTATCGAGACGAGCGTCTAAAGAGTGTCGCCCCAGCCACAGTCGTCCGTGAGCTCAACACTGTGTCCCACGCCATCGAGATCGCGACCCGCGAGTGGGGTCTCTGGCTGCCCCGCAACCCGGTGAAGCTGGTCAGACGTCCGCAAGTTCCCCGAGGTCGCACCCGGCGCCTGAAAGCGGGTGAGGAAGCCCGACTGCTCGCGGCATGTGATAGCGGGCGCACTCCCCTGATGAAGCCCCTGATCATTCTCGCGATCGAGACCGCCATGCGCCGGGGCGAAATGCTCGACCTGCAATGGCAGCACGTCGACCTCGTTCGCTGCGTCGCTCATCTGCCTCTGACCAAGAACGGCGACTCCCGCGACATTCCGTTGTCACGTCGCGCCGTTGCGACCCTGCAAGGAGTTGAAGGCTGATAAGGGTCGAGACGCCGAGCGGGTGTTCCCGGTGACGGGCAACTCGATCCGCCTCGCGTTCGAGCATCTTCGCGTTCGTGCTCGAGATGGACGATTTTCGCTTCCACGATCTCGCCACGAGGGCTGTCAGCCGCCTGTTCGAGAAGGGACTCAACATCGCTGAGGTCTCGACGATCAGCGGGCACAAAGAGCTCCGATGCTCCAGCGATACACCCATCTGCGGGCCGAGGACCTCGTAAGTCGATTGGGCTGAGTCTCGCGCATCCTATCGGTGCGCTTACCCCAGCGATCGACCGGTAATGGGCAGCGACGTCCTAGAAGGATTTTCGGAGCGCTAGTCCTGTGCCGCCTGTGTCGGCAGTAATTTTCCGTTTGGATCCTTGGAACACGGCCCCAACAAAGCAACTTTGGCTGCTTGCAACGGAGAATGCGTGAACATGCATTCTTTGGGGTTGGGGTGATCGTCGAAGGCGAGGATGACCTGGTGACGAAGCCCGCGCCGCCCACGAATGCCGAGGGCTGTCGCTACGTTCGGGGTGCTCAGGGCGCGCCGACCGATCGCGCGCCCTCATGATCCCGGCCCGAATGCTGACGAAAACCGCTCGTTGGTTAACGTTAACAACGGGTTTTCATCCCATCCAGCGTGCCCCAGGCTATGATCGTAGCTCTCTTATCTGGCGGCACTCATCGTCGTATGGCTACACAACAACGCTCGGCGGCCGCGTTGCAGTCGGGCAACACTCTTTGGAAAATCTGCTGACCTGCAGTTTCCGCCATTGCGCGTTCATATTCTGTCCGAAACATCAGCGCGGTCGACTGCCTGGCTGTTCAGCATTGGAGGCGACGGTATGATGAACCCGCGGCGATTTACGACAGTGGCGCCGGCGTTTTGCGGAACGGTCGTTCTCGCGGGCTGGATCGTCGCCTGGCTGGCTGGCTTCGGTTCGGCCGGCACCGAGAACACCGGCGCAGTGCCGATCGAGAACCGCGCAGCATCTCTCGCCGCCAACCTTCGCGGATGAACCGCAGGCAATCGCAATGGGCAACCCCGTTATTGCCAGCGCGGATGTGGCTACGGCCGTCGAATCGGTGACGGGGATGGCTACCGACACGACGGCGGCCTCGGATGAGCCGGAATCGATCGTCGTGGCCGCGTTACCCGATCCGTCGCAGATGCTGCCGCCCGATTTACCGCCCGTGCAGATGGCGACAGCGAACCCATCAGATCTGGTGCCAAACGACGTCAAGGACGCTGTGAGCCGCATCGAAATTCAGGACGAGTGTCTGGTAGCGGAGACCTGCATCGACCGGTTCCTGTGGGCGCTCTACGAACGGGCGCCCAAGCTCGACATGATCAAGGTGCAAGAGCTGAGGAAAGTGACAGTCAAGAAGAGGGGCAAAACCAAGACTGTTACCAAAACCTTTACCAGGCTCGTCGATAACGACTTCACGTGGAAGGATCCGAAGGCGGCGGAAAAAGTTGGCATGACGATGATGGACTACGTGATCGGAGGCATGGATCGCAGCTTCAAGCTGAAGCTGTTTTATACGCTTTACGCGGCGGAGCAGGCCGGGCTGTCGCCTGGCATAACCAGTGCGTTCCGCGACGACTATCGTCAATCGATCATAAGCGGCCTGAAGGCGGCGAATGACAGGTCATACCATGGCGGGAGCTTCCACGGCGGTTATGGCCACGGGCTTGCCGCCGATGTCGTCAGCGTCAAAGGCGCGACACGGGCGCAGCGATGGATTTCCACTGAAAGCTTCTGGAAATGGATCGATGCAAATAGCAAGGAGTTTGGAATTGGGCGACCGTATCTCGATAAAGATCCGCCGCATCTGGCGCCGATCGACGGCAAGGAATATGCAGCCCACCGCAGCGGCACGAAAGCTCAACACGCGGAATCGGATATCAAGAAGCGCAAACGGCTGGCTGTGCGGGACGATCACAGCGTGAAAACGCCCAAGAACCGCAAGATCGTCGAAGGTGCGAACGATCCAACCCGGTTCAAGCAGGCATTCAAACAGGACGCGGGCAGCAAGGCTACCAAGTTGAAATCGGTAGCGATCTCACAAGCTCCTGTTCCTGCTCGTGCCGGCAGCGCGGCTCGCTACACCAATCGGGGAGCGATTTCCGCCCCACTATGGCTGCGCTCAAACGCAGTTAGATCGAGTCCTAACAGCTGGTAGGACGTCTCTTCCCGGGCACTTTTCGGACCTCGCGCGATGTTCGACTTGCCCCGGAATGCGCCTTAAAGCGGACTCCGCCGCATGGGTTCACGCTCGTTATAGTTAGACCGTTATCGTGCCTGTAGCGTGGATTTTGTTCCCGTTTGAGGTTGGAGTCACGCGGCCTTTAGGCCGACCGCTCGGACGAGGGTATTGAGATCATCGATGACACGCTGGTAGAGGCGATCGAGTTGAGATCGCCTTTGGGATTCGAGCCGGACATCTGCTTTGATGGGGCTGAGAAGACCTGCCGTGAGTGGGGCATAGACGCGTTCGAAGAGCTTCAGGAAGAGAAGGCAGATCGAGTACCCCTGCGGGAGGAGTTGATAGCGTCGGGAATTCGGGAGCTTGGCGACGAGGCCTTTGGCGCGGAGTTTTGATAGATCATAACGGAGTGAGGCGAGTGTGTAGTTTTCGGGGGCACAGCCAAGCGCTGCGATGACGGCGGGACGGATTTCGGCGGTGGTGAATGTATTGCCGGCTGCGATGTGTGCGAATCGTACGAGCGCATGCATCACGGCGAGTTGCCGAGGGTGATCGAGCTTGAGACCCGGAATGCGCTTTCCCGTCGACGTGATTGTCGGTTCCGCGAGCTTTCGCAGCTGGCCACGATCTACAAAGGTTTCCAGGATATCCTGCTGGACGCTGAGGTAGTTATCGTTGATCGCCGATAGTGCTTTTTGGAGGACAGGTAGATTTTCGACGGCTTTCTTGACGCCGTAATCGTTGACGTTGTTGCTCGCTGCCTCCGTCCGGAGGATGAGGTGATCGCGAACGTACTGCTTGATGAAGCCGTTGCGATAGTGGCTGCGAATCACCGGGTTGGGTAGGTCCATGTCCTCGATCTCGGTTTGCAGCTTGCCCCGATAATGCTTGCTGATCTTGCGACCGAAGATCACGGTGATCTTGTTCGGCTGGCCGATTGTCCGATTGGCATCGAGCAGGCGTTGGCCGAGATTATCCAGTGCCGCACGACGACGGAAGATGAGGTTGTCGCAGTACTCGACTTGCGAGAAGAACAGCCGGTGCTGGCAGCCCGCATGCTCTCGTTCTCTTGCGGTGAAGAAGGGCGTGAGGTGCGCCAGCCACTTTTGGCCGCAGGTGACCAGATCCCGAGGGGTGAGCGAGTTGGCGAGCTCTTGCAAGCGCTCAGGAGCTGCGCATTTCAGGAAGGCATTGCCGATTTGCTTGAATCCGATGCCTTGCTCGCGCATGCGGTTGGCCAGCCAATGGTGCTGGTTGAGGCAGAGACGGGCGGAGAATGGCAGGTACGGGCAGACGCGCACGAACATTCGTCCCCAGTTCCGGTCATTGATATAAAAGTTGTATTGAATGACCCAGCGTTGCGCGAACTGGAGGTGCCATCGGTTAGCGACCTTGTCGCCGATGGCAGTCATGATGCGCGCCGGTTCTCGCGCTTTGAGGATGACCACGATTGCGTCGGGCTTGGCCCGCTCGAAATACGGGTCGACGAATTCGTCACGACGGCCCTTCGGTGCTTCGACAATCGGGATGTTGCGTTTTTCGGCCCGCTCCGTCACCCAGCGCTGAAATTGGTCTGCGATGTCGCGCAGGGTGTACCGCGTCACCGGGTATAGCTGGCGATAGGTGTTGAAAAAGCCGACGACCCGCTCCGGCTGCTGGAACGGCTGAATCAACCCATTCAGCAGAATGCGGTCGAAACAACGATAATGCCAATGGATGCTGTCCTTGTGGTGCTCGTAGAAGGAGTTCATCGCCGCCTCCCGGCTGCACGCCAGCAACCGGATCGTACCGGCTACTTCTGCCCCTCAACCACAGCTCACCCCTGATTTTCTGCGATCGTCCATGGCACCCTCGTCAGGCTCAGGCGCAAGGGATATCAAGGGCGGAGCCCTTGGCTAGTTAGAGCTTGACCCCGAAAAGCGGGCACCGGTTTTCATGCTCAAGCAAACACCAACGACGGGTCTGATACAGCGAAGCTGAAGCAGACCCTAGTACCTCATCACAGTGATTATGACTGGTTGATTTTGAGCCAATCTAGGATGGGCAGGTCTTCCGGAGCAACGAGGATTTGGATGCTTCGGGCGACGCCGGGTTGACGCCGAATGAGGCCATTTCGTTCGAGGGTCACGATCATCTGGTGGACCGAAGGCGGGCTGACTTGAAAGTGGCGCTGCATGTCGGTCTCGGCGGGTGGGCGTCGGAACATGTGCGAGTAGGTGTAGATGAAAGCCAGGTACTGGCCTTGCTTTTCAGTGAAGCCTTGAGCGCTGAGGCTGCGGGCGGCGCCTGATTTTCAATTCATTTTTCAATTCGTCCGGTCCTCCAACAAGGAGGTCGGAATGAATGTACGTTATCGGGTCGAATTGAGCCAAGCCGAACGCTGTGAACTCACCGCGATGTTGAGCAAAGGCAAACGAGCCGCCCGCAAACTCAAGCGCGCCCAGATCTTGCTGGCAGCCGATGCCGGCCGCGGCGATGAAGAGATTGCGCGCACGGTGGCGGTGGGCGGTTCCACCGTGTACCGGACCAAGCGGCGTTTCGTGGAAGGCAATCTGGAACGGGCGCTGAGCGAGGATCCCCGTCCTGGGGCGGAGCGCAAGCTCACCGGCAAGGAAGAAGCCTTGCTGGTGGCGACGGCTTGCGCAAACCCTCCCAAAGGCCGCGCCCGCTGGACGCTGGAACTGCTGGCCGACGCCATGGTCAAGCTGACCGGGCACGAGAGCCTGTCGGGCGAGACGGTGCGCCGGCGGCTGGCCGAAAACGGTCTGAAACCCTGGCGCAAGGATATGTGGTGCATTCCCCGGGTCGATGGCGAATATGTCGCCCGCATGGAAGACGTACTCGACCTCTATGCCGAAGCGCCCAATCCTAAGCAGCCGGTGGTCTGCTTCGACGAGAGCCCGGTCCAACTGATCGGCGAGGTGCGCCAGCCGATCCCGGCCGAGCGGGCCAGATCGAGCGTTATGACTACGAGTACCGCCGTAACGGCACCGTCAATCTCTTCGTCTGCATCGACGTGCATCGGCCATGGCGCAAGGTCAAGGTCACCGAGCGGCGGGCGGCAGAAGATTACGCCCACTGCATGCGCGAACTCGTCGATGTCCATTATCCCGATGCCGCCTGCATCCGGGTTGTGCAGGACAACCTGTCCACCCATTCGGCCGGCGCCCTCTATGAAGCATTCCCTCCCGCCGAAGCCCGCCGCATTCTGCAACGCCTGGAGTTCCACTACACCCCCAAGCATGCCAGCTGGCTCAACATGGTCGAGATCGAGATCGGCGTACTCCGCGGCCAGTGCCTGGACCGTAGAATTCGACGACCCCAAGCGCCTTTTCAGCGAAATCGCCGCATGGGAAAAACAACGAAATGCCGCCGGCGCCCGCATCAAATGGATGTTCACAACCGAAAAGGCCCGCGCCAAAATGGGCCGCGCCTATCCCGTCACATCCAAAAAGTCATAATCACTGTGCCGAGGTACTAGTGCGAGCGCCGGCGCGCGGCGCCGATCAGCCCGGCGACGACCACCAGTGCCGACGTCCCGTAAACGATGATCGCCATTATCACTTGCGTGAAGCTGCTCGCGGTCCCCGGACCTACGCCGGGACCTTGCGAGGCAAAAGCTGCATTCGCCCACGACAACCCTGCGACGGCTGATATGGCGGCGAAAGCCAAGCGCGATATTCGATGCCTTGTGAGCGACGATGCCATGACAATCTCCTGTGGCGAGAAGCTGTCACCAGATACGGACGGCAGCTTATGCCGGTTTTGAGCGCCACTGAAAATTGTGGTGTGCGCGGCGAACCGAGCTCGCGCGTTTCGCATTCATCTCTGCGGCGCAGCCATTCATTTCGCATTCACGTCGCTCACTTTAGCCTGATTTTCTACATTGCAGCGAGGCGGCCGAGTTGATCGGGCGTACGGCGCAGGCGTGACATCGGATGACTCAAGGGAGGATAGAGATGAACATGAACAGGGTTCTGGGGCTTGCCGCCGTCGGCGCGTTGCTCGTGCTGGCCGCTCCGGCCGAGCGTGCCCAGGCGCTGTCGCTGAGCAACCCCGGCGCCGCCGCGGCGATTCAGGACGGTTCACAGCAGATGACCACCACCGAAGTGCACTGGCGCCGCTGGCATTATCGCCGGCATTGGCGCCACTGGCGCCGCTGGTGATATGGGGCGCGCTATTCTCTTCGCGCGGCGGCGAAAACAGGCCCGCGCTGCGGGCTTGTTTCTTGAGCCGCGTGGTGCCGCATGAAACCGCGCGCGCCTGCCGTGCGTTGTCCGCGCGCTGAGGAAATCATGAGGGGCGTGCCGTGAAGACATTGATTGGAGCTGCGATCGTTGCGGGAGTCCTGGCGCTGGCCGGACCGCCGGCGACTGGTCCGGCCGCGCGGCTTCGCCGAAAGCTGGCGTAGAGCCACTCGACACGTCGAAAGCGACAGACCTGAGCGCGCGTCGCCACTATCGGCACCCCTATCGCTACGGTTACGTCCCGTATTATTACGCGAGGCCAACCTATTATCGGCCGTATCCCTATTACACGCCGGCCCCATTCACGTTCGGGTTCGGCTTTGGGCCCTGGTGGTGGTAGCGGCTGACGACCCTTAAGTCCCAGGCGTAAATCCCTTCGCGAGCAGCACGATGGCTTGCGCGCCGGCTTTGCGGTCTTTCGAGATATCGAGATATTCCGGCGAGTCCGCCCAGACATGATAGGCGGTCTCGTCGGGAAATGACATCAGCACCAGTTTGTCGCGATTCCAATCGCCCTCCACGACGCTCGGGCTTTCATCCGCCGACAGCAGCCGTCCGTTGAATTTTCTGAACACCTCGAAGAACCGCGCCTGATAGCGATCATACGCCGCGCGATCCGTCATCTTGAGTTGCGCGATCACATAAACGGTCATGGCGGATTCCAGTTCTGCAGTGGCATGATTGGTTTTCCGTAATGGCCGGGCTAGTCCGGCCACCCACGTCCTTCTTGCTTTGAAGATGCCAAGACATGGAGGCCGGGCACAAGGCCGGGCATGACGAGCTTCGCACCCCATTTTTGCAAGTTCTCAAAATGAATCAGGCGCCCGATGGGCGCCTGCAGTCCATTCGAGAAAACTATCGCTGTTTCTCAACTCCAATTCTTGAACTTCCAGGATTTGAGCTTCCATGGCGTCAGGGTCTCTATCCGCCACTGCACCCACCGATCCGGCGGCCAATGACTGAGGCGCGATCTCTCCTTGACCTCGGGCTCAACCGCGCGCCGGATCACCCGGCGCCGGACCTGCCGGGTCGCCTCGCTGATCATATCGACGAATTCAGGCTTATCGGCCACGGCTCGCTCCTCGCGAAATGCCTTGTCTTCCGTAAGCCCACTCTGCTCCCAACTGCTTAACGACTTCCTTCGAGGATGCCTCGAGGTTGAGGCAAGGGTACGTTACCGCCACTCCCTGATGTCGACGAAATGCCCGGCGATCGCCGCCGCCGCCGCCATCGCCGGCGAGACCAGATGGGTGCGGCCCTTGAATCCCTGGCGGCCCTCGAAGTTGCGGTTCGAGGTCGAGGCGCAGCGCTCTTCGGGTTTCAGCTTGTCGGGGTTCATCGCAAGGCACATCGAGCAGCCCGGTTCGCGCCATTCGAAGCCGGCCTTGATGAAAATCTTGTCGAGGCCTTCGGCTTCCGCCTGCTCCTTTACGATGCCGGAGCCCGGCACGATCATCGCATTGAGATTGCCGTTGACGGTCTTGCCTTCGACCACCTTCGCCGCCGCGCGCAGATCCTCGATACGGCCGTTGGTGCAGGAACCGATGAAGATGCGGTCGAGCTTGATATCGGTGATCCTGGTGCCGGGTTTCAGGCCCATGTAATTCAGCGCACGATGCTTCGAAAGCCGCTTTGCCTCGTCCTCGATCTTGTCGGGATCGGGAACGACTCCGGTGATCGACACCACGTCCTCAGGCGAAGTGCCCCAAGTCACGATCGGCGGCAGCTTTGCCGCTTCCAGCCTGATCTCGTGATCGAAATGGGCGCCGTCGTCGCTTCGCAGCGTTTCCCAGTAGCGCATCGCCGCGTCCCAGGCCTCGTCCTTCGGCGCCTTCGGACGGCCCTTCAGAAACGCAAAAGCTTTTTCATCCGGCGCGACCAGGCCGGCGCGGGCGCCGCCCTCGATTGACATGTTGCAGACCGTCATGCGGCCTTCCATCGAGAGCGCGCGGATCGCATCGCCGGCATATTCCAGCACATAGCCGGTGCCGCCGGCGGTGCCGATCTCGCCGATGATCGCAAGAATGATGTCCTTGCCGGTGACGCCGTCGGGCAATTTGCCGTCGACGACCGCGCGCATGTTTTTTGCCTTCTTCTGGATCAGGGTTTGGGTTGCCAGCACGTGCTCGACTTCGGAGGTCCCGATGCCGTGCGCCAGCGCGCCGAACGCGCCGTGGGTGGAAGTGTGGCTGTCGCCGCAGACGATGGTGGTGCCGGGCAGCGTAAATCCTTGCTCGGGGCCGATGACATGTACGATGCCCTGACGCCTGTCGAACTCGTTGTAGTATTCGACGCCGAATTCTTTGGCGTTTTCGGCCATCACGCGGATCTGCTCGGCGGATTCCGGGTCCGGGTTAGGCTTGGAGCGATCGGTGGTCGGGATGTTGTGGTCGACCACGGCCAGCGTCTTCTCCGGTGCGTGAACCTTTCGCCCCGTCGCGCGCAGACCTTCGAACGCCTGCGGCGAGGTCACCTCATGAACGAGGTGGCGGTCGATGTAGATCAGGCAGGTGCCATCGTCGGCCTCGTGAACCAGATGATCGTTCCAGATCTTGTCGTACAGCGTGGTCGGTTTGGACATGAGCGTAAGCTCCAAAGGTGATCTTGCGTGGGTGAGCGCATCACGCGCAAATTCAAGGAAACGTCATGCGCGGCATCAAAGCGACGCGTGCAAGTCCTGAAGTCGCCGAGGTCGTGAACCGTCCGAAGAAGCGGCCGGGCAGGCGGCTGCGATCGTCGATCACGATCCGTGCGACGAGCCGGCAAGCGATGGTCTGATCTGGAACCATTCGATTTTCTAACACGAGGCCCGCTGTCGCGACAATCAGTCGATGCGCGGCCGTAAGGCGTTACATAGGTATGCCGCAGCAAAAAAGCGCGGGGTTAAGCCCGCGCTTTTTTCCTCAAATCCGATGCGGGCGAGAATTACTCGCCGACGGCGGCGGCGCGATCCTGCTTCTCGACGATGCGGGCCGACTTGCCGCGCAGGTTGCGCAGGTAATACAGCTTGGCGCGGCGCACCTTGCCGCGGCGCACCACCTTGATCGAATTGATCATCGGCGACATCACCGGAAAGACGCGTTCCACGCCCTCGCCGTAGGAAATCTTGCGCACCGTGAAACTCTCGTTGAGCCCGGCACCGGAGCGGCCGATGCAGACGCCTTCATAGGCCTGTACGCGCGAGCGGTCGCCCTCAACCACCTTGACGTTGACGATCACGGTGTCGCCCGGTCCGAATTCCGGAATCTCCTTGCCGGCGGACAATTTCTCGAATTGCTCTTTTTCGAGTTCTTGAATGAGGTTCATCGCAAAATCTCCATGGCGCGCCCTGGCGCCAAAGCGCGGGCTGCGCGGGTGTTCCGTTATCCTTGCGCGGATTTGGCGCTCGTATACGGCAAAGGCTGCGGCTTGTCACCCTTCCGTCGTGCTTTTTGGGGGTTTTTGGCCCCTTGTTCTGGCCATCAGGAGATCGGGCCGCCGCGCCCTGGTCAGGGCCTCGGCTTCAGCTTTGCGCCAGGCCGCGACCCGGGCATGGTCGCCTGATAGCAGGATTTCCGGGATGGGCCGCCCTTCAAACTCCTGCGGGCGGGTATATTGCGGGTATTCCAGTAGCCCGTCGGAAAAGCTCTCCTCGGCGCCGGAGGCCAATTTGCCCATCACGCCCGGCAAAAGCCGGACACAAGCATCGATCAGCGCCATGGCGGCAATTTCGCCTCCCGACAGCACATAATCGCCGACCGAGACTTCTTCCAGCCGGCGGGCCTCGATGACCCGCTGGTCAACGCCCTCAAAGCGGCCGCAGACGATCAGGGGTCCGGGGCCCGCGGCCAGTTCCACGATCCGGGACTGGGTCAATGGCCGACCCCGCGGGCTCATCAGCAGCCTTGGTCGGTCCTTGGGGTCCGGGGCAATATCCGCCGCATCGATGGCATCGGCCAGCACATCGGCGCGCAGCACCATGCCGGGGCCGCCGCCGGCCGGGGTATCGTCGACGCTGCGGTGGCGGTCGGTGGCCGAGTCCCGGATGTCGCGCGCCTCGAGCGCCCACAGGCCCGACGCCAGCGCCTTGCCGGCGAGGCTGACGCCGAGCGGGCCCGGGAACATCTCCGGAAACAGGGTGAGCACCGTCGCGCGCCAGGGTTTTGTCTCGGCAGCCATGCTCAGGCACCCACACCGGAGGGATCGTCGCCCTCGATCTCGTCAGGCAGTTCGATCACCACGCGCCCGCCCTCGAGATCGACCGTGGGGACCACGGCATTGCTGAACGGCAGCAGCATGGTGGCGCCATTCGGCGGCGCGACCTCGATGATATCGCCGGCGCCGAAATTGTGGATCGCGATCACGCGGCCGAGCGGCTCGCCCGCGGCATTGACCGCGGCGAGCCCGATCAGGTCGGCATGGTAATATTCATCCTCGCTGGTCGCCGGCAATTTTTCGCGCGCGACATAGAGTTCGACGCCATTGAGCCGTTCGGCTTCCTCGCGCGTGGCAACGCCTTTCAGCGTCGCGACCAAGTGTCCCTTGGCCTCACGGACATGCGTCACCTCGAACTGACGCGCGTCCTTTGTCATCAGCGGGCCATAGTGCTGTACCGCCAGCGGGTCTTCCGTGAACGTCCAAAGCTTCACCGCACCGCGCACGCCGTGCGCGGCGCCGATCCGGGCGACGCAAATTTGTGACCCGGGCATTAATTGGCCTCATCCTTCGAGACGCGCGCAAGTGCGCGCTCCTCAGGACGAGGGGATAGTCCCTCATGCTGAGGAGCACGGCGAATGCCGTGCGTCTCGAAGCACGAGGCCGAGGACATCCCTGAACCTCACGCCGTCTTGGCGGCGGCTTCGGCTTGCGCTTTGCGCTCCTTGCGCGGCACGGCCTTTTCCGGATTGCTGCGCGCGGCGCGCTTCGCCACGCCGGCGGCATCGAGGAAGCGCGACACCCGGTCCGAGGGCTGCGCGCCCTTGGCAAGCCAGGCCTTGACCTTGTCCATGTCGAGCTTCAGCCGCGCCTCGTTGTCCTTCGGCAGCAGAGGATTGAAATGCCCGAGCCGCTCGATGAAGCGGCCGTCGCGCGGAAAGCGCGAATCGGCGACGACGACGTGATAGACCGGGCGCTTCTTGGTGCCTGCGCGGGCAAGGCGGATAACGACTGACATTTAGTTCTCCTGATAGTGTTGGTTGATAGCGAGTTGTTCAATTAGCTCGTCATTCCGGGGCGCGCGAAGCGCGAACCCGGAATCCATAACCACAATCGGGAGTATGATTCCGGGCTCGCGCGAAACCGCGCGTCCCGGAATGACGAATAGAGAGAGGGTCGTGCAACTCTTCACTTCTTCTTCCCCAATCCGGGAAAGCCGCCAAGGCCCGGCAGGGTCGGCTTGTTGCTCAGTCCCGTAAGCCCCGGCAAGTTCGGCAGGCCCTGGCGCAGGCCGGCGGGGAGATCCTTCGGCAGCGCCGGCATCCCGCCTGGCGCTGCACCGCCCGGCATCTTTTCGGCCAGCGCCTTCATCTGCTCAGGCGAGGGCATGCCGCCGCCAAAACCCATCGCCTGCGCGATCCCGGCCATCGGGCCGCGTTTTCCCGAACCCATGGCCTTCATCATGTCGGCCATGTTCCGGTGCATCTTGAGCAGCTTGTTGACGTCCTCGACCTTGACGCCGGCGCCGGCGGCGATGCGTTTCTTGCGGCTGGCTTTCAGGATGTCGGGACTCTTGCGCTCCTGCCGCGTCATCGAATCGATCACCGCGACCTGGCGTTTCAGGATCTTGTCGTCGAGGCCTGCGTTGGCGATCTGGTTTTTCATTTTCGCAATCCCCGGCATCATGCCCATCAGGCCTGAGATGCCGCCCATATTCGCCATCTGCAAAAGTTGTTCGCGCATGTCGGCGAGATCGAACTGGCCCTTGCGCATCTTCTCGGCGACGCGCGCGGCTTTTTCGGCGTCGATATTCGCGGCGGCTTTCTCGACCAGCGACACCACGTCGCCCATGCCGAGAATGCGGCCCGCGATCCGGCTCGGGTGAAAAT
Source organism: uncultured Alphaproteobacteria bacterium (assembly GCA_963745785.1). Taxonomy (GTDB): domain Bacteria; phylum Pseudomonadota; class Alphaproteobacteria; order Rhizobiales; family Xanthobacteraceae; genus Bradyrhizobium. Next base: position 235,791 of record CAVUYV010000003.1, on the reverse strand, counting down.
CTTCCAGCGCGTCGGTTTTCTCGCCGGTGCCGATCAGCTTGATCGGTTTGCCGGTGACCGCGCGCATCGACAGCGCCGCGCCGCCGCGGCCATCGCCGTCCACACGAGTGAGCACGATGCCGGTGAGGCCGACGCGCTCGTCGAACGACCGCGCCAGGTTGACCGCGTCCTGGCCGGTGAGCGCGTCCGCGACGAGGAGCACTTCATGCGGATTGGCCGAGGTTTTGATCTCGGCGGCTTCCGTCATCATCTCTTCGTCGAGCGTGGTGCGGCCGGCAGTGTCGAGCAGCACCACGTCGTAGCCGCCGAGCTTTGCGGCCTCCAGCGCCCGGCGCGCGATCTGCGCCGGCTTCTGGCCGGCGACGATCGGCAAGGTCTGGATATCGAGATCGCGCCCGAGCACCGCGAGCTGCTCCATCGCCGCCGGGCGATAGATATCGAGCGATGCCATCAGCACCTTGCGCTTGTCGCGCTGGGTCAGGCGGCGGGCCAGTTTCGCAGTGGTGGTGGTTTTGCCGGAGCCCTGCAGTCCGACCATCATGATCGCGACCGGCGGCACCGCGTTGAGGTCGATGGTCTGGCCGTCGGAGCCGAGCGTTGCGATCAGCTCGTCATGAACGATCTTCACCACCATCTGGCCGGGGGTGACCGACTTGACCACGGTGGCGCCGATCGCCTGCTCGCGGACTTTCTCGGTAAAACTTCTGACCACGTCGAGCGAGACGTCGGCCTCGAGCAGCGCGCGGCGCACCTCGCGCATCGCCGCATCGACATCGGCCTCCGTCAGCGACCCGCGCCGCGTCAGCCGATCGAGAATGCCACCAAGCTTTTCCGACAGATTGTCGAACAATTCCGTTGTCCTTTGCCTGTTGCAAGCGCCGCGCTATTTACTCCCGTCATACCCCGCGAAAGCGGTATCCAGTACGCCGCAGCTTCTCGGCTCAAACGAGCTGCTTTCGGATACCCGATCACCCGCTTTCGCGGGTGATGACGACCTATTGTGTCTCCTGGCCAGAACGCCGAGACCGATAATCCAAACACTTTTGCGCCCGAGGGCGCATCGCGCTGTCGGGCGTTGGCCTCCGGCCTCGAGGACCGGGCGGCGGGTCGAAAAGAACGTCTTTCCGATGATTGCGGGCGTTAAACCCCTCTCACCCCCGAAAGTCAAGGAAGCCCGCGGCAAAATGGCATTTTCGTGAAGCGGGACGACCGACTAGCCCCTTGCCGAAACGCGCGTTTTTGGGGCCAATCGGGCCATGCCCATTACCCGCCGTCGTGTTCTTGGAGTACTGGCTGGCGCGGCCGCAATCATCGGCGTGCCATCGGTCTGGATTAACAGAATGAAGACCTATTCCGGACCGGTGTCCGATCATTTCGACGGCACGCGCTTTCTCGATCCCGACGGCTCGCCGCCGAAATCGCTCGGCGAAGTCTTGCGCTGGCAGTTCGGCCCCGGCAGGCAGCGGCAGGCCTGGCCCGAATGGGCACCGAGCCCGCATGCCGACACGCCGCCGGCGCGCGTCTGGGGCGACAAGGCGCGATTGTCGTTCGTCGGCCACGCCAGCTGGCTGATCCAGACGTCCGGACTGAACATCCTGGTCGATCCGGTGTGGTCGGCGCGGGCGTCGCCGGTGAGCTGGGCCGGACCGAAGCGCTGCAACGACCCGGGCATTGCGTTCGAGGCGCTGCCTCCGGTCGACATCGTGCTGGTATCGCACGGTCATTACGATCATCTCGACGTTGCGACGCTGTCAAAACTCGCCGCGAAATTCTCGCCACGCGTGATCACCCCGCTCGGCAACGATGTCACCATGCGCAGCGCCGATGAAGCGATCCGCGCCGAAGCGTTCGACTGGCACGACCGCGTTGAACTTGGCAACGGCATCGCGGTGACGCTGGTGCCAACGCGGCATTGGTCGGCGCGCGGACTGTTCGACCGCAACAAGGCGCTGTGGGCGAGTTTCGTCGTGGAGACTCCCGCCGGCAAAATCTACATCGTCTGCGATTCCGGCTACGGCGACGGCAAGCATTTCCGTCGCGTGGCGCAGGCACATGGTCCGTTGCGGTTGGCGATCCTTCCCATCGGCGCCTATGAGCCGCGCTGGTTCATGCAGGATCAGCACATGAACCCGTCGGATGCGGTCAAGGCGCTGGCCGATTGCGGCGCCGGGCAGGCGCTGGCGCATCATCACGGCACGTTTCAACTGACCGACGAGGCGATCGACGCGCCTGCCATTGCGCTGGGTGCGGCACTCGATGAAGCGAAGTTGCCGCGCGAGCGTTTTGTCACGCTCAAGCCGGGGCAGGTGGTGGAGCTATAAGCCCTCGTTTCAATCCCTCGTCGTGCCGGCGAGGCGATGCGCGAGCCGAAGACCTATGACCCCGATCTCCATCTTCGAAGACTGTGACACCCGACTGCCCTGGCCGCTCAGGACGAGGCTATGGGTCCCAGCGCTCGGCGAGAACAACATCACTGTCCCGCCTGCTTGATCGCCCAGGATACGGCTACCGTCACCTGCAGCGTCTCCTCGCCCTGGGCCACGGGTGCTGCCGCGGCCATGCCGGCGGCCATCCTGCGATAGGGTATCGGGACCGGCGTACTGCCCTCCGAGATGCTGAGCGGCGCGCCGAGCGTGACGCCGGCGGCCTTGGCGTATATTTCGGCCTTGCGGCGGGCATCGGCGATCGCCTGTTCGCGGGCGTCATCGAGCAGTTTTGACGCCTGTGACACCGTGAAATTGATGCCGCCGATATCGTTGGCGCCGGCGCCCACCAGCGTATCGATGACGCTTGCCACCTTGGTGACGTCGCGAAGGCGGATGGTGACGCGATTGCTGGCACGGTAGCCGACGATGGTCGCCGGGCCGCTGCTGCGGTTCGGCGCGCTTTCCGGCTGCAGCGACAGCCGCGAGGTCTGATAATCCTTCTCCTCGATGCCGGCGCCCTTCAACGCCAGCAGCACCTTGCCCATCGCCGCGTTGTTGGCGTCAGACGCCTCGCGCGCGGTTTTGGCCTCGGTGGTGACGCCGGCGTCGATCTGCGCCTGATCGGGCGGCACCGATACGGTGGCTTCGCCGGTGACGGAGATCATTGCAGGCGGCGCGGTCTGCGCCAGCGCGGGCGCGGCAAGCAGCGTGCCCGCGGCGATGGCGGCGAAGAGGGGAGCGCGATGCTTCATGAGGCTCATTTCAGCGGCACATAGACGTTGATCACCAGCTTGTCCTCCGCGGTCTTCAGGGGATCGGTGACGTATTCCTCGACAAAGGTGTCCTTGGCCTCAAGCTTCTTGTCGTCGAGGTGATTGGTGATGGCCTCATAGGTGTTGTCCATATTGTCGTAGGAGCCGCGATGGACGAACTTCAGCGCCTTGCCCTCGGGCGATTTGCCGATGCTCATGTCCTTACCCAGATTCTTTGGCTCCTGCTCGACCGGTATCTCCGCAAGGTACGTGAAGCCGGTGTCGTCGGTCGCGGTGTAGACGATCATCGAATTGCCGGCCGGCTTGATGCCCTGCTTGTCGAGCAATGCCGACAGCGCCTTGAACGAATTGATCAGGGTCTCGAACGCCGAATCCCAATTGGCATTGCCCCTCATGATGACAACCGTTTTCGGCGTCAGCGGGATTTCTTCGCCGAACGGATCTGCGGTCTGGACCGGCGCGGCAGCCGGCGGCGGGGTCGGCGGGGTCTCAGCCGTTGCAGGCGGCGTGCCAGGCGCGGCCGGGGAACTGGCTCCCGGAGCTGGGGTTGCAGGTTGTGCCGGGGCGGGGGTTGCGGACGGGGCAGGCGCCGGTGGCGTTGGCGTGCTGACGGCCGGGGGAGCGGGAGGCGGCGTTTGCGCCGGCACGTTGCCAAGCCCCAGCCATATCGCGGCTGCCGGGACCAGCGCGACCATGGCAAGACGAAAAAAGCGGCAGCGATTCATTCGGACGGACTCCATGGTTTTTTGGGCAATGGCGTTGCGCAGCGTCTTCCCGGATTCCGCAGGCGGCGGATGCAGGCTAACACGCAAGGTCGGCTTTCGTCCCATCCCAGATATGTCATGGGCCTTCTCTGTCCAGCGAAGGTAGCCGACACAGATTTGCCGCACTGGCCAATCCGGCATCATTGGCCATATAAGGGGCGCACAATCGGGAAATTCCATGAGCGCGCTCGCCAACCAAGCGTTTGCCAAGATGAACGGTATCGGCAACGAGATCGTCGTGGTTGATATGCGCGACAAGTCCGCCATCGTCACGTCAGAGGAAGTCCGCGCGATAGCCACCCCTAGCGGCGTGCATTACGACCAGCTGATGGTGCTACAGCCGCCGCGCCTCAAGGGCACCGAGGCCTTCATCCGCATCTACAACAATGACGGTTCCGAAGCCGCCGCCTGCGGCAACGGCATGCGCTGCGTGGCGCGCCGTTTGTTCGAGGACACCGGCCAAACCGCCGCTACCTTCGAGACCCGGGCCGGGCTCCTCGATTGCTGGCAGGGACCATCCGGCGATCTCTACACTGTCGACATGGGCCCGCCGAAATTCGGCTGGAAGGATATTCCGCTGGCGGAAGAGTTTCGCGACACCCGTTCGATCGAGCTGCAGATCGGCCCGATCGACGCACCGGTGCTGCACACGCCTTCGGTGGTCAGCATGGGCAATCCGCATGCGATCTTCTGGGTCGAGGACGTCAACGCCTACGATCTCGCCCGCTTCGGCCCGCTCCTGGAAAACCATCCGATCTTTCCCGAACGCGCCAATATCACGCTCGCGCATATCGTCGACCGCGGCCACATCACGATCCGCACCTGGGAGCGCGGCGCCGGGCTGACCAAGGCCTGCGGTTCGGCCGCCTGCGCCACCGCCGTGGCGGCGGCGCGGCTCAAGCGCGCCGATCGCCGGGTGCAGATCGCGCTGCCCGGCGGCGAGCTCTTGATCGAGTGGCGCGAGGGGGATGACCACGTCTTGATGACGGGTACGGCGACGTTCGAGTATGAGGGCCGCTTCGATCCGGCGCTGTTTGCTTCCGTCGCATAGATCATGAGCGTCGAAATCGTCACCTTCGGCTGCCGCCTCAACGCCTTCGAATCCGAGGTGATTTTGCGCGAGGCAGAGAGCGCAGGCCTCAATGACACCGTCGTCATCAATAGCTGCGCGGTCACCAACGAAGCCGTGGCGCAGGCGCGGCAATCGATCCGGCGGCTGAAGCGCGAGCGGCCGGAACTGCGTATCGTCGTGACCGGTTGCGCGGCGCAGATCGAGCCCCGGATGTTCGCCGATATGGTCGAGGTCGATCGCGTCGTCGGCAATGACGACAAGATGCGGGGGGAAGCTTGGCGCGCGGCCCGCACGGCGCTCGACGCCGGTGCGGGGTTCGGGATTGCAGCGAGCGAGAAGATCGCGGTCGCCGACATCATGGCGGTCCGCGAAATGGCGCCGCATCTCGTCGACGGATTTCAGAAAGGCCTGCCGCGGGTATTCGTGCAGGTGCAGAACGGCTGCGATCATCGCTGTACCTTCTGCATCATTCCTTTCGGCCGCGGTAATTCGCGCTCGGTGCCGATGGGCGCCGTTGTCAGCCAGGTCCGCGCGCTGGTCGAGCGCGGCCACGCCGAGATCGTGCTGACCGGGGTTGATCTGACGAGTTATGGCGCCGACCTCCCGGGCGCGCCGAAACTCGGCAAGTTGACAAAACAGATCTTGCGGCACATTCCGGAACTGAAGCGCTTGCGGATTTCATCGATCGATCAGGTCGAGGTCGATCGCGACCTGCTCGACGTCATCGCGGATGACGAACGGTTGATGCCACATCTGCATTTGTCGCTGCAGTCCGGCGACGACCTGATACTGAAGCGGATGAAACGGCGGCATTCGCGCGAGCAGGCAATTCAGTTTTGCGCGCAGGTGCGGCGGCTGCGGCCGGGCATCGCGCTCGGCGCCGATATCATCGCGGGCTTTCCGACCGAAACCGAGGAAATGTTTACGCGCTCGCTGGATCTGGTCGAGGAATGCAATCTTACCTTCCTGCACGTGTTTCCCTATTCGCCGCGGCCGGGCACGCCGGCGGCCCGAATGCCGCAGGTGTCGCGCGAGCGGATCAAGGATCGGGCGAAGCGATTGCGCATGGCAGCCGAGGCGGCGTTGCGGCGGCGGCTGACATCGGAAATCGGCGCGACGCGTCAGGTTCTGATCGAGAGCGCCAGGCAGGGCCGCACCGAACATTTTTTGCCCGTCGCGATCACCGGCGAAACGCCCGGCGCGGTGCGACGGCTTGCGATCACCGGGCACGATGGTGCGCGGTTGATGGGACCTAGTCGGCATGCCCTTTGCGGTGAACCTGCTTTTCAATGCTGAAGTGGCGACAGCCGTCGCAGGGCGCTGGGAGCGCCTCGCCGACGCCGGCCTCTCCCGCTCTAGGCTCGATCTCGGATACCCGCCGCATGTCACGTTGGCTGTCTTTGATACTCTGGATGTGGATACCGCGGCCACTGCGCTCGATGGAATCTTCGAGGACGTTGGCCGGTTGGACCTGACCTTGGGTGGGATTGCGACGTTCGGAACAGGCAGCGGCGTGTGTTTCGCTGCGCTTGCGCCTTCGGTCGATCTCATGCGGTTGCATGCGGCTATGCTTGGTGCGGTCGGCGAAACCTGCAGGCTGCACTATCAGGCGGCGCGCTGGACGCCGCATTGTACGCTCGCCATGAACCTGTCGGATGCCGACATGGATCGCGCGAAGTATTTGCTGGAGCGCGACTGGCAGTCTTTCACCGGTGCCTTCGAGATCGCGGACCTCGTGGAATTCACGCCAGTCGTCCGCATAAAGCGCTGGGCGCTTCGTCCTACTCCCCATTCCACCCGCAGGCCCTGAGTCGCTCATGCATATGCGCCGGCGCCGGCGCGACGACGCGGACCGGGTCCTTGTTCCTGGAGATCGGGATCACGAGCTCGCGCGAATGCAGGTGCAGGCGCGGCTCGCCGAAACGCGGCCCGTTGCCGTAGATATTATCGCCGACGATCGGCCAGCCCTGAGCTGCGGCGTGAACGCGCAATTGATGGGTGCGGCCGGTGACGGGCTCCAGCGCGAGCCAGATGAGGCCATTGCCGCCTCCCAGCACCTTCCACTTCGTGACTGCCGCTTGCCCGTCCGGATCGGGCTTCTGCCACCAGCCGCGCTCGGCATTGAGGCGGCCAAGCGGCAGGTCGATTATGCCCTCGGCTTCGATCGGCAAGCCGTCTTCGACCACCGCCCAATAGGTCTTGGAAATCCTGCCATGCTTGAACAAAAGGCCCAACGACGCGGTTGCCTTGCGATGGCGTCCGAGCACGAGGCAGCCGGAGGTGTCCCGGTCGAGCCGGTGGGCGAGAACCGGCGGTCGCGGCAATCCAAAGCGCAACGCGTCGAAGGAGGATTCGAGATTGGCACCGCCTTTGGGGCCTCGATGCACCGGCAGCCCGGCGGGCTTGTCGATCACCAGCATCAGCCCGTCGCGATGGAGCACGCGGGCCTGGATTTCGTCCGCTGTCAATTCGGGAACTTCGGCCGGTCGGTCGAGACTTTCGCTCATGGCACGAAACCGCTAACACACCCGGCATGAATGATACCACTTCCGCAACGACAAAACCGAGCTGGTGGCAACGGCTGACCGGCGGCCTGAAGCGCACCTCGAGCTCGCTCGGGTCGGCGGTGGCCGATCTCGTCACCAAGCGCAAGCTCGATCGCGCGATGCTCGACGATATCGAGGACGTGCTGCTGCGCGCCGATTTGGGAACCGAAGTGGCATCGCGCATTGCGGCTGCGGTCGGCGTCGGCCGTTACGACAAGGCGATCACGGCGGACGAGGTAAAGACCGTGGTCGCAACCGAAGTCGAGAAGGTGCTTGCGCCGGTGGCGAAGCCGCTCGAGATAGACCAGGCAAAAAAGCCGTTCGTCATTCTCGTGGTCGGCGTCAATGGTTCCGGAAAAACCACGACCATCGGCAAGCTTGCAGCAAAACTTTCCGCCGAGGGCCGCAAGGTGATGCTGGCCGCGGGCGACACCTTTCGGGCGGCCGCGATCGAGCAGTTGAAAATCTGGGGCGAACGCACCAAATCGCCGGTTATCGCCGGCGCCCAGGGCTCGGATTCCGCGAGCCTTGCCTTCAACGCATTGAGTGCGGCAAAAGAGCAAAAGCTCGACGTGTTGCTGGTCGACACCGCCGGCCGTCTGCAGAACAAGGCCGAACTGATGAACGAGCTGGAAAAGGTCGTTCGCGTCATCAGGAAGGTCGATGCGTCGGCCCCGCATGCGGTGCTGCTGGTGCTGGATGCGACGGTGGGACAAAATGCGCTGTCGCAAGTCGAGGCGTTTCATCGTACCGCAGGGGTCACCGGCCTGGTGATGACAAAGCTCGACGGCACGGCGCGCGGCGGCATCCTGGTGGCCTTGGCCGAAAAGCACAAGCTGCCGGTGCACTTCATCGGCGTCGGGGAGGGGGTCGACGATCTCGCGGCGTTTACCGCGCGAGATTTTGCAAATGCGATTGCGGGGATTGAGTCTTAGTTTCTATTGTCATGCCCCGCGTAGGCGGGGCATCCGGTACACCGCAGCGTCGGAGAGAAACGAGACGGCTCGGAATACTGGATCATCCGCTTTCGCGGATGATGACGGCAACAACGGGTAATGTAATGGACAAGACCACGCCGCATCCGCTGTTCAAGCTTGCGACCGAACTCGGGCCGCTGATCGTGTTTTTCACAGCGAACGCCAAGTTCAATCTGTTCGTGGCCACTGGCGCCTTCATGGTGGCCATCGTCGCCGCGATGGTCGTGTCTTACGTGGTGACGCGGCACGTGCCGATGATGGCGCTGGTCACCGGCATCATCGTCATCGTGTTCGGCACGCTGACGCTGGTGCTGCACGACGAGACTTTCATCAAGGTCAAGCCCACCATCATTTACGGCCTGTTCGCCGCGATCCTCGGCGGCGGGTTGCTATTCGGCCGCTCCTTCATCGCCATCATGTTCGATCAGATGTTCAATCTGACGGCGCATGGCTGGCGCATCCTGACAATGCGTTGGGCATTGTTCTTTTTCGCGATGGCAATCCTGAATGAAATCATCTGGCGCACCCAGAGCACCGATTTCTGGGTCGCGTTCAAGGCGTTCGGGGTAATTCCGCTGACCATGGGTTTTGCGATCACCCAGATGCCGCTGGTCAAGCGCTACCACCTGGAGCCGGCCTCGCTGGAAGCGAGCGAAGCGGAGGCAGGCGACGTGAGCAAGGGGTGAGGCGCGTTCCTCTCCCTCTCCCGCTTGCGGTGTTCTTCTCCCTCGCCCCGCTCTTGCGGGGAGAGGGTTGGGGTGAGGGGCTCTCGCGGCTAAGAAGATTTGAGTTGGTGGCGAACGCTGTGTCCGGCCCCTCACCCGGATCGCAACCGCGATCTCGACCTCTCCCCGCAAAGGACGGGGAGAGGTTAAGATCAGCCGATCAGCTCTTCTGCTTGGCGATGACCTTGTCCTTGATCTTGTCGTAGGTTGCCTGCGGCACGATCTTCTTCTGGACCAGCTCATCCTTACCCTTGTAGGGGCGGCCCTTGATGATGGCCGCGGAATAGGCCTTGCCGACCCCCGGCAACGCGTCGAGTTCTTCGGCGCTGGCGGAATTGATGTCGAGCAGGTCAGACTTGGCGGCCGGCGCCATCTTCGAATCGGCTTTTGGCGCGGGGGCCATCTTGTCGGATTTGGCGGCGGGCTGGGTGGTCTGGGCGATCGACGGCGAAGCCGTCAGCAAGCCAAGCGCCAGTGCAGTTGCAGCAATTGAAGCGAATGTGGAATAACGCATTTGGGGTGTCCCTCCCAGGACGGTTCAAGTAACGCCATCAAGCTAGCTGCGAATTCGTGGCGCCGCCATGGCCGCCAAATGAACGGCAGATAAAAGCGAAAAATTATTTGCAGCAGCCGTCATTCCGGGGCGCGAGTGAAACGAGCGAACCTGGAATCTCGAGATTCCCCGATGCGCAATTGCGCATCTGCGGTCTGGTCCTTCGGACCATCCCGGAATGACGGTTAACGATTTTAAGACCCCGCCTTCAGCGCCTTGTCGATCTCGGCCTTGAGCACGGTGTCGAAATTCGCCGGGGTGACCGGGCCGACCATCTTGTAGACGATAGTGCCTTCGCGGCCGACCACAAAAGTCTCGGGCACGCCATAGACGCCCCATTCGATCGAGGCGCGGCCGTTGCCGTCGACGCCGACAACGCCGAACGGATTGCCGTAACGGCCGAGAAAGCGCCGGGCGTTGTCGGGCGCGTCCTTGTAGTTGATGCCGACGATCTGCAGCCGCTTGTCGCGGGCAAGCTCGGTCAAAAGCGGCGCTTCGTCGTGGCAGGGCACGCACCACGAGGCCCAGACATTGACGACGCTGACCTTGCCCTTGAAAACAGCGGGATCGAGCCCGGGCACCTGTGCGCCGTTGTTGACGAGGCCCACTAGCGGCGGCAGCGCGGTTTGCGGCGCCGGGCGGCCGATCAAGGCGGAGGGGATGCGCGAGGGATCACCGCTGCCCAGCCGGAACCAGAAGATCGCGGCCAGCGCGGCAAACGCGAGCAGCGGCAGCGCCATCGGCCAGGATCTGATCCAGGACCGGCGTTGCGGCGATGCGCCTGTGTCTGCCGGGTCGCTCATCGGACCTCCGCAGCACTTCGCCCGGAGCGCCGCGCCACGCCAGACGCGTCGAGTTCGCGCAGGCGCTGTTTCTGGCGGCGATAATCGATCGCGATCCAGGCAATCAGGATCAATACTACGACCGTCACCAGTAGATAAGATGTCACGATGAAGGACGCGTAGGGACCAAGCGACATCGCGGTTCACGCCGGACGCTGGCGGGCTTGGATCATCTGCAACGCGCGCACCCGCCGGCGCAGGATCTCGTTGCGCATTGCCGCCAGATGCAGCGTGACGAACAACAGCGAGAATGCCACTGCCATCACCAGCAGCGGAATCAAAAAGGCGCGGTCGAGGGTCGGTCCACCGAGCCGCATCACCGAGGCCGGCTGATGCAGCGTATTCCACCAGTCCACCGAGAATTTGATGATCGGCAGATTGATCGCGCCGACCAGTGTCAGGATCGCCGCGGCGCGCGCGGCGCGCGAGGGGTCTTCGACCGCCCGCCACAGCGCGATCAGGCCGAGATACATCAAAAACAAAATCAGCACCGAGGTCAGCCGCGCATCCCATTCCCAGTAGGTGCCCCACATTGGCCGGCCCCATAGCGAGCCCGTCACCAGCGCGAGAAACGTGAACGCCGCGCCGATCGGGGCCGCGGCTTTGGCGGCGACGTCCGCCAACGGATGCCGCCACACCAGGGTGCCCAGCGCGGCTACGCTCATCACGCCCCAGACGAACATCGACAGCCACGCATTAGGCACGTGGATGAACATGATCTTGACCGTGGCGCCCTGCTGATAGTCGTCGGGTGCGACGGCCGATTGATAGAGGCCGATCAGCAGCAGGATCGCGGTTAGCGCCGCCAGCCACGGCAACAGCCGCGCGGTCAGCGTCAGGAAGCGGGTTGGGTTGGCGAGATCGATCAGTGTCATGGCATCCGTGATAGTCGCCGCGGTCGCGGCAGGCAATGTGGCTTGCTTTGTTTCATTTCGCCTCAGCGAGAGTTGATCGGGATCAAGTCGGTAATCAATCCAGGCCATGCCGCAGGCTCGCGGCGGCGGCGAATGGTCCGATCACAAAACTGACCAGCGACAGCGCGCACAGGATCGAAAACGGCGTTCCGAACGACAACGGCCCTGATATCGCGGCCTGCGAGGCTGCCACGCCGAAAATCAAGATCGGGATCGACAGCGGCAGCACCAGCACGGCAAGCAACAGCCCGCCGCGATGCAGCGTCACGGCCAGTGCGGCGCCGATCATGCCGGTAAAGGTCAGCGCCGGCGTGCCCGCCAATAGCGTCAACGCGACGGCGGAAGTCGAGGCTGCATCGAGATTCAACAACAGCCCCAAAACCGGGCGTGGCGATGATCAGTGGCAGCCCGGCGGCGAGCCAATGCGCCAGCGCTTTGGTGGCGCAGGCCAGCTCCAGCGGCGTGCGGCTCATCACGATCAGATCGAGCGAGCCGTCCTCGTGGTCGGCCATGAACAGCCGGTCGAGGGTGAGCAGGCTTGCAAGCAACGCGCCGAGCCAGAGAATCGCAGGGCCGAGCCGCGTCAGCAATGCGAGGTCGGGCCCGACCGCAAACGGCATCAGCACCACCACGGTGAGAAAGAACAGCACGCCGATCAGCGCCCCGCCGCCGACCCGCAGCGCGATTTTGATATCCCGTTAAATCAACGCGGCGAGCGCGGTCACGATGCGCCCCCGAGCCGCAATTCTTTTGCCTGCACGCCAAGCGGCGCATGGGTTGCCGCGATGATCAGGCCGCCGTGTGCGAGATGATCAGCCATCAGGGCGACGAACAGGCTCTGCCCGGCGGCATCGAGCGCATTGGCCGGTTCATCCAGCAGCCAGACCGGCCGCCGCACCGTGAGCAGCCGGGCGACCGAGAGCCGCCGGCGCTGTCCGGCCGACAGATACGCGGCGGGCAAATGCGTGGCATGATCGAGCCCCACCGCGGCGAGGCCTTTTTCGGCATCGAACGGCTCGCCGCCCAAAAAATCCCGCCAGAACGATAGATTCTCCAGCACGCTCAACGCGGGTTTCAGCGCGTCGCGGTGGCCGAGATAGTGGGCTTGCTCCGATAAGGTCAGCTCGGCCTCGCCGCCCTCGAGACCGATCGATCCGCCGGCGGCCGCCAGCAGGCCAGCGATCAGCCGCAGCAGCGAGGTTTTGCCCGATCCATTGGGGCCGGTCACGGCCAACGCCTCGCCCGAGGCGACCGCAAAATCGAGACCGGAAAACACTTCCCGGCCGCCCCGCACACACCTGACGCCGCGTCCCGAGAGCCGCATGTTGCCTCTTCACAGCCCTCTAAAACCTATGGCTAGCGCACCGGAATTTGTGGGTGGCGCAACGCTGCGGCACGATTGTCGGTGTGGCGGTGCCATTGGAAAGATTCTATAAGCCGGAACCTGATGCAGCACACAATCCGCAGCTGCAAGCCATCACCTCGCTGACGGTGTTCTAATACCCCTCGCCGGGTATAACTGACAATTGGGATTGCCTTACATGACCTCGCTCGACAGCTTCAAAAGCCAGAAAACCCTCAAGGTCGGTGGCAAGACCTACGTCTATTACAGCCTGCCCGCCGCCGAGAAAAACGGTCTGAAGGGAATTTCCAAGCTGCCTTATTCGATGAAGGTGCTGCTGGAAAACCTGCTGCGCAACGAAGACGGCCGCACCGTCAAGAAGGACGACATCCTCGCGGTTGCAACCTGGCTGAAGAAGCGCGCGCTGGAACATGAAATCGCGTTCCGCCCCGCACGCGTGCTGATGCAGGATTTCACCGGCGTCCCGGCGGTGGTCGACCTCGCGGCGATGCGCAACGCCATGCAGAAGCTCGGCGGCGATGCGGAGAAGATCAATCCGCTGGTGCCGGTCGATCTCGTCATCGACCACAGCGTGATCGTGAACTTCTTCGGCGACAACAAGGCTTTCGCCAAGAACGTGGTCGAGGAATACAAGCAGAACCAGGAGCGCTACGAATTCCTGAAATGGGGCCAGAAGGCGTTTTCGAATTTCTCCGTGGTGCCGCCCGGCACCGGCATCTGCCATCAGGTCAATCTTGAATATCTCGCGCAGACGGTGTGGACCCGCAAGGAAAAGATGACGGTCGGCAAGAAGACCGGCACCTTCGAAGTCGCTTATCCGGATTCGCTGGTCGGTACCGACTCGCACACCACGATGGTCAACGGCCTCGCCGTGCTCGGCTGGGGCGTTGGCGGCATCGAGGCGGAAGCCGCGATGCTCGGCCAGCCGCTGTCGATGCTGCTGCCGGAAGTGGTCGGCTTCAAGCTCAAGGGGCAGTTGAAGGAAGGCGTCACCGCCACCGACCTGGTGCTGACGGTGACGCAGATGCTGCGCAAGCAGGGCGTGGTCGGAAAGTTCGTGGAATTTTTCGGCCCCGGGCTGGATTATCTCTCGGTGGCGGACAAGGCGACCATCGGCAATATGTCGCCGGAATACGGCGCCACCTGCGGCTTCTTCCCGATTGACGCCGAGACCATCGACTATCTGAAAACCTCGGGCCGGGCGCCGGCGCGGGTTGCCCTGGTGACCGCCTACGCGAAGGCGCAAGGGTTGTTCCGCACCGCCAAGTCGCCCGATCCGGTGTTCACCGAAACCCTGACGCTCGATCTCGGCGACGTGGTGCCCTCGATGGCCGGCCCAAAACGTCCCGAAGGCCGGGTCGCGCTGCCCGCGGTCGCGGCCGGTTTTGCCACCGCGATGACCAGCGAATACAAGAAGGGCGCGGACGCGTCGAAGCGCTATCCGGTGGAGAATCGCAACTTCGATCTCGGCCATGGTGATGTCGTGATTGCGGCGATCACCTCGTGCACCAACACCTCCAATCCGAGCGTGCTGATCGGTGCGGGCGTTCTTGGCGCGCAACGCTGCCGCCAAGGGCCTTAACGCAAAACCATGGGTCAAGACCTCGCTGGCGCCGGGCAGCCAGGTCGTTGCGGAATATCTTTCCAATTCCGGACTGCAGCTCGATCTCGACAAGGTCGGGTTCAACCTGATCGGTTTCGGCTGCACCACCTGCATCGGCAACTCAGGTCCGCTGCCAGAGGAGATATCGAAGTCGATCAACGACAACGGCATCATCGCCGCTGCGGTGCTTTCGGGTAACCGCAATTTCGAAGGCCGCGTCAGTCCGGACGTACAGGCCAACTACCTGGCGTCGCCGCCGCTGGTGGTGGCCTATGCACTGGCGGGGACGGTGACCAAGAATCTCGCGGTCGAGCCGATCAGCAACGGCAGGGACGGCAAGCCGGTCTATTTGAAGGACATCTGGCCGACGACGAAAGAGATCAACGCTATCATGAAGAAGTACGTGACGTCGTCGATCTTCAAGAAGCGCTATGCCGATGTGTTCAAGGGCGACAACAACTGGCGCAAGATCAAGACGGTGGAGAGCGAAACCTATCGCTGGAACATGGGCTCGACCTACGTTCAGAATCCCCCGTATTTCGAGGGCATGAAGAAACAGCCGGAACCGATTGTCGATGTCGTCGATGCGCGTATTCTGGCAATGTTCGGAGACAAGATCACGACCGACCACATCTCGCCCGCCGGTGCGATCAAGCTGACCTCGCCGGCTGGGAAATATCTGTTGGAGCATCAGGTGCGGCCGGCCGACTTCAATCAATACGGCACGCGGCGCGGCAATCATGAAGTCATGATGCGCGGCACCTTCGCCAACATCCGCATCAAGAACTTCATGCTGCGGGGCGCCGACGGCAATATCCCCGAGGGCGGCCTGACCAGGCATTGGCCCGATGGCGAGCAGATGTCGATCTACGATGCCGCGATGAAGTATCAGGCCGAGAGGGTCCCGCTGGTGGTTTTTGCCGGCGCCGAATACGGCAACGGCTCGTCGCGGGACTGGGCCGCGAAGGGGACGCGGCTGCTCGGGGTGCGCGCCGTGATTTGCCAAAGCTTCGAGCGCATCCATCGCTCCAATCTGGTCGGCATGGGCGTGCTGCCGTTAACCTTCGAGGACGGTGCGTCCTGGCAGTCGATCGGCCTGAAGGGCGATGAAACGGTGACGATACGCGGGCTGCAGGGCGACCTGAAGCCGCGCCAGAAGCTGACCGCCGAGATCGTGTCCGGCGACGGATCGCTGCGCCGCGTCTCGCTGCTCTGCCGCATCGATACGCTGGATGAGCTCGAATATTATCGAAACGGCGGCATCCTGCATTATGTGCTGCGCAAGCTGGCGGCGTGATGCGATTTGCAAGAGGCCTCACCGTGAAGTGAGTAGCGAGCTGAGGGGAGGCGGCCTATGAAGGGCCGCCTTCTGACGTTCGAAGGCCGGCGCAACCAGGCGCTGTAGTGTTAACGGGGGCTTAGGATTTTCGATTTCCAGTATGACAGGGATGATGGCCTATAACTGCATTTCGCGATGGTCAGGTGCGCTGGGCGTCTGCGCGATTGTTGCAATCATCCGCCCGGCCCATGCCGAGCCGCGCGCGGTGGTCGAACTGTTCACCTCTCAAGGGTGCTCGTCCTGCCCGCCCGCGGACCAGATCATCGGTGAGCTGGCCAAGGATCCATCGGTCATCGCCCTCAGCTTGCCGATCGATTACTGGGACTATCTGGGCTGGAAAGATACCTTGGCGGATTCGCGCTTCAGCGCGCGCCAGAAGGCCTATTCCCATATGCGCGGCGAGCGCGAGGTTTACACGCCGCAAGTTGTCGTCAACGGATCTGCGCATGTGATCGGTAGCGATCGCAGCGGTATCGAGAGCGCAATCGACGACACCAAGAAAGCCGATGGCGTGATGTCGGTGCCGGTTTCGATGACGCTGGCCGGCAAGCAGATCAATATTTCAGTCGCGGCCTCGAGCAAGGGCCCGGCCACGGCGCATGGCGAAGTATGGATCTGCTCGATCTCGAAAGCGGTGCCGATTACAATCGGTCGCGGCGAGAATCGCGGTCGCGAAATCACCTACCACAATGTGGTGCGCAACCTGCTCAAGGTAGGTGACTGGAACGGCACCTCCGGCAGCTGGACGGTGCCGCTCGAAAATATTTCCCGCGAGGGCGTCGATGCCGCGGTGGTCTATGTCCAGGACGGCAATCGCGACAAGCCTGGCCCGATGCTAGGGGCGGCCTACACGTCGCTGCGCTGAATTCCCGCTTCTGACGGCCTTTATTGGTAACGGCGCGTCGCGCCGGCCACTTGAAAAACCGGCAATCCCAAAAAGAAAAAGGACCAACTCGCGTTGGCCCAGTATGGGGACAAACTACTTGCGAACCGGCCCGATCCTGACGACCCCGGGGGGCTGGGGGCTGAGGAATCCGGAACCGAAAGGACCGGGCCAACGCAGGCATTTCTTTTCGCAACGCAGGACGGCGGGCGCTTGGCGGAAGTGGGGCGGTATTATGATTCTGCTAACGATCCCGTGACGCCGCATTTTTCCGGGCTGGAAGGGGTCGTGCACCCCCCATGGCTGGCGAATTCAGGCGGTTTCGCCCCGGGCCTCTTGCAGCCGCGCGCTGTCGGCGCAATCATGTCGTTGAGATGACAGGAGACCCAGCATGAGTTCGATATCGGAGGAAGCCGATCCAAGCGAGAGTCGCGCAGCGGCGCGCAACGCCGCTGCGGGTCCATTGCCAAGCCGGGTGACGTTCAATCGTTTCGAACTCGATCGTATCCTGAATCTGTACGGGCGCATGGTCGCCGACGGCGAGTGGCGCGATTATGCCATCGATTTCCTGCGGGACCGCGCCGTGTTCTCGGTGTTCCGCCGTGCTTCGGAAGTGCCGATCTATCGTATCGAGAAAGATCCGCGGCTCGCGCGCAAGCAGGGCATTTACAGCGTGATTTCGGCGAGCGGATTGATCCTGCGCCGCGGCCACGAGCTCGATCGCGTGCTGCTGGTAATCGACCGCAAGCTGGCGCTGGTTTAGTCGTCAATTCGGGCTACGTAACGACGGGCAATGTCGTGGCCCCCTCGCCAAGCGGGCGCTGCATCATCACGGTGTCGAGCCAGCGGCCGAACTTGAAGCCGACGCTCGGATGGGTCCCGATCATCTGAAAACCGCACCGTCTGTGCACGCCGATCGATCCGGCGTTGGCGGAATCGCCGATCACCGCGATCATCTGGCGATAGCCGCGCGCCTCCGACTCGGCGACCAGCCTTTGCAGCAATTGCAGGCCGATCCCGCGCCGATGGATCGCCGGCTGAAGATAGACCGAATTCTCCACCGTGAAACGATAGGCCGGCCGCGGCCGGTACGCGCCTGCATAGGCGTAACCGACCACGCGGCCTTCGAGGGCGGCGACGAGATAGGGAAAGCCGCCGTCCATCAGCACCTCATAGCGCCGCGTCATCTCGTCAAGATCCGGCGGGATCAGCTCGAAGGTCGCGGTGCCGTAACGCACCGCGTGCTCGTAAATCTCGGTAATGAAGCGGGAGGTCGGCCGCGGCAGCCGGCCGGATTTCGAGCGAGGACATGCCGCCGAGACTATTTTTGCTCATCGAAAAAGAAAAGCCCCGGCCGTCAGGCCGGGGCTTTGAATTTGCCCGCTAAACTGCAGCGGTCAGTCGCGCTGACCGAGCAGCTGCAAGAGCAGCGTGAACAGGTTGATGAAGTTCAGATAGAGCGACAGCGCGCCGGTGATTGCCGCACGCTCCGCCACATCACCACCCTGCGAGGCATAGCCGTAGATGTAATCGTTCTTCAGCCGCTGGGTATCCCAGGCGGTGAGGCCCGCGAACACCAGCACGCCGACCACCGACACGATGAACTGCAGCATCGAGCTGGCCAGGAAGAGATTGACCAGGCTCGCGATGATGATGCCGAACAGGCCCATGATTAGGAACGAGCCCATGCCGGTCAGGTCACGCCGGGTGGTGTAGCCGTAGAGGCTCAGCGCGCCGAAGGTCGCCGCGGTGATGAAGAACACCCGCACGATCGAGGTGTGCGTATACACCAGGAAGATCGAGGACAGCGAAATGCCCATCAGCGCCGAGAACACCCAGAACAGCATCTGGGCCGTTGCAGGACGCAGCCGGTCGATGCCCGCCGAGATCACGAACACCATGGCGAGCGGTGCCAGGATGAACAGCCATTTCAGGGGGCTTACATACATCGCGTAGCCGAACGGCGTCAGGAAGGCGTTGCCGAATTTGGCAGCGGCACCCGACGGGTCGGTCGTCACCGCCGCCATATAGACGCCGAGCGCGGCGAGGCCGGTGATGGCCAGGCCGATGCTCATGTAGTTGTAGATGCGCAGCATGTAGGCGCGCAGACCGGCGTCGACGGTCGCGGCGTCAACGCGCCCGGCGGCCCGGCCGAAAGGAGAAGCGTAGTTGCGGTCTAGGTCCGACATGGTCGAATTCCCGTTGGTTGCCCGGCGGAGCGCAAGGGGTTTGCGGCGCCGGTTAAGAAATCTATCCCAGATACCACCAATTTGCTGACATTAATTTTGCGTCATCAGACCGGCGTCTGGCTCAGGGCTATATGTGGGAAACTACCACATTCGCTGCAAGCTTCCATGCGCGGCTGAATGTCGCTCCGTCAGGCAAGCGGCGGCGCCAGCGCCTGAGATTTGAGCGACCCGCGTTAACCTCGCGGCAACTTGCATCAATTTGTCACAGATTCCGCAACACCGCGGCCGGCTTCTGGTTCAGGGCCAGGAGCGTGCCGGCAAGGCCCAGTCCGACCGTGACGATCAGCGCCGCTGCGACCACGCCGGCGGCGCTGCCGGCCTGCCAGATGAAGCTCAGCGTCATCAGCCGGGTCACGATCAGCCAGGCCGCCACCGAGCCTGCGATCACGCCGAAAATGGCGGTGGCAAATCCGATCATCAGATATTCCAGCGCATAGGCGCCGAGCAGCCGGGCGCGGGTAGCGCCGAGGGTTTTGAGGATGACAGCGTCGTAGACCCGATGGCGATGACCGGCGGCGAGCGCGCCGCCCAGCACCAGGATCGCCGAGATCAACGTGACCGCGCTGGCGCCCCGTATCGCCAGCGCCAGGTTAGTGACGACGGTGCCGACGGTTTCCAGCGCCTCGCGAACCCGCACGCTTGTCACCATCGGGAATGCGTCGGCCACCGATTTGACGATCCGCGCGTCGCCGGCGGCGTCCGGGTGGGTTTCGGTCAGGGTCGCGACATGAGTATGCGGCGCGCCCTTGAAGGCGTCGGGGGAGAATACCAGCACGAGATTGATGCCGAGACTTTGCCAGTCCACGGTGCGCAAATTGCCGATCCTGGCCGGGATATCGCGGCCGAGCACATTGACGACGAGTTCGTCGCCGATCTTCAATCGGAGCCCATCGGCAATCTTTTTCTCCATCGAAACCAGCGGCGGCCCGTGATAGCCGGCGCCCCACCACTCGCCCTCGACCACTTTCGAACCCCTCGGGATTTCGCCGGTATAGGTCAGACCGCGGTCGCTCTGCAGCACCCATTCGGTGTCGGTCGAAGGCTTGAGGTCTTCGGCCTTGACGCCGCGGGCGGCGACGATGCGGCCGCGCAGCATCGGCACGTCCTCCACCGTCGACTGCGGCGCGGTCTGTTTGAGGAAGGCGCCGAAGCGGTCGGCCTCGCCGCTGGGAATATCGGTGAAAAAAAACGACGGCGCCCGCTCCGGCAACGCCGCCAGGAACTGGCGCCGCAGATTGCCGTCGATCTGGGTGATCGTCACCAATACCGCCAGACCGAGGCCAAGCGACATTACCACTGACGGTGTCAACGCGCCGGGCCGGTGGATGTTGGCGATCGCCAACCGCAGCATGGTGATGCGGGTGCGCGGCAGCCGGCGCGCCAGCGCCATCAGCCCGCCGGCAACGCCGCGCAACAGCGCGAACACCACAATCGAGGAAGCGACAAACACGGCGGCGACACGCTTGTCGTAGGCGAGCCCGATCGCGACCGCAATCAGTGATGCGATCACCAGCGCCATCAGGGCGAGGTAGCGCCATCGCGGCCGATGCCACACGGTCGCCACCGCCTCGCGAAACAGCGCCGCCACCGGCACATCATGCACCCGGCCGAGCGGCCACAGCCCGAACGCGAGCGCAGTCAACAGACCGTAGATGAATGACAACGCCAGTTCATCGGGATGCAGCGCCGGAACCACCGGCAACGGCAGCAGGCTGCCAAACGCGCCTACGACGATGAACGGCAGCGCCGCGCCGGCGGCGAGCCCGATCACCGAGCCGATCGTGGCGAGCACGACGACCTGGGTCAGATAGATGGTGAAGACGTCGCGGCCGGTGGCGCCCAGCGCCTTGAACGTAGCGATCACGTCGCGGCGGCGATCGATGTGGCTTTTGACCGCATTGGCGACGCCGACCCCGCCGACCAGCAGCGCGGCGAGGCCGACCAAAGCGAGAAACTGCGTGAAGCGGTTGATGGTGCGTTCAAGCTGGGGCGAGGCGTTGTCGCGGCTGCGAATCTCCCAGCCCGCCTGAGGCAATGTGCTTCGCGCATCGTTGGCGAGTGCGGCCGCGGCGCGATCGCCGGACGCGTTGGCCGGCAGCCTGACCCGGTAGGTCCAGCGCACCAGGCTGCCGGGCTGCAGCAATTCGGTCGCGCGCAGCCCGGCTTCGCCGACCAGGAAGCGGGGGCCCAGACCTACCCCGCCGCCGAGTTTGTCCGGCTCGCTGTTGATGACGCTTCGGATCTCGAACGTAGCGCTGCCGACGGTGACGCGATCGCCGAGCTTGAGATCGAGCCGCGCCAGCAAGGTCGAATCGGCGGCCGCGCCGAACACGACGCCGGTCGCCTCCTTCCGCTCGGCCAGCACGTCGGCGACCGGCATCTTCGGATCGAGCACCAATTCGCCGAGCATCGGATAAGTGCCATCCACGGCCTTGAGTTCGACCAGCGCGAGCCGGCCGTCGCCGGCGCGCGCCATCGCGCGCAATGTCGCCGCAACGGATACTTCTCCGCGCGAGCGGAGAAACGCGATTTCATCGGGCTTGGCTTCACGCTGGAACAGGGCGAACGCCGCGTCGCCGCCAAGCAGAGTGCGGCCTTCGCGCGCCAGTCCGTCGCTGAAGCTCGCCGAGACCGAGCCGACGCCGGCGATTGCCATCACGCCGAGCGCGATGCAGGCGATGAAAACGTAGAAGCCGCGCAAGCCCCCGCGCAATTCGCGCAAGGCGTAGCGGAGCGCAAGCGATCCCGCGCGGCCGCGATCAACGGGTTCGGACGCAACACTCATGCTTCGGCAGCTTTGCGATCCGCGACCTGTCCATCGATCCGCCCCGAGCGCAGCCGCACCACGCGGTCGCAGCGCTGCGCCAGCGATGTGTCGTGGGTCACAAGCACCAGCGTCATGCCGCGCTCGGCGTGTTTGGTGAACAGGAGATCGACAATCTGCTTGCCGGTGGCCTCATCGAGATTTCCGGTCGGCTCGTCCGCCACCAGGATCGCGGGATCGGGCGCCAGCGCGCGGGCCAGTGCGACGCGCTGCTGCTCGCCGCCGGACAATTGCGTCGGATAATGATGCAGCCGGTCCTCGAGACCGACGGAAGCCAGCTCTTGCGCCGCGCGCTGCGCCGCATCGGGATTGCCGGCCAGCTCCAGCGGCACCGCGACATTTTCCAGCGCCGTCATGGTCGGAATCAGATGAAACGACTGGAACACGATGCCGACCTGACGGCCGCGAAAGCGCGCCAACGCGTCCTCGTCGAGGGCATTGAAAGGGGTGCCGTTGACCACCACCTCTCCGCTGTCGGGACGCTCCAGTCCCGCCATCACCATCAGAAGCGTGGATTTCCCCGAGCCGGACGGTCCGATCAGGCCAATCGCCTCACCCGGCGCCACGCGCAGACTGATATCCTTGAGAATGTGAACGCGCGCGGCGCCCGCGCCGAGCGAGAGATTGACGTTGGAGATAAAAATGGTGTCCGGCTCAAGGCCGGTCAGCGAGGTGGGTTCGATGAGACTGTCCATGGCTCGGTCATATGGCACTTTCGCCGCTGGGGTCGAGAGGCAGGTGCGGTCGTTCGTGCACATGCTTGTGTTGGGGATGCTTCTGATGGCCGCGGGAACAGCGTTCGCCCAAACGTCGGCCGCTCGCGAAACAAGGCCGATCAAGATGGTCGTATTGGGAGATTCGCTGAGCGCCGGCCTTGGCCTTTCGGCCTCGTCCGCGTTCCCGGCCCGGCTGCAAAAATCATTGGAAACCAAGGGGATAGCGGTCGATATGCTCAACGCCGGGGTGTCCGGCGACACCACTTCCGGCGGCCGCGACCGGCTCGACTGGTCGGTTCCTGAGGGGACCGAGGCCGTGATCCTCGAGCTCGGCGCCAACGATGCCCTGCGCGGCATCGATCCAAGGGTGACCCGCGCCGCGCTGACCGACATTCTGACGCGGCTGAAGGCGCGCAGGATCGCGGTCCTGTTATGCGGGATGGTGGCGCCGCCAAATTATGGAAGTGACTATTCGGCGCGTTTCAACGCGATCTATCCGGAGCTGGCGAAATCCTTCGGGGTGCCGCTGTATCCGTTTTTCCTGGAGGGCGTCGCCACCGACGCCAGGCTCAACCAGGCGGACGGCTTGCACCCGACGGCTGAGGGCGTCGATATGATCGTCAAAAATATCCTGCCCACGGTGGAGGCATTTCTTGGCACGATATCCGGGCAACGCAGTTGAAAAACGTGCAGCGATAACCCTAACAGGGGTTTTGCCAGGAGATTTCCAATCTGTTAACGCCGGATGCTTCGCAGAGTCACATAACTGCGGTAGAAATCAGCATCGGTGATTCGTTACCGGGTTTCAGCATCGGGAGTCACAACGATGCCGCGTTTGTTCACTGGACTGGAAATTCCGGCCGAGATCGGCCAGACCCTTTCCAATTTGCGTGGCGGCCTTCCAGGCGCCCGCTGGATCGATCCCGAAGATTATCACGTCACCTTACGCTTCATCGGCGATATCGACGGCATTGCCGCGAACGAAATCGCCTCGATGCTGTTCCGGGTCAACCGCAAGCCGTTCGAGGTTGCACTGCAAGGCCTATCGAGTTTTGGAGGAAAGAAGCCGCGCGCGGTGGTGGCCTCGGTGGTGCCGAGCCGGCCTCTGATCGAGCTGCAGGCCGAACTGGAGCGGCTGATGCAACGCATCGGGCTCGATCCCGAGGGGCGGAAATTCACGCCGCATGTGACGCTGGCGCGGCTGCGCGATGCGTCCAACCAGGATGTCGCGGACTATCTGTCGGTGCGCGGATATTTTCCGACGAGGGTATTCACGGCGTCGCGCTTCGTGCTGTTCTCCTCGCGCGCATCCACCGGCGGCGGGCCCTATGTGGTCGAGGATTCCTACGCGCTGAGCGCGTAAGGCGTCGCCAAATTCGCAGTTGCATCATCCGCGAAAGCGGATGATCCAGTATTCCAGAGACGCCGGTGATCGACCGAAGGCCGCGGTGTACTGGATACCCGCTTTCGCGGGTATGACGGCTTGCCATAGTCGGCGCAGCGTCCTTCAAACCCGCTTCCGCATGCCCTTGCACCAATTCATGGCTTGCAATTTCCACCGTGTTGAGGCCGTAAAGGGGCCATGCTGTCTCCCCCGTCCGCCTCGTTCCGCGCCCATTATCAGAGCCTCGTCGCCTCCGGCGCGATCGAGGCCGACGCCGCGCAGGCGGAGGCCGCCGAGGCGTTCGCGGACCTCGAGCAGCGGCTCGCGAGCTACACCCCGCTGAGCAAGCAAGGCCTGCTTGGCCGGCTGTTTGCCGACAAGGACGAGGCGCCGCCGCGCGGCCTCTACATTCACGGCGAAGTCGGGCGCGGCAAGACCATGCTGATGGACCTGTTTTTCCAGCACAGTCCGGTCGAGCACAAGCGCCGCGCGCACTTCCACGAATTCATGGCCGAGGTGCATGAGCGGATTTACGGCTTTCGCCAGAATATCGCGCGCGGCGAAATCGCCGACGGCGACGTGATCGCGCTCACCGCGGCGTCGATTTTCGACGAGGCCTGGCTTTTGTGTTTCGACGAGTTCCATGTCACCGACATCGCGGATGCGATGATCCTGGGGCGGCTGTTCTCAAAACTGTTCGAACTCGGCACCGTGGTGGTGGCGACATCCAACGTCGCGCCCGACGATCTCTACAAGGGCGGACTGAACCGGGCGCTGTTCCTGCCCTTCATCGCGCAGATAGTTGGTCATATGGACGTGCTGCGGCTCGATGCACGCACCGATTTCCGGCTCGAAAAACTCACCGGCGTGAAAATGTGGCTGGTGCCGGCGGACCGCGACGCCGATGCGGCGCTGGACCAGGCATGGGTCAAGATGACCGGCAATGCCAAGTGCAAGCCGCGCGATATTTCGATCAAGGGACGGATCCTGCATGTGCCGTGCTCGGCCGATGGCGTCGCGCGATTTTCGTTTGCGGATATCTGCGAAAAACCGCTCGCCGCTTCGGACTACCTTCGGCTGGCGCACGACTATCACACCATCATGATCGATCGCATTCCGGTGATGGATTACGCCGACCGCAACGCCGCCAAGCGGTTCATCGCGCTGATCGACACGCTGTACGACAACGCGGTGAAGCTGATGGCCTCCGCCGGGGCCGATCCGCTGTCGCTGTATGTCGCGCCCGACGGCGATGAGGCGAATGAGTTCAAGCGGACCGCGTCGCGGCTGATCGAGATGAGTTCGGAATCCTATCTGGCGCTGCCGCACGGCCACAAGGATTCCGTCGCAAGCGGCTCGAGCACGGGGCTGGTGGAAACGTAGGACTCACACTCCGTCATTCCGGGGCGCGCGTCAGCGCGAACCCGGAAATCTCGCTCCAATAACCTCTGGATTCGGGTTCGCGTCTTTCGACGCGCCCCGGAACGACGCGAGTGGCGGACAATTGAGCACGGCGCGACTTGAACGGGTCGGTCGAAAGGGATAACCAGCCACTTAAGCTTTCTCCACCCTCCTGCATGACCTTCAAAGGACGGATTTCCCATGGCGCGCGACAAGATTGCTTTGATTGGCTCCGGCCAGATCGGCGGAACGCTGGCTCACCTGATCGGCCTGAAGGAATTGGGCGATGTGGTGCTGTTCGACATCGCCGAGGGCGTGCCGCAAGGCAAAGCGCTCGATATCGCGCAATCCTCTCCGGTCGACGGGTTCGACGCGCATTTCACCGGCGCCAATTCCTACGACGCGCTCGACAACGCCAAGGTCTGCATCGTTACCGCCGGCGTGCCGCGCAAGCCCGGCATGAGCCGCGACGATCTGTTGAGCATCAATCTCAAGGTGATGGAGCAGGTCGGCGCCGGCATCAAGAAATATGCACCCGATGCTTTCGTCATCTGCATCACCAACCCGCTCGACGCCATGGTGTGGGCGCTGCAGAAGGCATCAGGCATGCCGTACAAGAAGGTGGTGGGCATGGCGGGCGTGCTGGATTCCTCGCGCTTCCGCTATTTCCTTGCCGACGAGTTCAACGTCTCGGTCGAAGACGTCACAGCGTTCGTGCTTGGCGGCCATGGCGACACCATGGTGCCGCTGGTGAGATACTCTACCGTGGCCGGCATTCCGCTGCCCGATCTGGTGAAGATGGGCTGGACCTCGCAGGCGCGGATCGACGAGATCGTTGACCGCACGCGAAACGGCGGGGCCGAGATCGTCAACCTGCTGAAGACCGGTTCGGCGTTCTATGCGCCCGCCGCATCCGCCATTGCGATGGCCGAGAGCTACCTCAAGGACAAGAAGCGCGTGTTGCCCTGCGCCGCCTATCTTTCCGGCGAATACGGCGTGAAGGACATGTATGTCGGCGTGCCCGCCGTGATCGGATCGAAAGGCGTCGAGCGGGTGGTCGAGATCGAACTGACCGGCAAGGACCGCGAAGCGTTCGACAAGTCGGTCGGCGCCGTGCAGGGTCTGGTCGAGGCCTGCAAGAAGATCGCGCCCGACCTGCTAGGCCGCTGATTGGGCTTGGCTATTACCCGATAGATCAAGTCAATCGACCTACGACACTCCAATTTCCGAATTTGCAGTTCTTCTGGTATATGGTATGCCAGCCCCGCAAAACCTGATGTGAATTCCGAATTCGCCGCACGAGGAGCCTGGGAGCGTCCAAATGAACATTCATGAATACCAGGCCAAGGCGCTGCTGCATGAATTCGGGGTGCCGATCTCGCGCGGCGCGGCGGTGCTGCGCGCCTCCGATTCCGATGCTGCCGCGAAAACGCTCGGCGGTCCGGTCTGGGTGGTGAAGAGTCAGATCCACGCCGGCGGCCGCGGCAAGGGCAAATTCAAGGAAGCTTCCGCCGGCGACAAGGGCGGCGTGCGCATTGCCAAATCGGTTGCCGAGGTCAATGAATTCGCCAGGCAGATGTTGGGGGCGACGCTGGTCACGGTGCAGACCGGATCGCACGGCAAGCAGGTCAATCGGCTCTACATCGAGGAAGGCTCCGACATCGACAAGGAGTTTTATCTGTCGATCCTGGTCAACCGCGAAACTTCCAAAATATCGTTCGTGGTCTCCACCGAGGGCGGCGTCAATATCGAGGATGTCGCGCACTCTACGCCGGAGAAGATCGTGACCTTCTCGGTTGATCCTGCCACCGGCATCATGGCCCACCACGGCCGCATTGTCGCAAAGGCGCTGGGTCTTACCGGCGATCTTGCCAAACAGGCCGAGCGGCTGGCGACGCAGCTCTACACGGCTTTCGTCGCCAAGGACATGGCGATGCTGGAAATCAATCCGCTCGTCGTCACCAAACAGGGCGATCTGCGCGTGCTCGACGCCAAGGTGTCGTTCGACGACAATGCGCTTTATCGTCACCCCGAGGTGTTGGCACTGCGCGACGAGACCGAGGAGGACGCCAAGGAAATCGAGGCGTCGAAACACGATCTCAATTACGTCACCCTCGACGGCAACATCGGCTGCATGGTCAACGGCGCCGGCCTGGCGATGGCGACGATGGACATCATCAAGCTCTACGGCATGGCGCCGGCCAACTTCCTCGACGTCGGCGGCGGCGCCGACCGCGCCAAGGTCACGGCGGCGTTCAAGATCATCACCGCCGATCCCAATGTGAAGGGCATCCTCGTCAATATCTTCGGCGGCATCATGAAATGCGATATCATCGCCGAGGGCGTGGTTGCGGCGGTGAAGGAAGCCGGGCTGAAAGTGCCGCTGGTGGTGCGGCTGGAGGGCACCAATGTCGACGCCGGCAAGAAGATCCTCCGGGAATCCGGTCTCAACGTGGTGCCGGCCGACGATCTCGACGATGCCGCGCAAAAAATCGTCAAGGCTGTGAAAGGGAGCTAAGCCATGGCCCAGGACCGTCTCGCGGCGCCCACGCCGCTCGAGGAGCATCGTAAACTCGCCGCCCTGGCGGGGGAGTGGAACGGTGACGAGATGGTGCAACCGTCGCGCTGGACCGCGGGAGGGCCCGCCACCTCGCACGTTGTCGCGCGCATGGATCTCAACGGCTTTTATCTGATCCAGGATACCCGTCAGATGCGCGACGGTAAGGAAAGCTTCGCGACCCACGGCGTGTTCACCTATGACCGCGAGGACCGGCACTACAAATTGTTCTGGCACGATTCACTCGGCTATTACTCGCCGGCGCCGGCATCCGGAGGCTGGACCGGCAAGACGCTGATCCTGGTGCGCGGCTCGCTGCGCGGCAATGCGCGCCATGTCTATGAGATCCTCGACGACAACAGCTACACCATGAAGATCCAGTTCTCGCCCGACGCGGAAGGATGGGCCGACGTGCTCACCGGTGTCTACCGGCGGATCAACTGAGCCCCTACTGATCGTTTCGCGAAAGCAATCCCAGACATGTCCATCCTGATTGACAAGAACACAAAAGTCATTTGCCAGGGCTTTACCGGCAAGAACGGCACGTTTCATTCGGAAGCCGCGATCGCCTATGGCACCAGGATGGTAGGCGGCACCTCGCCAGGCAAAGGCGGCTCTACCCATCTCGACTTGCCGGTGTTCGACACCGTGGCTGAGGCAAAGGAAAAGACCGGCGCCGATGCCAGCGTGGTCTACGTGCCGCCGCCGGGGGCTGCGGATGCGATCTGCGAAGCCATCGATGCCGAAATCCCGCTGATCGTCTGCATCACCGAGGGCATTCCTGTGCTCGACATGGTGCGGGTGAAACGTGCGCTCTCCGGATCGAGATCGCGGCTGATCGGACCGAATTGTCCGGGCGTGATGACCGCCGGCGAATGCAAGATCGGCATCATGCCGGCAAACATCTTCAAACCGGGCAGTGTCGGCATTGTCTCGCGGTCCGGGACGCTGACCTATGAAGCCGTGTTCCAGACCACCCAGGAAGGTCTCGGCCAGACCACTGCGGTGGGAATCGGCGGCGATCCGGTCAAGGGGACCGAATTCATCGACGTGCTGGAGATGTTTCTCGCCGACCCCAAGACCACCTCGATCGTGATGATCGGCGAAATCGGCGGATCGGCCGAAGAAGACGCCGCCCAGTTCCTCAAGGACGAGGCCAAGCGGGGCCGCAAGAAGCCGATGGTCGGCTTCATCGCCGGCGTTACCGCGCCTCCCGGCCGGCGCATGGGCCATGCCGGCGCGATCATCTCCGGCGGCAAGGGTGACGCGGCTTCCAAGACCGCCGCGATGGAGGCCGCCGGAATCACGGTCTCGCCGTCACCCGCACGGCTCGGAAAGACCCTTGTCGAAAAATTGAAATTCTGATTCAATTTTTTGTTCTTTTCGGCGCGAACATTCGCCCCATATAGGGTAAAGGTCTCCTTATCAGGCTGATCCGGTGCCCGGATTGGCTGTTGCGCCGTATTCCATGCGCGAAATAAAATCACCAGGACGCCATCATGTCTCGCCAAGACGCGAACGCAGCCTTTGCCCTCTCCTCGTTTCTCCAGGGCGCCAACGCCTCCTACATCGATGATATCTACGCCCGCTACGAGAAAGACCCCGCTTCGGTCGACCCCGAATGGCAGGAGTTTTTCAGGAGCCTGAAAGACCAGCCTGGCGACATCCTGAAGAACGCCGAAGGACCCTCTTGGCGCCGGGACAGCTGGCCGCTGGCGCCACGCGACGAACTGACCTCGGCGCTCGACGGCAACTGGGCGCAAGTTGAAAGGTCGATCGGAGCCAAGCTCGCGGCCAAGCCGCAGGCCAAGGGCGCCGAGCTGACGCCGGCCGACGTGCACCAGGCGACGCGCGATTCCATACGCGCGCTGATGCTGATCAGGGCCTATCGCATGCGCGGCCATTTCCACGCCAAGCTCGACCCGCTCGGGATCGAGCCGCCGCGCGATCGCGAGGAACTCGATCCGCGCTCCTACGGCTTCGTCGACGGCGATTTCGACCGCAAGATCTTTCTCGATCATGTGCTGGGCATGGAATACGCCACCTTGCGCGAGATCGTCGCGATCTGCGAGCGCACCTACTGCCAAACGCTCGGCGTCGAGTTCATGCACATTTCGAACGCCGCGCAGAAGGCCTGGATTCAGGAGCGCATCGAGGGACCGGACAAGGAAATCAGTTTCACCCGCGAGGGCCGGCGCGCCATCCTGATGAAGCTGATCGAGGCCGAGGGTTTTGAGAAATTCTGCGATCTGAAATTCACCGGCACCAAGCGCTTCGGTCTGGACGGCGCCGAATCGCTGATCCCGGCGCTGGAACAGATCATCAAGCGCGGCGGCAATCTCGGGGTGAAGGAAATCGTGGTGGGCATGCCGCATCGCGGACGCCTCAACGTGCTGACCCAGGTGATGGGCAAGCCGCATCGCGCGCTGTTTCATGAGTTCAAGGGCGGCTCGGCCAATCCCGACGCGGTCGAGGGCTCCGGCGACGTCAAGTATCATCTCGGTGCGTCGTCGGACCGCGAGTTCGACAACAACCGGATTCATCTGTCGCTCACCGCCAATCCGTCGCATCTGGAGATCGTCGATCCCGTCGTGCTCGGCAAGGTGCGCGCCAAGCAGGATCAGCATGGCGACCCGCCGGACCAGCGCATCTCGGTATTACCTATGTTGATGCATGGCGACGCCGCGTTCGCAGGACAAGGCGTAGTGGCGGAATGCTTCAGCCTGTCCGACCTGAAAGGCTATCGCACCGGCGGTTCGCTGCATTTCATCGTCAACAACCAGATCGGCTTCACGACCTATCCGCGCTACTCGCGCTCCTCGCCCTATCCTTCCGATGTGGCGAAGATGATCGACGCGCCGATCTTCCATGTGAATGGCGACGACCCGGAAGCCGTGGTGTTCGCGGCCAAGGTCGCGATCGAATTCCGGCAGAAATTCCATAAACCCGTCGTCATCGACATGTTCTGCTACCGCAGGCACGGCCACAACGAAGGCGACGAGCCGGCGTTCACCCAGCCGGTGATGTACAAGAAGATCGCGACGCATCCCTCGACGCTCGAGATCTATTCCAAGCGGCTGATCGCCGAAGGCGTGATGACCGAAGGCGAGATCGAGAAGGCCAAGGCCGACTGGCGGGCGCGGCTCGATGCCGAGCTTGAGGCCGGATCGGGCTACAAGCCCAACAAGGCCGACTGGCTCGACGGCAAGTGGGCAGGCTTCAAGTCGGCGGATCAGGAGGAGGACGCCCGCCGCGGCGTCACCGGCGTCGATGTCGCGGTACTCAGGGATGTCGGCCGCAAGATCACCAAGGTGCCCGACGGTTTTCGGATTCACCGCACCGTGCAGCGGTTTCTTGAAAATCGCGCCAAGGCGATCGAGAACGGCGTTGGCATCGATTGGGCGACCGGCGAGGCGCTGGCGTTCTGTACGCTGCTGCAGGAGGGCCACCACGTCCGGCTGTCGGGACAGGACAGCGAGCGCGGCACCTTCTCGCAACGGCATTCGGTGCTGATCGACCAGGAAGACGAGAGCCGCTACACGCCGTTCAATCATCTCGGCGGCGATCAGGGCCACTACGAAGTCATCAACTCGCTGCTCTCCGAAGAAGCCGTGCTCGGTTTCGAGTACGGCTATTCGCTGGCAGAGCCGAACGCGCTGGCGATGTGGGAAGCGCAGTTCGGCGACTTCGCCAACGGCGCACAGGTGCTGTTCGACCAGTTCATCTCCTCGGGCGAGCGCAAATGGCTGCGCATGTCCGGCCTCGTCTGCATGCTGCCGCATGGCTACGAAGGGCAGGGGCCTGAGCATTCCTCGGCGCGTCTCGAACGCTTCCTGCAGATGTGCGCCGAAGACAACATGCAGGTGGTCTACGCCACCACGCCCGCCAATTTCTTCCACGTGCTGCGGCGTCAATTGCACCGCGAGATCCGCAAGCCGTTGATCCTGATGACGCCGAAGTCGCTGCTGCGGCACAAGCGGGCGGTCTCGCGGCTCGATGAATTGGGCTCGGGCACCACGTTCCATCGCATTCTCTACGATGACGCGGTGATGCTGCCCGACGAAAAGATCAAGCTGGTGCCGGACGACAAGATCCGCCGCGTCGTGCTGTGCTCGGGCAAGGTCTATTACGACCTCTACGAGGAGCGCGAAAAGCGCGGCATCGACGACGTCTACCTGATGCGGATCGAGCAGCTCTATCCGGTGCCGCTGAAGGCGCTGGTTCAGGAGCTTGGACGCTTCCGCAGTGCCGAGGTGGTATGGTGTCAGGAAGAGCCGCGCAACATGGGCGCGTGGCATTTCATCGAGCCCTATCTCGAATGGGTGCTGAACCAGATCAATGCGCCGAACAGGCGGCCGCGTTACGCCGGCCGCGCTGCCGCGGCGGCAACCGCCACCGGGTTGATGTCGAAGCACCTGGCGCAGCTTAAAGCGCTACTGGACGAGGCGCTGAACTAGAGAAATTGCAAATCCATCATGCCCCGCGAAAGCGGGGCATCCAGTAACCCGCGCCGCCCGTTTTCGATCAGGACCGTCACGGACTACTGGATCGTCCGCCTTCACGGACGATGACAGCACAAGACATTGGGGAAACAACCATGACTGAAATTCGCGTTCCGACGCTCGGCGAATCCGTGACCGAGGCCACCATCGGCCGCTGGTTCAAGAAGCCGGGCGATACCGTGGCGGTGGATGAACCGCTGGTCGAGCTCGAGACCGACAAGGTCACCATCGAAGTCCCGGCGCCATCGGCCGGCACGCTTGGCGAGATCAGCGCCAAGGATGGCGAAACCGTCGCGGTCGGCGCCTTGCTCGGACAGATCAATGATGGCGCGGCGGGAGCCGCCGCCAAGCCGGCTGCAGCGCCTGCCAAGGCTGCGGCCCCCGCGGCTCCCCCGCCACCGCCCGCCGCTGCTGCCGCGCCCGCTGCTGCCGCTCCGAAGGCGCCACCAACCGATGCGCCGCTGGCGCCGTCGGTGCGCAAGATCGCGGCCGAAACCGGCATCGATGCCGCCACCGTCCCCGGCTCGGGCAAGGACGGCCGCGTGACCAAGGGCGACATGCTCGCCGCGATCGAGAAGGCGGCGTCGGCGCCGACGCCGATCCATCAGCCCGCGGCCGCGGTGCAGGTGCGCGCTCCCTCGCCCGCCGACGATGCCGCGCGCGAAGAACGCGTGAAGATGACGCGGCTGCGCCAGACCATCGCGCGCCGCCTCAAGGAAGTACAGAACACCGCTGCCATGCTCACGACCTTCAACGAGGTCGACATGAGCCACATCATGGCGATGCGGGGCCAGTACAAGGACGTGTTCGAGAAGAAGCACGGCATCAAGCTTGGATTTATGGGCTTCTTCACCAAGGCCTGCGTGCAGGCGCTCAAGGACATCCCGGCGGCCAACGCCGAGATCGACGGCACCGATCTGATCTACAAGAATTATTATCACATCGGAGTCGCCGTCGGCACCGACAGGGGCCTGGTTGTGCCGGTGGTGCGCGATTGCGATCAAAAGTCGATCGCCGAGATCGAAAAGAGCATCGCCGACTTCGGCCGGCGTGCGCGCGACGGCCAGCTCAAGATCGAGGAGATGCAGGGCGGCACCTTCACCATCACCAATGGCGGCATCTATGGTTCGCTGATGTCGACACCGATCCTGAACGCGCCGCAGTCCGGCATTCTCGGCATGCACAAGATTCAGGATCGCCCGGTCGCGATCGGTGGCAAGGTCGAGATACGCCCGATGATGTATCTGGCGCTGTCCTACGATCACCGCGTCATCGACGGCAAGGATGCGGTAACGTTCCTGGTGCGCGTCAAGGAGAGCCTGGAGGATCCGGCGCGGCTGGTGCTGGATCTGTGAAAGATTTGGAATCTTGATTTTTGCACTCGTCGCGATGCTGGCGCGGCTTTTCCAGTAGAGTGCATCTGCTTTGTGGGGGCAAATTTGACGGACAGGGTTGCAGTCATCACCGGCGGAAGCCGCGGCATCGGCCGCGCCACCGCGATCGCCGCCGCGGCGCGCGGATTTAAGGTTTGCGTCGGCTATGCCAGCAATGAAGCGGCTGCCCGCCAGGTGGTCTCCGCCATCGAGGCGAAGAACGGCAAGGCGATTGCGCTGAAATGCGATGTCGGCAACGAGAGCGATATTTTGGCGCTGTTCAAGGCCGCCGATGCGTTCGGAACGCTGGGCGCCCTTGTCAACAATGCCGGCATCGTCGGCGCGACGTCGCGGGTCGACGAGATGTCCGCCGAGCGCATTCAACGCATGATGGCGGTCAACGTCACCGGCAGCATCCTGTGCGCGCGCGAAGCGGTGAAGCGGATGTCGACCCGCCACGGCGGCAAGGGCGGGGTCATTGTCAACCTGTCGTCGGTCGCCTCAAAGCTCGGTTCGCCGAATACCTATGTCGACTATGCGGCATCCAAGGGCGCGATCGATTCCTTCACCATCGGGCTGGGATACGAAGTCGCCGGCGAAGGCATTCGCGTCGCGGCGATCCGCCCCGGGCTGATCGATACCGAAATTCACGCCAGCGGCGGCGAGCCCGACCGCGCCCACCGCCTTAGTCACATGGTGCCGATGAAGCGCGTCGGCACCGCGGACGAAATCGCCAACGCCATCGTCTGGCTGATGTCGGACGATGCCTCCTACGTGACCAGCGCGATTCTTGATGTGTCGGGCGGGCGCTAATACCTCTCACAGTCTTCAGCTACAGGACTCCAATCATGGCCACTTACGATCTTGTTGTCATCGGCACCGGTCCGGGCGGATATGTCTGCGCGATCCGCGGGGCGCAGCTCGGCATGAAGGTCGCCGTGGTCGAGAAGGATGCAGCGCTTGGCGGCACCTGCCTCAATGTCGGCTGCATGCCGTCAAAGGCGCTGCTCTATGCATCGGAGATGTTCGAGGAGGCCGCGCACTCGTTTGCGAAAATGGGCGTCAGCGTCTCCGCGCCAAAGCTCGATCTTCCCTCGATGATGAAATTCAAGCAGCAGGGCATCGACGGCAACGTCAAGGGCGTCGAGTTCCTGATGAAGAAGAACAAGATCGACGTCATCAGCGGCAAGGGCAAAGATACTCGGTACCGGCAAGGTCGAGGTCACCGGCAATGACGGCAAGACGCAGACGGTCGAGACCAAAAACATCGTCATCGCCACCGGCTCCGACATAGCGCCTCTCAAGGGCATCGAAATCGACGAGAAGCGCATCGTGTCGTCGACCGGCGCGCTTTCGCTTGACAGGGTGCCCGAACGGCTTCTGATCGTCGGCGCCGGCGTGATCGGGCTTGAGCTCGGCTCGGTGTGGCACCGGCTCGGTGCGCAGGTCACGGTGGTGGAATTTCTCGATCGCATCCTGCCGGGCAATGACGGCGAAGTGGCAAAACAATTTCAGCGCATTCTCGAGAAGCAGGGCTTTGCCTTCAAACTGGGTACCAAGGTCACCGCCGTCGACACATCGGGCAAAACACTGATCGCCCAGGTCGAACCGGCCGCGGGTGGCAAGCCTGAAAAGCTGGAGGCCGACGTGGTGCTGGTCTCGATCGGCCGCGTTCCCTACACCGAGGGTCTCGGCCTGAAGGAAGCCGGTATCGTGCTCGACAATCGCGGCCGCGTGCAGATCGACGCGCATTTCGCCACCAGCGTGAAGGGCGTGTATGCCATCGGTGACGTCGTGGCGGGTCCGATGCTGGCCCATAAGGCCGAGGACGAAGGCGTCGCCGTTGCGGAAATCCTCGCCGGCCAGGCGGGGCATGTGAATTACGACGTTATCCCCAGCGTGGTGTATACCACGCCGGAAGTGTCGGCCGTCGGCAAGACCGAAGAGGAGCTGAAACAGGCGGGGATAGCCTATACCGTCGGCAAATTCCCCTTCACCGCCAATGGCCGCTCCAAGGTCAACCAGACCACCGAGGGATTCGTGAAGGTTCTCGCAGATGCGAAAACGGATCGGGTGCTCGGCGTGCACATTGTCGGCCGCGAGGCCGGCGAAATGATCCACGAAGCGGCCGTCCTGATGGAGTTTGGCGGTTCCGCCGAGGACCTGGCCCGCACCTGCCACGCCCATCCGACCCGTTCGGAAGCCATCAAGGAAGCCGCGCTTGCAGTCGGCAAGCGCTCGATCCATATGTGAGCGACGCCCCCGGGGAAGGACGGGCTGGGACAACCGTCATGATGCGCCGCCTTCTTCAACCGGTCTGGGTCCTGCTCGCGGTCATCTTCCTGATCGAGGCTTGGCTGTGGGATCACCTCGAGCCGATCGTGGCGTGGTTCGTGGCGCTGATTCCGCTGCGCGCCTTCAAGGCATGGCTGGCCGAGCGGATCGATACGCTGTCGCCGGCGATGACGCTGATCGTGTTCATCGTGCCGGTGGTTCCGCTGTTTCCGCTGAAGCTGGTCGCTCTTTGGTTGCTCGCCCATGAATATTGGATGGCCGCTGTCCTCACCTTCGTGTTCGCAAAGTTCGTGGGCGTCGGTGTCGCGGCTTTCATCTTCGACGTGACGCGGCCGAAATTGCTCGAGATGGAGTGGTTCGAGAAACTGTACGAGTTTGTCATTGCCTTGCGGGCGAAGGCCGTGGCACTGGTCGATCCAATCAAATTGCGAATCAAAGAGGCATTGAGCGGCGGCGGCGATGGCTGGTCATCACGGTTGCTGCGGCTGATCCAACGCTTCCGCAAAAGCGTGCACGAAGCGCGCTAGAGTCTGTTTCAACCAGCCTTCACATCAGATGCACCGCATGCGGCGCCAACAGGCCGATCGCGGTGAACGCAAGTCCGGCAAGCGTCAACAAGCCCGATATCCAGGCCAGCGCGACAATGCCGGTGATGATGGTCGCCGACGCCAGCACGATGCCGATCTGAAATGCGGCAGAGGCGAGTTCGTAGTGATGGTATCTGGCCAGCGCGAGGTCGCGCTCGTGTTCGGCATGCTTGGCGCGCTCGGATAGCTGCTCGGAGCCTTCGCCGGTTTCCGGCTCGGAGCGGTAGCGTGCCGCGGTCTTCTGCCATTCCTCGATCTGCTTTTGCAGCGCCGTCTTGGCGGCATCGTCGCCCACGAGGCCGAGGCTCAATCTCGCCTGTTCCGACACCGCCTGGACCACCGTGCGGCGGATCGTCTTGGCCTGAAAGAATGCCCAGAGATTGGAGGCTTCGACGTTCTTGCTGATCGCTTCGGTCTGGGCGCTCTTGCCCAGTGTCTCCGACATCGCCAGAAACAGCGCGATCACGGCGATCAGCAACGCGATCTTTTTGTTTCCGCTGGAGGCGTGCTCGGCGCTCTCCGCATGCTCCATGCTTTCATGTGCGCTCATGATTCGCTCCCGATCGACAACGCCACGATTGACCGAACAATGCCGCCTGCGCAAGAGGCAAGCGGATGTGACGGGAGCATGTCGGTGATCATCGATCTCAGGCGCGGGGGTGCGTCGTTTTATAGACTTCCAGCAGCCGCTCGCTGTCGACGCCGGTATAAATCTGGGTGGTCGAGAGCGACGCGTGGCCGAGCAATTCCTGGATCGCGCGCAGGTCGCCGCCGCGGCTGAGAAGATGGGTCGCGAAAGAATGCCGCAACGCGTGCGGCGTGGCGCTGTCGGGCAGGCCCAGCGCGCCGCGCAGCCGTTCCATGGTGAGTTGAATGATACGGGCCTTAAGCGGGCCGCCTCGGGCGCCGACAAAGATCGGGCCTTGGGGCGGCAGCGGATGCGGACAGATCGCCACATAATCCTGAACCAGCGCCAGCACATTTTGCAGCACCGGCACCATGCGGGCCTTGTTGCCCTTGCCGTTGACGACAAGCACGTCGCCGGCGCCGGGCAAAGGCACGTCGCGGCGCTTCAGGCCGAGCGCTTCGGAAATGCGCAGGCCCGATCCGTACAACAGCGCCATTACCGCGGCGTCGCGCGCAAGGATCCAGGGATCGCGGGTCTCTCCGGCGCGCTCATCGGCATCCGCCAAACGTTTGGCCGCCGCCACATGGATCGGCTTCGGCAGGCTCTTCCCGACCTTTGGCGCGCGGATCGCCGACAGCGCGCCGACCTTGCCCCTGCCTTCCCGCTCCAGGAAGCGAGCGAACGAGCGCAAGCCGGCAAGCGCCCGCATCAGCGAACGGCCGCCGATATCGTGTCCGCGCCGCATTGCCATGAAGGCCCTGACGTCGCTCGCCTCGAGCGCCGCCAGACGCGAAAGCGTCACCTGTGCGCCCCAGTGCTCACTGAGAAAGCCGAGACACTGGCGGACGTCGCGGGCGTAGGCTTCCAGCGTCTTTGGCGACAGCCGTCGTTCGCTGCGCAGATGCGACAGCCAGCGCGTCATCTCGCGCGCGATCCCGTCGTCAGCGTAGTCAAGTTCGATTGCTTCAACCGTGGCAGCCGGCTTTGTCATAACTTGCCTTGGGGCCCAGGATGATTCCCGGTGATTATATCGCACCTCTTTCGTTTACCGTTCGCTAACTTGCGAAAGCGGCAGCGCCGGCACTGGCCCTGACCGCCGCACGGTCCTAAGTTAGTGCAGCCCTTCCGGCTTCGAGCCTGATTCTCCAAAGCTGATTCTTCAATGGACCATTCCATCCGTGCCAGCACCTCATCCGCATCGTCGGCGCGTGTCGTCGACGTGCTGGTGCCGGTCGCGCTCAATCAGACCTATTCCTACCGGGTGCCGCGCGGCATGGATGTGGCGCCGGGCGATGTGGTGTGCGTGCCGCTGGGGCCGCGCGAGGCGGTCGCGGTTGTGTGGGCGGAAAACGCCAATCCCGATCCACGCCTGCACAATCGCCTCAAGGACGTCAGCGAAAAGCTCGACGTGCCGCCGTTGCAAGAGGAGCTGCGCGCGCTCGTCGATTGGGTCGCCAACTACACGCTGTCGGCGCGCGGCATGGTTTTAAGGATGTGCTTGCGGATGGGCGAACATCTCGGCCCCGAGCGGGTGCGGATGGGCGTGCGTCTGATTGGCGCGCCGCCTGCGCGCATGACGCCGGCGCGGCGCCGGCTGATCGAGCTGCTGTCGGACGGGTTGTTGCACGGCAAATCCGAAGCTGCAAAGGAAGCCGGCGTCAGCGCGGGCGTGATCGATGGTCTGGTCGATGAAGGCACGCTGGCGACGGAAGGAATGCCGCGCGCGCCGGCGCCGGCTGCGCCCGATCCGTCGTTCTCGGCGCCGGAGTTTTCCCGCCAGCAGCGCACGGCCGTGGATGCCATGCGCGCGCTAGCTGCAAACGGCAGCTTTCACGTCGCACTGCTCGATGGCGTCACCGGCTCGGGCAAGACCGAAGTTTATTTCGAGGCGGTTGCGGAAACCATCCGGCGCGGCAAGCAGTCGCTGATCCTGATGCCGGAGATCGCGCTGACCGGCCAGTTCCTCGATCGCTTCGCGCAGCGTTTCGGCGTGCGCCCGCTGGAGTGGCATTCCGAACTGACCCCGCGCACAAGGCAACGCAACTGGGCCGCGATTGCCGCGGGCGAAGCACCCGTCGTGGTCGGCGCACGCTCCGCGCTGTTTCTGCCCTATGCCAATCTCGGGCTGATCGTCGTCGACGAAGAGCACGACCAGGCCTACAAGCAGGACGAAGGCGCGCATTACCATGCCCGCGACATGGCGGTGGTGCGCGCCCATATCGCCAAAATTCCGATCGTGCTGGCGTCGGCGACGCCCTCGGTCGAAACCGAGGTCAATGCCCGCAAGGGCCGCTACCAGCGCGTGGTGCTGCCGTCGCGGTTCGGCGGCCAGCACATGCCGCAGATCGAGGCGATCGATCTGCGGCGCGAAGCGCCGGCCCGCGGCCGCTTCATCTCGCCGCGGCTCGCCGAGCAAATTCAGATCGCGGTGGAGCGGCGCGAGCAGGCGCTTTTGTTCCTCAACCGTCGCGGCTATGCGCCGCTGACACTGTGCCGGGCCTGCGGGCATCGCTTTGCCTGCACCATCTGCGACGCCTGGCTGGTCGATCATCGCTTTCGCCAGCGTCTGGTCTGCCATCACTGCGGCTTCTCGATGCCGCGCCCGGATGTCTGCCCGCATTGCGCGGCGGAGCAATCGCTGGTGGCGGTCGGCCCCGGCGTCGAGCGCTTGCAGGAGGAAGTAGCCAGCCTGTTCCCGGAAGCGCGCACCATGGTGCTGTCGAGCGATCTGATCACCTCGATCGAGACCATGCGCAGCGAGTTGAACGAGATCGCGGAAGGACGGGTCGACATCATCATCGGCACGCAATTGGTGGCGAAGGGCCATCATTTTCCGCGGCTCAATCTGGTCGGCGTGGTCGATGCCGATCTCGGCCTGAGCAATGGCGATCCGCGCGCCGCCGAGCGCACGTTTCAGCTGCTCAACCAGGTGATCGGGCGCGCCGGACGCGACCGGGGCCGCGGGATCGGCTATCTGCAGACCCATCAGCCCGGGCATCCCGTGATGAAGGCGCTGGTGGCATGCGACCGCGAGGCGTTTTACGCCAGCGAGATCGAGGCGCGCGAACGCGCCTTCTATCCACCGTTCGGCCGGCTCGCCAGCCTGATCATCTCCGCGGGCGATCGGTCCACCGCGGAAAGCTTTGCGCGCCGGTTGGCCGCGATCGCGCCGATCGACCAGCGAATCCAGGTGTTGGGACCCGCCGAAGCCCCGCTTGCGGTGATCAAGGGCCGCTATCGGTTTCGGCTGCTGGTGAAGTCGGCGCGCGGTGTCGATCTGTCGGAATATTTGCGGGAGTGGCTTGCCGCCGCCCCGAAGACCAAGGGCAATCTCAAGCTCGAGGTCGATGTCGATCCGCAAAGCTTTTTGTGACGAATTGAAAAAAGCCTGCCGTCATTTCTGACGGCAGGCCTGTATTGGCGTGCAGCAAGTTCTGCGGCCGCAATGGACGCAACGCTTACCGAAGTTGAATGGATGGAAGAGGCGTAAAACGCCTTAAGAGACGACCTCTGCAGTGACGCGGCCAACGCCGGCACTGGTCAGGCCGATCGCGCGGGCGGCGCCCGTGGACAGGTCGAGCACCCGGCCGCGGACGAACGGGCCGCGGTCGTTGATGGTCACGACGACGCTGCGGCCGCCATGGCTCACTCTGAGTTTGGTGCCGAACGGCAGCGAACGGTGGGCCGCCGTCAGGGCGTTTTGATTGAAACGCTGGCCCGAGGCGGTCTTGCTGCCGGATTCGTTGCCGTAAAAGGAAGCCATCCCCGAGAAGCTGTGTCCGGAGCCCGATGACGGGGTCACCGCGGCATTGGCATCACGCCAGGAACCACCGGCAGAATTGCTTGCGTGGTGAGAATGGTGATGGCGGTGATGATGCCTGGATTTGGCCGAGGCTTCGGTGATGCCCCCGCCGACGAAAAGAGTTGCGGCAAGGATAGTCATTGCCGCGCGCGACTGGGTTGCAAGTCCCAGTGACAGATTTTTGAATTCCAGCATATAGTCAGTCCCTCGAGATAGTATTGCCACATATGTGGCAAGTGGAACCCCCGTCCCGTTTTGAGTGATCGCCGTTTGGTGGGCTAATGAGGCGTAAGCTGGGCAGTAATTCCGTTTTGTTCCACACTGAAACATCTTGTTACCGGTAGGGTTAATCCACACCGTGTTTCAAAAATCTGTAAACTATCAATTTTTATACGTGGTAATTACTTAGATATACTGACAAGGTAAGTTGTGCTCACTGATGACAGCGTCGTGAGCAAGTAATTGCGGGTGATGGCATGACCCGGGAATCCAGCCGTTCCTGCAAATGGCTCATGCGGCCCATGCAGGTGTGCCTGGAACAAATGTCCTTCCCGGGGAAAAGCTCGCAGAGCGATGTTCGCTCGATCGCGGTCGGCATCTTGCCGGTGACCGACCTGTCGAAGATGTCGCGTGAAAATCGCCGCTAGTGGACGTGCGACAAGGCATCGCCAGTCGCCGCCGTCATGTTGCACCTGCGCGTTCGCTATGTTAGCAAAGCCGCGATTTTAACGGTTCGGGTACCGGTCGTACCGATCGAAAATCGAAGTCCCGCTTGAATTCCAAGGGCTTGGATCGCTAGGCGCCGCATCGTGGCGACGGTTTTTCCCTTGCGAATTTGACAGCTAAAGAGCGCGCTTGTGGCTGCTGAAGATCCGACCGTTTCGGGAGTGTCCGGCCGTTATGCAACGGCCCTGTTTGAACTGGCGCGCGATGAAAAATCCATCGATGCGGTAAAGACCGATCTCGATGGATTCGACGCCCTGCTCAGCGAGAGCGCCGATCTCAAACGGCTGGTCCGCAGCCCGGTGTTTTCGGCGGACGCGCAGTTAAAGGCGCTCACCGCGGTGCTCGACAAGGCCGGTATAACAGGCATCGCCGCAAATTTCCTGAAAGTCCTCACCCGCAACCGACGGCTGTTCGCAATAAGCGACGTGAGCCGTGCCTTCCGCGCGCTGGTGGCCAAGTTCAAGGGCGAGGCGACCGCCGACGTCACGGTTGCCGAACGGCTCAGCGAGAGGAATCTCGACGCCCTGAAGACCGCGCTGAAATCGGTGACGGGCAAGGACGTCGCGCTCAACGTGAAGGTCGATCCCTCAATCATCGGCGGCCTTGTGGTCAAGCTCGGCAGCCGCATGGTGGATAGTTCGCTTCGCACCAAACTCAATTCGATCAAGCACGCGATGAAAGAGGCAGGCTGATGGACATCCGCGCCGCGGAAATTTCCGCGATCCTCAAGGACCAGATCAAGAATTTCGGCCAGGAGGCTGAAGTTTCCGAAGTCGGACAGGTGTTGTCCGTCGGCGATGGCATCGCCCGCGTCTACGGCCTCGACAACGTCCAGGCCGGCGAGATGGTCGAGTTCGAGAACGGCACCCGCGGCATGGCGCTCAACCTTGAGACCGACAACGTCGGCATCGTGATCTTCGGCGCCGACCGCGAGATCATGGAAGGTCAGACCGTCAAGCGCACCCGCGCCATCGTCGACACTCCGGTGGGCAAGGGTCTGCTCGGCCGCGTGGTCGATGCGCTCGGCAATCCGATCGACGGCAAGGGCCCGATCCAGTCGTCGGAACGCAAGCGCGTCGACGTCAAGGCGCCCGGCATTATTCCGCGCAAGTCGGTCAACGAGCCGATGGCGACCGGCCTCAAGGCCATCGATGCGCTGATCCCGATCGGCCGCGGCCAGCGCGAACTGATCATCGGCGACCGCCAGACCGGGAAAACCGCGATCGCGCTCGACGCCATCCTCAACCAGAAGCCGCTCAACGCCACCGGCGACGAGAAGATCAAGCTGTATTGCGTTTACGTCGCGATCGGCCAGAAGCGTTCCACTGTTGCCCAGTTCGTCAAGGTGCTGGAAGAGCAGGGCGCGCTGGAATATTCGATCATCGTTGCGGCGACCGCATCCGATCCGGCGCCGATGCAGTACATCGCGCCGTTCACCGGCTGCACCATCGGCGAGTATTTCCGCGACAACGGCATGCACGCGGTCATCATCTATGACGATCTGTCGAAACAGGCGGTCGCCTATCGTCAGATGTCGCTCTTGCTGCGCCGCCCGCCGGGCCGCGAAGCCTATCCCGGCGACGTGTTCTATCTGCATTCCCGGCTGCTCGAGCGCGCCGCCAAGTTGAACGAGGAGCACGGCTCCGGCTCGCTGACGGCGCTCCCGGTCATCGAAACCCAGGCCAACGACGTGTCGGCCTATATTCCGACCAACGTGATCTCGATCACCGATGGCCAGATCTTCCTCGAGACCGATCTGTTCTTCCAGGGCATTCGCCCCGCGGTCAACGTCGGGCTTTCGGTGTCGCGGGTCGGATCGTCGGCGCAGACCAAGGCGATGAAAAAGGTCGCCGGCAGGATCAAGGGCGAGCTCGCGCAGTACCGCGAAATGGCGGCGTTCGCGCAGTTCGGTTCCGATCTCGACGCCGCGACCCAACGCCTGCTCAACCGCGGCGCGCGCCTGACCGAACTTTTGAAGCAGCCGCAGTTCTCGCCGCTGAAGATGGAAGAGCAGGTCGTGGTGATCTGGGCCGGTACCAACGGCTATCTCGATCCGCTTCCTGTCAGCAAGGTGCGCGAGTTTGAGGAAGGCCTGCTATCGCTGCTGCGGACCAAGCACGCCGACATCCTCAACACCATTCGCGACACCCGCGATCTCGGCGACGAAACCGCCGCCAAGCTGAAGGCTGTGGTCGAGACGTACGCC
Source organism: uncultured Alphaproteobacteria bacterium (assembly GCA_963745785.1). GTDB lineage: Bacteria > Pseudomonadota > Alphaproteobacteria > Rhizobiales > Xanthobacteraceae > Bradyrhizobium. The sequence goes on along the minus strand of CAVUYV010000003.1, from coordinate 191,761 downwards.
AAGTCGCTTACTTGATTTCTTAACCTCTCCCGCTTCGGGGGAGGTCGGCCGGCGAAGCCGGTCGGGAGGGGGCTTTTCTCATAGAAACCTAAACCCCCACCCCGACCCTCCCCCGCAACGGGGGAGGGGGTCGCAACCGAGGTGCCGTGAGTTAGACTGGAATGGCTTCACTTAAAGACATGCGGGTCCGCATCGCCTCCACCAAGGCGACGCAGAAGATCACCAAGGCCATGCAGATGGTCGCGGCGTCAAAATTGCGCCGCGCGCAGACCGCCGCCGAAGCGGCGCGGCCCTACGCGGAGAAAATGGACGCGGTCATCTCCAACATTGCCGCTGCGGCGGCGGGCTCGCCCGGAACGCCGGCGCTGCTGGCCGGAACCGGCAACGATCAAGTTCATCTGCTGTTGGTATGCACCGGCGAACGCGGCCTGTCCGGCGCATTCAATTCGTCGATCGTGCGGCTGGCGCGCGAGCGCGCGCTTTCGCTGGTCAATCAGGGCAAAGAGGTCAAGTTCTTCTGCGTCGGCCGCAAGGGCTACGAACAGCTGCGCCGCAATTTCGAGAAGCAGATCGTGGAAACCGTCGAGCTGCGATCGGTGCGTCAGCTTGGCTTCGTCAACGCCGAAGACATCGCAAACAAGGTCATCGCCCGTTTCGAGGCCGGCGAGTTCGACGTCTGCACGCTGTTCTATTCCCGCTTCAAGTCCGTGATTGCGCAGGTCCCGACCGCGCAGCAGATCATCCCGCTGGAGCTGGAAGCACCCGCCGCCGATGCCGGCCCGGCGACGTCCTACGAATACGAGCCGGAAGAGGATGAGATTCTGACCGGTCTGTTGCCGCGCAATCTTGCGGTGCAGATCTTCCGCGCGCTGTTGGAGAACAACGCCTCGTTCTACGGCGCGCAGATGACCGCGATGGACAACGCCACCCGCAACGCCGGCGACATGATCCGCAAGCAGACCCTGATCTACAACCGAACCCGTCAGGCCATGATCACCAAGGAGCTGATTGAAATCATCTCCGGCGCCGAGGCGATCTAAGAGCCGCATCTCAACAGGAGGCGAAACCATGGCTTATGTGACATCAGCGACGACCAAGGGCGGCCGCAACGGCCGTGCGATGCTGGACAATGGCGCGCTTGCGCTCGCCATGGCCGCGCCCAAGGAAATCGGCGGTGCCGGCGACGGGCACAATCCCGAGCAGCTGTTCGCGCTGGGCTATTCGTCCTGCTACGGCCAGGCGCTCATGCTGATCGCCAAGAAATACGGCCTCGACGGTCAGGCCGCGCGGGTGACCTGCGAAGTCACGCTGGATCAAAAGGACGGCGGCTTCGGCCTCGCCGTCGAACTCAAGGTAGCGATACCTGGCGCCGACAAGGACAAGCTCCAGCAACTGGTCGAGGAAGCCCACACCGTCTGCCCGTATTCAAAGGCAACCAAGGGCAATATCCCCGTCAAACTGACGGTCGTTTGAGATTAGAATTCGAAGGAGACAGTTTTCATGGCAACACCCGCCAACGTGACCGGACGCGTCACGCAAGTCATCGGCGCCGTCGTCGACGTGCAGTTCGAAGGGCATCTACCGGCCATTCTGAACGCGATCGAGACCAAGAACGGCGGCAACCGCCTGGTGCTCGAGGTCGCGCAGCATCTCGGCGAATCCACGGTTCGCACCATCGCGATGGACACCACCGAGGGTCTGGTCCGCGGCCAGGAAGTCAGCGACACCGGGGGGCCGATCCGGGTTCCAGTCGGCGCCGGAACGCTCGGCCGCATCATGAACGTGATCGGCGAGCCGGTCGACGAGGCCGGTCCGGTGCCCGCTGAAGGCATGCGTCCGATCCATCAGGAAGCGCCTAGCTACACCGACCAATCGACGGAAGCGGAAATTCTCGTCACCGGGATCAAGGTCGTCGACCTGCTGGCGCCCTATGCCAAGGGCGGCAAGGTCGGCCTGTTCGGTGGCGCCGGCGTCGGCAAGACCGTGCTGATCCAGGAACTGATCAACAATGTCGCCAAGGCGCATGGCGGTTATTCGGTGTTCGCCGGTGTCGGCGAGCGGACCCGCGAAGGCAACGACCTGTATCACGAGTTCATCGAATCCAAGGTCAATGCCGACCCGCGTCATCCCGATCCCAACGTGCAATCGAAATGCGCGCTCGTGTTCGGTCAGATGAACGAGCCGCCCGGCGCCCGTGCCCGCGTCGGCCTCACCGGTCTCACCGTCGCCGAGTATTTCCGCGATCAGGGCCAGGACGTGTTGTTCTTCGTCGACAACATCTTCCGTTTCACGCAAGCCGGCTCGGAAGTGTCGGCGCTGCTCGGCCGCATTCCTTCGGCCGTGGGCTATCAGCCGACGCTCGCCACCGACATGGGCGCGCTGCAGGAACGCATCACCACCACGCACAAGGGCTCGATCACCTCGGTGCAGGCGATCTACGTGCCGGCCGACGACTTGACCGACCCGGCGCCGGCAACCTCGTTCGCGCATTTGGACGCCACCACGGTGCTGAGCCGCGCGATTTCTGAAAAAGGCATCTATCCAGCGGTGGACCCGCTCGAACTCGACATCGCGCATGCTCTCCCCGCTCGTCGTCGGCGAGCAGCATTACGAGACCGCGCGCCTGGTTCAGCAGATCCTGCAGCGTTACAAGTCGCTGCAGGACATCATCGCCATTCTCGGCATGGATGAGCTCTCGGAAGAGGACAAGATCACGGTGGCGCGCGCGCGCAAGATCGAGCGCTTCCTGTCGCAGCCGTTCCATGTTGCGGAAGTCTTCACCGGCTCGCCGGGCAAATTCGTCGACCTCGCGGACACCATCAAGGGTTTCCGCGGGCTTTGCGAAGGCAAGTACGATCATCTGCCGGAGCAGGCCTTCTACATGGTCGGCACCATCGAAGAGGCGGTCGAAAAGGGCAAGAAGCTCGCGGCCGAAGCGGCGTAGAGAAAACTGTCGTCATTGCCGGGCGACAGCGCGAAGCGCCTCTTCGCGCTGGATGACCCGGCAATCCATCGATAGTGAGATTTTTTGATTGATGGACCCGCGGGGTCAGGCCCCGGGGGTGACAGCTGAGAGAGTAGCGACCGATGGCCACCTTCCACTTCGATCTCGTCTCCCCCGAAAAGCTTGCCTTCTCCGGCGAGGTCGACCAGGTCGACGTTCCCGGCGTCGAGGGCGATTTCGGCGTGCTCGCCGGACACGCACCGGTCGTGGCTGCGATCAGGCCCGGCATCCTCACCGTGATGTCGGGCGGCACCCATCAGAAGATCATCGTGCTTGGCGGTCTTGCCGAGGTGTCGGACAAGGGTCTGACGGTGCTGGCGGACGTCGCCACCTCGCTGCAGGATCTGGATCGGGCCAGGTTCGCCGACAAGATTGCCGAAATGGAAGCCAAGCTCGCCGAGAAAGAAGGCTCCGAGCTCGACCGCGCGGTCGAACGGCTCGATCATTTCAAGAGCATCCAGCACCAGCTCAATTCAACCGCGATGCATTAGCCGACCCTGTTCATCCAGCGAATTTCGCAAAAACCCGCGCCACCGTGCGGTAGACGTCGCGCCTGAACGGCACCACCAGATCGGCGACGCGGTCGAGCCGCTCCCATCGCCACGCGTCGAATTCCGCCGGCTGGCCGTTGCGCGGCGTCAGCGGATCGATCTCGTCATCGCTTCCTGCGAAACGCAGCGCGAACCATTTCTGCCGCTGGCCGCGGAACTTCGCCAGGCGATGCGATGACGGCCCGGTGAACGGCGGAAAGTCGTAAGTCAGCCAATCGGTTTCGCCGAGATAGGTCGCGTTCATCACCCCGGTCTCTTCCCACAATTCGCGCATCACTGCATCGCGCGGATTCTCATCGGCGTCGATGCCGCCCTGCGGCAGCTGCCACTCAAGTCCTGGAAGAATGATTTCCGGTCCGTCGTCGCGAAAGCGCCGCCCGATCAGCACCTGACCGGAAGCGTTGAACAGCGCGATGCCGACATTGGGACGATAGGGTTTTTCATCTTCCATAGCGGGTTGACTCAATGACTGTCATTCCGGGCTTCATACGGAACCTGTCATTCGGGCCGCGCTTGGCGCGGATCCGTTGGCATGCCCCGGAACGACGAACCACGCTAATCACCCGCGAGCTTGGAAAATTCCTTCACCACGCGCTCATAAACCGGTCGTTTGAACGGAACGATCAGCTTGGGAAGGTTCTTCATCGGCTCCCAACGCCAGCTCACGAACTCCGCCTTGTGCCCGCCGCCGCCGGGACTCGCGACATTGATCTCGTCGTCCTCGCCGGTGAAGCGAACCGCGTACCATTTTTGTCGCTGGCCGCGATAGCGGCCCTTCCAGGTGCGCCCGGCAACGGTGCGCGGAATGTCATAGATCAGCCAGTCCGCGACCTCGCCGAGCTTCTCGACCGAGCGGACACTGGTTTCCTCGTAGAGTTCGCGTTTCGCGGCCTCCCAGGTGTCCTCGCCGGGATCGACGCCGCCCTGCGGCATCTGCCAAATGTGGGATTCGTCGACGTGTTCGATGCCGCCGGCGCGGCGACCGATGAAGACGAGCCCTTCCGGGTTAATCAGCATCATGCCGACGCATGTTCGGTAGGGCAGGTCTTCGTAGCGCGCCATTCCGTCAAGGCCTCTTGCGGTCATATCGTGATCCGGCGCGCGGGAACCCGGCCGGGCTCGAAATCGCGCCAATCCGTTGACCTCAGAGATTGATCCAGCGGAGCAGGACCAATCTCATCGCGTTTTCTTTGGGCATGATCTTACCCGAAAACCGGTTTCCACTTTTCGGGATCACGCCTTCAGCCGGATTTTGATTTCAGCATTGCGGTTGTCAATGGCACAAGCATGATGCCATGGCTTTCCAGCGCCTTGATCCAGACGCCAATCCGCTCGATCGAAATCGGCAACGCCGAGGCGATGCCGATCGCGATTCCGCGTTCTTTCGCCAGGGTTTCAAGCTTGGCGAGAGTCCGGTCGATTTCCACTGATGTCGGTACCGCATCGATCGAGAGATCGGCCTTGGCGAACGGCATCGCCTGGCTTGCAGCCAGCGTGGGGGCGACGCTGCGCGGCGCCGATCCGTCGTCGAGATAGCCGAGGCCGCGCTTGGCCGCCTCGCGGACAATCGGCTGCATCACGGCATCGGTGACGACGAAGCGCGCGCCCATGAAATTGGCGATCCCGGCATAGCCCTGGAATCGGCTGAGGTGCCAGTACAGCCGGTCGAGATTCTGCTCGGGCGCGATACTGGTGAGCAAGGTCTGCGGCCCCGGATCGTTGTCGGGATAATCGAACGGCTCCATCGGAATCTGCAGCAGAATCTCGTGACGTTGCGCGCGCGCGCGTTCGGCCAGTTTGGCGGGATCCGAGCCGTAGGGCGTAAACGCCAGCGTCACCGCGGGCGGCAGTTTCATGATCGCATCAGTGGTCTTGGCCGCACCGACGCCAAGACCCGCGACGACGATGGCGATCACCGGCATTTTTGCAGCCTTGGCGCGGTCGGCCTCGGCGGCGTAGACCGTGAAAGGTTTCAAGCCTTCTGACACCACCGGGATCATGCCGTAGCGCGACTTTTCGAGCAGGCGCTGATCGATGCCCGCCATCATGACGAGCCCGGCGTCAGCCTCGGCCTTGTCCGCGGCGTCGCCGGGAATCACGACGTCGCGGCGCGCGCCGCTCGAGCCGTCGATGATGGTGACGGTCTTCTGCTCGCCCGCTGCTTGCTTGGGAGCGGCAACCGGCTGGGAAGCGCTTGGGGGCGCCGTGGCAAGTTTTTCACCCGCAGGCGTCGCCTGACGCAATGCGATGTGCGCGATCGGCTCGCCGCCGAGAGGATCGTCGTTGAAGATGGCAAAACCGACAAAGACGACCAGAAACAAGCCCAGGAGCACCGCAAGCACTTGTGTACCGGTAAATGGCAACCGGTATCGGCGCTTGCGCTGCACCGTCTCCTGTCCGAGCGGCGTACTCAGATCGTCCGCCGTCTCCGCCATGGACCTCCCCGAATCAACCGGACCACGTTACCACGGAGGGGCAGGATCGTGACCATTGCGAGGCAAGACCGCGACGATGCGTCAGGCCGATTGGCACGTAAGGTTGTCTCAGGCTCTTCAATGAGCATCCGGACCCCGCGCAAAAAAGGGCGGCCCGAAGGCCGCCCTTTTTCGCGAATGCTGGTGCGCGTCAACCCAATCAGTTCGCCGCCTTGTTGGCAGGCTTGTCGGTCGAGGTCTTGTCGGCGGTCGTCGGCGCGGTCACGTTGACCTTGATGCCGTGCAGGAGATCGCCCGCCATCTTCAGGGCCTTGTCGTCCTTGGCGTCCGGCGGCACGTAGGATTGCGAGCCGGTCTTCTCGTCGCCCTCCGATTTCAGATGGCCGCGCAACGAGGCTTCGCCCTTGGTGTCGGTGCGCGCCTTCAACTCGTCGGGCACGTCCTGCAACACCTCGATGTCGGGGACAATGCCCTTGGCCTGGATCGATTTGCCCGATGGCGTGAAGTAACGGGCGGTGGTGAGACGCAGCGCCCCATTGCCGGAGCCAAGCGGAATGATGGTCTGCACCGAGCCCTTGCCGAACGAGCGGGTGCCGACCAGCGTCGCCCGCTTGTGGTCCTGCAGCGCGCCGGCGACGATTTCGGAGGCCGATGCCGAGCCGCCGTTGATCAGTACGATCAGCGGCTTGCCCTTGGTCAGATCGCCCGGATGGGCGGAGCGGCGCTGGGTTTCCTCGGCGTTGCGGCCGCGGGTGGAGACGATCTCGCCGCGCTCGAGGAAGGCGTCGGAAACCGTCACCGCCTCTTCCAGTAATCCGCCGGGATTGTTGCGCAGGTCGATGATGTAGCCCTTCAGCTTGTCGCCGATCTGCGTGCTGAGATTGGCGATTTCCCGCTTCAGGCCTTCGGTGGTCTGTTCATTGAACGTGGTGATGCGGATATAGCCGATATCGTCGCCTTCGGTGCGCGCGCGCACCGAGCGGACACGGATGTTGTCGCGCACCAGCGTGACCTCGATCGGGTTGTCCTGACCCTTGCGAACGATCTTCAGCCTGATCTTGGTATTGACGGGCCCGCGCATTTTTTCGACGGCCTGATTGAGGGTCAGGCCCTGCACGGCTTCGTCGTCGAGAGTAGTGATGATGTCGTTGGCCATGATGCCGGCCTTGGACGCCGGCGTATCATCGATCGGCGAGACGACCTTGATCAGCCCATCTTCCATCGTGACTTCGATGCCGAGCCCGCCGAATTCGCCGCGGGTCTGCACCTGCATGTCGCGGAAGCTCTTGGCGTCCATGTAGCTCGAATGCGGATCGAGGCCGGTCAGCATTCCGCTGATCGCCGATTCGACCAGCTTGCTGTCGTCGGGTTTCTCGACGTAGTCGCTGCGGACCCGTTCGAACACATCGCCGAACAAATTGAGCTGTCGATAGGTGTCCGAGGTCGCCGCGCGGGCACTCGATCCCATCAGCACCGCGCGGGGCTGGGTGACGAACAGCGTCAATGCCGCGCCGGTGGCGGCACTCAGGAGAATTACAGAAGTCTTGCGCATCATCCGCGAACCTTTTCGCCTTCATTTGCGGCCCACCATGGGCCTGGATCGATTGGAGTGCCGTCCTTACGGAACTCGACATAGAGCACGGGCTGGCTCGCGTTCGCCGCGAGGATAGAGGCAACCTGGGACTTTGATCCCATGGTCGCGACCGGCTCCCCCGTAAGTACAAACTGGCCGATGTTAACCGAAATGCGCTCCATCCCGGCGATCAGCACATGATACCCGCCCCCGGCATTGAGGATCAAGAGTTGTCCGTAGCTGCGAAACGGTCCGGCATACACAACCCAGCCATCACACGGGGTTGTGACCTGTGCTCCGGCCCGGGTTGCCAAGGAAATGCCTCTTTCTACGCCACCGGCGCCGTCGGAACTGCCAAATTCGCAAATCTTGGTGCCATTAACCGGCATTGCGAATAAACCCCTGGCGGAAGCAAAAGCAATGGCCGGGCTCATCCGGGCAGGGTCTTTGAGCGCCCCCAGATTTGGCTTGCCGTTGAGGGTGGCAGGCGCGCCTTGCAGACTGGCGGCGGCGGCTGCTTTGGCGGCGCTTTTCAGGTCCTGCTCCATTTTGGCGATCAGGCCCTGCAGGCTGTCGACCTGCCGGGACAGCGCGATGGCGCGGGCGCCTTCGACCTCCAGGTCCTTCTCGATCGAACTTTGCTGCCGCTGCCGCTCTTCGACCAGGGCGGCGAGCTTTGTTTGGTCTTCCCTCAGCTTGTCGCGGTCGACGGCCAGCTGATCGCGTTCGGTGGCGATGGTCTTGCGAAGCCTAACCAGTTCAGTGAGGTCGCCAGCCAGCTTTTCCGCGCGTGTCCGCAACTCGGGCACCACGGAGCCGAGCAGCATGGCAGTACGCAGCGATTGCAGGGCATCTTCGGGCCGCACCAGCAAGGCCGGTGGTGTGCGCCGTCCGGCGCGTTGCAGCGCCGCCAGTACCTCCACAATCTCGGAGCGGCGCGAATCCATCGAGCCGCGAATTTCCTGCTCGCGGGAATCGAGCGGGCGCAGCCTTGCTTCGGCATCGCCGATTCTGGTCTCGACGCTGCGGACCTGGGCTGCGATGTCGATCAACTGTTGATTGAGCTTGCTGCGGTCCTGACCGATCGCTGCGATATCGGCTTTCAGCTTCGCTTGGGCTTCGGCTGCACTTTTTTGCTGCGCCCGGGTAGCTTCAAGTTCCTGCTCGCGCTGCTTGATGGCATCAGGTGAAGCGGCTGTGGCCTGCTGCGCAGTGCTTGCGACCTGGGCTGTTGCGGGCAACGGGCTGAACCCGGCAAAGCCGGGGGACAGCAAGGCGATGGAAAGCGGAATGCGGACGGAAGACAGCCAGCCGCGGCTGCTGGTGTCAGGGTAGGAATGAGCGTTCGCCGTTGATTGCATCTGGACCGAATCAGCTTTCCAGGGCTCTAGCCTTATCTTTTTGTTTGCGCAGGATCTTTTCGGAAAACCGATTTTCATTTTCCGAATCATGCGCCAGCAGCTTACGCGCGGTGGTAAGGGTGGCCTGCCAAAATGGTCGCGGCCCGGTAGATTTGTTCCAGAAGCATGACGCGAACCATTTGGTGCGGCCAGGTCGCGGAGCCGAACGCAATACTGAGCTTAGCCTTGCGCCGCAAATCGGGCGAAAGTCCGTCCGCGCCACCGATCAGGAAAATAGTGTTGGCGGCCGATTGATCGCGCCAGCGGCCAAGATGCCGGGCAAAAACGCGGCTGTCGATACTGTCGCCGCGCTCGTCCAGCGCCACCAGCACGGATTTCTCGGGGATTGCGGCCGAAATCGCCGCCGCTTCCTCGGCAATCCTGCTGGCGGCGTCGCCCGCCCGGCTTTCCGGAATTTCATGGATCTCGAGGCCGCGAAAACCGAGTTTGCGGCCGATGTCGTCGAAGCGTTCGCGGTAGCGTTCCGCCAGTTCCCGCTCCGGGCCCTGCTTTAACCGGCCGATTGCAATGATGACGAGGCGCATACAAGCATTTTCCGGCAAAGTGGAAGCCGGTTTGGTAGAGCGCGACCAGCAAAAGTGGAAGCCGGTTTTGCGTCCGGTCGCGCTCCAGGCGAATGGCGCATGATTTTATCGCCAAACCGCCTACACTTTGGCGGATCATGCGCAAAATGCTTCAAATCAATAACTCGCGCATTCTGATGCGCGCTGCAACGCTAGCATGCGCCTTGCCGATTCACATCGGCTCGACAGTCAGATCGCCTTCGCCGCGGCCGGGTTCTGCGTCCACAATCTTTCCAGATTGTAGAATTCGCGCACCTCGGGTCTGAACACGTGCACGATCACGTCGCCGGAATCGATCAGCACCCAGTCGCAATTGGGCAAGCCCTCGATGTGGATGCTTTTGATTCCGGTTTCCTTGAGACCTTTGGCGACGTTTTCCGCGATCGCGCCGACGTGCCGGTTGGCCCGGCCCGAGGTGACGATCATGTAGTCGGAAAACAGGGATTTACCGCGAAGGTCGATGGTGACCGTTTCTTCCGCCTTCATATCGTCGAGGCGGGAGAGGATCATATTCAGCGTCTTGTCGGCGTCGGGTTGCGCCTTCAAGGCCGCAGCGTGGGTCGATGTTTTACGCGTCTTCGGTAAAACAGACTTGGACAATACAGATGTTGCCAGGGACCATTCCTTTCACTGTACCGCGAACGCCGAATCCCGGCGCACGCTCACTATACTACATTACGAATGTGGGGTTAATGGTTTCAATATTCCAGTGACTGCGTCCTGTCACTTTGCCCTCCAGCTGCCATCCGGGTTCCGCAGCCCGGTGGATGACAGGCTCAATTTCATCCCCGTGAGAAAGACCCAGGCCGGCGCGGGCTGGTCCGCCAGCCGGCCCGCCTGATTTTCGGGCAGGCGATAGCGCGCGAGCGCTTGCGCCGCGGGCGCGGCCAGTGCGCGGAAGCTTTGCGGCGGACGGTCGATTACAGCGATCGGCACCTCGGACGCGATCCGGCGCCAGTTCTGCCAGCGATGAAATTGCGCAAGATTATCGGCGCCCATGATCCAGACAAAGCGCAGGCCGGCGGTGCGGCGGCGCAGGTAAGTGATGGTGTCGACAGTGTAGCGCGTTCCAATGACGGATTCGAGACAGCTGACGTCGATGCGCGGATCGTCGGCTATTTGGCGCGCGGCCTCGATGCGTTGGTCGAGATCGTGCAAGGCCCCCTGCTGCTTGAGCGGATTGCCCGGTGTCACCAGCCACCACACGCGATCGAGGTTCAATCGTTTGATCGCGAACAGGCTGATGGCGCGATGCGCGAGGTGAGGCGGATTGAACGAGCCGCCGAGCAGGCCGATGCGCATGCCGTTGCTATAGAGTGGGATGGCTTGGGAGATCGATCGCGGCGCGGCGGACGCTTGGTTCAACGGGGCCACCGCGAGCGCAATGCTCTGTTGCTTGACGCGTTTTCTTCACGCGAAGCGGCGCCCACCCCGGATCGCGTCCGGGGCAGGCTTTCGCTTGAAAACGCCTTGGGGATCACGGCCGCGTCTGCCCGGTGCCGTGGACGCGGTACTTGAAACTGGTCAGTTGCTCGGCGCCGACCGGGCCGCGGGCGTGAAATTTTCCGGTGGCGATGCCGATTTCCGCGCCGAAGCCGAATTCGCCGCCGTCGGCAAACTGGGTCGACGCGTTGTGCAGCACGATCGCCGAATCGACCTCGTTGAGGAATTTGCGCGCGGCGGTTTGGTCTTCGGTCACGATCGCGTCGGTGTGGTGCGAACCGTGGTTGTGAATATGCGCGATCGCCTCATCGATGCCGTCCACCACCTTCGCGGTGATGATGGCGTCCTCATACTCGGTATCCCAGTCTTCGTCGGAGGCCGGCTTCACCCGGGCGTCGGTTCGCTGCACGGCATCGTCACCACGCACCTCGCAACCGGCGTCGATCAGCATCTCGACCAGCGGCTTGAGATTGGTCGATGCGCCCTTGCGATCGACCAGCAAGGTTTCGGCGGCGCCGCAGACGCCGGGACGACGCATCTTGGCATTGAGCACGATCGACTTCGCCATTTCGAGATTGGCGGCGTGATCGACATAGACGTGGTTGACGCCTTCGAGATGCGCGAACACCGGCACCCGCGCTTCCGTCTCGACGCGCGCGACCAGGCTCTTGCCGCCGCGCGGCACGATCACATCGACACCGCCGTTCAATCCGCTCAGCAAAAGGCCGACCGCGGCGCGGTCACGGGTCGGCACCAGCGTGATCGCAGCCTCCGGCAGATCTGCTTCGCGCAATCCCTGCACCAGGCAATCGTGGATCGCGCGGCACGACCGGAAGCTGTCCGAGCCGCCGCGCAGGATTACCGCGTTGCCGGATTTCAGGCACAGCACGCCGGCGTCGGCCGCGACGTTGGGGCGGCTCTCGAAGATCACCGCGACCACGCCGAGCGGCACGCGCACGCGCTCGATGGTCATGCCGTTCGGTCGCTGCCAGCTTTCGGTCACGACCCCGATGGGATCTGGAATTTCGCGCACGGTCGCGATGCCGTCGGCCATCGCATCGATCCGCGCCTGCGTCAGCGTCAGCCGATCGATGAAGGCTGAGCTCGCGCCGCCGGCGCGAACCTCCGCAACGTCTTCGGCATTGGCCGCGAGGATCGCGGGCGCATTGGCGCGGATGGCGCGCTCCATCGCATCGAGCGCGCGATTTTTCTGCTCGGGCGGCGCAAGCGCCAGCGCCCGCGCCGCGGCGCGCGCGTTCCTCGCAAGCTCGGTCATCAGGGCCGGCAAATCGGCATTGCCGTCGATCGCCTTCAGGGGCGCGCTCATCTCGGCTCCAGCGTCAGTTAAGGTCATGTCCTAGCACGGAAATCGAGGTTTTGCGAACTGCGGAGGGGGCATGGCTGGCGGGCGCGGGCCGGTATTGTGGGCAGAGGCTTGCGCTCCGCGGTTTTAGCGGCTCGGCCATTGGCCTAGCTCGAAAATGCCCCGCGCGGGCCGACCACGAGGTCGTCGCGGTGGATCATTTCCGCGCGGCCGCTGATGCCGAGGATCGCCATCACGTCGGGCGACGAGCGGCCCTTGATCTTCTCGGCGTCCTCGGCGTCATAGGCGACCAGGCCGCGGCCGATTTCCTGGGTGTCGGGACCGCGCACCACCACCGCGTCGCCGCGCGCGAATTGTCCATCGACCCGGATCACGCCGGCCGGCAACAGGCTCTTGCCCGCGCGCAACGCGCTCACCGCGCCGGCGTCGATGGTCAGCGTGCCCTTCGGCTCCAACGATCCCGCGATCCATCGCTTGCGCGCGGTGACCGGATTGGCCGGCGTCAGGAACCAGGTGCAGCGCCCGCCATCCGATATCGCCTGCAGCGGATGCTCGATCTTGCCGGACGCGATCAGCATGTGGGTGCCGGATGTGGTCGCGATCTTCGCCGCCTCGATCTTGGTGCGCATGCCGCCGCGCGACAGTTCGGATTCCGCCGCGCCCGCCATCGCCTCGATCTGCGAGGTGACGGACTCCACGATCGGAACCAGTTTCGCATTCGGATTGCTGGCGGGCGGCGCGTCGTAGAGGCCGTCGATATCGGACAGCAGGATCAGGAGGTCGGCGCTCGCCATGGTGGCGACGCGGGCGGCGAGCCGGTCGTTGTCGCCATAGCGGATTTCATTGGTGGCCACCGTGTCGTTTTCGTTGATCACCGGCACCGCGCGCCATTCCAAAAGCTTGGCGATGGTCGAGCGCGCGTTGAGATAGCGGCGGCGTTCTTCGGTGTCCTGCAGGGTGACCAGAATCTGTCCGGCGCCGATGCCGTGATGGCCCAGTACCTCCGACCAGATTCGCGCCAGCGCGATCTGTCCCACCGCGGCCGCAGCCTGGCTCTCCTCAAGCTTCAGCGTGCCGCGCGGCAGTTTCAGGCGGCTGCGGCCGAGCGCGATCGAGCCGGACGAGACGATCAGCAGCTCGCGCCCCTCGCCGTGCAGCTTTGCGAGATCGGCGGCCAGCGCCGAAAGCCACGACGCCCGCACTTCGCCGGCGTCGGAATCGATCAAGAGCGACGAGCCGACCTTGACGACGATGCGGCGGAATTTTTTTAAATTCGGGCGGGCCATGGATGCAGTTGAACGATGCGGTGTTTGGTGAAAGCGATACGCGCCACCTCCGTGAGTTGGAAGTGGCGCGGGAGCGGGAAGGTCGCGTTGCGTCAGCCCATCACGAAGGCGTTGAGCTTGTTGCCTTCGGGATCGCGGAAATAGGCGGCGTAGAATTTTTCGCTGCGCTGTCCGGGAGGGCCCTCGCATTTGCCGCCGAGCGACAAGGCGAGCTTGTAGACGCGATCGACGTGGGCTTTGTCTTTTGCCCCGAAGGCCGCCATCACGCCGTTGCCGACCGTCATCGGCTTGCCGTCATAGGGAAGTGCTACGCCGAAGCCGGCACCGCCGCCCGGACCGCCCCAGGCGATGAGACGGTCGTTGGCCATGAACCGCCCCATGCCCAGTTCGGCGCAAATCTTGTCATAGAAGTCGCCGGCCTTTTTGAGGTCGTTGGTGCCGACGGTGACATAACCGATCATGATTTCCCTCCCTCGGAGTATTCTGAGTATAGCGGAGTTTTGCAGTTGGGCCCTGATGGCGCAAGCCAGGGTCAAGCCGTCGTCGGCGCCCAGGGTTCTGCCTGCGCCGCGCCCTTGGCCTTTTGCGAGACCGGGGCTTCGCCGATCACCTCGGCCAGCGCCCGCAGCGCGTCCTTGACGCCGGCACCGGTGGCGCCCGAAATCAACAGCGGCGTTTTCTTGGCGGCGCGCTTGAGCCGGTCCTTCTGCGCCTTCAATACCTCAGCCGTCACGGCGTCGATCTTGTTCAGCGCCACGATCTCGACCTTGTCGGCGAGATGTCCGTGATAGGCCTCAAGCTCGGTCCGCACCGTCTTGTAGGCCTTGCCGGCGTGTTCGCTTGTCGCATCCACCAGATGCAGCAAGACACGACAGCGCTCGACATGGCCGAGAAACCGGTCGCCGAGGCCGGCGCCTTCGTGCGCGCCCTCGATCAGTCCGGGGATATCCGCCAGCACGAATTCGCGGCCGTCGGCATTCACCACGCCGAGCTGCGGATGCAGCGTCGTGAAGGGATAGTCGGCGATCTTTGGTTTTGCCGCGCTGACGGCGGCGAGGAAGGTCGATTTGCCGGCATTGGGCAGGCCGACCAGGCCGGCATCCGCGATCAATTTCAGCCGCAGCCAGATCCAGCGCTCCTCGCCCGGCTGGCCGGGATTGGCGTTGCGCGGCGCGCGGTTGGTGGAGGATTTGAAATGCGCGTTGCCGAAGCCGCCATTGCCGCCTTCCGTCAGCACGAATTTTTCGCCGAGCGTGGTGAAATCATGGATCAGCGTTTCGCGGTCCTCGTCGAACACCTGGGTTCCCACGGGCACCTTGAGCACCACAGGCTTGCCATTGGCGCCATGGCGGTCCTTGCCCATGCCGCTGGTGCCCTTCTGCGCCTTGAAGTGCTGCTGATAGCGATAGTCGATCAGCGTGTTCAGTCCGTCGACCGCCTCGATGACGACGTCGCCGCCGCGGCCGCCATTGCCGCCGGAGGGTCCGCCGAACTCGATATACTTCTCGCGGCGGAACGCCACGCAGCCGTTGCCGCCGTCGCCAGAGCGGATATAGACCTTTGCTTCGTCAAGGAATTTCATGGTTCTATAGGTAAGGCCGGCGCCTCGACGCGGCAACCATTTAGGGGCGAGATATTGGCGAAAGCCCGCATTTTCGGGCCTTTTTGATGCGCGAAGCGATATCCCGTCAGCGTCGATGTGGTATGATCCAGCCCAAGGCGCGAGGGATCGGGGGGCAGATGAAACGACGGCAGTTTCTCGCTGGGGCTGGAGGTGCGCTGGTCGGTCTGAACCAGGCGGCGCGAGCTCAGCAAGCGGCAATGCCGGTGGTCGGGTTTCTCAATCCCACTTCGTCCAAACTGTACGAGTTCAACGCGGCGGCGTTTCGGCAGGGTCTTAAGGACGTCGGTTTCATCGAAGGCGAGAATGTCCGGATCGAATATCGCTGGGCCGAGGGCGATTACGGTCAACTCCCGGCGCTTGCGGCGGAACTGGCCGACCTCAAGGTCGCCGTGATCGGTGCCACCGGCGACGTCGCTTCCGCCCGCGCCGCGCAGGCTGTCACGTCGAGGATTCCGATCGTGTTCACCATCGGAGCTGATCCGGTCAAGGTCGGTCTCGTCGCCAGCTACAATCGTCCTGGTGGCAATGTGACGGGGATCAGCGCGATCACCAGTCAGATCGGGACCAAGCGCATCGAAATCCTCTATCAGCTCGCCCCACGATCCAGGGTGGCACTGCTCATGAATCCGGATAATCCGAGCGCCGCGACCGAACAGCGGGATGCCGAGAAGGCGGTCCGGATTCTCGGACAGCAATCGCTCGTGCTCAACGTGAGGAACAAGGATGATTTCAAGGTGGCGTTCGAAACCTTTGTTCGCGAAGGCGCCGATGCGATCTTTGTCGCGACAGATCCGATGCTGCTTAGTCAGCGCGAAGCGATCGCCGCGTTCGCCGCCCGACAGCGCGTCCCGGCGATCCATTTCGAGCGGCAATATCCGCTCGGCGGCGGCCTGATCAGCTATGGGACAAGTGTCAGCGGCATGTATCGCCAGGCCGGAGTCTATAGCGGCCAGATTCTCAAAGGAGCCAACCCGGCCGAGATGCCGGTAATGCAGCCGACCAAATTCGAGCTGGTGATCAACCTCAAGACCGCCAAGGCGCTCGGGATCGACGTATCGCCGAACCTGCTTGCGGTCGCCGACGAGGTGATCGAATGAGGCGGCAATCCGCGCCGCCGCGCCTCAAGTAGGCCTTCGCCGGATCAGAAACTTCTGCAATCCTTCCAGCACCAGCTCGCGGCGCTGATTGAACACGGTGCTGCGCAAAGTCACCACGCCGGTGGTGCGGCCGGGTGTCAGGTCCGTCACTTCCAGCGCCGGATAGATCGTGTCGTCGGCAAATACCGGCTTTAGGAACCGGCTCGACTGTTCGAGAAAGCCGACCAGCGATTCCTCGACCATAAAGGGAAACAACCCGCTTCCCGGCGCGGTGTGGATCAGCGTCTGGAAGCCGTGGGCCAGCAGGTTCGGCATGCCGCGGGCGCGGCAGTATTCGACGTCGTAATGCACCGGATGGGTATCGCCGCTCGCCGCCTGAAAGGCCGCGAATACGGCCGTCGTCATGGTGCGGCTGGGAATGACAAAGCGCTCGCCGAGCACAAAATCCTCGAACCAGCGTTGTTTGCTCACCATGCGATGTTCGGCCGGATCGAACTCGGTCATGCCTGAATTCCTGCGAAATGCCGGTTCTTCCGTATCGCACGGGTGTCGTTGCGGCAATCCATTCATCGCCGTCATTCCGGGGCGCGCGAAGCGCGAACCCGGAATCCGATAACCGCGATCGGGAGTATGGATTCCGGGCCTGCGCCAAGAGGCGCATCCCGGAATGACGCTGGAGGGAATTCCAGCGACCTGATAAGCGAAGCTCGCCCTTCAGAGAATCCCCATGAGCCTGCTCACGAAAATTTCCACCGCAGCCGACGAGCGTTCCGCGCGCCTTGCCGGCATCGGGCTGATGTTGTTGTCGATCTTCATGTTCTCGTTCGGCGACGCGCTGGGAAAGTTCATGGTCGCGACCTATTCAGTCGGGCAATTGCTGTGGCTGCGCGCCTGCGCGGCGCTGCTCGTGCTGTTGCCGATGATCTGGCGGCATCGCGCCGCGTTCACGCAGCTCGAACGGCCATGGCTGCAATTGCTCCGGGTCGCGCTTTCCACCCTCGAAGTCGCGGCGTTTTTTCTTGCCACCGTCTATCTGCCGCTCGCCGACGTCATCACCTATTACCTGGCGTGTCCGATTTTTGTCACGGCGCTGTCGCCGCTGGTGCTGCGCGAGCACGTCGGCTGGCGGCGCTGGAGCGCGGTTCTGATCGGCTTCTGCGGCGTGCTGATCGCGTTGCGTCCGTCGTCGCAAACGGTCAGCTGGCCCGCCCTCATCGCGCTCGGCGGCAGCCTGTCGTTCGCGCTATTGATGCTGATTACCCGCTCGTTGCGAAGAACGCCGGACATCGTGCTGGCGTCGTCGCAATTCGCCGGCACGTTCACCCTCGGCGCGCTGATGTCGCCATTTGGCTGGGTCACCCCCGGCGTCGGTAGCCTCGGCCTGTTTGCCGCGGCGGGGTGCATTTCGGTGGCGGCGCTGTTGTCCGTCAATCGCTCGCTGAAGCTCGCACCCGCAAGCATCGTGGTGCCCTACCAGTATTCGATGATCGTGTGGGCGGTGATGTTCGGCTATTTCGTATTCGGCGACATGCCCTCGATCGCCACCATTGCGGGCGCGGCGATCATCATCGGCGCCGGGCTTTATATCTTCCTGCGCGAGCGCGATCTCGGGCGCGGCGAGACGGTGGTTAGTCCGCCGGCGTAAAAAACCTGGTCGTCCCGGCCAAGCGAGCGCAGCGAGTGCGAGCCGGGACCCATAACCCGCAGCGTTTGTATTGCGAAGAGCTGGAGCAACTATTGGACGTAACAACAAACATCGGTGGTTATGGGTCCCCGCTTTCGCGGGGACGACAATTTGTTGTTGCTGTTACTGCGGAGAATTCTACCGCTCGCGCCGCGTCGAGTTGTTCCAGGTTTTCAGCGACGACCACACACTGCGCGAAAGCCGGAAGCGGTCGACCGGCGTCGACGATCCCAGCGCCTCGAAGCGATGCAGCTCGACGCCGCTCCACTGGAAGCCGCATTTCTCCAGAATGTTGCGCGACGACGGATTAGAGACCCGCGCGCCGGCGATCAGGTGCTCGATATCGAATTCCTCGAAGGTGAAATCGATCGCCGCCCGCGCCGCTTCGGTGCCAAAACCATGGCCCCAATATTCGACGCCCAGCCAGTAGCCGAGTTCGGGCGCGTCCGGCTCGCGCCAGTCGATGCCGACCATGCCGATCGGCACAAAATTATTTTCGATCAGGAATACGGTTTCGGGACGCTCATTCGCGGTGGCGCGGACGAACTCGATCGCATGGTCCGATGAATAGGGATGCGGCAGGCGGCGGGTATTTTCCGCGATGCGGCGATCGTTGGCGAGACGCGCGATCGCTTTTACGTCCGCGAGAGTCGGCCGGCGCAGCGTCAGCCGTTCGGTCTCGAGGACGCAGCTACTCGCCTCGTGCAATGTCGGGGTCGGGATATCCTGCAGCATGTCGGGGCTCCTGCCAGCGAATAAAAACTAAAAAGGGAGGCCGGTTTCCCGCCTCCCCTTTGGAGCCCGTTTGAGCTCCGCCGGTTTAACAGGACCCGGCGGACGCATTTTGTCCACCGTTTATTCGACCGCCGCATCCGTCATCGGAAGGACCGATACGAAAGTGCGGCCGTCGGCTTTTGCGCGAAACACGACATGGCCTTCGATCTTGGCGAACAGGGTATGATCGGTACCCATGCCGACATTAAGGCCGGGATGCCAGGTGGTGCCGCGCTGACGCGCAATGATGTTGCCGGGAATCACGTGCTCGCCGCCGTAGGCCTTGATTCCGAGCCGCTTGCCCGCCGAATCACGTCCGTTACGCGATGAACCGCCTGCTTTTTTGTGAGCCATGGCCCGTCTCCAAACTTATTCGTATCTCTAGATCAATTCCTTGACGGAATCATTTCACTTTTTATCACGCTTCAATTTTTATCGAATGCGTTTCACTTCTTCTC
The DNA here is from genome assembly GCA_963745785.1 of uncultured Alphaproteobacteria bacterium. Taxonomy (GTDB): domain Bacteria; phylum Pseudomonadota; class Alphaproteobacteria; order Rhizobiales; family Xanthobacteraceae; genus Bradyrhizobium. The sequence continues at coordinate 172,524 of CAVUYV010000003.1, read as the reverse complement.
GGTCTTGCCCTTGGCGGCGGCCTTCTTTGCCGGCGCCTTCCTGGCATCCGCCTTCTTGGCGTCCGGTTTGGCGCGGAGCTTCGCCGCCGCCTTCGCCGTTGTCTTGGCAGCCGGCTTCCTGGCCGGCGCCTTTTTCTTCGCGGTCTTCTTCGGCGCCTCGGCGTCCTCGCCCTCGGCGGGGGCTGCCGCGACCGGCTTTTCCTTCTTCGGCCGGGGTCCGACCGTCGGCTGTTTGTTATCGGTCAGGATCTCGGTGACCCGCAGCACCGTGATCTCGTCGCGATAACCGCGCTTGCGGCGCGAATTCTTGCGGCGGCGCTTCTTGAACGCGATGATCTTGGGGCCGCGCTTGTGCTGCAGCACTTCGGCCGCGACCGAAGCGCCGGCGACCGTCGGCGCGCCAAGCACCGGCTGCTCGCCGCCGAGCAGGAGAACTTCGCCAAGCTGCACGATCGTACCGACCTCGCCGGCGATCTTGCCTATCTCGAGCACATCATCCGGAACGACGCGGTATTGCCGGCCGCCGGTTTTGATGACTGCGAACATCGTTTGATTCCTTCGTGTTCGATCCCGGCCTCGGACCAGGTCCGGCCGGCTTTTTGTTCAGTCGTTATGGATTCGATTTCCGCGCGATCGGGGAGCGATCCCTTGAGCCGCACAAAAACATGCGGCGCGAGAAAATCCCGCGCCGGGTGGCGGGACTTATAGCGGGTGAGAGGCCCAAGTCAAGGCAAAGCGCCGCAAAAGTGAGCCATATGTAAGGGATTTAGCCCATTTTTGGCAGGACAGGCCTGTTTGGAATGCGGTCATTCACGCCCGTGAAACCAACCGGTTCCGGCGCCGTTGTACCCACGACTTCCGACCGGGCAAGGGCAAAATGGCCGAAGACACACTGACGACCTCGGGCATCGGCAGGCACGGCGCCACCCGCCTGCCGTCGGTAGACGTGGACAGCTACAATATCGAACTGAAGGACGACGAGGGCTTTCTTGGCGACCGCGCCAGCAAGGGCGCGTTCCGCAAGATTCTGGATACGCTGCGCAAGCCGCTGAAGAAAAACGGCGAGGATCCCCTCGGCAGCAAATCCGCCGAGGCCATCGGCAAGGGTGCGCTGGACGAGGCGCTGGTGGGCGATGATGTGCCCGCCGCCGCGCTGGTGCACGGCGCGATCGAGGAATTCGCGCAGGAGCTGGCGTATGTGACCCAGCGATTTCTCAAGACCAAGGCCTGGGCCGACGCCGAACGGATCGTGATCGGCGGCGGCCTTCGCGAGAGCCGGGTCGGCGAGCTTGCGATTGCGCGCACCGATATCATTCTCAAGGCCGAGGGCTTCAAGGTCGATCTGATGCCGATCCGCTTTCACCCCGATGACGCGGGGCTGATCGGCAGTCTGCATCTGGCGCCGTCATGGATTTTCGAGGCCCAGGACAGCATCCTCGCGGTCGATATCGGCGGCACCAATATCCGCTGCGGCGTGGTCGAGACCCGCTGGAAGAAAGCGACCGATCTGTCGAAGGCGTCGGTCTGGAAATCCGAGCTCTGGCGCCATGCCGATGACGAGCCGACCCGCGAGGGTGCGGTGAAACGGCTGGTGAAAATGCTGAAGGAACTGATTGCCGCCGCCGACGGCGAAGGCCTGAAGCTCGCGCCGTTCATCGGGATCGCCTGTCCCGGCGTGATCAACGAAGACGGCTCGATCGAAAAAGGCGCGCAGAACCTGCCGGGCAACTGGGAGAGCAGCAAATTCAATTTGCCGGCAAGCCTGACCGAGGCGATCCCGCAGATCGGCAATCACGACACCGCGGTGCTGATGCACAATGACGGCGTGGTGCAGGGCCTTTCCGAAATGCCGTTCATGCAGGACGTGGAGCACTGGGGTGTGCTGACCATTGGCACCGGCTTGGGCAACGCGAGCTTCACCAACCGCAGGAAGGACAAGGGCAAGGACGGCAAGGACGGCAAGGACAAGAACGGCAAGGAAGACAAGAAGAGCAAGGATTGAGATAAAGCCCCGGCAGGTAACCTTGACCGGTTAGGTTAAAAGCGGAGATTGCGTTGCCGATTCCGAAGCGATCGCTACGGTTCAAACCGTCGCTCACGCTGACCGGTGAAGCCGGCCACAATTTCAATGACGCGACACGGGACCGCTGGTTTTTATCGCGTCTGGCGGTCCCACTCTTGTTCCCGTGCATTGCCGCCATCAGCTCCAGCCGATGCGTTCGAAGAACGCGGCGATTTCGGCGGCGGCGCGATCGGGATGCTCGCGATGCGGGAAGTGCCCCGTTCCCGGAAACAAGGCGAGATCGAGGTTGGAGAAGGTCGCACCCAGGCGGTCGGTCCAGGAAAACGGAAACAGCGGATCATGCTCGGCCCAGCGGACGCAGGTCGGCACATCGATCGGGGCGAGCTGCGGCGCCTCGCCCTTCATCATCCTGATCCGCCCTTCATGGGCCGCGCGGTAATGCGCAAATCCGCCTGCGAGGTTGCCGGGTTTCTGGAAGTTGTCGGTGAAGGCTTCGATGACATCGTCGAACGCATCCTTGCGGTGCGCCCAGTGTTTCAGGAAGTAACCGATATAAGTCCGGCAGCTTTCGCGGGTCGCGCCGACGAGCTGCGGCGCCATCTCCAGCTGGTTGAAGGACTGGTACCAGATATTGTTGAGCCGCTCCGGCTCCGCCATTCGCGCCCCGATACCGGGATAGACGAAATCGAAGAAAAATAAGCCCGAGAACCGCGCCGGCGTTTTTCGCGCCAGTGGCTGCATCAGCGCGCCGCCGACGTCATGGCCGACGACGCCGACCTGGCGCAGCCCGAGCGCATCGAGCAGCGCCAGCATATCGGCGGCATGCTGGTCGGGACCGAACGGCCCGTCGGGCTTGTCGCTGTCGCCGAAGCCGCGCAGGTCCGGCGCGAGCAAGGTGAAGCGATCGGCAAGCCGCGCCATCACCGGCTCCCAGGTGAGCCAGAATTCGGGCCAGCCATGCAGCAGCAGCAATGGCGGCCCCGTGCCGCTGCGCGCGACATGGAACGCGGCGCCATTGGCCTTGACGGTCAAGTGCTCCATCGTGTCGTTCCCTTTCCTTTTTATCGGCAGGCCGGAATTCTAACTACCCGCGCCTTGTCTGGCCCGCCGTCCTCGCCTAGAACTCGCCCCGACCGCGGGGCGGCAAGCCGCCCGTTTTGGCGCCTGGAGAGGTGGCAGAGTGGTTGAATGCACCGCACTCGAAATGCGGTTATGGGCGTCTTTGCCCGTTCTGTCCTGTCCCAAGTTGTGTTGAATTGTTTGCAGAATCTGTCGGAAGACTCATGCCCCGTCCCACCCCATACCGGCCCGTGCTACCGAATCGGGTAGCAAAAGGGTAGCATCTCGTTTCCGTAATGTTCGTGGCGCTTACGGGAGCCGCGTTCCCGTGCTTATCGGCGCCGCCCTGTTCAAGTAAATTCTGCACAGCGCGTTTTCTCAGCAACGATCCAAGCGAGCGACAGAACGGAGGCTGAATGTCCGTTCTTCTACGAACAGCGAAGGCGGACGTCATCGCAATTTCCGGCGTACGACGCCGCGGGTCGCAGGCTTGTTATATCGATGCGTTCTCATCGATGCCTGGGCATATTAAGAGAGCAGCAGAATCTGCGCCACCACGTAATGGCAGCGCTGGAGGCGCAACCGCGGTGAAGAATTGCGCCAGCGTGTGTCCCCTCACGGCTCCGGCAGCAAGTTTCGGCATTTTTCGGAAGCTGTTCCTCATAGAGCTTGCACATCAGGTATTCGCCGAGCCGGCGATAGCTCTCGAACTGGGACTCGCCAAACCACTGATCGAGCGTGGTCTCATGCGGGAAAGTTGCATTCGACGACCCGTAAGAACGCACGTCGACCGGGGCGTCTTCGTAAAAATAGGTCGGCTTGATGTAAATGAGCCAGCTTGCGTCGTCGGGGCTCTCCGCATAGGTGATCTTGCCGATCGCGAAGGTGTCGGACGTCGCTGTGGCCTCCCGCGCGGGCTTCATCTTGATCGATTCGAATTCGATCTTCGCGTCGAGATCGATGGCGGCAAAGCGCACCGACCGAGCGAGATCCTCGAAGGCGAACTTCTCATCGGCATCCGCATCCACGACCAGAATGTACCGGCAACGGCGGCGGATCATCTCGTAGATGCCGAGATTGTCGAAATGCCCGCCGTCAGAGAGATAGACGTTCTCGCTTTTGGCGTCCGTCAGTCCCAACGCCTCAGTCAGCAGCGGTTTGAGCGCGCTGGTTGGGCCGGCCTTCACCTCTTGCTTTGGGCATTTCGGCGGCGGGGTTGGCGAGCCATGCGCCGAGGCGGACATTGAAGAGCGTCATCAGAAAGGCCGTTGCCGGCGCGGAGTTATAACCCATGCTCGGGCTGGCGGCCGCCCCCGAGATCGTTATCGCGGTGCCGAGCGAGATACCGGTCTTATCGTCGTTGAGGTCCGGCTCCTTGCCGCCATAATCCTGCGTTTCGACGTAAGCGCCGGTCCACTTCCGCGGATTGTTCGCGGCGGCATAGCCTGCGACTTCGCTTCCCAAGACGGCGCTGCCGCAATAAAGCGGCGTGATGATGAACGAACTCGCTTTCCGCTCCTGCCAGGCGAGGTTTTCACCGCCGACCAGATTGAGCGTCACGTTGATGACGGGATATAGGACGCGGCGGTTGTCCTTCTGCGCTTTCAATTCGCTGACGCGATGGTTGTCCGCGGGATCGAAATCGGTGAAGGGGTCCGCCTTGCGGCCCGCGCACGCGCCACCAAGGAAGGCGCGCACCAGCCGGTTGCGATAGACCCCGTGCATCGAAAAGCGATTCACGTCGATCTTCATCGCGGCGACGGAGATGATCAGAAAAAGCCCAGCCGCGATGAAGCCTTGGGCCATCAGGATTTGCTTGCCGGCCGAATGAGCCGGGTCGGTCACCCAAACCCCCATCGCATTGGCGAACAAACCCATCGCGCTGCAGAGGAAAAGCACCATGACGGCCACGACGAGAACCGCTATCTCGCGCGAGACGAAATACCAGAGGAGATAAATCGGCACGAAACCGGTCAGGAAAACCAGCAACCGCGGGATGATGAAAATGTTGATTGCGTCCAATTTCTGGTGCGCCTGGGCGGTGCTGACCAGCTCTTCCGCGGTCATCCGCTCGACATACGCCAGCACCACTAACAGGAAGGCGATGAAAAACAGGGTGGCGAGCCGGACGACAAATTCATAGGCTTTCGTCGAGCCTCTCTTCGGCGCGGCATTAGCAATGTCGAGCTTTACCGACGCGCTCTTGCCGCCCAGCACCGCGACGAATCCCGATATGACACCCAGCGCTTTGCTTAGCCTGTCGATGGTCGGCCCTACAAGCTTCGGCAGCCAATCGTTGTCGAGGAAGACGAATGGCAGGAAGAGACAAATCAGGGCGAAGACGGCCCATAGCAGCGCCGGAAAGACGCTGACCGCGCTCAGGCGCGCAAGCCATTCCCGGTCGGCATCGTCCTGAAACCAGGCATGACGGAAACCCACATAGAGGGTCGATAAGAGAAGATGCGCGAGGTTCGCGCCGAGCGGTCCCAAAATGCTGAGCGCGAACACCACCGCCGCGACCTGCTCGTTGAGCTTCGCTCCCGCCGACATCAGGAGGTGGCCCTGTGCCGGCAACTGTGTGGACAGTTCGTCGATGATCCAGAGCGCAAGCCACAGCGCGCCGGTCGCAATGGCGACCACGACCACCCAGGTCAGGAAATTCCTGAGATAAAGCAAAAAATTGCGATGATTTGTGATGGCCCCAATCACGTAGCCGGCAATCTTGGCGCCGAAACTGAAGACGATCAACCAGCCCAGGATCGGCTCGGCCATGCGCCGAACATTCGAAACTCTATGTCCGGCAGCACCTTGTAGCCGCCGGCGACAAGTACGAGCGGCACCAGCCCTGCCCACAGCAGGAGCGGCGTGACGATTTGCCAGCCGACAGCCCTGCTCGAGGGGTCGGCGCCCGTACGGTGGCTGGGCATGTTTCGCATCGCCTGCCAGGTCGCGATGGTCAGGCAGATGCTCGCGATCCACAGCAGAACCACCGCCAAGTCGTAGCCGAACAACGCGGCGCGCATCTGAGCCAGTGCGGCAAACCAGGTCATCAGCGCGAGATAGAAATTGGGCGCGAGTACTGCGAAAAAGAGCGCCGGAATGAAAACCGTCCAGTTCAGCAGCACGTTGCGTACCCACAGCAGGATCCCGGTCCAGGTGTCCGCCGAGGTAATGCCGGTCTTGGGCGTGAGGAAATTCGAGTTCGCACGCAAGCTGGAAACCTGAAGTATCTCCTCCTTCCTTGTGAGCACGTTCTCGATATTGGCCGCATTCTGCTGCGGGTCCTCGGCGATCCAGCGTGATAGCCATCCGCCGATATACCCGCCACCGGATACGGTCGACAGATAGTGAAATTGCGTGAGCAGCCCGCGATACGCGAGAACCTGCAATACACCGAGCGAAAACGCAGCGCTGCGAATGCCGCCGCCTGAAAGACAGACCGCGGCCTGATTTTTCCCTTGCACGTCCTTACGATAGGCTGCTTCAAAATCTGTGTGCGGGCAGGGTGCCGCCCCATATCGCTTCATATTCCGCGCGCAGCACGTCTTCCGTGATCTTGAACGTGCTCTTCTCGCCGACGATAAAATTTTTGATGCTGCTGCCGGCGCTGGCGACTTTTGCAGACAGCATATCGCGAACTGCCATCGTCCCCCCACCTTTGAAAGTCCATCTTAAGCAGCATGCAATGATAGCGCAATACTTGGTTGCATATCGCTCGAGCCGCCATCTGGCGGGATCCCTAGTGTGATTTCCCAAGGCTCACCATCGGCATCGCGGTAACGATCCGGATATTTGACAGCATCGCATAGCGCCCGCCAAGCGCCGTTGCTGCTCGTGAGATGCCCTCCCTATTTGCTGCGATGGGCCGATTTTGGCGCAATTGGGAGCGTTTTCACCGTTCGATTTGCGCAAAATCGTCCGTGATTGCAGGCAATTGGACATGGGCAACCGCGTGGTGAGAACGGAAATCTGGTTGCGCAATCATTGACCAAGCGACCGCATGCGATTGCCTTATCGAGATGGGTGGAGGAGGATCATCCTTGTTGCTTGCGTCGGAGAGCATCAATGCCGGATAATGAGCAGAGGTCTGTCATTCCGTTCTGGTTCGTGTCCAGTGGCTAAAAAGACTTTTGCAACACTATCTGCCAAGAGGCGACGTCGCCGGAACGGCCGCTTACGGCGCAAAGCGGAGCTCAACCTCCGAAGGTTTAGAGCCCAATATGAATTGGCTTAAGGAATTTCCGCGTTGCAAGCCGACCAGGCGTGTGGGGAGCTAGTCGGTTGGATGAGGCTTCACTAGGCGAAACTCATTATAGAGCGGGAATTCTGTAATCAGTCATGGACAGGATAGTCCGAGCCGCTTGGTTGCGCGACCGTTCTAGGGGGCCGGATCTTCGTCATGGTTTTCCAGCACGCTGACATCTATGTCATCGTGCAAGTACCGACGCCGTGCGCCAACTCGGATTACCTGACAGCGCGACAACAGACACGTTGATTATCAACGCACCGCCGAACGTCGCTTGCGCGGCCGGCCACGTGCCAGATCGACGAAATCATCCAGCGTCGGCCGGGGTTCAAGCAGCGGACTGCCTTGGCTCAGATGCAGTGTCGCCATCGCCTGCATGTAGCCGTGATACAGGAGCTTGGCCGTGATTTCGAAGCCGAGCGGAGCCAAGGTAGTGGGCACGGCGGTGCTCAACTGCGGCAGCAGTTGCAATTTCTTGAGCTCGGCGGTTGCGCAACGGATATCTCCAGTCGAGAAAGCAATGGTCAATCCTTCGGTCTCATTAAAGCTCTTTAGCAGACCACTAGCGACATTTTCCTATTTCAGAAGCAGCTGTGCAACCTCGCGCGCCATGATGCGCCGATATAGGGGGGTGACAAAGTCGGCCAATGATTAAAGGCCATACCACTGACCGAATTTGGATAGGATTTCCGTATGGGGCGAAAAATCGCCGATCAATCCGGCACTGCCGATGTTACCGAGCGCCGAAGGCGGAGCTTAAATCGTTTGCTAGGTTCGCCCGGGCGGCGTGCCAGAGTGTGCCAGGGCTCCAGCCCTTGTGGCACAACCACTGTGTCAAGCGATGGCACAGTTTGGCACGGTCGATAGCGTATGCGATTGATCAAAAAGGGGTTTTACTTGTGGACGGGTGAGTCTGTGCCATCCTGTGCCACTGTGACACCCGGTTTAGCTGGCACAGGGGAGGCGCCATGATGGTATGAGGCGTTCGACTGATAACTTGTGTAAGCGGCGCGCGGTGCGGGCTGCGGTCTTTTGTCGCCAAAGTGAAGCAGATCACAGAACGTCCGATCGAGGTGCGCTAAGCTTGCAGTTGCGCGGTACGCCAGCGAAAGTGGCGACCGCACGTGGAGCACGCGGGAGTGTAAAGGACCGAGACAACAGGCGGGTTCTCTGCTACGTGTGGAACCACTAACGAGTGTACGTAGGAGTGTTCGATGAAACGCATTCGCGTATTTGCTTTTGGAATTGGTTTGTTGGCATTGGCCGGCTTGGCGGCGGGTACTTGCTTGATCGCTGCTCCGACACCGGCCCTCGCCGGCTGCAGCGGAAGATGCTGAGTTGAAGCTGCGAAAGTGCCGTGTCTCTGTTGAGGCGTTGTCAATTCGCGTCATTGCTCAAATTGGCGACGAGCTTGGCCTTGAATTCGTCTGTTATGTAACGACGAAGCAGATAGAGTTCATGGCTGGGTATGTAGTTGCGATTTTTGAGCGACTGCTTCAGGCGAAGCTGCGCCTCCTGATCGAGCCGCTCCTTCTCATCGCCTGTTTTTGTCATCGCAAGGGCGTGCAACGCGACGGCATATCTGAATATCAGATCGCCTTGTGAATTTGGCTCGACGATCCCGGGCTGCTCGTACAATTCGACAGCCTTTGCCGGCTTGTCTTCCTGCAGCAGGATATAAGCTTTCGTATCTGTAAAGTTCGCGTCATTTTTTGCGATCCAGGTGTCCGACTTCCCTTTCATGGTCTTGATCCTCGCAAATTCTTCTGAGGTCTTTTGCGCGTATTCCTCCGCAAGCTCCAGATCAGCTCCGTATATCGCGTAGGTCCAAGCCATTGCGTTCAACGCTCGCACGTGATCTTCGCGCGAGGTCGCTTTGTCGATTTCCCTTGTTCCTCTGATGATCTCGTCGTTGAATATCTTCGTTTTCTTGATATCTACGTCGCTGTATTGAGCGGCAAACCTCTCGATCTGCGGAAGGGTCCACCCGAAGGCCAGCCACCACGCCGAGTTGGTGAAAATCAGGTCTCCATTTATCTCGACGTCGCGAAACGACGCGGACCTGAGATCGGCATTTGAGAAATCATTTCTTTCATTGAATTGGGCGTGGTCGAAGATGGCGCGATACAAAACCGCGCTGGAGAAATCCGTTTTGGTGATGACTGCTTCGTCGAAGCGCGCCGATGACAATTCCGCGCCCGGAAATTGAACTTCATATATCTTGCATTGAGAGAATGATGCATACGGAAGAGTCGCGCCTGCAAGATTGACGCTTATAATTCCCGATCTGAACAATTCGACGATCGCAGGCGACTTTGCACCTCTGTATATGTTTTTCAGATCCAGGTGCTCCAGAGGTAGCGATTGGAGGTTGAGCGGCTCGCCAAATTGAGCCAGCTTCCGAATGCTTTCCTCCTTGAGTTGTTTGTCGTCGGTCGAAAGCACAGTCAGTATCGCTCTCGCCGTCGCCGCCTCCCGCTTCGCAGCCTCCCAGCGGTCATAGAGGATTTTCGAGACGATTCCCAAAAATGGGAGCGCAACAGCGAAGACGATCGAAAGGACAATCATATTGCGGCGGCCGTGTGACGAGCTGGCTGCGATGAATACGCGCTCCAGCTCGTTCACGTCGGCATAGTCTGCCTGCGCCTTGTTGGCTTGTCCGGCGGATGCAAGCGCGTGCTTGGCGCTTCCCCGCTGCTGCCAAGACACGGCCGTGTCGCGAAAACTGACGCGCTCGGCGATCAAGCTCCGAAGCGCTTGCCAGTCTTCCGGTAGCGTCTCGTAGCGGAGCGAGATTAGCGCTCCCGACTTCGTTGGTTCCTCGCGCAAAACGCCCGACGCGACAAGCGCATCAAGCACTGCTTTGCTTCGCACGGGATCACCAAGCAAAAGCAGGTCACTACGCTTGACTGCCATTGGCTCGCAAGTGCGGTCACCACTCGAGATGGGAATTGTCCGCAACAGCATCCGGCGCGCAATGTCATGATAACTGGCCCCATCATCCCCAACCGACGGAGCGACCCGCGACAAAATTCGGCGGAGAAAGCCCTTGCTTTGGCCATCATCTCTCCGGCGAAGCGAGGCCAGCACCTTGTCGCCCTCAGCGATTGCCGCTGTCATCGCCGCGCGATCAAAGGGCCTGAGCAAGGTGTTGGTTCTTGTCGAGCGACGTTGCTTGGTGTGATTGGCCCGAGAGACTGCGAAGCGTTTCGCTACCCAAAAGTCGACGAGCGCCTGCGCAGCTTTTCGATCGTCCGGTGCGTCCAGCACTGTGCCGGTCATGATCGCGCGATCGATGAAGAGCTCTATCCGCTCGGCAATCGCTTCGCAATCCGAATCGAACGCTGAAAGTTCATCTTCGGGTAGGTCGGCGATCAAGGCATCGCTTGCGTGCTCAAGGGCCTGCAGCGAGACGAAAGGCTGAGAGTTGCTCTCTGTGATGCTCATGGCGGTCGGGCCCGGTTACGCGGTCAGGAGATTGTCAAGCGGCGTCGCAAACGATGCGATCTTCTTGCAAAGCTCATTCAGCTCATCGTCGACTCTGATGAAGCGATCGACGCATTGTTTATAGAAGGCGTCGAAATCGTCGTTGAGTTTCCTGATATTGGCAGGTATCTGAGGCTCGGGTGGCGGGATGTCTGCGGCCATCCACGGCTTCATCATTTCCTTCAATTCGATCGACCATTCTTCCTGCGGAAACGCATCGCACAGTCCGACGAGCTTGGCTTTGAACTGGGGCCACGATGAAAATCTGGCTTGTGGCTGGATCTTCTTCTGCGCCTTGGCATATTCGAGGTCGGTGTTGAGCGACTGCCACTCGTCATGTTCGGCGACCAGCCCTGCAAGGCGCGATCTCAGCCTGCCGACGGCGAGCGAACCCTGGGTCAGCCACCTCAGGGAGTCTTCCGGTATGGTTGCGCGGAGTTGCTGCTCGACCAGGCGCATGGTTTCGGAAAAATTGTTGAGGCCGACATCCTTTGCAGTGCTGACCAGCTCCCTGTTGATGTGAGATGCATTGGGTAAGAGGTGCTCAAGGCGCTCCGGAACACTTAGAATATTCTCGTCCATGATGGATACGGCCAGGCTCGCGGCCCTCACATCGTTTGCACAAGATTGAAGCTCGTCGATCCAGCCTCGCTCTTCGTCGGCTGTCGGGAGACCTTCGAGCTGGTTTCTGGCTTTTCTCGCGAAGGTGTTCAGGAAGGATGCGTCATCCCTCAGGTACGGTTGAACGTGATCGTTCAATTTGAGACGTTCGATATTGTTGGTGATCGCATTAAGACGCTTTTGAATTTCATGCAGGCAATTGTGCAATTCTTTGTACTTGGCGAGGATGCCGATCTGCTGGCGCGTCTTTTCGAAATCTGGCCGGTAGCTTGCCATGATGTAATGAAGATCCCGCGCTTGCCTCATGCGGTTCAGGTCTCCGAGCGCGAAAGTGATCTTCGTTATCAACTCGCGATCGTGGGTCTCCTGAATGTCTGGATCATCACCCAGCGGCTCGAGTGAGTAAGGCGAAGCTTCCTTCGCGAAGGCGCTCAGTTCTTCGTCCGCCGGATGCGCCGCAATGGAGCCGCGTATCAGCACGCTGATCATGCCGGGGCCTTGTTGGGCCAGCGTTTGCAACAGAGTGAAGACGAATTCGTCGAGATCCTTGGCTCGCGTCACACTGCGCTCTGCTTCGACACCGAGCGAAAACCTCACGGTGCGGCGAAGACCATTGAGATTGCCTGCGAAAGCGGCAACGAGGGATTTCGCCAATTGTGCCATCTGCTCGGGTGTCAGAAGGACGGTTGGCGCAAGCGGCGGGCGCAAGCTCAGTTTCTCGGGGTCGAGCGCAACAATGTCCCGGGCGCTGCAGCCATAGAGTGTGGCGGCGACCGCACGGCCATCCTGCATCAGAGCGAAGCGCATCAATCCAACGGCAGCGCTGCCGACAATGATCGGAGCGCCGGAAAGTCCCTTCGGCGGAGCACCGGTGCCAGCACCAGCCTCCTCGCAGAAGAGCTGCAAGACCGGTTCATATGGGGATTGCCGCGTAGCGTAGAAGTTCGTTAATTGCGCCGAGTGATCCCTGACCTTGCCAGCCCAGGTCATACCATCGATCGGCTGCGCGTCGGGATAGCCGCGCGTTTTGAACAAATCGTCGGAATGATTCAATTCGCGCAGTGGGATCGTCGGATAGGCGGCCAACGGCCCCGGATCAAGGCATCGAAGCAGAACGCAGTCCGCGTCTTGATTCCATCTATTGGGTATCACCTCGGCGGTGGTCTTGTGGCCGCGGAATTCGAGATGGATCGTGCCGGGAAAAAAGGCGGGTGGTTCGACCTTTCGGTCGGCAACAACATGTAGTGCGGTTGCCACCATATCGGGCGCCACCAGGAAACCCGTGCCGCGCACGTTCGTGCCTTCGATGGTGATCTTGGCGATCGCGTCGCGAAATTCATCCATGGGGACTGTCCGACAAGCGCGGGGGGCCGGTGTGCCAGAACGCGTGGGGAACGCACGGCCTCATGAGGTTGCGGCCTCCGAAAAAGTCAGCAGTTCGGCCTTCGAAACCTTGCTGTCATCGCCGACCTCGAGATGGACATAGGTTGGACGAAACAGTGTCCAGGCGGAAAAATCGCCGGCTTTCATTTGCGCCACGAAGGTCTGCAAAGCCGGCAGCGCGTCGGCCTCCGACTTCAAAATCTCATTGGGGAACCGCAGCACATCGGCCCACGTACCTGCGTTGAAGTATAAACGGCCGTCCCCCAGGGATACGCGCTTGGCTTGATGGGTGTGGCCGAACACGACGTAGCGGAAGCCACCGCGATCTGAGAGCATTTGCGCAGCATTCAGATACTCCGTCGCACTTTCCGTGCCGAGGTCGAACGTGTCGGTGTCCTGCAGGCCGCGCATGGCCTTAAGCAGGGCGGGCAGTCGCTTCTCGAAGGGTTGAGACGCGCGCCCGAACAAAAGAGCCGCGAAGCCGTAGATCCGGCCGACGGTATCGGACGCCGTGACCTCGCCTCCGAGTTGGCCGAGCGGGTCGGCTTCAGCGATTTCCGCGTCGAGATCTCGGAGAAACTGTTCGGCTTGGTCGCCCAACGCAGCCTGCAGTGTTTCCTTCAGTGCAGCGTCCTGTTCGGACCGAAAAGTATTTATAGTCGCGCTTCCATCGGACGAAATCTCCTCACCAAATCTGCCCTCGCCTGCAACAGCACGGCTTCCAATATCTTCGCCGGGGATGACGCCTATGTCTTGCTCGGATCGAATGTCGCCGCCGAATTTAGGGGTCACCGCATTTGCGAGCCCATGGCTGCGCGTTCGCTTGTAGAGCAGGGCAATCGTTGCAAGGCGCGAGCGAAAGCCCGGCTCGAGGGCGAGCAGCATCGGCACCACGGCGGCGGTCTCCGGCTTCAGCAAATCCACGAACGGATAGTCGAGCTTGATCGTATTGATTACCTCGGTGACCATCTCGCTGCCGGCCGGCGGGATGAAAATATGCTCCTCGGGTACATCCAGCAGGCGCGACTGGACTGCGCGGATGTGACGAAGGGCGTCATAATCGATCTGGTTCCAGGCGTCGTAGCGATTGCCATGCTCGATCAGCGCGTCGCCAATAATGTAAGCCTCGCCGTCATAGAGAAATTCGAAATCATGGCCTGCCTTGACGCCGAGCGCACGACGGAACGCGACGCGCACCTCAGGCAGGCTCAATTCGATATCGTGATTCCCGAGCAGCACAACGAGACGGCCGCCCTGATCCAGAAAGCGCTTGATGGCGTCGAACACGACCTGGTCCCGTTTGACGATCGCTTCGAGTTTTTCAACTGCCCGCCTGGGTTCTCTGGTGAAGGGAGACCATGTATTCGGCTTTTCGTCGTGCTCGGCCAGAAAGTCGACCGTATCGCCGTTTAGGACCAGTTCGCTCGGCTCTTGCTGCGCGAACTTCTGAGTGAGACTATCGATGAACTGCGCAACTGCATCGGCGCGGGTGCACAGCCGGAAGCCGCGCTTGCCCGATCCGCGCGGGTGCGGGTAATCTCCGCCGAGGTGCAAATCGGAAATGACATAAACGCTACGCACCTGGCCCTCTTCTAAATCACGACCAAGAAGCGCATTCATCTTGCGCCATCAGAAGGCCGGACGTCAACGCTTGGTTGCGCGACGCCCGCCAAGGGATGTTCGTCGGGAATCTCCGCTTCCGGATGCTCCGCCTCGATCCATTCGCCAGGGGCGCCGGTTCGGATCAGATTGTTCAAGTGCCAGTTGAATTTCCGGAAGGCCGACTTGGGCAGCCCGGCATGCAGATAATGGGTTTGTATGTCGTGATCGTCGGCTTCGCCATCGCGGATTTGCCGAAGCATCGAGAGGAACGTCTTGGCCGTCCCATCGTGCACCTTGATGTATCGGACGCGAGCGCCTCCAATGACCCAATTCTCCATGCACCACTTCAGCAAGTGGGATTTGCCGGAGTTCTCCTCGCCGAGGACGAGAAGTACATTCTTTTCCGGGTCGGGTGACACATGGATAGGCCCAGTGGGTGAAGTCGCGTCGCGGTTCGCGGCAATTTGCAAACAGGCGCGCGTCTTCGAATTCAGCGCACTTTTCGTAGCTTTCGTCGGCTGGCAGCGGCTGCGGCACGAACAGTTTGGCGTTCCGCTCGCTGACGGTCATTGCGGGTAGCGCCCAGCTGATGTCCCGGGGGCACCGGGAATGGCCGCGCGTGCCTGATTTCATGGCATCTTCCAGGCTCGCGCCCGTCGCCAGGCCCTTGTACATGGCGGCCGCAAAATCCCCGGCGAGACTGCCGCCGATATCTGCCTGCATGCCCAGCACAGCTTTGGCGCCGGCAGCCAGAAAGCTTCGGTGCGTGCTCCAGCTGCCGTTCTGTTCGGCAGCGCTGCGGCATGCATTCAGGAAGACAAAAGTCGGAACCCATCGCTTTCTGGGCAAATCGACGTCGATGGTGTCGCTGAACCAGGTCCAGGCACGGTCGGCGTTCTCGATGCGCAGGCCGTATTGATCTACTCCCGGGACCTTTATGCCGTGGCCCGCGAAGTGAAAAACATGCGGCTGAAAACGTCCGATCCACACCATCATGTCGGTGTGCGTCGGCCGGCGCATGCAATGGACATCGACCGTTCGTCCGAGCGGGTGAAATGTCCGCTCGATCGCGTCGACTTCCTTGCCGATATTAAGTCCGTCCTCCTCATCCGCGGTGCAACCGATCACGATCAGGATCCGGAACGGCCAGGTCGAGCGCCGGTTGGCCGCCGGAGCCGCGACATGGTGATCGCCCTGCGGGGTCAGCCGGCAAAGGCCGCCGATCAATGCGGGCCTGTGACGAGGTGGCGTCGCGGGGCACGCCATTTCCCACGGCAATCGCTCCAGAGCGTCGACCAAGGTCTCGACGTAGACACGGGGGTTGCCGAGCTGGCTCCAGCGCTGACGCAGAGCGCCGGTCGGCAAAAGCCATTCGTACAGTGCTTTTGCAATATCTTCATAGTCCGGATGACTGCGCCGGTCCGGCGCCACGCCGGCTACGTGGCTGACGATATCCGTGGCGGCCGGGGGCGATCCGCGACCGACGTTTGCGGTCCAACGACCTGTCGTCAGGTCGGCGCGCTTGAGTACCCCGGCTGTCTCCGTTCCGTCCTCCTCGATCAGGTGGACATCAAAATCGGTCTCGCCCGCTTCCTGTTGCGTTGTGATCCGGATCGTGACGGAAACCATCGCACCCTAAACTCCTTTTGCGAGCAATATTGCATGACCGAAGAAGACTTGGACAGCATGAATTCATGATTTCAGAGCCGTTCAATACCTTCGCGTTGGGGAATTCACCGCAGCGCCTGCCGGTCGCGCGCCCGCGACCGGCTGCCAACCTCACTCGCCGTCCTCGAACACCGCGGAGAAGGCACACGCTTGAAGCCGGCCGGCGTCTCCTCGCCGTCCTTGGCGACGCGCGGACGGGCCTTGGTCGGGTGCGCGGTCGCGAGCGTGTTCCAGTCGTAGTCGTAGATCTCGGCGAGATAGGCCGCGATCTCCTCATCGTCGAAGATCAGGCTGGCGTCGCGGTTGGTCTTCACGCCCTCGTTCGACCAGTTGTGGCTGCCGAACATCACGATCTTGCCGTCGACGATGATCGTCTTGTTGTGGCAGGCCGGCTGGAAGCGGAACACCTCCTTCGGAAAGTCCGAGCGCGATGAGCACGTCGAGGCTCTCCTGCTTCATCATGTCGCGGCAGATGATGCGCACATCGAGCTCCTTGTCGATCTTGTCCTTGAGCGCGCCGACCAGCAGCCGGAATTCGGTGAAGTCGTCGCTCGGTGCCGCGGAAGTTGATGTACTGGTTCTGGAACCAGACGCTCTTCTTGGCCGACTTGATCAGCTTCAGCGCGTTCTCCGCATAATTGTCCGGCGTGAGCAGCGGCTGCACGCTGACCTTGCGGTTCAGCCGCAGCGGCTTGAACAATTTCGGCGGCTGCGGCGAAGTCGACGGGCGCTTCTTCCTCCTCGGGCACGAAAAGATCGGGCGCGGCGAAGCTCACGGCTTGCCGGCCTGCGCGGCGGAGAGCTCGAAATCGCGCTTGATGTAGAACTCGTAGATCGAGGCCAGCTTCTCGTTCGCTGATGATGGCGTGATAGTCGCGATTGTATTGCCGCTGGAATTCCGGCCGGCAGCTTTTCCGGATGGTCGACGAACGGATGCACGTCCGGTTGATTTGACGACTGCCAGTTGCCGCTGGAGAGCCAGAAGGCATTGCCGTCGCGCACCGCGACCTTGATGTGATAGGCGGACGCGAAAAGACCATCCGGGTTCTTCTTCGAGACGAGCGTGGCCCAGGTCTGCTCGAACCGTTTCTTCATTTTCTTTTCGAGAGGCGGGATCACGTCTTCCTCTTCGTCGAGATCGTCGGCCTTCACGCCGGTCTTCGCCGGTTTCTCCGGCACGGGATGAAGGATCAGTTCGAATTTGCGCCCCGCAGGCGTTACGGCAGCCTCGATCGCCTCGAAGATGTGCGGCGCCGTGAATTGATACATCGCCACCGTCAGCGTCGAGGTGGTTTCGCCGAGGAAGGCTTCCAGTTCGCTCCAGCCGGCCTCCGGGCTGACGCAGATCGTCACCTCCATCTTCTCGTTGACGAGCGGCAGATTTGGCGGATTCGGCTCTTCATAGGTCCCGGTCTTGGGCGGCAGGAAGACGAGCGGCTTCATCGCCGCCGAGCATCTTCTCGAACGCCGAGACCATCGATCCGTCCGGCGTGTCCAAAGGAGACCGGCTGCTTGTCGTCGGCAGCCAATTGCTCCTCCACGGTGGCGTCAATCACCGTGAACGGGAACGCCGAATTTTGTCTCCAGGTCGGCGGCCTGCACCGGTGTCGTGCCGGGCGTCACGGCGACCACGATCGCCGGCACCGGCTTTCCGTCGGGCGGGTATTTGTATCCCGGCCGGGTCGTCACGACATCTTTGACGCCGGCCAAGTCGCTGGCGAATCTGGCCGAGCGACTTTCATGATCGGCTCGAACGAGGCCCGCACCGCCTCCGATAGCTGCGGGATGCCTGGCTGATCCATCATCGACTCCCTGATTTTGAAACGGATTGTTCAAATGGCGAAAACTGATTGTTCAACACGGACGTAACCGGCGCATGACGGTTACGTCAGAAGGTCGTTGCGGATCCGCACCGCGGGATCGCCGAGCAGCACATAATTCTGGGCGTCATTTCGTTCGAGCCATCTGGTGACGAGTTCGCGGTCGCTGGGACGTGACGCGTTCGCCGCTGTCGGCGAGGTCGCGCTTAACAGCAGGACCGACAGCGCCGAAAACCTGGCGCCGAATTGCCCACATATCGCGTGTCCGACCCGTTCGCCGGTCAAGATCGAGCCGATGCTGTTGCGGAAGGTGCCGATCTGGGGATCGGACACTTTGGGGGACTGAATTGAAAACCCCCAGGCGCGATCGATATGACCGATCACGGCGAGGGCACTCCCGTTCGGGTGGGCGAGCAGGCGGCGCGGCAAGGCGGCGACGAACGGTTGCGGCGCCAGCGGCGGCGCCTTGCCGGCCTGCGAGAGGTCCATCAGGAATTGATCCGCGTCGGGCGTGCCGGCGCCAAAGCAGGCGAACAGCAATGCGACGACCCCGTTCACATTGGCGTCGTCGGCAATGTCGGTGGCGGCCAGGAAATGCTCTGCCCGCACACTGCCGAAGCCCGGCCAGTCCTGGCATAACAGCGCACCCTGGGTGGCGGCCTGCGCGGCTTGACCGGAACGCAGCGCCATGCCGTGCGAAGCGGTAAACAGCATCGCGGGTGGCTTGGGACCGTGCAGTGTCTCGAGCAGGCTTGCCTTCGTCGCGTCATCGCCAAGCCTCAGCTTGCGACCGTAGCCAACCTGTCTCGTTGACGGCCTGTTTCAGGGCGCCGGCCGCCCCGGCGATGCCATTGGCGAGCGGATCGATCAGCAGTGATGCGCTAAGATCGGTGGCGGCGTCGCCCAGATGCCGCGTGCCCCAATAGCTGATCTCCTTGCCATTCGGGACGGATCCGGCGCTTTCATAGGCGACCGTCGAACGCGCATACCGTTCGTAGTCCTCCGGCGCGTCGAACGACAGCCGGCCGATCGCATAGTCGACGCCGAGCAGATACTGGAACTCGAACGGGATCTGATCGGGCGGACCAATCAGCAACAGGTAATAGGGGACGACTTCCGGGTCGATGGCGCCTGGCGCTAATCTGTGGCGCGCGTACCAGTCGCGCGCTTGCTCGCCCTTCTTGTAATCGAGCATCTTGAACCGCTCGGTGGCCTGGGTCCGGCGAAGCGCCATCAAGGGCTCTAATGCATCGCGGACCTTCTGGGGCGTTTCTTCGTGAAAGATGATGCCCCAGCCCGACTCGTCCAGTTTTTTGGGGTCCATATCGAACGGCAGTGCGAATGACCGTGGTTTGTCGCCATGCACATTGCCAAAGGCGTCGGTACCTGGATGCGCCGACACTTGTTTGGCGATGTCGTCGATCGATCGCGGTGCGAACGCGTAATTTCCGGTGTCGAAGTCGATGCCGTTGACGTAGACGAGGTTGGGATCGGATGCTTTGGGGCCGGCGTTTTGTTCCGAGGCTGCCATTTTCACGACTCCGGAGGTGGAAGGCACCGATGGCGTATCGTGGCTCTTGATGACAACGGGAGCTGCGCCCGGTGTGGTCTGCACGGACGCGTCATCGGGCGCAGGGGTGTTGGGCATCGCCACCAGCTTGTCGCTGACATGGCCGTAATGCTGGTACGCGCCCCAACTCGGCGATTGCGGTTTGCAGGCGAGTGCCATCTCGCGGGCTTTTTTAAGCGCCTCACCGATCGTGGCCGGCGGCGCCGTGCCGATAAGGCCGCCGGTCAGCGCCTGGACCGCTTAATCCCATCACGCGGGCATAAAACCATCTTGCGCATTCCTCTGCGCAGGCATCGTCAACCTGCCAGCCGGCGCCGATGAAGTTGGGGATGCCGCGGGCGAAAAACGCCTGCGCCAGGCCGGTCATGTGCTTTCGCTGTTCATTGTGGTCGCTGGTCACGGCCGAAAAACATGCATTGGCGAACACCAGCCGCGGTACCTGGCGGACGCGGAAGATTTCTTTGGCCGACAGAATGCAATCCCCGGCGAAAACCCAACCGGTCTGCCCGGTCTTCGGGTCGGAGATGCCGTGACCCGCATAGTGGATCAGATCGAACTGTTCGTTGACGACCAGCATAGCGAGTTCGAGCGGCTGGCACGGCTCGGCGCTCACCACGCATTGGTTCTCAGCCCGCAACTTATCCAGCAGCGTGCGACCGGCATCGTCGCCGCACGGGCCGATGCGTACTTTGGCTGTGATGTCGTACCGGCCGCCCCAGGCTTTCCGGGCCTGCTCCAGCACCTCCACCACGGCGGCTCCCTCGTCCCTTGCATGCGGCAGCGCCAATTCATCGGATGCGGGATCCGCGATGATGAGCGCATTCAGCCTGTTGTTCATCGCGGGGGGCGAGGCGGGCGGGGGCGAAAGCACCGAGCGAAATTGACGTGACACAGCCACGTTGGTGCTGAGGAAGGAGGCTCTTCGTGTATCGCTTGTTGGCGGCCATCTCCCAGGGGTACACGGCCGTCGTTTCGTCCACCTCCAACGTCAGGCTGGCAGAGCCTTCGGTCAGTTTCCGGAAGTCGTCGGGGATCAGAATATTCGTGAAAAAAGCGCCGAGATCTTCGCGATCCTTCGGCGTGCAATCTTTCGTCATGTGATCGGCAAGATCACGCAGGATACGCGTGTTGACCTCCTGCTCCCGCTGCGGAATGACCGACACGTCCGACAACGCCGAGAATTGAAACACGTCGGTCATGAAGGGATCGACAGCCGGGCGTGCCGCCGGCTTTTTGCGCTTCCCCGGGAAGACGGACTTGCCCCGCATCGCCGCCGCCGCCGATTTGCTTCGCGTGATCCGCAGATAATTCATCGGCCGGTCCGGTTCGACATCGATCGGGCTCGGCTCGAAGATCGGGTCGGCCTCGACGTCGAGGCCGCGGTGTATGGTCAGCTTTACGTTCGGAAACGGGTTCTCGTGCGCCAGCACGCCGAGCTGGGCCTCGATTTCCATCGATTTATCCAGATCGGCATGCACTAGAACCACAGAAAGCGGCTGTGCGGCCGCGCCTCGCAGGGTTTCCCGGTTCTTGGTGTCATCGTCGGCGATTGCACGAATGCGCTCATAGCCGTCGTGAATTCCCTGGACGAGGCCGCGAACCGCATCTGCGACCGAAAGTTCGTTCCGCCGTATGCCGATCAGCGGGCTGGCGAGTTCGTCATGACCCATGACCTTGATCGCCACGACGATGTTGGAGATGACAAACTGAAGACTGTCCTGGGCAAAGCGACCCGGCTCTCCCATGCCTGCCAACAGCAGGTTGTCTGCCTTTATCCTGCCGGCCCGCTGAAACTGCTCCAGGTTGATCAGGAAGAGCTGGCCCAGGCTCGATCCGATAATTCCCAGGTCGACCGCGCGCGTCAGCCACGAATCGAGCAATCGGTCGAAAGCCCTCGTTGGACCCGCGAAAGCCAGGCCGTCATAGCGTGCGCCGATGACGACCGGCACCTTAACGTTGGTGATGCCGCCCTGGACGACGGTGATCTGCAGGTCGATAGTACGGCCGCGGGTCACCGGAAGCGGCATCGGCTGTGACCTTTCGTAGTCGGCAGGCGCGAGTGACCGCCGCGTCCGGCAGCGTGACGCATGCCGGGTGCTCAGGCGCAAGGCCCGCCGCCGGCGTCACCTCGACGGCCGTGGCGCGATCGTCCGCTCCTTTTTGCCGACTTCCCTTGGTTGCCACAGCGGAACTCGCAATATCACTTGCTGCCGTTTGTCGCGACCGGACAGCCGCTCCTCGCCGAAATCATTTGTCGAGCAATAAACCAACAAATGGTGACACAACCTTTGGTTAAGTCAATCCGTATAAGATTGACTTTTTTGCGAGTTTCTACTTTGTCCCAGCCCGCGTAGGCCGCGCTCAAGCTACAGCTCGACACACGGAGCGTTCTCGCGAGCTTCATGGAGCTTAGGGCCGCCCAAGACCTTCCCTGAGCCTTCCTCATCGCGTTGTCGCGCTGCGCCTCGATGCCCAAGCCGGACTTGCCCTGTCGAGAGGTCGAACCTCGGATGTAGGCAAGCAATTGACTCCGTTTAGTCATCGGACGCCCCCCCCCCAATCCATTTGTATAGAAATAGTACCAAGGCTTAGCTTTCAATCATAGCCGACGGCGGTGTTGATCGCTTGTTTCAGTCCGCCGGCCGCGCCGGGTGCCCCGGCGACACGCGGACCTAGCGGCGGCTGCTGGCGCGACATTTTGACCTTGACAATTCATGGTTGTGGCGGTCCATTTGCGAAAATGATTTGATCTCTTGGTTCTTCAAAGAAGCGGGAGCGGAAATATCTTCTCCCCTCGTCGTTCGGTCTGACGCTTGTAGTACGCGTTTTCAATTTTAAGGGTAGCCTGAGGTTTATCGCTGCCACATCGGCCGCAGCGATTTGTTGTCAGCAACACGGTCCACTACGATCAAGGACGGCGTTCGCACGACAAACAACGCTACAGCAAGTCGCAGGAGGGGAACGGTCATGCGCAATAGTTGTTCGCTTGCCGTCGGAGTTATGAGCGTTCTGGTACTTGCCGGTTTGCCGACGCATTCCTATGCACAGGCAACGCCGCCCGCGTCAGGGGTAAAAGTTTTGGGACAGCCGTGCAATTTGATGCACGATCTGGTGCCGGTCAGTGACGTGGATCCAACGCCGGTCAGCCCTCCGACGTTGATCCCCTTTCTTGCGCAGAAATTCGTCCCCGGGGAGAAATTCATCGTCGACCCAAAGATCAAGAAGAGAATTCTGACCGCCGGCCTGCCGTGCCAGGAAACCGTGAGTGGCGGCGGTACCGCCAAATCTTTGCTGGAAAATCGTCAGCGCGGATTTGATTTTTATTCGTGGCTGACTTTCATCGCCCTGAATTCTCCCGCCAACGGACGATCCGATTGATCAATCTAGACCGGACACCAAAACCAAATGGGAGAGACAGAAATAATTTCATGCATCTGCTCGATGTGATGGTCAAGGACCCAGAAACGAACGCAGCCCAAATGGGGAAGAGGGAAATTCCGAAAGAATGCCTCAGTAAATACAAGGACGAAATCAAAAACATAAACGACATGATGGTCATCGAGATGATCGAGGAGACCTTCAATGAACCCTTCAAGACCGGGGCGCTGATCGACCAGCAAGGCAATTACGCGCTGTTCGATATTCTGATGAACAAACAGATGTTCGACTATATCCTGGCGAACAAGCTTTACAGCAAAAAGGCACAATTGGAAACGCCACATTGAAGGTCGATTTTCCTGCAGGAACTAATCCCGATCCAAGGCAAAGACGATCGTCGGCGATCCCGGCGCCATCATGATCAAGGTGTCCTGGAAAGTGATTGAGTCCGAAAAGGACAAGCAGAAATTCCACACCGTCGACGCGCTGGTTTTGATGCCGCGGCACGAGGGCAAATCTGAACCGCCGCCCTGTTTGCGCAAGACGCTTGGGCTGGTGGGTTTCCATGTCGGACACAAAACCAAGTAGCCGTCTGCAGTGGATATGGACATCGTTCGAGCACGTCGACAACGTGCCAGAGGACAAGGAAATCGCGAGCGGCAAACTAAAACCGTCGTATAATTTCTATGATCTGAAATGCGCTGTCGAAAAATGCCCGGTGAATCAAACGCCACCGCGTCCCTGGGATCCGACCTATGCCAACGGGCTGAAATTCCACGACAGCACGTTCAAGAGCCAGATCACCCGCGTGATCCCGCTGACAGACGATACAAGGGATATGAACGGACGATTCCAGGATGTTCTCGGCGATACCGTGTGGAAAAATTACATGCTGCTCAGCACCCAATGGCCGAGCGCATTCCCCTGCGGATCATTGACCGTCAAGGCGCCAAGGCCCATCCAGCCGCGATCCCGATACGGATTTCGAGAAACAGCCGGACATGACCTGCGCGCCGGCCCCGACCTATCTCGCGAACTCAACACTCGAAACCTATAGTCAGGGCAAGATTCCTCTCGCTTCGTCGAGCTGCATGGCCTGCCACGGCAACGCGGTCAGTCAACAGCGGCGCTCGGCAGACGTCAAGCCAGGAGACTTTCTACAATCAATCGGACTTCACGTTCATGCTCGAAAAGGCGCGTTGATCTCGCGCGCGTGATCCAGGGTGAGGACGAGTTATCGGTTTTGAATAAAGGGGGCCAGGCTGTGAGCGATTTACCGCATCAAGAGCGCCATCCGATCGCACAGATTGCAAACGACGACGAACAAGCGAGCGGGATCACGCGGCGGACGGTACTCACGGGCGCGGCGGCTGCCACCGCGGTGGCGACCCTCCCGGTGGTCGACAGGCCGCCGGCAAGCGCCGCCCCCAGCCCCGATCCGAATCCGCAAGATATGGTCGCCTTTATTTTGTTGTCGTCGGCGCTCACCGGGATTGCCGAAACCAGGCTGGCTCCTGGATTTGGTCCGCTTCCGAAGCCGCCGACGCCTATCGATTTTGAGAAATTGATTCCCGGTTCAGATCCCGTCGACGTCAAGTTGGAATATTTCAAGTGGGTCGACAAAAGACATCCAGCGACGTTCGAGAAGTTGCGGCGGATTGCCAAAGACAATCTCAACGCTCCGCCCAATCGTGAGCTGGCGATCATCGGAAAAATTCCGACCGGGGACGATACCGAATTGACGCAATCCGAGATTGACCTCAAATATCTGGCGCGCAGCATTGTTTTGATGTGGTACTTGGGCGCTTGGTACGATCCCGACAACTTGCAAACACCAAACGCTTCCAATTTTCAAGTTATTTCACCGAAGGCTTACACCCAAGGATGGGCCTTAAAGGTAGCCCAAGCCCATCCAATGGGGTTTAGCGAAATGCAGTTCGGCTACTGGACGCGGCCCCCGAATCCTCGCGGCGACTTCATCGGATAGAGCAACTAGATCTACGAAGGAGCCCGACCATGGCCGCTGAATCAGACGTTGAATGGGATGTCGTTATTGTCGGGTCCGGCTTCGCCGGCGCCTTGATCGCAAACGAGTTGGGCAAAGCCCACAAGAAGGTCCTTGTCCTCGAGGCCGGCGCAGGAGTGCCCTCCAACATTAACGCTTACATGAGGCGGTTCTATTCGGCTGCAGCCAAGGTGCCGGAAAGTCCTTATACACCCGAGATTTTTGGCCCGAACGGCTTGAGCGATCCGAACAAAGTAAATGCCGGGCGGCCGACCGTGCTCAGTACCGGCGCCAAAGGAGGTTTCGGCGATTGGACGGACCCAAATCAAAGCTACCTGATTCAGAAGGGTCCCTTCCCATTCGGCAGCACTTACGACCGTGTCGCCGGCGGCACTTCGCATTGGCTCGGCACCAGCCTGAGGTTTGTGCCGAACGACTTCAAGATGAAAAAACTTTACGGAGCGGCGACACCGCAATTCGTGGATTGGCCGATCGAGTACAAAGATTTGATATCGTGGTACGGCAAAGCTGAGGAGGAAATCGGCGTCTCGGGGGACGTGAAAGACCAGAAGTATCTCGGCATCGAATTTCCGTCTGACTACGCTTACAAGATGCGGCAAATTCCGAATTCGACGACCGACCAAGCCGTCGGTAAGGCCGTAGATGCCATGACGGAAGACGAGCTAAAATTTTTGCAAAGAGACAGCAGCGTCGATAAAATCCGTGTCAGGGGTCTGCCAGCTGCGCGAAATTCCGAACCCTATCGTAATCGGCGTGCCTGCGCTGGCAACACGAATTGCATTCCGATCTGTCCTATCCAGGCGAAATACGATCCCACCATTACGTTGAATGATGCGATGGCTACCGGCTTCGTAAAAATGCGGGAGCGAACGGTCGCCAGCGAGATCGTCGTCGGCGAAAACGGCCGCATCAGCCAGATCAATTTTATTCGCTATAAGGATGATATTACGCTTGACGCAGGGCCGAAACCCGAACGTGGATTCGTGAAGGCCAAGATCTATGTGATCGCGGCGAATGCGATAGAGACGCCTCGACTGTTGTTGATGTCGAAAAACGGCGGCCGAACAAACAACGGCGTGGCGAACAGCAGCGACATGGTCGGGCGAAACCTGATGGATCACCCTTATTATGTCGCATGGGGCTTGGCGCCGGAGCCGCTGTATCCCTATCGCGGTCCACTGATCACTTCGGGTATCGGAGATTTGTGTGACGGACCGTTCCGCAGCGAGCGCGGCGCGTTTCGTATGGACATCGGCAATGAGGGCTGGAATTTCGTCATAGCGAGCGTCGCAGGCGGCACCGATCCCAACATAACGACGCTCGACTTCGTCAACGGCATGAATAGAAGCAAGCTTAACCCGGGACCCGTCAGCCAGGCTCTGTTCGGTACCGAGCTGGTCAAGAGGCTGAACGAAAAGTTCACGCGTCAATTTCGGTGCGGTTTTCTCATCGAGCAAACACCGGACCGCGACAATCGGGTTACCTTGTCGGAAATTAGGGATGGCTTGGGATTGCAACGACCGCAGATTTCCTACGATCTTTCCGAATATACCAGGAAAGGATTTGTTGCCGCGTACCGGTTCAAGAACCTTCTTTTCCGGAAAATGGGGATTACTGAAGACAATGACTTTACGATGGTCGGCCCGGACGATCCGACCCGGTTCGAAGAGGAAATTGACGGCAAAAAAGTTGTCCTGAACTATAGTGGTGCCGGGCACATCATGGGAACTTACCGGATGGGCAACGATCGAGCCAACTCGGTGGTGGATAAATTCCAGTGCTCGCACGATCACAAAAATCTTTACCTCGTTGGTAGCGGTACGTTTCCAACCGGTGCAACGGCCAATCCCACGCTGACCATTGCGGCGTTGAGCTTACGGACCGCCGATCACATCATCAACAAGGCCCTCAAGTGATGCGCGGCAAATTCGGTTCACGGTGATGCCGGATACAACGACTATTCCTTGTTCAGCGAGCGATAGGTGAGGGACATGTCAGACGATCTAAATCGCTCAAGATCCCCTGGTTCGGCCGCGCGGTTATCCCGCCGAGCCAGGCATGGCCTTGCCGGCGCGCTTCTGATCGCGTTGCTGAGTGCTGCGGCGCCGGCGGCCGCCGAGTGCCCGCCCAAGCAGGCCGAGCCGCGAATCCCCCCGGCCAGCGAGCCATTCATCGTCGACAGGTCTGTCATCAACATAGACATACTCAAGTCGCAGCTGATCGAATACAAGGAGGGCATGGACGGCAAGCCCGAACCATTGTGGTCGTGCGCGAAGCATTCTCGGGGGTGAGCGCCATGGCTGACACGTCATCCAACCCACGCGATGTGCCGGTGGCCACGCTGCGCGGCATCAAAGCGGCCGGCGACCGGATCGCCGGCCGGCCCGAGGTGGCGGCGCCGCAGACCGAGGCCGCGAGCGCAGCCACTATCTATCCAATCACCCAGGCGCGGCTGCTCAACAGCTACTGGCGGGCTATTCAGAAGATCGAGAATGAAACGGCGCAGTCGAATCCAAACGTGCTTACAACGAGCCGCGGCCGGAAGGTGCGCTCAAGAGCGTCAGACGTATGGTGGACATCCAGCGTCAGTTCGCCCAGTCGCGGGACCAGCTCGACGTCGTCCCCAGCGAACAATTCGAAGAGCTTCTTTACATTTGAGCCGATTGCGGCGCTGCTTGCGGCTTATGAGCTTATCCGCCGTGGCCGTCGCGAACATTTGCAAGAGACGGTAAGAAACCTGCGCGAATTTTTCGGTCAGCTTCGCGACGTCGAAGCCCTGGCCAGGATGGCAGATATGGACTGGCGGATGCCATCGCGCTCGCCGCTGCTGCTGGACGGATTCCTGGCGCTCAATTTGCCGGCCGACAAGCTGCCGATGCCAAATGAAGCCCTCGATTTCCGCGGTCCATGGACCCTCTGGGAAGGCGACTGAATGCAACACCCAACTCGGGACTGCCCATGAAAAGCTCCGCCAAAGTGATGCATGTCGTTTTGGACTTCGACGGCACCTGCACTCAAATTCCTAAAGTCTGGGAAACTTACCTTGAGCTTTATTTTAAGGGTCTTGTGGAGGCGGGATTCAAGATCACGGGTAACGAGTGGCGCGAGGCGTGCACCGCCGTTCAGAAGCACTCGCCCCATGCCGGATGGACGCTGGCCGGCTGCCCGGCCGCCCCTGCGGCAGCAGACCCCTACATCCTGGCTGACGAGGCGGCGCGGCTGATCCTTCGACGGCGCGGCGACCGCACGCCGGTGTCTCCGGAGGTAAATGCAAAGGCGTATGGGGCGGCCCCCGCCCCCTGGCGAGAGGAAGCGCTGGATACGTTTTCGCAACTAATCGATCGTGGCCTTCGGCTTCATTTCGTTTCCAATTCGAGCACTGCGGTGATCACCGAGCGGCTGAAGGAGCTGCTGGCCAACAGTACGTCTTTGGCCGACAAGATTTCTGTGCAGAGCGACGCTGGAAAGTTTCGCGTCTGTGAACTGGACTGGGACGACAAAACCTCGTCGTTGTCACCTGAAGCCAAAGAACGATTTGGAGCGCTGCCGATTGCCTGGGATGGCGGTGAACGCGCCAAATCCATCGGTCGTCCGATCTATCTAAGACGCGGGGCATATTTTGATGCGATCAACCGCGTGTTAGGTGGCGATTTCACCCTGTTACCGAACTCGGTGTTTTGCGGCGACATCTGGGAGATGGATTTGGCCATGCCGCATGCTCTTGGGGCCAACGTGCATCTTCTCGATCGAGCCGCCCCGTTCAATACATACGAGCACGAAAAGCGGGCCATTGAAACGTACGGCCGGCGTGCGAAAGCAAGCGCCGATCTCAGCGGCCTTCTAGCTTGGCTTTGAACGACCGCCTCAATTCGCTGCCGGGATGTTGCACACGCGCTTTAGGTCCCTAAGTGTGCGCGAGTTCGCGGTGTTGTGGGCCCCTTTTGTCGCAAGGTCACCGGCGGTAACGCCGCAGAAGAACTGGAATGCAACTTGCAAATCCCCAGCCAGGTGGTCGAAGAAGAGCGTGTCGATGACATTCTGGCCATGAAGGTTTTCGACCTTTTGGCCGATCGTCCTGTTGATATCGTGCGCGCGCTGGATCAGAGGCGACTTGGCGTGTGACAGGTCCAACTGCCCGTAGGTCAGGTTGTACTTGTCATAGAACGTCTTCTTGATGGTGATCCATGCGCCGCCATACGTGTGATCTTGCAGCAGGAAAACCGCTCGTTTGACGCGGCAGACCAGAATCGTGGTGGCACACATCGGACATGGTTCGAGAGACGTATAGATCGTGGCGCCTTTGCTAAGAAAATCAGCCTCCTCCAAGCCGTCACCGTAAAACAGCTGCGATCGATAATAGTCCTCGACGGTCGTCGCAGAGCCGCGCGGTCTTTTTTCCCCGACGCGGGCAATGGCCGCTCGCAGCACCCTTTGTTCGCCGTGTTCGACCGGACTTTGGTGGGCATGGATCTGGTTTTGCTCAAGCGCCAGAACCTCGCCGTCCGCGTTGTCGATGACGAGGGCGTGGACGTTCAGACCGTGGAAATGCGTCGGCTGGGATTGATTGCCGATTGGGGAGCTGATCGGCGGATCGAAGCGCAGGTACAGGGAAGAGAGAAGACCCAGGAAAGCAAGCGCGTCACGTTCTGCACGAAAAAGCGCGTGGTCTTTGGGCGTTTTCATTCGTCACTCCCTCATTGACAAAGGCGGTTGCTTCGGCTCACTGGTGACCAGCGTCAAGACAGATTCAGCCGGAGTCAAGGGCGGCCGCAGCGTCGCGCCACAACGTGCGCAAGGGCTTTGGAAGGCATTTGGCCATGCTGGTTCCGTAGAGCTCAGCCGCACTACTGATTTCGAGATCGGCAAACTCAACGATAAGCATCTGCTTCGCCGATTTGGGCAAGTGACAGACGAGTATCGGTGACCCTCGCAGGCCAAAAGAGGCCGCCAACTGATGGGGTGGATGGCCCCCTGACGGCATCGAAGTGCCAGTGATCGCCGGCGCCGGATCCGGCATTGCTCGCGGCGTTCGATAACAGCGAGGACAAGGCGCGAGCCAAGGCGGGGAGTGATCCAGGATTCGAGTGCATGCTGCAACGTCACGCCGTTCCGGCGAAACCCGCATCGACGTGGCCGGGTGGCGCGGCAATGGGTCCGATCGAGTACTACCTTTCTTTTCTGGAATTTCAGGAGAACGGCCGCGCCGCTCAGAAAGGGCTGGACGGTTCGGCGTTGCAACGCTCGCAACTTGACGTCCTGGAGGAGCATCTCACGCGTCACAACGGAAACTACGTCATCGTCTCCGTGCACGGCCCGCAGCCCATCGCATCACCTATTCTTTATACTTGGCAAACCCACACATCACGGATTAAGCCGGGGGTTCCTTCTTGCAGAAGATACTAAACCTTTTTTTTAATTAAATCCACCGAAGGTGATGTAGATCACACTGAACGATCCGGAGTGCATCTACGACTCCAAATCAGGCTTCGGCCTGCTCAGGTGGCATCCGGCGTCTGGGTTTGATTAACACTCCACACGTTAATGGGAGGTCGTATGAAAAAGTTATTTATCGCAATGGCAGTTAGCGCCGCCGCGCTACTCGGCGGTTCCGCTGCAAACGCAGCAGACAACACGGTGAAAGCAAAGGCCGCAACCGACGTAACTCAATCATCAACCGACATCAGTTCGCGCCGTCGGTACCACCACTACGGCTATCGTCACTACCGCCACTACGGCTATCGTCACTACCGCCATTACGGCTATCGTCACTACCGCCCGCTCTATAGAAGCTACGGCTACGCTCCGCGGCCGTACTATGGCGGTTATAGCGGCGGTTATGGTGGGCCGTACTATGGCGGCGGTTACGGTTATGGCGGTCCGAGCGTAACCTATAGCTTCGGCGGAGGCGGATACCGAGGCTGGTAATTCAAAAAAGCCCGCAGCAATGCGGGCTTTTTTTTATGCCATCGGTTAGCGGTTAATTTCCCGCCTGTGAGTGCCGAACTCCAGGCAGACGCGGACGCCGCTTTAAAAGGCGGCGCATTTGCTGCCCATACCGAAAAGGTGTCTGATTTTGAGGCTCAGGAAGTGCGCTGTTGCTGGCGATCTTGTGCGCTTTTCATGTGTATCTCCAGCGACTTAAATCAAAGTTTGCCAATGATTGAAATGATTCAATCTCGCCACCCTCCCCGGAAGTGCACGCCCCGCGCGTTATAGAGCCTGTGCGCGCCCCATTGGAAATCTTTTCCGATTGGATCTCTTCCATCACCTGTCTTACTGGCACGCAAGACCAAACGCCGTCGTCTCCCTGAGGTGCGCTCGACAAGAGCTAGGTTAGCCAAACTGATGTCACCGAACTCGCCGCGTCCCAGTTCGGCGCAAGCATCGCCGGTCTTAATCCATTTCGATCGAAGACTTCGAACGACGGCGCTTGTCGCAATCTCGCTGTTTGGAACAGCCGCCGGCGAAGTTGATCCTTATAGTCGCTGAAAAATTGCAAGCCTTGTACTTCACATTCGCAGCAGAAATTTCTCGCAACCTCCCGGTGTGGAAGCACTTGACTCACAGTTCAATCCAACATGTATTTGGCTATATTGGTTTTGCTTAATATTGCTCTCGTTCATTTTCTGCTGGCGAGGCTGTAGCGGCCCGAACGTAAATTTGGATTTCCGTAGTCCACGTTTTTGGAACGCGGCGCGCTATGACTTCGGAAATTTCGAACTCGTCAGGCAGCGCAATCGGGAGATATCCCGTGTCGGAAAGAGCTGAGGTCATTTTCTTTGATCTGGGTGACACGCTGGGATCGGCTGTCCTGTCATCCCCACCCATTCACCTCGTCGCGTTCGACGTGTACCCGTTCGTCTCGGAATTGCTGTCGGATTTGCAACGCCAGGGACTACGGCTTGGGATCATTTCAAACACCGGAGATGACGGCAGGGAAACGGTTGATGCCGTTCTTCGCGCCGCGTCCATCGTGGATTGCTTCGAGCCGGGTTTGCGGCTCTACTCGCGTGACATTGGTCTGACCAAGGACTCCCCACGCATCTTCACAAAAGCCTCGGAACTTGCGGGGCTTGCCGCCTCACCGCAACGCTGCTTGTTCGTGGGGGAAGACAGTGCCGAGCGCGCATTCGCGCTCGCCGCAGGCATGCGTGCGTGCCCGCACCCTCTTCTGGTCGGGGAAGTGCTTGCAATCGAGACTTTGCGGTACGTCCGTGTCACGGCGCCAGCCGCGCAAGTTCGCACGGCGCATGATTTGCTGCGACCACGTGCTTTCGTTCCCGTGCATGTTGCAGACCGAAACGGGCGAGTCATCTATGGAATCACCAGCCAGCGTACAGCCGGCGAGTTGGCCAACATGCTGCTCACGGTCGATCTTTTGGGCAGCCCGGACGCGCCCAATGGCTCGGACCTCTATTTGCTTCGCGACGACCTGGCAAAGCAGAGCGGATTTGGCTCTTCGGATGGCGCGGCGCGCCGGTTCTTCGTGGGCGATGAAGCGTCGTTGCTGTTGTCTGCGACCGAAGAAGGCTTGTTGGTCGCGCTGCCGGCGGGCCGCTCGCCAGGCCAGTTCCATTTCAACGAAGCGCGGCATGGCCATACCCTCAAGCTGATGCCCGATGCGCTCTTGCTTGAGCCGGCGATCGGAGCCAGGCAGTGCCAATTCGTAGCCGGACTTGAGCCGAATGAACTGCTTTCCGACCAGGAGCGCGAAGCTCTGTCGCGCATTAACAGCGATGCCATTCTCGGCCTGGTCGAACGATACAGCGGTATGCAGCCGCTGTCGCCTGACGATCCCCAGCGGATCAGAAGCCGGCATATCGCAGAGGTGGATGGCGACAATCATCGCGTCGTAACGGCTCTGGCGCGAGAGTTGGAAACGCTGGGTCAAGGGCGGCTCCAGGTCCGTCTGCTTCAATTCAGCCATCGCGGCCTGACGCTGCACAATGTCGAGGCCGAGTTGCCGGGCTTGTCGCCTGAACTGATCCTATTGACGGCGCATCTGGACTCCACCTCGGCAAACGATCCGCACTTCGAGGAGACACATGGTGCCGCGCCTGGTGCGGACGACGACGCCAGCGGTGTCGCTGCCGTCTTGCTTGCCGCCCAGTGCTTCGCTTCGCTCGCCGCGGCGGCGCCGCCTCAACGGACCATCCGCTTCGTTTTATTCAACGCGGAAGAGGAAGGTCTCGTCGGCAGTCGCATTTATGCCCGGCAGCAGCGCGCGCGGGAAGCGCCGATTTTGGCCGTCTATCAGATGGACATGATCGGCTACCATGAAGGCCCGCCTCGAAGCTGGGAAGTGCATGTCGGCCATGACCAGTCGGCAAAAGTTGAGGCTCGCTCGCTGGCGCTCGCCCGCGTGCTGCGGGACGTGTCACCGAGCGTCTCTCCCGGGCTTGAGCCGCCGCAAATCTATACGAGCGGCAGGGCGCGGACCGGTGATCCCGCAGCAGGACGCAGCGATCATGCGCCCTTTCAAAGCCAGGGTTATGCGGCTTGCGTTGTCTCCGAAGATTTCTTTGTGGGTCCCGATCCAGAGTCCCCTGCGCCTCAGGCCAATCCAAACTACCACAAGGCCGGCGACACCGTCATCGTTGCGGACTTCGCCGCCGATATCGCGCGGGCAGTGGCCGCGGCGGCCTGGGTCACCGCGAAAACCGGCGCGGCCGAAGTGCCACAGTTCGCCGCAAGATCAACCAATTTCAAAATGGAGGGAATCAACATGGCTTCGCGCGAGATCGACACGGGCAATTTCCAAACAGCAGGTCGTCCCCTTGCTGCTGACTCGACGGCTGGGACCTCCGGTTCCCGTCGCCTGCGCCTTGACGCAAAGAGCACCGGTGCGGTCGACTTTACCGCAGTTGCCGGCCAGGGGGCTAATATCGCAAATGCGGCTGGTCCCCTGCCCGCAGACTCACTTATCAGCCGCGCCTTGACGATGTTGCGGACCGAGCGAGCCCGGGCCTCGAGCTTCGCGCCATCCCGCCGTTCGGACGAGTCCGACTTCATTGCGGATCCTGTACCCCAACGGACCAGTTCCGCGGCGCAGATTGTCCATTTCCAGCAGTTCTATCGAGGCATTCCCGTATTTCGAACAGGAAATACGGTGCGCTTCGACCCTCAGGGCAAGGACGCGGATGTGCTCGGGGAGAGCGTCGTGCTCGACACCGAGATCGACACAGCGCCGACCTTGCTTGCGGTTGAGGCGGTTGCGGCGGCAGCCAAACACCTTGCCTCGACCACCGTGCGCCAGCAAAAGAAGGATGAGTTCGGCGAGGTGTACAGCGAACAGCCGCTCAAGCTCGATGGCTTCGAACCGAAAGTCATTGCTGGCTTCCCAATGCTGCCGACACAGCCGACGGTCGTCGACTGGGTTGCGGCGGCCACGCGGACCGGCGATCAGCCGAATAAGTTGTTCTCGAAGCCGATACCGGCTCATCTTCTCATCTTCGATCAACCGGGCGGGCCGCGCCTTGGCTGGTATGCCGTGTTTTCTCGCGAAGAGCAGTATGAGCAGTATGCGGTCATTGTCTCGGCCGATGCCAAGCCGGGCGAAATTCTGTATTCCAAGGACATGATGCATAAGGCCCGAGGGCGTGGAAACGTCTTCGAATTCAGCCCCGGCATTGCAAACCGCGTCCAAATGGAGATGCCCCGACCGGTCAGCGATTACCCGATGATGCCCAGTACGCCGCTCGCGGGTTTCCCTGCTGAATGGGTTGAATCGGTCACGACCGTCGGCAACTCGACCGTGGCAACGCTCAACTTTGGGGCTACCTCGTTGTCCGGGACGCTGAATGGCAACGTGATTGAGTTTAACCCGGAAGATCAGTTCGGGGATGATCAGAAGCTGTTGAATATCTTCTACTTCTGTAACTACATGCACGACTTTCTCTACATCCTCGGCTTCGACGAGGCGGCCGGGAATTTCCAGCGGGTGAACCTGACACATAGTGGGGCGGGTGGAGACCCTGTCCGTGCCCGTGCGCATAGTGGTGCAGTCGACGGCACTGCCAACATGTCGACCGCTGCCGACGGTACTCCCCCTGTTATGAATATGGGTCTCGTCACTCGCACCGGGCGACACACGGCCTTCGATTCCGATGTGGTCTTCCATGAATACACGCATGGCTTGACCAACCGCCTCGTCGGGGGCACGCGCCAAGGCCACACGCTGGACGCGCCGCAGAGCGAGGGCATGGGCGAGGGCTGGAGCGACTTCTTCGCCCTCACGATCCAGAACTTTTTCCGGGCGAAGGCCGGTCAACCGGAGAGATTTGTGGTCGGCCCCTGGGTCATCAACAACAACGCGGGTATTCGCTCCAATCCCTATGACGACAATTACCCCTTCACGTACAGCAACGTAACCACATTCGATCGGGTTCCGGAAACGGGCTTGCCCGACGAGCATCAGACCGGTGAGATCTGGTGCGCGGCGCTGCTGATGATGGTTCGCCGCATTCGGGCGGCGCTGGGCAATGACGTCGATGGATACCGGCTCGGATGGCAAATGGTGGTCGACGGGCTGAAGCTAACTCCGGCGAATCCGTCGTTCCTGCAAGCGCGCGACGCGATCCTGCTTGCACTCGATCATATGCTCGACCAGCGACGGATCTCGCGGACAACCCATCAGGCCGTGCGCCAGGCGGCGCAGGCGGCGTTCGGTCGGTTCGGGATGGGGCCGAACGCGACTAGCCCGGATGCGGGTGTGGATGGAATCGTCGAGGACGTTGTTACCGGCGCGGTCGCCTAGAGGCGGCGGCCGGGCTGCGATCACGCGGCGCGCGGCGCAAGGTGCCGGCCCAGCTGGGCCGGCAGCCGCCGCGCAGAAGCCTGGTTCCTGAGACCGAAGGGTTGACAACAGGAGGCGGCCGGGGGCCGAAACGAACGCTTTACGCCCCCAGCCGTTGCCGCGCGTTGTAGACGCCGTTGCTGATCTCCACTCGCCCGTTGGGATGGGTGGCACAGTGGCACAAGCGGATGGCACATCGCGTTTGTCTTTTAAGTTGGCACAAGACTGGCAGACCTGCTCGCGGTGGCACATCGCCGTGGCACAACACACCTCCCGGACAAACGCAGCAATAGGGTCACATCTACGGCCGCTGTCGACTGACGCCCAGAAGAAGCAGAGTTGTGCGTCGTGCCTGAGAATACCCGAAGCCAGCTCAGGCATGACTACTCTGGTGTAGGTAGCCTCATCGTATGAGATGCGTCGGACAATGGCCACTTACCAACGGCCCTAGTTATTGACTGTTGCCCATGTCCGAGTTGTGATTGACGCGATGCGATTTGGATCTTGTTCAAAGAAGTTCCATGCGTCGCAGGCTTTATCAACGATGTCGTCGTAGTCGTCGAAGACGGTGATGGCGAGTTTGTTGCCGCGCAGATATTCCCAGACGTTTTCGGTCGGATTGAGCTCAGGAGCGTAGGGTGGCAGACGCACAAGGGTGACGTTTTCGGGGATCGTGAGCGCGGCAGCAATATGATAGCCGGCGCCGTCGAGGACGAGAGCGGCGTGGCTACCTGCCGCCACCTTGCAGCCGATAGCAGTGAGATGCAGCGACATGGTCCCGGCGTTGGCGGCCGGCATGACCAGGCCCGCTGCGACGCGACGTTGCGGACAGGCCGCGCCGAACAGGTAGGCCCAGTCGTAGCGTTGGTCGTGCGGCGCGCGGGGCCTCGTTCCACGCTTGGCCCAGACGCGGGTCAGCGTGCCCTGCTGGCCGATCCGGGCCTCATCTTTACATGAGGGTTCCGCTGTCAACGGGTTTGTGGCATTCGCTTCTCCGATCTTGATTGACAATGCTTCGGCACGTCGTTGGGTCCGGGGCTATCGAGTCTCGCAGCTACGGCTGCGTCACCTTACATGCGGTCGGGGCCGGAGCACGGTCCCGCACCATAATGCCTCATGCACGAGGCGTAGCCCCGGCGAGACGCGACCCACCTGAAACGCGGCGGCGTTGTACCACCAAAGAAGAAGACGGTCGCGCTCCCCGTATCGCCGCCGGCGAATGCTGCCGGTGGCTATTGCTGTCTGTGTATGCGGCGACTGTTGTCTCCGCGCGGATCTCGGCGCCAGCCGGTATTACCCCCGTCTCTGCGTAGCGCGTCGCACCGTCATAGATCGCTGCTAGAGCCAAAAGCCGCCGAGCCTGCGGGCCATCCTTCGTTTTCTTCGCAAAGCCCCGTAACCGCGCCGCGTCAAAATCTTCCCGAAGCAATACCGTCATGGCGAACCTCCATCGTTCGCCCATATGAATCAGAGCTCGGCCGATTTGGGAATCGTCAAAGAGTCACAATTTCTGAGATTGGGTATAAGTCGTGTTCCTCAGAAAGGCTCGGTATCGTCGGACGAGGTCGGAAAACCAATTCCCGGAGACAGGACGAAAAATTCTCCGAAGCCGACCCTCAGCAGCTCGTTGGCCAGCTTGGCCGCGGCGCAATCATTTCAGTGCGAAGCTGTTGAAGCTGGGGGGACTTCATAGACGCAGGGTTGGCGCTGATAGGAATCGTGGCAACCCTCTATGACGAGACAATGCGTTGGGTGGACAACCACCCGATTGGTGCGCTCCTATTGTTCTTCATCGTACGCACTAAATCAGATTCTAGCTTTGCCGTTTTCACCAATGCGTTTCCAAAGCTCTTGAGGAAATACCCGCAGCTGACAGCTGCGAACAGATATCAAAACGAGTCCACCCAAGGCATCGATCGTTACTGACACGCTCGCTGCGATTGCAACAACAAGTTTGAGCTTGCCTACAGGAATATCTATGCGCAGGATACCCTTCCTCGCGCGGTGTCGCCGTCCTCCAGGTGGGCTTGGCGCGGCCGCCGGAAGAGTTCGGGTTGTGTGCCAAGATGACCGATCTGCAGCACTGGCTGGAAAAGATTGGACTGGCTCAATATGCCGAGTTGTTTGCTAAGAATGACATTGATTGGGAAATCTTGCCGGACCTGACTGAGCACGACTTGGAAGAGCTCGGCATTTCTCTGGGGCACCGAAAAAAGCTAAGAAGGGCAATACAGGCTTATTGCAACTCAGCCCCCAACCGCTCCGCTGATCCCCAATCGACGCCTACGGCAACCGGTAATGCTGAGAGGCGCCACCTTACTGTGCTC
This sequence comes from uncultured Alphaproteobacteria bacterium, assembly GCA_963745785.1. GTDB lineage: Bacteria > Pseudomonadota > Alphaproteobacteria > Rhizobiales > Xanthobacteraceae > Bradyrhizobium. The sequence continues at coordinate 134,520 of CAVUYV010000003.1, read as the reverse complement.
TTTTGTGATCTAGTAGGTTCGACTTCCTTATCTGCACGGCTCGATCCAGAGGACTTGCGTAAAATCCTCCATGAGTTCCAGCGCTGTTGTGGCGACGCCATTCGTCGCTATGACGGGCACATAGCACGTCTTATGGGCGACGGAGTTCTCGCCTATTTCGGCTTTCCAACGGCCCACGAGGATGATGCCGAACGTGCGGTCAAGGCGGCTCTGGAGATAGTTGAATCAGTTCCAGCTTTAGTCATCCCGATCGCCGAAAGGCTCGAGGTCCGGATCGGTATTGCAAGCGGCCTCGTGGTTGTCGGTGATCTGATCGGAGAGGGCCCCGCGCGCGAGTTCGCGCTTGTCGGCGAGGCTCCAAACCTGGCTTCGCGCTTACAAGTCTTAGCCGAGCCCGGCCAGATATTAGCCGCTCCACGCACTCGGCTCCTACTTGGCAGGCTGTTTGAATTCGCGGATCTCGGTGACCATAACGTAAAGGGATTCGAGCAGCCCATTCGTGTGTGGAGAGTCCTAGCGCCCGGCTCGATATCGAGTCGCTTTGAGGCGCGTACCTCTTTGGACCTAACGCCCCTAATCGATCGTCAACCTGAACTGCGCCTATTGCAGAAACAGTATAGCAAGGCGAAACGCGGCAAAGGCCAGGTAGTCCTGATCTCTGGCGAGCCGGGGATCGGCAAGTCTCGACTTATGCTGGCACTACGAACTCGACTAGCCGGAGAGAGATACAGCTTCTTACAGTTTCAGTGTTCGTCGTACCACACGAGCAGCGCGCTACATCCAGTCATTCATTACCTGGAGCACGCCGCGGGCATAACTCGCCATACCGCACCTGCGGTTAGGTTGGATAACTTGGAGGGCTTGGTACGCCGGACGACAGCACAAACCAAATCAATCGTTCCGCCTTTGGCCGTTTTGCTTTCGATTCCGACCGAAGATCACTACTCCCCACGAGAGCTCACATCCGACCAGCTAAAGAAGCAAACATTCAGCGCTCTCCTCGATCTGCTGCAGGCCGTTGCCGAGCAACAACCTGTGATCCTCGTCTTCGAAGACGTGCACTGGGCAGACCCTACTTCCCTGGAGCTGCTCGAGCGAATCCGCGATAACGTACAGAACTGGCGGGTGTTGGTCATTTTATTGCATCGTCCGGATCTCACTTTGCCTTGGGCCGAGCAGCCACACGTGACCTCATTGACGATCAATCGCCTGGACCGGCTGCAGGTGTCTTCGATGATTCAATCCCTGACCAAGGACAAAGTTTTGCCACGGACCGCAATAGACGAAATTCTGGCTAAGACCGATGGCGTGCCACTCTTTGTTGAGGAAATCACAAAAACGGTCCTTGAAAGGGCAATTCGTGGATCAAATGAAGGACGTCCCAGCACACAGTCTACGCTGCTGGTGCCAGACACATTGCATGAATTGCTGATGGCTCGTTTAGACCAGCTCGCGCCAGTGAAAACTGTCGCTCAGATCGCTGCCGTAATTGGTCGTGAATTCTCGTTTGAGCTGTTGAAGGCGACGGCCCCGTTGTCGGAGAGCGATGTTCAAGCAGCGATCGATCGCTTGCTTGCATCTGGTCTGGTGTTTCGAAGCGGCCACGTAAGCGGTCAGAGTTTCTCCTTCAAGCACGCCCTCCTTCGAGACGAGGCCTACGCTAGCATACTTCATGATCAACGCCGTAGGCTGCACGGAACAATCGCCGAAATTCTATGCAGAGACTTCCCAGAAATTGCTGATACAGCCCCCGAGATCGTCGCGCAGCATTATGCCCAAGCTGACAAATCTAAACTCGCGATCGACTATTGGGTCAAGGCCGCTCGGCAAGCTAGTGCACGATCCGCTTTCGTCGAAGCGAGTACGCATCTTCAAATGGCTCTCAAGCGGCTGGTCGATCTTCCAGCAAACATTGAACGTGATAATCTTGAGCTACAGCTCCAGCAGTCGCTGGGGAACGCGTTCGCCGCAGGTAAGGGGTTTGCCGCTGCCGAAGCCATCGAAGCTTACAACCGGGCGCTCGAGCTATGTAACAGTGCTAAGAATTCGCCCCAGCGATTTGCTGTCCTCAATGGAATAATAGCCTTCCACATCACGCGAGGCGACTTCGAGCAATCTCGGGCATTGGCAGAGGACTTGTTGACACATGCGCATCAGCAGGACGATCCGCTGCCCAAGCTGATGGGTCATCGTGGTCTCGGTCAGGCGCTGTTCCTGATTGGCGAATTGGCCCCTGCTTGTGACCACCTGAGCAACTCGCTGAAATTGTACGATGCAGCGCGCCACGGATCCCTTGCCCCACTTTTTTCGCAAACCTATCTAGCACTTGGGTCTACGCTGCTCGGAGACATCGCTCGCGGGCTGGCGGTTGGCCAGGAGGCGGTGAATCTCGCCGAACAGCTGCGGCATCCGCATAGCACTTGTAGTGCGCTTGCGTTTCTGGCGGGAGTGCACGTGCTGTGCGGAGACGCGGAGGCGGCTTACCCAATCGCCCAACGAACGGTCATCTTGGCCTCCGAGTACGGGTTTCCGCTGTGGTTGGCTGGCGGCCAGATGCTGCGAGGTTGGGCAAGTTCCAATCTCGGGCATGTCGAAGAGGGCCTTCCTGAGATTTGCAAAAGTGTAAAGGCGCTGGAAGCGACCGGTGCGCTGATTTGGGTGCAGTTCGCTCGCTATCTCTTCGCGCAGGTCCTCGCCAAAGCGGAGCAATTCACCGATGCCATGAAGCTCGTTGACCAAACTTTGCTGATGTTAGCTGGGACTAGCGGACGCTGGTACGAGGCTGAGCTTCATCGTTTGAAAGGGGACTTGCTGGTCCGTGGAGGCGCGTCTTCAGCGGCCGCGGAAGCCTGCTACCAAACAGCCATAGCTGTTGCCGCGCGGCAGGGGGCGCGTCTGTGGCAACTGCGCGCCTCGAACGCCCTCGCCGCGTTATGGTGCTCTCAGTGCAGGATCCCAGAAGTGCACGCTTTGTTGGCTCCGCTTACTGCCAGCTTTGATGAGAAGATTATGATCCCCGATCTGCGGCAGACGAAAGCTCTACTCGCCGAGACCGCATAGAGCGTTACCTTTCAAAATAAGCGATGGGCGAGCCTGCCCGGACGCTCTATTATAAGGGCCAAATCCTTGGTCGTCAGGCCGGCTCGCGCAACGGCATATGGTTCAATGCATGGCGGTATCTGCTCATCTCAAGGTAGATCGTCTTCCGGACCCTATTCACCGCTCCCAGTGGCTTGTGCTCAGGCAGGCAATGCCAGGGATTGAAAGAAAGGCTTTCACAAAACTGCCTGCGAGTAGCAGAGCTGAGATCTTGAGCCGGAATAATGATCTTGGCTACGTGAATGGGTCGCGAGACGGACTTGTTCCATTCCGTCAAGGTGTCCTCGATTGGTGTGCGATCATTCACGTAGCGTTGAACGAAGAAATCGAACCACATTTCCCGGCTCGAAAGGACATCCTGCATGTTCTCTTCCAATGAAAAATTCGGGTCCAGGAATGTCGTGATCCAGGAGCCCAAACCGGGCTGTTTTTCGATACGTGGTCTTGCGGAAAACTTGATGGCCATCCTTCCAGCGTCAATGCCGAGCCGATAGGGAGTCATGGACCAATATTGGCAATATAACGGATTGATTATCCAGGTCCCATTGACTTTGAAAGCGCGAACTATTTCCCGCCATTTCAGTTGGGGAATAGCGAGAAATTGCCGCAAGTAGCCGCCGCTATGAAATTTCACAAGGCTGTTTCTGTACCTCAAGAGATCGTCGACAAAGAAGCTCGGGTTGTTGGCCATCACGAAATCTTGCGTCTCGCGTTCATCGTCCAGCAACTTCGGGCCATCCACGCCCATAAGCTTGATGGCCATGCCTCGCGCATCCGGCAGACGAGGGCTCAGCACCTCTGAATTGCCATTGGAGAAACGGATCCAGGCGTTGAATTCCTTGCCGGGTGTAGCAAAGACACCGTGGCGCAACTCCTTGGTAATATCGGAGTCAACCCTAAAAATTGCTTCTACGCAGCCATTATCCCCTGCGTGAGCATCACGCAATGCAGGACGGCGTCCCTCCTGAAAACGCCTGCCGATGAATTGGCGGATGATTTCGGTTATTTCGTTTGCGTATTTCGCCTCGAGGTTTTCGTCATCCATGTAGTATCGCTCGCCCAATGCGGCATCAATTCCGTCATCACCCAAGGCACGATCACTCAGTGCATGGTCCATCTATTAGCCCCTCTTACTTAGACTTAGTGAGACCGCTTTTTTTGGCATCAGCGAGAATTACATCGCTCGCTTTCTCAGCAATCATATAAATTGCACTCACAATGAAGAAACCAGGGATCTTCGGAAAAACCGAGGCGTCAACTACGCGGAGCCCAGTCGTTCCCCTGACCCGGAATTGACTGTCGAGGACCGCAAATTCGTCATCGGCTGTTCCAATTTTGCACGTGCCGCAGGCATGGTGGCCCCAAGCGCTGTTTCTGACGAATTGCCCCAAAGCCGCGCGTGATCGTATGTCAGGGCCGGGTATGACTTCGTCGCAAAAACTCGCGCTCCGTGCCATCATTCGCCTCACGAATTCTATCCCGGCCACGACCGAATCCAGATCATCGCCATACTGGTCATTACCTTCATCGAAGTAGTGAAAATTGATACGTGGCGTGTCCTGTGGATTTGCTGACCTCAGCAAAACTTCTCCCGCCGTATTGTTCGTATGGGCTTTGAGAAGCACCCACGTGAACCAATTTTTTTCGCGGATGCGTTCAGAAGAATAGCCAGGATGATAGCCGGCGAAATAGCCCGGGACGGCGAACAAGAATAGATCAGGTTCGAGATTGCTTTCACTTGATCTCTTGATGATTGCAATGACCGCGCCGTTCGTTGCGTATAGTCCGTATCCACCTCGCCATTCTTTGAACTCCTGATCATTTTCATCGAAAGCTGCATGTCTCAGCAGTTCAAAATCCTGGTGCATCTTGTGGACGATGCCGACCTCGTAGCGATCCTGTAGATTCTTGCCGACGCCCTGAAGATCGATCTTTGGGGTAATGCCGTGTTTCTCAAGCTCTTGTCTGGGCCCTATGCCAGACAGCATCAATAATTGGGGCGTGTTTAACGCGCCGGCGGAAAGGATGATCTCGCGCCTGGCACGCACCCGTCGAGTGAGTGGGGCATCCGCATCGTCGCGAGACTTTGGATCAGCACGATAAAGATGCCGACCTTCCAGAAACTCGACCTCTGTGGCTCGGTTGCTGTTGTCAAAAATAACTCGTGTAACGAGCGCGTTCAATCTTACGGCTAGTCTATCTGGTCGAACCTGCATCGTGTTGCAAATCAATTCTCGCGTGCCGCGGCGAATACCGTCCTTCATTGTTAGCGGTACGAGTGCTGGGCCTTCGAGGTTTCTCTTCACTCGCCCCCAATCATTGGGGTCAAAAACATTCTCAAACCAGTGCACGAGCTGACGAGGCAAGCTCTTGCCTGGCCCGTTTGGCCGAAAGCAGCTTGCGAGGAAGCTGCAGACACGGCCGCGCCAGGTCTTGGTGCCCCAGATATCAGCATCGATGCAGGTTTGAAGGGCAGAAATCACGAGCCGTGTTAAAACACCGTCACGGACGAGTAATGTCGGATCGGAGATTGAGGTTGGCAGCCATCCCCGGTAACCATGTCGAGCGCAATTCAAGAATCGGGTCCATGGCGCGTCGATATATTGGCAATGCTCCAATCGTTCAAAATATCGGCGCATTCGACCCGGCGCCCATGACTTGTCGCCGGTTATCTTCCCGATGTGCTTCCAGTCACCGTTGTGAGGAGAGGTGAAAATCATGGCGTAATGGGCAGTGCACCCGCCGAGCGTACCGGCACGCGGGTAGAATATACCATGTTGCGGCTCACCATCGACCTCGCAGCCATTTAGATAATTGATGTTGTCCCGCTCCTGGCGCGCCCTGCACGCATAGTGCTGAACGTAATACTTCCATGAAAGGTCGGGTTGCTCGCTTGCCAATGTGTAAAAGGCCGGAACGGAATACTCAATCGGCTCCTCGGCACCGCCGGCCTCGAGCAGGAGAACCGTGTATCCATGCTTTGCGAGATTTGCCGCAACTGGTGCGCCGCCGGCGCCAGATCCTACAACGATATAATCATATTCATCGTTTTGCTTCGCAAATTCCCGAGAATTCAGTTGCGTCATAGTTCCCTCTCGACAGTTTACCATCAGGCCCGTGCCGGAGAACATGCCGTATTGTCGCTGCTCACGGCGCGCTCGTCTCTAGCATTGTCCGCTAGGCAGTTACTTCAACAACCGCTCAAAGCGTCAAGGCAGTGTAGTAGCGATCCGGCAGATGATCACCGATGGACGGTGCGAGGAGCTCGGTTAGCTTGCCGAGCGTATCGACCCGCGATGTTAGCGAAGAGGCTCCAAAGAAATTCTGTAGACGGCTCACTACGCTGAACAATCCACTTCCGCTGGATGGCTCATCGGAATCAAATCCAGGGAGGAGCTGCGTCAAATCGAATTTCGCACCGCTTGTACATGACAAGTACCGGCCGACATGGCGGAAACCAAGAACGGAAGGTGGCACAGTAGGAACGATATCCTTGCCGTGAACGAAGCGATACGTCGTCGGCCCGAACACACCGTTGTACCTAGTGGCGAAATCCCGCCGGCCGACGCGCGGTGCGCCAAAAACGAAGACTTGAGCGGTATCAAGCCCCTTTTCGGCTCGCGCTCGATCCACTGTAGCCATAGCGATCGCAGCCCCGAGACTGTGGCCCACCACAAATAGCGGGCGCTTCTCTTTCATACCAGCTTCGATTGCGGCCCCCACCTCCGCCCAGACGGCGGCTGCTGCATCAAGAAATCCTTCGTGTACGTCCGCTGTTGGTTGGCCGACATAGAAGTCGCTCGCCCAATTAAAAAGACTTAGGGGGTCGGTTCCTGAAAACGAGACGATGAGAGCATTCTCCTTCGTCGCGATGACCCCGCGCGTATCCGACAACGGCAGCGTGCTCTTAACGGGCTGCCGCAACACGCGGATATTACTGAGATCCCACAACTTGCCTATTGCGCAGATCTTATCCGGCAAACGCGTCTCATAGGCAAGCTGGGATATCCAAGCCATGGCCAAGGCATTACCGAAGTTGAAGCTTGCTTTTGGCGCGAACTGCGTAAAAGCATGTGGATTGAACTCGTTCTGTGGAAGTTCGACTAAGAAACTCAAAATGTGCCTCCGCCATTGACCTCGCGGCACATGGCATTCAATTGCCCTCAATCGGGGCTCGCGTGTTGAGCAACGCGAGCGCTGCACATCGTCTTTTCTCCCCAACGAGGGAATTCAGCATCTGCCGAAGAGCGTCTCCTCGATCACAGGTCGCCATGACGGTAACTCAAGTCCGGGTTCTGCATTGTGAATTGGACCACACACCTGCAAATTGCGGACGATCTTTTCCCGAGGTTTGCGTCACGGCTGTCACGATGTTCCAGTCTGCCATGAACACTCTCCTGGGGGCTCTCGATCTAAACGGATGCGTCGACGCACAACGCCGGCGAGATACATTCCGCAAATCGTTCGAACAATGTGATACAAATCACAGGTGCCTAGCCATTCGTTGCGATACGATTTATTAACTCTGATTAGCCAGTGATCACCTTGAGGGCGGGTAAATGTCACGTCAAAACGATGGTTTTGAATTCCATGATGGCCTGCTGCAGCGGTTCCTGGATGTTGTTTATCGGGCTATCAACTTCTTTGAAAGGTGGGATCGACTGCCGACCTTGCTCGCGGCCGTCAATCTTGGCGTGCTCCGCGACAGGCTGCGGGCGCACAACCTCCACCATACCGGTTACGGTATTGGGGCATCGGGTGACTGGAGCGCGGGCAAGGAGCGCTGGCGTTCGCCCGATGGCTCGTTCAACAGCCTCGATCATCCGCGCATGGGCATGGCGGGAACGCGGTTCGGCCGCAACTTCCAGCTGCCTGAATGCGTGCCCGATAGCGGAGACGCGCTGCTCGATCCCAGCCCGCGGCTGATCTCGCGCGAACTGCTAGCGCGCCGCACCTTCATTCCCGCAACCACGCTTAATCTCCTGGCCGCTGCCTGGATCCAGTTCGAAACGCACAACTGGTTCAGCCATGGACAGCCCGAGCCGGGCAATGAATTCAAAATTCCGCTGCAGCCGGACGACGATTGGCCAGAGAAGGTCGACGGCTGCATGGAGATCCGTCGCACCGTCGCTGACACGACGACGCGCGAAACCTGGCTCGGTGCGACCCCGACATTCCGCAACGGCAACTCCCACTGGTGGGACGCCGGTCAGATCTACGGCAGCAGCCGCGAGAGGCAGATGCAGGTCCGTTCCGGCAGTGGACGGGAAGATCAAGGTCGATCACGACGGCATGCTTCCGGCCGATCCGGAACGATCCCGGCGTCGATCTCACCGGCTTCAACGACAATTGGTGGGTCGGGCTCAGCCTGCTGCACAATCTCTTCGTGCGCGAGCACAATGTGATCTGCGACGCCCTGAAGGCGCGCTATCCGGCCTGGAACGACGAAGAGCTATTCCAGCGCGCGCGCCTGATCAACGCGGCCCTGATTGCCAAGATCCACACGATCGAATGGACACCGGGCATCCTCGCGCATCCGGCGCTGGACTTCGGCATGCACGCCAATTGGTCGGGGGTACCGTACCGGGTGATGCGCGCGGTGCTCGGCAAGAACAGCGAGGCCGCCTACGGCATCATCGGCTCGCCGACGGACCAGCACAGCGCGCCCTATGCCATGACCGAGGAGTTCACCTCGGTCTATCGCCTCCACCCGCTCGTCCCGGACGAGATGAACGTGCGGCGGCTCGACGCCGCGGGGCAGGAGCGCTGCGAGCTGGTCAACATGCAGGGCACGGCTCCCGGCAGTTCATGGAGGACGCACGGCTTCGCGAACCTGCTGTACTCCTTCGGCACCGCTCATCCCGGCGCCATTCGTCTCTATAATTATCCCAACTTCCTGCGCCGGTTTCGAGAAGGACGGCCAGCCGCTGCTCGACATGGCTGCGGTCGACATCATGCGCGACCGCGAACGCGGTGTGCCCGCGCTACAATCGCTTCCGCGAGCTGCTCGGCAGAGGACGTGTCAAAACATTCGAAGAAATCACCAGCATCCCCGGCGCGGCCGCCAAGATGCGCGAGATCTACAAGGACGACGTCGACCGCGTCGACCTCCTGGTCGGGCTGCTGGCGGAAGATCTGCCGAAGGGCTTCGGCTTCAGCGACACCGCCTTCCGCATCTTCATCCTGATGGCGTCGCGGCGGCTCAAGAGCGACCGCTTCTTCACCGACGACTATCGGCCCGAAATCTACACCGACTTCGGCCTGGATTGGATCCGCAACAACGGCATGAAATCGGTGCTGTTGCGGCATGTGCCGCAACTCGGCCCGGCCCTCGAAGGCGTCAACAACGGCTTTGCTCCCTGGAACGTGCTTTGAGGTTTGACCGTGGCCATCACCATCACCATTCCAGGCATCATTCGTCTCGTCGCCGTCAAGACGCCGGACGAGATTCTCGCCGTCAACGACGCGAGCATGGTCGGACGCTCGTTGTCCGGCCGTGGCGGTCTCCTGCACCGCTCGGTCGCCGCCAAGCTCGCGGTATTCCGCACGCCGGACGGAGACATCTGGCCGGCGTTCCGCGACCGGCTCGATCCGTTAGCGCGCCGCGCATCAGGCGGCCCTTGAGGTTGCGCTTTCCGACGTCGGGCCGTTGCTGCGACGGATCGCGCCAGAGATTGCCGAGCTTGGTGGCTACGTTCGCACGCGGCGCCGCGCATCGAAGCACGGGCGTCATCGTCCAACACGCGGTCGGCCGCCTGTTCTTTGCCGATTACGCCGCAAGCGAGGAATCCTACGACGCCGCGCGTACGCTGCAGAGCTGGCTGTCGGCCGGGCCGCTGCGCACGCGCTGGCTCAAGCGCAGCGGCGCGCTGCAGGCCGCGCTTGATCAGATCATGAACTTTTCGCGCGGCGACATGGCCTGTGCGCACGCCACCGCCCTCGCCATGGACAACATCGTGAAGTCGATCGAGCTGATGCGCAGATTGGCGCGGCACGGCGACAATCTGGCCAAGCTCGGCCCGCAGGATGCGCTGGCGCGCACCTTGCGCGCGCCGGCGCGCGTGATGCGCGAGGCGCGCGATGGAGGCCGGGTCGGCCCGATCCGGCTACGCGCACGCTCGCTGGTGTTGCTGGCGGTGGAAGGCGCCCGCCGGCAACGATCCGATCCGGGCTTCGCCTTCTTCGCCAGCGCATGGAACCGCTGCCCCGCGCACAGCATCGTTCCCGCTTTGCTCGCCGACGTCTGGCAGGCAGCCAAGGCCAATACGGGAGGCCGCGCATGAACAACGCCGCGATCTTCAGACCGATCAAGTTCCGCAATCTCGAAGTGAAGAACCGCATCTTCCGCTCGAGCATCTCGAGGCGATTCGACAACGAAGCTCAGCGTTCCTCGTCCGGATGCACCCAAAGGTAAGGCGTGATTTCGCGCGTCATCAGCGCCGCAGAATCGGAGCGCGCCCGATGAAATTCAGAGAAGACCGGCCACTCGCCGGGATTGACGCTGCGGTCAGGAAGCTCCTGGAGATCGCGAATGGGCTGGAGCCAGACCACGCCGGACGAATTCACGTCGGCGCCATCACGCGCTATTCATGAGCGCAGGTCGCGACCCTCCAGAATATTCAGCGGCGGTAAAGGCCGCGATCGAGCGCGGCTACATGACTATGCATCCGTCGGGCGGCTATCTGTCGTTCACCCAAGCCGGCGCGGAATTGTTCGGCTGATCTCGGGCGACTAGGGGAGCCCCGACTGATTCGCATTTTTGCCGCGAGGCGCTTATTTGAGCGCCTGTGGAGCGCCTTGTGCGATGATGGGCGCGCCAGCACGCATTGCGTCGAGCGTTTGAGCGACAGCGTGCGTATCGACGCCGATGCCGTCGATACGCAGTATCGGAAGACCGTTTAGTTCGAGCAGGTCGAGATAGCTCTGCTCGTGCAAAGCACCACGCTCGACCAGTAGTTCCAAAACCGTATCCCAAACTGACGGCTTCTCAAGTTTGCCCTTGGTGACTGCGAGATCAAGCTTTGTCAGGTAGTGGCAATTGAGATGCCCCACCAGGTCAGACGCGCTGAGATGCACTACTCCATCAACGCTAAGCATTCGGTCCCCTAGCCGGCGGCCTCCATTCTAGCGCCATGGTTTTCTTGGGATAGCGGCAGTGACCGGCAAACCAAAATAGGCTCGACCACCAGCCTACACGATCCTCTGGCGGCCACAGCTTCGCGGGTGTGAAACGTGAACAAACGGCGTTGAAAACCTTGATCTTTCAAGGCCAATCCGCTTGCACGCCTTGTTCGGGACGAGGGCGTCGCAGGTTAAAATCCTGGGACCGGCCGAAAAAAGCGGAACCGTGCTAGCTGAAATTGAATGAAAATTAAAATTTCTACGCTCAAGCGGTCTCCACCGCACGGGCCGACCCACATAGGAGACATCGGCTAGGTTCAATCGTCGGCCGTCTGGTTGCGGATCGTTCGCTTCTTGCGGATTTCGCGTATCACCTGCCGATATGCCCGGCTTGCCTCTATTCCCCTGGTTCGATTGTAAAGGTTAGTCGTGTCCAGTTTGCTGTGACAAAGCAGGTCGCGAGAGACGCAGATCTGATCAGGCCGTGCAATTGCCCAAGTGTTGACGGCAGCGTCGCGGGCGTCGTGCGGGGAAAACCGCACGCCTAGACGCTTCGAGAGGCGGGCGAAGCTTTTGGTTATCCCGACATAGCTCAGAGGCCCACCCTTGGGGCTGACCCAGAGCGCAGGGTGCGTCCTGGCGCGGAAAATACTCGGCCGCACTGTCTCAAGATAAAACTTAAGATACGGAAGCAGGACGTCGGGTACTTCAAACTGCATCGACTTTTTGGTCTTGGTTTCCTCGCGTGGCACGATAATGAACCACCGGTCTCGTTCCAGAACAAGGTGGTGGTCGATTTCAAGCGAGGCGAGATTTTTAGGCCGGATCGGTATGAACGCCAAAAATGCGATCATTAAGCCGTCTCGGTAAGCAACCGCTTGACGGACATCAAACTTCGCGCACGGTCGCGGCTTATTATCTTCCATTAGCTTGAGTCCAAGCTCTAGCAACGGCACACTTGTGATCTCTGGCCCGCCCGGAGAATGGGCTGGCACCGCGGCGTGTAGCCGTAATTTGATTGCCCTAAGCCAGCTCCAGTCGCGATCGGGCATCATGGCACGAGCGGCTGTATAAAGTCCTTCAACGACAGCCGCGACTGAGTTCGGAGCGTTCGTCGTAGCAAGATGCGTAACGAAGGGTTTGACGCGCCCAAGGGTCAATCGTCTGGCCGGAGCAATTTCCAGCGCCTCGGGCTCGTTGTTGGCCACAAATCCCAGAAACCGTCGCCACGACCACATGCAACGATCGCGCGAGGCTTTCGCGAGACGGATGTCCGCAAATGGATCGTCTTGGCCGAATGCGTGTTCCCACAGCAACTGGTCGGTTGCTGGCCAGTCTACATATCGGAGGTGGAGTCGCGGTTTTGGGCCAGGCATGGCGCTATCCGTCTGTGCGATGATGCCGATTGCGACGACCACCCAAGCTGGATTGACGAAGCTCATTGACCAATTCGGCATGCGCGCGACCGGCCCTCAAGGTGTCGACACCCGCATAGAAGTCCGCTGTCGTCTTCACGCTGCTGTGGCCTAACATCTGCCGCGCGAATTCATAAGCGCCAGGGTTGCGATCGAGAATTCGTTTCGCGCACAAATGCCGGAACTGATGTGGTGTGAGCTTCACACCCAAATGGCGCAAAATCGTTTTGTAGATAGCGATCGCAATGGTTGCCTGACTCCTCGGCTTGCCTTCGTGCGTGACGAACAATGTGTTTGGCTTGCTGCCGATCACTTCAGGCGCAATCTCGTTGCGATAAACCTGCAAACGGTCGGCCAGGAACGCCGGCAGCTCGAATTTAAGCCTGGCGGAGTTCTTGGTTTCCTGAGCGCCGAACGTGATAAGCGCCGGCTTTCGCGGACCTTGCGGCCAGTGAAGGTGCGTGTCGAACTTGATCGCGCTCAGATTCCCCATACGCAGCGGGACATGAACCAAAATGTCGATCGCCAACGCAGTTTGCAAATCGACAAACGACCGGTGCGACTGCGCGCGCCGTGCTGCATGCCACAACCGGTTGGGCAGCTGCACTAACGCTTTAAGGAGCCGGGCATCATCGAAGGTCCGCAGCATGGCTTGGTTTTTTTCGGTCAAGCCGGACGGCAGGCTGCCGAGCTTCCTGCGCAACGCCTTGAGGGTGGCGATCGTCTCCGGGGACGTCTTCACCCATTCCGAAGCGATCGCGGTGAGGGTAATGGCAGTCCCGTGCGTGTAGGCCGACAGCTTGCGTCCGTGCTGCTGCCACAGTTGCCTCAGCACCGCGCGGAAGGCTTCGGGCTGAACCAGCATGGCAAGCAAGGTGAGCCCTTCGATAGGGATGCCGGCGGCGACAGCGGCGCTTGCGGCCGAGTGGATATGCTCTCGCTGGAGGCGCAACGTGCGCGGGCTGAGAGCCCTCGCCCGCGCCGCTTCGTCGAGCGGATCGGGCACTGTCGCCCAGTCCAGGTATTGTCTGACATCCTCTCGAAACGCTGCCGGGAACTGCTCCCACGGGATTCGCTTCAGGACCCGCGTGTTGGGCTTGACGGTGACCGCCTGCAGATTCGTGGGGTGCTGCGCGGCAAGAGCGTTCCACGCGCGGCGAACGAGACCGGAGCGGTAACCGAGATTTCGGACAAGAGTGCTGGAATGCAGCTCGGCCACGAAGCGCTCGATCACGCGGTCATCGATGGCCGCCGGCGCAATTCCGCGCAGGGTGGACCAGCGGGCCAGACGTGACACGTCCTGGCGTATCCATGGTGGCGCCTCGTCCAGATAGTCTCTCAGAAACCGCCGAGAAAGTTCGGATTTTCGCTACGGCAAAGTCGATCGCGGCAGATGGCTTTTGTCCTCTCACTGGGGAGGCAACGTTCGTGGAGGCTATTGCTCGTGTGTTGGACATGGCGCACCACCAACACTGGCGAAAAATAGTCAACGTTACTGTGCATCGAACGCGTGGGTCCGGTTTGATCAAATACGAAGACAGTGGCGGTAGCACGGACAGCGTGTTCGCCACCCGGCTACGAATTGACCCGAAGTTACGGGCTCCCACGAAGCTAATGGTCGACGCCGTCCTCACACGCGACTTGATCATAGCCATCGCCATGGATTTGAAAAAAATAGCAGAGTTCAGAACAGCGCACCCGATCGGCCGCCTTGCAAACAACCGCAAACTCAGAACAGCGCCTCCAAACTCGCGGGCGGGCGAAAGGCGCGCGCCAATAAACGCCGCAGTAAAGAAGGAAAAAGCTATGAAAGGACACCTCCGAGAGCGTTCCCCTGGCCATTGGGCAATCGTGATCGACCTACCCGATTCGGAGACGGGCAAACGCACACGCAAATGGCATTCGTTCAAGGGCACGAAACGTGAGGCGCAGATCGAGACCTCCCGCCTGATTTCAGCGATTAGTGGCGGCGCCTACATCGAACCAACCAAGATTACGGTTCGGCAATTCCTTGACCGCTGGCTCGAACACATCAAGTCGCAGGTTTCAGCGCGAACCCATGAACGGTACGGCGAGATTGTGAGGAAGAACCTCAATCCGCTTCTCGGCGCTGTGGTCCTAACGAAATTGAGGCCGATGCAGATATCCGCTGCTTACGCCAAAGCTCTTTCTGGTGGTCGAAGGGACGGTAGGGGCGGACTTTCCCCAAGCACAGTGCGGTACCTGCACGTCATCCTGAAGGCTTCAATGGGGCAGGCGGTGCGGTGGCAAATGCTTGCTCGCAATCCGGTCGATGCGGTCGATCCTCCCAAGATCGAGCGTAGTGCCATGAATACGTACGACCTTGCCCAAACGGCAGACCTGATCGACGCAACGCGAGCGACGCGGATGACGATCACCGTCATGTTGGCCGTTCTTTGCGGCTTACGCCGCGGGGAGATAGCGGCTCTGCGATGGCGCAATATCAACCTCGGCGCGGGCCAGCTCGCGGTTACCGAGAGCGCCGAACAGACCAGAGCCGGCGTTCGCTATAAGCAACCCAAGAGCGGGCGAGGGCGTACGGTGGCGCTGTCGGCGCGGGTGGTGAACGAGCTGCGGAGCCACCGTGTCCAGCAGGCCGAAGAGCTTCTAAAGCTGGGCATTCCGTTAGCGGAGGATACCTTCGTCGTTGCACAAGCCGATGGGCGTCCGTTGCAGCCGCGGAGCATCACCCGGCAATGGCTTTCGCTGTTGTCGAAGAATAAGGCGCTACCGCGCATTCGTTTCCACGATCTGCGGCACGCTCACGCGACCCACATGCTGTCATCCGGTGTCCATCCCAAGATCGCCAGTGAGCGCCTTGGGCATTCCAAGGTCGGGATCACCATGGACCTCTATTCGCACGTTATGCCGGGAATGCAGGAAGACGCGGCCGCTCGCGTTGACCGTGCCCTTGAGGACGTAATAAAAAAGCGCGCCAAAACGATTGGGTAGCAAAAGGGTAGCAACCGGCCCTTTTCTCGACAGCGCAATTTTACTGATTATCTAGCAATCTCAATGGTTTGGAGAGGTGGCAGAGTGGTTGAATGCACCGCACTCGAAATGCGGCATACGTGCAAGCGTATCGGGGGTTCGAATCCCTCCCTCTCCGCCAGCAAGTATCTGATATTTATCGATAAAATGTCGCTAACCAAATTCTGCCGTCACGTCCGTCGGTTAGCGCTCACAATTCCCCGAGTTGGCCACTGAGAGAGCGAAATCGTCGGACTTTGCACGTTCAGCGTCGGTCGTTTCTCAGAACGCGACTTTGCCGGTGGCCTTCTCTGCGAATGATGGTGTTGATAGTTGCAATAGCAGTCTCGCTGTTGCGTAGACCATCGCAACGCAAGTGCTGATCAGGTTTGCGCGCGCCCGGCATTCCGGACTCGGAAGTCGGCTCTTCGCAGCGCGCGGACGGGAGTTTTCACCAGGAAGTTAAGTAGATCGGCGGGGGAAGGGCAGAGGGGCAGAGGAAACCTGCCCCTCTAAATTGATATATCCCCATTTTTTCCGTGCTGCTATGATGTTTGGGGCACAAACTTAAACTTGAAGTAGCACGGGAGCATTCTGAGTTTCGAAACAATTGCTGTAGGGAGGGTAACCTTGAGGATCGCGGATTGGCTGAACGCGGTCGGTCTGGCCGAGTATATTGCCGCATTCGAGGCAAACCACATAGATTTGGACCAACTGAGCGAATTGACCGACGCCGACCTGAAGGAAATCGGTGTCTTAGCTTCGGGTCACAGACGAACCCTTCTTAAGGCCGCGAAAGAGCGCTCGTTCATCCTTCCCGCTCTCAACGAGCGAAGAGAATATCCATCATTCTCCTCCGAACGTCGCCACCTGACGATCTTGTTTCTGGACATCGTCGACTCGACTGCTCTTGCAACGGCTGTCGATCCAGAAGATCTGAGCGACACTATCGGGCGCTTCCAAAAAGCCGCGATCGCCCAGATCAATTCTTTTGAAGGTTACGTCGCGCGGTCGTTTGGCGACGGCCTGCTTGCCTATTTTGGGTGGCCGAGGGCTCACGAAGACGATCCACAAAGGGCAATCCTCGCGGCTGACGCCACTCACCGCGCGATCGGCGAGTTACGTCGGCCGGACGGACGACCACTGTTGGCCCGCGCAGGGGTGGCAACTGGATGGGTGGTGCTGGGCGACATCGGCGGCGCAGTAAAGGATGAGGTTATCGGGGAAACACCCAATCTGGCCGCAAGGCTTCAGTCTATCGCAGCGCCGGGCCAAACTGTCGTTGCTTCTTCGACTGCGGCACTTCTTGGTGACGAATTCGCTTTGCAGGATCTTGGTCCCCAGACGCTGAAGGGCTTCGATACCAATCCGCGAGCCTACGCCGTTACTTCCGTGAAGCAGCGGGCGCGCTTTCAATCTCGAACAATCCACACAACACCCCTTGTGGGGCGAGACAGCGAGATCGAGTTGCTACGCAACTTATGGTCAAAGGCAAAGAGCGACCAAGGCCAAATGCTCATTCTCACGGGAGAAGCAGGTATTGGAAAAACACGGATAATCAGAGAACTGCTTGATCAGATCCGAACCGATCGTCAGGTGATGATGCGGTACCACTGTTCTCCATACTATCAAAATAGCGCCCTTAGACCGATGATCGTGCAGCTATCGGAGGCTGCTGGCTTTCTGCCGGAAGACGATGCCGCGGACCGCCTGAAGAAATTGAGAGAGCTCCTGAGAGTGACGAAAGCCAGCGATGACGCGGTCTCATTGATCGCGGAGCTCCTGTCCATCCCCGCATCGGGCCCTCTTAGTCCATTGCAACTACCGCCCATTCAGAAGCGGCAACGCACGTTTTCTGCTCTTGCTGACCAATTCCGCAATCTTGCCAAGGGCGCGACGGTACTGGCCATCGTCGAAGATGCTCACTGGGATCGACCCCACGACTGCAGAATATCTTGACCTAATAGTTAGGTCGGTCAACGACGTGGCGGCGCTGGTCATTGTCAGCGGGCGACTAGAATATAGCCCGCCATCTAGCTGGCAGCAGCTGCCAAGCTCCAACTATTTTCTGCTCAAAGCTTTGAGCGATGACAACAGTAAGGCATTGGCAGAGAAGGTCGCGGGTGCATCATTGCCTGCCCGGGTGACTGAGGAGATCGCAAGCAGGACAGACGGCGTATCGCTCTTCGTGGAGGAATTGACTAAAGGCTTAGTTGAAGGTGGTCGTCTGAAATACGACGGCAATCGCTACGAGCTGACGGACTCGCCCTTGCAGCTTGCCATTCCGTCCACTCTTCAGGACAGTCTAACCGCCCGGCTTGATAACCTGCCGGGATCGAAATCGATCGCTCAGATCGGAGCGGCGCTGGGTCGCGAATTCAGAGTAGATCATCTCGCGGCCATCACCGGATTGCCAGTATCATCTGTCAAGGAGCAAGTGAATGGCCTGGAGGCTGCTGGATTAGTGTTTGGACGTCGAGCTCCGCTCGATGGGACATACGTTTTCAAGCACGCACTTGTACAAAACGCTTCCTACGAAAGCCTGCTTCTGTCAAAGCGGAAATCCTTGCACGGCCAAATCGCGGAAATTTTGACGGCTCAGTCTCCTGAATTTTCCGAGAGCGAACCGGAAGTGATAGCTGCTCACTGGTCGCGGTCCAATGACCCTTCCAAATCGACTACCTTCTGGCTGCGGGCCGGTCAGAATGCCTTGAAGCGCTCAGCTTATTTGGAGGCACTTAACAACCTGCGGCACGGTTCGGAGTTCTTTAGTCCGAGCATGAAAGGTGCTGAGAATGGCCGCATTGAGTTCGATCTCAATCTATGCACGGGTCAGGCATCCTATGTCGTCAACGGGCCAGCCGCCGAACAGACAACAAAAGCGTACTCTCGCGCGCTTGAACTCATCGACCTTGTAGATCAGCCCGACCAACGGTTTGATCTGCTCTATGGAATATTTTCGGGCTATCACTTTGCTTCCAAATTCGATTTGGCGCGCGAACCCGCAGAGAAGATGTTTGAGATCGCGACCAAGCTAAACGACGACGGTCACATCTGTCAGGCCCATCGTATGCTGGGCTACCTCAACTTCTTTGAAGGCAATCTTGTGGGCGCCATCGGCAACTTTGAGGCCCTCGCATCGATCTATAAGCCAGAGTTACACGCGCCAATGGCAACTCGCTACGGAGCGGACAGTCTCATTGCGGCGCGAGGTTTTGAAGCGGTGGCACATGGAGTATGCGGTCACCTCGATAAAGCGCAGAGACTTGCCGATGAGAACGTGGCGTATGCAAGGCAACTTAACCATCCTCCAAGCCTTGGATGGGCATTCGCGGCCGGCGGCTATTTGAACTACTTCCTTGGCACCCCGGAGGTGGCGATTAGATACGTCGAAGAAGGTGCTCGCTACTGCGAGGCCAACAACGTGGCGGTTTGGGGCATCCATTGCCGCTTATTTGAGGCCTGGGTGAAGGCGGTCTCCTCCAAAAACGTTGACCCATACATCGAAGCTATGAGGAAGGGCATCGCAAATGCGAACTCCCGCATTTATCTCGGAATTCCTCTTTTTAGGGCGGCACTTGCCGATTTGCTTTTGACAACAGGGGAAATCGAATCAGCCGTTCAGGAGATTGATACCGCTCTAAGCGAACTAAGGTCGACAGGGCAGCGCTTTTTTGCGCCTACAGTCTACTATGTAAAAGGAAGCTGTTCTCGCAAACTCGGACGAGCGCATGCGGACGATAGTGCGACATGGTACGAGAGATCTGCTTTGGCTGCGCATTCCGGAGAAGGCGACCACGCTGTCCGGCGCATGGCGACCACGTGATCCGGTCGATGACGACCAGGGCGGCGCACGAGCTTGATGGCGCCGTTGGATGCGTTTTCTGATCTCAGTATTCGAGGTTCGGGTCAAGCAATAGGTGGAGCCCGTGCGCGGCGCGAAGTGACCGCCACGAGTCAAACGCAGCGCCGCGCATGGGCGAGCCGGAGGGCGCGTTGTTCATTTCTTCGCTCCTGTCGCCGGTTTCGTGACCGTCGTATCCGCCGCGCTCGGCCCCGGCGCTGTGGTATCCGACTTGGCCGTCTTGGGATCGCGCATCGATGGCCCATCGAGCGCAAGACGATGGGCGTTATGCACGAGGCGGTCGAGGATAGCGTCGGCGAAGGTCGGATCGCCGATGACCTCGTGCCAGGCATCGACCGGCAACTGGCTGGTGATCAGCGTCGAGCCGGCGCCATAACGGTCCTCGACGATCTCCATGAGGTCGCGCCGCTGGTTGGCCGAGAGCCGGTCTGGGCCCCAGTCATCAAGGATCAGCAGATCGGCCTTGGTAAGCGTGCGGAACAGACGCGCGAAGCGGCCGTCTCCGTGGGCCAGTTCGAGATCGGCAAAGAGGCGCGGCACGCGTGCGTAATGCACCGTATAGCCATCACGGCAGGCTCTCTGCGCCAGCGCGCAGCTGAGCCACGACTTGCCGACGCCGCACGGTCCGGTGATCAGCAGATTGCGATGCTCGGCAATCCAGCGGCCGGCGGCCAGTTGCTGGAACAGCGCCTTGTCGAGCCGTCGGGCGGCACGATAGTCGACGTCCTCGATCGACGCCTGGCCGTGGCGCAGCTTCGCATTGCGCAGCCGGCTCTTGAACCGCTGAGTGCCGCGATGCGCCGCCTCGCGATCGAGCAGCAGCGCCAGCCATTCGGCAGGCGCGAGATCCCGGGCAGCGTCCTGCGACTGCAGTTCGACAAAGGCCTCGGCCATGCCGTCGAGCCTCAGGGCTCGCAGCTGGTCGATGGTTGGATGGGTCAGCATTGCGTGTTTTCTCCTCAGTGGAAGTAGCGGGGGCCACGGATGTTCGCGTGCACGATCGCCGGCCCGTCCGTGGCGGAGGCAGGCCGTCGGCGATCGAGGTTGGTCTTCAGGATCGAGGTAACCGAGGTGTAGGAGCGCGCGCCAATCTCGAGCGCGCGGCCGCAGGCGGCTTCCAGTCGCTCATACCCGAAGCTGTTGGCGTGCCTGAGGATGCCGATCGTGGCGCGGAAGCCCTGCTCCGGATGCGTCTTCTCGCGCAGGATGATCTCGATCAGCGCCGATGTCTTCGGCCCGATCTCGTTCGCTCGGCCCTGGATGCGTTCCGGCGTCCAGTCGGCATAGCGCCGGTGGCTCGACGGCATGTGCTCGCGCACGGTCGTGTGCTTGCGGTTCGATGACGAACGCACGTGGACAGCGACGCGATTGCCGCGATGGAACAGCTCCACCGTGCGTGCCGTGATCCGCGCCCATAGCTCCTCGCGCAGCAACGCGTGTGGCACCGAGTAGTAATGCTTCGCGACCTCGACGTGATAATCGAGGCCGGCCTTGCACTGCTTCCACTCGGCGTAGACGTAGGGCGCAGTCGGTAATGGCTTCAACGCTGGCTGGTCCAGCGCCTCAAACAGCGCGCGGCGGCTCGCGCCGAGATGCCGGGAGACGCGGTCGTTCAGCGCTGTGACACAATCACGGATCGCTGCGTTCAACTCGACGAGCGAGAAGAACCTGATGTTGCGCAGCTTGGCGATAATCCAGCGCGTCGCGACCTGCACGGCGACCTCGACCTTCGCCTTGTCGCGCGGTTTTCTCGGCCGTGCCGGCACGATGGCCGTGTCGTAGTGCACCGCCATTTCGGCATAGGCACGATTGACGCCCGGCTCGTAGAAGCAGGCCTTGGTGATGCCGGACTTCAGATTGTCGGAAACGACCATCGCCGGCACACCGCCGTAAAAGCCAAAGGCGCGTGTGTGCGAGCCGATCCAGTCGGGCAGGGTCTGCGTGAAGGTTGCTTCGGCGTACGTCAAGCTCGATGCGCCGAGTGCGGCGACAAACAGCTGGCAGGCATGCACCTCTCCGGTCGTGGCATCGACGATGTCGATCGTCGTGCCGGCGTAATCGACGAACAGCTTCTCGCCGGCCACATGCGCCTGCCGCATCGTCGGCGACAACCGGCCTTCCCAGGCCCGATAGAGTTCGCAGAACCAGCTGCGGCCGTAACCGTCGGGATGCGCGGCGCGATATTCCTCCCAGACCAGTTGCAGCGTCACGCCCTTGCGGCGCAACTCGCGGTGGATCGCCGGCCAGTCCGGCAGCGACCGCCAATCCTTGGCCGTGGTCGTCGGGACCGGATAGAGGCGGCTCTCCAGTGCGGCGTCGTCAAGATCGTCCGGCAGCGGCCAACCGACGCCGGCTTCGCGCGCCCGGCGCAGGCACGCTCCGGCGGCGGTCGGGCCAATCCCGAGACTGGCGGCAATCTGGCGCTTGGACAGGCCGGCGGCCGACAGCCGCAGCACGTCGCGGATCTTGCGCATGGGTAATCTCTGTTGGGCCATCCCCACTCCTCTCGAAAAAGGAGCGAAGTCCGGCTGATTCGCGGATCACCCAACGGCGTTCATCACGCCCGTCCACAGCCCTGTTGCCCTGGTCGCCATCGACCGGAACAGGTGGTCGTCATCCACCGGAAACGGTGGTCGCCTTCAACCGGAAACCCAGGTCGCCATGGACCGGTGCGCGCAGCTTTCGATTTTGTTTCGAGTTACCCGTCGTTTTGGCGGCTTGTCAGCAAGTGGGAATGGTTGAGACGGCTACTCAATCGGCTTTTCATTAACATCATCACGAACTCCTCCAAGCCGCGGCCCTACCCACTGTCGCTCTGGGGCGCAAAGACTCCCGGGCTCAGTGACGCATATACGTCATGGACGGGCCTCGTCGATCGTACCTACACTGGGCGGCACCTGCCACCTGACTCCGTCAAGTCCCTTCCCGAGATCGACGATGTCCGCGCGTTATTCGTCCGTGGCCCGGACCAACTGTCCTGTCCAAAGAGCACCGCTCTGTTCTGCTTCTTTGCGCGGTGGTTCACCGATAGCTTTCTGCGGACCCATCCAGACGACGTCAGAAAAAACACGTCGAACCACGAAATCGATCTTTGTCAGATCTATGGCCTATCAGCCAGGGACACGGCCCTCCTCAGGGCCAATAAAGGCGGTCGGCTGAAGAGTGTGGACATCCACGGCGAGGAGTTTCCGCCGCCTCTTTTCGAGGACGATGGCAAACACGTGCGCCAAGAGTTCACCGGCCTGTCATACATCAACCCGGAAACCAGAGATTTCCGCAAGCCGCTCGACGATCCCTTCAACATCCCCGCCAGGAAAGCGACGCTTTTTGCCTCAGGTCTTGAGCGCGGCAACTCGACCATATTTTACAGCGCACTCAACACGATGTTTCTGCGCGAGCATAATCGCCTCTGCGAGAAGCTCGCTGAGGCACATCCCGAATGGAACGATGACGATGATCGGCTGTTCGAGACGGCACGGAACATCAATATCGCGCAACTGCTCAAGGTGATTGTCGAAGACTACATCAATCATCTCTCCTCAGCTCAACTGAAGTTCTCGCTCGAGACCGGCTTTGCAGAAAAGCAGCCCTGGTATCGAACGAATTGCATCTGCGCGGAATTCGATCTACTGTATCGCTGGCATGCCCTCGTGCCGACCGAAATGGAAATCGTCAGCAAGCGCTTTCCTGACAAGATATTCCGTTACAACAATCCGTTCCTCGTTAGTCTCGGTCTCACTTCAGTGTTCGATGCGGCGACGAGTTAGCGCGCGGGAAAGATCACGTTGCACAACACCGCGCCTTTTCTGATCGATGCCGAAATCGAGGCAATCAAGAAGTCCCGTGCCTGGCGTCTGCGCTCGTATAACGAGTACCGCGAGCGGTTCGGGTTGCAGAAGTTGTCCTCGTTTGAGGAGCTGACGGACGATCCCAAGCTGCTGAAAGAACTCGAGTCCCTGTACAAGGATATCGATCGCGTCGAACTGCTTATCGGCCTGCTAGCTGAAAGTGACCAGGACACCGTGCTCGGCAAGCTGATGACCTTGATGGTCGGCGTCGACGCCTTTTCCCAGGCACTAACTAGCCAAGGGCTCCGCCCTTGATATCCCTTGCGCCTGAGCCTGACGAGGGTGCCATGGACGATCGCAGAAAATCAGGGGTGAGCTGTGGTTGAGGGGCAGAAGTAGCCGGTACGATCCGGTTGCTGGCGTGCAGCCGGGAGGCGGCGATGAACTCCTTCTACGAGCACCACAAGGACAGCATCCATTGGCATTATCGTTGTTTCGACCGCATTCTGCTGAATGGGTTGATTCAGCCGTTCCAGCAGCCGGAGCGGGTCGTCGGCTTTTTCAACACCTATCGCCAGCTATACCCGGTGACGCGGTACACCCTGCGCGACATCGCAGACCAATTTCAGCGCTGGGTGACGGAGCGGGCCGAAAAACGCAACATCCCGATTGTCGAAGCACCGAAGGGCCGTCGTGACGAATTCGTCGACCCGTATTTCGAGCGGGCCAAGCCCGACGCAATCGTGGTCATCCTCAAAGCGCGAGAACCGGCGCGCATCATGACTGCCATCGGCGACAAGGTCGCTAACCGATGGCACCTCCAGTTCGCGCAACGCTGGGTCATTCAATACAACTTTTATATCAATGACCGGAACTGGGGACGAATGTTCGTGCGCGTCTGCCCGTACCTGCCATTCTCCGCCCGTCTCTGCCTCAACCAGCACCATTGGCTGGCCAACCGCATGCGCGAGCAAGGCATCGGATTCAAGCAAATCGGCAATGCCTTCCTGAAATGCGCAGCTCCTGAGCGCTTGCAAGAGCTCGCCAACTCGCTCACCCCTCGGGATCTGGTCACCTGCGGCCAAAAGTGGCTGGCGCACCTCACGCCCTTCTTCACCGCAAGAGAACGAGAGCATGCGGGCTGCCAGCACCGGCTGTTCTTCTCGCAAGTCGAGTACTGCGACAACCTCATCTTCCGTCGTCGTGCGGCACTGGATAATCTCGGCCAACGCCTGCTCGATGCCAATCGGACAATCGGCCAGCCGAACAAGATCACCGTGATCTTCGGTCGCAAGATCAGCAAGCATTATCGGGGCAAGCTGCAAACCGAGATCGAGGACATGGACCTACCCAACCCGGTGATTCGCAGCCACTATCGCAACGGCTTCATCAAGCAGTACGTTCGCGATCACCTCATCCTCCGGACGGAGGCAGCGAGCAACAACGTCAACGATTACGGCGTCAAGAAAGCCGTCGAAAATCTACCTGTCCTCCAAAAAGCACTATCGGCGATCAACGATAACTACCTCAGCGTCCAGCAGGATATCCTGGAAACCTTTGTAGATCGTGGCCAGCTGCGAAAGCTCGCGGAACCGACAATCACGTCGACGGGAAAGCGCATTCCGGGTCTCAAGCTCGATCACCCTCGGCAACTCGCCGTGATGCATGCGCTCGTACGATTCGCACACATCGCAGCCGGCAATACATTCACCACCGCCGAAATCCGTCCCGCCGTCATCGCAGCGCTTGGCTGTGCCCCCGAAAACTACACACTCGCCTCACTCCGTTATGATCTATCAAAACTCCGCGCCAAAGGCCTCGTCGCCAAGCTCCCGAATTCCCGACGCTATCAACTCCTCCCGCAGGGGTACTCGATCTGCCTTCTCTTCCTGAAGCTCTTCGAACGCGTCTATGCCCCACTCACGGCAGGTCTTCTCAGCCCCATCAAAGCAGATGTCCGGCTCGAATCCCAAAGGCGATCTCAACTCGATCGCCTCTACCAGCGTGTCATCGATGATCTCAATACCCTCGTCCGAGCGGTCGGCCTAAAGGCCGCGTGACTCCAACCTCAAACGGGAACAAAATCCACGCTACAGGCACGATAACGGTCTAACCCTCTGCTAGCTGACAACGTCTATAACGAAGACACGTTCACGAAGACCGGCCTCGAGAGTATCGCTAACACCTCCTCGCTTGCAGATATTGTCCATCGTAACAAGGTTGCAGCCGGTGCAAAGGTCGCCTTTGGGGTTGAGGATCCGCCCGGCTCCTACGGCTGGCCGCTGGTCGGGGCCGCGTGGGGCTTGCTCGACTTCTTCTTCATCAGCGGTTGGCTGGAATTCCTTCGCAAGCGTCAGCGCAAATATGGGAAGACCGTTTTCAAGACCAATCTGTTCGGCCCGACGATCATGGCGCTGGATCATCGCGCCATCGTGCCCTTGTTTGCATCCGAGGATCTTGTGCAGGACCTGCCGGTCGCCGGCTTCAGGTTCCAGCTTCCGCCCATGGCGCTGGTGGGCAACGTATCGCCAAGCATCTATGAATCCGGATCGGAACACGATCGGCCGAAAGCCCTTTACCTCGAGCTTCTGAAACAGCGTTCGAAGAACTCTCGCGGCGTCGTTCGATGCTGTTGCAGGCGAATTCTTCAACCGATGGTCGGCGAAAAAGACCTTCAGCTTCCGCGACGAGATCGAGGATTTTGTCGTTGCGCTGATCTTCCAATGGATGCTCGGCCAGCGACCGGTGCTGACCGAGGTACGTGAGCTTTACAGCGGCATATTCACGCATACCTTTCTGTCGGTAACGCGTTTCATTCCCGGATCGGCCTATTCCAGAGCACTGAAGATCTTTCCGCGGCTGCTGGCCTTCGTGAAGCAGACCCCGGCTTTCCCCGAGATCGTAGAGCTTGCCAAGGGACACAAGATCACCGACGAAGATGCGCTCGCCAAGCGGGTGACATTCCTGTTAGGGATGAATTCCTTTCTCGGCACGCAGTCCCTCCTGAAATCCATCGTTGGAGAATTTGCGCTGCGACGGGAACTGTGCGCGGAGTTGCGCAAGGAAATGGATGAGGTGCTGGGATCGGATCTAAAGCTGCCCGATCTGCAATGCCTCGACAAACTTAAAATGCTCGACCGTGTGCTTCGCGAAATTCTGCGACTGCATCCGCCCGTATTCTTCATCCCCGGACGCGCGACGCGCGATCGCATCCTGGATTCGAGTTCAGGAACATTCCGCATTCGCGAGGGCGAGCTGGTGTTGGGTGTGCTGCCGTTGGCGCAAAGGGACGAAGCGAACTTTTCACAACCTGACGAGTTCATCCCGGGCAGGTTCATGGATCCAGCAGCTTCGCAACATCTGATCTGGCCCCGCGGGCTTCACGACGCGGTCGTTGCTCCGAATGACCGAACCTGTCCAGGCAAGGATCTGGCGCTAATCATCGCCAAGCTGTTCTGCATTACTCTGCTGCGCAAAGCCTCGTGGCAGCTGAAGCAACGGCCGACCTGGAATACGAGGTATTTCAGCCTCAATGTCGCTGCTCCGGAAGGAGACCTAAGGGTCGACGGATTCGAATATCGCGAATAGATCGCTTTTGATTCACAAGTATCTGCTATTGGCATGTTGATCACATCTGCGTCGACGTAGGCTGCGCTTCAACGCAGGACCGACGTATTGGCTGGCATCGGGTGGGCGCTAAGACCTTGAGACCTGAACGTCGACAATGCGGACCATTGCTGGAATTCAGGCGAACGCGCTTGTGTCAGCTTACGGCGGAAACGAAGACGTGGGACCGCTCAATGAGGCACCCGGCGTGGCTCGACTTCGGGGCACAAAACTGGAACACACGAACCGAACGGGCGAGATCCAAGCCGTTGATTTTGTTCAAGTCTCTGCTGTCCTGCGGCAATCCCTCCCTCTCCGCCAGCAAACCTCTGTCCAGCCCGGAGACATCGGTAACAGAACGTACCTAAGACATGGGTGACAAGGTCGTGCCGAACGGGTTGTCGCGGGGTTGCAAGGTTTTCTGCTCCAGGTGTCCGCTCCAGGCGTTCCGAGAATGGGCGAAGCACAAACCGCAGCGTCTTGAACACTGCGCATGAAGTAGCGTAGACTCGAATGATCCGGGGACAAGCAGACTCCCCGTCAGACTTCCGCCGTCCAAGCTCTGCGCGACACACGATCCTTCGTGGAGCACGCGCATGGACGCCGATCGACAGCCCCATCTCCGTCACTCCATCGCGATTCTCTGGCGCGGCGACGCCGCCGCGCGGCGGGACGCGACCCCGCAGAACAGCCGCTTCGTCCGCGTCTTCGAGGCCCTGGCCGCTTCCGGCATCGAGGCCCGCCCGGCGGTCTACGACGAAAGCTTTGCCGACGCGGTCCGCGACCAACTGCTCGCGGTGGACGGCGTCCTGGTCTGGGTCGATCCCATCCACCAGGGCAAGACGCGCGCCGCGCTCGACCAGCTGTTGCGCGAGATCGCTCTGCAAGGTCCGTGGGTCAGCGCGCATCCCGATGTCATTCTGAAGATGGGCGTCAAGGACGTGCTCTACCGCACGCGCCATCTGGGCTGGGGCGGCGATACGCATCGTTACGACAGCGCAAAATCCTTCCGTGCCGAGTTTCCGTCTCGCCTGCAGACCGCCGGCGCGCGCGTGGTCAAGCAGAATCGCGGCAATGGCGGGCAAGGGGTCTGGAAAGTGGAAGCTCTGCACCATGCCGGCGCAATGGTCCGGGTGCTGCACGCGCAGCGCGGCAGCCAACCCGAGGAGATGCCGCTCGACACTTTCATGGACCGCTGCGAGCCGTATTTCGGCTGGGGCGGCTGCGTCATCGACCAGGCGTTTCAACCGCGCCTGCCCGAAGGGATGATCCGTTGCTACATGAGCGGCAAAAGGGTCGCCGGCTTCGGACACCAACTCATCAAGGCGTTGATTCCACCGCCACCCGAAGGGCCGGATTCGCCGGAAGCGCAGCCCGGGCCGCGCATCATGCATGGCCCCGACGCACCTTCGTTTCAGGCGTTGAGGACCTTGATGGAGAACGAATGGACGCCGCAGATGATGAAAACGCTCGGCATCGACGAAGCGTCGCTTCCGGTGATCTGGGACGCGGATTTCCTGTACGGCCCGCGCGATGCGGCGGGTGCTGACACCTATTTTCTATGCGAGATCAACGCGAGTTCGTGCTTCGCCATTCCCGACGAGGCGCCGGCGGCCATCGCACGCACGGTCAAGATTCGTCTACCTGCGCGAATTTGAGCAATAAACCGCCCCGCGCATATTTCTCGATATGGCCAAATTTTGCGTTTGAAGCGTGGCCCCAACTCAGTCCAGGATTGTCAGGACGTTTGTCCTTGCCCTCTTAATGTCCGGATCGCGGGAAACATGCATGGACGGACGCGGCGGCGGTGCGGGCGTGCCGATGTACTTGAATTGTCGGTGCTGCTCATTCGAAGAAGACGCAAATGGTAATTCATGCTCGCTGGTGTACCCGGGTCCGTTTCGCGGTTGCAGTACTTTGGGCGGCCTGTGCGTTTCAGGCCGTCGGGCAGGCGGCGTCGCCGCAGCCCGACAGGGTGTCTCTCAGCGAGTCGACGATTACCTGGAGCACCGTCAAATACGCGACCAATGCGGAGAACGGATTCGTCAGCGGGTCGCTCGACAAGAAGACCATCGTCGATCGCACGTTCAAGACCCACGTGCTCGAGAATCGCTATCTGAAGGTAACGCTCGTGCCCGAATTCGGCGGGCGCATTCTTTCCATCCTCTACAAGCCGACCGGCCACGAGCAACTCTATCGCACGGAAGTAGGCGTGCCTTACGGGATCGGGGGCGACACTTTTTATTACGACTGGCTGATGGTGTATGGCGGCATCTTCCCTACCTTCCCGGATCCCGAGCACGGCAGGACGTGGCTGAAACCGTGGGATTTCAAGGTGGTGAAGCAGAGTGCCGGCGAAGTGACGGTATCGATGTCGCTTAAAGATGATTTCGAGTATTCCGCGGCACCGCGGAAGTTCAGGGGCTCGACCGGCATCGAAGCGACTTACTATGTCAC
The DNA here is from genome assembly GCA_963745785.1 of uncultured Alphaproteobacteria bacterium. Lineage (GTDB taxonomy): Bacteria > Pseudomonadota > Alphaproteobacteria > Rhizobiales > Xanthobacteraceae > Bradyrhizobium. Next base: position 105,178 of record CAVUYV010000003.1, on the reverse strand, counting down.
GCTGAAAGCCGATCGCGCCGCGCTCGATGCGCGCATGGTGCTGAAAAATCCGCACGACAAGACGCTTCAATATGAGTACTGGACGTGCACGACGCTGGCGCCGGGATCGGACCCGAAAAATCCAAAGACCACCGGCGGCGCCGAAATCATCGCGCCGATCGAGGCCTACAGCACGCCGCACTGGTCGAGCAATCTGTCCGACGGCGACGAGAGCTTAGGCTCCGGCAACAGCCGTTTCGAAAAACTGCGCTACTTCAAGAACTGGCCGACGATGGGCATCGCGTATGCGGCGCCCGATATGCAGGGCGGTAATTTCTGGGGCGTGATCAACCACGACAACGAAGAGGGGATCATCCGCATCGCCGACAACACGGTCACGCCGGGCTTGAAAATGTGGACGTGGGGATTTCCGTCGTTTACGAACGAAACCGACGCACGCAAGGACCCGAACGAAGCGCGGCCTTACGTCGAATTGTGGGCGGGCGTGTCGGACCAGTTTTTCCACAGCGCTGACTTTCCCGCGCTGGGCGAAGTGTCGATTGCGGAGACCTACAGCCCGACCGTCGGCATGAGCAACGTGACGCATGCCAACGAGAACATCCTGATCAATCTGTTGGCCGAGGGTGCGCGCGTGAATCTTCAGTTCTTCAGCATCGAACCGGCCACGCCGTTGCGCGTAACGTTGAAACGCGGCGAGGCGGTACTGTTCAGCGACGGCGTGAAAGCCGACCCGAAAAACGGAAATCGCATTTCCGCGACGATTCCTGCCGGCGGCAGCGGCGAACAGGTACAGCTGACGATCACGACCGCGGAAGGCAAAGCGCTGATCTCGGCCGAGACAAGAATAAAATAAATTCTTGCAACAATAGCCCGACGGCCGGCAATATGGCCCGCCCTAGATCAGCGAATGCAGAGCCGTGACCGCGGCCTCGCGGCTCTCGACAGGAACAAACAGATTTACCGAATGCGGCGACAAGACATATTTGTCGGCGACAATCCCGTGACGTTGCAGAATCTGAACCGCCCTGAACGGCAAGTCTGAGGAAACGCCGCCGAAGCAGGTGAGGCTCACCGAACTCAAGGTTTCGCGCTGTTTGCGCAGGTCTTTGCTGTTTTCCAGCGTGCGCAGCAAGGTGTCGAGCGACTCCGAATCGGAAGTCATCATGATGCGGGTTTTTCCGGCGGTGAAAGCCGAGGCGAGCAGTTGCGGCCAGGACAAGCCGTTTTGCTTGAGATGCTGCGCGAATTTCTCAAAACCCTGATTGAGATCCGCTGAATCGATCTCCACATGCTCAATGCGAGCCATCGAGTTGACGGCCAGAACCTTTCCGCTTTCCATTCCGATTACCTCTTTCATCACTTGCGTGCTGTGCTCGGCGTTGCCCCATTTTTTCAAGACCAAAGGCACGTTTTGATTTTGTGCCAGCTCCACGCTGCGAAAATGCAAAACCTTGGCGCCCCAAAAACACATTTCGGATAACGATGCAAAATCCAGCCGGCGCAAGGGTTTTGCATTCGCCACGATGCGCGGGTCGGCCGAGCAAACGCCGTCAACCTCCTTGATGATTTCGCAGCACTCGGCTTTCAGCGCCGCGGCCATGGCGACCGCCGTGGTGTCGCTGCCGCCGCGGCCCAGCGTGGTGATTTCCTTGGTCACCGGATTGACGCCCTGGAAGCCCGCCAGAACCACGATGCGTCCGCGATCGAGTTCCTCGCGCACGCGAACGGGCCGCACATCCAGAATGCGCGCGGAGGAATGGGATTGGTCGGTCATCACTCCGGCTTGACTGCCGGTGAAACTGATCGCCGGCACGCCGAGATCGGACAGCGCCATGCTCATCAAGGACATGCTGATGCGCTCACCGGTGGTCAGCAACATATCGAGTTCACGGCGATTGGGATGCGGGCTTACTTGATAGGCCATCTTGACCAGTTCGTCGGTGGTCTTGCCCATCGCCGAGACGATCGCCACGACACCATGACCACGGCCATGCAAATCGGCGAGACTGCTCGCGACCGCGCGGATTTTTGCCGGTGTTTCAAGACAGGCGCCACCATATTTTTGCACGATGATCGTATTGTTGCGCATCCTACTTAGAAATACCCCGAGAGCGGCCGACATGCCAGCGCGAACGAACTGCGACCCGCGCGGCGGCAAGCTTTTCGAAAATACGAATGCGATGAGTTCGCCCAAAAGGACGCGACTGATCGTGCTTTGAGAACACGGTGAGCAGGACGGCCTTGTCCGATGTCGGCACCGCGTTCCCGGCCGGTTGCGGCGTGGTCCGTGCGCCGGCCCGAAGGCTACGGCAATCGCGGTCGCCAACCAGGCTGGGTGAAAGCGGCTCGGGCAGGTGCCGAAAATGTGAACCGGGTGAATTGGTTGTCTCGGCAAGTGTGAAGCAGATCACATTCGATGCTGGGGTTCGGCGCTATCGATGGTGCCGTTCGAAGCCCTCTGCAGCATCGAGGACGGGACAATGAGAACGCGTAGGATCTATTGGTGGTTTTGGTTCGTCGTCTCGGGGCGGTTTCTCGAGAGACTTTTGAACCTGCGATACGACGCCTTTATGGCGAGAGCGTTGGAGGATGCAGCAACGCGTTGGACGGGGCGACGCTCCTAGGCCGCTTTTCCCGGCGCAGGATTTCTCGGGCTGACGAGTTTCCTGCAATAGGCCGCGCCGCCGGTCAGGGCATCGCGCCCTTTCCAGGCCAAATAGGTCAGCCGCCCGGCCAGCGATTGATAGCTGCGCAACCTGCGCGATCCCAGAACGTGGCCGACCTCGGGGGGAAACCGGCTCACCTCGGCGTCCACCAGAACCGCAATCCTGTTCATCAGGTCGCGAAGCCGCTTTCCCCAGTCGGATTCCTCGAGCGAATCGATGCGGACCTGCAACGCATATTCGGTGTCGTAAATATCTCTCAGCAGATTCCTGCAGTCGAGCACCCGGTCATTCCTCAGCGCGATGCGCAGCGCCGAGCGTTTGTCCTCCAGCCGGTCCAGCACCATCGAGACCGCGAGCGCGTAAGGCGTGGCCGCGATGTCGGTGGCTTGCTTGCTGGGCGCAGCCTTGGTGGCAAGCCGGATCAATTGCCATGATGTCCTGAGCCGGTTGGCCACCAGCGCCAGCGCAAACGGAATCGCGTCGGGGTGATCTTTCCCGAACCCATCCAGCAATTTCGTTATTTTGGCGACCCGCGCATCGTCGAACTTTCTGATCGCGGCCGGCAGCGCTTCGTTGAATTTCGCCAACCCATCGCGGGCGCGCAGCACGCACAACATCCTGGCCAGGTCGCCATAGGCCGCGTGCGAAGCCGTATAGGTGGCGAGCTTGACGCGGGTTTGCTCGGCGCCATCCGGCGAGCCGAGCGTGCTTTCGATGGATTTGATGATCTTGGTCTGGAAAGTGGAGGCAACTCGCAGGGCACCGCGCTGATTGTCGGCGGCGATCAGTTCGTTGATCTCCTTGACATGGTCGCGCGCCATCGCCGGCAGCAGGTCCCGGCTGATCCATTCCCAGATCGGCGCCAGCGAACCCCGCAGTATCCGTCCCGAATTGGCGTGCTCCGGAGCGCCGTCGATCAGCAACGGCTCCAGCGGCGCAAAAAAATACCGCGAGGCATTGCCGGCACGAGGTTGGGTAGACTCATCGCTACGGAATTCCGCGCGCAGCGTGGCCAGGATCTGCTCGCAGCCAGGCATTTCCTCGCCGCAGGCTTCCAGCCGCTCGAGCTCGGTCAAAAGATTGCCGCGCGCCGTCGGCGTCAGCTTGTTCAGATAATCCTGAATCCCACCAGCCTGTATCATCGCGAGCGTGATTTCCGCAGGTTTAATAGCAATCGACGGCCGATCGGCCGCGCCCGGCTGCGGCCCTGCACGGATGCAACCACGAAAACGGTTTGTGCGGGATTAAGAAATGAATCAGATGGCCGTGAAATTAGAGGCCTGCGCCGCCACGTCCAAAATACGTTAGTAGAAAATTAACTCTCCAAAGCCGATGACCGTCAAACAAGTTTCGGGCAGTGAACTTTCTTAAACCTCGCCCCGCTTGCGGGGAGAGGTCGGATTGCGAAGCAATCCGGGTGAGGGGGTACCGCGCTCAATACTTCTTCAACGTTTGCGGCTCGAAGAGTCCCTCACCCCAGCCCTCTAAGAGCGAGCTTCGCTCGTCTCGACCCCGCAAGTGCGGGGCGAGGGAGCGGTTCACGCCTCGCCCTTGTCAGCCAATCCCACCGCCCACAGCGCGAAGGCGTAGGCGATGGCGACCTCGTCGAGGCGGTTGAAGCGGCCGGAGGCGCCGCCGTGGCCCGCGCCCATATTGGTGCGCAACAGCACCGGGCCGCCGCCGGTCATGGTCGCGCGCAACCGCGCGATCCATTTTGCCGGCTCCCAATAGGTGACGCGCGGATCGGTGAGCCCGCCCATGGCCAGGATCGCCGGATAATCCTTGGCCGCGAGATTATCGTAAGGCGAATAGGACAGGATGGTCTTGAAGTCGGCTTCGCTTGCGATCGGATTGCCCCATTCCGGCCATTCCGGCGGCGTCAACGGCAAAGAATCATCGAGCATGGTGTTGAGCACGTCGACGAACGGCACTTCGGCGACGATGCCCTTGAACAACTCGCCGGCGCGGTTGGCGACCGCGCCCATCAGCATGCCGCCGGCGCTGCCGCCATGGCCGACGATGCGTTTTGCGCCGGTGTACCTGGCATCGATCAACGCGCGCGCGGATGCCGCGAAATCGTCGAAGGTGTTGGTCTTCTTGTCGCGCTTGCCGTCGAGATACCAGCCCCAGCCCTTGTCCGAGCCGCCTCTGACATGGGCGATGGCGTAGACAAAGCCGCGATCGACCAGCGACAGCCGGTTGGCGGAAAACGACGCCGGCATCGCCATGCCGTAGGAGCCGTAGCCATAGAGCAATAGCGGCGCGTTGCCATCGCGCTTGAGATCCTTTCGGTGCAGGATCGAGACCGGTACCTCGGCGCCGTCGTGCGAACTCGCCATGATGCGGGTGGTGACATAGTCGGCGGGGTTGTGGCCGGAGGGAATTTCCTGACGCTTGCGCAAAATCCGCGTGCGGCTCGCCATGTCGTAATCGTATACTTCCGATGGCGTCGTCATCGACGAATAGGCAAAACGCAAATTCGTGGTGTCGAATTCATAGCCGCCCATGGTGTCCAGCGAATACGCCGCCTCGTCGAAGGCGATGGCATGTTCGTCGCCGTTGCCGAGATCGCGAATGACGATGGCGGGCAGCGCATTGGCGCGCTCCAGCCGCACCAGATGGCCGGCATACAGTTCGATATCGATGACATAGACGCCCTCGCGGTGCGGGATCAGGTCGCGCCAATTGGCGCGCTCCGGCGATGCAAGCGGCGCGGTGACGATCTTGAAGTCGATGGCGTCGTCGGCGTTGGTGAGAATGAACAGCTCGCCGCCGCGATCGGCGAGCGAATATTGCACGCCGACTTCGCGGGCCGCGACCAGGCGCGGTGGTGTGTCGGGATCGGCGAGGTCGATCAGCCGCTGCTCGGAGGTTTCATGGTCGCCGCCGGCGATCACGCCAAATCGGCTGGTCGAGCTTTCATGGATATGGGTGAACCAGCCGGGATCGTGCTCTTCATAAATCAGAACATCGTCCGCCTGCGCTGTTCCCAGGCGATGCCGCCAGACCTGCATCGGGCGGTGGTTGTCGTCGAGCTTTACGTAGAAGAAGCTTTTGCAGTCGCTCGCCCACACCACCGCGCCGTCGGTCTCCTCGACGACGTCCTCAAGGTCGGCGCCGGTTCCCCAGTCGCGCACGCGAACCGTAAAATATTCCGAGCCCTTGATGTCGGCGCTCCAGGCCTCGAGCCGGTGATCCGGCGAATGCCGCGCGCCGCCGAACTTGAAGTATTCATGGTTCGCCGCAAGCTGATCGCCATCGAGCACGATTTCGGTCGCGCCGCCGTCGCGCGGGGTGCGGCCGAACATCTCGTGCTGGCCGCCCTCGCGGAATTTGCGCAAATAGGCGTAAGGACCGTCCGGCGCCGGCACGCTGGAATCGTCCTCCTTGATCCGCCCGCGCATTTCCGCAACCAGGGTCTTTTGCAAGTCGGCGGTATGGCCGAGCAGGCTGTCGGTGTAGTCGTTTTCTGCCTCGAGATATCCGCGGATATCGGCGTTCAGGACCGAGGGGTCGCGCAGCACTTCCTGCCAGTTTTTGTCCTTTAGCCATGCATAGTCATCGACGATGGTGACACCGTGGACAGTGAATGAATGCGGCCGGCGCGGCGCCATGGGCGCGGGCAGGGAACTCTTCGCACTTGTCGATTGCCTGGTTGTTGTCGCCTGTCCCACTGAAATCCTCGTTTCGTGTCCGCGGTGTCTTACTGCCATATCGGTTCTAGCAAGCGGATTGCCAGAGGTGCGGCAATTGCGCCAGACCAGCATCGAATGCCTCATCCTGAGGAGCGGCGTCGGAGTCTTGATCATCGGGCCGCGCTTCGCGACGGACCCGTTGGCCGCGTCTCGAAGTGATGAGTTAGGCTGGGACCTACTGAGTTCGAGACGGCGCAAGTGCGCCTCATGCCCGGCACTGAGTGGATTCGGCCGAGCACTGCCATTTGCCGCGTCCACGGCTTGCTTCCTTGAGCGCAAGGCGTGGATGGTCGGGACAAGCCCGGCCATGACGAAAGTGAGATACCGACGCATGCTCTTCAACTCCTACCCGTTCATTTTCTTGTTCCTGCCGATCGCCTTGATCGGCTATTTCGTGCTGGTCCGGCTCAATCATCTGGCTCCGGTGATATGGCTGGCGCTGGCCTCGCTGGTGTTCTACTCGGTGAGCAACTGGCAGTTCGTGCTGCTGCTCGTGGCCTCGGTCGCGTTCAATTATGTCATCGGTCTGCTGCTGATCTCGAAACGGCTGCGTCCTGCGTCGCGCTTTGCGGCCCTCACGATCGGCGTCGGCGGCGATCTCCTGACGCTCGGCTATTTCAAATATGCCGGCTTCCTTGCCGCCAACTTCAACGCGGTCTTTTCCACCGGCTTCACCGTCAACGTCCTGCTTCCGGTCGGCATTTCATTCTACACCTTCACCCAGATTGCGTTCCTGGTCGATGCTTACAGGGGCAATGTCGCGCGTTACGCGTTGCCGCATTACGCGCTGTTCGTCACCTATTTTCCGCATCTGATCGCCGGACCCATCCTTCACCACAAGGACATGATCCCGCAGTTCGAGCGCGCCGCCGCCAAACGGCCGGATCCGCATTTGATCCTGTGCGGGCTGATCATCTTCGGCGTCGGCCTGTTCAAGAAAACCTGCCTCGCCGACGGCATCCAGCCGCTGGTCTCGCTCGCCTTCGGTCCGAATGCACCGACATTCGACCAGGCGTGGATCGGCGCGCTGGCCTACACCTTTCAGCTCTATTTCGATTTCTCCGGCTACTCCGACATGGCGATCGGCATGTCGCTGATGTTCGGCATCTTCCTGCCGCTCAATTTCAATTCGCCCTACAAGGCCGCCAGCATCATCGATTTCTGGCGGCGCTGGCACATGACGCTGTCGCAGTTCCTGCGCGACTATCTCTATATCCCGCTCGGCGGCAACCGGCACGGCCGGACCTTGCGCTACGTCAACCTGATGATCACGATGCTGCTCGGCGGCTTGTGGCACGGCGCCGCCTGGACGTTTGTAGTCTGGGGCGCGCTGCACGGCGTGTATCTTTGCATCAATCACGCCTGGAACAATTATGGCCCCGCGGTTGCGCCGCGCTTTGCGCGCCTGGCAAATCTTGCCGCGTTCATTCTGACGTTCTTGTCGGTCGTCGTCGCGTGGGTGTTTTTTCGCGCCGACAGCCTGTCTTCGGCGCTCTATGTGCTGTCGAAGATGGCCGATCCCACGCAGATCGCATTCGGCCGCGCTGAAATAGCCTACGCGCTGTTCATCATGGTCTATGCCGGGATCGCATGGTTTGCCCCGAACACGCAAACCATGATGGGTTACGATCACAAGAACCGGACCGTAGAAGGGCTCAGCGCGTGGCAGAAGCGCCCGGTGTTCCTCTACGCCACGGCCGCGGTGCTGGCCTTCGGGATTCTTGGAATCCAGCAGCACAGCGAATTCATCTATTTCAGGTTCTAGAGCATGACCCGGGGTCAAACGGCCGCGTTGGCGCAAAGTGGGAACCGGTTTTCCGAAAAGATCATCTCATGAACACCGCGCGCGACAATCTGCTTCGGTTTCTGTGCGCGAGCGCGCTCATTGTTCTCGGCGCGGCCGCGCTCAATTTCGTTGTCGACCCGCTGCAGCTTTTCAGGCCGGCGCGCCTGTTTGCCGCGATGTATTCGCCGGACAGTCGCATGCAGGACGCCGGTCTGATCCGGAGCCAGGAGTTCGACACGGTATTCATGGGTACCTCGCTCGCAATCCACTTCCGCCAGAGCGACATCGACAGGCTGCTCGGCGTGCGCTCGCTGAAGCTGGCGATGACCGGCTCGAATTCCCGCGAACAGAGCTTTGTGCTTGCCGCGGCGCTGGAGCGCCGCCCCCGGCGGGTGATCTGGCAGATGGACGACTGGATCTTCCGCGATGCGCCGGACATCGATCATGATATCTATCTTCCGGCCGATCTCTACCGGCGCAATGCAAAGGGCATTGCCGAATATCTCTTCAGCGGGGCCATGGCGCGCGAGTCGCTGTGGATAGTGGCGCGGTCGATTCCGCCGCTCGAGCCGCTGGTGGCGCGGCTGACCAACGGCATGCTGTTCAAATTTCCGATTTCCCGTGTCGATGATATCAATACGCTTCGGCCCGACTTTGATGTGGCGGGATTCTACAACGCAAGGAAGGCGCTCGCCGCGTTCACGCGAATCACGGACCCGGTGCGCAGTGCCTATCTGACGGAGGGCTACGATTACGACGCCATGGTTCGCGTGTTCGAACAGGATGCGATCGGCCTGATCGAGAAAAATCCGGACGTGAAGTTCGACATCTATTTTGCGCCTTATTCAATCCTGCAATTCGTGGCGATGAGGGACGCTTCGCCTGCGACGCTGAAGGCGGCTTATGATTTCTCCGCCTATGCACTGCCGCGATTGACGCAGTTTCCGAATGTCACGCTTCACGATTTTCGCGTGGCCAGGGAGATAACCCACGACTTGAGCAACTACGGCGACGTGCTTCACCATTCGCCCGCGATCGACCTGAAGGTGCTTTCGATGCTGGCAGAGGGAAAATATGCCGTCGACCGCGCAGCACCCACGGCCTCGCTCGACCGTCTCAAGGCCCAGATCGAGGCATATCGCGTTGGTGATGTAGAGCGGTAGCGGGTATGCCTCTCCCAATGGGAGAGGGGGCGCTTCGCCTGTCGGGACGGTTCCAGATCGTAAACCTAAGTATCCTCGTCTCATACAAATGTAAGGCCGTGATGAACGCCTGTGCAATGGTCCGGTCCGTTCCTCTGTGATTGGTTGTGGTTCGACGGCGTTATGCCATTCGAATTGTGATTGTGGAGGTGAAATGCTGAGCAAAGAATATTTGGACACGGCACGGACCATACTCCGGGCGGCCCAAACCATGACGGACGAACACGTTGCGGGTCAGCTTAAGGCGCTTGCTGAGGACTATGAGCGGCGAGCTGAGAAAGCCGCACGCGCTGATGCGGCTAAGGCATTGGCTCGGTCGGCTGCTCGTGAATGTGAGCCAGGGTGGAATAACTGATCGGGTTATTTTCGTCCGCAACACCTCTCAAGCAGGGCACTGTCATGAACGTCATCATCCAGAAGCTTAACGGCTTGTGGCACCTCATCGTCGGGTCGTGTCAGATCCGGACTCCGTTCTCGGAGACACAGGACCGGGCGCTGGTTGTTGCGTACGCCCGCCGGATCTACCCGGGTGCCAGGATCTTCGAACGGGACTGACGGTTAAGAGGGCAATGGGGCAGCACGCACGCAGCCGCACCAATGGTCCTCGCGCTGGCTAGTTACGCAATCGCGCGCCGGGATTGGCGCCGAATACCGGGATCTGGTTGACGGCGAGCACCACCGCGAAGGTAATGACCAGCATGGCGATGCCCAAAACCGAGATGGCCGCGAGATCGCCGCTTTCGTTCAAATCATAGATCAAGACCGACAGCACCTTGGTCTGCGACGTGAACAGAATGATCGCCGCGGAAAGCTCGCGCATCACGCCGATAAAGATGAAACACCAGGTCGCGATCACGCCGGTGCGCAACAGCGGCGCGGTGATCTGGCGCAGCGACTGCAACCGCGTGGCGCCGAGAATTCGGCTGGCGTCCTCGAGCTCGGGATGAATGGTGGCGAATGCCGCCTGCAATTGCTGATAGGCCGACGGCAGATTGATGGTCAGGAACGCGATCAGCAGGATCCACAGCGTGCCGTACAATACGAACGGCGGCCGTGTGTAGCTTAAGAACAGGCCGACACCGAGCACGATCCCGGGGACGGCGACCGGGGCGGTGGCGAGAAAGCCGAGGGCGCGCGAGCCCGCGATCACCCGCCGGGTCGTGACATAGGCGATGACCAGCGCCAGCATGGTGCCGATGGTCGCGGTCGCGGTGCCGAGTATCACGGTGTTCTTCAGCGCCAGTTGGGTCGACGACAATTCGGTGAACACGAACACGATGTTGTGCAGCGTCAACGTCGCGGGCGTGACCAGGGTCGTCGCGTTCGGCGAGAACGCGGCGTTGAACAGCGCGAAATACGGCAGAAAAACCGGATTGAGCAGCACCACGAGGCAGAACGCCAGCGCCGCCCAGCGCCATCTCTTCATTTCGACCCGGCGCGGCGCGCCGTACTTGCCGCCGACCACCGAATAGCCACGGCGGCCGAGGATGAATTTTTGCGCCTGCAGCAGCACGATCGTCAGCAGCAGTAGCGGCACCGCGGCGGCGGCGGCGAGTTCGAGCTTTGGCGGATACTGGAACAAGCTCCAGATTTTGGTGGTCATGGTGTGGAAGCCGGCGGGCAGCGCCAGGATCGCCGGCGAGCCGAACAGCGTCATCGCCTGCAGAAACGCGATCAACGCGCCGGCGACCAGGGCAGGGAGCGCCAGGGGGATCGTCACCCGCCGCGCCGTGGTCCAGGTCTTGCCACCGAGGATGGCGGAAGCATCCTCGAGTTCGCCGGGCATGTTGTCGAGCGCGTTCGCAACCAGCACGAACACAAACGGGAACGTGTAGCAGGAGATCACAAAAATGATTCCGGTCATCGAATAGATGTTGAACAGGTGCTCGCCGGCGTCCGAGCCGGTGACAAAACGATAGAGCTGGTTGAGCAACCCACTGTTGGGGGCCGCCAGCAATTCCCAGGCCACGGCGCCGAGAAACGGTGGCGTCACGAACGACGCCGTGACCAGCGCGCGAATGAATTGCCGTCCCGGCATGTCGGTGCGCGACACCAGCCATCCCATCGGCGCCGCGACAACGCAGCAGATCGTGGCCGATGTGGTGGCGATGATGGCGGTGGTCAGCAGCGGATCGAGGAAATCGGGATCGCTGAACAGCGTGACGAAATTCTGCAGCGTGAGGTGGCGGGCCTTGTCGGTGACGCTGAAGACCGCAAGCCACGACAGCGGCAGCACGATCAGCACCACCAGGCATGCCGCAAACAGCCACAGCACCGGCCTGGTCCAGTCGATTTTGCCGCGCGTTCCGTTGATGCTTGCGGTGATGGTCATTGCTTACCAATCTTCATTTTGTGCATCATCGCGGAACTCGTACTGCAGACTCCCTCGCCCCGCTCTTGCGGGGTCGAGACGAGCAAAACTCGCTCTTAGAGGGTTGGGGTGAGGGGCTCTTTCCGCGAATTCGGTGAGCGGCGTGACTGCGGAGGCTCCCCCTCACCCGGATTGCTTCGCAATCCGACCTCTCCCCGCTTGCGGGGAGAGGTGAAAGCGATTCGTCATTCCGGGGCGCGAGCGAAGCGAGCGAGCCCGGAATCCATAACCACGATCGGGAGTATGGATTCCGGGCCTGCGCCAAGCGGCGCATCCCGGAATGACAGCGGTGGGGGTTCCGGTCCACAGCAGTCACACCCGAAACAGCCGCGCGTAGCGGGTCTTGATCTCTTCGGTCATTTTCTCCACCCCGGCGGGGTCTTCCTTCATCAGCTTGATGTCGGTGATCTTGCGGCGGCCCGGCTTCGATTGCACCTGCGCGTGAGCCGAATATTGCGCCGAGAAGTCGATGAAGAATTGCTGGGTTTCCCGCGTGTGCAGCCAGGCCTGGAACAGCCGCGCCGCATTGGGATGCGGCGCGCTCGCAAATATCCCGGTCGGTCCGGAGATCGTCGGCGTGCCCTCGGTCGGATACACCGGCTCGACCGGCTGGCCGGCTTCCTTCAGCAGCACGACATTGTATTCGTTGCCGTCGGCCATCACGGCGCGCTCGCCCAGCGCCAGCTTCTTCGGCGGGTCGGTCGATGATTGCACCTGCATGACGCGCTGCTTCGACAGCTTCTCGTAGTAATCCCATCCAAACTCGCGGACCAGCTGGAAGGTCGCAGTCATGATGGTGCCGCTATAGGCCGGATGTCCCTTGACCATCTTGCCGGCCCATTTCGGGTCGAGCAGGTCGGCGAAGCTTTTCGGCGCGTCGTCGGGCTTCACAAGGTTGGTATTGTAGGCGATCGACGACAGATAGATCCGCGTGGTGGCGGACATCCCGTCGGGGTCGCGATATTCGGGGAGGAAATGCTGCGCGATATCTTCCGTGACGAACGGCGCCAGCCATCCGTTCTTTTTCCAGGTAATGAAATGCGATGCATCCGAGATGTTGACCACATCCGCGGCGCGGATGCCTGAGCCAAATTCCTGATCGATCCGTTGAAACAGCCGCTCCGAGCCGGAGCGCTCGATCTGCACGGCGATGCCGGGATATTGCGCCTCGAAAGCCTTGCCGAGTTTTTCGCCGACCGGGAGATCCATCGAGGAATACAGAATCACCCTGGCTTCCTTTTTGGCCGCCTCGATCAGCTGCGGCGTGATCGCTACCGGTTCCGGCGCGGCCGCCTTGAGGGGAGCCGCGAACGCGGTGAGCCCGAGCGCGGCCGAGCCCTTGATGACATCGCGCCGCGACAGTTTCTTGTTTTTCATCGCGTCCTCCTCGTTTCCTTTATCGGCTTAGCGCGCGGCAGCGTTCGGGCGGCAGAGTGAGCCAGACCTCGGTGCCCCTGGGAACGGCGGCCGCCGCGCCGGTGACAATGCGCAACGTCGTGCCGTCTGACGCTTCGACCATGTAGTCGCGGCTCGCGCCGAGAAACACCTGCCGCGTCACGGTGGCCTTGACCACGTTTTGCTCGCCTTTGCGGCGCTTGCGTTGAAAGCTGGATGTCGTGCTGGCGTATCGCCACCGCCGCGCTTTGACCGGGGGTGAGCTTCGCGCCGACGACCTGCAGGGTCGCGCCGGCGAACGCGATATGATTGTTGTCGCGTGCGGTGCCCTTGATCACATTGCTGGCGCCGATGAAGCGCGCGACGAATTCCGATTGCGGCCGGTCATAAATCTCCTCGGGCGTGCCGAGCTGGTCGATCTTTCCGGCATTCATCACTGCGATCAGGTCGGCGGTCGTCATCGCTTCCGACTGGTCGTGGGTGACGTACACCGTCGTATAGCGGTATTCGTCGTGCAGCCGGCGGATTTCAAAGCGCATCTCTTCGCGCAGATTGGCGTCGAGGTTGGACAGCGGCTCGTCGAGCAGAAGCGTCTCCGGCTCGACGATCAGCGCGCGCGCCAGCGCCACGCGCTGCTGCTGGCCGCCCGACAACTCGCCGGGATAGCGTTGCGCGAGGATTTCGAGTTTTGTCGTTGCCAGAATGGCCGCGAGTTTTTTCGCGATCGTGTCGCGATCGAATTTCCGCAACCGCAAGCCGTAGACGATATTTTCCGCGACCGTCATGTGCGGCCACAGCGCGTAGCTCTGGAAGATCATCGACATCTTGCGCTGCTCGGGCGGCAAGGTGCGGGCCTTCGAGGACACCAGCCGGTCGCCGACATGGATCTCGCCGTCGGAGGGCTCGAGGAATCCGGCGATCAGCCGCAGCGTCGTGGTTTTGCCGCAGCCCGAGGGGCCCAGCAGGCAGACCAGCTGCCCGTGGTCGATCCGCAGCGAGACTTGATCGACGACCGCGATCGCTCCAAAGCGTTTTGTCAAGCCGCGCAAATCAACGGACGCCAATCAACTTCCTCCCTATGCAGCGTCGTTGTCGGCCTCTTATCTATCGTCATTTCGATATAGCATGAAAGATGAAGCGCCGAAAAGGCTTGGCGCTTCTAAAGTCTGGCCCGCGTGGATGGGAGCATTGTCTCCGCAATGGCGGTGGGCTCCCATCTCCCCTTGTGGGAGAGGGCTGGGGTGAGGGGTTCAGGTCTATCGATGGAAAGAAACCTCTCACCCGGATGCGCATCTCGGATGCGATCCGACCCCCACAAGGGGAGAGGTGGCTCCGCAGTATGCGGACGCCGGGTATTCCGAACATCTCTCATGCACCCACACTTTCGCCGAGCCAGTCGGTCGCGGCCTCGAGGCCGCCCTTGCCGTGCGGGATCTCGAGCGCGTTGAGGCCGACTTCGATGACGCCCAGGGTGCCCAGGATCATCGGCGCGTTGACATGCCCCATATGGGCGATGCGAAACGCCTGGCCCGACAATTCGCCGATCCCGACCCCGAGCACCACGCCGCATTTCTCCTTGCAATAGCGTTGCAGCGCGAGCGGATCGTGACCGTTCGACATCACCACGGTGGTGACGGTGTCGGACCGCTCGCTGGCTTCCGCGATGTTGAAGCCGAGCACCTGGCCCTCGGCCCAGACCGCGACCGCGCGGCGCACCGCTTCGGCCAGCAGGCGATGGCGCAGGAACACGTTCTCGAGCTTTTCATCGAACAGCATGTCGATCGACTGGCGCAGCGCGAACAACAGATGCACCGGCGCCGTGCCGGCATATTTGCGGTAGTGCTCGCTTCCTTCGCGTTCGGTCCAGTCCCAATAGGGCGTGCGCAGTCCGGCGGTCTTGTGCACCTCGCGGGCGCGGTCGTTGGCGGCGACGAAGCCGAGGCCGGGCGGCGCCATCAGCCCCTTCTGCGAGCCGGACATCGCGACGTCGACGCCCCATGCATCCATCTCGAACGGCATGCAGCCCAGCGAAGCGACGGCATCGACCATGAACAGCGCCGGGTGACCGGCCGCCTTGATCGCCTTGCCGATCGCTTCGATATCGTTATACGCGCCCGAGGCGGTATCGACCTGCACCGCAAGGATCGCCTTGATCCTGTGCTCCTTGTCCTGCCGCAGGCGGGCTTCGACTTCACTGGGGCGCACCGCGCGGCGCCAATCGCCCTTCAGCACTTCGACGTCGGCGCCCATCGCGGCCGCGGCATTGCCCCAGCCGATCGCGAACCGGCCGCTCTCCAGCACCAGCACCTTGTCGCCGCGCGACAGCACGTTGGTGAGAGCCGCTTCCCAGGCGCCGTGGCCGTTGGCGATGTAGATGTAGGAGCGGCCCTTGGTGGCGAACAACCCGGACAGATCGCGCAGCAGGCTCTCGGTCATCTCGACCATCTGGTCGGAATAGATGTCGAGCGCCGGACGATGCATCGCCCGCAGCACTTCGTCGGGCATGGTGGTGGGCCCGGGGATCGCCAGAAATTCCCGGCCCGCGCGAACGACCATTTTTCTTAATTCCTTGTGGGGACGCCTGAGGAAGGAATGCAGGGGAATGACGGGAAATTCAAGCCAGAACGTGATGATATTCGATCGAGGCCGTCATTGCGAGGAGCGAAGCGACGAAGCAATCCATGTCCCGTCATGCGGCGCCCTGGATTACTTCGCGGAGCCGGTCATCGGGCGCGCATTCGCGCGACCCGTTGGCTCGCAATGACGGCATGCGGCCTTTATTTTCTTAGCGCATTGGCAATCGCCAGCCAGATCCGGTCCTTGATCTCGGTCGCGGGCGGACTGGGGATGATGGTGGCGGGATCTGTTCGCTTTTGGCACGCCTCGACCAGGCGCAGTGTCCACACCTCGCCGTCGGTGTAATAGAGATCGCCGCCGCCGTTACGCCCGGTCACCGTCGGCCCAACTCCCGTCACCTGATATTTGGCCGTCACCATTCCGGCGGTTTCGAGGTCGGTGGCAAGCAGCATACGCTCGGCGTCGATGTCCGCATCGATATGATGCGTGATGGCACCGGTATATCGGCTGACGCCGACGCTTTTGTCGAACGTCGCATCGCCGAGCCACACCGGGCGCTTTTCCTCGCCCTCGTTCAGCACCTTCCAGAAGCGCACATGATGGCGGTGATCGGCACTGCTGCCGACCGGCTTTTCGAACGCGAGATCCTCGCGCCGGTCGAGATAGAACAGCGGGCTCACCGGCGCGTCGCGATAGGGACGGTCCAGTAAAACGCTGCCGGCGATTTCGATCGATGATCGCAGCGTCACGGGATCGGCGGGATACCAGCCCGCGGCATTCATCGCGCAGAGCACGTCCCTTTGCTCGCCGACCAGGCCGACATTGATCGGATCGCCCGGAATGCCCTGCGCGGTCCGCGTCACCATCGGCAATGTCGCGAGGCCCTTCTGGTGTTCGTAATGGGTCCAGAGCGCCGGCAGCACGACATAGGCAAGCAAGGCATAGGCGATGACGACGGCGAGCGCGATCAGCAGGAAGCGCTCCAGTCGCGAATGGCTTTGCGACGGCGCCACTGCTTGCACCTTGTCAGGTTCAGTCACATCCGCCTCGCGACCGCAGATCGCGAACGTTAGCATGCTGTTTGACCAGGCTACCGCCTTGTCTCGCGGCAGCCGGCGGCTTCGGCGTCGTCGACCGAGCAGAACCAGCGCGTGCCCTTGGAAATGTGCATCTTGATCTGCGCATACCAGCGGCTGGTCGGCTTGTGATAGATGCATTCGCCGGACCGGTTGACGTTGCCCTTGATGGTGCAGTCGGGCGAGGGCGCGACCGCTCCCGACGCCGATGCCAGGAGAATCGCGTTGGCGCTGGGGGGCGGCTTGGTGGCGCCGAGAACGGTCGTCTTCTTGTTGCGGATGCGCCAGTCCCACGGCGCGATGAACGCGCCCTGCCACATCCCGGCCTTGGCCTCGCGCGCCGCCTTCTCGTCGGCATCGTAGTCATGGGAAAACCGCGCATAGGCCAGGGCCCAGCCGTTTCGCACCATCCATTTCTGGATGTCCTCGCCGTCGACCTCGCACCTCGCCACGGTGCGGCCGCGCCGGTCGGCGACCTGGCGGGTATGGCAGGTCCAGCTCTTGTTGTCGGCATGCTTGATCAGCTCGTCGCGCGCGGCGACGCCACAGGTCCAGCGCTCGCCCTGGGTGTTGAGGCAGAGCTGGTCCACCGACGGCGCGTCGATCCCGCCAAGGCGGATTCGGGTGTTGCCGATCTGGATGTGGTCGCCCTCGCGGATTTTTGGCACGCCGGTGATGTCGGCGGCTTCCGCCATCGCCGGCAGCAGCACCACCGCCATCGCAACCAGGAATCTTATGAACATCTGAAACAGGCCGTATTCAAATTAGAGCCCTATTCAATGTCGAATCGCATCACCTAACGCGGCGATTGTGGTGCGGATTTGGCAGCGGCGCCAGCACCCGGCCGGGCCGCGCGCTTTCAACTTACCGCGATGGGTGGCGGATGAGGGCTTCTTAACCTCGCCCCGCTTGCGGGGAGAGGTCGGATCGCCTCGGCGATGCGAAGCATCGTCCGGTGCGATCCGGGTGAGGGGGACTCACCCCGCACACTTCATCTTCAGAGTTTGCGGACGCGGCCCCTCACCCCGACCCTCTCCCCGCAAGAGCGGGGCGAGGGAGCAGGAAGCGCGCCCCTTACGAAGTTCCGCCCCCCAGCATCGCGCGGCGCGCCAGCGCAAGCGCCATCAGCACGAAGGCGGAGGTGACCTCGGGGCCGCCGACCACGATACGGGTCGGCGTCTTCATCTTGTTCCACTCATAGGCGCGGAACGGGCCGCGCCGGCCGCCTTCGCCGACATGGCTGACGATGCAAGATAGCGCCGGCGCAAAGGTTTTCGGCTCGGCGCCGAGATGGCCGAGCGCGATCAGCGCCAGCGCCGCGTCGAACACGTTCATCTCGCCTGCGATCAGCTCGCCCTGCACATAGGCCAGCACGCGGGCGCGGATCAAAGCGAAGGCGCCGCCGGGATCGATCGCCTCACGCGCGGCCATCGGCAGCGCGATGAAGGCTGCGTAACAGCGTCCGAAATAGGCGCAGTAAAGCTCCGGCAGATAATAGATGTGCGAGCGCGGATTGGTGAAGGCGCCGCTTGCGGCGAGCCGCTTCTGGAAGCCGATGATCCGCTGCACGGTTAAAAGCCGCTGCGGCGTCTCGATGATCTTCCAGCGGCTCAAGTTGCGGAAACTCACCTCGAGGATGTCGAGATTGAGCGTCGGATCGAGATCGTTGCCGAACGGCCGGTCGCCGGCAAAATTGTCGATCCAGGTGACGACGCCGCCGTCGTAATCGATGTTGTCGTTGATCGGCACCGTCACGCGGAATTCGTTGGCGCCGCCGCCGACCTGGTAGCCGGCATAGAAATCGATCAGCGGCTGGTTGAGGATCGGATCGGTCGAGCCGGCCTGGGTCGCGGCCGAGAACGAGCAGGCGGTGGTGTCGCAATCCGGCACGTAGATGCCAAAGCCGAGGTCCTGCTTGATCTGCGCGAAGAATTTCGAGAAGCGCGGATGCGGCATCGGCGGCAGCGCGGTGATGACGCCCACGGCTGAGCCGTCCTGCGCGCGCACCTGCTCGCGGCTGGTGGTGAGGCAGAAATCGACCATCTCTGATATGGCGCGGCGCGCCGCCGCGGTCTGATCCGGTGACGCCAGACCCGTTTCGATAAAGCTCAACAGCGTCTCGGTGTAGAACGCATCGTAATAGGCGGAGCGATGGCGGATCTGCATCGGCTGCCACATCGGCTCGGCGATGCCCTGCCACGGCGGGTTGATCAGGGCGCGGGCCGGCGAGCGCGCGATAAAAATCCGCGCCAGGTTGAACAACAGCGTCGAGTTCTTGTAGCCGCGCGAATTCAAGCCGGTCAGCGCCATCAGAAATTCGCGCCCCGTCACGTCAGGGTCGCCGATCAGGTTGAAGGCGGCGTAGGTCGGGATGAAGCCGCTTTGCGCGAACGAGCGCAATAGATGCGCGCCGCAGGCGCGGATCACGCCCTCGATCTCGGCGAGGCCGGGCGCAGCGTTCGCGCACGGCGCCGGCTTCGGGTTGGGATGGCCGAAATCGATGGTGTCGAGCAGCGCCGCGACCGGCTGGCCGATCGCGGCCCAGTCCGGCGCCGCGTCGTCGCGGGCGGCGATCAGCGCCTGGCGCAGCCGCTGCAGGCGCGACTCCTCGCGCAGCTCGGCCAGCCCGGTCCGGCGCAACAGCGGGCGCAGCGCCGGATTGCCGAGCGCCGTCCGGTAGAATTTGCAAAGATGCGGGTCGCCGCGGCCCGGGTTCAAGAGCACGGGATCGCAGACGTCATACAGCGACGGGCCGTCCTTCCGGGCCGTCAGCGCGCGGTAGGCGGCACCGGCGAGATGTTGAAAACCCATTGAGTTCCTTCGGAATTTTTTTCGCGCAAGTTCCCCCGGCAGCGCCAATCCGCCGATGGCGGCTGCCGCGCGTTCGGTGCAAGCCTTGCAAGTCCTTGAAAAACTACACGAAAGCCTCGGGAAATACAAATGTGACCGGGATCACCGCGCTTGCGGAACCATCCTGCGGCAAGTTTCGATGGAGCGATAGGCCGGACCCAGCGCGTTGGCCCTGCAGGGCCGTATGCGGACGAATGAGGTTGCGGGATCGGCCCCGCCGGGTTAGGGATAATTTGTGCAGTGCCGCAAATTCGGGGCGTGGCCGCAAATTGAGCGCAATTGGGCGGCACACCGCCCCCGCATCCCCAAAACCTAAATGGTCCAGGCGCGACTAACAATTTGCGCGCCTTTTGAATGAAATTGAGCAGGAAACGAACCGCGATGAATGTCAGGCAGCTTCGCATCTCCCGCCGCTCCATCACCATTGCCGCCGCGCTGGCGTGCGTGGTGTCGCTGGCGATTGGCGCCCATGCCGCGCTGAACAAGCGGGCGCTGGATGCCGCCAAGGCGATCGCCACCGAACAGAGCGATGCGGCCGGCAAGCGCGTCGCCAAGCTCGCGCTGGTGATCGGCAACGGCCATTATCCCGACGCCAATGCGCCGCTGGCCCAGCCGATCAACGACGCCCGCGCGCTGACCGCGGCGCTGCGCGGCAACGGCTTTGACGTCGACGTCGTGGAAGACGCCAGCCGCGACGACATGAACCGCGCCATCGCCCGCCTGAAATCCAGGATCAAGCCGGATTCCGTGGTGATGCTGTTCTTCGGCGGCTATGGCGTCCAGGTCGGCCGCGAGAGCTACATGATCCCGGTCGATGCCGCGATCTGGAAGGAATCCGACGTGCGCCGCCAGGGCGTCAGCATCGAGGCCGTGCTGGACGTGATGAAAGAGCAGGGCGCCCGCGCAAAACTCGTCGTGGTCGACGCCTCGCGCCGCAATCCTTATGAGCGCCGCTTCCGCGCCTACTCCCACGGCCTGGCGCCGATCAGCGCGCCCGACAACGCCCTGATCCTGACCTCGGCGACGCCGGGCAAGGTGGCGGACGATTCCGAAGGCGCCCATTCGGTGCTGATGAGCGAGCTGCTCAAAACCTCAACGCGGAATGGGCGGCGTCGAGACCCTCTTCAACAAGACCCGCGTCGCCATCTCCCGCGCCTCCGACGGCGAGCAGGTCCCGACCGTCTCGTCGTCGCTCGCCGAAGACGTCCGCCTCGGCGCCGCCGAAACCAGCGAAAACGCCGGCGGCTGAACCCGTATATTCCGGCGTGCACCGTCGTCCCCAATCGAATCCGGTCGAGCTCCCTCTCCCACAAGGGGAGAGGTGGCACCGGGCATGCGGGGCTGCGCTCCGCTACTGTCTCCGCCTTCGCGGTCACTCTCACCTCGCCCCGCTCTTGCGGGGAGAGGTCGGATCGCCTCGGCGATGCGATAGCATCGTCCGGTGCGATCCGGGTGAGGGGCTCTCATCCGCGACGTCCGAATGTGTGGAGAGAGCCCCTCACCCCAACCCTCTAAGATGACTTCGCTCGTCTCGACCCCGCAAGAGCGGGGCGAGGCGAGAAGAACGCAGCGCCCGCGATCATCTCTCGCTCCCCTCCCCCTTGCGGGCAGGGGTCGGGGGTGGGGGTGCCGCGGGCGATATGGATGTGATGGAGCGCGCCCACGCAAACTCGCGCCCCCTTACTTCTCCGCCTCGGCGGTCACCGGGCGCACCGGGTCGCCCTCGCGCAAGAGCGCGCCGGCGCGGGCGACCACGATGTCGCCTTCCTGCAACCCGCTGCGGATCTCGACCTGGCCGCCCGACAACAGCCCGACCTCGACCTGCCTGGTCTCGATCCGCGCCCGCCGCACCACCTGCACCACGGTGCCGGCCGAGCCGTACAGCACCGCGGTCAGCGGCACCGCGACGTTGTTGCAGCTTTTCCCGGTAGTGATCATCGCCCGCGCCGACGAATTCACGAGCAGCCGCCGGTTGGTCGTCAGCGCGATGAAGACCTGGCCGAGCTGGCTGTTGGGCTCGACCGTCGGCGCCACGCGGCGGACCTTGCCGTCGATCTCGCCGGCGCCGACGATCCTGATCCGCGCCGGCTGGTCGGCCGCGAGTTTTGCGACATCCTGCACCGGCACCAGGCCGACCAGGTCGTAATCGCCGCGCGCGATGATGGAAAACAGCGCCTCGCCCTTGGCTGATGCCACCGCGCCGATCGTAGCCGTCGAACTCGAGACCAGCCCGCCGACCGGGGCCAGCACCTGCACCGAGCCGCCTTCGGGCAGCGTGAGCTTCGCCAGCGGCTGGCCCGATGTCACGGTGTCGCCGGGCTCGACCAGGATTGCCGCGACCTTCAGCCCCGGCCGGTCCGGGCGCACGGATGTCTCCTCGCGCGGCAAGGATGATGCCCGACGCCTCGACGATCGATGCGAAGCAGGATTTTTTCGCCGTCAGCACCGTGACCGCCGCCCCCCTCGGCGCGTCGGGCTCGTCCGCGGCGAGGGTGGGCGACGCCGCGGCGAGGGGGCGAGGAGGGCGGCGGCGAGCAGGGCGAGCCGCTTCCGCGGAAGCGCTTCTCGTCATTCCGGGGCGCGCGGCAGCGCGAGCCCGGAATCCGATAACCACGATCGGGAGTATCGGATTCCGGGCCTGCGCCAAGTGGCGCATCCCGGAATGACGAAATCGAGAGCGCGCGAGGCGAAAGAGTTCATCGGCGTGTCCAGTCTCGGTTCCTGGGATCATCGATATCAGCAGACAGGCTCCGGCGCCAAGCGGCATGGAGGCTGTCTCCGCAACGGCGGTAGGCTCCCTCGCCCCGCTCTTCGCGGGGTCGAGACGAGCGAAGCTCGCTCTTAGAGGGTTGGGGTGAGGGGCTCTCTCCACAGACCAGACTCGCGGATAGTCCCCCTCACCCGAAGCCTTCGGCTTCGACTCTCCCCGCAAGCGGGGAGAGGTGAACCAAACATCCGCACCGATTAACCTCCATGAAATCATTTGTCTCCGCAACGGAAGCGCGCTCCCTCGCCCCGCTCTTGCGGGGAGAGGGTTGGGGTGAGGGGCTCTCTCCACAGACCAGACTCGCGGATAGTCCCCTTATCCTGAATACCACCGTGCGGGGATGCGGATTTGCAGCTATGATCCGCCGCCAATCGCGGGGGCGCTTCGCATGTCCAATCCTCGTTTGTCTGCTTCCCGAATAACAGCGGCCGCCGTTGCCGGCGCGGTGCTCGCTCTCGCCGCCACCAATGCCTGGGCCGGACCCTGCACCAGCGATATCGCGCAATTCGAGGCGGCCATTCGCGCCTCGCAAGGCAATCCGCTGGCGGGATTGACCGCGCCGCAATCAGTCGGCGCAGACCTTAGTCACCAGCCGACGCCGGCTTCCGTGAAGCAGGCTGAGGTGCGGCTGAAGAAAACCTTCGCGGCGACGATGGCGCGCGCCAAGCGCTATGACGCCCAAGGCAACGCCCCGGGCTGCACCCGCGAACTCGCCAAGGCCAAGCGGATGTATATTCTCTAAAACGTACTTCCGGCAGGTGGACAGGCAAGGACGGACTGATCACGCCCCTGACAACAAGCTTTCGCGAGACGGTGCAGGCGCAGGCGCAGGCGCGACGTCAAATTCCGCCAGGCCTTGCTCGGCGAGGCGACGCAGGCGCTCCTTGATGGCGAACTGGAGGAGGGGAAGTAGCCCCCTCGATTGGCCTAAGCCACCGCGGACTTGTTCTCAAATTCGGATCGCCTAATCTTCAAAGCCTTGCCTATGGCGCGGCGAGCGTCCTGCAGCGAATTCGAAAAAATTGTCAGCAGCAAGACTTAAGCTCTCAGGCTCTAGTGCCTTTCCCATGGCTTCCTCGTCCCATTCCTTGTTGAGGCGTTTTGCTAACGCAAATACAACAGCTAGGCCCGCTCGCTGGATCATGGAATTTCGTGAATGAGAGACAGCAAGACGTTTCATGATATCCACGTCTCCAGCATGAGCATATTCCCGCTCTAGCTGTTCACGCATCAAGTCGACGGCGGGATATTGCATGTTGATGAAAAGCTCGCCTGTTTTTGCGTAGTATCGGGCTGCGCGCCCTCTTAAACTCTTTCCTTCAATCTCCTCCTCGTCGTCGAGCGGGATCAGGCTTGGAGCACGTTCAAGGTTCTGTGCCATACGAGCCAACTGCACGCCTGACTGCATGACGGTAAGGTCAGCGTGATTCTGACGACCTTCGCGACCCCCAGATTGTCCACCTGATCGGGCGGGCGCCATCGCGCCGCCAGGGCCTGGCGCAACGGTAATATCGCCATCAGGAACGACTCTTGGGCTCACCGCCTTGACACGCAGCTTGTTGAGCAGTTCTTGCAAGCGATTTCGAATCTCTTCGTTTGAATCGCCAGTATTTGGCGCCAGAGAATGAATAAGATCAACTAACCAAGGCGGACGATTTTCTAGCACTTGGACGGCAAAATCTGCAGCCTGCAATTGAGCTTGTTCTCCGTCAATGTATCTAAGGAATTGGCGATAGCCTTCAGGACGAACTCTTGCATCGTCGGGCAACTCGATATGAACAGAGATGTGTTTTGCGCCGAAAGGAATGCCAAATGTGGGAGCTTCAATAGTCCAGGCGCGTCCGGTTAGGACGGCGTACATCTCGTCGCGGAAGACAACGGCGGCAGTACTTACCGCTGATGCGATTGATCCGCTAATCGACTTATTGTGCGACGTTTCCTTGAACGGCTCGTCGTAAATGTAGTGCAGCTTGATCCCGTTGGTGAGCGATACCGTCTCAGCCCGTGTAAAGGCTTCTTTGAATTCGCGGGCTGGCATTGTCTCGAATTTTCTTGAGCCCGGACCACGAGCATGCGTTCCTTCCTCCAAACGAACTTCGACCCCGAGCGGTAACCGATAAAATCGATGATACAGGTAGGTCGCGAGCCAGAACTTTGGTTGTTTTGGGTCCCCGTCATAGGGATCTCCGACGGTGTCTTGGTCTGGACGGTTGCCTAGGAGCCTGTCCGAATAGTCGCTGTTCAATTCTGAGCGAGTTTGATTTAACCTTGGGCTATGAGCAAGTATTTTCGCCCCTGGAATATCGATCAGACACTGCTGCTGCCGCCGAATGTGCAGGACTTCGTGCCGAAAGGCCATGTCTCGCGGTTTATCGTTGAGCTGGTGCGGGAGAGCCTTGATCTCAAGGAGATCACGGGCAGCTATGTGAGCGGGCTCGGGCAACCGCCGTTTGACCCGCGGATGATGGTGGCGCTTCTGCTGCACGGCTATGCGAGTGGGCTGTATTCGTCGCGGCGGATCGCGAAGGCCTGCCGCGAACGGAACGATTTTGTGATGATTGTGGCGCTGGATCCGCCGGATTTTCGCACGATCAGCGACTTCCGCAAGCGGCATTTGAAGGCGCTCGGCGCGCTGTTCCTGCAGGTTCTGAAGTTGTGCGAGACGGCAGGGCTGGTCAAACTTGGCCATGTCGCGCTTGATGGCACGAAGATCAAGGCGAACGCGTCGAAACATAAAGCGATGAGTTATGAGCGCATGAAGAAACGCGAGGCAGAACTGAAAGCCGAGGTCGCTCGCATGCTGGCAGCCGCCGAGGCGGCGGATTCCGAAGAGGACGAGACGTTCGGCAAAGACAAGCGCGGCGACGAGATGCCGGATTGGGCCGGCGACAAGCAGAAACGGCTGGCGAAGATCCAGCAAGCGATGGCGGCGCTGGAGGCGGACGCCAGGCTGGCGGCGGAGGAAGAGCGTCGTATCGAGGCCGAAAAGGAACAGCAGCGCCAAGCCGAAGGCCGCAAGAAGCCGGGCAAACCGGCGGCGCCGCCGTCGGACCAGCCCGATCCCAAGTCGCAACGCAACTTCACCGATCCGGAAAGCCGCATCATGAAGTCGAAGGATGGCTTCGTTCAGGCCTACAATGCACAGGCCGCGGTCGACGCAGGCGCCCAGATCATTGTCGCGCACGAACTGACGCAGTGCGGCAACGATCAGGGCCAGCTGGTGCCCCTGATCGAGGCCATCGAGACCAATCTCGGCCGCAAGCCGGAGCAGGCCTCAGCGGAACTTCCGGCTACTGCAGCGAATCCAATCTCGAAGCGCTCGAAGCACACGGCGTCGACGGCTATGTCGCGCCCGGACGCGCCAAGCACCCGACAGCAGCGAACGGAAAAATCGGCGGACCGTTGACCCAACGGATGCGAAAGAAGATCGACGACGGCGGCTTCGAAACACCCTACCGATTGCGAAAGCAAGTGGTGGAACCTGTGTTCGGACAGATCAAACAGGCGCGCGGCTTCCGCCAGTTCCTGTTGCGGGGCGTAGAGAAAGTGCGTGCCGAATGGGCCTTGATCTGCACCACCCACAACCTCCTGAAGCTGTTCACCCTCGCAAAGGCAGCCTGAGCCGGTTAACCTGCAACAAATGCCCGTCGCAATGCCTATCTGGACAGGCTCCTAGCAAGACGACTTCAGTCCAATCAATGGTCAGGGGCCGATCGCCTTCGGCTCGGACCTGCCCCGTAACGTCAACTACATCTCCTAATTCTTCGCCGTTCGTGTCGCACCGCTTCAGGCGACCATACACGCCGTCGCGTTCGCAGAGAATAACTTCATGGACGGAGCCCATCTTGCACGACCGATATCGCATCCCATGCCAATTCGACGGAAGCGATGCTACCTTAGCGCCCATACCAAAATTCTTATCGAGGCCCTTTTGCTTTCCGATCGATGCGGCCAAATTCGTCATTCGCGATAGTTCTTCATCATCCATCCCTGGGCCCGTGTTCCAAATCGTCAGCTTGGGAAATCCATGAACGTTTGTGACGGAAAATTCGACGCGACGATCGTTCGGCGCTGCTTGTGCAGCGGCCTCGATCGCATTCTTTGCGAGCTCTCGTATCATCATGACCTTTGGGCAGCGCTCAATGGTGCTACTGACCAGGAAAGCCTGGTCGTCAACTCTAAGGGCCGAGATGTTTTGCGAGGTCGTCATATAAAGTCCTTTCAAGGAGGATGGCTTAGTCGCGATGGTAGGCAGCATAAGCGTTCGGTCGATGAGGTTTGAGGCCCCGCCGCTGGGGCCTCAAGGCCGTTATTAGACGAAACAACTCGGAAGTTTCAGCTGCCAACGAATCATGTCGGCCAACAGGGGATAGATGTCGTTGTGCTTCGCTCCGAACCGCATGAAACC
The DNA here is from genome assembly GCA_963745785.1 of uncultured Alphaproteobacteria bacterium. Classification (GTDB taxonomy): domain Bacteria; phylum Pseudomonadota; class Alphaproteobacteria; order Rhizobiales; family Xanthobacteraceae; genus Bradyrhizobium. The sequence goes on along the minus strand of CAVUYV010000003.1, from coordinate 78,385 downwards.
GCCTTGTTCGCTACCAACATCGCGGTTCGCACCGTCCTCAGGCGGGAGATAGTTCTCGAGGCCACCAAAGCTGGGATGATGACGATCTTCGGCGCTCAAACTGTAGTAATTCCACACCGGATTGCGGTGAGAAAAGTCGATCGAACTAAGGCCATCGAGGAAATTGTCAAAGAGCTGCATTGGCGTCTTCGGGCTTCCGGTTACTAAAATTCAGGTCGTAGGTGATCTTCGCCAGTGCTTTAAGAACGACTGGCTGAGCGGCTACGGTATGCTCCTTAGCGCGGTCGCCGCCGAAGTGCGGGATCTCTATGATGCGTTCCCAGAGACGTAGCACCTCGCCCTCCCGAGGCTCAACAACCGCGGGCGTCGCTCCGGAAATATTGCCCTTGTTCAGGAACGCGATCGCGTTGATCGCCACAACGTCCTTCAACGTGAGGCCACCAGTATCCTCCGACCAATCCTTCGGATCCTTGTCGGAAATCTGGATCGCGAGATCGCCGGCCAAACGGTTTTTGATGAAGGCAGTTACTGGATTCGAGCTGTCGAACTGAAGTGCCAAGGACGGATCGACCTTCTTGCCGAGGTGGTTCAGATCGTGAAACAGTTGACGCTCCTGCATGACATCGAGTCCAAGGTGAACCTCGACCGAAAGCGTTGCGTATGATCGGGCGGCGTCGTAGGCCTCGTTCCACGCGATCATTTCGTCTTCGGTGACTTCCTGCGCCCTTTGCGGGATAGAGAACCGCCGACTTTGCAGGATAACGGCCTGTGGCTCGCACAGCCTCAAGGAATTCCATCGTCAAGTCGGCGCCCTTGCGACGATGCTGTCCATCGACAACCCATAGCGTATGACGTTCCGAGAGATAGACCTTGAATGCCGCGGTCTCGCCGCTCATGGTTTCGAGCCTTACGCCGCGGATGCCGCCGGTGCCCGTGCCACCAAGGGGAATGTTGCGAATGTTGCAAACAAGCGGCTGGATGGAGAAGTACGGTTGCTCGCCCAGTGCGTGTAGGATGAGGTCGAAGACTTCGAGAGGCGGCTTATCCATCACCTCGCGCTTGAGCTTGGCGGCTGAGATCAAACCCTTGAGCATATAACCCGCCAAGTTTCTTGGCGTGGTTCGGATCGAGCGAGCGCTGAGCAACGGGCCCCAGTTCGCGGTCGTTGGCAACGTCGGAGATGTCTTTGAACTTCCTAAAAGGAATAGACATCGTGAAAACGCGATGTCCTAGGTTGTGTCCGATGAACACGTTGTAAGGCGTTTCGTTGACGTCGCCCGTTTCAACAAGTGTATCGAGCGAGTCGAGTTCTTGCTGGGTCTGGAGTGGACTGGGCAGAACTCCGGTCTTGGCGTACATCGCGATAGTCCTTTCAGGTATCAGGCTGAGGTTGGGACGATAAATACTCCATGGAGATTTTTAGTCAACATCCTGGTGAGTTGTTATTTCATGCCATGGGGATAATTCATGTCAATCCAGGGTGTCGATATACGGATTTCCCTGAATTACCAAAAGCATACGGGTCGTGTGCTTTGGTTTATTTTGCACGAGAGGCTGGCGGGGAATTCAGGGTACAAAATCCACGTCGTCCTGGATAAGTGAGCCAATGGCTCCGCCCTTGCCTCGCCCGATGACAGGCCCCACGATCGCGATCCGGGACCATCAAGCCACCAATGTCTGCCTTACGTGAAGCGGGGGCCGCAATCCCATCCACAACTAAGGTTGGGGATTATGGGTCCCGGCGTTCGCCGGGACGACGTCAAATGCTCAATTATTCGCTCCCCCTTGTCGCTACCGCTTCCTTTGCTGCGTGCCGACACCGCTCACACTCACCGCCCGCTCTTCCTCGCCAACCGCGCGTTGAACGAGGCAAGATCGATCACCATGCGCTGATGGGTGCCGCGGCCGACCTCTTCCAGCTCGTCGCGCGCCGAGACCTTGAATTCGATTTTCTTGCCATCGACGCTTCACCACCTCGGCTTCAGCGTGGACCTCCTGGCCGACGGGCGTCGCGGCAAGATGTTTTACGTCGATCGCGGTGCCGACCGCGCTCTCGCCCTCATCGAGATACGGCCTGATCGCGGCGAGCGCCGCGTTTTCCATGAACAGGATCATGACCGGCGTCGCCAGCACCTGCGGCAGCATCGGGTCCTTGAACCGGTTGGCGAGATGCTCCGGCTTCACGCGCATGCGTGAACGTGCCTTTGGTTCCCAGCGGTATCTGGCGCATGCCATCATCCTCTCAATTCGGGGGCGACACTAACCGTCATTGCGAGCGAAGCGAAGCAATCCATCTCGCCACGTTAAGAAAGAATGGATTGCTTCGTCGCTTCGCTCCTCGCAATGACAGGGAATTAGACCCCGTTCGTCGCTCCGCTCGAATTTTTATGCCGTCATTCCGGGGCGACGCGAAGCATCGAACCCGAAATCTCGAGATTCCGGGTCTGGTCCTTCGGACCATCCCGGAATGACGGCCGAAATTATTGAACGGATTCAACAAATCTGCCCGACGGGCAAATCACTTCTGATTTTCCGAAGTCGTGTCAAGCCCGTTTTGCAAAAATATTTCTGTTTTCTCCTGACCCAAATCAGTTCACTGATTCGCACCGTCTCGTCCCACACAGAGGGGCGTATCGCGATCGTCACGAACGCGGGGCGGGATGCGGTGGACGCGGGCAGCGCGCTTGACGAACGGTGCTGTCGCGGACGGTGAAGTCGTGTCGTTCTGACGCCCCAATCGTTGGCGTCAAGTCTGCGATAAGAAGCGCAGGCGACGGTGTCAAAAAGCGTGGTCACCGGGGAGAGCGCGAAGTAAGCCGTAAAACCATTGCGTGCGGGAATGCCGGGTTAGTCCGGTGGACCTGTGGTGACTAACTCGTGTGTTTGTTTTCATCACACACGAGGCTGCGGGTGCATCGACGCCCGGCATTCCCCACGCCCTCGTTTTTTCAGGGGGCGACCGCTTCATGCACCACCCGGGCGAAATCCCGCCGCGGGAACGCGGAGGTGTGTCGTGAATACGAGCCCGCCACATTCTCAGTCGTCATCGCCCGCGAAGGCGGGCGATCCAGTATTCCGAGACGTTAGTGGTCGAACCGAGAGGCTGCGGTGTACTGGATCGTCCGGTCAAGCCGGACGATGACAGTTCCTCCTTGTGGATTGCTTCGCTGCGCTCGCAATGACGATCCTACAATTGGCTGTTTGAAATTCGAATCGGGAATTGAAGCGCGCGGAGCGTCCGCGATTCGGATCACCTCGCCCCGCTTGCGGGGAGAGGTCGAAGCCGAAGGCTTCGGGTGACGGGGACTATCCGCGAATCTGGTCTGTGGAGAGAGCCCCTCGCCCCAACCCTCTCCCCGCAAGAGCGGGGCGACGGAGAAGTGGTCGGGCGTCGCCCCGCTACTGCTTCCGCCGCCGTGCCGCGGCGGCGTCGACGACGTTGTCGGCTTCCTCGCGCCAGCGCAAGATTTCCATGGCCAGCACCGGATGATTGAAGCCCTTCAGATGCAGATCGTCGATCGGCCGTGCTTCGACGAAATTTTCCACCATGCCGTAGACCCGCCGCGCGACCACGATCTGCCCGGCTTTGGCCTCGTCGCACAGCCGCGAGGCGAGGTTGGTGACGCTTCCGATCGCGGCGTATTCGAGCCGCTGCTCGAAGCCGATCTGCCCGAGCGTCGCGTAGCCGAGCGCGATGCCGACGCCGAAGCCGAGACTATGGCCGCGGTTGCGCCAGCGCTCGGTCAACTCGCCGATGATGTCGCGCATCTCGACCGCCATCTTCACCGCGCGTCGGGTGTGATCGGCAAACTGGATCGGCGCGTTGAACAGGATCATCACGCCGTCGCCGGCATAGCGGTCGAGCGTGCCCTCGTAGCGGAAGATCAGCTCGCCCAGTGCGGCGTGATATTCGCGCAGCACGTTCATGGCTTCTTCCGGCTCGGTGGTCTCGGTGAACGCCGTAAAGCCGCGCAAGTCGCAGAACACCACGGTGACCTCGCGGCGGTGGCTGTCGAGCAGCGCGTCGTGGCCGTCGGAAGACGCGATCAGTTGCGCGACCTGCGGCGCCAGAAAACGCTCCAGCCTTCGGATGCGCTCGATTTCGGCGAGCTGTTTTTCGACCCGCTCTTCCAGCGACTTGTTCCAGTTCAACAGCTGGTCGGCCTGCTGCTGCACGGTGGTGTGGGCGGACGCCAGTTCGCGGCCTTTCTGGTCCACTTCCGAAAACAGCCGCGCGTTGCGCATCGCCAGCACCGACTGGTGCGCAAAGGTCCGCATCAACCCGATCAAGGCAGGCGAAAACTCGCCGGCGCTTTTGCGCAACACCACCAGCGATCCCAAAATGCCCTTTTGATCGACCAGCGGCACCACCAGCACCGAATAAAAACCGGCGGCCACCGCGACGTCGCGCAGCAGCAGATCCGCCGCATCGGCGAGATCGGGAATCGCGATCGGCTCGCCGCCTTTCGCGGCCTCGCCGAGCACGCTGCCGTCCTCGTCGATCGCCTGATGCGCGCCTTCGGCGTTCTTGTCGATGCCGATCGCTTCCGTCAGGTTGAAGTGACGCTTTGCCGCGTCGTAGCTGTAGATCAACACCGCGTCGGCATGGGTGATCTCCAGCGCGCGCGCCGCGACCGTCGGCAGCACGGCGTTGAGATCGAGCGAGGAGGCGACCGCGCGGCCGACTTCTTCCAGCACCTTCAGCTCGTTGATCGACTGCGCGAGATCGCGGGTGCGCTCCTCCACCTTGGTCTCGAGGCCCGAATAGGTCTCCTGCAATTGCCCGGCCATCGAGTTGAACTGGCCGGCGAGTTCTTCCAGTTCGTCGGAGGTCCGCACCTCGATGCGATGGGAAAAATCGCCGGCGCCGAGACGGTTGGCGCCGGCGCGCAGCGCCGTGATCGGGATCAGCATCCGGCGCGCCAGCAGGGTGCCGGCGAGGATCGCGACCACCAGCCCGAGCCCGATCAGCAAGGCGATCCGCACCAGCTGATCGCGGATCGGCGCCAGCGCCTGCGCGGTCGGCTGCTCGAACAACACGAACCAGCCGAGTTTCGGCACCGCGGTCGAGGCGGTCAGCACCGCCCGGCCGTCGGCGTCGTTGCCCGACGCCAGCTCGCGGGTGGCCGGCGCGATCAGGGCCGCGACCTGCGGCAATTTCGCAAGGTCCTTGGCGACCTCCGGCCCCTTGGTCGAGCTGGCCAGCACCTGGCCGCGCGCATCGACCACATAGGCGTAGGCGGCCCGGCCGACCTGGGCGTCGCCTACGAAATCGGCGAGGAAGGAAAGGTCGACCTCGGCGACGGTGGCGCCGGCATTGAAACCGGAATGCGCCACCGCGATCGACATGAACGGGTGCTGCTCCCTGAAATAGGCCGGCGCGAAGCTGACGCCCCGGGCCACGGTTTCGGTGAACCTGACGTCGCGGGAGAAGTCGGCGCCGCTGGAAACCGAAACCGTCTGGCGGGTCAGGCGGAGCTGCTCGCGGCCGTTGCCGTTGAGCCAGAAGATCTGGCTGACCGCCGGCACCTGGTTCAGCAGCTGGGCGTAATCGGCGCGGCGCTGCTCGATGGTCACGACGCTGGCGCGCGTCACCCAGGAGATCTGCCGCTCCAGCTCCGAGGCCGACTGCTCGATCCGCCGCGCGGTGGCGTCGGCCTTTTCGCTCATCGCGTCGGTCAGCGTGGTCCTTGTGCCGCGATAGCTGATCCAGGTTTCCATCGCGCCGTTGACCGCGAGCACGAACACCACCAGGCCGACCAGCGAGACGACGTATTTGGCGAACAGGCCCCCGCGGAGAAACCAGATTTTGTCGTTCCCGATCATCCAGACCCTCGTGCGCCCTCCCTTCGCCTGAGGTTTTGCGCAGACGGGCCCTGTTTAGCACAGTTTGGAGGCCCTCGGCCGGGCCTTTGGCCAGCGTGGTTAGCCTCGTGCCGATGGTGAAGTTCGCGCTCGTGGCCACCCCCGTGGAGCGCGACTTCCTTCTCCCCTCCCCCTTGTGGGGAGGGTCGGGGGCGAGGGGTGCCACGGCGGCGGTGGGAGTGAAGCGCGTGGCTGGTGAAAACTCAACGATTGAACAGCTGCCGCTCTCTTCTCCCTCCCCCCTTGCGGGGGAGGGTCGGGGCGGGGGGTGCCGCGGCGGCGGTGGGAGTGAAGTGCGTGGTGAGGGGTGCCACGGCGGCAGTGGGAGTGAAGTGCGTGGCTAGCGAAGACTCAACGATTGAACAGCTGCCGCAGCACCTCGTTCATCGCCTGGCTGTCTTGCGGTTGCTCATCGCCGGGATCGCTCTGCGCCGGCGCCGGCGCGGATGGCGCGGCCGGCGTTGCCGAATCCGCCGGCGCCCCAAGACCCCGGCTTCGGTTGCCGCCGCGGCCAAATCCCTGCTGCAGCAGATTGCCCAGGGTCTCGCCGAGCTTGCCGAGCTGGCCGGATTGTCCGCTGTCGCCCGAACCCGATCCGCCCGACCCGCCCAGTCCGCCCAATGCGCTGCTCAAGCCGCCGCCCGGTGCGAACAGGCCCTTGCCCATCTCCTTCAGTTTTGCGTAGGCCGCATCCGGATTGTCCAAAATGCCGGCCATCTCGGGATAGATGCGCGGCTCGGACCACGGGCCATCGATCACGACGGGGATGCCGAGCCCGACCGGATCGCCGGCGCGGCCCTGGCCCTCGGTCGTCATCACGAGCTTCGGCTCGACCCGAAGCGCCAGCGATTTTGCGGCGAGGTCGACCGTGCCCGTCCCGGTCATCTTGACCAGCGGGCCGATCAGGTTGAGATCGTTGGTGGTCGCCTGACCCCGCTCGACGCGGAACGAGGCCGAAAGCTGGCTCAGGTCGGTGGCCTCTTCTTTGGTCTCCTGCCATCCCGACAGCGTGCCCGAGGTCAGCGAGCGGATCATCCTGCGCGACATTGAGGCCGCGGATCGCGCCATCCTGGAAATTGGCGAACACCGTGCCGCCGAGGTTCGACATGATGGCGCGCTGGCTGTTGCCGTTGGAGCGCACGCCGATTTTCGCCTGCAGCTTGCCGTCGAGCTTGTCGAAGTCGGCCGCGCTCTGCAGCAGCGGCAGCGCGCGCACGCCGACGAGATCGCTGGTGAGCGCGTAGACCGGCTCGCCCCTCGACGCATCGACGATGAGCTGGCCGCTGACCTGGCCGCCATAGGCCCCGAGATTCGGAAATCCGCCCCGCAGCACACCGCCGGCGAGCGCGACGTCGATCGCAACCGGCGCGAAACGCGTTTCTCCGAGGTTGAGCTCGGCGGCGGAAATCCTGACCTGGGCGTCGACATAGTTCAGGCCGTTCAGGTCGATCGTCGCATTGCTCCAGGGCTGCGCACCCTTTGAGGCCGATGTGGCGGGCGTTTTCGAGGTCGCGATGGAAAGCCGCTGGAAGTCGAGATCGACCTTCACCAGAGGCTTGCTCTCGATATCGACCGAGGCCCATCCATTGAACGCATCGTCGCCGAGCGTTCCGGTCACGCCGTTGATCATGATCATCGAGCCGTTGAGCCGGACCTCGGCCTTGGCGGACAGCGGAGCTTGCAACACGCCGGGCGCATCGAGCGCGAGTTCGACCGGCATGTTCTGCCGCTCGACCGGCGGGGGAGGCGCCGTCGCCTTGAGCGAGAATTTGAGCGGATGCTCGCCGGCGCGCGCGCTGCCGGTGATCTTGACGTTGCGATCGTCAATGGTTGCATCGGCGTTGATGCCGGTGATGCGGTTTTCCACCCGGTCCCGCAGATTGAAAGACACCAGGGTGCCGTCGGTCACCGTGACGCGACCGATCGCGAGCGCATTGCTGTCACCCTCGCTGGAGGAGGTCGTCGGCCTGGGGGACGGGCTGGGCACACGCGTTCGTTCGCGCAGCAACGGATGGTACAGAACCGGGCGGGCGATCACGAGTTCGGTGATCTGCGGATGGCCCGACCACACGCTCGCCAAGGTCAGATCGGCCTGAACGCGGCCGACGGTCAGGCGATTGGAAGCTTCGGGGTCTTTCGGGTTCTCCAGCGTGACGTCGGTCAGCGTCACGTTGAGCTTTGGCCACAGGCCGATTTTGCTCCCGCCCGATATCGTCAGCCGGTATCCGGTTTCGCGTTCGACCCGGGCCTGGATCTCCGACGTCAGGAAGCCGGAAGGCATCCCGATGATCAGCAGCAGGGCCAGGACAACGATGACGGTCGCGATTGCGGCGCCGGCGATTTTCAGTGCTCTCATGACGACATTCCAGACCGCCCCACATGACATCGATCTCAGCCAGGCCATATCGGGGCGCGCGGCCTTTTCCTCAAGCTTATCCCCGGAAAGGGGAGACGGCTCAAAGGAGCTAAAATTATTGCACGGGTGCTGCAAAGTTATGTGACTTATGACACACTTCGGCAGCACAGGAATTTGCGAACGGCCCTATTTTAACGACCTTTCCCGGGAAGGCATTGCAATGAGTAAACAGGCCGAATTTGCGGTCATTTTGAAAATGAATCCGATGTTCGCGGACCTGGGCGCCGACGAGCTGCAGCGAATCTCGAGCCTTTGCCACACCCAGAATCTGGGCGTCGGCGAGATGCTGTTCCAGAAAGGCGACCCCGGCGACGCCCTGTTCGGGGTGCGGCGCGGACAAATCCGGATCGAAACCGGCGCTTCCGACGGCAGCCGCCTGACCCTGAATTTTCTCGGTCCCGGCGATCTGTTTGGCGAGGTTGCGGTGCTCGATGGCCAGAGCCGTACCGCGGATGCGACCGCCGGCGAGCCCACCGAATTGTTCGTGCTGCGGCGGGAAGACTTTCTCGCCCATCTCGAACGTGAGCCCAAGGTCGCGATCAAGATCATCCAGCTCTTGTGCCAGCGCATCCGCTGGATGAGCGAGCGGATGGAGGAATCCGTGCTGCAGCCGCTGCCGGTGCGGCTGGCGCGCCGGCTCTGCGCGCTGGCATCCGATTTCGGCTCCGAGGTGCATATCTCGCAGGAGCAGCTTGGGGTGTTCGTCGGCGCCGCGCGCGAAAGCGTCAACCGCCAGCTGCAGCAGTGGCGCAAGGAGGGCATCCTGGATTTGCAGCGCGGGCGGATCCTGTTGCAGAACATGACCAAGCTGACGGCTGTGGCGAGGAACGAAGAATAGTCGTGTGGGAGTGAGGACCATCAGATGCACATCAACGAAGACGCCGTAAGCTTCGCCGCGTTCTCACTCGCCAAGGTCTTGGTGGCCGAATTGTTGCGGAAGGGGATTCTGGATCGCGAACAACTCGTCTCGGCAATTTCCAGCGAAATAGCCGAGCACCGAAAGATTGCGGCGGCCACGAATGAAGACGCCGCGGTATTGCTGGAGGTCTATCGCGACGAGATGCCGCCGGGCTGATCCGACGATGAGCGCCGAAAATTGATCCCCGATTTCGTTGATTACTGGGGATCATCCGCTTTCGCGGATGATGACGTCGGTGAATGTGACGCGTCTCGGCCCTATTCCGCGGCCGGCGAATGCACGATGGCCGGCGGCTCTTTGTGATCGGCCTTGTGTTCAGCCGGCGGATGCTCCTTCTCGCCGCTCGTGACCAGCAGCTTCCGTCCAAAACGCCAGAACAAGTTGCCGACATCGTCCATCAGCATGAACATCGCCGGCACGAACACCAGCGACAATACGGTTGAGAACAACAGGCCGCCGATCACGGCAAGCGCCATCGGCGAGCGGAATTCGCCGCCGGCGCCGAACGCCAGCGCGGATGGCATCATGCCGGCCACCATGGCGATCGTGGTCATGACGATCGGGCGCGCGCGCTTCATGCCGGCGTCGATGATCGCCTCATCTCGCCGCTTGCCTTCGCGCATCGATTCGACCGCGAATTCCACCAGCATGATGGCGTTCTTGGTGACGATGCCCATCAGCATCAGGATGCCGATCCACACCGGCGTCGTCAGTTGCTTGCCGGTCAGGAGCAGCGCCACGATCGCGCCGCCGATCGAGAGCGGCAGCGAGAAAAGAATCGTGATCGGCTGCAGGAAGGTTCCGAACAACAGCACCAGCACCGCATAGACCATCATCAGGCCGGCGGTGATCGCGGTGGCAAAACCTTCCGACAGTTCGTTCAGGCTTTCGGCATCGCCGGACGGGCTGACCTTGACGCCTTTCGGCAGGCTTTTCATCACCGGCAGGTCGTAGATTTTCCTGGTGGCATCGCCGAGCGCTGCGGAGCCGACGAGGTCGGCCGCCACGGTGGCCTGACGCTCGCGGTCGTAGCGATTGATGCTGGTCGGACCCTGGTCGAGCTTGATGTCGGCGACCACCGATAGCGGCACGCCGCCCTTTTCGCCGTGCTGGCCAAGCGGCACCCGCAACTGCTCGAGCAATGGCAGGTCGCCGCGGGCGGCATCTTCGAGCTGGACCCGGATCGGCACCAGCCGGTCGCCGGCGTCGAATTTGGCGAGCGCAGGGCCGACATCGCCGATGGTGGCGACGCGAATCGTCTGCGACAGGCTCTCGGTGGAGACGCCGAGCCTTGCCGCCAGATCCGCCCGCGGCTGGATGCGCAGTTCGGGCCGGTCGAGCGAGGTCTCGGAGATCACATTGGCGATCAGCGGAATTCGCTTCATCTGGGTCGCCAACTCGCTGGCGACGTTGGCGACGATATTGCTGTCGGCGCCGGTGACCACCAGCGAGATCGCGCGCAGGCCGTTCTCGTCGAGGAACCAGAATCTGATGTCGGGTACGTTTTCCAGTTCGTTCGAGATCGCGAGCTCAAGCTGGCGCTGGGTAATGTCGCGTTCGGTCTTCGGCGTGTAGTTGATGATCAGCGCTGCGCGGCGCACCTCGAAGGTCCCCGGCGGGACGCGCCCGCCGTCGACGAACACGCTCTTGACCTCCGGCCGTTTGCGCAGGCGCGAAACGATTTCCTCGGTGGTCTTCTCGGTGAAGGCAAGCTGGGAGCCCGGCGGCAGCTCCATCGCCAATAGCGAACGCGCGGTGTCCTGCGCCGGCAGGAAGCCTTGCGGCAACAGCTTGATGCTCCAGATCGAGGCGGCGAAGATTCCGAAACCGATCAGAACGGTGATAAAGTAATGGCGGACCGACCAAGTCACCAGCCTTGTGTAACTCTGCAACACGCGCCCCGGCGGCGGGTCGTCGTGCGGATGATCTTTCAGGAAATAGGCCGCCAGCACCGGCGTGACGAAGCGCGCCGCCAACAGCGAGAAGAACACCTGCACCGAAACCGTGATGCCGAATTGCTTGAAGAATTGACCGGCGATGCCGGACATGAAGCTTGCGGGCGCGAAGATCGCGATGATGGTCAGTGAGATCGCGATGACGGCCAGCCCGATTTCGTCGGCGGCCTCCAGCGCGGCGCGGTAGGGCGACTTGCCCATCCGCATATGGCGCACGATGTTCTCGATCTCGACGATGGCGTCGTCGACCAGAATACCGGTCGACAGCGTGATGGCGAGGAAGCTGACGAGGTTGAGCGAAAATCCCAAAAGGTCCATCGCCCAGAACGCCGGGAAGATCGACAGCGGCAGCGAGATCGCCGCGATGATGGTCGCCCTGAGATCGCGCAAGAACAACAGCACGATGATGACGGCGAGAATGGCGCCTTCGAACAGCGTCGAGATCGCCGCCTCATAATTGCCTTTCGTAAACTCCACCGAGGTGTCGATCAGTTTCAAATCGACATCGGGATAGGCGACCTTGAGGGCGTCGATGCGCTTCTGCACCGCGGCTGCGACCACGACGTCGCTGGCGCCCTTGGAGCGCTTGATGCCGAGCGCCACCACCGGTTCGCCGTTGAAGCGTGCGAAGGTGCGGCGGTCGGCGATGGTGTCGGTGACGGTGCCGAGATCGTCCAGCCGCACCTCGCCGCCGCCGAACAGCGGAATCATTGTTCCCGCGAGATCGTTCAGCGTCTTGGCGCCGGCCAGTGTCCGGATCGCCTGATCGTTCTTGCCGATCTCGGCGCGGCCGCCGGCGAGGTCGACATTGGTGCCGCGCAGGCTTTGGCTGACGTTGACGGCGGTCAGCCCCGCCGCCTGCAGCCGGTCGGGGTCGAGCGATACGAGAATCTCGCGCTCGACACCGCCGATGCGCTCGACCTGGGCGACGCCGCGCACACCCTGCAACGCGCGTTTGACGACGTCGTCGACGAAGTAGGATAGCTGCTCCGGCGTCTTGCCCGGCGAGATCGCGGCATAGGTGACGATCGGCAGGCCGATCACGTCGACGCGCTGGATCAGCGGCTCGTTGACGTTTTGCGGCAGGTTGGCGCGCACCCTTGTGACGGCGTCCTTGACGTCGTTGAGCGCCCGGTCGGTGTTGGTCTCAAGCGCGAACTGGATCGTGGTCAGCGATAGCCCGTCGGTGATCGACGATGAAATGTGCCGCACGCCCTCGACGCCCGAGACGCCGTCTTCGATGGTCTTTGTAACCTGCGATTCAAGCTCGGCCGGGGCGGCGCCGAACTGCGATACCGCGACCGAGATCACGGGGATATCGGCGCTGGGCAGCCGCGTCACCGCGAGTTTTGTGAAACTGACCCAGCCCAGCACCAGCAGGATGATCGAGAACACCACGGAAGGCAGCGGGTTTCGGATCGACCATGCCGAGATATTCATAGCCATCAGCGTACCCGCGTTCGATCGAGTTCCTCGGCGAACATGGTCTTGATCTGGTCGCCGTCATGCAGCGAGGAGCCAGCATCCGCCACCACGATTTCGCCAACGTCGAGGCCTTCAAGGATCTCCGTGGAAGTGTCGGACACCAATCCGACCCGAACCCTTCGCGTCTCAACCGTATTGTCTTTGACCACTTGCACGGTCAGATGGTCAATGGCGGTGCGCGGAATGGCGACGCCGCAACTGCGCTTGGCGTCGATGTTGGCGCGGGCAAACATGCCGACCTTGAGCGAGGGGTTGTTGGTCAGCGATATCCTGATATGGCCGAGCTGGGTGGCGCGATCGATTTGCGGCGACACCAGCCTGACCCGTCCCACCAGATCAGGGGCATTGTCCCGGCTTATCCGCGCCGTCGCGCCTGGATTGAGTTTCAGCATGTGGACCGCCGGCACTTCGGCATCCAGTTCGATTTCGTTGTTGACGGAAATCCGAAACATCGGCCCGGCCTGTGGCGAGGCCGGCGCTCCGACAATGGTCTTGACCTCGGTGACGAGGCCGGCAGCCGGCGCGCGCAACGAGGTCGGCGCGGATGGCCTTGCGCCGGCGCCGGGCTGCGCCGGAGGCGGCGTCAGCCGGGCCAGTTCCTGATTTTCGGTGACCGTTTCGCCTTCGCGGACCAGAACATCGGCGACCTTGAATCCTTCCTGATCGACCCCGACCACCGCTTCTCTCCGCGGCACGATGAATCCGGTGACCCTCACCAAATCGGAGAAGCAGGCATTGGTGGCTTTCGTCACGATGACGAGCGCGTTGCTCGGCGTGTCCTTCTCCTCGGGCCGCGGGCGATGCTCGAACCAATACCATCCGCCCACGAGCGCGGCCGCGACCACCACTCCCAGCGCAGGCTTGAGGTATTCAGAGCGCATCATCGCCGGATCAATCCAGAACCAAAGGCGTGGGGAGGAGTAGCTAGCAGGATGATATTAGATCGAAACGGCACCCTCAAACCATTCCGTTCATCATGTCGCTTTTTCGTCATGGCCGGGCCTCGTCCCGGCCATCCACGTCGTTCATGCCTTGGCGCGCTAAGACGTGCATGCCCGGCACAAGGCCGGGCATGACGAGCTGAACGGGGAGCGTGACCACTTCACTTGGAGGCGGTGGTCTTGTTCGCCATGTTAACGACTTGCACGCGGCGGTTCACTTCCGAGGTCGGATTCTTCGGGTCCTTGAGCTTGGTCTCGCCGTATCCGACGGTCACGAGGTCAGCGCCGGGAATGCTGTACTTTTCGACCAGATAGCGCTTGACCGAGTCCGCGCGCCGCTCCGAGAGATCCTGGTTATAGGCGTCGCTGCCGACAGCGTCGGTATGACCCGCGACAACGAAGGTCGAGCCCTTCAGATCGGGATTGGTAAGCGCTTTCCCGAGCGCCTGAACCGAGGGCAGTGATTTCTTGCTGATATCGGCCGAATTGTAATCGAAGTTGATTTCCAGATCGATGTTCGGCTTGTCCTTGGCGATGGTGGCGATTTCTTCGCGCTCGCTGCTCGAGAGCGAGCGCGTGGCGCGGCCGCGGATGGTCTGAACAAAACGGCCTTCCGCGGCAATCGCCGCCGGATCGGCCTGGGGACCTGACGACAGGCCTCTGGTCAGGGGTTTCTTGCGGCGCCAGCGCCCGGACGATCTGATCCTCGGTGACATCATCGGCGGCAACGGCTTTGCCCAGGCCAAAGCAAAGCGCGGCGCCAAGCGCGAGCAGCGAAAGGATCGCGGTGAGACTTCTCCTTCCAGACATTTTCGACATCGCCAGTCCCTCCTGCGCTGCCCGCGCGGTTCCAATCAATTTGCAATAAGCTTCCGGACGAAACGGCCGCGGGCTGGTAAATCGTCGTTTCAGCCACTTCCCGTTGGTATCCGGCGCCCGTCCCGGGGTTCGAGCAAGTGCCGGCGCCCCACTCAAATTATTGTCAATTTACCCCGTAACTGGCGAATTCCTTGGCAATATTCGGGTCCATGGCCTTGGCATTGGTGATATCCAGTTCACCCTCCGAGACCGCCCCGCTGCGCTGCTTGGCGAGGCCACGCCCGTACAGCGACGACGTCAATCTCGGATTGATCTTCAGCGCGGCGTCGAAATCGGCAATCGCATTCTTGGTCTGCCCGCTCTTCAGGTTGACGAGCCCGCGGCTGTCGAGCGCATCGACGAAGTTCGGCCGCAGCCGAAGCGCCTCGTTGCAATCCTTCAATGCCGCCTTCAGGTCGCCGATCACGGTGCGCGCCCAGCAGCGATTGTTGAAGGCTTCCACGTCCTTGGGGTTCAGCCTGATCGAGCTATCGAAGTCCTTGATGGCAAGGTTATACGCTCCCTTGCTGGCATAGACCTGTCCGCGCCGATAGAGCGCGCTGGCGTCGTCGGGATTGTCCGTGAGCTTGGCGGTCAGGCTCTTGATGAGGGGGTCATCGGCAAGCGCCACCGCCGTCGATCCGTCATTCTTGTCCGCCGGCTTGTCGGCCGGCGGTCGGGAGGAGGAATCGAGACTTCGACCGGCTTTGGCGGCGGCGGCAACGGATCAACGCGCGGCGGCGGCGGTTCGGAGGGTGGGGGAAGCGTCGCCACCGGGCCGGGAGCGGAAGGCCGCGATCCACCCGCGCCTGGAATAAACGAAAAATCCTCGGCCAGGGAGGACGAAATCCACGGCACCTGCTCGCTGCGGGATGCGCGGGTGACGCCGACCCGGGTCCGATTGAGCGTCTCTTCGGCCATCAGGTCGGGAACGCGGATTTCCTTGAGCAGCTCCTGCACGAACAGGCTGTGATCGCGGCCATTGTCGGAGATGACGGAAGAGAGCGCCGCCGAATACATCACCAGCGTTCCGTTCGGCGCAATCACCGGCGCCAGGCCCGCGGAAAAACTGCGGAAGCGGCGCTCGAACGGATTGCGCCTGGAGGCGTCGATCAGGGCGATCTTGACGCCTGCGCCGCGGCTGTTGATTTCGCCCAGCACCGTCTCCAGGCTTATGCCATCGCGGCGAACATCGGCTTCGGTCCAGATCTGTGCGTCGACCGGGATCATGTAGCTTTGACGGCTGGACTGGACGCCAAATCCGCTGAAGAAAATCAGCGCGACGGAGCCGGGCTTGATGCGTCCGTAGAGGCGCTCGAAGGCGCGGCGCATCGCGTCACCGGTCAGGTTTTCTCCGATCTCGACGTTGAAGCCGTCGCGCTTGAGTTCGTCGGCGATGTCACGGGCGTCGTTGATCGGCTCCTTGAGCGGCGCGTCGGCGTCGGGATATTTCGCGTTGCCGATCACCAGCGCAAATCGATCGGCGCCCGCAGCGGCGGACGGGACGATCGGGGTGACCGACAACACAAAGATCACAAGCAATGCGAGGCGAATTATCATTCCACGGCGGTCCAACCAACAGGGCGCCGATACCAGCTTGCGCCTCGGCGACCTTACTCTACGAAAACCGCATTATCAAACCGGGTCGGCAAGCCCTGTCAACTGTTTGCAAAGCCGCCGGTAATCGCGACAATTCACCGCAATAAAACTGACACGTGAGGCGAACGGGGTTCCCCTGGCGGCAGCAAGCCCTGTGACGGCTCTCACGTGGCAAAAAGGAGGGTTGCCCAGAGCGGACGGCAAGGCACGTTTGACCTTTGCGACATGACGGTGGCTTGCTGCGACATCGGCCATCGCGCACCTTGAGAAGAAAGTGAACCGATGGGAAACGCCTACGAAATCTACGCCATCCGCTATGCGACGATGTCGCCGCGCACGCCGCACATGAATTACCTGCTGCCCGATCCGCATGAGACCTCCGCGCAAGATCTCGACTACTTCGTCTGGCTGATCCGAGGCGGCGGCCGCGATATTCTGGTCGATACCGGCTTCAACGCGGCAGAAGCGCAGGCTGCGAAACCGCAAGCTCACGCTCAATCCGGTCGAGGCGCTGGCGCGCTTCGGCGTCCACGCCGACGCCATCAGGGATGTCGTGGTCACCCATCTGCATTACGACCACGCCGGCAATCTCGACCTGTTTCCCAACGCGCGATTTCATCTGCAGGACCGCGAGATGAGCTACGCCACCGGGCGCTGCATGTGCCACGGCGTGCTGCGTCATCCGTTCTCGGTGGAGCATGTCACGCTGATGGTCCGCCACGTCTTCAGCGAGCGCGTCACCTTTCACGCCGGCGACGGCGAGGTCGCGCCCGGCGTGACGCTGCATCGCGTCGGCGGCCATTCCGACGGCCTGCAGGTGGTGCGGGTCGAGACCGCGCGCGGCCCGGTGGTGCTGGCGTCGGACGCTTCGCATTATTACGCCAACATGCATCGCCAGAGCCCGTTTCCGATCCTCTACAATCTCGGCGACATGTTCGAGGGCTGGGACATCGTGGCGCGCCTGGCCGGCCATCCCGACCGCGTCATTCCCGGGCACGATCCGATCGTGACCGAGATCTATCCGCGCGCCAGCGACAAGGTCGATGCCTATGCGTTGCACCTGCCGCCATCGCGCTCGTTTGTGAAATAGCGGCCTCCGTCATTCCGGGGCGCGAGCAAAGCGAGCGAACCCGGCATTGACGAGATCCGATGTCGGGTCGCGTCGGACCATCGCGGAATGACCAGATGAGGTATCGCGCTCTTGCTGCGGCAAGCAAGTTCAGATTTCGGATCGGGCTGGTGAATGGATTGCTTCGTCGCGTTGCTCCTCGCAATGACGGAGGGGGCGGCGCTCACGATGAGCGACAGATTTCAATACGCGTCCGTCTTGTCCGCTTCCCTGCTGGTCTGCACCAGATCGAGGCTTTTCTCGATCTTGCCGAGCACAAGCGCAAAATCCTTGCGCTCCTGCGCGGAAAGGCAGGACAGGATCTCCTGCTCCTTGCGCTTCAGGCGCGGGATCAGTTCCTCGTACAGCGCCTTGCCCTTTCGCGTCATGCGCAGCCGGAATTCGCGGCGGTCGTCTTCATTCTCGACGCGTTCCACCAGTTGCCGCGTCATCAGCGCGGTGACCGCGCGGCTGATGGTGGATTTGTGGGTTCGGGTGCAATGCGCGATGTATTGCGCGCTGCAGGCGTCGTTGCGGAAGCCGAGCGTCGCCAGCACGCGCCATTCCGGAATATCGAGCCCGTAACGCTCCTGATATTCGCCCGACAGCGCGGCCGAAACCTCGGCCGCCAGCCGGTTCAGCCGGAACGGCACGAACCTGAACAGATCGAGTGGGTTGTGGACGCGTTGTCTGCACGCCAACCGGCGGCGCCCTGGCCTGAAAACGCTTTTGGCAAAAATCGCTCCAATTTGAGTTGACGCCGCAGCGCCGGAGGCGTTTAGATAGTTGCAGATGCGACTATCTTAGCGGGGACGCAGGTCCCTTGGCCAGAGCAAGGTTTGAGCGCATGGCGCAGCATCCAAAACCCAGTTCGGCTACCGCCGCCACCCCGATCAGGATCGGACGCGGCGCCGATCGCGGCCGAATATCCCGTGGTGGTGGTCGGCGCCGGGCCGGTCGGGCTGTCGCTGGCGATCGATCTGGCGCAGCGCGGCCAGCCCGTCGTGCTGCTCGACGATGCCGACCGGATCGGCGAGGGCTCGCGCGCGATCTGCTTTTCCAAGCGCTCGCTCGAGTTCTGGGACCGGCTCGGCGTCGGCGGCCGCATGGTCGACAAGGGCGTGGTGTGGAGCGTCGGCAAGATCTTTCACGGCGACGTCGCAGCTTTATCAATTCAATCTGCTGCCGGAGGACGGGCACAAGCGGCCCGCCTTCATCAACCTGCAGCAATTCTATGCCGAAGCCTATCTGGTGGATCGGGTGCAGGAATTGTCCGGCGATCGACCTGCGCTGGCGCAACAAGGTGATCGGGCTGGAACAGCGCAACGACCACGTCGTGCTGACGATCGAGACGCCGGACGGGTCCGTATCGGATGCGCGCGAACTATGTCGTCGCCTGCGACGGCGCGCGGTCGTCGCTGCGGCAAATGGTGGGCGCGGAATTCGCGGGACAAGTGTTCGAAGATCAGTTCCTGATCGCCGACGTCAAGATGACGGCGGAATTTCCGACCGAGCGCTGGTTCTGGTTCGATCCGCCGTTTCACGCCGGGCGGTCGGCGCTGCTGCACAAGCAGCCGGACGACATCTGGCGGATCGATCTGCAGCTCAATCCGGATGCCGATCCCGCGGTCGAGAAGCGGCCGGAAAATGTGCGGCCGCGGATCGCGCGCATGCTCGGGCACGACAAGTTCGAGTTCGAATGGATATCGCTCTACAAATTCCAGTGCCGCCGGATGGAAAAGTTCATCCACGGCCGCGTGATCTTTGCCGGCGATGCCGCGCATCAGGTCTCGCCGTTCGGCGCGCGCGGCGCCAATTCGGGTCTGGAGGATGCCGAAAATCTGGCCTGGAAGCTCGATCGCGTGCTGCGGAGGACATCGCCGGAAGCCTTGCTCGAGAGCTATCACATCGAGCGCAGCGCCGCGGCCGACGAGAACATCCGCGAAATCGACCCGCTCGACCGATTTCATGGCGCCCGGTTCCGCATCAGGAAGCGCGGTTGCGCAAGGCGGTGCTGTCGCTGGCCAAGGAAACCGAATTCGGCAAGCGCATGATCAATGGCGGACGGCTCTCGGTTCCCTCGATCTATGACTCGCCGCTTTCGACCGCCGATTGCGATGCGTGGCGCGGCGGCCCGCGGCCGGGCGCTTCCATGCTTGATGCGCCGATTGCCGCGCGCAGCGGCAGCTCCAGCGTATCTTGACCGATGCCTTCATCAAGGCGGGAACGCGGTTCACGCTGCTTGAGTTTGCCAATGGCGCGGCGGTCGATGCTCCGGATGGCGTCGGGGTGATCCGCATCGGCGGCAATGACGGCTTTTCCGATTCCGGGCCTCGTCCGCTGCACGCTACGATGCCGAGCCGGGCACGGCCTATCTGTTGCGGCCCGATGGCTATGTCGCCGCGCGTTTCCGGCAGCCGACACGAGCCGCGCTCGACGCCGCGCTGGCGCGTGCGGCCGGCTTCAACTGAGGTTTCGATCATGGCATTGTCCACCAGCTCGAATTTTGCCAAGCCGGATGACGCATTTCGCGCTGTCGTCGAGGCGCATCGCGGCATTGAGTGACGAGCAGAGCGCCGATCTCGATGCGGCGCTGGTTCTGATTCTCGCCAACCATATCGGCGATCTCGACGTGCTGCGCGAGGCGATCGCGCTGGCGCAGCGGCGGATGCTGGATGCCGAGCCAGCAACAGCAGCAGCAACAATAACGAGCGTAGAAGGGAATTGAATTGATGGCCAAGGGTTTCGCATCCACCTCCGACATGGCGGAGAAGAAAATCACCTTCTCCGAGATCGGCACCGATCTCTATGCCTTCACCGCCGAGGGCGATCCCAATTCCGCTGTGATCGTCGGCGACGACGGCTGCATCGTGTTCGACGCCCAGGCGACGCCGGCGATGGCCAACAAGGTGATCGAGCGGGTGCGCACCGTCACCGACAAGCCGATCAAATATGTGGTGCTGTCGCATTATCACGCGGTGCGGGTGCTCGGCGCGTCGGCCTACAAGGCGCAAGGCATCATCGCCTCGCAGGAAACCTACCGGCTGATCGAGGAGCGCGGCCAGCAGGACTGGGATTCGGAATACGGCCGCTTTCCGCGCCTGTTCCAGGATGCCCAGAGCATCCCCGGCCTGACCTGGCCGACGCTGACCTTCGAAGGCGAGATGTCGATCTATCTCGGCAAGCGCGAGGTGCGGCTGATGCAGCTCGGCGCCGGACACACCTCCGGCGATATCGTGGCCTGGGTGCCGGATGCGGAGGTGATGTTTTCCGGCGACCTGATCGAATACCATTCGGCCTGCTATTGCGGCGACGCGCATCTGCGCGAATGG
This sequence comes from uncultured Alphaproteobacteria bacterium, assembly GCA_963745785.1. Classification (GTDB taxonomy): domain Bacteria; phylum Pseudomonadota; class Alphaproteobacteria; order Rhizobiales; family Xanthobacteraceae; genus Bradyrhizobium. Next base: position 57,907 of record CAVUYV010000003.1, on the reverse strand, counting down.
CCGGCGACGCTGAACGAAATTCGCGCCTTCAATCCCAAGGCGATCGCGCCGGGGCGCGGCGACGCGCTGAAGGGCATTGCCGACCGGGCGCGAAGCCATCGCGATGACGCGCGATTTCGTCACCACGCTCTATGGCGCGGCGGAAACCGCGGTCGCGAAAGGCCGCAACCTCAAGGAGACGATGGCGGCGACGCGCGAGGTGATGGACCCGAAATTTTCAAGTTTTGCGATCTACGAACACTGCCTGCCGTTCAACGTCTCGCGCGCGTTCGACGAAGCCTCGGGGATCGACGATCCCGTGATCTGGACCGCCGAACGCGACCTTGAAATGTGGGCTGCCTTGCAAGGAGGATGACCATGAATATCAACACTTCACCCGACGTCATCAGCCGCAGCTCCGTCAATATCACGCCGGGCTACATGTCCGGCTTCGGCAACAGCTTCGAGACCGAGGCGCTGCCCGGCGCGCTGCCGATCGGGCGCAATTCGCCGCAGCGCTGCGCCTATGGGCTCTACGCCGAGCAGCTGTCCGGCTCGCCGTTCACCGCGCCGCGCGGCAGCAACGAGCGCTCGTGGCTGTATCGGATCCGGCCGTCGGTGAGGCATTCCGGCCGCTTCGCGCAAGGTCGACGCCGGGCTGTGGCGCACCGCGCCGTGTCACGAGGTCGACTGGCCGATCGCGCAATTGCGCTGGGATCCGGCGCCGATCCCGAAGCAGGACATGACGTTCCTGCAGGGCGTGCAGACCATGACCACGGCGGGCGACGTCAACACCCAGGCCGGCATGGCCGCGCACGTCTATCTCATCACCAAATCGATGGTCGATCAGCATTTCTACAATGCCGACGGCGAGATGATGTTCGTGCCGCAGCAGGGCAATCTGCGCTTCGTCACCGAGTTCGGCCGGATCGATGCCGAGCCCGGCGAGATCGTGGTGATTCCGCGCGGCGTGAAATTCCGCGTCGAGATTCCCGACGGTCCCGCGCGCGGCTATCTCTGCGAGAATTACGGCGGCGCCTTCACGCTGCCGGAGCGCGGGCCGATCGGCGCCAATTGCCTCGCCAATGCGCGCGACTTCCTGACCCCGGTCGCGGCCTATGAAGACAAGGACACGCCGACCGAATTGTTCGTGAAATGGGGCGGCGCGCTGTTCGCGACCAAACTGCCGCATTCGCCGGTCGATGTGGTGGCATGGCACGGCAATTACGCGCCGTACAAATACGACCTGCGCACGCTTCTCGCCGGTCGGCGCGATCGGCTTCGATCATCCCGATCCGTCGATCTTCACCGTGCTGACGTCACCGTCGGAGACCGCCGGCACCGCCAACATCGACTTTGTGATTTTCCCGGAGCGCTGGGCGGTGGCGGAAAACACCTTCCGTCCGCCCTGGTACCACATGAACATCATGTCGGAGTTCATGGGCCTGATCTACGGCGTCTACGACGCCAAGCCGCAAGGTTTCACGCCGGGCGGCATCAGCCTGCACAATTGCATGCTGCCGCACGGCCCGGACCGCGAGGCCTTCGATCACGCCAGCAATTCGGAACTGAAGCCGGTCAAGCTGACCGGCACCATGGCCTTCATGTTCGAGACGCGATATCCGCAGCACGTCACCGCGCACGCGGCGAACTCCCCGACGCTGCAGGACGACTACGCCGATTGCTGGAAGGGACTGGAAAAGCGGTTCGATCCGAACAGGCCGTAGGTCGCGCTGTCTGCACTTTCCGCGTCATTCCGGCGATCCGCGTTCGATGCTCCGCATCGCCCCGGAAGGACGGCAAGGCAGTTCAGCGTTCCTCTGGCGGAATATCCCGGATGCGCGCCGAATGCGCGGCGATATCGTCGAGACTGTATGACAAATGCACACGCTTGTCCGACGGCGGCCGCTTCGCAACCGATAATCCAGGCCGCCATTCCCTGGCCGGCCGGATTGGCCGCCGGACAAAACCACCGCCGCAGTTCGGGCAGACATTGCCGAGCTTGTTCTCGGCGCAGTCCGCGCAGAATGTGCACTCGTAGGAGCAGATTCGCGCTTCCATCGAGTTCGGCGGCAGGTCCTTGTCGCAATATTCGCAGTTCGGCCGGAGTTGCAGCGCCATGGTCGTCTCGTGCGTTAGCGAGGTCGGATGTCTCAAATCAAATTTCGTCTTGTTGGGTGCCGCATGCTCGGCGCCACCTCTCCCACAAGGGGAGAGGGAGCGCACCGCCGTTGCCGAGACATGAGCTAGTTCAATCACAGTAGAGAGGCTGGGCCGATCATCGCAAATTGAACGGCGCTTTCGAATGTCGAATCTCCCTCGATTTCAGTCATGGATACTAGCGCGCCAACTCCTTGAGCGGCAGCTTCGAGCTCTCCTTCAACCGATCCAGCACGATCGACGAGCGCACATGCGCCACGCTCTGGTGCGGCATCAGCACGTTGTTGACGATGTCGGACAGGCTTTTGAGGTCGCGCAGCACCGCCTTCAACAGATAATCGGCATCGCCGGTCAGCGAATAGGCTTCCTGGATATCGTCGACCCGATTGACCAGCGCGCGAAACCGTTTTGCATTGTCGGGCGAATGGGTCGCCAGCGTAATGTGGATGAAGGCGATGACGCCAAAGCCGAGCGCTTCGCTGGCGAGGTCGGCGTGGTAGCCCGATATCACCTTCTCTTCCTCCAGCCGCATGCGACGCCGCGAGCATTGCGATGCCGACAGCCCCACGAGATCGGCCAATTGCTGGTTGGTGAGGCGGCCGTCATCCTGCAGCGCGCTCAATAGTTTGAGGTCGAAGGCGTCAACCGAGATCATGCGTAAAATACCATAAATGTGCACAGACCGTGCATAACATAGCCGAAGTATCCGCCGTTTGCATACACATTGCGGGATTTGTGAGCGAATATCCATGCTGCAGCCAGGGAGATCAGCCATGGGTCCATTTCCACACGATGCGCCGCCGGCGACCATTAGCGCCGATAATCCGATGGGCACCGACGGCTTTGAGTTCGTCGAATACGCGCATCCCAATCCCGAAGCGCTGCACGCGTTGTTCAAGTTGATGGGCTATGTGCCGGTCGCGCGCCACAGGACCAGGAAGATCACGGTCTACCGCCAGGGCGACATCAACTATCTCGTCAACGAACAACCCGGCACCCACGGCTTCGGCTTCGTCGCCGCGCATGGGCCGTGCGCGCCGTCGATGGCGTTCCGGGTGGTCGATGCGAAGCAGGCCTATGCGCGCGCGCTGGCGCTCGGCGCGGAGCCTGCCGATATTCCTGCCGCGCAAAAAGCCCTCGATGTTCCCGCGATCAGGGGTATCGGCGGCAGCCTGCTGTATTTCGTCGATCGCTATGGCGCCAAGGGCTCGGCCTACGACGCCGAGTTCGAGTGGCTGGCTGAGAAAAATCCGCAGCCGGAGGGCGCGGGATTATTTTATCTCGATCACCTCACCCATAACGTCCATCGCGGCCGCATGGACGTCTGGACCGGCTTCTATGAAAGACTGTTCAACTTCCGCCAGATTCGCTTTTTCGACATCGAGGGCCGCGCCTCCGGCCTGTTCTCGCGCGCGCTGACCAGCCCCGATGGCAAGATCCGGATTCCGATCAACGAGGACGCCGGCGATTCCGGCCAGATCGAGGAATATCTCCACGTCTATCGCGGCGAGGGCATCCAGCACATCGCCTGCGGCGCCAACGATATCTACCGGACCGTCGAAACCCTGCGCGCCGCCGGCCTGCCGTTCATGCCGCCGCCGCCCGACACCTATTTCGAGAAGATCGATGCGCGGCTGCCGGAGCATGGCGAGGACGTCGCGCGGCTGCAACGCAACGGTATCTTGATCGACGGCGAAGGCGTGGTCGACGGCGGCCATACCAAGGTGCTGCTTGCAGATTTTCTCCGCCAACGCGATCGGGCCGATCTTCTTCGAGTTCATCCAGCGCAAGGGCGACGATGGTTTTGGCGAAGGCAACTTCAAGGCGCTGTTCGAATCGATCGAGGAAGACCAGATCCGCCGCGGCGTGCTGAAGGTCGACAACGCGGCGTAGGTCCTGTGTCATACTCACCGTCATGCCCGGGCTTGTCCCGGGCATCCACGTCCTCGTGCGTCGACGCAAAGAAAGACGTGGATGGCCGGGACAAGCCCGGCCATGACGAAAAGTCGCCTACCTTTCCTTCCACTCGCTCGTCAGGCTTGCGATATCCGCCGTCACCGCCTCGCGGATCGCCGACGGCGTGCGTGAAAAACGCGGCGCCGGCGCGGGCTGGGTGACGCCGTGACGGCTGACGAAAATATTTCGTGCCGCCATGTGCGGATGCGCGGGCGCTTCGCTCATGGTCAGAACCGGCGCGAAGCAGACGTCGGTGCCCTCCATGATCTTGCACCATTCCGCGCGGGTTTTGGTCTTGAACACATCGACCAGTCTTTGCTTGAGCGAAGGCCACGCCTTGCGATCCATCTGCGCGTCAAACTCGGCGTCGGAAAGGCCGGCGTGCTGGCGCAGCAATGCGTAGAATTGCGGCTCAATCGAACCGATCGAAATGAAGTTGCCGCAGGCGCATTCATAGACGCCGTAGAAATGCGCGCCGCCGTCGAGAAAATTGCTTTCTCTCCCCTCGGTCCATCGGCCCGCGGCGGCCATGTCGAAGAACATCGACATCAGCGATGCCGCGCCGTCGCACATCGCGGCATCGACCACTTGTCCCTTGCCGGATTTTTTTGCTTCCAGCAGGGCGGCGAGCACGCCGACCACGAGGTAGAGCGCGCCGCCGCCGAAGTCGCCGACCAGGTTGAGCGGCGGCACCGGTTTGTCTTTTGTGCCGATCGCGGCCAGCGCGCCGGTGACCGAGATGTAGTTGATGTCGTGCCCCGCGGCCTGCGCCAGCGGGCCTTCCTGGCCCCAGCCGGTCATGCGGCCGTAGACCAGGCGCGGATTGCGCGCCAGCACCACATCAGGCCCGAGGTCGAGCCGCTCCATCACCCCGGGCCTGAAACCTTCGATCAGCGCATCGGCATGGCTAAGGAGATCCAGTACCTGCGCGATCGCGGACTTGTCCTTGAGGTCGAGCTCGACGACCTTTCGCCCGCGCCCCGCCACCGATTTCAGATTCTTCCTGGCGCCGACGCGATCGAGCGTGACCACCTCCGCGCCCATGTCCGCAAGCAACATGCAGGCGAACGGGCCGGGGCCGATGCCGGCAAATTCGACGATGCGAGTGCCGGTGAGCGGGCCAGAGGTGCGCGCGCTGGAAACCTGGGCTTGTGAAGCGGAAGAGCTCATCGTGTCGGTCACGTCAGGAATCCAATTCTTGTTATTTCACGGTTGCTTTGGGATTGTGCCTAAGCGGATCGCTCAGCGTTACCTTGGCGGCATCGGCCCATAGTTTGGCGTTCTGCTTCTGGCGTTCGGTGCCGGTGCCTTCTTCGGCGACCTTGCGGCCGAGCGCGACAAAGACCGGAATCTCCTCATCGCGCATCGGCTTTGTCGCCTGCTTGCGCGCCATCGCCTTTTCGACATAGGGCGCGAGCTCTTCCTGCTTTCGCTTTTGTCGCGCGATTTCACGCTGCCGAAATTCCGGCATGACCTCTTTTGCGAACAGTTCAAGCGCTTCGCAGATATGCTGGTGCTGGTTGCGGCCGCCCTGCTGGATGAACACGGTCTGGTCGACGCCCGATTCCTCAAAATGCCGCAGATGGGTTCGCAACTGATCCGGCGTGCCGATGCCGTGATCGGCGCCGGCCGGCGGCAGCGCATGCCGCGCCTTCTCGAAATTGGCCCAGATGTCGGTACGTCCCGGCTTGTGTTCGCCGAAGATATAATGATGCGCCAGGCCGTAGCGGAAGAAACGCAGGCCGTCTTCGCCGCGGCGGCGCGATTCCGCCTCATCCGCATGCAGGGAGAAGCCGGTCACCATGGCGACGTTGGGATTGACCGCGTGGCCGATCGGCACGCATTCCTCCTTGAAGATGCGGTAGTAGTCATCGACCCATTGCCGCGCCTCGCGCGGATCGACGAACGCAAAGGTCAGCGCGCCGATTCCATAGCGCGCCGCCAGCTTGATGGTCTCGCGGTTGGAGCAGGCGACCCACAGCGGCGGATGCGGCTTCTGCAGCGGCTTCGGCACCACATTGCGGCAGGGCATCTCGAAGAACTCGCCCTTGAAGCCGGGATAGGGATCCATCACCATCATGTCAGTGCATTGCTCGACGCCCTCTTTCCACATCCGCCGCTTCTCGACCGGATCAAGGCCGACATTGAAGCCGCCGAGCTCCATCAGGGAGGCGCTCTCGCCGGTGCCGAATTCGACGCGCCCGTTGGAGACGAGGTCGAGAGTGGCGATGCGTTCCGCAACCCGCGCCGGGTGGTTGTATTTCGGCGGCATCAGGCAGATGCCGTGGCCGAGACGGATATTCTTCGTGCGCTGCGAGCACGCCGCGAGGAAAATCTCGGGCGCCGAGGAGTGCGAATATTCCTCGAGAAAATGATGCTCGACTTCCCAGGCGTAGTCGATGCCGAGTTGATCGGCGAGCTCGACCTGATCGAGCGCCTCCTGAAACAGCCTGTGCTCGGCGCCATCGTTCCACGGCCGCGGCAGCTGATGCTCGTAGAAAATGCCGAATTTCATGGGCGCTCCCCGCGCGTATTCCGCAAAAGCATGCCCTTGGACTTGATCCGAGGGTGGATACCGGTTTTGCGATCAGAATACGCGCAAAATCATAAAGTGTCTTGGTTGGCTAAATTGTCCAGCCTGGCGGGGAGGGTGGCAAGCGCCTTTTGGCCCGGATATGGCCAAATGCGGAGCGGCGCGCCTGGCTCGCGCGCCGCTCGCTTGATGCCTGCCGGAAATGCGATCAGCCAGCAGCGGCAACCGCGCGCTGCGCCATCACCTTGATCAGATTGGCGCGATAGTCCGATGAGCCATGAATATCGCTCATCAACCCACCTGCGGAAATTGCGACACTGTCGAGCGCGGCCGGCGACCAGTTGGCCTTCAGCGCCGCCTCGATGGCCGGCACCCGCATCACGCCGTTTTGCGATGCACCGGTGGCCGCAACACGGACCTCGCCCGATTTGGTCTTCACGACGAACACGCCGGTCAGCGCAAAGCGCGAGGCCGGATGGGGCATTTTCGCATAACCCGCCTTGGCCGGAATCGGGAATGCGACCTGTGTGATGATCTCGCCGTCATCAAGCGCGGTTGCGAACAGGCCCTTGAAGAAGTCATCGGCTGCAATACTCCGCTTGTTGGTCTTGACCGTTGCGCCGAGTGCAAGCACCGCCGCCGGATAGTCCGCGGCAGGATCGTTGTTGGCGATCGAGCCGCCGATGGTGCCGCGATAACGCACGGCCGGATCGCCGATCAGCGAGGCGAGATAGGCGAGCGCAGGGATCGCCTTTTGCGCAGGTCCGCTCGTGGCCACGTCGTAATGCGGTGTCGCCGCCTTGACGGTCACCGCGTCGGCGGAAACATCGATACCGACGAGATCCTTGATCTTGCCGAGATCGATCACGTCCGAGGGAGAAGCGAGCCGCTGCTTCATGACAGGGATCAGCGTGTGGCCGCCGGCAAGATATTTCGGCTCCGAGCCCTTGGCGAAAAGCGCCGCGGCTTCGTCGACCGAGGAGGGGCGATGGTAGGTTGTCTGATACATGGTGCATCTCCCTCTTAAGCGTTGCCGTGAATGGCGCGCCAGACACGATCGGGCGTCGCCGGCATCTCAAGCTTGTTGTTGCCGATCGCATCGGTGATGGCGTTGATGACGGCGGCCGATGCACCGATCGCTCCCGCCTCGCCGCAGCCCTTGACGCCGAGTGGATTGCCCGGACACAGCGTCGTGGTGTGGCTCAACTTGAATGAAGGCAGGTCGTCGGCACGCGGCATGGTGTAGTCCATGAACGACGCGGTCACGAGCTGACCGCTCGAGTCGTAGACCGCGCCCTCCAGCAGCGCCTGGCCGATGCCCTGGGCGAGGCCGCCATGGACCTGGCCTTCGACGATCATCGGATTGATCAGCCGGCCGAAATCGTCGGCGGCGACGAAATTGACGAAGGAGGTCTTGCCGGTGCCGGGATCGACCTCGAGTTCGCAGATATAGGCGCCCGCCGGGAAGGTGAAGTTGGTCGGGTCATAGAACGCGGTTTCCTTCAAGCCGGGCTCCATGCCGTCGGGCAGGTTGTGCGCGGTGTAGGCCGCGAGCGCGACCATCGGCAGCGCGATCGACTTGTCGGTGCCGGTGACCTTGAACTCGCCGTTCTCGATGACGATGTCGCCCTCGGATGCTTCCAGGAGATGCGAAGCGATCTTCTTGGCCTTGGCTTCGACCTTCTCCATCGCCTTGACAATGGCGGTGCCGCCGACCGCGATCGAGCGCGAGCCGTAAGTGCCCATGCCGAATTGCACCTTGTCGGTGTCGCCGTGGACAATCTGCACCTGGCTGATCGGAACGCCGAGACGGTCCGCGATCAGTTGCGCGAAGGTGGTTTCGTGACCCTGGCCGTGGCTGTGCGAACCGGTGAGGACTTCGATGGTGCCGACGGGATTGACGCGGACTTCCGCGGACTCCCACAAGCCCACGCCGGCGCCGAGGCTGCCGACCGCTTTCGAGGGCGCGATGCCGCAGGCCTCGATGTAGCAGGAAACACCGATGCCGCGCAGCTTGCCTTGTTTCCTGGCCTGGTCTTTGCGCGCGGGGAAGCCGGCATAGTCGATCGCCTTCAACGCCGCATCGAGCGAGGCGCCGAAATCGCCGGTGTCGTAGGCCATGATCACCGGCGTCTGATGCGGAAATTGCGTGATAAAATTCTTGCGGCGCAATTCCGCCGGATCGACCTTCAATTGCCGCGCCGCGGTTTCCATCATCCGTTCGAGCAGATAGCTCGCTTCAGGCCGGCCCGCGCCGCGGTAGGCGTCGACCGGCGTGGTGTTGGTATAGACGGTGATGATTTCCGCGTGGATCGCCGGGATGTTGTACTGCCCAGACAGCAGCGTTGCGTAGAGATAGGTCGGCACCGCGGAAGAGAACAGCGACATATAGGCGCCGAGATTGGCGTGGGTTTTGACCCGCAAGCCCAGGATCTTGTTGTCCTTGTCGAATGCCATCTCCGCCTTCGAGATATGGTCGCGGCCGTGCGCATCGGTGAGGAAGGCTTCCGAGCGATCGCCGGTCCACTTCACCGGGCGTCCGACCTTCTTGGAGGCCCACAGCGCCACCATTTCTTCCGGATAGATGTAGATTTTCGAGCCGAAGCCGCCGCCGACATCGGGCGCTATCACCCGCAGCTTGTGCTCCTGCGCGATATTGTAGAATGCCGACAGCACGAGCCGCGCGACATGCGGGTTCTGCGATGTCGTGTAGAGCGTAAAATGCTCCTCGGCCTCGTTGTACTCCGCGATCGCCGCGCGCGGCTCCATCGCATTCGGCACCAGGCGGTTGTTGGTGAGTTCGAGCGACACCACATTGGCCGCCTTGCTGAAGGCGTCTTTCACCGCAGCTTCGTCGCCGAGCACCCAGTCGTAGATCACGTTGCCGGGTGCTTCGGGGTGAAGCTGCGGCGCGCCCGGCTTGATCGCGGCGCGAATGTCGGCCGCCGCCGGAAGCTCCTCGTAATTGACGACGACGGCTTCGGCCGCATCGCGCGCCTGGTTCTTGGTCTCGGCGATCACCACCGCGACCGCCTGTCCAACGAACCGCACCGTCTCCGGCGCCATCGCCGGCCACGCGCCCATCTTCATCGGCGTGCCGTCCTTCGAGGTGATCGCCCAGCCGCAGATCAAATTACCGATCTTGTCATCGACGATCTGCTTTCCCGTGAGCACGCCGACCACGCCGGGCATTTTCATGGCCGCCGCGGAATCGATGCTCTTCACCCTGGCATGAGCGTGCGGACTGCGCACGAAGTGGGCATGGGTCATGCCCTGCAGCTTGATATCGTCGACGTAGCGGCCTTTGCCTGTGATGAAACGCCGATCTTCCTTGCGCACCACGCTTGCGCCAATACCTTCAACACCCATGGCATTCTCTCCCTGTCGGGCCGCATCAACTGCGCCAAAGTCCTAAGGGCGCAGATCGCAGGCCAATTCTTGATTCTCGAAAGTCCTGATCCTGCCGATCAGGAATTATTCCGCTGCTTGTGCAACGTTCATGCGGCCGGCGGCGTCGAGCACCGATTTGACGATATTGTGGTAGCCGGTGCAGCGGCAGATATTGCCCTCCAGCTCGTGCCGGACGGTATCCTCGTCGAGCTTGCCGCCGTAGCGGTTGACGATATCGATCGCCGACATGATCATGCCCGGGGTGCAATAGCCGCACTGCAGCCCGTGATTATCGCGGAATGCAGCCTGCATCGGATGCAGTTCGTCGCCCTTCGAGATGCCCTCGATGGTGATGACGTTGCTGCCGTTGGCTTGCCCGGCCAGCACCGTGCAGGATTTGACCGCCCGGCCATCGATATGCACGACACAGGCGCCGCATTGGCTGGTATCGCAGCCGACATGGGTGCCGGTCAGGTTCAGATGGTCGCGCAGGAGATTGACAAGGAGGGTCCGGTCCTCGACCTCGGCCGAGACCGCCTTGCCGTTCACCGTCAATTTGACTGTAGACACGTTGAAACCTCCCCATGCTTTTTGATTGTTCCAATTAGAAGCACGGGGGCGGGACTTTGCAACAACGATTTTTGCCGCGGCAGCCATTGTGATGCGGTCTGCGTTTCAACCGTCGTGCCGGCGAACGGGGGGGGGACCCCAAGCGTCGGCGCGATGGGGCTCGCTGCGATAGCGTGGTTTCCACCCCCGGATACACGGGCAGATGCAGTCCATGAAATTGGTCGCCTTGTTTGCAGTCTCGTCATGGCCCGGACAAGCCGGCCCTGCCGACGAGCGCTTTTGGGAAGAGGCTCCGACGCAAATTTACCGGCCCTTATCCATTCTGCTCTAATTTTTAGCAACAAATCCGGGAGCTCGCGCTCCCGGTTCTGCTGATTCTTGGGAAGAAGACGGGGGTTCGAGGTGGGATTGTCAAAGCGCGTCTGGCCGCGATCGATATCCGTGAGGCTCCCCACGTTGCGATTTCGCGGCAAAGTCATGCTCGGCTTTGTTGTCGTGCTCGCGATCACGGTCGCCAGCATGGGCATCGCCTATCTCGGATTTGAACGGGTTTCCACCGGTGTGGCGTCCTACCGAAACAGCGTGTCGGAAGCCGATCTGGCGCGCAATATCGACCGCGAGCTGATCTCGTACCGGGCGCTGGCGCGATATTATGTGGTGACCGGGAAAGAGGACGACGCCCAGGCGGCGTTGACGGCGGAGACAAGCCTGAGAGATGCCATCGACCAATCGATGAGGGGCACCACAAATCCGACCCGTCTCGAGCAGATCACCCGCCTCGCCAGGGAATTCCGGATCTTCACCAGGATTTTTGCCGATATTCTCAGGATCAAGCGCGAGAGCGCGCTGCTGGCGCAGAACCAGCTGGCGCGCGGCGCCAACATGCTGCGCTACAAGCTCGACGATCTCCCCAGCAACGCCGACGACGCGGAGCTTCCGGTGATCGAATTCGGCGCCAAAAAAGCCAATGCGCAATTTCAGGCCGTGACCGCGCTCGCCAATACTTTTGTCATCAACGCCGACCAGGCGGTTGCCGCCAGCGCGCTGGCGCGTCTCAAGTTTGTCGAAAACGCACTGCACGCAATTTCGTCGACCGATGAAAAGATCATCCAGGGCCTTAAGGAAGCCGCCACGCTGCTCGATGAATACCGGCAAGCGCTGACCAAACTGATCGAGAACTCCAAGGAAATAGATGAACTGACCGCCGAGATGGCCGATTCCGCGGCAGCGATCGTCAAAGGCGCGAGCGTGATGAAGGTTGACCTGCTTTCCGATCAGCAGCGGCTTGAATCGCAATCCCACGCCGCCATCGGCGAGACCGAACGCCTGATTGTGATGCTCGCGGCCGGCGGCTTCCTGCTGGGTGCGGTACTGGCGCTGCTGCTCGGCAAGCAAATCTCCCGGCCGATGATCGCGATGTGCAAGGCGATGCGCGAACTCGCCAATGGCAATTTCGATGTCGTGCTGCCGGGGCTCGGCCGCAGCGACGAGCTCGGCGAGATGGCGGGCGCGGTGGAAGAGTTCAAGATGCAGGCGATCGCCAAAGCCGAACGCGACGCCGCCGACCAGGATGCCCAGAACAGGGCGAGCAGTGCGGCGCGCCGCACTGAGCTGATTCGCTTTGCCGATGATTTCGAGGCGGCCGTCGGCGCCATCGTCTCGAACGTTTCGGCTTCCGCGGTTCAGCTTGAACAGGCTGCGGGAACACTGACGCGAACGGCGGAGACCACGCAGAGCCTGTCGACCCAGGTGGCCGGCGCATCGGAACAAGCATCCAGCAACATGCAATCGGTCGCCGCTGCCACGGAGGAGCTTTCGATCTCGGTCGATGAAATTGGCAGGCGGGTCCGCGAGTCCAGCCAGATCGCGGAGGCCGCCGTGCTGCAGGCGCAGCAAACCGACGGTCGGATCGGCAAACTATCCCGCGCCGCGCAAGAGATCGGCGATGTGGTCAAGCTGATCACGGCGATCGCCGAGCAGACCAATCTCCTGGCGCTCAATGCAACCATCGAAGCCGCCCGCGCCGGCGAAGCCGGCAGAGGTTTTGCGGTGGTCGCTTCCGAGGTCAAATCGCTGGCGAGCCAGACCGCGAAGGCGACCGAAGAGATATCCTCGCACATCCTGGGCATGCAGGGCGCGACGCAGGAATCGGTCGCAGCCATCAAGGAGATCGGCGGCACCATCGCCCAGATCTCAAGCATCGCCTCGACGATCGCAAGCGCAGTGCAGCAGCAAAGCTCGGCAACCCAGGAAATCGCGCGCAGCGTTCAGAGCGTCGCCCAGGGCACCCATCAAGCCGCCGCCAATATCACCAAGGTCAATCGCGGCGCCACCGAAACCGGGTCTGCGTCGGAGGACGTACTGAATTCGGCGCGCACGCTGTCGAGCGAGAGCACGCGGTTGCGCCAGGAACTCGACCGCTTCATGGCCAATATCCGCGCGGCGTGAGTCCCCGTCATTCCGGGGCGCGCGTCAGCGCGAACCCGGAATCTCGCGCTGCAACCTCCGGATTCCTGGTTCGCTTGTTTCACTCGCGCCCCGGAATGACGGTGTCACTCACGATGAAACTGGTGCTTCAGCTCGGTCTTGGCGCGCTCCAGGCGGTCGCGTTGGGTTTTCGGCAAGGTCTTGCCGGCACGGTTGATATAGAATGTCAGCATCGAGAGCGCGGAGCGATAGGCGCCCGCCTTGCGACGTGAACTGCGTTCCGCCGAGCGCTTGAGCGAAGCCGCGATCTTCTTTGGGCTTGTCAGCTTGAACACGCCTTGTCGCAGATCGAGCGCATCGCTCTCGCGGGTCACGCGCTGCGACCAGCGCTTTGGCGATGTCTTGCTGGCTGCAGATTTCCGCCGCGCCGAACCCCGCTTGCGGACCCTGGCGCTGCCGATCCTTTTGCGGGCAGCAGGTTTGCGCGTTGTGGATTTGCGCGCACGCGCCGATTTCCGAGGCCCAGCCATGTTCAACTCCTTGCTGTTCCAGCCGAAAACGGCGAGGAGGCTGATCGGTTCCTGCCGCAATGCGGGAACTCGCATCTCCCGAGGGCGTTGATTAACGGTGGCGGGCGCCAAGATTACTGATTTCATGCTTGAGAACTCAGATCACTGGATTCCCAGACGTTTTCTTGTTGCTTTCTCGAACGGCAACAACTGCAGCGCAAAATCGCGGCACTGCATTTCCGCTGAGTTTGCATGCTGCAAGCATCGGAGCAGCGCGGCATGGCCGCCATGACTGACGCCACAATTGTTTCGACGGCCGCCGCGATCAAGTCTGCGCGATGCGATAACGATCGCGTCATCGAAACCAGCATTCCTTCGCGTCTCGACGGTCTGCGCTGGAGCGGCTTCCATACTCGCGTCGTCGCTGCGCTCGGCATCACCTGGATTCTGGATGGTCTGGAGGTCACGCTGGCGGGCGCATTGTCGGGGGCGCTGAAGGAAAGCCCGACAATGCATTTCACCAATTTCGAGGTCGGGTTTGCCAACAGCGCCTATCTCGCCGGCGCCGTGCTCGGTGCACTGTGGTTCGGCTGGCTCACCGATCGGATCGGGCGCAAGAAACTGTTCTTCATCACGCTGGCGCTTTATCTCACGGCTACCGCCGCGACCGCGCTGTCGTGGGGGGTCGCGAGCTACGCATTCTTTCGATTTCTCACCGGCGCCGGCATTGGCGGTGAATACACCGCGATCAATTCGACGATCCAGGAATTGGTGCCGGCGCGGTACCGCGGTTGGACTGACCTTGTGATCAACGGCAGCTTTTGGGTCGGCGCGGCGATCGGCGCGGTCAGCGCGATCGTTCTGCTCGATCCCGCGGTGATCAATCCCGATCTGGGCTGGCGGCTTGCCTACCTTACCGGCGCTTGTCTCGGTCTTGTGGTGTTTGTGATGCGGATGTGGATTCCCGAAAGTCCACGCTGGCTGATGATCCACGGTTATCCCGATCGCGCCCACGCCATCGTCGACGATATCGAGCGATCGGTGGCTGGAAATATCCAGGACACTCGTCAACTTGCCCTTCCGAAGATCAAATTGAAGATGCGCGATCACACCCCGCTGCGCGAGGTGGTGCACACGCTGTTCCATGCCTACCGCCAGCGCTCGCTGGTCGGATTGGCGTTGATGATTGCGCAAGCGTTTTTCTACAACGCGATCTTCTTCACCTTTGCGTTGGTCTTGACCGACTTCTACGGAATCGCCGCCGACCAGATCGGGTGGTACCTCTTGCCGTTCGCGGCCGGCAATTTCCTTGGGCCGCTATTGCTCGGCCGGCTGTTCGACACCCTGGGACGGCGCGTCATGATTACGCTCACCTACGGGATATCGGGCGTTCTGCTGGCGCTGTCGGGTTATCTGTTCTCGATCGGCGTGATGAGCGCGCAGGCCCAGACGATCGCATGGATGGTAATCTTTTTTTTCGCTTCTCCAGCGGCGAGCGCGGCATATCTCACCGTCAGCGAAACCTTCCCGCTGGAGGTCCGCGCGCTGGCAATCGCGCTATTTTACGCCGTGGGAACGGGAATTGGCGGCGTCGTCGGTCCCGCTTTGTTCGGTGCGTTGATCGATACCGGATCGCGCGCCAGCGTTTTCGGAGGCTACCTGTTGGGATCGGCACTGATGATCGCGGCGGCCGTCATCGCCTGGCGCTACTGCATTGCAGCCGAGCGCCGGGCGCTGGAATCGGTTGCACGGCCGCTGGCTTTTGTGGAGTAGAAGGAAATGAAGCAGAATTTGGGAGACCTCGACGTGGCCGAGATGCCATTGCCGAAAGACGTTGCGTCAGCCGCGAAGGCGTCGCCGACAAAGGCGCCGGCGCCCGGCGAACTCGGCCAGCATTTGGACCAATCCGCGATTCTGCTCGATATTGACGGCACCCTGCTCGATCTGGCGCCGACGCCGCGGGAGGTGTGGGTGCCGCCTGGTCTTGCAAAAACCCTCAACCGCCTGCTGGTGCGGACCTCCGGCGCGCTGGCGCTGGTCAGCGGCCGTTCGCTCAACGATATCGATCTGATTTTTGCCCCCGAGCAATTTCCGGCCGTCGGAGGCCATGGCGCGGAAATGCGAATCTCGCAGGACAGCGAAGCCGTTGCCACCCACGCCCCGCCGATGGACCGGGAATTGAAGCGCCGGCTCGCCGCCATCGCCAAACTCAGCCCCGGCATCCTGCTGGAAGACAAGGGTTATTCGCTGGCGCTTCACTACCGGCTGGCGCCGCACGCGGAGAAGGCGATTTACGAGGCGGTGTCCCTGATCAGGGCCGATCTGCCGAATGCGCCGATCGAAGTGCTGCCGGGTAAATGCGTCTGCGAGATCAAGCATTCCGGCTTTACCAAGGCGACCGGCGTCCTCGAACTGATGGCCCACGAACCCTTCAAGGGCCGCCGTCCGATTTTTGTCGGCGACGACGTCACCGACGAAGCGGTGTTTGGAATCATGCCGGATTTGGGCGGCCTCGCATTTTCCGTCGGCCGCCACGCGACGGGCGTGGCTGACTATTTCGATGAACCCCGTGATGTGCGGGAATGGCTCTCCCATCTACTTGACGACGAAGCTGCGACAGGACGATGATCGAAAATCTAGGTCATCTTTGAGGAGTTGACCTGGCGGAACTAATTTTCGTGCGCACCCAATTTCGTGCATCCCCCTGCTATCTCGTGAATTTTTTGCAACAGAGCGGTCGAGTTCCATCTTCGGGGGCCTAAATTTGTTTTCAACTCGTTGAAAGGTTGGCGCGGAACCATATTGATGAATAGCTGTTAATTAAGCCCCGAGCTGGCATCAGGAGGGGAGTCCTTGAACCTCGTCGTCGTTTCAAATCGCGTGGCCCGCGGCCACGCCAATGAGCCCATGACGGGGGGGCTCGCAGCTGCGTTATTGCCCGTTGTGGAGAAATCCGGCGCGATCTGGGTGGGTTCCAGCGGTCGGGTCCGCGACGGCGCCCAGAAGGAACCGTTCGCCGAAATCGAGGCGCTCGGTGCCGGCGCGCTGGCAATGCTCGATCTGCCGGCCGCCCATTACGGCGGATATTATGAGGGTTTTGCGAATTCGGCGTTGTGGCCGGCGCTGCATTCCCGCGCCGATCTGATCCGAGCGTCCGAGGAAGACTATCTGTCCTATCGCGAAGTGAACGCATTCATGGCGCGCGCGCTGCTGCGATTTGCAAGGCCGGACACGGTGTTCTGGATTCAGGATTACCATTTCCTGGCGTTGGGCGCTGAACTGCGCGATCGCGGCGTGACGCAGCCGATAGGATTTTTCCTGCATACGCCCTGGGCCGCGCCGACCATGATCGAAGGCGTGCCGCATCATCGCGAATTGATCGAGGCGATGCTGGCCTACGATTTGATCGGATTCCAGACCCGCGACGATTGCGAGAACTTTCTCGATTGTGTTTCGTCCGATCTTGGTCTCGATATCGAAAACGGCGTCATAGCGTCGCGACACGGCAGAACCCGTGTCGCGGTATTTCCGATCGGCATCGATGTCGAAAAATTCGCCGTGCAAGCCGCCAAGGCCGTGTCCCATCCCGATGTCTCGCGGTTGCGGCGAAGCCTGAATGGCGAGAAGCTGGCGATCGGCGTCGATCGGTTGGACTATTCCAAAGGATTGGTCAACCGTATCAAGGCGTTCGACCGCATGTGGACCTCGCAGCCGGCGCTTGCGCGCACCGTGTCATTGCTGCAGATCGCAACGCCGTCGCGGGGCGGCATCGAAGCCTATGAAAGTCTGCAGAACGAGCTGGCGAAGCTGGTGAGCGACGTCAATGGCCGTCACGGCGAGGTGGACTGGACCCCGATCCGCTATCTCAACAAGGGTTTCGGCCAGACCGTGCTGGCGGGGCTTTATCGCACGGCCCAGGTCGGCGTGGTGACGCCGCTGCATGACGGCATGAATCTCGTGGCCAAGGAATACGTCGCGGCGCAAAACCCGGCCGATCCCGGCGTCCTGGTCTTGTCGAAATTCGCCGGTGCGGCAAACGAGCTTGATACGGCGCTGCTGGTAAACCCTCATGATATCGACGGCATGGCGCGGACCATCGCGACCGCGGTCTCCATGCCGTTGACCGAGCGACGCATGCGCTGGGAAGCCATGATGGAGAAACTTTGCGCGGGCACGATCCAGCAGTGGTTTGCCGCTTTCGTCGACGCCCTGCAGGAGAGCCAAAGCGACAGGGGTCCGACCGAGCGCCCGATAGCCGAACCGCCGACCTTGTGGCCGCTTCGCTCGGTCAATACCGGCACGCGGTATCATTAGCGCTGTTCTCTTTGTTTGAGCATGATCTTTTCGGAAAACCGGTTCCCACTTTTCCGGATCACGCTCTAATAGCAATACGCTGCGCCATCGAGGACAGGGCATCGCGTCTTGTTCGGCGCGCCTGGATTATCCAGCGGGACGGCGCCCTTGCCCTGGCCGACAAACACGCCTTGTCCCACGATCACCGACGACTTGTTGCCGATGATGACGCTCGGATGCGGCGAGGTCAGGCTCGATCGCGAGCCGTCGGGCCAGATGATCGCGTCACCCGACAGCAAACCGCGCCGCCCGTCGTCGCAGCTCACATCACGCCTTCGCGGGTGCAGGCTTGCGCCATCGCGGGGGCGCTGCTGCCCGCGCCGATCGCGGACACAAGAATCAAGAACGCCAGTGCCCGAGTGATGGTCATGCGGCCCCCGGCAATTGATTTGTCGCCATCATCAATCGTCGCCGGTGACCGCTCCAAGGTTCAATGCTTCAGAACCGGAAAGAGCGACGTGGACGGCAACATCAAATAATCCAGCCTATTCAGTTATTTGCGGAAATTTCTCCGCGATGGCCCCCGCGCTCACTTGCAAAACCCGTCATGCCCCTTCAAGAGAGTAGCATCCGGAGAGATGGCCGAGTGGCTTAAGGCGCACGCTTGGAAAGCGTGTGTGCGGGAAACCGTACCGTGGGTTCGAATCCCACTCTCTCCGCCATTGACCCCAACGCTTCGATTTCTCCGCCAATGAACAGGCTGAAAATCTCCCAACAAAGCGGGGCTTTTCGAGAGGTGCGGCCGTACTAGAGATTGCCAA
This sequence comes from uncultured Alphaproteobacteria bacterium, assembly GCA_963745785.1. Classification (GTDB taxonomy): domain Bacteria; phylum Pseudomonadota; class Alphaproteobacteria; order Rhizobiales; family Xanthobacteraceae; genus Bradyrhizobium. Next base: position 39,269 of record CAVUYV010000003.1, on the reverse strand, counting down.
GATGCAGCGCTTTAGGCTCGGAGACGGCATTTTTCTCCAGAGCTTCGTACCTTGTCATTTTAGTATAGTTCAGAAAAGTGAAGGGCCAGAGTGACATCTTGTGGCGTCCGTCTCCACGAGTTCGAATCTCTGTCGGACGGGCGAGAGCAACAAGGTTCGAACCTAATTGAAATGTCCGGTGCGATTCTTGGAAATTCCCTCGTTTGCATGTCCGCTTTTTGGATGCCGGCTCAAAGCAGACAAGCGGCTTACTGATGAAAGTGTCTCCCATTTGCGACATCGGGCGGAGCACCATCTTGCGCCTGCCAGGTACCATTTCCCGCTCGCCGACCGACCACAAAGTGTTAGTCTCCAGCCATTGTCACGTGGGGTCACGTGCAAAGGCGCGAGTTCATCACGCTTGTCGGCGGCGCGGCCGCGCGGCTAACATAGCTGAGGGTTGCGCATCATGCCCACAGTGAGAAGCCGTCGTCTAAATCAAGATGAGCGCCTCCAATATGTCTCGAAATCTGGCTGCACTCTTTTGTAATTGAGCTCATCCGATGCGAGCCTGGGTCCGAACGCTGATCGCTATTGTCTTAGCGCTTACGTCATTGAGCGCGATGTCCGAGCGAGAGCGCGAACAAGTCGTGACCGACACTGAAATTCGCATCGGGAATGTTATGCCTTATAGCGGGAGTTTGGAGCTCTTCGGAGCGATTGGAAAAGCCGAAGCAGCCTATTTTGAGATGATCAACGAGCGTGGCGGGATCAACGGCCGCAAGGTGCGCTTTATCTCATATGATGACAAATCCGATCCGTCGGCCGCCCTAGACCTCACGCGCGGTCTTATCGAGAAAGACAACGTCCTCTTGATGTTCGGTTCTTTCGGAACTCCGGGGAACTTTGCCGTTCGTACATACTTGAATGAAAGGCAAATTCCTCAACTCTTTGTCGCCTCCGGAGACGATCATCTGAGCGATCCATCGTTGTTCCCGTGGACAATGGGTTGGCAGCCCTCAATTCGGGAAGAGGGGCGCATCTATGCCAACTACATACAGGCGTTCTACCCCGGAAAAAGGATTGTAGCTCTTTGGCGGAACGATCGATTTCAGTCGAGAACTATTCAGGGGGTTGGAAGACGGGCTCGGTGGCATCGCCCGGATGATCAGGGTCGATATCGCGTACGATATCGCAGATGAGCATCTGGACACGCACGTATCGATCTTAAAGCGATCAGGAGCCGAGATTTTTGTATTTGCAGGAGTGCCTGCAGACGCAGCGAAAGTAATCCGAATAGCGGCGGATCTCAATTGGCATCCGGTGTTCATATTGAACCATATGGCTTCATCGATTGCGACGGCGCTAAAGCCTGCCGGCTTGGAAAACGCCTCGGGCGTAGTTACAGCCGCCTTCTTGAAGGATGCAAACGATCCGGCTTGGAAGGACGAACAAGCCACCAAGGACTGGCTGGCATTTGTTGACAAATTTAATCGGGCCGGAGGCAAAGACGACAGTGCCGCCGTCTTCGGCTACGCGGCGGCCGAGACATTGGTCCAAGTGCTCAAACAGTGCGGCAATGACCTATCTCGCGAGAACGTCATGAAGCAAGCAGCGGCCCTCAAAGACTACCAAGGCTCCGTTTTGTTACCTGGGATCAAAATCAGCACTGGACCTTCGAACTTTCGGCCGATCAAGCACCTACGACTAGTTCAATTCGACGGCCGCACGTGGCAACCGATTGGCGAAGTGCTCGAAACGGCTTTCTCCAACGCCCAAAAGTAGCAAACAACATACCGAGACGCGCTCGACGCTAACTGACACTAATAGGGCCGTTCTGTTCGTTGCTGGCAGATATTGTTGCAAAAGTCTTTTTGCATCACCGAATGTTAGGTCCTTCGAACTCTGGCGCGCCTTGACCGGATCGAGGCATTGATAGTGAGTTACGCGCTCGAACAGGCTTAGCCAGATGGGCCGCAGGTTAGTCATGCCGCCGTGTCCATGCCGGAATCCCTAGCGGCCAATCCCTTGAGCGACCATGTTTGGTTCGGTCGTACAATACTCGCTGCGGATACTTGCGCTGCCAGGTTTCAATGAGAAACGGCGCAACCGTACTGGCCGCGTGGATGGCGAGGCTTGCGATGCGCCGATCAATTCATTGATCACCGGTTCATTTGGCCGGCGTTTGGAACGCTTCGGCGACGTTCAGCTCTCGATAAGCGTCGCAACTTGCTTGTCCCATTCGACCGGAAATAGCTGCATCAAGTCATCCAGTTCGAGGGTGGCCGGCTGTTTTCCTTCAAGGATGGCTTCGACGATCTTGGGCGCTAGCAGGGTGGGGCGCAAGACACGGCCGAGGTAGGATTCGTTGATGGCTTCCGCTTTCGCGAGGTCACGAACAGTCGCGTAGTCGCCGGACTCCATCATGTCCCGCCAACGATGGGCGCGGACGATCGCCTTTACCAGCGTGTTGTCGACGCGCGATGGCGTTGGGATCCAGGGGGTGGCGCCTGCCGGCGTCACGACTTGTTTGCGGCCGCCCTGGTGGCGCAGCTTGATCGGGATGTGCACCGTTGCGGCCGTCTTTGCTCAGGGTGGGACGGCTGACATGCCCGACCTGAAGCGCGGCCGTGCCGGTCATGCCGCCTCCTGGTGCGCGCCGGCGCCGCCACGGAGCTCGCTGCAGAGCGAGGTGAGCCCTTCGACCCGCAGGCGGAGGTCGATGCCGTCGGGTTGCAGGTCGACGCGTTCAACCAGGAGTCCGACGATGCGGGCCTGCTCTACAGGGAATAGTTCGTTCCAGAGCGGCTCGAACTCGAGGAGCGCGGCGCGGACATCGCTCTCGGCGAGTGCCTTATCGGTCTTGCGGGCGGCGCGCCAGGTCTGGACAATGACCTCCGGCGTCTGCAGCAGTGATCGGATCTGATCGATGACAATGCGCTCGATCTCGGCGGCAGGGACCTGCCTGATTGGGCAGGCCCCGGTGCCGCGCTTCATGACGCTCTGGCTGATGTAGTACCGGTAGAGCCGCCCACCTTTTCGGGTGTGGGTCGGCGACATGGCGGCGCCATCAGGTCCAAACAGCAGACCCTTCAGCAGTGCCGGCGTCTGTGCCCGGGTGCCGGCTGCTCGCTTGCGGGGGCTCTGCTTGAGAATGGCATGGACCTGGTCCCACAGCTTGCGGTCGATGATGGCTTCGTGCTCACCGGGGTAGGAGACGCCCTTGTGCACGGCCTCGCCGATGTAGACCCGGTTGTTCAGGAGCCTGTAGAGCACGCCCTTATCGAGCAACTGGCCGTATCGGTTAGTGGCTCCGGCCAAGACCAGTTCCCGGGCCAGCAGCGTCGCTGACTTCAGCTGGACGAACCTCTTGAAGATCGACCGGACCCGCTCAGCGTCGGCCTCATGGATGATGAGCTTACGGTCGCGGACCGCATAGCCCAACGGGGTCCAGCCGCCCATCCACATGCCCTTCTTGCGGGAGGCGGCGACCTTGTCGCGGATACGCTCACCAATGACCTCCCGCTCGTATTGGGCGAAGGTCAGCATGATGTTCAGATGCATGCGTCCCATGGCGTCGGTCGTATTGAACGACTGCGTAATCGAGACAAACGTCGTCTGATGACGCTCGAACAGCTCGATCAGCTTGTGAAAATCCAGCAGCGAGCGGGAAAGTCGGTCGACCTTGTAGACCGACCACGACGTCGACCTTACCGGCCTCAACGTCGGTCAGGAGACGCTTAAGGGCAGGGCGGTCGAGCGTGCCGCCGGACACGCCGCCGTCGTCATAGCGGTCGGCAACCAGAACCCAACCTTCCCCGCGCTGGCTGGCGATATAGGACTCGCAGGCCTCCCGCTGGGCGTCGAGCGAGTTGAACTCCATCTCGAGGCCTTCCTCGCTGGATTTGCGGGTGTAGACCGCGCAGCGCAGCTTGCGGGTCACCCCATCGCTGCCGCCCGAATGCCGGCCTTCGGCACGACCGCGGCCAGCGCCCCGGCGATGATGTTTGGCGCGAGGCAGCGTCATGTTCGCCCGGGGTGACGCTTCAGGCCAAAAAACACCAGGCCATTCCACTGGGTGCCGGTGATTTCACGGGCGATCGAGGACAGCGACTTATACGGCCTGCCCAGATATTCAAAATCGTCCGCGCGCACCGTGACGCAGTGCTCGACCCCCTGGTATTCGCGGATCAGTTTGGTACCGGCAATCGGCCGTTGGAGGGGGCGCGCTTTCCGCTCAGCCGCGTCGCGGGTCGCGTATTGCTTGGCCATGGCGCGGAGCCGCTCCAGGGTCTCGCGGGAAAGCCCGCCATAGGCCAGCTCCTGGATGCGGTAGGTCAACCGGCTCTCCAGAAACCGACGGTTATAGGCGGGCGGTTCGGTCTCAAACAGCTCTCGCCATCTCGCTTTCAGAACCGGAGTCGGGGCACCCTTTAAGGTGGCTAACTGCGATAAAACCGAGTCTTTCATGGCTGGGAAATCTCAATTTCGGCGGCCACATCACCCCCAGAATTGCCCTCACAGTCGAGCGAACTATCGCGCGCCGCCGGCAAATTTGGACTGGACTTTCGGCCCTGAAGACGCAAAAGGCCGGCCGCTAAAATGGCGGCGATTTCGGTGAGGTGGTCAGTCGATTCCTCATTGGACATGCGCCATTGAATGGCAGCCGTTCAAAGCCTGCCGATGTACCCACTCCGCTGCGCTCCGGGCCGCCGCACAAAAGGGACACCGGTAATAATAAAGAAGAGATCAAAACTAAATCTACAAAACCCTTCCCCAAACCCCTTCCCACAGAACAAGGTGACACGCAGCTGGCTGGGCAGTGGGTTTACAGCGAGTTCGGCGAGCGTGCTTTCGCAGCAGGCCAACGGGCGGTCTACTTAGGTTCGAAGCCCTACCAAGCTTGGCTTAGCTATCGTGGGAAAGACGGCATGCCTGGCTTTGTCGACCGCGCGATCATCAACGGCAAAGCGCAGGAAATTGTCTGGATGCCCTCCCTTTATCCACCGCGTCGCTCGGCAAACGAATCCGAAGGGGGGGTGGTCAAATCTCTAGCGGGCTTTCCCTGCGGACCGGTGGGCCTGGTTCATACGCAAAAAATTGAAGCTCAATCCGAAAAGCCCACCTGGACTAAAGCGCTGGAATTCACCCAATTTGCCTGCCCGTGCGGGACCGATCCACGTCTGCTTTCGGGGGAACAGCGGACGTCGCATTTCAAGCTGGTAACGTCCGTTGATGACCCATCTGCGACATAAGCTGGTTTGAAATCCCGCAGCGCAGCAGTCTCACGCCCCTCCCGAGGTATGCTATCCTTTCGGTCGGAAGCACGGGAGAGCAGGTCCTGCCTCGATTCATGACTGCCGACGAGGTGGTCGAATGAAGCGTCGCGAGTTCGTCACGTTGATTGGTGGTGCGGCGGCTTGGCCGATCGCGGCGCGGGCGCAGCGATCCGGCGCGATACGGCGCATCGCCGTGGTGGGCGCGCTCGCCCCGGATGACGTCGAAATAGTCAAGCGCAGCGCGGCATTCGAGCAGGCACTCGCTGCATTGGGTTGGACGAAGGGCGACACCATTACGATCGACTACCGTTGGATCGGCGTTAATCCAGTGCTTGCGGAAAAAACGGCAGTCGAGGTGGTCGCACTCGCGCCCGACATCCTCCTCGCGTCCAGCAACGGTCCGATTGCGGCACTGTCGAAGGCGACGGGCACCATTCCAATCGTGATGGTGCAGGTTATCGATCCAGTCGGGTCCGGCTATGTCGAGAGCATGGCGAGGCCAGGCGGTAATATCACAGGCTTCACACAGTTCGAATACAGCCTCGCTGGTAAGTGGCTCGACCTGCTGATGGAGATAGCGCCGCGCACTTCACGCGTCGCTGTTCTGCGCGAGCCGACGCACGGCCCCGGGATCGGGCAGTTTGCGGTGATCCAGGCGATGGCGCCCGCACGGGGGGTGGAGCCCATTCCGATCAACCCTTCCGACGTTGCTGACGTGAAGCGCCGGATAACGGCGTTCGCGAGCGTTCCCAACGGAGGAATGATCGCGACGGTGGGAGGAGGCATCGCCACGCACCGCGCGGCAATCATTGCCACAGCCAACACGAACCACTTACCGGCGACTTATCCCTATCGCTACTACGCCGCTGACGGCGGTCTCCTTTCCTATGGTCCCGATACGGTCGACCAGTACCGACGTGCAGCCAGCTATATCGATCGCATCCTCAAAGGGGAGAAGCCGGCCAACCTGCCAGTGCAGGGGCCGACCAAATATGAACTGGCGATCAACCTCAAGACAGCTCAGAAGTTGGGGCTCACGGTGCCGCAATCAATCCTCCTCCGAGCGGACGAGGTGATCGAATAAGGCTAGTAATTGCTGCGATGCATGAGTCCGAAAGTGGCACAAAACGGACATGCCGAAGTATCTTGGCGATGTCCGTTGTTGGGTGAACAGCGGAAATCATATGCTCTCATTGAGCTTTTCCAGTTTTGACCCGGAGCGGTCATTCAGCGCCAATTCAACTCTAGCGGCCTGATAGCGGATGGGCTGCATCCAGTGTTTGAAGCTCCTGAGATGTCAGTGTCAGTGACAGTGCGACGGCGTTTTCCTTTACATGTGCCACGGAGCCGGATTCGGGAATTGCAATAACGTTACCGCTGCGGATGGTCCAGGCCAGTGCAACAGCGGCTGCGGAGCAAGCGTGTGCTGCGGCAATACGCCCAAGGTTGGGATCACCCAGCAGGCTGGCGCCGAGGCCGCCAAGCGGCGAATAGGCCATCACCGGCATGCTGTGCCGTTCGCACCATGGCAGCAGGTCGTGTTCAATGCTGCGGTCGCCGACGTTGTAAAGGACCTGATTGGTCGCGCAGCGATCGCCTTGTGGAATTTGGAACAGATCCTCCATTTGGGTGACTGTGAAGTTGGACACGCCCCAGGCACGAATCTTGCCAGCTGCACGTAGACTTTCGAACCCCGCTACGACCTCGGAAAATTCGGCGTTCGGAGTTGGCCAGTGCAGCAAATAGAGATCGAGATGATCAATACCGAGCCGGGAAAGGCTCGCCTCACAAGCACGTGCCATGGCGTCTCCAGTGACGTCATTGGCTTCCACCTTGGACACTACGAAGGCGCGGTCACGCTGGCCGGCAAGGACACGCCTTATCAATTCTTCGGAACGGCCTTCACCGTAGTTCCCTGATGTGTCAATCAGCGTCATCCCGAGCGAAAGGCCCGTGCGTAACGCTTCTTCTTCGTCGGCTGCCGGATGTCTTCCCTGCCCGATATTCCCAGAGCCCTGACCGATCGCCGGGACAATGGTGCCGTCGCGAAACTTGACGGTCCGCGCTGTGCCCGTTGCGGCGACGGCAGTCGCTGCATCGAGAGCCAACGCGCCTGACAAGGTCACCAGCGAACCAAGCGCGACGCAACGTTCATTGAATTCACGCCGGCTCAGCAATCTTGTATCGCTACTCTTCACGGCAATGTTCCTTCGACTGCGTGCTCGATCTGAAGATCGATCAGCTGAGTTCCACTCGGCCAGCTCACCGCGAAGATTGAAGCCTCCGACTGCTGAGTCAAGATTGCGGTGGAATGTGCGCTTGTGGCCCATCGCAACAAACCACAACCAGACGTAGCGTCGGCTGCCAGGGGTGGACCGGACATGGTCGAGATGCGGCCAAATTGTCGCGAATGACCCAATCCAGTCTTTAGTCGTGATGGCATCCCGCAGTCCGGTGAAGCCCCTTCACGCTACAACCTGCAAGACCTATCTATGGTTTGTCTTGAGCATGCCGATGCGTCTACGGCGGTCGTTAGCGAGAGGTCTTCCGATGACCATCACCCTCAACCACTCCATCGTCCCTGCCCGCGATAAGAGGGCAGCGGCGCAATTTTTTGCGCGCATTTTTGGCCTCCATGCCGATCCGAAAGGCGGCCATTTCGCGCCGGTACGTATCAACGACACGCTCACGCTCCTTTTCGACGACGTCAAGGAGTTCGAGAGCCACCACTACGCCTTCCACGTCAGCGATGCCGAGTTCGATGCCATCTTCGGCCGCATTCGCGAGGCGAAGCTCGCCTATGGCAGCGCACCGTGGAGCCTCGGCGACGGTAAGCTCAATGACTGGAACGGCGGCCGCGGCGTCTATTTTCGCGACCCTGACGGCCACGTGCTAGAACTCATGACCGTACCGCAGTGAGCTTCAACCCCTCCGCTGCAGCGATGAGGCGATCGAAGAAATTGTCTCGGCCTTCCCGTACCTTCCTCTCTCCTGGCGCTCGCTGACGAGGTGATCGAATAGCTTCGAGATTTGCTGCGGTGCATGAGTCTCCTCATGGCACGAAACGGACATGCCAGCCCACCCGCCGGATGTCTGCTTTGAGGGGTAAAGCGGAAGTCGGCGTCGGCTAGCTCGACTTCCGAGTTTGACCCACAAGAGACATGGCGTTAATCCGCGCCGCGTTTCGCGCGCGGAGACGTGAGGGACCACATCATTTCACGCAAAAACGACCACAGACCCTTGTATCGGCGCTATGGAGCTTTGCAGCGTTAGACCGGTGTCGTGTCAAAACTTATCGTGCGCTGTGGCGGGTAAGCTCAGCGTTGCTCAGAGTCCAGTCTTGCCGCAGTTCTAACATCGCTAGCAGAACGACGGCGGCGCCCAGGACGAAGTGCCAATATCGGAGCATGCCGGCATCGGCGTAGCCAAGAATGAATGGTGACGCGATCAGCCACAATCCGCACGCGGTTTCAAGGCCCTCCTCCCAGCGGCGCAAATCCAAGAACTCGGCCGCCCCGAGTGCCAGCACGAGAATGCCAACTATTGTCGCGTTGGCCGCAACGGTTTGGCTGCCCACGTCGCCGACTATCCACGCGGTCAGCACGATTAGAGCACCCAGGCACATGCTGACACAATCTTCCCAGAGATAGTGGACGTTGAAGAGACGAATGCCTGCCATGGTGACCTCCCTAGAATGAAATCCCACGGCATACGTCAGCGGCAAGGATAAGCTCACGCACTCAAATTATTGGACGGCCGATCCGGCCGCATCAGGCGTATGTCTAATACTAAAGATATCGCATTTCTTCGGTCGCGAGTTGATCTACATCAATGCCCGAATGAAATCAAAACGTTGGCACGAAACCGACATGGTACGATGTCCGACTTGAGTCCGATTTCGTGTGTAGAGCGGAAGTCCGACTTAGCGGCCGTCAGGTCAGTTATTGACCCATCTGCGACGTTGGGCAGCACTCAAGAAAGTGCACGATCTCACTTGATCGGCGTAATGGTTCGCCCAGGCGGCGATGTCCTGAGCCTACGCACTTATGTTCAACTGCCGCAGCACGTCAGCGATGAGTTGCTTCACGTCCTGATGGCCACCGTTGCTGAAGGTGATGCGCGTGCCTTCCGTCGGGCAGTGGTGTGGCGGTCACGATCCTATCCGTGTTGATGACGATGGGCTGATCGTCCGGTTGCGTGAACTGCACGAATGCCATGAAAGATCGATCCTGGCTGTTGGGCGCGCGAGCCGCGCGCGGCGCCCGAAACTGCGACGCGCGGGCGTCAAGGTCAAGCCTGTGTACCGAAAACGTAAAGGCGAGGCGCTTCAAATGGCTTGCGGCGTTTGTGCCCGCTCCACCCGACGCGCCGCCTCGCTTCCCGGTGAGGGCAGCACTCATCTACGCGGTTGCGGAATGACCGCTGTTGGCACTTTTCGGACATGGTCGGTCTAGCTGACGATGTCCGTTCTTGGGATCAGAGCGGACCTCCCGGTTATGCGGCCCGTGGGTGGGGGGTGGTCAAATCTCTGGGCGATCTTTCCAGCGGACCGGTGGGCCTCATTCATGCGCAAAGAGTTCAGTTTTTTCAGAAGAAAAACCCCACTTCGGTGGTCGAACGAAACTCAGACCGTCCCTACCGCACTTCAATCGGAGTTATTCCGGTTTTGACGCCAAACCAGACATCTAGAAGCCGCTTAGGCGGTCGCCTCTCGCCAGGTGGCAAGCTGCTTTAAGGGGTTTTCTGTCCGGCGCTTACAGCGTCGCGCAACTGCTTTGCTAGTGCCTGCAAGAGCCTCCATCCGATGGTTCCGTTCCGTTCGACAAGCGGGCGGAATTCCCAGAAAGTGAGCCCGTAGCAAACCAGGTCGGTTGCGGCGGTTACCGTGGCCGAACGGGGCCCGCCGTCGATCAAGGCGACCTCGCCGAAGTACTCGCCCGGGCCGAGGGTAGCGAGGTTGACGCCTTTGCTCGAAACCCTGGCCTCTCCAGAGTCGATGATGAAGAAGGCGGCGCCCCCCGAGCCCTCCATGATGACGGTCTCACCCTTCGCAAAGCGCCGTTCCTTGAGCAGACGGGCGATCTGCTCGGACTGCCTCCGATCCATGCCGGCGAAGAGCTCGACGCGCTGGAGGGAGGCGACGGGGTCGCGCCGGGGCGGGCCTGGGTCCGGTACCCCGCTGCGCGCCTTCCCGGTGGTGACGGCGCGGCACTGCAGGAGGTAGAGCGTCCCTTCCTGAAACGCCCATTCGATGTCGCGGCGCGGGCCGTAGACTTTTTCGCACCGTAGAGCGAGTTCGCCCAGCGAGGCGAGCTGGACGTCGTCGAGGCAGAGCTGATTCACCTGCGCGGGTGACACTTGCTGCTCGAAGGTGCCTCCGTTCGGGAGCGAGCGAATCGCAATGCGCTTGCGCCCGGCCTTGCGCTCCAGCACCCGACCGGAGCGCTCGAGGCGGAAGTGGTCGGGGATGACGAGGCCGGCGACCACGGCCTCGCCGAGACCCCAGCTCGCTTCGATCAAACGCTCATCCGCACCGGTGACCGGGTGCTCCGTGAACATGACCCCGGCGACATCGGGGTTAAGCAGCGTCTGCACGACAACGCCAACACTCGGCCGGGTGAACAGGCCGACACGCTGGCGGTAGGTGATGGCCGAGTCCGAGTTCGCAGACCACCAGACTTCCCGGACGGCGCCGGGTACGTCGGCCGCCGAATGGACGTTGAGCACCGTGAGGTGCTGCCCGGCGAAACTTGCCGCCGCGCCGTCTTCGTCGACGGCGGACGATCGGACTGCGAACGGCGCCGACAAGGCGGCGATGGCCTTCGTCACTTTTTCAATCGCCTTGTCATCCTCCGAGGCGACGGCCTCGACCAGGTCGCCCGACAGCGCCACGCCAGGCGGGACCGGGAGGCCCTGGCGCGCGGCGTCGCCGAGCCCCACGGCCTTCGACCCATAAAGCGATGTCTCGCGTGCCTTGCTGAAGGGGACGACCTTCTTCACCCGAGCACCGTGACCTCGCCGGCATCCCCATCCACCCGAACAAGAACGCCATTGGCGATGCGCCCGGTCGCCTCGCGGGTGCCGACGACTCCGGGGATGCCGTATTCGCGCGCGACGATCGCGGCGTGCGAAAGCAGGCCGCCGTTGTCGGTGACGATCCCGCCAAGCAGCGGGAGGAGAATGTTGAAGGCCTCGGTCGTCGACTTCGGTGACGAGCACGTCGCCCTTGGCGATCTGTCCGAACTCGGAGGGCCCGGAGACGCGGCGGGCGGGCCCTTCGTAGACGCCCTTGCTCGCCGCAATGCCGTAGAGGATCCTTTCCTCGTTCTGCGCCTGGGAGCTACCGAAGACGTGGCCCAGGCCGATGAAGATCGCGCGCATGACGCGGCCGACCGATGGGGGCAAGCCGCGAGATCAGGCGGGGGCGGCGCCGGCGGGCCAAGCGACGGGCGGGACGTCTTTGGCGGTGTAGGTCGCGCGGTATTTGGCGCGGCCGGCAAGCTCGTCCGCAGACGGACCACCAGTGCCGGCAACCAAGCGCGCACATCTCATCCAGGCTGGCGTCGAGCATCTGATGGGGGGTTGGCGAGACGGCCACGACTTCGCGATCCGCCGGCCAGCCGCAAGGGCGGCGCGCCGCATGAGGCCCGCCGCCCAGATGTCGCTGTAGACGCCACGCTCGTCGCGGAGGCGGTAGGTGAGGCGGGCCTCGCCGAGCAATTCGTCAAACTCGTCCTGGTGCGGCGGCAGGAACCTGGCGCGAACCTCGGCAATGCGAGCATCGACGTCCGAGGCGGCCTGAGCTTCTCCGGAGACGGCGATGCGGATGGCTCTGAGGAGTGCATCCGGCAATTCGAGCGCCGTGGGCTCGGCGATGTCGAAGCCGTCGATGAGGCGGTTGCCAACCAGATCAAGGTAGCCGGAGACAGCCGCGCCTGCTTCGCCGCCGTGCGAACGCAGGCTCGCGAGCACCTGCGCGGGGTCGCCGTCAGTTTCGAGGATGTTCCGGGCAGACGAGTCCTCGGCGAACGCCTTCTTCAGTCGCTCCATCTCGTCGGAGCCACCTGAGGACACCACGGCCGAACCGCGCATCAGTCCCAACAGGTCGGACGGCGGCAGGCCCGTCCAGTCGCCAACATGTGCGAGGAAGTCCCCGGTCGGCAGCACGGCACCGGCGGTGAAGCGCATGTGCTGGGCGATCATGGCCGAATGGTGGTCGCGGCAGCGCGTCAGATAGGCGACCAGTTCCGTGTCGGAGAGGGCGTCCGGATCGACGGCCTGCAGCTCCCGGTGCATGGCAATGGCGGATGGTTTGCAGTTTTCGTCCCAGTCGCGAAGCTGCTCCCGCCACAGTTTCTGCGCGAAGACCTGTTCAGCGCGCTGAAAGCGATGGGGGATTTCCGCGTCAGGAGCCGGTAGCACCTGATTGTAGCCGAAGCCCTGCACGTAGCTTATCTGGAGACCGTCGATGAGCAGCCCATAGAAGCGAGCGAAGTCGTTGGTGCCCCTTTTGAAGGAAGGCGGGATGGGTCTCCTGGAAGTAGCGCGTCATTGGGCGCGGGAAGTGCACGGGGTCCTGCTCCCACGATCCTGGCCCTGGCGGGTCAAGACGGAGTTTGGTCGAGTTGTCGGGCGCAGTCATAGCGATTCCTATCTGGGAGGGCCTGCAGATCATCTCGGTCTTCGCTGGCGATTAATCCGGCTTCGAAGGCTCGAAAACTAATCCGACATTCCCCGAACGAACTCTTGGAACGGCGCGAGGCTAGCATTCTGCTGGTTTCCCGTGAAGCTTCGGCCGGCTGCGATGCTTCGAGCTTTGCGCCTGCGGGACGAGGAGCTCAAATAGGCAGCGGCGCCATGTCGCCTTTTGGCAGATATTGTTGCAAAAGTCGAAAATCGAACAACCCTAAAAATCTCGCGAAAGTTGATCTTTCGACCTTTCTGCTGCTGCGTCGCTTTTCAGCGCTACTACGGAGGTCCGTGACCGGTTTCGGATGAAACGATATGGTCCCTCACGTCGCCGTGCGTAAAACGCATCAGCGGCTCTAAGAATTTTCGTTCGACACCCCAAAAAGACTTTTTCAACACTATCGGCAAAAAGCAGACATTCGGTTGCGAGCGTCGGGATCTGATTTTGACCCTCGGGTACGTCCGGTCAAAGCCAACGGTGGGGGTGGTCAAATCTCAGGCGCTTATCGGCGCCGGACCGGTGGGCCTGGTTCATACGCAAAAAATTGAAGCTCAATCCGAAAAGCCCACCTGGACTAATATAAAGCGCTGGAATTCACTCAATTTGCCTGCCCGTGCGGGACCGATCCACGTCTGCTTTCGGGGGAACAGCGGACGTCGCATTTCAAGCTGGTAACGTCCGTTGATGACCCAACTGAGACATCAAGTCTCTCAGCAAACGTGCCCGAGAAGAATTGGAAGCAATGATCCAACAGGACTTGAGCCAACTCGACGGCTGGCCCAAGTCTACTTGCTCAGTGACCATCAAGCATGCGTCCAGCCCGAACTAGCGTTATCCAGCCACTGGCGCGTCGCTTCGTCGGACCATCCGGGGACCGCGAAGCGCCCAGTGGCGGTTATTCCTTGGTCGGGACGAATGATGACATGATGCCGCACGCGGTGCTGATGCGCCGGAGTGGCGTTCGCGGAAGCGCACAGCGCGATCAAAAGGCCTAACGCCATAGCGTACCGCATCGCATTTGCTCCATCGAGTTCACGCTCTGATGTGTTGCCCAAGCCGAGCCGCCACAAGCTGTGGCGCCTTCACGATCGGTCAAATCGGCGGGATCATGCGGGCATGCCCGAGCTCACCCGCCGCCGCTCGCCTGACGCCCCCGACAAATGTTGGACGTCTATTGCGATGACGTGCGCGTGGGCGTGATCACGGTACGCACTGGCATTCGCATCATCAACAGCCGGGACAGCAATCCTTGGGATGAATAGACGCTTCAGTATTGGCTCCTATACGCTCCGCTTCGCTGGCGCGCGAACAGGTACTGGGGATTGATCGCGCAATAGGCGTCAGTACCGCTTGCGGTGGCCATGCATTGGGCGTAGCTGGAGAATTGGCAATTGCCGGGATAGCCCCATTGGCGGCCTTGCAAGCAGTAGCTATCCTGTATGGCCTCAGCACGCGCAACCAAGCCAGAGGTTCGCGCAAATGACGCGGCAGGCGATGCCAGGACAAATAACATTAAAGCGATTTTCATTGCGGTGTTTGGCATGGGACAGTCCATTGAATTTCACTAGAACGCTGAATGCGTTATGGATCTGATATAGGTTCGCGATCCGCCGACCCCAACTAAATTGGACTTCAGATTACTGTGTGTTCCCGTTACTTATGCGAACGCTTTCCTGACCCTCCTCGTTGCCGCCTAAGGACAATCAGCGCGTCCTCGGGCTTTTCCGGAAGCTGGGCGGCGATGTGAGATGTGAATCGCGTGGCGACGGTGCCAAGCTGCTTTGTACCATCAACCCATCCTCCCTGGTACTTCCGTTATTGGCACCTTTGAGACATGACGGCCTGCTCTGAGGATGTCCGTTTCCGGGGGAAGACCGGAAGTGAGCGACGCGCGGTCAACGTGACGCGATTGACATGGGCATAGCCGGACATCGGCCCACAATTCTGCTATATAACCAATTCAATTTCCCCGAGCTTCGGGGGTGCACATTGAACAGCGAGTACGTAGAGCGGCGGCTGGCAGCTATTCTGGCGTGGGCAACGAACTCAGTCTAGCATTGCCCTCCGATCTTTCTGCTGGGCCTGCTAAAGCTCTACCTCTTCCCGACAAGCCGTCCATTGCTGTGCTCCCCTTTCAAAATATGTCGGGCGAACGGATTTTGGGATTGAAACGATTTGTTTGGCGAGGGGAGCAAACCAATGCCAATAACGATTGAGCTGGCGTCGCCATGGTTGAAGGGACGACCATTCGCATCGTGGCGGGAAGATTTCGATCGTCGCGGCTACCTTATCTTCGAACGTGTTCTTTCGCCTGATCGTGTCGCCGAAATCCGGGCGGCGTTGGCGCCGTTCCTTGAGCGCGACCTCACGGGCCGCAACGATTTCGAGGGCCTGAAGACCAACCGGGTGTATGCCTTGTTGGCGAGGTCGCCGCTATTCGCAGACCTTGCGATTCATCCTCTGGCACTGGCTTTTGCCGAAGCGGAGCTGGGACAAAGCTGCCTGCTGTCGGCCCTGCTTGCGATCAACCTGCATCCCGGCGAAACCGTGCAGCCCTGGCATTTTGACGACGGCGGCGCCAAGGTGCCCCGGCCTCGCCCGGCCCTTGGGATTAGCGCGTTCTGGGCGATTGACGATACGACTGAATTAAACGGAAGCACCGAAGTCATTCCGGGAAGCCACCTGTGGGACGAGCAGATCGTCGAGGGGGCGACGAGGCCGGCCGACTTTACCCGCAAGACAACGCCGAATACCGATCGCGATCCCGGCAACCGCCCGGACGCCGTGAAGATGATGATGCCATCCGGATCGCTGGCGATTGCGAAAGGCACGCTCTGGCACCGGGGTGGCGCCAATTTGTCGGATCGGCCGCGATTGATCATTACGCCGCAGTATTGCGCGGGCTGGGTGCGGCAGCTCGAGAACATGAGCTTGGCGGTTCCCGCCGAACTGGCGAAAAAATTGCCGGAGCGCGCCCGCGAACTGATCGGCTATTCAATTCATCCGCCGTTTATGGGGCATGTCGATGGCGTTCACCCCAAGCGATTGTTGCAGGCGCAGGCCATGTGATGCGGAAGAGAAGCGCTTCGCGCAGTGATAGCCACCGGATCGGAAGTGACAGCAGGTCCATTTTGCGCCGGGAAAGGCGGTTTGACGGATCGAACAATAGGCAACCTGCCTGCCGCTTGCGCCGCGTTGCGCTCCCGCGCCGCAGCAGCCGCAACGTCGACGCCGAAGGGATTCGTTTATCGGATAGACATCGCGCTTTCACGGCCCGATGCTCGCCCCGACGGTCAACCGGAGGAGGACATCATGGCGACCCTGGAGAAAGGTATCACCCCGAACGGCATGGGATATCGCGGCAAGACCTGGAACATTCTCGGTCAGGTCTATTTCCCGAAGGCTGTGACCGATTCCACCTTCGCCTTCGAGACCAACAGCGAGCCCGGACAATTCGTGCCGGTGCATGTCCATCCGACCCAGGACGAGTTCATCCTGGTACAGGAAGGCGTGCTCGACCTGAAACTCGACGGGGTATGGGTGCAGGCGAAGGCCGGCGATCTGGTGCGCATGCCGCGCGGCATCCCGCACGGCTACTTCAACAAGTCCGAAAAGCCGGCGCGCGCGTTGTTCTGGGTTTCGCCGATGCAGAAACTGGAAGCCTTGTTCGACAAGCTCCACAACCTCACCGACCCGGCCGAGGTCGTGCGCATCTCCGCCGATCACGAAGTGGACTTTCTGCCGCCCGAAGCCAACGACTAGGGCAACACGCTCGAGCATTTCTGACAGGCGCTGCGCCCGGAGCTAGGCGATCGATGCCTGTCGCCTGCAAACATTGGATCGAAGGAAAATCACATGGTCAGCCCAAAACAGGTTTGCGTGATCGGCGCCGGCGTGTCGGGCCTAGCGGCTGCGAAAGCGTTTGCCGAACATGGTCACAAGGTCACCATCATCGAGAAGAGCGGAAATCTCGGCGGCGTCTGGGATCCGGCGCGTTGCTATCCGGATGTGCAGACGCAAAGTCCCAAGGACCTCTATCGCTACACCGACAGGGCGATGCCGGACTCCTATCCGGAATGGCCCAAGGGTCCGCAGGTCCACGCCTATCTCTCCGACTATGCGCGCGACCATGGGCTCGATCGCCTGATGCGCTTCAAGACCGGCGTTGTTGCGATGACCCGCCGGACCGACGGGAAGCCCGGCTGGACGCTCGACCTAAAGACCTCTGAACGGTGCAAGCCGTGAGGATTTCGACTTCGTCGCGATCTGCACCGGACAGTTCAGCGACCCGCAGACGTTGAGCCTTCCGGGCGAAGAGGCGTTCAAGGCGCAAGGCGGCCAGATCCTGCACTCGTCCAGCTATAACGATGCAACGCTCGCCATGGGACGCAAAGTGGTGGTCCTCGGCGGCTCGAAATCGGCGACCGATATCGCCGTCAACGCTGTCGACTCCGGCGCCAGCGAAGTGACGATCGTCTACCGCGAGCCGGTGTGGCGCATCCCCTACTTCATCGGCGGCCTGGTCAACTTCAAGCGCATCCTCTACATCCGCGCGCAGGAACAGATGTTTGCAAGCTGGGGCATCGGTCCGCTGGCTCGGCTCGCGCATATGATCGCCAAGCCGATGGTGTGGGCGAACTGGCGCGGGCTGGAAGGCCTCTTGAAAGCGCAATTCAAGCTCGGCACATGCAAGATGGTGCCGGAGACGCGGATCGAAGACGACGTCAATTGTTCGGTGCCGATCGCAACGCCCGGTTTCTTCCCGATGGTCGCGGACGGCCGCATCAAGGCGATCCGCGGCACCTTTGACCATTACGAGGCCAACACCGTCGTCATCAGCAACGGCGAACGCGTGTCCGCCGACATCGCGGTGCTCGCGATCGGCTACAAGCTCGGCGTTCCCTTTCTTCCCGAGGCTTATCGCGTCAAGCTCGTCGATCCCGACGGGCAATATCGCCTGTACCGCCTGATTGCCAATCCGGACTTGCCGGATTTGGGCTTTGTCGGATTCAATTCCAGCTTCTGCACCGTGCTATGCGCCGACATGGCCGCGCACTGGCTGGTGCGCTATGCCGACGGCCAGCTCGCGCATCAGCCGAGCGAGCGCGAGATGCGCGACAACATCGAGATGATGCTGCATTTCAAGCGCGTGGAGCGGCCGGCCGCCGGCGTCTATGGCGGGTTGTGCGTCGCACCCTATCACTACAAGCATTTTGATGAGTTGCTGGCGGATATCGGCGCCACCAAACGTCGCCGCAGTGCATTGGCGGAAATGTTCACCCCGCCCGACGCGGACGCTTACGCGCAGTTCTTGGCGTCGGCGCCGAACTATCACGCCGCGGCTTGACTTCCGAGTTTGGCACTAAACGGACATGGCTCGATGTCCGACTTGAGTCCGCTTTCGGGGGAAGAGCGGAAGTCGAATTTCGGGGCCGTCAGGTCCGTTAATGACCCGACTGAGACATTAGCGCAATATGGTTTGATATTAGCAAGGAACGGATCGTGTCCATGCGCAGAGCCGCCGCCGTCATCGGCACCGCCATCTTCTTCGTGTTCGTGCCCTGCGTGCTGGCCGGGGTGGTCCCGTGGTGGATTTCGCGCTGGGAGTTCCAGTTGTCGTTCCTCGGAGTTCGAACTCACGCGCTTCGTCGGCGCCGCGCTGATTCTTGCCGGCGTAGCCGGGCTCGTGGATTTATTCGTGCGTTTTGCGCTGCAGGGGCTCGGCACGCCGGCGCCGATCGCCCCGCCCCAACACCTCGTCGTTACCGGCCTGTATCGCTACGTGCGCAATCCCATGTACGTTGCCGTCGTCGCCGTCATTCTGGGCCAAGCGATCCTGTTCGGCGACTGGCGTCTCATGACTTACGGCGGGCTCATGTGGCTCGCCTTCCACGCCTTTGTCCTGACGTACGAGGAGCCGGTGCTTGCTCAGAAGTTTGGGGCCCAGTACGAGGATTTTCGGGCCAACGTTCCGCGGTGGATTCCGCGGCTGTCTCCATGGCGCACCGCATAAGGCCGCCAGCCCAATGGCGGAGACGGGGCGAGCGGGGACGACAGAACTCAAAACCGGCTGCGCACTACAGGGGCGTCGATTTCGGTCATTCGGTCGTGGCCATGCGCTCCCGCGCATCGACTTGTATCCGGTGGCGGTGCGAGCACCCTCTTCCAATAATCGAAGTTCGCGGCTCAAGCCGACCATCTGCTTTTGGAATTTTCAGCGAGAATTTTGAGACGCCGGCTTTTGGCCTCCGCTCGATGTCTGCTTAGCGGGGAGAAGCGCACTCAAATGTGCGGTCGCGCTTTGGTCTGCTTTTGGCACTTTTCGGACGTAACTGCTCGAGCTGATGATGTCAGTTCATTGGGTGAAAGCAGACATTGCGGTTGCGAGTATTTGAGATCTGATTTTGACCCGCGAGTGCGGCCACTCCAGCCATGGGGGTGGGGGGTGGTCAAATCTCTGGAGCTTATCGGCTCAGGACCGGTGGGCCTCCTTTATCCGCAAGAAGTTGGAATTACTAATCAGTCACTAATTTAGAGGACAAATGTCTTGCGATAAGTTGTCGATTTCAATATGATTCGTTCATGAAGCGGGACGGAGGAAAATTAGATCACAAGACCTTAGAAGAAATTCGTCGGATGGCGGTTCAGCGCGTATGGAACGGCGAGAAACCGAGCGTCGTGATTGCCTCCTATGGGTTCAGTCGTCAGATCATCTACAAATGGTTGCGAGAGGCGCGAGGGAAAGGGCGCGGCTTGCGCGCGCTAATTTCGCGAAAAGGAACGGGGCGCCCACGAACGCTCACGCCCAAGCAAGAGCAACAATTGTTTCGGTGGATCAACGGAAAGGATCCTCGTCAGCACGGCTTTGATTTCGGCATGTGGACGAGGTTGATCGTGCGCAAGCTGATTGCGGACAAATTCGAAGCTAATTTGGGTGTGACCGCTGTCGGAAAGTTACTTGCAAAATTAGGATTGACGCCGCAGAAGCCACTGAAGCGAGCTTACGAGCGAGATCCCGTCGCGATCGAAGCGTGGAAAACCGACGTCTATCCAGCCATTGCGAAACGGGCAAAAAAGCGAGGCGCCGAGATTTTTTTCTGGGATGAGTTCGGCTTTCGTTCCGAAGCCGTGCAAGGAAAGACGTGGGGTGTGAAAGGGCAGACCCCAATTATTTTTGTGCCCGGCACACGACAATCCGTCTCGGCGGCTTCAGCCGTAAATGCCAAAGGCGGTTTCTGGTGCGCGACCTACAAGGGTGGAATGAACGCGGAGCTATTTATAGCACTGCTCAAGGCAATGATGTTTCGTCGCAAGAAGCCTGTGCTCCTAATTCTTGATAGTCTGCCTGCCCACAAAGCCAAGATCGTCAAAGATTACGTTGCGTCCACCGAAGGGAAGCTTGAATTTCACTTTCTGCCGGGCTACGCCCCCGAACTCAATCCGGATGAGATGGTGTGGAATTACATGAAGAGGACCGGGACGGCACGGAAGCCGCTTGCAAAAGGGGAATTGTTGCACAATCGGATCGACGTCGAGCTGCAACAAATTCAAGAGAACCGCGCTCTCGTTCGGTCTTTTTTTCGAGCAGAATCCGTCTCCTATATTAGTGACTGATTAGTAAATACAAAAAGCCAACTAATCAGTTGGGCCTACTGCGGTAGCTGGCACGTCAGCGGCGTCGAAGCTTCGGCGCGTGATGGGCATTGCGTTCAGGGCCCCAATTCGCCAGCTGTGCAAATTTCCCGTAGCAATCTTATTCGCTGCAGGCGCCCAATGCTTTCGCCGGAACGGCCGATCTGACGCGGAAGGATTTCGCATGTCTCTTGCGATATCGGCAATCAACGGCAGTTTGCGGAGCTTGATTACGACAGGCAAAGGCAGCCCAACGAGAAGGAAAAAGCAGATGGAGCTGTGCGGGGCTGACTCCTTTTCCGAACCTGGATCGTCCTAGCTATATCTCGAAACCAAACGCAGGAGCAGAACCGATGAGCCTCAAAGACAAAAATGTCGTCGTCACCGGCGGAAGCCGTGGCCTTGGCCTGGGGCTGGTGGAGGCCCTGGTCGCGCACGACGCAAGCGTGACGGTCGTCGCCCGCGACGCCGATGCGCTTGAGTCCGTCCGCGCCCGGCTGCGCGTCGCGACGATCTCCGCCGACGTGACCGACGAGACCGCCGCGCGCCGCATCCTTGCCGAGGTCCGCCCGGACATCCTGGTGCTGAACGCCGGCACGACCCCGCCGATGGGCCGGTTGGACCAGATGAGCTGGGCGGATTTCACCGCGGTGTGGGAGACCGACGTCAAGGCCGGCCTCTATTGGATACAGGCCGCCCTTAGCGTGCCGCTCGCGCCGGGCGCCCGCGTCCTCGTCGGCTCCAGCGGCGCGGCGCGGCAGGGCTCGCCGCTCTCGGGCGGCTATGCCGGCGCCAAGCGCATGCTCTGGTTCATGGCCAGCTACGCCAACGGCGTCTCGAAGCAGAAGGCCCTCGGGATCCGCTTCCAGGCGATCGTGCCCGACCAGATCATCGGAGGGACCGGAGTCGGCGATGAGGCGTCCAGCGCCTATGCCCGGGCGATGGGCCTCGATCGTGCCGCGTTCCTGGCCCGCTTCGGCGCGCCGATGCCGCCCCGGGAGTTTGGCGAAAAAGTTGTTTCCGTGCTGGACGACCCGAAATATGCCGAGGGCTTCGCCTTCGGCCTGAAGGGCGATACCGGGATCACGGTGCTCGAGGGAGAGGCGGCTTGAGCGGCGCCTCATCCTCGCCGCCCACAGCGCGGCAGGCCCAGCTCCTGGCGCTAGCCAGCGAGCTGCGGCCGGAGCTTCACCGCTACTGCGCGCGGCTGATGGGCTCGGTGATCGACGGCGAGGATGTCGTGCAGGACACCTTCACCCGGGCCTTCGTCGCGCTGGACGAACTGGAGGAGGACGCGCCCATGCGCGCCTGGCTGTTCCGCATTGCCCACAACCGCGCGCTCGACCTTTTGCGCAGCCGCGCGATCCGCGCGGCCGAGCCCATCGAGGCGGCCCAAGAGGTCGCCGATCCGGGGAGCCCAGATCCTGTGGAGATGATGATGCGACGGGAGGCGGTCGAAACAGCGGTGTCGCGGTTTGCGGAGCTTCCGACTACACAGCGCAGTGTGGTGATCCTCAAGGACGTGCTCGACCAGTCCCTGGAAGAGATCGCCGCCATGCTCGACCTCACGGTCAACGCGGTGAAGGCCCATCTCGCCCGCGGGCGGGCCCGGCTCAAGGCCGTCAACGCCCAGGCGCAAGCCCAGCCCGCGCCGCGCTCGCCGTCACCCGACGTCGCGCGTTATGTCGCCCTGTTCAACCGGCGCGACTGGGATGGGCTGCGCGCGATGTTGGCCGACGACGTGCGGCTGATCCAGTCGACCTACCCGCTGCGCGCCGGCGCCGCCGACGTGGGCATGTTCTTCGGCATCTACGCCAAGATCGAGGGCGTGCGGCTCGCCCCAGCCTGGCTCGAGGGCCGGGAGGTGATCGCGGTCTGGGAGGATCCGCAGGCGGAGAAGCCTAGCTACCTGATGTGGCTGGAATGGAAGGACGGCCGGATCAGTTTCATCCGCGACTACCGTTATGTCCGCTACATCGTCGACGACGCGGAGCTGGTCCTCGCGCCAGACACCGCGCCTCCGGGCGAGGGAGCGGCCCACAGATGAGCTGCGCTTCGCGCTTGTGCGTCGACTGGGCGAGTTCTAACAACTGCTTCGCGCCTATCTCGACTTCCCCTGTTGGCACGAACCGGACCGACCGGGCCGCTCTGATGATGTCCGTTGTTCGGGGTAGACCGGAATTGGCTGGCAGAGGGTCAAACCGGCGCGATTGACCCTTTCCGGACTTCACGCCCAAGAGTTCCTTCTGGAACGGCAGACTACCGTTCACGATGCGGGGGGGACGACTAGCGTAGCTTCACGTTTGCACACTCTCAGCCACAGGCAGGGTGAACTGAACGGTCGCGCCTGGGCCGGCAGTGCGAGAGGCCCATATCCGTCCCCCGTGAGCTTCGACGATCGAACGGCAGATCGATAGTCCCATGCCCATGCCGCTGGGCTTGGTCGTGTAAAATGCGTCGAACAGGCGGTCAAAGCTCTTCGGGTTCAGCCCCGGGCCGGAATCCTGCACCGCGACGAGCACCCCGCTCGAATCTTTCCCAGTGCCGATCAGCAACTCTCGCGACCCCTCGCTGACGCCGCTCATCGCTTCGACGGCGTTGACGATCAAGTTAAGGATCACTTGTTGCAGTTGGACTCGATCTCCTTGAATGAGCGGCAAGCCGGCCGCGAGTTGCGTCTGCAACGAGACGTTGTTCTTCACCACTTCGCCATGGGTCAGGGCAATGATCTCAAGGATCACTTCGTTGATCTCCAAGCCATCCTTCCGCGGGGGCACCTTCTTGATGAGGGCGCGTAGCCGGCCGATAACGTCGCCGGCTCGATTGCCGTCCTTGATGATCTCATCGAGGGAGTACTGAACTTTCTCCAGATCAGGAGGTCGGCGGCCAAGCCAGCGCAAAGCCGCATCGGCGTTGGTGACCACTCCGGCGATCGGCTGGTTGACTTCATGCGCAATCGAGGCCGCAAGCTGCCCCATCGTCGTTACGCGATTGACATGCGCGAGCTCCGTCTGCGCCTCGCGCAACGCTTCCGAGGCCAGCATCAGTTGGCTGGTCCGTTCCACGACACGTTGTTCGAGCTCCTCATTGAGTCGCTTGATTTCGGCCTTGGCTTGCTTGTACCCGGCGGTTTCGATAACGTCCCAACTCCCGTGTCGCCTTGCTAGGGCAAACTGGTGTGTACGCGTCACATCCAGGACTTCAACAGCTCCGCAGGCCGCAATGGGGTACGTGCACAGCACGGCCAAGTGCCGATTGGCGATAGCCTCGTTGAGACCCTCTTCGTATTCGCAGAAGTCTTTCCAGTCCTTCTTTTCCAACCAGGCCGTATCCCCGGTCACTCTCACGCCGGCGTAACCTCTGGCCGATGCGTGAGCGAGTTTCTCATGCCAACGGCCTGTTACCCTCTTGAGATCAAACGTGCCACCCTGCAGATACCAGTCGCGGGCTGAGACAATTTCAATACTGGGTTCCGCCAGGTATCGATCAAGGTCAGGCACCGCGTCTTTCAGCGCATCCATGGCTTCTTCGACTGTCAAGGGCTCGGCAACAACCCACAGGCAGAACTCCTCGCTTTCCAATCCAGTCTTGCAGTATGAGATCATCGTGTCGAGGAGATCCCTTTTTGTCTCATAGAAGAGACAAAAATGGGTACCCCAGGGCATATCGCCAACGACGTCAATTCCGGTCTTCCGCATCTCGGGTACCATCGCGGTCCCCCAATCTTCAGCTTAGGATCGTTGCCGGCACGAATCGGATAGGCGGATTCCCCTCATCCGGCTCTCGGACAAAACTTCACGCCTTCAACTACGGCACGTAGTGTCCAAGCCGGCTCAAGCGTCGTCTGCTGCCAGTGTTGTGGAGAGACACAACGTCTGCTGCTGGCCCTCCGCGAATGAAATCGGAATTCCGTCCGTTGGAGTGTTCGTTATGCGACGTGATCTCTATCGTTCAACATGGAGTAGCTTACCAAAGACGGCGTTTTTGTCCACCGACGACTGTGGAAACCCTTTCCCACAGAACAAGGTGACACGCAGCTGGCTCGGCAGTGGGTTTACAGCGAGTTCGGCGAGCGTGCTTTCGCAGCAGGCCAACGGGCGGTCTACTTAGGTTCGAAGCCCTACCAAGCTTGGCTTAGCTATCGTGGGAAAGACGGCATGCCTGGCTTTGTCGATCGCGCGATCATCAACGGCAAAGTACAGGAAATTGTCTGGATGCCCTCCCTTTATCCACCGCGTCGCTCGGCAAACGAATCCGAAGGGGGCGGGGGGTGGTCAAATCTCTAGAGGGCTTTCCCTGCGGACCGGTGGGCCTGGTTCATGCGCAAAGATTTTGGAATTACTAATCAGTCACTAATATAGGAGACGGATTCTGCTCGAAAAAAAGACCGAACGAGAGCGCGGTTCTCTTGAATTTGTTGCAGCTCGACGTCGATCCGATTGTGCAACGATTCCCCTTTTGCAAGCGGCTTCCGTGCCGTCCCGGTCCTCTTCATGTAATTCCACACCATCTCATCCGGATTGAGTTCGGGGGCGTAGCCCGGCAGAAAGTGAAATTCAAGCTTCCCTTCGGTGGACGCAACGTAATCTTTGACGATCTTGGCTTTGTGGGCAGGCAGACTATCAAGAATTAGGAGCACAGGCTTCTTGCGACGAAACATCATTGCCTTGAGCAGTGCAATAAATAGCTCCGCGTTCATTCCACCCTTGTAGGTCGCGCACCAGAAACCGCCTTTGGCATTTACGGCTGAAGCCGCCGAGACGGATTGTCGTGTGCCGGGCACAAAAATAATTGGGGTCTGCCCTTTCACACCCCAAGTCTTTCCTTGCACGGCTTCGGAACGAAAGCCGGACTCATCCCAGAAAAAAATCTCGGCACCTCGCTTTTTTGCCCGTTTCGCAATGGCTGGATAGACGTCGGTTTTCCACGCTTCGATCGCGATGGGATCTCGCTCGTAAGCTCGCTTCAGTGGCTTCTGCGGCGTCAATCCTAATTTTGCAAGTAACTTTCCGACAGCGGTCACACCCAAATTAGCTTCGAATTTGTCCGCAATCAGCTTGCGCACGATCAACCTCGTCCACATGCCGAAATCAAAGCCGTGCTGACGAGGATCCTTTCCGTTGATCCACCGAAACAATTGTTGCTCTTGCTTGGGCGTGAGCGTTCGTGGGCGCCCCGTTCCTTTTCGCGAAATTAGCGCGCGCAAGCCGCGCCCTTTCCCTCGCGCCTCTCGCAACCATTTGTAGATGATCTGACGACTGAACCCATAGGAGGCAATCACGACGCTCGGTTTCTCGCCGTTCCATACGCGCTGAACCGCCATCCGACGAATTTCTTCTAAGGTCTTGTGATCTAATTTTCGTCCGTCCCGCTTCATGAACGAATCATATTGAAATCGACAACTTATCGCAAGACATTTGTCTTCTAAATTAGTGACTGATTAGTAAATCCAAAAAGCCCACCTTGGGACGACGTCCGATACACGTCTGTTTTCGGGAGAGCAGCGGACATCGCATTTCAAGCGCGTCAGGCCCGTTCATGGACCCAAGGCGGACCTAGGTCAGGATATTGCGGTGCACCGCGCTATTCCCGGACTCGATGCTGGTAATTCAGGGTCAGGGCAAGCATAGTTGTGGCATCACGAATTCCGGATCGATTCATCGGCGTCGATGATGTGGACTCTCCCCGGTCAACGCCGGTGATTTGCGGAAATGTTGTTCGGACAACCGGAGTCCCGCCATGTCTCTTTTGGTTTCCAGCGAATCAAAGCCGCAACACACATTCGATTCCGCCGAAATGGGCGCCATCGCTCATCTCTACCGCGGCGAAGTCTATCGCTCGACGATCTGGCGAACGCGGCTCGACAATACGACCAATTGGGCGATCGTCACGATGGGCATCGCGCTGTCGACGACCTTTTCGAGCCCGCAGGCCTCACCCCTGCCGCTCCTGCTGGTGGGGCTGCTGCTTGCCGTGTTTCTTGGTATGGAGGCGCGGCGTTATCGCTACTTCAATGTCTGGCGCGCCCGCGCGCGTTGGCTGGAGAGGAATTTCTACGCGCCAATATTCACCGGTGAAGCGCGCGACGATAGCTGGCAGGCGATTCTCGCGCGCGACTATACTGCGCCGCGCCATCACATCTCGTTCTTCCGCGCCGCGGGGCGGCGGTTGCGTCGCAACTACGTTTGGATTCTTGCTATCCAGGCGCTCGCCTATTATGGCAAGATAGCGATCCATCCGACGCCTGCGGCGACCTTGGCGGAATTTGCCGATCGCGCCGCTGTCGGCCCGATTCCTGGCTGGGTCGTTCTGATCATAGGCTTCATCTACAATTTCGGCTGGTTGGCGTTCGCGCTCGGCACGATGTGGCTCGACCAGCGCACGCACGGGGCCAAGGGCGACGCGGTGGCGATGGGTTAGTGACAGCGCGCAAGAGCCGGAACGCTAGCGCCGCGCCAGCCTGACGGGGTGCTGCCCGCGAACATGCTTGTCAGTGGGCGGCGCTCGGGGCGAAAGCTGCGATAATCGAGGACGAAGAATGCAGCTCATGGGATGCGAGGTTGCCGGCTACCAGGATCAGAGTTGCGGCGAGCACCAGCCGCAGCGCCGCTTCCGGTACGCGATGTGCACAATAGCTGCCAATTAGAATGCCGGGCAAGGAGCCCACCAGCAGTACACCCATAAGGTGCCAGTCGATCGCGCCCGTCGCCCAGTGTCCAATCCCCGCAACCAGCGTCAACGGCACCGCGTGCGCGATGTCGGAGCCGACGATGCGCGTCATTGGCAGTTGGGGGTAGAGCAGCAGAAGTGCGGTTACGCCCACCGCGCCGGCCCCGACCGAAGAAATCGAGACAAGCACGCCAAGCGCGGCGCCCACCAACACGGTCGCGCGAGCGGTGGTGCCAGAGTCGAACTGCTCCAACCGCCCGGCCTCCTGTTGCTCTAAAGCATCAGTCAGAGTCCGATTTTCGGAACCGCGCGAAATCCTTTTGACTGTGCAAAGTGACGGTCGTTCTGTTCGAGCAGGGGCACACAATAGCGGAGACGGTAACCAGCATTCCCGAGAGATAGGTGGTGTACCATGCGTGAAGAATTCGTTTCTTACAGTTTCCTCGGTGTGACCGTTGCGGGTCTTGTCCTGCTTTGCTCTGGCCTGCTCTCACTCGCATTTACCTAATCTATGCTTGCGGCTCTTCGTCGTGATTTGTCGCCCGCCGGAAGGTCGCGGTAACAGAGAGGTGGCCGGGGACCCGTTAACCTCTGGTTAACCAAATCGTCTGAGCATCAGCTTATCGCGACGGAACCGGAGCAGGCCAGAGCCGGCAGTCGCACGAGAGGCCGTCCGGTGTCACGCCCGGGCGGCCTTTTCCTAAGGAAAGGGCGACGCCTTTCGGCCGGTTGTGAGGCCGTGCACGATGGTCTTAAACTTGGCCCGCTACGTCCTGCAGGCACTGAGTACCGATACGGCGTTCCGAAGGCGTTGGAATAGGAGTGCTTACGCCTGTCATCACGCGGAGATCGAGATCAGCGAAGGTCCGGGGCCGCCGCCGCGCGATGGTCCTGTGCAATGAATATAGCTCTTAGTTCGGTATGGACAGACAACACTCGGGGCGTGTACGAGTGAGGAAACGGCGATGGGCGTGTACGAGTGAGGAAACGGCGATGGGCGCAATTGGAGCGGTTTTTCAGCCTGAATTAATCGAATTGATGAAAGCAGTCCTCGACGATGCCGCTGCGATGCTTCCCGAAGCGAAGCGCACGTCGACGATGAAAGCTGAAATCGCGTCGCATATCCTTGCATGTGCCGCGAAAGGCGAGCGAAACCCGACGGCGTTGAAAATCGCAGCTCTCTCAGCCGTCGTGGAGTGTTCTCACTATTCGCACGATATCTCTCCGGAGCGCAGAGCAGTCTAAGGCATAAGAAAGCCGCCCGGGCATGACTCCGTGCGGCCTGCTTACGCGACTGCCGGTTTCCCAGTTCCGCCGCTGCCATCACAACCGACGAACCTCGCAAAGGTTCCGCTTGTCGCAAGAAAACCCGCCGGCGTGAACCGGCGGGTTGTGTCTTAGAAGCGCGTATCGGCGGGATCAGTACATCTTCTTCGTCTTCTTTTTCTTTTTACCTTTCTTCGTAGCTTTTGCCATCGCGGCCCTTGCGCCTGTGGTGGCCATCGGCGCGGTTGCGTCGGACCCTGACTTTGCTGCTGCACCACCACTGGTGGCGCTTGCGCCGCCAGTGGTCGCCGGGAGAGTTTGGGCGCCCTGTCGGACACCGAACAGACGTACCAAGCGACAAGTGCTTGCCGGTTATCTACGTTACAGCAACTCAACTCGGCGCATGCAAACGCCTGTGAAGTTTATCAAGGATGATGAGCCGGTAGAAGAGAGGATGCAGGCGGTGGCTAATCCGGTGGCTTACCTCAAGCTACATGGGTGCTTAGACCATATTTACGACCGGGACGTTCCGCTAATCTTGTCGCGGGAGCAAGCAGACCTCTGGCGGCACGATTGACGAGGCTCTTGCGTGCCAGGCGGAAATGCTTCGTCAGCAGCGGCGAAGGTGTTTCCTATCCCTGCATTTTCTTTTCAAGGGTCTGACTCATTACCAGCAATGATACTGGCCAAACAGCGACCCAAATTCCCAACCGCTCTGCGTGAGCCTCTTGCAAAGCCGCTCTTAAAGCAGGATCCTTAATACCGGCAAGGACTGGCCTTATAATTTCAATCTCCGCCAACCGGCAAGGCGTGGCAATCTGTCACCGTGCTGCGCTTGGTGGAACGCTTGAAGGGAGAAAGCCGCCCATGACGTTCTATGTTTACAAAGCGACTGGACGCTTGAGTAAAAATGTTTGGGAACTGGTTTCCGAGCTAGACAACTACGACGACGCCGTGGCCGCCGCCGAAAAACTTTGTCCGCGCGGCGGCAAGATTGAAACCGAACCGGGCAACGGCTTACCGAAAGCTTATTTCGGTCCTGACTATCACGACCGCTGGAAAGCGATGATTTCAAAAAGGCAAATATTCCGATAGCCGAAAACCAAAAAAGCGGTTGCGTCCGTGAGGATCAACCGGCCTTTGATTTGGTACGCCGCGTCAACAGGTCCAGACCAGCCCCTCGCAATCGTCGCCGCACCTTTGCGTTTTCTGACGGCGCAAGGGGGTCTCAAACCGCCAGCTAAGGAAGGCCAGCGCGCGAACCGAGAGGATGCCGGATCAGGACGCCAAAACGCCCTTTTGTCTTGGGCGAGTTCAGTTTGTGCCACGAGAGAAATCGGCAGCGCCTCTGACCTATGGGTGCACCTTGGGACAATTGTGCTGGGGTGAGACCTTCTGCATCATGTCGCGGACCCGTGCGCGCCTCCGACGAGAGCAGCCTTGCGCCAGCTCCCTTAAACCAAGGCGGGCGTCTCGTCGGAGTGTGGGCGGTGCGCATCACTGGTTCGAGTTCTCGCTGCCGCCAATAGGCGCTGCGAGAAGCCTTATCTTGGTCTCTTTGAGAAATGGGCGGTGAATAAGGTGCCTATCGGTCGCTACATGGCTTTTGTCGGCAGCCTACTTCTAGCGATGTTGTTCATCGCAGACTGGTTACTGCCGATTGGCCCAACTCAGAGCGTCACCAGTGGGGAAGCGAACAAGCCGACAATCAGGATAAAATCAGATCAAGATCATAAGTGGCCGGAGCGAATAGCTTTCGACACGAGTGCTCCCACCATCGTCGTGCAGATGCCGCCGCTCGTTGCGGACGCACCGGTTACCCACCCCCCGCGAGAAGCCTTTGCCCTGCTGGGCGCACCGGTGCCGGAAGTTTCAGAGACCCCGCTGCCGGTTAGAACGAAACGCAAGGTAGCGAAACGCGCCCCGCACTCCCGGTGGACGGCCTATCAACCGGCTGCAAGAGCAGAAGCGTTACCCGCTGGTTGGTAGTTCGATAATGGTGTAGAGCGGATTGCGTCTGTCTTTAAGCGCATCCCTGACCGGCTTCTCTCGGTTCACAGAGCCATTCCGTCGGCCTATGATCACCCGCCTCCTAGACGTTTGAAGCCTCAATCAGATCCGTGACGGAACTATGGTTTGCTGAGGGGCACGAGCCATGGCCGCCATTGCTCTGTCAAACGTGGGGATAGCCGCACGCAGTAGTTGCCAGTTTGGTGCTTCTTTTTTGGATGATTGGGAAACGGAGGCGCGACGTATTGCACGGACCTTACGTTACTAAAGAACAGGACATGGAGGCGGAAGTGACCAAAAAGGTGTGGGACGATCCGCAGCTGGACGCCGCTCAATTCGCGATCGATAGGTTTTTGAACGCGAAACAGACCGTCAGCGACAAAATGTCTGAGATATACCAATCCATCCAAGATGGAAGCGCCACTGATGAAGACCGGAAGAGGCTAAAAGTTCTCCGTGAGCAATACATCGCGCTAAGCAAAGAAGTTGAGGATATGATGGGAAGACTGTTGATCGGCAAACATCTGCATCACTCGTAATGGGCCTGCCAGGCGATCTCAGCGCCACGGCCGCCGTGGCGGGCAGTTCGTGGCACCGCCACGTATGGATGCCGCCTCCAGAGCACCGGTTCGATTTAGTCAACGTCCCGCCTTTTAAGCGAGCCGGAAACTAAAGGCCTCGCAGCTCGCGCTTCGAGGTGGCGATATGTGCTGCCGTTCTGTACGGGCGTTTCTATTTTCGCACAGCCGCGGTCGGAGCATTTATCCAGATCGCTTGCCCGCAACCTACGAGGCGATCGATCTCACGCGAACGTAAGAGCCCGGCGCGTTTTCGATAATTGGTAGTTCACCGCTGCCGGGTTGGCGGGCTGGAACGCGGCCTCCCTCAAGTTGCGTTACCCATTGGTCCCAAAGCGGCCACCACGACCCTTGATTAGGAGTGGCGTCGCCGAACCATTCGTCCGGACTGGACGGCAACTTGTCGTTCGCCCAGTGGCCATATTTGGTGCCTGGCGGGCTGATCACGCCAGCCATATGGCCTGCATCGGATAAAACGAATTTGATCGGTCCGGAGTACAAGCGTGTCGCTGCATAGGTCGATTTCCACGGCGCAATGTGGTCTTCGCGCGTAGCCAGAATGAAGGTCGGAGTCCGGACTTTCGACAGATCGATCGGCGTATCCACCAATGTGATACCGCCGGGTTTTGCCAAGAGATTTTGCTGATACATCTTACGCAAATAGAACGAATGCATTGCCGCGGGCATGCGCGTCGAATCCGAATTCCAAAACAAAAGATCAACGGGGATGTGCTCCTTGCCGAGCAGGTAATTGCTGACGACAAAGGACCAGATCAGGTCATTGGCGCGCAACATATTGAACGTCGTCGCCATATCATGCGCTTCCAGATATCCGCGCTCGCGCATCCGTCTTTCGAGAGACGCCAGTTGCTCTTCGTCGATGAAGACGGCCATATCACCGACCTCGGTAAAATCGACGAGCGTCGCGAAATAGGTGGCGCTTGTAATTCGGTCGTCGCCCTTCGCGGCCGAATAAGCTGCCGTCGAGGCGAGCAGGGTTCCGCCGAGGCAATAGCCAATCGCGTTGACACTACGCTCTCCGGTCGCAGACTCGATTGCGTCCAGTGCCGCCAAAGGTCCCTCGAGCATGTAATTTTCAAAGCCCTTTGCAGCGAGCTTCTCATCGGGATTTACCCAGGAGATGACGAAGACAGTATGTCCCTGATCGACGGCCCATTTGATGAAGGAGTTCTTCGGCTGTAGATCGAGAACATAGAACTTGTTGATCCATGGTGGCACGATGAGGAGTGGCCGTCTGCGCACTTCTCTTGTCGACGGCGTATATTGGATTAATTGGATGAGCTCGTTTTGGTAGACGATTTTTCCGGGAGTCGTTGCGATGTTTTCGCCGAGGCGGAAAGCCTTCATGTCGGTCATTGTAATTGCAAGCCGGCCATTGCCGCGCTCCAGATCGGCAAGAAGGTTCTCCAAACCACGCAGCAGGTTCTGTCCGCCAGACGCCAGGGTTGCGGTGAGGACCTCCGGGTTGGTGGCGACGAAATTGGAAGGCGACAAGGCATCAACGAACTGGCGGGTATAGAAATCGACCTTGCGAGCAGAGGCCTCGTCCATGCCTTTGACGTCGCGGATTGCAGAAAGAATCAACTCTGCCGCGACGAGATAACTGTCCTTCACAAAGTTGAAGACAGCATTCTCACTCCACTCGGGATGCTTGAACCGTTTATCTTTTGGGGCATCGGCGTCGCGTGCACGCAGCATGAGCATGCGTTCCGCGGTTTTGTGCCAGATACCTAGCGTATTGTAGAATAGGTCAATCTGAGCGCGGGCGACTACCACCGGGTCGGTCATCATCCTCGTCATGAGCTCGAAAAACTCGAACCCGAGCGTTGACCTGTGGCCTATGCCGAACTTAATCGCGTCCGGCTGATGAGACACGAAGTGCCGCATCAGTACTTGGCTTTGTCTCGCGATGTTCCGCAGTTGCGCTGCAAGGGCAATTGGATCCCAGGTGAACTGCGTCCGTTTGTCGGCCATAGTTCTCTCCTGCTGTGGACAGACCTGCACGGTGCCGTTTGGGTCGCTGCCAAAAGATTAACACCTCACCGGATGCGATTGGAAAACGATAGGACTCGCTGTCTGGCCGATCTCGTGCGGGACGGAAATACCGCCGTCGTGGCGTCTACGAGCGGCGAAAACCGCGGCGATGATGCCGGGATCGGTGCTTTCGTCTTCGTCGGTCATTTCCCCTTCGCCTTCAGCGCTTCAATCGCCTCGGCCTGTGCAATCCTCTCGGCGAGAACCAGCCAAGCTTGAGCCGTCGCTTTGAGCTCTTTGCCATGCCTCCGGTCGCCTACGGCCTCTCCCATTTTGCGGTCGGCGATTTCCAGGCATTCGGCTCGCAGGTCAATATCTTCCCCTTCAGCCGCTCACGGATCAACGAGCTGTTTGCAGGCGCGCTATTTCCCATCGCACGCGCTCCCTAGGTGGGATCATCGGGAGGTCACGATAGGCTAGAAAGACGGGGGCGCGAGAAAGAGCCGGTCGATTTCCCCGCTATACACTCGCGCGAAAGCCGCCCTGGCGGGCTTGGCAAATCGCTGGGTGAGGGCAGCGCTCCCGAGTGGGCGGTGGAGAGCCGCGCGTGGAAGTGCAAACAGCCAAGCACCTGATCTGGCCAGGTCGCGAGAGCGTAAAGACGGCCTGACGAACAAAACCCGCCGTGCACAGATGAGTAACAGGCGGGTTTTTGCCACGAAGTTCGCTTACGTCCGTTCGGCCATGCCGACGGGTTGCGCTGGTGGCTTGGCCGGGGCCCCACGCAAATGGTCGTTCTGGAAACTCACCCTGCGTCGGGCCGCCTCGTCGCGCCTGGAAATGTTGAATTGGTGGAACGAACGTCAAGTTAGGAGCGCAAAATGGCCTTTCGGAGTGATTGGAAATCCGCAGATCAACTTCAAGCAGATATCGACGCCGGTTCGATACCACCCGCGCATCATCTGATAATCGATCTTTGGCGTCGGGTTGAGGAACTGCAGGCACATATTGAAGAGTTAGAACGCCAAATGAAGAAGAAAAAATCAAATTAGGACACTACCGCCCTCGTATTCATACGAGGTCTGACAGCCGTTTCATAATAGCCTTGCCGAGCGGTCCCCAGAGGGAAGGATGCTGTTCCGGCGGTTCGGACCCCGGGCAAACCCTCTCCGGGTCCCGCCTCTATTTTGCTGTGCGGAATTTTAATGAACTCCCTTGCATAACTGGAATCTACTCTTTCCAACGCTGGGAGCATCGCGAAAGAAAATCGCCATGGACAGTACAGGAGCGTACCAAGAACTCCGGGCAGGCAGAACTCAAAAAGAGAATCGCGAGATACAAGGCGCTGGCGCGTCAAATCCCGGACCATGTGACTGTGCAAAACGTCAAGTCGCTGATCGCGGAATTGGAACAGACGTTGTCCCGGATCGAAGACAAGTAAGGCCGCCTCAGTTGGCGGCCGAAAATCGATCCCGCCCGGTGAACCTTTGCACGGCCTCCACAGACAGATTGGTACCGGGGAATTGCACTGTCCGGATTTAACTCAGCGCCGCTTAGCATTATTCAGCTTGGCGGCGTTGTGCGTTTGGAGGGTCGACCCCGCACCAAACGACCCCGGCTTGCGGGCTGCTAAGGCGGGGCCGCTGGCGGCGGGCGTGCTCTAATGCGCACTTTCGGCGGATTCTTCCCGCCGCAATAGTAACGGGCGTGAATCGGATTCGTTGCCCCATTACTCAAATATTTCATTACAGGCTTACTAAGCGCCACTGCGCTGGCGCGCCCTCGCCAACCACCAATTCGCCGTTGCGCTCTTCCGCGGGGCACCTTGACTATCCGCGAGTGCCGGTCCTGCCATTTCCGCGGCGCAATGTGTGCGGAGAGGTCAACTTACCGGCCAGATGCAGTCATGGTATCAAGACTTGCTGGAGGACCGCCTGACGCATTGCGGTCATTCGCTGGACGCCGTGTTTCGCTTAACGGCTGATCGGTCGAATCCACTCGTTGCCCTCAAGCGGTCGACGCGAAATCGTGGACCGATTGGAGACCGCACGATCATGAAGACCTTGCTGCTGCTCGTGCTTTCCATGGTTGCCGTCGCGCGGGAAGCGACCGCACAGGACGCAGAATGCGTCCGCGAACGCGCCGCCATGGTCGAAACCATCCGGGCCTACGCCCGGTCCGACGCCAGTGTTTTGGGACAGCAGGGCCTGTCGGAGAGGGTCCTTGAGGCCATGGGGCAAACGAAACGCCATCTGTTCATCCCTGAGCGATCTTGCTCCATCGCATACGCGGACAGGCCGATTCCGATCGGCCTCGGCCAGACCATATCGCAGCCGTTCATCGTGGCCTTGATGACCCAGTTGGCCGAGGTCGCGCCCGATCATGTTGTGCTCGAAGTCGGTACGGGTTCGGGCTATCAGGCCGCCATCCTTGCGCACCTGGCGCGAAAGGTCTGCACCATCGAGATTATCCCGCCATTGGCCGAGGCCGCCGCGAAAACACTCAGAGACCTCGCGTATGACAACGTGAGCGTCAGGCTTGGCGACGGCTATGGTGGCTGGCCCGAATGCGGTCCTTTTGACGCCATCGTCGTGACCGCCGCGCTCGGGCAGCTACCGCCGCCGCTGATTGAGCAGCTTAAAGTGGGTGGCCGGCTCGTCATGCCGGTGGGGCCCGCTTACACCACTCAGCACCTCACGGTCGTCGAAAAAATCGCCCCTGACAAGACGACAACGCGCGCCGTCGCCCTCGTGCGCTTTGTGCCCTTTACGCGTTCACAAAATTAAAAGCCGGTAACGGTCCAGTTCTTGAGGAGCAGGACTTGGGGGTTCGCCTAGGTGGCTGGAGCCTTGCGGGAATGCACGTTTTGGCGCACGCCTTATGGCAGCAGCGCTGTCTTGAAGTCGCCTCGCGACTGCACCATGTTGGGGTCGTCGATGAGACGCGTAGGACTTATCGACATCACGGTAGGCAACGCGACGCGCCTCGGCGCATCGCAACGTTCCGCCACGCGACGCTGCGCGTCGCACCACATCGCTACGCAACGCTTGAGCCGCTGGGGAAGCCCGGCGGCTCGCGCGCGTTTAGCGCGGACGGTCCCCCTCAAGCGCCTGTGGCTCCGAGACGGTCATGTGAAGCGAAATACAATGCGAGCGGATGAATTCGCCGCTTCGCGACGTGCCGTGCTCGAACGCCGATATCGACTTACGGCTAGAGCGCGATCTGGCAGGCCGCCATCATCAAATCCCGACCAACCAATCTGCGGACTTCAGCGATGGTCACTTCCGCCTATCCCAGTTCGATTGAGCCGAAAGTCTCATAAGCTGGCAGTCCTATTGGGAGTATACTGGGTCCGCGCCTTAGCTCCCGGACAGACGGAAAAGAGGCAGCCAGTGGCGCGGTGCTGAAGGCCGTTGGAGCTCTCCTCGGGTGGTTCAAGAGCTCCCCGAGGCCAGGCGTTGCGGACGCGACTCCCAATTCGCGCCTGTAACGTCGCGCACCGCGCCGCGAGAATAAAGCGCTGAAACAAGCGAGGCACTTGCCTTGAAATAAGAGGAGGCCAACATGGCAATGGCAAATCCCGAGGGACTTCCGGCGCGTGATCGTCGCCGCGTCGGTCGGAAACGTCATCGAATGGTATGACTTCTATATCTTCGGGAGCCTGGCCGCGGTCTTGTCGGTCAAGTTCTTCGAACAAGTCCCACCCGGTCGCGGCTCTGCTGAGCACGATTGCGCTGTTCACCGCCGGATTCCTGATCCGTCCGTTGGGGGCATTCCTGTTCGGATGGATGGGCGACCGGATTGGCCGCAAGTACACGTTCCTCGTCACGCTCAGCGGAATGGGGCTGGGCACCGGCGCGATCGGCTTGATCCCGACCTACGAGTCGATCGGTCTTGACCGCCGCGTTCATCCTCTTCGGCCTGCGGATGATCCAGGGCCTGTGCCTGGGCGGCGAGTACGGCGGCGCCATCACCTATGTCGCCGAGCACGTGCCGGACGAACGCCGCGGCTACTACACCGGCTGGCTGCAGACCTCTCCGACGCTCGGGATCGTGGTGTCGCTGGCGGTGATCATCGCCGACGCGCACGTATTTCGGCAATGACGTCTTCAACGCATGGGCATGGCGCGTTCCGTTCCTGATGTCGTTCCTGCTGGTGGCGATCGCAATCTACATCCGGCTCCAGCTCCAGGAGACGCCGATCTTCCAGGAGATCAAGGCCCAGGGGCAGATGACCACGAACCCCTGGAAGGAGGCCTTCCTCAGCGCCAACATCAAATACGTGCTGATCGCCACCATCGTGCTGATCGGGCAGGGCGTGGTCTGGTACAGCGGTCAGTTCTGGGCGCTGTACTTCCTGCAGCAGGTGTCCAAGGTGGACCCGCTGACCTCGGCCTACATCGTGGGAGCCGCGCTGCTCATTGCAACGCCGAGCCTGATCTTCTTTGGCTGGCTGTCCGACATCATCGGCCGCAAGCCGGTGATCCTGGGAGGCATGTTGCTCGCCGCGGTCACCTACTATCCGCTGTATTTGTGGCTGGGCACGGTCACGCAGCCCGGCAACATCAACTATCCGATCGCGATCTTCATCATCTTCATCCTCGTTTGCTACGTCGGGATGGTGTACGGGCCGGTCGGCGCGTTCCTGGCGGAATACTTCCCCGGCAGGATCCGCTACACGTCGGTGTCGGTGCCGTATCACATCGGCAACGGCTGGGGCGGCGGATTGGTGCCGTTCATCACCTCGGCGGCTTTCGCGGCCACCGGCAGCATCGGCTACGCGCTGATCTACCCGATCGCGGTTCCCGCCGTGTGCTTCGTGCTCGCCCTGTTCCTGATGCCGGAGACGCGCAAGATCAGCATCTGGCAGCCGATAGAGCCGCGAACCGCATCGTAACAATGTCGCTGCAGCGGTGTGCGGGCCCAGCCGCAGGCCTTCTGCACAAAGGAGGTTGCCTCTCCTCGCGACTCGCGGAGCAGATCAGCGGTCGCGAGCTAGCGGCTCCAGGCACTCCTCTTCTCAGCTGGCCGGGTGATGCCAGCGATCGTGCCACCACGTGGCGAAATCGCGATCGTTCATCAGTTCCGAGCCTCCCAACAGGATCACCAGGATGCCCGACACCATACTGCTGATGGTGGCCCACATCCGTCTCGTAGCCGACCGTCCAGGGTGCCACCAGCAGAGCGAGGCCGAGGAGAATCTCTCCCCATTCCTCCAGGTAGGACGGAATGACAAATCCCTCCACGGCAAACAGAACGACGCACAACCCGAGCACAACAGTGATCCAGGCGGCCGCTCCGGTGAAGCCCAGAACAAACGGCGATAATACCAGCCACATGCCAATCAACAGGCTGGCGATGTCTTGCCAATGTCGAATGCGCATGATGCTCACCTCCCTTCCTTCCATCCATATGATGATGCACTGATGACGATGCCCATCCGAAAGGGGCGGATCGTCGCGGGAAATGAAGAGGCATAGGCAGATGTCGCGCGCGAACCGTCAGCCGTTGAAGCGGATTAACCGAGGAGCCTCGTACCTTTTGCGGTATGCTGAAGAGAGGTCGTGGAGAGGGACAACCGCCGTCTGTCGAACGGCGAGCACGTCAACCGCCTCGCAGCTTTGTCTTTGAAGCGTGGCAAGTCAGTTGATTTTGGTGGCTATTGGCAGCGGCGCTCGAAAGATGTTCATGCCTGAGCAAAAGCTTCACACCCACGAAGAAGTGTTTAAAGATCATGTCACCGGTCAGTATGACGAAACCATATTTCGTCTCAGAGTGCCGGGTGGCTGGATTTATACGCACACTATTATCCGGTTTGGTTCGGTCGATAAAAACTTCGTAGCAGATACTTTCGTTCCTGACTCTAAGGATTGGTTGGGTGATAGAGCAGTCACGCGAAACACGTGAGCCGAATCGCGCTAGCCTCGATGCAAAGCGCGATCTTTATTGAGCGCACGGACGGGCATTCCGGCTTGTGCCCGTTTTAGTGACTGCTTGCCGCCCAACCAACCGCTTGAGCGATGTCAGTGGCATGTTGGTGACCGCTTGCCCCAGCTTGTCGTCGTCTTCCTCGATCGCTCCGGCAGACAATACGTGCTCGACACTTCCCACTCTTAGGCGCACCATGCCCTCAGAGGAGGTAGCTACAGGCGAATTACCTCGACGTGCTCA
>CAVUYV010000002.1:0-137109 GCA_963745785.1 uncultured Alphaproteobacteria bacterium | reverse complement strand
TCGATCGTGTTCGGGGCTCCTCGTCGCATCTGCGCAGGCGATCGAGCAGCTGCTGAATGTGCAATGATAGCCCAGGCTGTTCTTTCGAGAGCAGCATCCGAAGCCGATGTCCTATCTCCTTCCGGATCGCGTTGTTGCAGTCTGAATTGAGCTTCAGGGAACCTGGCATAAGTCTACCCCGCGCGGTCGCGACGGGCGTCATGATGTTCAGCGCTGACAGCGTTGGGTCAGGCCGCGCGCCCGGTTCATCAACTTGCAATTTAAGATCGGCCGCTTTCTCGATTAGCGCGGCGGCAACCTTCGGGTCCTTGGTTGTCTGGGCGAACTTGAAAAGAATCGCCGCCTGACGCGTGAAATAGTTTCTCCCGATCACTTCACCGTCCTCGGGGCATCCCTGCGCTCATACCACGCGCCAGTCGGGCATTCGTTCCCGGTAATGTCCAAAAGTGAACACTTAATTTTTGTTCCATCGTCCTGGGTAAAAATTAGGAGGGAACCGTGAGGCAGTGGTTCGACATGCACGTTCTGGCGCAGACCCGGATATTGAGATCAGCGAAGCAGCGTCCGTCCCGGCCGCCGTCTCGTGGCGGACCCGCTGCAGCGAAAAGCTCGGCAAAAAACGCGCTGCGTATCGCATTCGCGTGGGCGGTCACAGCGCTCGTTGCAATCTCGGTCTACTACGGAATGCTTAGGCTGATGGGCCCGCGATGACAAAGCACAGGAGGCCGGAAGCTTGGCGAGGGGTTGACGACGGAACGAGGAACAAGCCCGATGATCAGGTTCGCGCCATTCTGGCGCCATGACTGCTATTCTGCCGTGCAACATTGCATTTTTGCCGACTGGGGAGAGCCGTAATGTTGGACTTTCGCAAAATGGCGGTGACTTTGTCGGCGCTTTTGATTACGGCGACGACAATGACCTGGCTCGCGAGTGCTCAAGAAGCGGCACTTTCAGATGGAGAGCGACATGGACTTGCGGCCTGCCTGGTAAAATGCCCTGACGGCGACAAGGCATGCAACAATCGATGTATCTCGAAGGCCCAAACCAGGGGCGTATGGAGCGATGGCGCGCGCGCCTGCATCAGGGGTTGTCGGACGGCATATCAATTTTCTCAGGTGGCCGCCCAACAGGCGACCAATGAGGTGTTTGTTTGTGTAGCGGGCTGCCTTGATCGGATGGCGCGATAGTGGCGATCGGCGCCGCCGCTTCATTTTTGGGCCTCTACAATCGCGCGCAACTGCCAAGGCTAAAGCCTTCGCTGCCCTGGCGTCCATACCGCGCGTGCGAGCACAGCTGGACTGCGCTCCCCCATAGGCAAAAACGAATCTTCAGGGCTGGCTACCGCAATGCGAACCAGACAAGGCCGATACCCAAGGCCACAATCCCGGCGCCGGCGTCGACCAGTACGGCATTGTGCGGCCCTGAGAATAATCCCACCCCTTGTACGAACAAGAACAGCCCCAGGACAATAAATGGCAGGCCAACGACCAGAAGCACGATCTTCATGGCAGCCTCCTTGATCGCGCGTTTACGACGGCGTTATCGATCGAGGCTCGGCGAGTCGCAATAGAAGCAAGCGTCGGGCTGAAGCACCGAATTTCAGTGTGCGGACGGTCAAGCGATCCGCCGGGGGCATGGTCGTCTTATTTTGATTTTTTTGGCGCGCGCTTTTTTGCTTTAGATCCAGAGCGGCCTGACGGCTCGGCATCGTCGCCCTGGCACGGCCAAGCATCTCTAAATGCTTCAAAAGCAAGGGCAATGCCGGGCATGTTCAATCGATCCGGATTCTGGTCGAGATACCGCAACAGAACCTTGGCACTTTCCAAAACGCTACCCAGGGCCGGAGGGCATGCTCGCGCGTCAGGCAGCAGGTTTGGGGCAAAATACATGGCCGTCTCGATCATTCCCTCGCATGCGCCGGCGGACCGTGCCTCGTCGTTATCGTGGAACGAGCCTTCAACAAGCAGCTCGCAATATCTCTGCGCATCCGCTCCGGTATCGAGAACCGTGCCGCCGGCCTTTCCGATGACCGAAAGTGCCAGGCTCGCAGCAATGATATAGATCCGCATTATTTTATCGTTCCCGAATACCAGTTCAGTGATGTCCGGCCCAACCTATTTCTTTCTCGCCCGCGGAGATTGGAACCAAAAAGCCACTCCCGATTTTTATGGCATGGAATACCGAGGGACAGAATATACACGGTCGTTTCAAGGCATCGTGCAAGGTGGGCCTCGAAGGCGTGGTGTCGAAACGGCGTGACCGACCTTACTGCGCCGGCCGACCTGCGGACTGGATCAAGGTGAAGAACCGGGAGCATCCCGCGATGAGCCGGATGGCGGATTCATTCGCGTGAATCTACGGCCACCCTTGCAAACAAGCCCAGCCAAGTAGAACATCCGCCGGGCAATGCCGGGGAAAAGCAATGAGGGTCCTTGTCGCGACACTTACCTTGCTTGTTTCAAGTGCTGCCTCCGCTCAAGAGTGCAAGACGTGCTCCTTGGCCGACGCCTGCATAAAGACCTACCTTAAGGCGGCGTCGGAGGCCCAAACGGCCACTAAACAGGCAATCCGGGATTGGAAGCAGAATCTGGACAGAAAGGCCTCCGCAGAATTGTCCGGCAGGGGCACAGCCGCATTGCAAGACGCCATGGAGGCGCAAGTTCGTCAAGAGCTTGACCGCCTGAAGGAGTGCCTGACCAAGATCAGGTAGCCGGGCCCGGCGGCGCGAACGCCGCTAGCTGTTCCCGTGTTCAAACTCGCGCTCCGGGGCCGCCTTCGTTTCCTGATGTTCAACCGCCAGCGCTCGATAGTGGGCCGCCATTTCGAGGTAGTGCTGACGTGAAATCGGGTCCAGCGCTTGCTCCGCACGTTCTTGAAACACGCGAGCACGTCCGATTAGGTCCTGAGCATCAGGCATCGCGGCACCTCCTGCGAAGCTATACGTACTTATGTATGGTCTTGACGACGATTTCGAACCTGCGGGCACGGACTTTTGATCTTCTTTCATCCCGAAGTTGCAAGTGGATTAAGTAAATTGGTCAAAGCGACCGAAAACCAGCCGGGACCCCTTTGACCTATGGGGGCGACGGGCGGAAAAGCCGGTCATTAGCTTGCTGACGATTGATGCCGCGAGGGCGAGGCTGGACACGCCCGGCAAGCGGCGGCGTCGACCGGAATATCGGGAGACGATTTATTTTGAAGCTTTGCCGTTTGCCGTATTCGCGCGAAAACGAATCAACGCTATGATCGAGTCGCGGTGCACACGCCGCAGCCTCGCAGAAAACCCGCTCGTTGATCCCGGTCACGGGCGGGTTTTCGTTTGGCGGCGCGGCGTCGATAGGGCGAATGCCGGTGGATCGCCGGCCCGGCGGCGTCGATCGATAATTTACCCCGCCAGGTGGCAACGCCGCGTCAGCCGGGGCTCATGCCTTTGGCCTTGATCACTGCGATGGCCGCCTGAGACATCAAATAAGCCACAAACGCCCTGGCCGCTTCCGGTTCTTTGCTGTTGGCGGCGATACCTGCTGCGTAGACGACCTCCCGCTGTACTTCGGCCGGGAATGGGCCAACCACGTCCAGGCGGGGATCGTTCAGCACGTTAAGGAGGAAGACGGCGAGCTGGGCGTCGCCGTTGGCAACCGCCTCGACGATCTGCGCGGGCGCCGGCTGCGCCCTGGTCTTGGCTTTCACCTCCTCGGTGATGCCAAGACGCGCGTATATGCCGGAAAGCTGGGCGCCGGTGGCGCTCGCCGGTATCGAGGCGATCGACTGCGCCTTGAGCAACGTCTGCTTGAGTCCCTCCGGCGTGCTAATGTCGGGTTTGGGCGCCCCCGCGCGGACCGCGACGCCGATGCCAACCCGGGCGACGTCGGGCAGAGGTCCTG
Source organism: uncultured Alphaproteobacteria bacterium (assembly GCA_963745785.1). Lineage (GTDB taxonomy): Bacteria > Pseudomonadota > Alphaproteobacteria > Rhizobiales > Xanthobacteraceae > Bradyrhizobium. The sequence continues at coordinate 133,225 of CAVUYV010000002.1, read as the reverse complement.
GCGCGACCTGTGCCCGCGCGGCAGCATCTTTCCAAACGTCTTGAGGCACGACACCAAGATCGAATGGACCACCGCTCGTGGCCATCCTGATCAGTTCAGGCGTCGTGCCATAGCGAATAACGACCTTATGGCCTGTAGCCCGCTCGAACTCGGAGGCTATCACGTTCAAGGGAACCGCGATGCCGCCCCCCGCGATGATCTGAAGTTCAGCAGCTTGCGCGGCGCTTACCGATGACATGATAAGGATCGATCCAAGGCCGAAAATGACCGAAGAGGAAATGACAGAAGACTTGCCCACGATGCCCCCCTCTCATCGCGACACGCCGAACCGCGATTGTCAATGATGGCCAAAGTCGCAAAAGTATCTGTGCTTCCTGGCATCCCTGCAAGCGACAAGGCGCCCATACCATCACCACGTCGAACCATTCACCACGGTGAAGGGTCATTTTGGGAAGTCGCCGCGCTTCCAAATGATGCCTGCTCTGGCCCCGCGAACGGGAACGGATGTGGGGGTGGCAGTTTCGCGATAAAAAATTGGTCCAGAGTCGGTTGCCGGACAAGCTTTTTGAAGTCGCACAGTGCACCATCTTCAAAATTGATTCTCACCGGCGGTGACATGCAATGGATGATCAGCGGAAGCAGTCTGACAGACGAACAACCACTGAAAGACGGTCCGGAACAGATACGCGCTCGGAAGAAGAAAAGCGACTAACTGGCGAGCGCCGATCCGGAGTTGATCGGCGATCCGGCAAGGATCGAAGGGCCAAGCATAGCGATACTCCCAAGACCAGGTGAACTTCCCTGTCGGGACCCTCTCGGCTGGGGCCGTTTTCTTTGGCACTCGCGATGGGGAATTGGTTTCCGGCTGGCGGGCCACGAGCAAACATACTCACGGATGCGTGAGGCGTGAGGTGACTTCTTCAGCGGGTTCCGGGCGAAACAACTCTCTGCGCTAATGAAGTCATTTTACGCAAGCGGCGAAAACGGCCGGAAATGATCAACGAGCATGATAACCGCGTGGTCAACAACGGAGTTCGATCATGTTGGCATTCTTCACAATGCTCTATCGTGAATATTGCCGGGCGCGCCTCGCCGAGATGCGCAAGTATCAGTTAACCCACCCCGGCGGCGGGAATTAACTAAAACTAATTTTAAGGCGGAACGATCTTGGCGCGCAGTCGTAATGAAGCCTAGGAAGACCTAGGTACTGAAACCTAGAGGGGTCGATCAAGCGCCCCGAACAGAATGTGCGCCATGAAGCAGATTGCCGACATCGTGCGGCGGCTTTGGCAGAGCCAACCCGCACCAAATTTTCAAATGCCGATCACGGCCGATAGCCGGGATCGGTCCAGCATGGCGGACTTTGTCCGCATCCTGCAGGCCTACGATCGAGACCGGCAAGGCAGCATCAACTAGGGTTCGACAACGTCGACGCCGGCAGCGCGCTTCCGCTGCACCATTTCCGCCGGCCCATTTGCAAAGCCTCGACATCGACGCGAGCTTCACGCCGGCGTCCCATCCCCTGGTTGATTACAGCCGTAACCTGATTTGACTGCGCCGCGAAGCCGTCCGGAAACCAAGTGCTGTTAATCCTCGCCCTCAATCAACGAGGTTCGAGTCGATGTTGGCTTTCATTTTCAGGCTGGTTTACCTGCGCTTCTGCAAGAGATATTTCGCCGTGCTGCGAAAGTATCGGCAATTGAGCGCACGGCGGGCCTGACGCGTGAAGCCCGCCTGCATGCTCCAGGAAGGCGGCTGGTGTGCGTTCGGTTTGCGGGCTGCTGCGTGCCGGTCGATTGCGGCCAGCGCGGGGCGCGCCTGTGTGGCTTGATCGGGTGCCGTTTGCCCAAGCTGACGAAACGCAGATGAAACAAAAACCCTTCTCTTGCGAAAACGTCGTGAAACAAATCGCCGGTATCAATGCTCGTCACGGGGCTGTTACTCGTAAATCGCGGACACAATGATGCCTAGATCCGATCAGGAAACAGTTTTACAGGCGTTGGAGCATGCACGACGCATCGTCGGCCAATGCATCGCGGCGCAGGGCGACGCGACGCGGACGGTGGAGCGCCTGCTGAGCGTGCTCGACGAGATCGAGGTTGTGGACGCCCTTGATCGGATGAACCGACGCAGAATCCTGCGGCTGGCCGATTTGACTGCGTGAAAAAACCCGCCGGCCGCGAATTGGCGGGCTTGTGCATGGTTGCGGGACCGAAGCCTCGCACCCTACCCCATGCTGCCGGGCATGAAGCACCGGATCAGGATTTGGCCGTCAAACCGCAGCGGCCAAACCATCGTGCGTCCCGCCCGGTTCGGTTCGGTGATCAAGGCGTCGTCGGGAACATCGATCCACTTATTCTCAAGGCGGACTCGATAGTGGCCGTCCTTCGATTCCCAATCAACATCGCTGACAGCAAAGCCGTCCGCGAACGAACAGCATAGCCCCCTGCCGGATGTGAGCCTGTCGAACCAGTCGTTGAGTTCGGGATGGCCGGGATCGTGCGCCAACGCTGGAGAGCAGAGCAGCAGGACGATCAGGACAATCCGCATCATCACCGTGGACCGACTCCCTTCTTTCAAAGGCTACGCTTCTAACGCGGACGCGGCGCCATTTTTCGGATCGATGTTCACAGGTTAAAGGCGCGGACCTGCAGCCCGCACCCCTTGCTGTTGTCATTTCAGGCCGTCTCGCGTGCACGGCCAGTCTCTGCCGGTGTTGCGCTTTTTGTGTGACCGGCGCCGGCGCTTCTCGTGAGCGTGTTCAATCCGGAGCGGAAGGAGCATCGTTGGGGAAGGCGGAAGCTCGCGAGGGATCGACAGCCCGCGTCTTACGTCCGACGTGGCGGCAGCTTGATCGGGATATGTCTGGCGGTGCTCACCACAACAGGGCTGCCATCGCTGGCGAAGCTCTTGAGCGTTTCCAGAACCAGAAAAAACTTCTCAGCAAGCATGGGCGTAAACCTCGCTCAGAATTAACAAACGACGCCGCGAGCGGAGTATGATCGCCTGGCGGCGTCGGTATTTCCGTGGCCGGACCTCAAATCCCGGCAAAGGCCATTTACCGAAAGTCCGCATCCAGGTCTTGTCAATGCGAGCCAATGATTTGGGTTTTGGCGCCAAAAATCTGCGAAAGGAGATCGGCGCCGGCCCCTGGCCCCCATCAAGCCGCGCCTTGCGCGCTCGCTCAGATCGCGGAAGACTGCGCGGGCGAAAGGGCCGCCCCGAACCAAGGTGAACGCCCATGGCCGATCATAATGTCGGGCCCGATGCAGGGCCATCAACCGGGAAAGCGAACTGGGGCAAAGTCGCAGCCTACGCCGCTGGCGGCATCGTTTGCGTACTTGCCCTATTTTTGGTGGTAGCCGGCTGGAATATGAAATCGGAAAATCCCGTAGCCCGGATTAGAGATGAATGCCAGAAAAGCTACGGCAAGCTCGGCCCGGCGCGAGTTTCCGAGTGCCTCAGCGAGCTAGTCATCCGGCACACGCGGCGATCAAGCGTGCCGTAACGCCAGGTCGGCACCTAATCTCTGATCCAGGCGCCGCCCCTTACATGCTCGCGGTGCCGCTGGATGCGGTGCGTAGCCCAGCCGACCGGGCTCGGAACGCGCCCGCCGCCAGCCAGCAACGACCGAGCCGAGGGAAGAGTATTCTCAGAGTCGAATTTTCTTTGGAATGGACGGTCGGTCGATCTGGCGCCACACTGGAGCCATGGGACAGACCGAGCGACTGACTTGCTCCAAGTGCGGGGCTCATCTCATTTTGGCGTTGCCTTCGCGTGGCAAAGGGTCGCGCACGTTCCAGTGCTTTGTTTGCGACGGCCCTGATCCGATGAAAACAGACAAGGCGACGGGCTGGTTAAAGGGCGAACTACATCCACCGCGGTAACGCTGCACCGTCGCCGGCGAGCGCCTAAAGAAAATCCCGCAGCCGGGCGAGTTCAATAATCTGCTCAGCCGACAAAACAGCGGTGATCAATTCGCCCTGGGGAGCGGTGTGGATCTCATACAAATGCCGCTGAGATACGGGCTTCGACATGAATTCCCGTGTGCAATCGTCAAGAGTGCCTTCAGCGACAAGGTACGGCCAGGTGTTGGTGAGACGTTCATTGTTAACCGAAGGCCATTTCCGAAGAACGGCCGGCGCATCGAAGTTGATTTGAGCCGGAGTATCAGCCACGGCGCACCCCCTTGCCCTGAGCACGGCCCCGCCTGGGTCTAGGGGGCGATTGCGGCGGGTGCCGTGCCGGGCCACGGACCAGCGCGGACGACGTGACCCGACTACCAAGCTGGCGTCCCATGGATTGTTCCAGCGTGATTGCGCAGGGACCTTTAAGGGACCGCGTGCGTTGTGGCCTTGAGACCGGGGCGACGACCAACCCGGAGCGCTGGTTATGGACATCCCCCTTGACCTTGAAAGAAGGTTTGAGCGGCGGTGGGCCGCTAGATTTTCGGACGTTTCCCAGGAGCGGAGCGGAAGGCAGTTTCGACGACCTGCGCCACCCGGCAAAAGAAAAAGAAAAACCCGCCGGGTTAAGTCGACGGGTTCGAGGCCTGCCCCTGGTGAGTTAAGCCACCTCACCGATTGAGTACCGCGGGAGAGGTAAACAAACCTTTACCCCCGGTAACTGATGACCATCACCGGATCGATGTCCGTTTGGTGCCCAGCCCACAAACGGATATGCCGACTAAACGATTCCGCGAATCCGTCCGACAAGAACAGCTTTAAGGGCGGGGTGTTTCTTCTGAGAAGAACCAGTGCTCACAACGTGTCCGGCTCATCATGCTGCCAGCGGCTGATCATGCCGGCAACCGCCGCGCCGATGATGGGCGCGAACGTCAGCCAGAAGGTACCAAAGAATTCGGCCCCAAGACGTCGCCACATAACCATTTTCCCCGTGGCCTCGGGTTACGCTCCATAGCCGCCGCCAAGAGAGGCGCCAGCGGGGCGTCCTATGCAAGTCCCGCCGATGCTCTTTCGACCGGCTCGATCAGCGACTTCGCCGAGAACGGCTTTGTGAGATAGGCAAGGCAACCGGATTCCAGCGCCGCCTTGCGAACGGCGGGGTTGTCGTTCCCGGTGATATAGATGACCGGCACCAAAATTCCGGCGGCCTTGAGACGACGCCTCAACTCGATCCCGGATTCATCCTTCAGGTTGATGTCCATGATGATACACACCGCTTCCTCGAAATCGTCGTGATTTTGAAAAGCCTCGGCCGACGGAAACAGGATACTGTCGTAACCGTGTTCCCGCAGCAGTCGCTTTACTCCCCTGAGCATGCCAGGGTCGTCATCGACGACAAGAACGATATTTTGATTTGGCATCATCGACATCCCTGACCTGTCCGCCGACACAATCTTGGAGGTCTGCTAACTTGGAGGTCTGCTAAACACTGACGCGAGTTAACCAACAGAAGAGGCAATTAGTTCCTCCTCCCTTCACCGTTATGCCTCCCACAACCAACTTCCAATTGTCCCATAGGACAATAGGCGCCCGAGAGATGTAGAAAGATCGTCCAGGCTGATGGTCCGTTGCCCGACATTGCGCCGACACCGCTGCGTGAGGGAGAATTCCGCCAGGGATTGAGTTGCATTTTCCGCAGCAATGGACGCTACCCGTCCCGCTTTTTTCGCAGAACATCCAAAATAGAAATCGTCGCTAACGTTTTCCCATCCTCGTCGGTGACGATCATGGCGTCGGGTATCGCGCCGCCGTCATGTTTGATGGTCTCGTCGACGAGCTCACTGGCTGATCGGATTGCTACATCCACGGCCGCTTCGAGATTCGGCAAATCAATACCTTCATCATCGGTTGAAACGCGATCGCGATAGCGGAAATTGATGTAAAACTTGGCCAGTGTGGGCTGCCTTTGCGGAGATCAGGGCTAAGCCCGGCGTTTCTGTGTTGCCGCACACATCGGCACGGAACGGCGCACGAATGTACACAAAGCGAACAGTTCTCGCGAAATCAACTTAATAAAAGTTAACCGGGAGCCATCTTCATGCCCCTTCCTTCTTCATGCTCACTTCCTAGTGACACTTTTCGATTTGGCGGCGATCAAATTTTCACCTGAACGCGAAGTACAGTGGAAAACTGCGCCGTTGCCACACTGATACCACGATGTACCGTAACCTCGTCGTGGTGTCGAACGCGCTGGGGGCAACTACGCCAGCGCGGTCGAGTGGCCGGGCGCTGCGCTCTCCCCGGAGTGCCGCCCGGCTACTTGCTTCAGATGAAGGACCCCATCTGCCGCCGGCTATTTCGCAAACAAACCATTTTCGCAAATGAAACGGTCTCAGCCGAAATAGGCTGACGCCGATCGAGCGCCCAGTACACGATGAAGGTGCCGAAGCGTCACGGGCGCTAAATCCCGGTTCCCAGTTCCGCCCCAATTGTTCCTTCACTATCCGCCTTATTTCTGCGAACGATCAATCTTGCCCACTTCTTTTGGGAAGCGTATCGAAAAACAGCGCTCCTGCCGCTGAGATCATCAATGAAATCCGCCCTGTCAATTTCCTTGTGCTTCACGCTTGTCCTTTGCAGTTCGGCATTCGCGCAATCGGCGCCCGCAGCTCCAACAGAAATGATCTCGAATTACCGCCTTCAGCACGGCGAGGGGCGGGTAACCTCGGACTCCACTTTGCACCGGATTGCGCGTGAGCAGGCCGCCGCCATGGCCTCAAGGGACGTGCTTGATCATGGCGTGCTCGGGTCATTTTCCTCGCGTGTCGCCGCATCGAACGCCGAACGAGCGGCCGAGAATATCGCTTTTGGCTATGACAGTTTCCCAAAAACCCTTGATCAATGGATTGATTCGCCGGCACACCGGAAAAACCTCTTGATGCGTGGAGCCACAAAAGTCGGCGTCGCCAGCGCCAAGAGCGCGACGACCGGGCGAACCTACTGGGCCATGGTGATCGCGGGAGGATATGAGCGTCCCCGGTCACGATCACCATCGGCAAAACCGCCGCCGGCGTCCCGCCACGCCGAACAGGCCTGTCGAATAAAATTGCTTGGGTTGTGCCTTTGAACCGGTCGCGGAAAAGAAGGCCGAGTGCGATGGACGCAACGTTCGGCGGAGCATAACTGCAGCACGCCAATTCTGACTGCATACGCGCACCGGCGAAGACGATTCGCGACGGCGGACCGCGGTTCCAACACTAGCAAAAAATCCAGCCCGCGGGTGATTGGCGTCGCGCGATCGGCACCATTGATCGGCCATCGCCGATCCGAAGGTTAAAATGGAAAGGCCCTGCTACCATCCACGATGGCGACAGGGCAACCGCAGTTCCAAGCCTGTTTTTTCGAAGCTTATTTTTCCGTGCAGACCTTCATGGACTTCATGCCGGTCTCGGCTTCGGTCTTGGTCTTGAATGTTCCGTTGTCAACGACCGTGGTTGTCGTGGTCGTCGGCTTCTTGTCAACAACGGTGCATTTCTTGGTCGAGGCATCACGCACAACGTAGTACTCGCTTGCAGTTTGCGCAAAGACAGACGTCACCGCAAATGCGCTAACAGCGCCAACAATAAAAACCTCTTCATCGTTTTCCTCCAGTGTGTACGCACGGTGGGGAAACCACCTGCCGCAACTAAAGTTCCGTGACGAAGGCGGGAACGGACTTTCGACTAGCCCATTATCTCCGCGCAACACCATTCCGAGGGACTTCGGTCGCTCGCAAGAAACGCGGCGGTTACTACCAAGTGCTGATAGCTCGATACTTCTTTTTTGTCGGAAGCCTGCTTCTCGCGATGCTCTTCGGAGCCGGCTGGTATTTGCCGGATTCCCTGCAAAGCTTCGTTCGGGAAGCGCAGGTAGACAAATCAATCATCCGCATCAAATCGGCGCACAAATGGCCCGAGCGAGTCGTGATCGATACCAGCCTGCCGACCATTGTCCCGCCGTCCTCGGTGGTCGTCGCAAGCACTCCAATTATCGACCGGCCTCGTGAGGCGTTTGCCCAAGCGGATGCCAGCTCGCAAGAGGCCTCGAGAACTCCTTCGCCCACGGCCTCGAAACCTAAAGCCGCCAAAAAGGCCACCCGCACCAGGATGGCCGCTTATCGAGATCCCTCGCAGGCCTCGATGCCGGAGGTCTCACCTCGGGAGGTCTCTCCTCGGGAGGTCTTGCCGGCCGGCTGGTAATGAAGGATTCTCCGCAGCGGGAAAATTCCCAAACTGCGCAGGAACGCCAGCTTGAATCAGCCCCAATGACCGGCGCCGAGGCTTGAGTCGGTGCCTGCTGGTCGCGTGCAGGTTAAAGAGAGAATCGTCATGCGGACCGCGCGATAGTTGACCCGCCGCCGGTTAGCAAACGCGATCTAAAATTCCTTGCCGATGTAATGATCGACCGACCATCGTCCCCCTCCCCGAAAGAAGATGGCGAGGCAGAAAGCGGCCCACAGCAGCGGGTATTCGTAGCCCCGATTGGTCCAGAAGAACCCGTAAGGCCCCTGAAAGATAGTCACGATGACCATCATCTGGATAAAGATCATCGCGGCGGCAATGCGCGTGAACAAGCCAACCGCCAGGCATGCAGCGGCGACGAATTCGCTGAAAAATGTCAGGTAAGCCAGCACGAGCGGCAGCGGCAGGCCCTTGTTGCCGATGGCAACCGCAAGCCGGTCCGGCGAGGAGTAAAAAACCTTCTGATGACCGTGCGGAAACAAAATGGCGCCGGTAGCGAAACGCATGAATGCGTAACTGTAGGGCGCCCCGGCCTCGTATATCCTTCCCAGCGCCGGTATGATCAGCCGTCCCCTGTCGATCTTGTCCGACATGTTTCTTACCCGTTGCTCGCCGCCATCTCGAGATGGGCCGTTTTTTGACTGAGTTCTTATTGCAAACCGAACAACGCGGAACGGCTTTTATTCCCTGCTCAACCGGATTGGGCCGCCCTCACCTCGCGAGTTCGGCGGCGCCGCGTCCTGTTGATAACCCGCTGCCCCACATACGGGCGGCGTGACAGATACCCGCGACGTGTTATCGACGAACGAGTGCCTCTTTCGAAGCGGATAGAACGGCCATGCGGATCACCCTCGTCGGCTCCCGCCATTTCGGCGTGACCACGCTGAACATGCTGCGGCAACACGGTGTCGAAATCGCAGGCGTCGTGGTTGCCGACGCCGAAGACCGGCTCGCCGCAGCGGCCCGCGCCGCGGGTATCGAAGTCAGAGTGCAGGCCGATCCGAAGCTCGTCGCGGCTTCCGAGATCGCCGAGCGCACCGACCTGATCGTGACGGCGCACAGCCACGCGCGCGTCAGCAGGGAGGCGCTGGCTGCGGCAAAACTTGGAGGCATCGGCTATCACCCCTCGCTGCTGCCGCGTCACCGCGGCATCGCGGCGATCGAATGGACCATCAAGGAAGGCGATCCGATCGCCGGCGGCACCGTCTACCATCTCGCCGATCGCATGGACGCCGGCGCGATTGCCGCGCAGGATTGGTGCTTCGTCAAAAAGGGTGAAACCGCGCGCGAGTTGTGGGAACGCGCGCTGGCGCCGCTTGGCCAGAAACTTCTGGGTGAGGTGATCGACTACGCCAAGACCTACAAGAGCCTGCCGGCAAAACCGCAGGACGAGCAGTTTGCGACCTTGGCGCCAAAGCTTCCGGAGCAATGAATCATTGGACCCCGGCTCGCGCTTCTTTCCAATTAGCAGCTCTGTCGCGTGGGATCGCGGTTCCCAAACTACAATCAATTGTGAGATCAACTATCTGATTTGCATGGAACTTTTTCCTATTGCGCGGCGCAGCAAATTTTGGACACATTGTGACTGGATAAGCCTGCGACATCACACAAATCGGGATTTGATTCATGCGCTATGACCGCATTTATATTGCTTTTTTCGCTTCCGCCCTCACCGTCCTCGCAGCTGCTCCCGCGGCTGCCCAGACGCCCTATGACGGGCTTTGGAATGTCACGATCGTGACCAAGGCGGGTAGTTGCGAGCCGACGACGCGCTCAACACTTACCGTTTCCGACGGCAAAGTTTCTGCTCCCGGCGCAAGCGTTTCCGGCAGCATCGGCCGTGAGGGGCTTGTGCGAGTCTCCATCGCTGGTGCATATGCAAATGGCCAACTCAACGGCAACTCCGGATCGGGGAAATGGAATGGGGCATCTGCGGGCGTACCGTGCAGCGGTCGGTGGGAAGCATCCCGGCAATAAAACAGGCCTGGCGACTGGCACCTTCGCGGGTGTCAGGCGGCTGATATTTGTCGTCGCTGCGGTGTTCGTGGCATCGGCGTCCGGCTCCGCAAGTTACGCGCAATCGGGGCCGTTCGCTGGCATGGCGGGCAACTGGTCGGGCGGGGGCACCGTCACCCTCGACGACGGATCGAGCGAGCGAATTCGCTGCCGCGCAGCCTACGCTGTCGGCGCAGGCGGGACCGGCCTCAACCAGAGCCTCACCTGCGCCAGCGACAGTTACAGATTCATTCTCTCAAGCAATGTGGTCGCGCAGGGCAATGCGCTCTCCGGGACGTGGAGCGAGAGTAGCCGCGGCGTCAACGGCACCCTCGAGGGACGCGGAAGCAACGGCAATTTTCAGGTTGTCGCCAGCGCGCCCGGTTTCACGGCAAACCTTTCCCTGGCGACGCGCGGCAACCGGCAGTCCGTCGTGATCACGGCTGCGAGCCAGTTCAGGGGCGCCAACATCGCACTGACCCGCCATTAGTTGGTTCGCCGCGGCTCGCTCTCAGCTAAGCTTGCTTAGGCTTCGCCAATTGCGCGGCGGTTTGTTTCATGGTCTTGGCGATCAGCAGCGCCTGTTCCTTGCTGAGGGCAAAGTCCTGGACGCCTTTGTGCGTGGTCAGCGACAGCACCATGATTTCCGGCTGGTTCTCCGGCCAACCGGTGGCGAAGGCGGTCACAAAATCCGCCGATGTGGATCGCTTGGTCATCGGGAGGTCCTATCCGGCCGGTACGAACGCGGTGACTTCGATCTCGACTTTCGCGCGTTCGTCGACCAGGCCTGAGATGTAGAGCAGCGTCGAGGGCGGAAAGTTTCGCCCCAGCGTCTCCCGCCAGGCGGCACCGATAGCCGGCGCCCGCGGCTTCGTACTCGCTGCGGCTGGTCAAATACCAGGTGAGACGGACGATGTGCTCCGGACCCGCGCCAGCCTCTTTAAGCAGCTTGACGATCCTGCGCAGCGCCGTCCCCACCTGGCCGGCCATATCGGGTTGATAGTCACCCTTCTCGTCGCCACCGGTCTGGCCGGCGAGCACGATCCATTGGCCCGGACCATCGAGCGTGACGCCGTGCGAAAAGCCGCGCGGCTTTGGCCAGTCGGCCGGTTGCAGGATACGCATGAGCAGTCTCTCCAGGTTTGCTAGTGGCGTCATTCCGCGATGGTCCGCAGGGCCAGACCCGGAAATGACAGCAGCAGGAGGATCCCTTAGCACCGATCGCGTGGACACTCCCAGATCGAAATTGAGTGGGGCGCAGCGCTGCATATCCCGGGCCTTTTCAATTCCGGGATCTTGGTTCCGCGTCGAGCTATCTCGTGCACTCCGCATGCCCCTCCATCAGTTTCACCATTTTGTCGCCGCCGGACGACAGCCGGCACATTTCCACTTCCTTGCCGGCCGGTATCGGCTTGGCGCAGGTGATCTGTGGATTGTTGTCGTATTTGGTCGTTGAGAACTTGCACGTCACCATGCAGGAGGCGTCGCCCGGCAACGAATTTGTCATCATGATGCTGGCCAGCTCACTGCCCGGCAAAATGACGCAGTTGAACGGCACCGATTCCGCCGACGCCGGCGTCATCTGCGCACCGGCAAGAAGCGCAAACCAAATGCGCGCCAGATGTGAGCGCATGAACCCTGCCCAGCCTATTTCCCTGCCGCCTTCCTCAGCGCATCATTGATGCGATCCTGCCAGCCGGGTCCGCCCTCCTGGAAGTGTTCGAGAACATCCTGGTCGATCCGCAGCGAAACCAGTTCCTTCACACCCGGAAGCGCGGTCGTTTTGGGCGGCGCCTCCGGCACCTTGGTTGTGGTCCGCTTGAACGCCGCTTCGGCTTCGGTTCGGGCGTCGTTCAGGGTTCGTGGTCGTCTCGGTTGATCTGGCACGATTAGATTCCTTCGAACAGCGCGGTCGACAGATAGCGCTCCGCGAATGACGGCACGACCGCGAGAATGGTCTTGCCCGCGTTTTCCGGCCGCTTGCCGATCGCAAGCGCCGCAGCGATCGCGGCGCCCGAGGAAATGCCGCCGGCAATGCCCTCGTTGCGCGCGAGCGCCCGCGAGGTTTCGATCGCGGTCGTGCTGTTGACCTTGACGATCTCGTCGATGACGGAACGGTCCAGGATATCCGGAATGAACCCTGCGCCGATACCCTGGATCTTGTGCGGGGAATGCTGCCCGCCGGAAAGTACCGGACTTTCCTCGGGTTCCACGGCGACAATCCGCAGCGAGGGCTTGCGCGGCTTCAGCACCTGCCCCACGCCTGTGATGGTGCCGCCGGTACCGACGCCCGCGACAAAGATATCGATGTTGCCGCCGGTGTCGTTCCAGATTTCCTCCGCCGTGGTGCGGCGGTGAATTTCGGGATTGGCGAGGTTCTTGAACTGCTGCGGCATGACGGCGTTGGGCGTGGTCCGCACCAGTTCTTCGGCGGTCGCGATCGAGCCCTTCATGCCCTGAGCGGCCGGCGTCAGAATGATTTCAGCGCCGAGGAACGCCAGCATTTTGCGCCGCTCGATCGACATCGATTCCGGCATCACCAGCTTCAGCCGGTAGCCGCGCGAGGCCGCGACGAACGCCAGCGCGATCCCGGTATTTCCCGAGGTCGGTTCGATCAGCACGGTATCGGCGTTGATCACGCCCGCCTTTTCCATCGCGATGACCATCGCGGCCCCGATGCGGTCCTTCACGCTCGCGGCGGGATTGAAATATTCCAGCTTGGCGAGAATTGTCGCGTTGGCGCCGTGCTGCTGCGGCATTTTTCGCAAGCGGACGATTGGCGTATCGCCGATCGCATCGACGATGCTGTCGAAGACACGGCCCCGGCCGGGACGGTGCACTGCACTCGTAGCTGATGACGCGTCCATGACAACTCCTCTGGCCGCAAGTTGATCGCGAAATTAGGGACTTTCTTCATTAGGGGCAGCGTGTGCCCGTATGCAAGGCGGAATGCGGAGAGTTGAAAATTCGCTGCATTGCAAAATCGGAAAATGGCCAAATAACGTAAAACGAACGCATTTATGTTGCGGTATCGTCAAACATCGCGGTGTATGCTAGACTTAAGTTTCAGATCGCCAGGAGGTGATGATGCCAGCACTTGCTGAAGTCATGTCGACCGTCGCGCCCAAGGGTGACCCGCGCGTATGCGATCTGCCGACCTGCCCGGTTTGCGCCGATTCCATGGTGGCGGCGGAGGCTTCCGCTTTTGTTTCCGACAATGTCGTCAGCTATCTCTGGACCTGCGATACCTGCGGTTACGGTTTCGTGACCAAGCATTCGCTCCGCCGGTTTGCCTGCAACTAAGCCTTCCTTTTAGCGACCGCATCTAGCGCGGCGGGATGTCACCGCTCGCCCATTCGGCGCGGGTGTGTTCGCAAAAGCTTTCGAATGTGCCTTTCGAGATCGCATCCCTGATGTCGTGCATCAGGCGCTGGTAATACGCGATGTTGATTTCCGACAGCAGCATCGCCCCCAGCGTCTCGCCGGACCTGACGAGGTGATGCAGATAGGCGCGCGCATAATTGCGCGCGGATGGCCACGGGCTCTCTTCGTCGAGCGGGCGCGGATCGTCGGCATGCCGGGCGTTGCGCAGATTGATCTGGCCGAACCGCGTGAACGCCATCCCGTGACGGCCGTTGCGCGTCGGCAGCACGCAATCGAACATGTCGATGCCGCGCGCGACGGCTTCCAAAATATCTTCGGGCGTGCCGACACCCATCAGGTACCTCGGACGCCCCTCGGGCAGGATCGGGTTGACCTCATCGATCATCGCAAGCATCACCGCTTGCGGTTCGCCGACCGCGAGGCCCCCGATCGCGTAGCCGTGAAAGCCGATCTCGACCAGCCCTCGCGCGCTGGCCTGGCGCAGTTCCGGCACGTCGCCGCCCTGCGCGATTCCGAACAGCATGTATCCATCGGGCGCGCTCTCGAAGGCGCGCCGGCTGCGCTCCGCCCAGCGCAGCGAGAGTTGCATCGCGCGCTCGATATCGTTGCGCTCCGCCGGCAATCGCACGCATTCGTCCATCTGCATGGCGATATCGGAGCCGAGCAGCCGCTGCACCTCGATCGAGCGCTCCGGAGAAAGCTCGACCATGGCGCCGTCGATATGCGAGCGGAAGGTGACCGCGCTCTCGCGCACTTTGCGCAATTCGGCAAGCGACATGACCTGGAAGCCGCCGGAGTTGGTCAGCATGGGTCCGTTCCAGCCGGTAAAGTTTTGCAGGCCGCCGAGGGCTGCGATGCGTTCGGCACCCGGCCGCAGCATCAGATGATAGGTATTGCCAAGCACGATATCCGTCCCGGCATCGCGCACCTCGCGCCAATGCAAGCCCTTCATCGCGCCGGCGGTACCGACCGGCATGAAGGCAGGGGTTCGCACCTCGCCATGTGGCGTCGTCAGCCGCCCGGTGCGCGCTTTGCCGTCACGGCCGAGCAGTTCAAAATGATTGGCTGATGTCATCAGGTGGACTTATCACGAAACAGCAGACAGGCGTCGCCATAGGAATAGAACCGGTAGCCGTTGCCGATCGCGTGGGCATAGGCCCGTTTCATGGTGTCGAGGCCGCTGAAAGCCGACACCAGCATGAACAGCGTCGACCGGGGCAGGTGAAAATTGGTCATGAGAATGTCCACCGCGCGAAATCGATAGCCCGGCGCGATGAAGATCGCGGTCTCGCCGGTGAACGGCTCGATCGCGCCATCTTCCGCGGTGGCGCTTTCAAGCAGCCGCAGCGCGGTGGTGCCGACGGCGACGACGCGACCGCCTTTGGCGCGCGCCGCATTCAGCGCATCGGCCGTGGTGCGGGAGATCGTGCCCCATTCGGCGTGCATCTTGTGCGCGACTGGTATCTTCCGCCTTGACCGGCAGAAAGGTCCCTGCCCCGACATGCAACGTTACGCGGTGAATTTCGACACCGCGTTCGCGCAACGCTGTCTCCAGCGCCTGGGTAAAATGCAGTCCCGCGGTCGGCGCCGCGACCGCACCCTCATTGACCGCGAACATGGTCTGGTAGTCGCTGGCATCGCGCTCATCGGGCGCGCGCCTTGAAGCGATGTAAGGCGGCAGCGGTGGCGCGCCCAGATCGCCGATCGCCTGATCGAGCGCAGGCCCGTGAAATGAAAACGACAGCGTAACCTCGCCATCCTCACCCTTGTGCTCGACCTCCGCATCGAGATGGCCGAGAAGGCACACCTTGCCCTCATTGCCGAAGCGAACCACATCGCCCTCTGACAATTTTTTCGCCGGTTTCGCCAGCGCCTGCCAGCGCGAGCCGTCGAGACGCTTGATCAGCGTCGCCTCGATCTTCGGCTCGGTGTCGCGGCCGATGCGGCGGCCAGTGAGCTTTGCCGCGATCACCTTGGTGTCGTTCACCACCAGCTGGTCGCCGGGTTCGAGCCAATCCGGAAGATCGGCAACGACGCGGTCGAGCAAGACGCCATCGGGTTGCACGATCAGCATCCGCGCGGAATTGCGCGGGCTCGCCGGGCGCAGCGCGATGTGGCCTGCTGGAAGATCGAAGTCGAAGAGGTCGGTGCGCATGGCCAGATCTGTCATTGCCGGACTTGATCCGGCAATCCATCTTCTACGAAGACTGTTCTGAAGATTGATGGATACGCGGGTCAAGCCCGCGTATGACGATTTTGGGCTTCACGCCGCGTCGGCGGCCATGCGCGCCTTGACGATCTTGTCCGGATTCTGCACCGGCTCGCCGCGCTTGATCTTGTCGACGTTCTCCATGCCCGCCGTCACCTTGCCCCAGACCGTGTACTGGTTGTTGAGGAACGAGGCATCATCGAAGCAGATGAAGAACTGGCTATCGGCGGAATCCGGGCTGGCGGCGCGCGCCATCGAGGCGGTGCCGCGCACATGCGGCTCGCTGTTGAACTCGGCCTTGAGCTTCTTGCCGGAGCCGCCGGTGCCGGTGCCCTGCGGACAGCCGGTCTGCGCCATGAAACCTTCGATCACGCGATGGAACACGATGCCGTCGTAAAATCCCTCGCGCACCAGTTCCTTGATCCGTGCGACGTGGCCAGGTGCAAGGTCCGGGCGCATTTCGATGGTCACCGGCCCCCGCGTGGTTTCGAGGATCAAAGTATTTTCGGTATCAGCCATGCTCGCTTCTCCACGGGTTGGGGTGGACGTTTCCTAGTCTGGAACTGGACATGGAACGGCCGGCCGGCGACGGCGCCGGCCATTCCTTCAGTAAATGGCATCGGCGTGCAGCGTTGCAACGCCTCCATCACGGCGATGCGGTACATCAGCCGGTCATTGTCCGTGGCCTGTTCCGATTTATAGGCAATCCTCGGATGACCGAGGATGTCCCCATTGCGGTTGAAGCTTACGATCACGGTGATGTCGATGCCCGGACGGGCGCGTCCCGCCGGCGGCGGCTTCCAGCAGGTCCTCAATCTCGCGATCACGTCCTGGATGGAATTGACCTGCGCCGTCTCGGCCTGCGAGGTCCAACTCGACAAGGCGAACAATGCCGCTCCTGCGAGCCAGATCAGCGGTTTGCCACGCCAAGCCACCGCGCTCACTTGATGTCGGATGCGACTTGTACCTTCACCATCTTGTCGGGGTCGGTCACGCTGCCGCTGGAAGACCCCGCAGGGGCCTTCTTCAGTTTATCGATCACGTCCATGCCCGACACCACCTCGCCGATCACGGTGTATTGCCCGTTCAGGCTGGGCGCGTCGGCGAACATGAAGAAGAACTGCGAGTTCGCGGTGTCGACGCTGTCGCCGCGCCGCGCCATGCCGACGATGCCGCGCTTGAACGGCACGTTGGAAAATTCCGCCTTCAGATTGGGGTATTTCGAACCGCCGGTGCCGTTGAAATTCTGGCCGTCGCCGGTCTGCGCCATGAAGCCGTCCATCACGCGGTGAAACGGCACGTTGTTGTAGTAGCCTTCGCGCGCCAGCTGCTTGATCCGCTCGGCGTGCTGGGGCGCCAGGTCGGTTCGCAGTTTGAAGACGATGCGGCCCTTGCTGGTGTCGATCACGATCGCATTCTGCTTGTCGAGATTTGCAGGAAGCGGCTGCGCGATCGCGGGGGCCGCGCAGATCAGCGCGGCAACGAATGCGAAAATTCGGATCATGAAAACTCCGGATCAGGGAAGGATAGAGCACTTTGGAGCTGCGCGTATTCTTATCGCAAAACCGGTTCCCACTTTTGCGGAATACGCGCTCTAGCCGGCGAATTTGGTCTTGAGGCTGGCGGCGACCGATTGCGGCACGAACGCCGAGACATCGCCGCCCATGCTTGCGATTTGGCGCACCAGTGTGGCGGTGATCGGGCGGACCGAAACCGAAGCTGGAACGAACACCGTCTGCACGTCGGGCGCCATCACCTCGTTCATGCCGGCCATCTGCATCTCGTAGTCGAGGTCGGTCCCGTCGCGTAGGCCCCGAATCAGGATGGTCGCGCCGTTCTTCTGCGCCGCCGTAGTGGTGAGGTTGTCGTAGGTGGTGCTTTCAAAGGCGCAACCAGCCTTCGCAGCGATAGGCCCAAACACCTGCCGGACCATATCGAGGCGTTCTTCCACGGAAAACAGCGGTTTTTTGCCGGGATGGACCCCGATTGCGACAATAAGCCGGTCACAAAGGCCGACGGCCTGTCTGACCACATCCAGATGGCCATTGGTGACGGGGTCGAATGAGCCGGGATAAAGCGCGATGCGGGGCATAAACCCGTCTACCCCGGCCCGGGCTGCCCCGCAAGCCGAGCCCGATTCCCGCCTCAGCGGCAAAAGCCGCCCTCTTGTCTTGAACCGCCTGGCACCTCGCGGCGTCCCACAAGGCAGGCCGGCCATGTTTCGTGCCGTGACCGGCGACGAAACAAAACTCGGGCGGGACGAAACCATTTTCGGCCTTTGCGAAGACATCCGGAAACGGGCGCTGGGTAGCAATTAACCAAGCCAACGACGGGCCGCAAAGGCCCGATGCAGGGGGACGTCATGATCAAGGCTGTTTCAGCCATCGCTGTGGCTGCGTTTGTCGCTGCCGCTCTTTCCATTCTTCCCGGTTTTGCTCCGCAGGTCGAAGCCAGCGTTCCGCAAGCCCTCGCCAAAGGCGACCGGCTCGACATCCACACGGCGGGCGGCAACTGCGCGGAACAGGCCTGGCCGAATTTCGAGGCGTCCTGCCTGCGCGCCACCGGCTCCAGCATCATGATCCGGCAAGCCCGGTTGGTAACGGCCCACCGCATTCCATAAGCCGCAAGGTCTTCCTTCCGCACTGAACTAACCCCATGGTAATTTGCGGCGTGCCGTCGCAGACTGGCAATCGATCCGCCGTGGCCGGCCGCTGAGCCGGCGGGCGCGACGGTTTTGGGGGAGCCAATGACCGCTACACCAGTCGCAGCTCCAATCCATTCCAACGCACTTCCATTAACGGCAACGCTCGGAGCGCTGGGCGTCGTCTATGGCGACATCGGCACCAGTCCTCTCTATGCCCTGAAGGAAGCGGCCAAGGCGGCCGCTCATGGCGGGCCGCTCGTCCCCGAGGCGATCCTTGGCGTGGTGTCGCTGATCCTCTGGGCGCTGATTCTGATTATTTCTGTCAAATATGCGCTGTTGATCTTGCGTGCCGACAACCGCGGCGAAGGCGGCATCGTCGCGCTGCTGGCGCTGCTTCACGCCCGCAACGCCCAGCCGGGAACGTGGCGTGCGCAGCTTCTGGTCGTCGGCCTTATCGGCGCGGCGCTGCTCTATGGCGACGGCGCCATCACGCCGGCGATTTCGGTGCTGAGCGCGATCGAAGGCTTGAAGGTCGATGCGCCATCGCTGGCGCCCGCCGTGGTGCCGCTAACCATCGTCATCCTGATCGGGCTCTTCATCGTGCAGAAAAAGGGCGCGGGCTTCATCGGCAATATCTTCGGGCCGGTCATGCTGGCCTGGTTCCTGGTGATCGGCCTGCTCGGCGTCCACGGTATCGTGCAAGCGCCCGGCGTGCTCGCCGCAGTCAGCCCGCTTTATGCCTTCAATTTCCTGATCCACCAGGATTTCCACATCAGCTTCGCGGTGCTGGGCGCCGCCTTTCTCGCGGTAACGGGCGGCGAAGCGATGTATGCCGACATGGGTCATTTCGGCCGGGTGCCGATCCGGCTCGCATGGTTCGGGGTGGCCCTTCCCGGCCTCGTCCTCAACTATTTCGGACAGGCCGGGCTGCTGGTTACTGACCCCACCGCGCTCGACCATCCGTTCTATCAGCTCGCGCCCGACTGGCTGCATTACCCGCTGGTCGCGTTCGCCACCGTAGCCACCGTCATTGCCTCGCAGGCAATTATCTCCGGCGTGTTTTCACTGACGCAACAGTCGATCCAGCTCGGCTTCCTGCCGCGCATGCACATCACCCACACCACCAGCCACGCCATGGGCCAGATCTACGTGCCGCTGGTGAACTGGCTGCTGGCGGCGGCAACGCTTGGCGCCGTCATCGGCTTTGGCACGTCGGATGCGCTCGCAGGCGCATACGGAATTGCCGTGTCGCTGCTGATGGCCATCACCACGCTGCTGGCTGCCCTGGTCGCGATCCAATGGGGCTATTCGCCGATCATCGTGATCGCCGTCAACGGCTTCTTCTTCGCCATCGACTGCGTCTTCTTTGCCGCGAATTCCACCAAACTGTTCGAGGGTGGCTGGTTTCCACTGCTGCTCGCGGCCGTCATTGCGTTCGTGATGCTGACCTGGCGAGGCGGCGTCAAGCTGGTCGAACGGGCACGCGCCGCTTTGCGCCAGCCCGAAGAGGATCTGATCGAGACCGCCGTCAACAGGTGCCACGCCAGACTGTCGGGCACTGCGGTGTTTCTGGCATCCGCGCCTAACGGCGTCCCTCTCGCATTGACGCAATTCGTCAAGCACAACCACGTTCTGCACCAGCGCGTGCTGCTCGTTACCGTCGTGATCGAGGAGTCGCCTCGCATCGCCGACGAGGATCGGGCGGAGGTCACCGAGGTGATCGAGGGCATCACCCGCGTCATCCTGCACTATGGTTTCATGCAGTATCCGACGATTTTCGAGGGTCTGAAGCTCGCTTGCGCGCAGGGCAAACTGCCCGGCATCGATCTCACCAACATCACCTATTACATCGGCCGCGAGACCATCATTCCCCGCGAGGATATTCCGGGCATGTGGGTGTGGCGCGAGTCGCTGTTTGCGTTTCTGCAGCGCAACGCCGAGCGGACGGCGGCATTCTTCGACGTGCCCGCGCGCCAGGTCGTCGAGTTCGGCACCGAGATCGAGATTTAGGTATTCGTCATTCCGGGGCGACGCTCAGCGCCGAACCCGGAATCTCGAAGATTCCGGGTTCAGGCGTAGACGCATGTCCCGGAATGACTCAGCCGCCGTTGCCATTGCCGTTTTCGGTGTCTTCGCCGATGTGCTCGACCGACACCACATGCTCGTCCTCGGCAGTGTCGAACACGATGACGCCCTGGGTCGAGCGGCCCGCGATGCGGATGCCCTCGACCGGGCAGCGGATCAGCTGGCCCCTGTCGGTCACAAGCATGATCTGGTCGGAGTCCTCGACCGGGAATGACGCCACCAGCTTGCCGTTGCGGTCGTTTACCGACATCGCGACGATGCCCTTGCCGCCGCGCCCCGTGGTCCGGTACTCGAACGACGACGAGCGCTTGCCATAGCCGTTTTCGCTGATGGTCAGCACGAATTGCTCGTTGGCCGACATTTCGACATAGCGCTGCTCGCCGAGTTCGATGGCGCCGGACGCTTCCTCGCTGTCGGTCCCGGTTTCCTCATCGGCGCCGCCACGCCGCACCGCATTGGCACGGCGCAGATAGGCGGCGCGCTCCTCGGCATCAGCATCCACGTGCCGCAGGATGGCGAGCGAGATCACCTTGTCGGCTTTGGCCAACGCGATGCCGCGCACGCCCATCGAGGTGCGGCCCTGGAACACCCGCACATCGGTGACGGGGAAGCGGATGCACTGGCCGCCGGCGGCGGTCAGCAGCACGTCGTCGCGCTCGGTGCAGATCTGCACGTCGACGATCGCCTCGTCGTCATCCAGCTTCATGGCGATGATGCCGGATCGGCGGACGTCGACGAAGTCTGACAGCTTGTTGCGGCGGACATTGCCGCCGGTGGTCGCAAACATC
The DNA here is from genome assembly GCA_963745785.1 of uncultured Alphaproteobacteria bacterium. Taxonomy (GTDB): domain Bacteria; phylum Pseudomonadota; class Alphaproteobacteria; order Rhizobiales; family Xanthobacteraceae; genus Bradyrhizobium. The sequence continues at coordinate 111,935 of CAVUYV010000002.1, read as the reverse complement.
ACGTCGAGATTGCCCCATGAGGACTTCATCCTCGGGCAGCGGCATGATGGTGGTGATGCGCTCGCCCTGCTCCAGCGGCAGGATGTTGATCAGCGCCTTGCCGCGCGCATTCGGCGCCGCCACCGGCAGCCGCCAGACCTTTTCCTTGTAGACCTGTCCGCGCGACGAGAAGAACAGCACCGGCGTATGGGTCGAGGCCACAAACAGACGGCTGACGAAATCCTCATCGCGGGTCTGCATCCCCGCCCGGCCCTTGCCGCCGCGCCGCTGCGCGCGATAGGTCGACAACGGCACCCGCTTGACGTAGCCGGCATGCGAGACCGTGACCACCATGTCCTCGCGCTGGATCAGGTCCTCGTCCTCGACCTCGCCTTCCTGCTCGATGATGACGGTCTTGCGCGGGGTCGCGAACTCCGACTTCACCGCCGCAAGCTCGCTCTTGATAATGGACTGAACGCGGGCGCGCGAACGCAGGATATCGAGGTAGTCGTTGATTTCCACCGCCAGCTTGTCGAGTTCCTGGGAAATCTCCTCGCGCCCGAGCGCGGTAAGCCGCTGCAGCCGCAGGTCGAGGATGGCCTTGGCCTGCTCCATCGACAGCCGCGCGGTGCCGTCCTCGGCGAGCCGATGGCGCGGATCGTCGATCAGCGTGATCATCGCCGCGACGTCTTTCCCCAGCCACTCGCGCGACATCAGGGTTTCGCGCGCGGTGTTGGGATCTGGCGAGGTCCGGATCACACGGATCATCTCGTCGATATTGGCGACCGCAATGGCGAGGCCGACCAGGACATGGGCGCGGTCGCGGGCCTTGTTGAGCAGGAACTTGGTGCGGCGCGTGACCACCTGTTCGCGGAAAGCGATGAACAGCGTCAGCAGATCCTTCAGGTTCATCACCTGCGGCCGGCCGCCGTCGAGCGCCACCATGTTGGCGCCGAAATTGGTCTGCAGCGGCGTGAACCGGTAGAGCTGATTCAACACCACGTCGGCCATCGCATCGCGCTTCAGCTCGACGACCACGCGATAACCATCGCGGTCGGATTCGTCGCGCAGGTCGGCGATGCCGTCGATCTTCTTCTCGCGGTGCAGCTCGCCGATGCGCGCGACCATCGCGGCCTTGTTCACCTGGTAGGGAATTTCCGAGATGATGATGGCTTCGCGGTCCTTGCGGATGGTGTCGATCGTGACCTTGCCGCGCATCACGATCGAGCCGCGGCCGAGATGATAGGCGGCGCGGATGCCCTGGCGCCCGAGGATGATGCCGGCGGTCGGGAAATCCGGTCCCGGAATGATGTCGATCAGCTCGTCGATGCCAAGGGCCGGATTGTCGATCAGCGCCACGCAGGCGTCGATCACCTCGCCGAGATTGTGCGGCGGAATGTTGGTCGCCATGCCCACCGCGATGCCGCCGGCGCCGTTGACCAGCAGGTTCGGAAACTTGGCCGGCAGAACCGTCGGTTCGCGGTCGCGATCGTCGTAGTTGGCCTGGAAATCGACGGTATCCTTGTCAATGTCGTCGAGTAGCGCTTGCGCGATCTTGGTGAGCCGGGATTCGGTGTAACGCATCGCCGCCGGCATATCGCCGTCCACCGAGCCGAAATTGCCCTGCCCGTCGATCAGCGGCACGCGCATGGAGAAATCCTGCGCCATGCGGACCAGCGCGTCGTAGACCGACTGATCGCCGTGCGGATGGTATTTACCGATGACGTCGCCGACGGTGCGCGCCGACTTGTTATACGACTTGTTCCATTCGAACCCGTTCTCATACATCGCGTAGAGAATGCGCCGATGCACCGGCTTGAGCCCGTCGCGCGCATCGGGCAGCGCGCGCGCCACGATCACGCTCATGGCGTAATCGAGGTAGGAGCGTTTCATCTCGTCGAGGATGGATACGGGACGAATATCCGAGGGCCCCGGCGGCTCTCCGGGTTTGGTATCTTCAGTGTCAGACAAAGGGGAAATCCGGTCAGTTCTAGATCAGAATCATATAGCGTATCGGGGGCCTCCAAACCACCCCTAACCGGTTGGCGCCACCGGTTTTTCCCTTCGTTTTTCCAGAGACTTACGGGGTCAGCGGCGGCCGGGGAACCCTGTCCCTGGAAGCTGTTTCCAGGACCCGCTTCTGCAAGGCGCGAACCACCGGCCCGGACAACTCGCGCAGGTTGCTAGGGTCCGAACAGCACCGTGTGCATGATCCGCCCCGGGACGAGCGTGAATAGCCCGGCGATGACAAGCGCACCGGTGAAAGTCAGGATCATGATGCGGCGGTGATCGGCGACACGGTGGCGGTGCGCCCTCCATGCCCCGAGCGGGAGCATGACCAGCGTGAAGATCGACAGCAGATGAATTGGGCTCCACGGGCCCACCAGCCGGATCTGGTGGATCCAGAACGAACTGACCGCCACCGCCACCATCAGGGATATCCAGACCCAGCCGAGCGTGCGATGGGGCAAGGTCCCCTTCGGCGCGGCCAGCTGCACGACGCCAAGCAGGAAGGCGGCCATGGCCGCGAAGGCGTGGACAGGGATCGCGGGAGCTGCATCGAGTAGCGGCGCCAGACTCATGACGAGTGCCCCGGATTGGATTTGGTGTCCCAAAAGTCAGACGTCTCAGGAGGATTCACCCATCGATGTTAATATCATTCACATCGAGTTAATAGGATTTACATCGAAACCGGCGCGCGCGTCCTCGTGGAGCGCGCGGCCCGCGTCGCGGAAAAATACCTTCGCCTCGTCGCGCCTAGTCGTTCGCTTCAACCAATTTGCAATGATTGTGATTGTGTGATTCGCTTTGTCACCCGTTGGAGGGATGGAGGCGACGATGGCTGCGAAGGAGATTTCGGTAAAGCGCTATGTTGTGAAGCTGAGCGTGGAGGAGCGCGAGCACCTCGAAGGGCTGCTGCGCAAGGGCAAGAGCGCGGCGCGCCTGCAGTTGAAGGCGCGGATATTGTTGAAGGCGGATGTCTCTGGCGCCGGTGAAGGCTGGAGCGACAGCCGGATCGTCAAAGCCTTGGAGACCAACCTGTCGATGGTTGGTCGGGTGCGCAAGCAACTGGTGGAAGAGGGCTTTGAGGCTGTCCTGAGCCGCAAGGCGCGGGCGACGCCGGCGGTGCCGCGGATATTCGATGGCGAGAAGGAAGCCAGGCTGATTGCGCTGGCCTGCTCCAAGCCGCCCAAGGGCCGTACCCGCTGGACCTTGCGGTTGCTGGAGAACAAGGTCGTCGAGCTGGGCATTGTCGAGCGCGCCAGCGACAGCACGATCGGGCGGACGCTTAAAAAAACACTCTCCAGCCGCATCGCCGGCAGTGCTGGGTGATCCCGCCCAAGGCCAACAGCGGGTTCGTCGCGGCGATGGAGGATGTGCTGGAGGTCTATACAAGGCCGCGCGATCGCGACTATCCGGTGGTTTGCCTGGACGAGTCCTCAAAGCAGCTCATCGCCGAGACGCGGCTGGCGATCCCGATGAAGCCAGGCCGGCCGGCGCGCTGCGATTACGAGTACGAGCGCCACGGCACCGCCAACCTTTTCATGATGTTTGCTCCGCTCGAAGGCTGGCGCCATGTCAAAGTCACCGATCGCCACACCGCGGTGGATTACGCGCACGTCCTGAAAGATCTGGCCGATCGGCACTTCGCAAAGGCCACGACGATCGTCCTGGTCCAGGACAATCTCAACATCCACAGCAAGGCATCGCTCTACGAAGCCTTCCCGGCTGCCGAAGCCAGACGGCTGGTCGAGCGCTTCGAATGGCATTACACACCAAAGCATGGAAGCTGGCTCGACTTGGCCGAGTCCGAGCTCGCCGTCCTATCCCGCCAGTGCCTCGATCGGCGTATCCCCGACACGCAAACCCTCATCGACGAAATCCAAGCCTGGGAGAACGACCGAAATGCCAATCACGCAAAGGCCAACTGGCACTTCACAACACCCAACGCCCGCATCAAGCTCAAGCACCTCTACCCTGCAATCTGAATGAATCGGGCGACTAGAAGGGAATATCGTCGTCCATGTCGCTGTTGCGGGCGCCGGCCGCGACGGCGCGGCGCGGCGCGGCCGTGGACGCACCGAAATCGCCGTTGGAATCATCCGCTGCGAAATTGCCGCTCCCACCGCTGCTGCGGCCATCGAGCATGGTCAGGTTCGAGTTGAACCCCTGGAGCACCACCTCGGTCGAGTACTTCTCGACGCCGGCCTGGTCGGTCCATTTGCGCGTCTGCAATTGTCCCTCGATGTAAACCTTTGCGCCCTTCTTGAGATATTGCTCGGCGACCTTGCAGAGCCCTTCGTTGAAGATGACCACGCGGTGCCACTCGGTCTTTTCCTTGCGCTCGCCGGTCGTCTTGTCGCGCCAGCTTTCGGAGGTCGCGACGCTCAGATTGGCAATCGGCCGCCCATCCTGGGTACGCCGGATTTCAGGATCCTTGCCGAGATTTCCGACCAGAATCACCTTGTTCACGCTTCCTGCCATCGCCGCTCTCCACTCTCGAAAACACTGGATCGGCCAGACGCTCAGCTATCCGCCCGAGCTCTGGCATTGTTCGCCTTGGGACGCCTGCCTTGGGACCACCCTGGAGCGACCCTATACGCTCCCCGCTCCCGCGAGCCCGACGATCCCTCGGTTATCCACATATAGCACGTTTTGCCAGAATGTTCTAGTTTTGTTCCGACCACCGCATGGCGTTGGTGTGGTGGCGCGACGGCATGCGCGCGCAGAAAAAATGGCCTAATTTTGGCGGCAAAAAGTTCCATCACAAATCCGTGAAATGCTTAATAAATCATTAGCTTAAGGCCGTTTCACTTCGCTCGTGAGTGTTGCATTTCGGAGACGGCATTTCCGCTTGAACTCGGGTAAATTGCTTGCAGGAGACAGATCGCGACCCGCGGTCACGCCCGAATTTTCAAAACGCTTCTGGGGTCAAACGAAGCGAAGAAAAGCTGGAGAGAATACGATGAAGAAGTTTTTGCTGGGTACTGTTGGTCTCGTTGCATTGGGCATGGCTGCTCCTGCATCGGCCGCCGACCTCGGCGCCCGTCCTGCGCCGCTGCCGCCCCCGATGGTCGCTGCGATTTATGACTGGAGCGGCTTCTACATCGGCGGCAACGGCGGCTGGGGCCAGAGCCGCAATTGTGTGGATTTCGTGCACACTTTCGCTGACGGTTGCCGCGAGCGGTCCGGAGGCCTCGCTGGTGGCCAGCTCGGCTATCGCTGGCAGGCCGGCACCTGGGTGTTCGGTCTTGAAGGCCAGGGCGACTGGGCCGATCTCAGCAGCACGCGTGTCAGCGTTTTCCATCCGGAGTTCTCGACTCGCACAAAAACTGATGGCATCGGCCTTTTCACCGGCCAGATCGGTTGGGCCTGGAACACGGCGCTGTTCTATGTGAAGGGCGGCGCGGCGGTGACGAGCAATCGTTTCAGCATACTTAACACGCTTACCGGCGCTGAACTGGCCTCGGCAAGTTCGACCCGCTGGGGTGGTGCCGTGGGCGTTGGATGGGAGTGGGGCTTCGCTCCGAATTGGTCGGCCGGTATTGAATACGATCACCTCTTCATGGGCGATGCCAACAATTCGTTCTCGGTAGCCAATCCCGCCCTTGCCGCTGTGCTCAATACCGGATCACCCAAGACGTGGATATGGTCACCGTTCGCGTCAACTATCGCTTCGGCTGGGGTGGCGCGGCCGTGCCGCGATACTGATCACAGCGTGAACTGAAACATCTCGACTGAAAAAGGCCGGCCTCGTGCCGGCCTTTTGTTTGTCGCGGCCATTTGGTAACCCCGCGCCGCGGCCACCCCAACAAACCGTTGATGGCTTGCAGCGAGCACTGGAAATCGGCGCGCGTTCTTCCTATGTTCCGAGCTCACCCATTGGCGTCCGATCCGCAGCTCCGGCGGTGCGCGCCTGAACGCTAGCCGCCACCGCGCCTGGAAATGCCGATATGGATGAAGTGATCAGGGCGAAGCGCCAACAGACCGCCGGGTCAAATACGCGCGCGATAACGATCCGCGGTGCGCGCGAGCACAATCTCAAGAACATCGATCTGGAAATCCCGCGCGACAGGCTCGTCGTCTTCACCGGGCTGTCCGGCTCGGGAAAATCATCGCTCGCCTTCGACACCATCTACGCCGAGGGCCAGCGGCGTTATGTCGAATCGCTGTCGGCTTATGCGCGCCAATTCCTGGAGATGATGCAGAAGCCGGACGTCGACCAGATCGACGGATTATCGCCGGCGATTTCCATCGAGCAAAAAACCACCTCGAAGAACCCGCGCTCGACCGTCGGCACCGTTACCGAGATCTACGACTATATGCGGCTGTTGTGGGCGCGGGTCGGGGTGCCCTATTCGCCCGCGACCGGGCTGCCGATCGAGAGCCAGACCGTCTCGCAGATGGTCGATCGCGTGCTGGCGCTGCCCGAGGGCACGCGGCTCTATCTGCTGGCGCCCGTGGTGCGCGGCCGCAAGGGCGAGTACAAGAAGGAGCTCGCCGAATATCTCAAGAAGGGGTTCCAGCGGGTCAAGATCGACGGCACCTTTTACGAATTGGCGGAAGCCCCTGGCCTCGACAAGAAATTCCCGCACGACATCGACGTGGTGGTGGACCGCATCGTGGTTCGATCCGATATCGGCCAGCGCCTGGCGGAAAGTTTTGAGACCGCGCTGAAGCTCGCCGACGGGCTGGCGGTGATCGAGTATGCGGATGCGCCTGCTCCTCACCCATCATCCTTCGAGACGCGCCCTGCGGGCGCTCCTCAGGATGAGGACGGTGCGCGACGATCGAAGGCAAGCAAGCGGGGCCCCTCGCCTCATCCTGAGGAGGCGCAAAACGCCGTCTCGAAGGATGAACCTGCGCGAAGAAAGTCGCAAAGATCCACGACAAGAGCGGGCCGGAACGGATTCTGTTCTCGGAAAAATTCGCCTGCCCGGTTTCCGGTTTTACGATTCCGGAAATCGAGCCGCGGCTGTTCTCCTTCAACAATCCCTATGGCGCCTGTCCGGCCTGCGGCGGCCTCGGCGTCGAGCAGCATGTCGACGAAGATCTGGTCATTCCCGACAAGGAGCTGACGCTGCGCAGGGGCGCGATCGCGCCGTGGGCGAAATCGTCCTCGCCCTATTACGTCCAGACCCTGACGGCGCTCGCCAAATTCTACAAGTTCACGCTCGACACCAAATGGAAGGACCTGCCGAAGAAGACGAGAGACGCCATCCTGCACGGCTCCGGCGAGGACGAGATCAAATTCTCCTATGAAGACGGCGTGCGCTCCTACGACACCAAGAAACCGTTCGAAGGCGTCATCACCAACATCAACCGCCGCTACCGCGAGACCGAGAGCGAGTGGGCGCGCGAGGAACTGGCGAAATATTTCTCCGACATTCCCTGCGAAGCCTGCCACGGCTATCGGCTGAAGCCGGAGGCTTTGTGCGTCAAGATCGCCGGCAAGCACATCGGCGAAATCTCGGAATTGTCGGTGCGCCGCGCCGGCGAATGGTTCGAGACCGTGCCGAAGGCGCTCAACGCCCAGCAGAACGAGATCGCGGCGCGGGTGTTGAAGGAGATCCGCGAGCGGCTGTCGTTTCTGCTCGATGTCGGCCTGAACTACCTGACGCTGGCGCGCGCGTCCGGCACATTGAGCGGCGGCGAAAGCCAGCGCATTCGCCTGGCGTCACAGATCGGCTCGGGCCTGACCGGCGTGCTCTATGTGCTGGACGAGCCCTCGATCGGCCTGCACCAGCGCGACAACGCGCGGCTGTTGGAAACCCTGAAGCGGCTGCGCGACCTCGGCAATACCGTGATCGTGGTCGAGCACGACGAGGACGCCATCCGGCAGGCCGATCATGTGCTCGATATCGGCCCCGGCGCCGGCATGCATGGCGGCCATATCGTCGCGCAGGGCACGCCCGCCGACATCATGAAGAGTCCGGACTCGCTGACCGGGAAATATCTGACCGGCGAATTGTCGGTCGCTATCCCGGAGCGAAAACCGCCGAACCATCGCCGCACCATCAAGGTGGTCAATGCCCGCGGCAATAATTTGAAAAACATCTCGGCGGAAATTCCGCTGGGGCTGTTCACCTGCGTGACGGGAGTCTCCGGCGGCGGCAAGTCCACGCTGCTGATCGATACCCTCTACAAGGCAGTCGCGCGAAAACTCAACAACGCCAGCGAGGGCGCGGCGCCGCATGACCGCATCGAGGGGCTGGAGCATATCGACAAGATCATCGACATCGACCAGTCGCCGATCGGCCGCACCCCGCGCTCGAACCCCGCGACCTATACCGGCGCGTTCACGCCGATCCGCGAATGGTTCGCAGGCCTGCCCGAGGCCAAGGCGCGCGGCTACGAGCCCGGGCGGTTTTCCTTCAACGTCAAGGGCGGCCGCTGCGAGGCCTGCCAGGGCGACGGCGTCATCAAGATCGAGATGCACTTCCTGCCCGACGTCTACGTCACCTGCGACGTCTGCAAGGGAAAGCGCTACAACCGCGAGACGCTGGAGGTACTGTTCAAGGGCAAGTCGATCGCCGACGTCTTGGACATGACGGTCGAGGAAGCCGCGGAATTCTTCAAGGCGGTGCCGCGGGTGCGCGAAACCTTCAAAACGCTGCATCGCGTCGGCCTCGACTACATCCATGTCGGCCAGCAGGCGACGACGCTGTCCGGCGGCGAAGCCCAGCGCGTCAAGCTGGCCAAGGAATTGTCGAAGCGCGCCACCGGGCGCACGCTCTACATCCTGGACGAGCCGACCACGGGCCTGCATTTCCACGACGTGAAGAAGCTGCTGGAGGTGCTGCACGAGCTGGTGTCGCAGGGCAACACGGTGGTGGTGATCGAGCACAATCTCGAGGTGATCAAAACCGCGGACTGGGTGATCGACCTCGGCCCCGAAGGCGGCGACGGCGGCGGCGAGATCGTCGCCTGGGGCCCGCCGGAAGACATCGTCAAGGCGCCGAGGAGCTACACGGGGAAGTTTTTGGCGCCGGTGCTGGCGAAGGTGGGGAAGCCGCGGAAGAGCGGCGCGAGCGAGGCGGCGGAGTGAGTTGCAATCCAGTTAGTAGTGCTGAGACGTTGAAAGACTATATGGCAACTGTATTCCGCCTTGTACGCCATCCTGCCTCACAGCAGCGCAGCACGCTTCTGGCAAACGAATCTGAGCTTCTTCAGCCGGCAATCGAGGTCCACGATGCCGCCGAGCGCATACTGATCCCATAAATGCAATTCGTTATCTAGAAGAACCGGCGCGAAAAGCCGCTAACTATCTCAGCTACATAGGCGCGGCGAAAATGGAGAATGGGGCGTTGCAATTGTCGCAGCCTCCGCCAGTATCCGTCTGCGCGGTGGAAAGGCACGCGGACAGGCCGGGAGCCTTGGCGCACCGGTGCTCCACACCGCAATCGATTTGGGTTCAACGGGCCTGAACGAGAGATTGCAGCGGACGTGCTCTCTATCTTCGCGGAACGCCAGATTGGATTGCCTTCTATAAGGCTTATGAGGCGATGACCGCAGATGTAACGCACTAAAATCCGTGAAAGGTCCCGTTTTGAGTTGGCCACAAAAGCGCAAATCAGTGCATTTACGCGTGATGCTCAGCTTCACAGGCATTCGAAGGCGTGGTGTGACGAACGAGGAATCGAACGCTTGGGAGCCACGGGTTTCGACGAAGCATCCGCTCGATTCGATCGATGATCAAAGCTTGGATTGAATGGCGCGCTTAGCTATGCGCTCGCCACGTTAGAGCATATAATCATTCCTCCACCACCGCTTCCACGAATCCCGCCGGATCGCTGCAGAACTCGCGCTTGACCTTGTAGTGATCCGTCTGTTCGACGGTCACGGGCTCCAGGCCATATTTTGACAGCCCGTAGGGCGCGGAATAGCGGAGCCTATTCCGCCTGCTCGCTCGGCCGCGGATGCGGCGCAATACGCTCCGCTATTCGCCGTACGATACTGAACGCAGACTGAACCCGGAAATCGAATCTCACCGTATCGCTGTTCCGGCGCGCCCTCACTTTTGAACCCGAGTTTTGCCATTCGGAGCTCTTCTTGCGTCGTGATCAAGACAGGCGGATATTCACCAATTATGAACGCCGCCCTTTCAAGGGTCAGGGTTTCCCTCTCATCCAAAAGCATCTGATACATCTTGCCTAGTGGGCGCGCATGTTCAAACGTGACGTTCCCTTTCCAGTTCTTGTCGCCCGACGCCCGTACCTGCTTAGCAGCGTCACTTGCGCGGTGGTATGTTCGCCAGTTTTCCTTCTGGAAGCTCCCGCATTCCAAGTAAAGCGAGATTCCCCAAAGCATTTTTCTGATAAAGAAGCTCGATTTGATCCCCGCCTTTGCGCAATCAACGAGCGCGTTGATCAATATGCGAGCCTTCTTCGCCTCAAGCGTTTTCTCGTGGATCGAATATCGCATTTGCCCAAACGCTGGTCGTCTGACTTCATGAAGCGGAAGAACCTATAATGCGAAAAGTTCGTCCATGAAGGCAAGTATGCCGCCGAGGTCATCGTCGATTTGATCGAAGACGATACCGCTAGGTCGCCCTATAGCCTGTTGCGGCAAAGTAGCGGCGGCAATTCAAGCGAGCACCTGCGGTCCGCTGCTCATTCCTCCATCACCGCTTCCACAAACCCCGTCGGATCGTTGCAGAACTCGCGCATGACCTTGTAGTGATCGGTCTGCTCGACGGTCACCGGGTCCAGCCCATATTTCGACAACCGCAACAGACGCGCGTTCGGATAGGCCATCAGCATCGGCGAATGCGTGGCCATGACGACCTGGCAAATCGTGGACTGCTCCATCCGCCGCAGCAGCTTCAAAAATTCCATCTGGCGCGAGGGCGACAGCGCGGCTTCCGGTTCGTCGAAGATGAAGATGCCCTGCCTCTGGCAGCGCTCTTCGAAGAACCGCAAAAAGCCTTCGCCATGGGAATGCGAGAGGAAGTCTGGCGCATCGCCACTCGCTCGCCACTTCGTCGAGATATCGCGCGATCGAAAAGAAACTCTCTGCCCGGAAAAACCAGCCCTTGGTGATCTTCGGAAGCCAGCTCGCACGCAGCGCCTCTGAAAGCTCTCCGCCCATCACCTCCGTCGCCTTGGAATGATCGACCGGCCTGTAGCCCTTGCCGCCGCCGGCTTCGTCATATCCGGCGAGCACCGCGATCCCTTCGAGCAGCGTGGATTTGCCGGTGCCGTTTTCACCGACGATGATGGTGATCGGCCGGTCGAAACTCAGCTCGAAGTCGTCGTGCAGGAAAGGAAGGCAGAACGGATAGGCCTCGCGGTCGTCGATACGCGATGGATCGAGCCAGATCCGCCTCAGGTAAGGCGCCGGCAGATTCGATTCGTTCGATTGCGTCTTGCCGTGAGATTCCCTATCCCGTAATAACCAACGCCGTGAATGGCTCCTAATCCCGTCACCTCCTGCGACACACTGCCTGAACGTAACGAGATACATTGTTGGCTCATGCCGCATCCGCGGGTCTGACCCGCCTGGCGATCTCCGCACCTTTCTCCCGCTCCACCACGCCAATGTCATACTGACCCTGCAGGTCCAGCCAGAATTGCGCGCTGTTGCCGAAATACCGGCCGAGCCGCACCGCGGTATCGGCCGTAATACCCCGGCGGCCATTGAGAATGTCGGTGATACGGCCCGACGGAACGCCAATATCGAGCGACAATCGATTTGCACTGAGCTTTCGAGCCGCCATTTCGCGCTTCAACAAGCGGCCGGGGTGCACAACAGGAGCCATAGGGTTCAACCTCGGTGGTAATCCACGATTTCAACGTCGTACGCGTCGCCCTTGCGGAATTCGAAACAAATGCGCCAGCGCTCGTTCACCGTCATCGCCCATTGTCCTCGTCGATCGCCCTTGAGCTTGTGCAGGCCCACGCTTTTCAAAGGACTGAGATCGCCGAGCGATTTCGCAACATTCAACGCCAGCAGCAGATCCACGGCGGCCTCGAATTCCAGTCCGCGAAACTGGTTCGGCCGCTCGCCATCCCAGACCTTGCGGGCGGCGGAATTCCGCCACGACCTGATCATGGCAAGAACATACTACGGAAAACGGTGAATATCAATGAAGGGCTTTGCCGGGTCTCATCCCCTCATCCAGCCACCTCCAGCACCAGCTCCATGGTCATCAGCACCGGATTGTCGCCGCGCTTCAGCCGACCTTCGGCGAGGCCGCCGGTATAGTCGACGAGCGCGACCTCGAGTTCGGCCTCCAGCGTGCCGCTTGCGCCGAGTGCGATCATGCCTGATTTGACCGTCAGTTCGGTCGCGAACGGTTCGACACGTCTGGCCATCCGCGAAGCGCGCGCCGATGGTGGAGCCGACGCCGCCATGAAGTTTTGCACGCGCGATCCCCCGCTCGCGGCAGAACGCCTCGAGCGCGCCGGCAAAATCCTGGTTCGGCCGCAGCCGCAGCGCGAAGGCGCGGCTGGTCGTCCTGGCGCCGGCAGGCGCCGACGGCACCGGTCCGAACAGCTTGAAATTGGTTTCCGGGTCCGGCTCCGCGGTGAAGACAGCGCCGTCGATACCGAAAGCCTCCACCGCGAAGGGTTCGGCGACCATGGTCTCTTCCGGCAGGATATGGCCGCCGCCGGCGCGTCCGTCGGCTTCGGTCCACAAAGCGTGGCAATGGAAGAAAGGCGCGCCGTCGCGTTCGCCGAGTGTCATCGTCCCCATCTTCAGCCGCGTCATGCCGGCGGCGCGAAACGTGTCGCTGTAAAACGCCGCGTTCTCGCCGGTCCTGGAAAGCGCCGGCATCACATAGGCGAACGGGCCGAGCGCCCCGGCCCCTGAAGTTCAGCGTGCCGCCGGCAAATCCTTCCGCGGCAAAACCGCGGCGCGCGGCCTCCAACAGCGGCAAGCCTGCTTCCAGCGTGAAGGAGAAAGCGCGGCCGCGCGCCTCCACCCATTGGATGCGCTCAGGCGCGGGCGGGCCGGGCTGGACGATGTGCCGCATCAACCTGTCTGCTTTTCGGTCGGTGAGATCAAGCAAGCCACGCGCCTCCAGCTCGTCGCGGACCAGCCGCTTCGGCACCTTGCCGTAGCCGGATTTCGGCAGCGCGTCCCAGAAGAAAAATCGCTTCGGCATTTTGTAGCGCGGCACTTTTGCGGCGAGGAAGGTGGCGAGCTCAAGCTCGCTCACTGCGGCTGCGCCTTCTCGCGCGACGCAAACCGCGATGCCCACCTCGCCCCACACCGGGTCCGGCACGCCGAGCACCGCCACCTCGCCGATCGCGGGATGGGTGAGGATTTTTTCCTCCACCTCGCGCGGATAGATGTTGGATCCGCCTGAAATGTACATGTCGGAAGCGCGCCCGGTGATGTAGACAAAACCTTCTTCGTCCATGTGGCCGAGATCGCCGGTGCGGAACCAGCCATTGCGGAACGCTTTCGCATTGGCCTCGGGGTTATCGTAGTAGCCGGCGAACACGGCGGGGCCGATGACGCAGATCTCGCCGGTCTCGAACGGTTTCAGTTCGCGCCCCTCCTCGTCCTGGATCGAGACCTGCATGCCCGTGCGCTCGAACCCGCAAGTTCCGATGCGCGCGTGCGGCCCGTCCTCGGGATCGTGCAGATCAGGCGGCAGCACCGTGATATTGCCGGTGACCTCGCCGAGGCCGAAATACTGCACCAGCACCTTGCCGAGCTTGTTCAGCGCGGCCTTCTGGTCCTCGCGATACATCGGCGCGCCGGCATAGATCACATAGCGCAGCGATGAATGGTCGTAGCGGTCGATCGCGGGATGCTCGACCATCATCTTCAGGATGGTCGGCACCGTGAAAATGTTGCTGACGCGGTGGGTCTCGATCAGCCGGAACGCCTCGTTGATATCGAAACGCTCCGACGGCAGCAAAATGGTTTTCGCGCCGCGCGCCGTCTGCACCAGCTGATGGATGCCGGCGCCGTGCGACAGCGGCGCGACGACCAGCGAGGCATCATTTTCGGTCGTGCCGGGCATCAGGTCGGCGAGATGATTGGTCACCACAAACGCCATCTGGCCGTGGGTCAGCACCGCCGCCTTGGAACGCCCTGTCGTGCCGGAGGTGAAGAAGAACCAGCAGGGATCGTCGTATTCGACGCTGGCCTCTTCAATGCTTGCGCCCATATTCGCGGCGATCGCCTCGCTCACGGATTTCTCGCCGAGCGAGCCCTCGCCGATCCGCCAGGTGAAAGACAGCGCCGGACTTGCCGCTGCCACCGCTGCTGCGTGGTCAGGAAAATCGCCGTGACACAGAAACGCCTTGGCGCCGGAGGCAGTGGCGAGATAGGCGACCTCGTCCGGCATCAGTCTGAAATTGGTCGGCACCCAGACCGCGCCGAGCCGGAACGCCGCAAACATCGACCAGAACATCTCGTCGCAATTTTTGGAATGCACCAGAATGCGGTCGCCCCTGGCGATGCCGCGCGCGGCAAGCGCCGCCGCCAGCGCCGAGACGAGGCGATCGATCTCGCGCCAGGTCCAGGACCGATCGCCCCAGATGAAGCCGACGCGGTCGCCATGCCGGCGGGCACATTGGGTGAGGAAATGCGCGAGATTCATCACCCGGCGCGACATTCGCGTCACGCCGCCGGACGGTGCAGTGGTAGTGGAAGGACCAGTCACGTGGCGCGCCGATGCTTCTCAGTCATCGGCAGGACATCCCGGCTTCTATGTCGCCCCAGAAGCCACATTGTTTCACCGGCTCGCCCATGCGGGCATGAAGATCGCCGCGGAACACCAACAGGATAGCCGCCACGAGAAGGACCGCCGCCAGCAGAATGGAAAATCTGATTTTCATGCGGCGAATATGCCCTGCACGCCAGCGCATATTTCCAGCCCGCGCAGAGTCCGCCTAAACTGACTCGCTACAGCGCGCATTCGGCGCCTTGCTGAATGACGGCGTTCACGCGGTCGACAAATTTCGCCCAGACAAGCGGGCAAATGCGCGTTTGAGCGTTTTCCCAGCAAAAACCCGCCGGTCTGTTGCGAGACCGGCGGCCCTGAGCGCACCTTGTTATGGCGCTATTGCCCGTGCTTGAGCATGTCCTCATCCTTCAGGCCCCAGTCCTGCCACAGCTGCAGGGCGGCCAGCAGCACCACGAGGACGCCGAGACTCGTATGCCAGAACCGCAGCATGCCATCGTCGGAATAGCCGAAGATGTAGGGCGAGGCGATCAGCCACAGCCCGGCCAGGATTTCGGCCACCTCCTCCCAGCGCTGCAGCGCGACATATTCGAGCTGGGCAAGGCCAAACACCAGAATGCCGATCGTAAACGTATTCAGGATCACGAAGCTGCGTTCGGCATCGACGACCTCATGGCCCGCCGGGTTGGGAAACCATGGCGACAGCACGATCAGCACGCCGAGCAGCATGCCGCACCAGTCTTCCCATGTTCGGTGAGTAGTGAGAGAACGAAAGTCCCACATGGTAAACCTCCCTGGAAAAGAGGCATACGTCAGCGGCTGGCGAGCATGACACTGCGACTGTCAAGCGACCAATCCGGCCGCATTGGGGGCGTATGTCTGCTTAAAACGTGGGGAAGGCATCGGCTCCTGCAAGACCCGCTCGGCGCAATTTTGTAGCCCTGCAACAGGCCGGAGAAAGAGCTCTGGGGCAATACAGCGAGGAATTGGATGATATGAACAACGCGGTTTCCAACAACCCTGCGCAACAGCGCTACGAACTTGAGGTCGACGGCCATATTGCCGCGACCTATTACAAGACAGCGAACGGCGTCATCACATTCATCCATACCGAAGTGCCGCCGGAGCTCGGCGGCAAAGGCATCGGCTCCAGGCTGATCAAGGGCGCGCTCGAGCAGGTACGATCCGATGGATTGAAGGTGATCGCCGAGTGCCCGTTCGTAAAGGCCTACATTGAAAAGCATCCCGAGTATTCGGACCTGCTGAAAACCTGAAAACCGCTCGCGGCCGCACCGGTTTGCATCGCCGGTTTACGCGCCTAAATGACTGATTGGAATTTCTGGAAGGTCGAGGATATGGCTGCAGCATCGGTTCGCGACAACAAAGCGCAAAACCGCTTCGAACTCGACGTCGAGGGCGCGGTAGCGTTTGCGAATTATCGTCTCGCGCCGGGCGCAATCATCATCACCCATACCGAGACGCCGCGAGCGCTGCGCGGCCGCGGCATCGCCTCGGAATTGGTGCAGGGCGCGCTGCAATTGATCCGCGCCGATCGATTGAAGGTCGTCGCCGGCTGCGGCTTCGTCGTGGATTACCTGCGCAAGCATCCGGAGTTTGGGGATCTGGTGAGGTGACTTCAACATCGTCGCCAAACTCTCGGTCGTCCCCGCGAAAGCAGTGATGACCGCATAAATGACATCGCAACGTCAGTGCTTGATCTCCGGCGGCAGCTTGCCGCCGTTCGCGGCAAGTTTAATCATCACCTGCTTGTGCAGCCAGACGTTCATGCTCGCGGAATCGTTGGTGTCGCCGGTGTAACCAAGCTCCTTGGCCAGTTCTTTGCGCGCGGCAAGGCTGGAGTCGATATCGAGCGCCTTCATCAGATCGACGATCGAGGTGCGCCATGCCAGCTTTTCGCCCTTGGCGGCAACCGCCTTGTCCAGGATTGGCGCGACATCGACTGACTGCGCCGGTGCGGCCGGTGCCGACGATCCGGCGGCCGATCCGCTGCCGGTAGCGGCACCGCCGCCGGCCGGCGCCGCGCCGGCCTTGGACCCGAAGATCGCGCTCATGATTTTGCCGAAAATACTCATCGTTGGCTCCCTATAAATGTGAAGGCTTGAACGCACTTTTTGATCCGGGCAGCACCAAGCTACATTGCCAAGGCGAAATGACGGCGGAATTACTGATCCGGGTTTACGCCGCGATAAGCATTCACCGAAGCGTGAGCGACGACTCGACTGATTGGACGACTCCGGCGATTGGGAGTACGCTGACGGCTCAGTTCGCGACAAGGCCAGTTTCGGTTTCTGTCTTCGCGTCTGGCCTTGATCGCGATCGTTTCTGAAAAGCGGCCCGCGCGTGCCGTCGTCTGGTGCGAGCTGTGGCCGATGCGTCAAGGGAGACTACGACCATGGCAGCACCATACCCGGGCAATGTCACACCACTGGCTCAGCCTGCGCAGGACGC
Organism: uncultured Alphaproteobacteria bacterium; assembly: GCA_963745785.1. Lineage (GTDB taxonomy): Bacteria > Pseudomonadota > Alphaproteobacteria > Rhizobiales > Xanthobacteraceae > Bradyrhizobium. Next base: position 94,840 of record CAVUYV010000002.1, on the reverse strand, counting down.
CCCGGCTGCGCCGATCATCCGCACCATCGAGCCTTTCCGACCTGCATGAAGCGCTCCGGCTCGGCTGGGAAGACTTCAAGGCGGTGCCCAGCCACGCCATCATCCTCTGTGTGATCTATCCGGTGCTTGGGCTGGTGCTGGCGCGCACGGTGCTTGGCTATTCGGTGCTGCCGCTGCTGTTTCCGCTGGCGGCGGGTTTTGCCCTCCTCGGCCCCTTTGCGGCACTCGGTCTCTATGAACTCAGCCGCCGTCGTGAGTGCGGCGAGCGGGCGACCGCATGGGATGCGCTCGAGGTGCTGCGCTCGCCCTCGTTCGGCGCGATGCTCGGGCTCGGCACGCTGCTGTTCGCATTGTTCGTAACGTGGGTGGCTACCGCGCAAGCGATTTATGTGGCGGCGTTCGGCTACGAGGCAGCGGCCGGAATTCCGGATTTTGCCAAGCGCGTGCTGACGACGCCGCAGGGATGGTGGCTGATCGTGGTCGGTTGTGGCGTCGGTTTCCTGTTCGCCGTGGTGGCGCTGTGCGTCAGCGTGGTCTCGTTCCCGTTGATGCTCGACCGTCACGCCGGCGCTGCCGATGCGATGGTAACCTCGCTCCGTGCGGTGGCGCGAAATCCGGTCCCGATGGCGGCATGGGGTTTGATCGTTGCGGCATTGCTCGTGCTGGGATCGCTGCCGCTCTTCCTCGGCCTCGCCGTCGTCATCCCGCTGCTCGGCCATGCCACCTGGCACCTCTATCGCAAGGTCATCGCACCGGATCCCAATCCGCGGCCGATCCCTCCCCGCCCGCCACGCGAGCGGCGTTCCGCGGCGGATTTTCCGGCGGCATTGTTTCCGTGGCGGCGAAGGACCGACGTATAGGCCCGGGATTATACGGTTGCGATAGCGAAACTCGTCATGCCCGGCACTAGGGTCCGGCGTCGCCGGCCCGAGCATCGGCCATTGTGCCGGGCATCCACGTCTGGGTTACTTGAGGCCGCGGACATCGAGCGCGAGGGCGCGTTTCGCCACTTTTGCCCGGCCACGACGATACCGTGCGCTTTCGGAACTATGGCCCTCCTAGAGCCTTGTTTTGGCCGCGGTTGCCGCCGAGATTTCTGCGGTCGGGCAACGTTCTTCATTCGAGAACCATTTCGGAGCCGATGACCCCTCATTCTCGTTTCAGAACCGTCGCGGTAGGCGCCATGCTGATGATGCCGATAGCGTCGGCGCTGGCGGCATCCTGCGGCACCGGCAGCTTTGACGCCTGGCTCACCGATTTCAAGAATGAAGCTGCCGCCAAGGGAATTTCGCAATCCGCAATCGCGTCCGGCCTGACCGGCGTGACGCTGGACCAGGCGGTGCTGTCGCGGGATCGTTCGCAGCGGGTCTTCAACCAGAGTTTCGAGGAGTTTTCAGGCCGCATGGTCCCGCCCCGCCTCGCGCGCGGCGCCAGCATGATGAAGCAATATGGTTCGGTGCTCGCCCGCATCGAGCAGAGCTACGGCGTGCCGGGCGAGGTGCTGGTGGCGATCTGGGGGCTGGAGACGGATTTTGGCGCCAATAACGGGAAATTTCCGACCATACGCTCGCTTGCGACGCTGGCTTACGATTGCCGGCGGTCGGACACGTTCCGCGCGGAATTGATGGACGCGCTGCGCATCGTCGAGCGCGGCGATCTCGCGCCGTCGGAAATGCGCGGCGCGTGGGCCGGCGAGCTCGGCCAGACCCAGTTCATGCCGTCGTCCTACATCAAATTTGCCGTGGATTTCGACAACAACGGTCGCCGCGACCTGTTGCACAGCGCACCCGATGTGCTGGCATCGACCGCGAACTATCTCGCCGGCTATGGCTGGCAGCGCGGCAAGGACTGGGAGCCCGGCAGCGCAAATTTCGCCGTCCTCCAGCAATGGAACAAGAGCGAGGTCTATGCCAGGACCGTCGCATCGTTCGCAACCCAGCTCGCCCGCGCGCCCTGAACGATCTTGGATGACTTGAAATTCATTTCATCTGAGAGTACATGCGAATCACGCATGGGAATTGGTCCTCTTGAAGCCCCGGGACAAGCGCGCCGGTTCCGCGAGCAGCGATCGCCAATCGGCATTGCTGCTGGCTATCCTTATGACGATCCTGTGATTACACCACACTATTGTGAAGCAGGCCAAAGCTGGAACTTGGGCGGCGCATAGGTAGCCCTGCCGATTAGTTAATCGTTTCTTGCTTTTGCTATGCATTCCAAGCCTAGCTGCACCGCAGCAATTGAGGTTCTGCAGCAAGGAACCCTCCCCTATATTCACTTCAACGGTGAGGCTTCCTCCAAGAGCTGAATCGTTGATACTACAAGGAGACTACCATGTTGCTCTCGCTCATTCGCATGATCAAGGCGTTCCGGGACTACCAGCGCAATGTCAACGAATTGTCCCAGCTTAGTGACCGCGAACTGGCCGACATCGGCCTTGATCGCTCGGACATTCCGCGCGTTGCAGCCGGCACCTATAACGGCTGATCCTTTGGCGGCTGACCCTTTTTTGACTGACTGACGAACGGATAACGCCCGCCTCGCTGCGGGCGTTGTCGTATCTGCCATCAGGCCGGCGCCGCATTCCACTGCGCCCGGAAACGCGCTACCTCTGTGACCATGACAGGCATCAGAGCCACTTCCGAAACCGTAAATATCGTGGGCGCGGGCCTTGCCGGCTCGGAAGCCGCCTGGCAGGTCGCCAAGTCGGGCATCGCTGTTGTCCTGCACGAGATGCGCCCCGGCCGGATGACCGAAGCCCATCGCACCGACGGCCTTGCCGAACTCGTGTGCTCCAATTCGTTCCGCTCCGACGACGCCGCCAACAACGCGGTCGGCTTGCTGCACGCCGAAATGCGCCGGCTGGACTCGCTGATCATGCGCGCCGCCGACGCCAATCAGGTGCCGGCCGGTGGCGCGCTGGCGGTGGACCGCGATGGATTTTCCGCCGCCGTCACCAAGGCGCTCAATGATCATCCGCTGATCGAAATCCGGCGCGCCGAGATCGACGGTCTGCCGCCCGAGGATTGGCGCAACGTCATCGTCGCCACCGGGCCTTTGACCTCTGCGCCGCTGGCGGAGGCGATCCGCCAGCTTACCGATGAGAACGCGCTGGCGTTTTTCGATGCGATTGCCCCGATCGTACACCGGGATTCCATCGATATGTCGGTGGCGTGGTTTCAATCGCGCTACGACAAGGCAGGTCCCGGCGGCACCGGCGCCGATTACATCAATTGCCCGATGACGAGGGAGCAATACGATGCTTTCGTCGATGCCTTGATCGCCGGCGAGAAGACCGATTTCAAGGAGTGGGAAACCAACACGCCCTATTTCGATGGCTGCCTGCCGATCGAGGTGATGGCGGAGCGCGGCCGCGAGACGCTGCGTCACGGCCCGATGAAGCCGGTCGGTCTTACCAATCCGCACGATCCGGCCGTAAAACCCTACGCCATCGTGCAACTGCGCCAGGACAACAAGCTCGGCACGCTCTACAACATGGTCGGCTTCCAGACCAAGCTGAAATACGGCGCCCAGCAGCGTGTCTTTCGCACCATTCCCGGCCTCGAGAACGCCGAATTCGCCCGGCTCGGGGGCATGCATCGCAACACTTTCCTGAATTCGCCAAAACTATTGGACAGCCAGTTGCGACTGCGCGTGCAACCGCGGCTGCGCTTCGCCGGACAGATGACCGGCTGCGAGGGTTATGTGGAGTCCGCAAGCGTCGGGCTGATTGCCGGCCTCTATGCCGCGGCCGATGCCCGCTCGACCTCGCTGGCGCCGCCCCCCGCAACGACGGCGCTCGGTTCGCTGCTCGGGCACGTCACCGGGGGCCACATCGAGACCATTGAGCCGGGTGCGCGTTCGTTCCAGCCGATGAACATCAATTTCGGGTTGTTTCCGCCGCTCGCCTCTCCGCCCACCAGAAACGCGGAGGGCACGCGGCTGCGCGGCAACGAAAAAACCGTGGCGAAGAAGCAGGCGATCAGCGCCCGAGCGCTGTCGGATCTCGATCGCTGGATTGCCCACAACCTGCGCCCGGCAATGGCGGCGTGAGCCCTTCATGAGACTGCCAAAAGACGACTCCGCCGTCCTGGCGGCGCGATGGACCGAAGGTGTGTTGCTCAAGCGCGACGTGTTTTCCACCGTCGAGCGCGGCCGGTTTCGCAGCCCCGATGGCGAAGTCGACGCGGTATTGCGCCGGCTCGATCAGGTGCCATGGTGGTGCTACCTCCCGGCGCGCCATCTGTTCGCCCGCGAACGCCGCGCGCTGGCGCGGGCGCGCGGCCTGCACGTCGGGCCGGAATTGCTATGGGCCGGCCGGCAGGCCCTGGTGCGTGGATTTATCGACGGCGTGGCGCTGCATCTGGCAAAACCGTTTGGCGATGCCGCCTATTTCCGGTCCGCCAAGCAGGCGCTGCGCAAGCTGCACCGCGCCGGCATCTGCCATAACGATCTCGCCAAGGAGCAGAACTGGCTGCGCGGCAGCGATGGCCGCGCCTATCTCACCGACTTTCAGCTCGCGGCCTGCTTTGGGACGCGCGGCCGGCTGTTCCGCATCGCGGCTTACGAGGATCTCAGGCATCTGCTCAAGCACAAGCGCAGCTACGCACCGGAGGCGCTGACGCCAAAGGAGCGCAAGATTCTCGCGCGCAAATCCTTTGTCGCAAGCCTCTGGCTTGCGACCGGCAAAAAGGTCTACCGCGCCATCACCCGCGGCCTGTTCAATTTCACCGATCGCGAAGGCGGCGGCCGGCGGCTGGTCAATGACGCGCCGCTGCTGAGCGACCTGATCAGGAAAAATCCCGATGTTCGCGATACCGCTATCGTCGCCTTCGCCGATCGCCGCACCGGCGTCGGGCTTTATGCCTTCGTCGAGGCCGACCGGACCGCGCTCGAAGCGCAGCTGCGCAGCGATCTCGCGGCGGCGAACGGTCCAAGACCGCCGGAACATATCCAGGTGGTGCAGGCCTTGCCGCGCGATGCGGCCGGAAAACTCCGCACCGAGATCCTGCAGCTTGTCGCGATGAACCAGCTCGACCTGATCGAGCCCCTGATGACGAGCGAGAGCGACCGCGCCTTCGTAAAGAGCATCCTCGAATCGCGCAAGAATTTGCGCGACCGGTTTAATTTTGAGGCGGCGGATTTGGCGCCACCGTCACCAACGGACGTCATCACCCGCGAAGGCGGGTGATCCAGTATTTCAGGGCATTAGCGATAGATTGAGAAGCCGCGGCGTACTGGATACCCCGCAGCACTCCACGAGATGGCGCTGGGCATAGAGATGCTTGTCGAGCGGATATTTGAGCGCCCGTGACGGGTTGTTGGGGATGACGGCGAGCGCGCCTTTGGCAGCGATGGCCTGGCGCAAATGATCGGCATCGTAGGCTGTGTCGGCCATGACGACCTCGGCAGGTAAGCCTTCCAGCAAAGCAGCCGCTTGCGGTGCATCGCCCTTCTGACCTGCGGTCAGCGTGAACCGCACGGGACATCCCAGGCCTCGAACGGCCATATGAATCTTGGTGCTCAGGCCACCGCGCGAGCGACCGATCGCCTGATCTTCAGACCCCCTTTTTTGGCCCCGGCAGCGTGCTGGTGGGCTCGGACGATGGTGGAGTCGACGATCAGATATTCGAAGTCCGGATCATCGGACATCGCCTCGAAGATCCGCCACCAAACACCCTTGAGGCTCCAACGACTGAAGCGACGGAATACACCGTTCCAATCCCCGAACGCTTCCGGCAGATCACGCCAGGGAGAGCCCGTACGCACGATCCTGCTTTCGCGGAGTATGACGATCACGGTTAGCGCATGTAGCGTTTCATCATCGTCGTTTAGGAAAACTCCCGCGACCGCGACGCCCGCCACAGCGTCCATAGCGTGCGAAACCGCGACCTGACCAGCGGCGCGAACGGATCGTTGTCCGCGCGCGACATCCGTTCGAGATCGCGCCCAACCAGTACCAGCGGCAGGAACACCGGCCTCACTTCCGACGGCGCGGTTTCCAGAAGCGCGAAGGCTGTCCTCAAATGTCCCTGCGCTTCGCCGATCAACTGATCCAGCGCCGCCCGCAAATTCGGCGTCCACTTGCCCGCGAACACTTCTTCCATCGAGCTGCCGTGGCTCTGGAGCAATTGCAGCGGCACGAACAACTGCCGTCGCGAGGCGTCCAGCGGCAATGCCGCCAGCACCCGCGTGATGCCTTGCGCCAGTCCGGCGTGACGCGCCAGATGCTCGACCGCATCGGACTGCGGCCCGGCAATGCCTGCGCCGAGCGAAAACAACGCCGACGAGGTGTCGTTGATATAGCCTTCCAGCGCCGCCATGGTCGGCATCGGATCGTTGTAGAGATCGAACTGGTGCTCGTCGATCAGCCGCGACAGCCGCTCGACCGGCAAGCGCCATTTCCGCATCGCCAGCTTGAGTTCAGCCGCAACCGGATTGCCCTCGATCCCGCCGTGACCCGCGCCGGCCAGCATGTCGGTCCACCATTGCAGCCGCACCTCGCCGGGCAGCGGCTGGCTCACCTGCTCGCGAACGCGGGAAATCTCGACATTGAAGGCGTAGATTGCCAGCAGCGCCCGGCGCTGCTCGGCGGGTACGAACAGCGTGGAGGCGTAACGGACAAAATCGTGGGTGCGCACCAACCCGGCGCAGAAATCGGCGGACGCTTTGTCTCCGTTCGGGCTGTTCATGGTACCGCGATCAACGCCGCCGCGACACGCCGCCGCTCGCCGATCATGATGTTGTAGGTGCGAACGGCCGGACCCGTCTGCATCGTATCGAGCACCACCTTGACCGCGCGCAACGCCTCGCGAAGCTCGGATGGCGGCAACCAGACACCCGTGCCGGTACCGACGATCAGGGTATCGATGCCATCGGCCGCGGCGAATACCCGCTCCAGTGACGTCCTGTCGATTTCCTCCGGTTTCGCAACTGGCCACGCCCAGATCGCATCCGGCAGGCACAGCAGGGAGCCGCGATGCGACATCTCGGCAAAAGCAAAACCGCCATTGCCGTAAGCATCGATCGGCGCCGACCTCGGAAGATGCGGAGCGTCCGAGCGGCTCGCCATCGTCATTTCTTGAAGGGCTTGTCCGGCACCTCTGCCCGGTGGGTGCCGACGCCGAGATAGATCAGGATCGGCGCCGCGATAAAGATCGAGGTGTAAGTGCCGACCAGCACCACGCCGAACATCATCACGGCGGTGAAGCTGTGGATAGCATGGCCGCCGAACAGCAATAGCGCCAACAGCGCCAGCGTGACCGTGACGTGGGTGACGATCGAGCGCGACAGCGTCGAGTTGATCAATTCGTTGAGCAATTGCGGCATCGGCATTTTCTTGTAGCGCCGCAGCATTTCGCGGATCCGGTCATAGATCACGACGGTGTCGTTCAACGAATAACCGAGAATCGTCAACAGCGCCGCGATGCTGGTGAGATCGAAATCGACCTGCGAGATCGACATGAAGCCGATGGTCAGCACGATGTCGTGGACGTTGGCGATCATGGCGCCGAGCGCGAACTGCCATTCGAAGCGGAACCAGAGATAGATCAGGATCGCAAAGATCGCGAGCATCAGGCCGAGCATGCCGTAAGCGAGCAATTCGCCGGAAACGCGCGGTCCCACCACCTCGACGCGCCGGTACTCGACGGTATCGCCGAACGCGCCGCGGACTTTCCGCACGGCTTCCTGCTGCGCGGCGTCGCCGCCGGGCTGCTCGGCAACCCTGATCAGCACCTGGTCCGGCCCACCGAACTGCTGCAACTGAACTTCGCCAAGCCCGAGGGTACTGAGCGTGGCCCGCATCGACGCAATATCGGCGGTGCCGGATTTGGCGCGCACTTCCATCAGCGTGCCGCCCTTGAAATCGATGCCGAAATTCAGCCCGTGGGTAAAGAACAGCGTGATTGCGACAATCGAGAGCGCTGCCGAGATCGGAAAACTGATGCGCCGGAAGCGGGTAAAATCGAAGTGCGTATCGTCCGGGACGATCCGCAGCGAGGGAAACAGGCCGAGCGCGCTGACCACGGTCAGCACGGCAATCAAAACGCCGAGCGCGATGAGAACGAAATGGGTCAAGGCTGCATTCCCTAGATCGGCACCGTCTGCGGCCGCTTCCAGCGCACCCACCACGCCACGATCAGGCGGGTCAGGGTAAACGCGGTGAAGACCGTGGTGATGATGCCGATGCCGAGCGTCACCGCAAAACCGCGTACCGGCCCGGTCCCGATATAGAACAGCACCGCGGCGGCGATGAAGGTGGTGATGTTGGAATCCAGGATCGTCGACAGCGCCCGCTTGAAACCGGCGTCGATCGCGGAAATCGCGTTGCGGCCGCCACGCAATTCCTCCCGGATGCGCTCATAGATCAGAACGTTGGAGTCCACCGCGATGCCGACGGTCAGCACGATGCCGGCGATGCCGGGCAGCGTCAGCGTGGCATTCAACAGCGACAGCACCCCGAAGATCATCGCAACGTTGATGGCGACCGCGACATTGGCGAACACGCCGAACAGCCGGTAGGTCACCAGCATGAACACGATGACCATGATCGAGCCGACGTAAGCGGCAAGTTCGCCCTTTTCGATCGAATCCTGGCCGAGCCCCGGACCGACGGTGCGCTCCTCGATGACCGTCAGCGGCGCCGGCAGCGCGCCGGCGCGCAGCAGGATCGCCAGATCGTTGGCCTGCTGCACCGTGAAGCTGCCGGAGATCTGGCCGGAGCCGCCGGTAATCGGCTCGCGGATCACCGGCGCGGAAATCACCTCGTTGTCGAGGACGATCGCAAAGGGTTGTCCGACATTCTCCGACGTCGCCTGCGCGAATTTGCGCGAGCCGGAGGTATTGAAGCGGAAGCTGACGATCGGCTCGCCCGAGCGCTGGTCGAAGCCCGGCTGCGCGTCGGTCAAATCGCCGCCGGAGACCAGAACCTGCTTCTTGATGACATAGGGTGTTTTCGGCGACGTCGAACTCATCAGCACTTCGGAATCCGGCGGCACCCTGCCCTGCTGGGCCTGATCCGGCGGCACGGTCGTATCGACCATGCGGAATTCCATCTTGGCGGTCTTGCCCAGGAGCTCCTTCAGGCGGCTCGGGTCCTGCAAGCCCGGCACCTGCACCAGAATGCGATCGGTGCCCTGCCGCTGGATTACCGGCTCAACGGTGCCGAGCTGATTGACGCGGCGCTCCACGATCTGAATCGATTGTTCGATGGTTTGCCGTATCCGTTCAGTGATCGCGGCCTGCGGAACGGTGATCCGGATCAACCCACCGCCGGCGTCACTGACCTCAAGGCTGCGCTGGCCGCTGGAGCCGAGCAAGCCGCCAAGCGGCTGCGACAGCTCGCGCAACTTTGCCAGCGCATTCCGCACATCGGTGTCCCTGCTGATGCGCACTTCCGCGGCGTCGTTGCGCACGGCTAGGCCGGTATAACCGATCTTGGCGTCCCGCAGGCTGCGGCGGATGTCGTCGCGTATCTGGTCGAGCTTCTCCTTCTTGACGTAGTTGGAGTCGACCTCAAGCAGCAAATAGGAGCCGCCCTGCAGATCGAGGCCGAGCACCAGCCGCCGCTGCGCCCATGCCGGCCAGCCCTTGACGGTCGCTTCGGGAAAAAAATTCGGAACGGCGCAAAGGCACACCACCAGCGCTGTAAGAATGATCGCCAGCGCCTTCCACCGCGTGAAATACAACATCGAATTTGACTCGTCAGACCCAGGAGAATGCAGCGCGTAAAAAGCTAGCTCGCGGACGTCTCGTCCCTGGCGGGCTCACTCTTTTCCTTCGCCGGCTCACCCTTGGCGCGAACGCCGGAAATCATCTGCCGCATTTGCCGCACGCGGACCCCGTCCGAAATTTCGAACTCGATCTGGTCGTCGTCGACCACCTTGGTCACTTTGCCGACCAGCCCGCCCGAGGTGACAACGGTGTCGCCGCGGCGGATATTCTTCACGAGTTCGGCGTGGTCCTTCACCTTCTTCTGCTGCGGCCGCAGAATCAGGAAATACATGATCACGAAGATCAGCGCGAACGGCAGCAGCGACATCAACATGCTGTTGGTATCGCCGCCACCCGCAGCCTGGGCAAACGCAGGAGTAATCAGCATTCGGACAATCCTCGTGAGACGGGAGAGAACCGGCAACGCATTCGCATCACGCCGGTTCCGGCAAATTCGCGCGGACTATAGCGGTCGCGGTCCCAATTGCAACGCTGCCAGACCCCTCATTTTGCCCTTCATTTGAGTGGCTTGCGGCCCACCGAAAGGCCCGATATGGCTGCATGATCAGGAACCCCAAAGATGTCGAAAAAGCCTCGAAAAACAAGACCCCGCCTCTCGCGAAAATCGGCGATAACCGCGACAAAACGTCCGGCGGCAGCTTCTTCCGAACATGACGTGACGGAAAGGATCGCCCACGCGCTCGAGGTGATCGCCTCGCACCTTGCCGCCGCATCGCCGACGCCAGGCGCTGGCGACTCATTCGGCACCGCCGACGCCTTCGTCTGGCACCCGAACGGACGGCTTGCGCCGGTACCGCGCGTCAGCCGCGTCGATCTCGGTCTGCTCAAGGGTATCGATCGGATGCGCGATATCCTGATCGAGAATACCGCGCGCTTCGCCAACGGACTTCCCGCCAACAACGCGCTGCTATGGGGCGCACGCGGCATGGGCAAATCGTCGCTGGTCAAGGCGACGCATGCCAGCATCAATGTGGACCGCGAGCCTTCAGAGCGTTTGAAACTGATCGAGATCCATCGCGAGGACATCGAAAGCCTGCCGGCGCTGATGGCGCTGCTGCGCACCTCGGATTTTCATTTCATCGTGTTCTGCGACGACCTGTCGTTCGACGGCAACGATGCCTCCTACAAGTCGCTGAAGGCGGTGCTGGAAGGCGGCATCGAGGGCCGGCCCGATAATGTCATCCTGTACGCCACCTCGAACCGCAGGCATCTCCTGCCGCGTGACATGATGGAGAACGAACGCTCCACCGCGATCAATCCGGGCGAGGCGGTCGAGGAAAAAGTCTCGCTCTCGGACCGGTTCGGATTGTGGCTCGGCTTTCACCGTTGCAGCCAGGATGAATACCTTGCGATGGTGAAGGGCTATTGCGGCCATTTCGGCATCAAGCTTGCCGAAGACGAGCTCGAGCGCGAGGCGCTGGAATGGTCGACCACGCGCGGCTCGCGTTCGGGCCGCGTCGCCTGGCAGTTCACGCAGGAATTGGCGGGAAGGCTCGGGGTGAGGCTGAGCGGGAAGTAGACACTGCACCAGGAAGGCTGTCTGTCATGAAACGCCGCGCGATCCTCGCGGGAATTGCCGCTCTGCTTGCGCCGCGCTCTCTGATTGCGCAGACGCCGTCGCACGATGGACCGCGCCGCCTCGGCGTGCTGATGGGCAATCTCGCCGACGACCCGGTGGGACAAACCTACGCGGCTTCACTGAGGCAGGGCCTTCGCGACGCTTAACTGGCACGAGGGAGGAAATTTGCGAATTGACTGGCGCTGGGCCGGCGGCGACCCCGCACTTTTCGATCGTCATGCGACGGAACTGGTGGAGCTCGGCTCCGACGTGCTTCTTGCGCAATCCAGCCCGTCCGTCGTGGCGCTGCGGCGGAAAACAAGCACGATCCCCGATCGTGTTTACGATGGTCACCGATCCGATCGGCCAGGGCTTTGTCGAAAACCTGGCGCGTCCGGGCGGCAACATCACCGGCTTCAGCGATTTCAACTCGCTGATGGCCGGCAAATGGCTGGAGATGCTGACTCAGGTCGCGCCGCCCGTCGCGCGCGTGGCTGTTCTCTACAATCCCGCAACCGCGCCCTATGCCGGTCTGATGATGCGCGCGGTCGAGGACGCGGCACCCTCCTTCGCCATAACGGCACAAAGCGCGCCATGCCGCGACGCCGCCGAGATCCAGTCAATGATGGCGGAGCTTGCCCGCCAGGGGCGCGGCGGATTGCTGGTCTTGACCGATATTTTCACCATCGTGCATCGCGATACCATCCTCGCTTCCGCCGCGCAGCATCGCCTTCCTACCGTGTATTTCGCGCGCTCGTTCACCACGGCCGGGGGTCTGATGTCCTATGGCATCGACTACGCCGAGCTGTTCCTTCGCTCGGCCGCCTATGTCGATCGTATTCTCAAGGGCGCCAGCCCGCGCGACTTGCCGGTCCAGCAGCCAACCAAGTTCGAGCTGGTGATCAACCTGAAGACCGCCAAAGAGGGCGGCATTAACCTCTCGACGACGCTGCTTGCTACCGCAGACGAGGTGATCGAGTGAGATGGTCGTCGCCTCCGCGCCGGGTTCACGCCCCGTTGAGGAATTGAAGCGGGTCGACCGGCGAAGAGCCTTTGCGGATCTCGAAATGGAGCTGCGGCGATCCGACCTCGCCCGACTGGCCGGACTTGGCAATGATCTGGCCGCGCTTGATGGTGTCGCCGCGCTTCACCAGCAGTTCACTGGCATGGGCATAGGCGGTGACGTAGCCGTTCGAGTGCCGAACCAGAACCAGGTTGCCGTAACCCTTGAGCTCATTGCCGGAGTAGGCGACGACGCCGTCCTCGGCCGCCTTCACCGGCGTGCCTTCCGGCACCGCCAGATTGATGCCGTCATTCGCCTTGCCGTTGGTCTTGGCGCCGTAGCTGGTGATCACCTTGCCGCGCACCGGCCAGCGGAATGTCGGCAGCGCGCCGGTTGCCTCGCTGGCCTTGATCGGCGTTTCGGGCGAAAGCTCCGCGGGCGTCGTCGTCGCCTGCGCCAGCCGGACCTTTTGCTGGGGATCGCCCGTTGCCGCCGCGATTTTGGTCGCGGGTGGCGCCAATGCCGTGGCCGGCTGTGCGGCAGCGGCCGGCTGCGCAGCCGGCGCAACGGCTGCCGTCTTGGCGCCGGGCACGGTGAGCTTCGTGCCGAGCTTGAGCTTCGCCTGGGGACCGAGGCCGTTGGCCTTCGCAAGTTCCGCAACCGACACGTGATTGCGGTGGGCGATGCTGAGCAAGGTATCGCCGCGATTGACGACATGAATCGACGGCGCTGCGGTAGTGGCGGCAACGGCCTTGCTTGCCGGCGCGGCCAGCGCCGGGGCGGCAGCCGCTGCGGTCGGCCGCGGAATGATCAGCTGCTGGCCCGGCGACAGGGCGCGCGGCCCCTTGTAACCGTTGGCCTGCAGGATCGCGGCGGGCGAAACGTTATAGCGGCGCGACAGGGTATCGAGTGTATCGCTGGTGCCGACGATGATCGTGGTACCGCCCTGCCCCGATCCGCGGTTGGCCGCGACCGAGCGTGGCGCGGCACTGCCGGTGGTCTCAAGCGGTTGGCCTGGCGCAGCATAGGAAGTTACCCCGCGCCCTCCTCCTGAGGAGCCGGCGCTGGCGGTCGGATAGGATTGCGGCGCCGCGATCGCAGGGGCCGAGGATTGGCCCGGCGATTGCGGGCGGGCATATTGCGGGAGTTCGCGGCGCTCGACCGGGGCGGTCGGGACCGAGGCCGTGGCTTCCGGTTGCGAGGCAAAGGGATTGGAAAAGGGATTTTCCGAGAGGCGCGTCGACATGTCGCCGCTGCAGCCGGCAAAACCAATCGACATCAGCGCCAGCACCGCCACGTGCGGCACACGGCGTGAGTAAAGCAACTCGACGACACGGAACATGGTTACTCACTCGTACGCAACTAACTATCGTTTTGAGTAAACACCTCCCTAGTAAAGAAGCTCTTAAGCCTGCGAATAAGACGTTGGCGGCACAGCTCAAACCGAGCCTTTACAGCTCGCGGGCGATGCCCGGCAGGGCCGGCACGAAGCGCACGTCCACCAGCTCCTTGCGCTCGAAACCGGCGTCGGTCCTGGTCACGCGGACCAGGGTCTGGGTGCCATGATGCGGCCCGACCGGCGCGATCAGTACGCCCGCCGGCTCAAGCCGCTGCGTCAAGCTTTCCGGAATTTGCTCCATCGCCGCGGTGACGATAATGCGGTCGAATTTGCCGGCGCTGGCCGGGATCTCGAAGCCGTCCCCGAACATCACCTCGACATTGTCGCAGCCGAGCTTCTCAAGCCGCGCCCGGGCGCTGTCGGCGAGCGTCCGGTAACGCTCGACGGTGAGAACTTGCCTGCAGAGCCGCGACAGGATGGCGGCCTGGTATCCCGAGCCGGTGCCGACCTCCAGCACGCGGTGATGCTTCTGCAGCTGCAACTGCTCGGTCATGTAAGCCACCACAAATGGCTGGCTGATGGTTTGCCCGCAGGCGATGCCGAGCGCGCTGTCACGATAGGCATCGGCGCGATCGGCCGCGTCCACGAACATTTCGCGCGGAATCTCCTCCATAGCGCGAAGCACCGCCTGATCGCTGATCCCGCGGCGTCGCAGGGTGAGCTGAAACATCATCTTTTCCGGCGGTTTCCGAGTAGCGGGCATGTTGGTCTCGCAAGCTGGGCGCGAATTTCTGAATCGGGACAGTACCGCGCCGCCGAACAGGTTGATGCAATATGGCCCCGGGGGCTTAAGGAAGGAATTTCCCGCAATTCCGGTTCCCGGCAGGGAACTGGATCCCATATCTGGCGTTGGAAGGCCGGGCAATCAATCTTGGTCAAGGCCCCCGCAAAACAACGCTCATGACGGCGGGCAACAATGCGACGTGGTTGCGCACGTTTACATTGCGCCCGAGGGCGTTTTTTGCGAACCTCGATCTTGGGATGGGCAAGGACTCAGTCATGATTGCGACGCGGCCGCCGGGCGGTTCTGTGTTCCTCGTTGAAGACGAAGTCATGATCCGGATGATGGTCGCCGACATGCTGGAGGAGCTGGGCTACAGCGTCGCGGCCGAAGCCGGCGAGATCAACGAGGCGATCAGGCTGGCGCAATCCGCCGAATTCGACCTCGCCATTCTCGACGTCAACGTCAATGGCAAGGTGATTTCGCCGGTCGCCGAACTGATCGATTCGCGCAGCATCCCCTTTATCTTTGCCACCGGCTATGGCTCGTCCGGACTTCCGGAAGAGTACCGCGACCGCCCGGCGCTGCAAAAGCCTTTCCAGGTCGAAACCTTGGGCCGCATGATCGAAGTCGCGCTGAAGCGGGCGACGGTTTAGCGTTTCGAGCGCACTTGACGGCTGACCAATCGACATCCGCGAATTGACAGCGGATCGATCCAGTCATCCCTGAGGAGCGAACGCTGCGAGCCTCGAAGGACCTTCGAGGCTCGCAAGAGCGCGTACCTCAGATGACGCTTTCGTGCTCGTGCGCCCGCTATTTCAACGTCGCGCTCAGCGCTTGTGAGAACTCATCGTCGGTGCGGTCAAGGCGCAGCGGCGTCACCGAGACGTAACGCGCTGCCAGCGCCGCAAGATCGGTGTCCTCCGCCGGCACGTCGATCTGCGCCAGCCGTTCAAATCCGATCCAGAAATATGGATTGCCGCGGCCGTCGCGGCGCTCGTCGACCTTGAGAAAGCCGAGATTGCGCTTGCCCTGCCGCGTCACGCGTATGCCTGCGACGTCCTCGGGCGCACAGGCCGGAAAGTTGACATTGATCACCGTGTTCTTGGGCACGCCGGCATCGATCACCTTGCGCAAAATCTGCGGCCCGAACTTCAGCGCGGTCTCCCACTGCGGCGCGTTGCGGGTCTCCATGCTGAATTCCTGCGACAGCGCAAACGACGGCAAGCCCAGAATGGTGCCCTCCAAAGCGCCGGCGATGGTGCCGGAATAGACGACGTCTTCGGCGACGTTACGGCCCTTGTTGACGCCGGACAGCACCAGATCCGGCATGGTTTCGCCGAGGATGTGGCGCGCGCCCATGATGACGCAATCGGTCGGCGTGCCCCGCACCGCGAAATGACGCGGGCCGACTTCGCGCAACCGCAAGGGATCGTTCAGCGACAACGAATGCGAGACGCCGGACTGATCGAGTTCGGGCGCCACTATCCAGACGTCGTCGGACAATGCGCGGGCGATCTCCTCGACAATCTTCAAGCCGGGAGCATGGATGCCGTCGTCATTGGTGCAGAGAATTCGCATCCGTTCAATGCCTTGTTCGGTCGGTTCCACCAGCGGTCAAGGCGCCGTCTTATCCTTCTCACGCCGCCGAGGCAAACCCGGCAATGTCGAGCAAGATGGCTGCTGCGCCAGGCTGCGCGCGGAAGGAGTGATCGCGCGACGCGCGAGCGCTCTCGTGTTTGCATGATTGGGGTTCGAGCTGGCCGCCGCCGCTACTCGTCGTCGTTTATTTGCGGCTTGTCTCCAAGCACCGCATCCAGCAGCGAGGGGTGGACCTCTATCTTGCCGTTGTAGCTGATGAATCCCTTTTTCCTGAATTTGTTCATGAAAAAACTCACCCGCGATCGCGTGGTGCCGATCATTTCGGCCAGCGTTTCCTGACTGAGGGTGATCGCGATCGCGCCGCCTTCCTGGCCGAAATTGGCGAGACGCAAAAGCAGCCGCGCCAGGCGCCGTTCGCTGGAATTGAAAAGCTGGTCGATCAAATCGTCTTCGATCCGGCTGTTGCGGGACAGGAGATAGGCTATGAAAAACGCGGAAAACTCCGGCTCGCTTTCCAGGGCCGCAAGCATCGCTTTTCTTGTGATCGAAGTGATCAGGCAGTCTTCCATGGCGTGGCTGGTGGCAGCGCGCAATTCCGCCCCGCTGAGACATCCTTCGCCGAAAAACTGCCCTTCCGCGAAAATCCCGACCACCGCTTCCTTGCCGAGTTCGGATAAAACCGTGAGCTTGACCTTGCCCTCCTGAATGAAAAACACGGTGTCGGCGACCTCGCCCTGGCTGAAAACCTTCTGGCCTTTGGCGTATCGCTCGACGGTTTTTCCGCCCCCGGCGCGGGCAAGAAAAGCCGGGGGTTCAAATCCCTTCTGCAAAACCCGGGTTTGCGATGTGTGGGACATGGTGCTGCTCCGTCATCAGCCCGGGAGCACGACACGCTCAGTCACCGGCAAAACCGGCGAGGCCTGGTGATGGCTCAGTATAATCCAGCTATGTCCGGTAGGCGACTTAAATCGGAACTCGGCACCGCGCCGCTTTGGCCCAGTTCCCGCAAGGGAACAGACGTATCCGCCGCTCCACTTGCATTGCAGGCTTGACTGAAAATGAAGCCGTTATGTCGGCGGCCTTAGCTCGCTGGCGAGCCAGCCGACCATGTCCGAGGTCAAGGGATCGTTGGATACCACCACCCTGTGAATACAACCGCACCTCTGGCACTCGAATGTCCGGTAGTCGGAGCCGGCCGCCTCGAGCTTCGACAGCAGCATGCGGTTTTGGCGGCATTTCGGGCATTTCGGCCGCTCGATGGCGGAAACAACCGCAGACGCTACCGGTTGAAATTCGGGCATGATGCTTCGCATTGATTTGAGAGCGTTGCCTAACTCACTGGAACCAAAACTATCAGAGAGCTGGATGTGATGTCGAAGCATGAGCCTTCCGGCAACACATGCCCTGTTCAAAATTGCTCACTTCGAAAAACTTGATCGGTGAGGATGAACGCACCGAACGGTGATCCCGCGAACTTCAATTCAAATGCTGGCTATTTGTCTTCCCCGGTTACCGGCGAGGTTGCTATCGCCTGATACGAACGCGCCATTGTCGCACGAATCTCGCGGGACAGCCCTCAATCCGCATATCGAATCCCTGAGCCATCGCTGCCGGTGGCTGCCTGGGAGTTTCTCTCGGGTTTGTTTCCTTCAATCCCGGAGCAATTTCCTCAAGCGCGGCGGCTTTCTCCTGAGGCGACGCGGCTTTTCGCGGCGGTTCCGGAAAACGCTTGCGGGCGACGGCAAGCGCTTTTTCGAAGTCATCGGGATTGAGCCAGCTCTCGGCCCGCATGCTTTCCAACAACCCGTCTTCCCATAACCGGGAGGCCTCGATATCGAATTTGCCCTTTTGCTTCTGATCGACCGCCTGCACTCCGAAACCGGTGACGGTCCATTGTCTGCCCACCCAATAGATGTCGCGATGCAGGGCCATTTTGCAGGCTCGTTTCCGAGAAAAGCTTTTGCCGAAGGTGCACGCTATCGATCTTTCCCGATCACCTTCAACCCGCCCATATAGGGCTGCAGCACATCGGGAACAGCGATCGAGCCGTCTTCCTGCTGGTAGGTTTCCATCACCGCGATCAGCGCGCGGCCGACGGCGGTGCCGGAGCCGTTGAGCGTATGCACGAAGCGCGGCTTGCCGTCGGGCCCGCGATAGCGCGCATCCATGCGCCGCGCCTGGAAATCGCCGCATACCGAGCAGCTCGAGATTTCGCGGTAGGCGCCGCCCTCGCCCTGGCCGGGCATCCAGACCTCGATGTCGTAGGTCTTCTGCGCGGAAAATCCCATGTCGCCGGCGCACAATGTCATCACCCGGTAATGCAGATCGAGCTGCCGCAAAACCTCCTCGGCGCAGGCAAGCATCCGTTCGTGCTCGTCCTTGCTGGTTTCCGGCGTCGTGATCGAGACCAGTTCGACCTTGGTGAATTGATGCTGGCGGATCATGCCGCGGGTGTCGCGCCCGGCAGCGCCCGCTTCGGCGCGAAAGCACGGCGTCAGCGCCGTCAGCCGCATCGGCAATTCTTTTTCGTCGACGATGGATTCGCGCACGAGGTTTGTCAGAGAAACTTCGGCGGTGGGAATGAGCCACATACGGTCGGGATTTTGCCGATATACGAATCCTCCCACCTCCATCTTTTCCTTGCGCGCAGCCTCGATGCCATATTTTTCGACGTAATCCAGAATTGCCGTTCTATCTAAGTCAAAGTTCGCATAAGCGTGCTTTCGTTGCACTTCCTCCGTCTCGACACGAAATTGGTCGTTACTGAACTTCGGCAATTGTCCCGTGCCAAACATCACGTCGTCGCGCACCAGCAGCGGTGGACTGACTTCGGTATAGCCATGCTCGTTGGTGTGGAGGTCGAGCATGAACTGGCCGATCGCGCGCTCCAGCCGCGCCAGGCCTTTCTTCAACACGACAAAACGCGCGCCGCTCAGTTTTGCCGCGGTCTCGAAATCCATGGCGCCGAGCGCATGGCCGAGATCGTCATGCGGCTTCGGCGTGAAGGCATAGTTGCGCGGCGCTCCGAACACATGGCGCTGAACATTGCCATGCTCGTCGACACCGTCGGGCACCTCGTCGAGTGGCAAATTCGGAATCTCGGCAAGCGCTGCGGCGAGTTCTTCATCCGCCGCCTTTGCCGCCAGCTCGAGCTGCGGCAGCGTGGTCTTGAGCTCGGCGACCTCGGCCATCAGCTTTGACGCACGCGCCTCGTCCTTTGTCTTTTTGGCGTCGCCGATTTCCTTCGATGCGGAATTGCGCCGCGCCAGGGCCTGCTCGGAAGCCATGATTGCCGCGCGGCGCTTTTCATCGATCGCAAGCAGCGAGGCGGACAACGGCTGCAGCCCGCGCCGCTTCAGCGCAGCATCGAAGGCGGCGGGATTGTCGCGGATCCATTTGATGTCGTGCATGCTGTAGTCTCGTAGCGTCACAAATCTTCAGGCGTCATGCCCGCGAAGGCGGGCATCCAGTATTCCGGAGCAGTAGTGATGGAGCCGTGAGGCCGCAGCGTACTGGATACTCCGCTTTCGCGGAGTATGACAGCCAGTATTGGACTTGACGATTGCGCTACTCCGCCGGATTGGCTTGCGGCGGTGGCGGGGCGGCGGCAGGCGGCGTGCCGCTAGCTGCGGCGGTCGCGGCCCTCTTCTCCACGATGCGCACCGCGAGGATCGAGCCCTCGTACAGTGCCAGAAGGGGGATCGCGAGCGAAGCCTGGCTGAGCACGTCGGGCGGCGTCAGGACGGCCGCGATGATGAAGGCGACCACGATGAAATAGCGGCGCTTTTCGCGCAACTGTCTGGAGGTGATGATGCCGATCCGGCCCAACAGCGTCAGGATCACCGGCAGCTGGAACGCCACGCCGAACGCGAAGATCAGCGACATCATCAGCGACAGATATTCGCCGACCTTCGGCAATAGCTGGATTTGCGCGGTCTCGGCGCCGGCGGCCTGCTGCATGCCCAGCGAGAAGCGGATCAGCATCGGCAGCACCACGAAATACACCAGCATCGATCCCAGCACGAAGAACACCGGCGTCGCGATCAGATAGGGCAGGAACGCGCTGCGCTCATGCTTGTAGAGGCCGGGCGCGACAAACTTGTAAATTTGCGTGGCCACGATCGGGAACGAGATGAAAGCGGCGCCGAACAGCGCCAGCTTCAACTGGGTGATGAAATATTCCAGCAGCGCCGTGTAGATGAATTTCGAGTTTTCCGGACCCGCGACCCAAACGAACGGCCACACCAACACGTTGTAGATCTGCTTGGCAAAGAAGAAGCAGAAGATGAAGGCGACGCCGAATCCAAGCAGGGCCTTGATCAGCCGCGAGCGCAGCTCGATCAAATGATCCATCAGCGGCGCCTTGCTGGCCTCGATATCCTCGTCGCTCATGACGCTTTGGCGTCCTTGAGTATCTCAGGCGCTGCGGGCGCCGCATCCTGCGGCACGGGTTGGGCCTGCGCTTCGCGCGTGATCGCCAGCGGCTCGCTCGCGGCCGCGTGCGCGTCTGCTTCGGTGAATATTTCAGGAATGGGCATTTCCGGGGTCGTTGGCGTCGCCGGCGCGTCAAGCTTCGACGTCGCCGGTGGTTCGATCGCGGGCGTTTCGGTCGCGGATGCCGCCGGCTTGTCGATGACGTCGATGTCAAGCGCCTTGCTGACATCCTTCTCGAGCGAGGTCATGACGTTATTGCCGGCAAAGCCGGTTGCGGCTTCCTTGACCTCGTCAAAGCTCTTCTTGAGGTCGGCCATTTCGGCCTCGCGCATGGCTTCCTGGAACTGGCCCTGGAATTCGGCGGCCATCTTGCGCGCCTTGCCCATCCATTGCCCGACCATGCGCAGCACGCCCGGCAATTCCTTCGGGCCGATGGCGATCAGCGCGACAACCGCGATGACGACCAGTTCACTCCACCCGATGTCGAACATGAAAAATTCCGCTCACGCGAGGCGATTTCGCCCCAATGCTTGCTTGAACAAGATTTGGGCCGCCCGCGTCTCCCTCAACCGGTCTTGCTCAACCGGTCTTGCGCGTCTGTCGCACCATCAACGCGCTGCAACCGCTTTGCCGCGAACATGCCGCAAGATGCTCAGACGACCTTGCTGCCGACGTCCGATCTGGCCGCCGTGGGCGGCGTTGTATTGTTATGATCGATCGTCTTCACGGGCTCGGGCTTTTCCGCAGTTTTGTCATCGTCCTGCATGCCCTTCTTGAAGGCCTTGATGCCCTGCGCGACATCGCCCATCAGATCGGAGATCTTGCCGCGCCCGAACAACAGCAGGACGACTGCGATCACGACGATCCAGTGCCAAATGCTAAGCGAACCCATCCTGCAACCCTCCAAACACGGGGAGGCCGGCGACCCGGCCTTGTCTTTATCGGAAACTAGGCTCGGCAGGCGTCAAAAACAAGGACTTAAGCCGCGTCAAATCGCTGTTAATGCGACGCCTTGCCACCAGCGTTAACCGGGCACCATCGCGCGTTCGAAGCTAACGGCGAATTTAATTTTCGCCGCCGCTTTCCGGCTCCGCGGCAGGCGCCAGCGCGAGTTCCAGATCGCCGATCTCCAGCGGATCCTCGTCATCGCGCAAGGCCGGGTCATCCGAGGGCGTTGGAACGCTGAAGCCGGACGGCAGCCGTGAATCCAACAGGCCCGTCCCCTTCAGTTCCTCGAGGCCCGGAAGGTCGCTCAGCGCCTCCAGGCTGAACTGCGACAGGAAGGCTTCCGTTGTACCGAATGTCAGCGGCCGGCCCGGTGTCTTGCGGCGTCCGCGCGGACGTATCCATCCGGTTTCCAGCAGCACGTCCAGCGTTCCCTTGGAGGTAATGACCCCACGGATTTCCTCGATCTCCGCGCGCGTCACCGGCTGGTGATAGGCGATGATCGCCAGCATCTCGATCGCCGCGCGCGACAGCCGCCGCGTCTCCGTGCTTTCCCGCGTCATCAGCCAGGACAGATCGCCCGCGGTGCGGAACGTCCATTTATTCGCGATGCGAACCAGATTGACGCCGCGCGAGGCGTAGTCGGCCTGCAGCTGCGCCAGCGCCGCCTTGATGTCGACGCCGTCGGGCATCCGCTTCGCCAGCGTCGCCTGATCGAGCGGCTCGCTGGAGGCGAACAACAGTGCTTCCAGAAGGCGCAATTCCTCAGGCCGCGCTTGTGGATCCACACCACGCTCCTCGGCGTCGTCGTCGGCTTTGCGTTTTTCCGCCAGGCTTGCCATGGCGCGGTCTCCTTCTTCCACTTACTCGGCCGGCAGATCCGACGCGGTCATCGGGTCGGGTGCTGGTTGCGGCGGACGCTTTCGAAAATACAACGGCGCGAACGCCTCTTTCTGGTGCAGTTCGACCTCGCCTTCCCTGACCAGTTCGAGAGCGGCCGCAAAGCTGGACGCGAAGACGGTCGCCTTTTGCGAGGGATCGACGACGTAGTGCATGAGATATTCGTCGAGGCGGCTCCAGTCGTCGGCCATTCCAATCAGGCGCTCCAGCGAGGCTCGCGCCTCGGTCAACGACCACACCGTGCGTTTCGCCAGATGCACCGACGCCAGCACCCGATGCTGGCGTTGCGTGGCATAGGCCGTGAGCAGGTCGAACAGGGTCGCGGTGAACTTGGGGTGCTTGATCTCCGCGATGGCTTCCGGATTGCCGCGCGGAAAGATATCGCGCTGCAATTGCGGACGGTTCATCAGCCGGTTCGATGCTTCGCGAATGGCCTCAAGCCGGCGCAGCCGATTGGCCAGCGCGGTGGCCATCTCCTCGGCGCTCGGTCCGTCCGCGGTGGCGGGTTCGGGGAGCAGCAGCCGCGATTTGAGGAACGCGAGCCACGCCGCCATGACAAGATAATCCGCGGCCAGCTCGAGGCGAATTTTTCGGGCCGCCTCGATGAACACCAAGTACTGGTCGGCCAGCGCCAGGATCGAAATCTTGGCGAGATCGACCTTCTGCTGCCGCGCCAGCGCCAGCAGCAGGTCGAGCGGGCCCTCATAGCCCTCGACGTCGACAACCAGCGACGGCTCGCCGTCCGAAAGTTCAGCCGGCCGTCCGGTGTCAAACGATAGAATTTCCGCGGTCATGCGCCCGCCATTCCTGCTCGTTCAATCAACGCATCCAGTTCCGCGCGCGCAGCGGCATGGTCGAAAGCCTGCGGAGCCTTGCGCGCCGCCAGCGCCCGTCTGGCGCGTTCCAGCGCCGGACCCGACAATTCCGGCGTCTCGGCCGCGACTTCGCGCATTTCGTCGAGCTTGCCGTTGCAGTGCAGGACCAGATCGCAGCCGGCACTAAAAATAGCTCGGGTCCGCTCGGCGACCGATCCCGCCAACGCATTCATGGACACGTCATCACTCATCAACAAACCTTGGAACCCGATCACGCCGCGAATCACTTGCTCGACGATTGTCGCAGAAGTCGTCGCCGGATGGGCGGGGTCCAATGCGCTAAACACAACATGTGCGGTCATCGCCATCGGCAGATCCGCCAGCGGTCGAAAGGCGGCAAAATCGGTTCGTTCCAGCTCCGCTTTCGAGGTATCGACCACCGGAAGCCTGAAATGGGTATCCGCGGTGGCTCGCCCATGCCCTGGGATATGCTTGAGCACCGGCAAAATGCCCCCCTGCTCCAGCCCGTCCGCCACGGCACGCCCGATCGCCGCAACCTTGTCCGCCCTGGTTCCATAGGCCCGATTGCCAATGACGGCATCGGCGCCCGGGACCGGTACATCCGCCAGCGGCAGGCAATCGACGGTAATTCCCAAGCGCGTAAGGTCCGCCGCGATCAGCCGGGCGCTCAACCGGGCTGCGGCAAGGCCGAGCGCGGGATCGATGTCGTAAAGCACGCCAAAGACCGCTCCCGCCGGATAGACCGGCCAGTGCGGTGGACCGAGCCGCTGCACCCGGCCGCCCTCCTGGTCGATCAGAACCGGGGCCTCGGGGTCGCCAATCGCCTTACGCAGTTCCTGAACAAGACTAATTACTTGCGTCGGCGTTTCAATGTTCCGTTTGAATAGAATAAATCCCCAGGGCCGCTGGCTGCGGATAAATTCGCGCTCCGCAGCGTTCAGCTCCGGACCCGATACGCCTGTGATGAATGCGCGCCTGTTCATCCGGGCCGATTAGCCCGCTGATGACCAAACGGTCAAGGAAACGGCGGTTAGTTCCTTTGGACGACGCACTGTCCGCCAGCCGTCTTCAGACTGCCGCAAAACTGTGACGCCTCATCGGAGGAGCTGAACGGACCTACCATGGCGCGGTAGTAGACACCTTTGTCGCCGAGATCGGCGCGCTTGATCACGGGGCTGCGCGATCCCAGGACCGCCGGGAACTTGCTCTGCAGCGCCCGATAGGAGGCTTGGGCGTCGGCCTCGTTTCGCTGCGAGGAGACCTGAACCAGGTATCCGCCGCTGCTCCCGGCGACGCCGGGGGCTGCCTGGACCGGGTTTGTGGCGGCCACCCGGGTCCGCGGCTCCGCTGCAGGCGGGGGTTCATTACCCTGCGGCACCAGCGACAGCGGCGCATTGCTGGAGGCATTTGCGTTGGCAGCCGAAGGCTGATTTCGCGGAGCAGCCGGCGACGTTTTCGCTGATGCCGCGGGCTTTGCCGTCGGCGGCGGCGCCGATGTAACCGGCGCTGCGGCACCATCGGGCTGGTCGCCCTTGACCGGAAGGGTCTTGATTTTCCGCGGCTCGTTGTTCGGCAGCGTGCCATTTCCGGCGGCCGCAAATTGCGTGCCGCCGGGAGCCACGCTCACCACGGACGGTGGGCTGCTATTCTGATTCAGCGGCGGAAACACCACGCGCGGGCCGGACTTGGCGTTGACGTCGACAGGCGCTTCTTCGCGCGGAACGATCTTCTCGGCGCCATCGGCCGCGGCCATGCGGTCCGGGACTTTAGGGGCCGCATCTGATGGCGTCGGCACGACTTTGGTCGGACCCGCGTCTGCCCGGATGATCGGCGGCTCTCCGCTGCGGGGCGTTCCGACATAGGTGCGATAGGCAAAAGCCGCGCCCGTCCCAAACACCGCCAGCGCGAGAATGATGACAACGGTGACCATGCCGCCGCGACGCTTCTGGACCGGCTCTTCGCCTTCCTCGTCATAGCCGTCCTGATAGCCGTATGGATCATCCGAATAGGCCTGACCGTATTGCCGTTCCTGGGTGTCGGAATCGAGCTCGCCGTACAGCGCATCGTCATAGCGCGATGGATCGGGCTCTCGATCGGCATCGGCAAGCGGCTGCGCCTCGCCGTAATCCGGCTCTGGCGCGGCACGCGGCGTCGCATAGCGGTGCAATGGATGCACCGAACTCGGGTAATCCTGAGGGTAATCCTGCTGCGGGACTTCCTGCCTGGCACGCTGCATCCACGCCGGCGGACCGGCGGGAGGCTCGTCATCCGGCGGTGCCGGCTCCTGGTATTGAGCGCGCGCGCTGGTGCGCGGCTGGACCTGCTGATTGGCCCGACCCATGCTGTACGGATCGGTCTGACCGATCAGCCGCGCCAGTTCGGCCAGCGGATCGCTCTCGCCCTTGGCCGACGCGCGCTGGTCACCGTCGCGATCATAGGGATCATCGGCGGGAAAAGGTCTGTCCTGATACCGATCAGCCATCGTGATGATGCGTCCCCTTCGGGAAAGCCGCCAACCCACCCTCTTAAACGAACCGGCCCCCGCCAGATGCCCCCACAGTTCCCGAGGTGAGTGGCGTTCGCCCTAACTACCGCATCTCGTCCGGAGCATGAACGCCGAGAACGGCCAAGCCCGATGCCAGAACCGAGACGACGCCCTGGACCAAAGCCAGTCGCGCCTTGGTCATTCCTGCATCATTATTGATAATGAAGCGTAAATAGGGCAAATCGTGCCCCTTGTTCCACAGCGCGTGAAATTCGCTGGCAAGATCATACAGGTAAAAAGCGATTCGGTGCGGCTCGTGTGCCGCCGCCGCCGCCTCGACGGCCCGGGGGTAGAGCGCCAGCCGCCGCAGCAGTTCCAGTTCCGCAGGGTCCGTCAGCCGCTCCACTGCCGCTTCGGTCAAGAATGCCGCCCGAGTGCCGGCCTCCTCCGGCAGGTCCGGAACCACCTCCCGCGCGTTACGGAACACGGAGTGGCCGCGGGCGTGGCCGTACTGCACGTAGAATACCGGATTCTCGCGGGACTGCTCGATCACCTTGGCGAGGTCGAAATCGAGCACCGCGTCGTTCTTGCGGTAGAGCATCATGAAGCGGACGGCATCCTTGCCGACCTCGTCGACCACTTCGCGCAGCGTGACGAAATCGCCGGAACGTTTCGACATCTTCACCGGCTCGCCGCTTCGCAACAGCTTGACGAGTTGCACGACCTTGACGTCGAGCGTGGCCTTGCCTGACGTGACGGCCTTGATGGCTGCTTCCACGCGCTTGATATAGCCGCCGTGATCGGCGCCCCAGACGTCGACCAGGTTGTGAAAGCCGCGGTCGAACTTGTTCTTGTGGTAGGCGATGTCGGAGGCAAAATAAGTGTAGCCGCCGTCGGATTTCTTTAAGGGGCGATCGACATCGTCGCCATAGGCGGTGGCGCGAAACAGCGTCTGCTCACGATCCTCATAGTCTTCGACCGGCGCACCCTTCGGCGGCGGCAGGCGGCCCTCGTAGACGTCGCCCTTGCCACGCAGAAACGCGATGGTGGCCGCGACCTGATCGGTACCGCCCTCGATCAGCGAGCGTTCCGAGAAGAAAACCTCATGGCGGATATTGAGCGCGGCGAGATCGCCCTTGATCTCTTCCATCATCATTGCGATGGCCTTTGCGCGGACGATGGCGAGCCAATCGGCTTCCGGCATTTTCAGGAGCTTGTCGCCAAAGGCGGCGGCCAGCGCCTGCCCCACCGGCTTCAGATAATCGCCGGGATAAAGCCCTTCCGGAATTTCGCCGACGTTCTCGCCGAGCGCCTCGCGATATCGAAGGTAGGCGGAGCGCGCGAGCACATCGACCTGTGCGCCGGCGTCGTTGACGTAATATTCTCTGACAACGTCAAAGCCCGCGAACGTCAAAAGGTTGGCTAGCGCATCGCCGAACACCGCGCCGCGGCCATGTCCGACATGCATCGGCCCGGTCGGATTGGCTGAAACATATTCGACATTGACCTTCTCGCCCGCGCCCATCGCGCTTCGCCCATAGGACGAGCCCTCGCGCAACACGGTAAGCAGCGCGTCCGACCAGGCCGATGCCTTCAAGGTGAGATTGATGAAGCCGGGACCGGCAACATCGACGGAGCCGATCAAATCGTCTGCGCGCAGCCTGGCGGCGATCTGTTCGGCGAGATCGCGGGGTTTTGTCCTGGCCTCCTTGGCCAGCACCATCGCGGCGTTGGTCGCCATGTCGCCGTGCGCCGGATCGCGCGGCGGCTCGACCACGACGCGCGACAGGTCAACGCCGGCGGACCACCCGCCTTCGGCCGCGAGCGCGGCGCAAACCGCGTGCACACGCGCGAGCACGTTGGCGAAAAGATGCGGCGGTGAAGCTTGATCGGCCATGGCGTGACGGGGACCGGATTGCGCCTGATATCGCGGCGGGTTAGGCCGCCGCGTAACGCAAATCCGGGGTCGAGTCAAAAAGCCTTTGATGTTCGGTGATGGCGAAGCGGTCGGTCATCCCGGCGATGAAATTACCGATCCGTCGCGCATGCTCGGTCTCGGTGTCCTTGCCCTCTGACCGCCGCCATTCGGGGGGCAGAACCTCCGGCATCGCCTGATAACGGACGAACAGGTCGGACAGGATCTGTTCGGCATCGTTCATGACCGCCATTACCCGCGGATGGCGATACATCCGTTGCGTCAGGAACGATTTGATCCCGGCTTCCGCCTGCGCCACATCCGGGGGAAACGCGATCAGCGCCCCGCCATGGCTGCGGACATCGTCGACCGATTTCGGCCGTGCGGCGTCCAGCCGCTTGCGCGCCTCTGAAATGACCGCCCCGATCAGATAGGAAATCAGTTCGCGTACCAGTTCCGGGCCGCGCCTGTCGTCCTCCAGATCGGGATAGTGCTTTGCGATGCCGGCGATCATCTCCGCGGTGCAGGGCATCACCTTGAGATCGTCAACCGCAAACAGGCCGGCCCGCAGGCCATCGTCGATGTCGTGGGCATCATAGGCAATGTCGTCGGCGATCGCCGCGACCTGCGCCTCCAGCGAGGCAAAGCTCCATAGTTCCAGATCGTAGATCCGGTTGTAGTCCGATACGCCGACAGGGATGCCGTGCTCGCGATAACGCCCAACCGCGGCGCCGCTTCGCTCGGTCAACGGCCCGTTGTGCTTGACGATACCCTCCAGCGATTCCCAGGTCAGGTTGAGCCCGTCGAACTCGGGATAGCGATGTTCCAGCGCCGTGACGACGCGCAAGCTCTGCGCGTTATGGTCGAACCCGCCATGCGCTTTGAGACAGGCATCCAGCGCCCGCTCGCCGGCGTGGCCGAATGGCGGATGGCCGAGGTCGTGGGCCAGCGCCAGCGTTTCGGTGAGATCCTCGTCAAGACCGAGCTGCCGGGCCAGCGCGCGGGCGATCTGCGCCACTTCCAGCGAGTGGGTCAGGCGGGTGCGGTAATGATCGCCTTCGTGGAACACGAATACCTGGGTTTTATGCTTCAGGCGGCGGAAGGCGGTGCAATGAATCACCCGGTCGCAGTCGCGCCGGAACGGGCTGCGGGTCTTGCTCGGCGGCTCCGCAAACAGCCGGCCGCGGCTGCGATCGGGGTCGCAGGCATAGACGGAGCGAGGAGCAGCCATTCCGACCGACACAGTGTATTAATCCCTGTCCAATTGATTCCGGCCTCCAGCGCACTTAACTATGCCTGAGCGCCGGATACCAAATGATTTGGGTATATATCGGCTATCGGAGCCAGGTCATGACAGCAGCGAGCGTGGTCATCAGCGAGCGGGCGGCCCGCCGTATCGGGGAGATCCTCAAGACCGAGGGCGAGGGTGCGATGCTGCGCATCAGCGTCGAGGGCGGCGGCTGCTCCGGCTTTCAATACAAGTTCGACATCGAGCGCGCGCAGGCCGAGGACGATCTGGTGATTGAGCGCGACAATGCGGTGGTGCTGGTCGATCCCGCCTCGGTGCCGTTTCTGGCGGGCTCGGAGGTCGATTTCGTCGACGACCTGATCGGCGCCTCGTTCCGCGTGGTCAACCCCAATGCCACCGCGTCCTGCGGCTGCGGCACCAGCTTTTCGATCTAACGTCATATCGGCCGATACCTTGACACGGCTATAGTTGAGGTGAGCGATGCTGATGACAAAACGCAAGCCGGCTGGCGTCGGCGAAATCCTGGTTCAGGATTTCATGGAGCCGATGGGATTGACGCAGGGCGTGTTGGCCAAGGCCATGGGCGTGCCACGCAAGCACGTCAACGAGCTCTGCAATAACCGCAGGGCCGTGACGGCACCGACTGCGCTCATCCTTGCCCGTGTGTTCGGCAAATAGCCCGGAGTTCTGGCTGAACGTGCAGCGACGCAGCGATTTGTGGGAGGCGATGCACTCGCCACGCGAGCGCGAGCGGATCAAACGCGCCCGCCCTATAGGAGCGGCTGCGTAAGCCCTCGCCGCCTAGCGCTTATCGGCGAATAACGCCCGCGCATTGCCGCGACTCTTCCACGTAGTTTGAGCAGGTACACTGCTGCATCTTGGTGCTTGGGGGCGGCCATGCGGCGACGTGAATTTATTGGTCTCGTAGGCGGTGTGGCAGCATGGCCGGTCGTGGCGCGAGCGCAGCAGCCGAAGAAAATCATCCCAACGGTTGGAGTACTATGGCACGCGGCAAGCAAGGAAGAGGAGGGTATCCTCTATACTTCGATGCATGAGGGATTCGCAGCACTAGGCTACATTTCAGGCAAGAACGTTGTCTTTGAGGAACGATTTCCCGGAGAAATAGAAGGCCGCTTCCAACGTTTCGCGAATGAACTCGTAGCGCTCAATGTCGACGTGCTCGTGGCCGCTGGCGTGCCGTCGATCCTGGCTGCACAAAGGGCCACGAAGACGATCCCGATTGTGTTCGTCCCACCCAAGATCCGATCACGCTCAAGCTGATGACAAATCTTGCCCGACCCGACAGCAACCTGACGGGTTTGACAACAATGGGCGTGGATGTTGCGCCAAAGCGCGTCCAGCTGCTCAAGAGCGCATTTCCCGATCTCCTCAGCGTCGCAATGTTATTCGACCCAGTGGTTGCTTATAACGTCGTCCGGGAGGTCGAAGAGACCCGACTAGCCGCAAACAAACTTGGCGTGAGTTTCGAGGCGTTCGAGGCCCGCGTCTGGGACGACGTTGAACCAATTTTTCAGAAGATTGTCGACCATCACTTAGCGGCGGTGATCGTCCCTCAAGGACCGATGTTCTTTAATGAGCGGCGGCGCATTGCGCAGCTAGCCATCGACCGCAAATTGCCAACGATGGCCGCGTCGGATGTTTTCACAGACGGTGGATTTCTAATGTCCTACGGCGCCGATTGGCCGCCACTATTTAAGGCCGTGCCGAGCTATGTGGACAAGCTTTTGAAAGGAGCAAAACCCGCGGACCTGCCGGTTCAACAACCGACCTCCTTCGAGTTCATAATCAATATGCAAACGGCAAAATCACCGCGCAGACACCGCCGCCGCCAGTCGACGAACATGCGTTCGAGCGCGTGCCGCCGACGGTCGTGAAGAGATCGGCGACCCGCTTTTCGCTAGCGCATTCGCCGGCCGCTTCGAGAGACGCCGCTCGCGCGGTCCGCGAAGCCGTGGCGAAGGACCATCCAACACCAGGCGACGCTGAGATAGCATCTATTGCTGTGTTATAGCGCGCGCAGCATCGATTATGTCGTGTCCAGCGGAGAGATGGCGGCCCGGACCTTCGTCACAGAAATCGTTGAAGAGCTCACCGAGAAAGACACCGAGACCTCGACCGATTGCGCCATCATCCCGAAAAGTTCGCGCCTCGTCTTCGACGGCAAGCTGCATTTAGTATGTCGCGTTTGAGGTAGTCACGGCGCTGACCGCCGTCGAAGTCGAAGCTGCTCAGATGGTGTATTCTACGACGAAAGCTCGCAGACGTGTCCATGGGCGATTTGTGCGGCCACTTTCGGCGGCAATTGCTCCAGCCATGCGCGGTAACCGGCCATGATGTCGCCATAGGCCGCCCAACGTTCGGGGACCCAGGTGTCCGAGCCGAGCAGGAACCTGTCAGGGTATCGCTCGAACAGCGCCCGCCATTCGGGCGTAAGCTTCCCCGCCGCGTCGGTGATCCCGCCGCGGTAGGAAAGCTCTCCCCAAAGCGCGGGATATCTGGCCAGCATCGCCGAAACACGTTCGGTGGGCAGACCGAAGCCGGTATGCGCCCAGATGATCCGGGCGCCCGGGTTATGCCGCATCAGGATTTCAACACCCTCGTCGTCGGTATGGGCATGCAGATAGAGATTGTTGGCGACCGCGAAGTCGACGGTCTTCTTCACCCACTCGTTCTCCGCCGACTTTCCCGACAGGTGAAATTCGCCGATGCCGCGGTAATAGCCGCGTTTGAATTCGTCCTGCACCAGATCGAAGATGACGGGATCGCTGAACCAGCTGCCGATGTCCGCGCGGACACGGTATGGCCGGATAAACGGCACGACCTGCAGGCCATCCGCCTTCGCATCGACAAGCGCATGGGTGCCGGTGTTGGGGCGGCTGGTCGCGAGAATCCCGGTCACGCGATGCTTCCTGAGCAGCGCCAGCACCTCATCGAGCCGGTAGTACGGCTGCGGCTCCCAATTGTAATGCAGATGCGCGTCGAAGATTTCGATCGGCTCGGCCGCCACGATGCGATCATCCGCCGCGGCGAGCAGTGCGATGGCGATCGCGGTTATGACACGAGCCGCGGCGAACCGCATCGCCTTTGCCGCCGTCATCACTCTGCCGCGACGACTTGCGGCCGCTCGACGCCCTCGGCCTCGTCTGCTTGCGGTTCGAGACGGCGCCTCAGGCGGCGATCGATCCGGTCGAGATAGATATAGATCACCGGCGTGATGAACAGCGTCAGGAGCTGCGACACGCAGAGGCCGCCGACCACGGCGACGCCAAGCGGCTGACGCAGCTCGGCGCCGGCGCCGGCGCCGATCGCAATCGGCAGCGTGCCGAAAATCGCGGCGAAGGTCGTCATCATGATGGGGCGGAAGCGCAGCAGTGCCGCCTCGCGAATGGCGTGCTCGGCGCTCAAGCCGACCCGGCGCCGCTCCAGCGCAAAATCCACCATCATGATGGCGTTCTTCTTGACGATGCCGACCAGCATCACGATGCCGATCATGGCGATCACCGACAGTTCCATGTTGAACAGCATCAGCGTCAGGATCGCGCCGATGCCCGCCGAAGGCAGGCCGGAAATGATGGTGATCGGATGAATGAAGCTCTCGTAGAGAATGCCGAGGATCACGAACGCCGCAAAGACCGCGGCCAGGATCAGCACGCCCTGCCCGCGCAAGGAATCCTGGAACACCTGCGCCGTGCCGGAGAAGCCGGTGGCGATCGTTGCCGGGATATTTGAGCTTTGCTCGATCGCGGTGATCTGGTCCACCGCATAGCCGAGCGAGTAATTGGGCGCCAGGTTGAAGGAGATCGTCACCGCGGGCTGCTGCGCCTGATGATTGATCTGCAGCGGGCCGACGGTGGGTACAAGTTTCGCAACCGCGTCGAGCGGGATGGTCTGGTTGTTCGCGGTCTTCATGTAGAGCTTGGACAGGTCGGACGGATCGACGCGAAACTCCGGCTGTGCCTCGAGGATGATCTGATAGTCGTTGGACGGCATGTAGATGGTGCCGATCTGGCGCCCGCCATAGGCGTTGTAGAGCTGGTTGCGAACCTGGTCGACGGTGACGCCGTAGACCGCGGCCTTCTCGCGATCGACCTCGACCGTCATCTGCGGGTTCTTGATATAGAGGTCGGTGGTGACGTCGAGCAGCCCGGGTATCTTTGCGATCTTGTCGCGCATTTCCGGCGCAACACGATAGAGCGATTCGGTGTCGCCGCTCTGCAGGACATATTGATACTGGCTCTTGGAAATCCGCCCGCCGATGCTCAGGTTCTGAATGCTCTGGAAGAAGGTCTGCATGCCGGGAATCTGGGTAGCCTTCTGCCGCAAGCGTCCGATCACGGCGGCGGCGCCGTCTCGTTGGTTCTGCGGTTTCAGCGCGACGAAAAGCCGGCCGTAATTGGCGGTAGGATTAGGGCCCCCCGAGCCGACCGTGCTGTTGATGTAGTCGATCGCCGGATCCGATTTCAGCACGTCGACCAGCGCCTGCTGCCGCACCTTCATGGCCTCGAAGGAGGTATCGGTCGCGGCTTCCGTCACGCCGATCAGGAAACCGGTATCCTCCTGCGGAAAGAAGCCCTTCGGCACGATCATGTAGAGATAAATGGTGCCGCCGAGCGTTGCCAGCGTCACCACCAGCATCAGGGCCTTTTTCGCCAGCACCCAGTCGAGCGCCCATTCATAGGCGCGAAGCCAGGAATCGAACATCCGTTCAAAGACGGAAAGCACGACGTTCGGCTTCCTGGTTGCATCGTGCGCCTTCAGCACGCGCGCGCACAGCATCGGCGTCAGCGTCAGCGAGACGAATCCGGAAACGATGATCGCGACCGAAACCGTCACCGCGAACTCACGGAACACGCGGCCGACGATGCCGCCCATCAGCAGCACCGGAATGAACACGGCGATCAGCGAGAACGTGATGGAGATGATGGTGAAGCCGATTTCCCGCGCGCCCTTCAGCGCCGCCTCGTAAGGCCGCATGCCATGCTCGATATGGCGGATGATGTTTTCCAGCATCACGATGGCATCGTCGACCACGAAGCCGACCGACAGCGTGAGCGCCAACAGCGTCATGTTGTTGATCGAGTAATCCAGCGCGTACATGGCGGCGCAGGTGCCGAACAACGAGATCGGAACGGCAAGCGCGGGGATGAACGTGGCGGACGCGGAGCGCAGGAACAGGAAGATGACGAGAATCACCAGCGTAACCGCGATCAGCAGCGTTTGCTCGACGTCGCTGACGGCCTGCCGGATCGAAATGGAGCGGTCCATCAAGACCCTGATATCCACCGGCGGCGGCACCTGGGCGCGCAATGCCGGCAATTTCGCCAGCAGGGAATCGACCACCGCGACGGTGTTGGCATCCGGCTGCTTCTGAATGCCCAGCACGATGGAACGCTCGTCGTTCAGCCAGCTCGCGATCTTGTCATTTTCCACGCTGTCGTAGATCCGCGCGACCTCGTCGAGCTTGACCGGCGAACCGTTGTGCCATGCCACCACGATCTGATGGTAGTCGGCCGCCTTGTCCATCTGGCCGGAGGCCTGAAGGGCGACATCCTGCTTCGGTCCGTTCAGCGTTCCGACCGGGGTCGAGGAGTTGGCGCGCGCGACCGCGGCGCGAATGTCCTCGAGCGACAAGCCGCGCGCCGCGGCGGCTTGCGGATCGGCCTGGACGCGGATCGCGAATTTCTGCGCGCCGTAGATATTGACCTGGGCGACACCTGGAATCTGCGACAACGTCTGCCCGATGGTGATGTCGCCGTACTCGTGGACGGTCGATAAGGGCAGTGTCGCCGAGCGCAGCACGACAAACAGCACCGGGAAATCGGCCGGGTTCACTTTTCGGAAACTCGGCGGGATCGTCATTTCGATCGGCAGCCGCCGCTGCGCGATCGTCAGCGCCGTCTGAACGTCGAGCGCTGCGGCATCGATGTTGCGATTGAGGTCGAACTGGATGGTGATGACGCTGGTGCCCTGCGACGAACTCGACGACATCGACGAGATGCCGGCGATGGTCGATAGCTGACGCTCAATGATGCCGGCGACCGACGCCGCCATGGTGTCGGCGCTGGCGCCTGGCAGGGTTGCGGTCACGGCGATGGTGGGGAAATCGACCTTGGGCAGCGCGGAAACCGGCAACAGGCGGAAGCCGAATACGCCGAATGCGATGATCGACGCCGTGATCAGCGTCGTCATCACGGGCCGGCGAATGCAAAGTTCCGAGAGCGTCATCGCTCAGGCCCCGGTCTTGCGGGCCCGCGGTTCGACCCGCGATCCATCCGACAGCAGCAATTGTCCGTCGACGACGACATTCTCCTCGCCCGACAGCCCTTCAGCGATCACGGATGTACCCTGGAAGGTACGCTCGACCTTCACCGGCTGGACCTTGGCCACGCCATCCCTGACCACGAACACGTAGTTGCCGTTCTGGCTGCGCTGCACCGCCACCGTCGGCACCACCACGGAATTCTCGGTGCGGATGATGAGCTTGGTCGCGACCAGGATCCCCGGCCACAGGGTTTCGCGGTCGTTGTTCATGATGCCGCGCACGGTCACCATGCCGGTGGTCGAATCCACCGAATTCTCGACCATCGCGACCTTGCCATCCTCGGATTGCTGATGGCCGGGGATCGTCGCAACCACCTTGGATTCTCCGACCGCCATGGCCTCGCGCAGATCGACCAGCACGCGCTGCGGAATGGCGAAGGTGACATAGACCGGCGCCATCTGGTTGATGACGGCGAGCGGCGCGGTATCGGCCGGACGGACGAAATTGCCGACCTTGACATTGGCCGCACTGATGCGGCCCGAAAACGGCGCACGGATCGTGGTGAAGCTCTTCTGGACCTTCAGGTTGTCCAGCGCGGACTGATCGGCCTTGATGGTGCCGATCAGAATATCGGCCTGGGTCTTGGCATTATCGAGGTTGACCTGGGTGGTCGCGCCCTTGCCGATCAGGTCGCTGTAACGCCTGACATCGCGCTGCGCGCCCTCGAGCTGCGCCTGGTCCCTGGCGAGCATGCCTTCGGCCTGCTCGATCTGGGCGTCGATCTGGCGCGCGTCGAGCGTAAACAACAGGTCGCCCTGGTTGACCTTGGCGCCGTCTTCGAAGTGCACCGACACGATGGTGGTTTCGACCCGCGATTTCAGCGCCACGCTGGAAATCGGCGTCACCGTTCCGATCGCATCGACATCGACCGGCACCGGCTTGCGCTCGGCCTTGGCCAGCTCGACCGAAACCACGCGCGCGCGTTGCGGCCCCTGGGCGCTGGCGCCGCCACCCGTCCACGACGAGCGCGTCACAAAGGCGGCCAGCGCAGCGATAGCCAGCGCGCCTGCGAAAAATATCAAATTACGTTTTCTCATAACATTTCACGTCGGCCGGTCCGCGAGCAGACCGCGACGGCCCGGTTTCCTGCCCCTTGACGGCGGCTTTTGCGCTTTATTCTAACGGGTTATCACAGCCCTGCGCCGCATGGTATGCCACAGAAGCGAAAATGTTGGTAACCGATCGGACCTTTTGATGCGCATCGCAACGTGGAACGTCAATTCGATCAGGCAGCGGCTGGATCATCTCTTGACCTGGCTAAAGGATTGCGCGCCCGACATCGTCTGCCTGCAGGAGACCAAATGTCTCGATGAGGCGTTTCCCCGCGAGGCCATCGAGGCGCTCGGCTACAACGTGGTGACCCACGGCCAGAAGACCTTCAACGGCGTCGCGCTGCTGTCAAAGCTGCCGTTCGACGAAACCAGGCCGCGACTCTCCGGGGACGACGAGGACGTGCACGCCCGCTTTCTCGAGGGCGTGGTCACGCACAAGCATGGCGTGCTCAGGATCGCCTGTCTTTATTTGCCCAACGGCAACCCGCCGCAGACCGACAAATATACCTACAAACTCAAATGGATGGCCCGGCTTCTTGAGTATTCGAAAGAACGGCTCAAGGCCGAGGAGCCGCTCGTGCTTGCCGGAGATTTCAATGTGATTCCGGCGGCGCAGGACGTCCATAATCCGGCGGCCTGGGTCAACGACGCGTTGTTTCGCGCGACCACCCGCGAAAGTTTTCAATCGCTGCTTGGCCTCGGACTAACCGACGCGCTGCGTGCGGTCACCGACGCCCCCGGGCAATACACATTCTGGGATTACCAGGCTGGCGCCTGGCAGAAAAACCAGGGTTTGCGCATCGATCATCTGCTGCTGTCGCCGCAGGCCAGCGATCGGCTGATCGATGTCGGGATCGACAGCTATGTGCGCGGCTGGGAAAAGCCGTCGGACCATGTGCCGGTATGGGCTGATTTCGACCTCGAGACGGCGTGAGAGGGGGCCCAAGCTCCCCTAAAGGCCGTCTCAGTCCTTGCGGCCCTGCACCCAGTGCTCGAGCATCTGCAGTGCCATCGCGCGGTCATCCTCGGACGCCTTGGCGATTGCCCGGTTGTAGCTTTCCTTGATCCAGGTCTCGTCCGGCGCCGCGCTGTCGCGCGCCAGGGTCAGCCACATCAGCCCGCGGGCGGCCTGCCGCGGCAATTGGTCGCCGTTGAACAGCATCTGACCGAGCAAGGCCTGCGCCTGATGCTGGCCCTTCTGGGCGGCAAGGCCGAGCCAGCGTGCGCCATAGCGGAAATCATCCCGCGACGAGCCGGCGCCCCTCAGATAGAGCCGGGCCAGATCGTACTGCGCGTCGGCATTGCCGAAATACGACGCGGCGTAAGAGAACATCTCCCTCGCCCGCTCCGGATCGGACTTGATCTTCGAATTGGGAATGCCGTTCAGATAATACCGCCCCAGCGCGACGAAGGCGTTGGCGACGATCGTGGCCTGCGGCGCCGACGGGCTATCTTCC
Source organism: uncultured Alphaproteobacteria bacterium (assembly GCA_963745785.1). Taxonomy (GTDB): domain Bacteria; phylum Pseudomonadota; class Alphaproteobacteria; order Rhizobiales; family Xanthobacteraceae; genus Bradyrhizobium. The sequence goes on along the minus strand of CAVUYV010000002.1, from coordinate 57,209 downwards.
GCGTGGGCATTGGCGATACGGCTGAAATACTCGAAGGCGCGCAGATCGTCCTGGGCGACGCCATCGCCGTCGGCATACATCCGCCCCAATTTCCACTGCGCGACGGGGTGACCGCCTTCTGCGGCATATTGCAGCGAGGTCAGCGAAGTGTCGGGCGTGGACGGCGGGATCACCTTCTTCAAGGCGGCGGCCGCGCCGGGCTGGGCTGAAACCACCGGTATCGCGGTATCCGGACTAACTGGCGCGCCGTCGAAGGCGAATCCCTGGGTGGCCATCGGCGTGGCCCCTAAAATCAACGCAAGAATGATACGCCTAGATATCCGCATAACACTGTTTCTCATGCGCCCCGCCCGGATGGGTCACGGCGCCATTCACCGCCGGCCCGACCTGCTGGGCGTATTTCCAGAGAGCACCTGATGTATGGTTGGTCTCGCGAGGCCTCCATTTGGTTTGACGTTCGGCGAGCTCCGCGTCGGTCAATTTTACGTTAAGTGTCCCGACGACGGCGTCGATTTCAATGATATCGCCGTCGCGCAGCAACGCGATCGGCCCGCCCACGGCCGCTTCCGGCCCGACATGGCCGATGCAGAACCCGCGGGTCGCGCCGGAGAACCGGCCGTCGGTGATCAGCGCGATCTTGCCGCCCATGCCCTGCCCGGTCAGCGCCGCCGTGGTCGAGAGCATTTCGCGCATCCCGGGACCGCCGCGCGGCCCCTCGTAGCGGATCACGATGACCTCGCCCTCCTTGTAGGTCTTCTTCTGCACCGACTCGAAGGCATCCTCTTCGCGATCGAAGCAGCGCGCGGGGCCGGTAAATTTCAAATTCGACATGCCCGCGACCTTCACGATCGCGCCCTCAGGCGCGAGATTTCCCTTCAGGCCGACCACACCGCCAGTGACGGTGATCGGCTTGTCGGCAGGCCGCACCACATCCTGGTGCGGATTCCATTTCACGCTCTTGAGGTTTTCGGCGATCGTCCGGCCCGTGACCGTCAAACAGTCGCCGTGCAAATGGCCGTTATCGAGCAGCGTCTTCATCAGAAGCGGTATGCCACCAGCTTCAAACATGTCTTTGGCGACATAACGACCGCCCGGCTTCAAATCCGCGACATATGGTGTCTTTTTGAAGATTTCCGCGACGTCGAACAGGTCGAACTTGATGCCGCATTCGTGGGCGATCGCCGGTAGATGCAGCGCAGCATTGGTCGACCCGCCCGATGCGGCCACCACCGCGGCGGCATTTTCCAGCGAGCGCCGCGTGACGATGTCGCGCGGCCGGATATTCGCCGATATCAGCTCCATGATCTTCTCGCCCGCGGTCATGCAAAACGCATCGCGGATTTCGTAAGGCGCTGGCGCGCCGGCCGAATACGGCAGCGCCAGCCCGATCGCCTCGGAAACCGTCGCCATGGTGTTGGCGGTGAATTGTGCGCCGCACGCGCCGGCTGACGGGCAAGCCACCCGCTCGATTTCGTCGAGGTCGGCATCCGACATCTCGCCGACCGAATGCTTGCCGACCGCCTCGAACATGTCCTGCACCGTGACCTGCTGGCCGCGGAAATTGCCGGGAAGGATCGAGCCGCCGTAGATGAAGATCGACGGCACGTTGAGGCGGACCATCGCCATCATCATGCCCGGCAACGACTTGTCGCAGCCGGCGAGACCGACCAGCGCGTCGTAGGCATGGCCGCGCATGGTCAATTCGACGGAATCGGCGATGCATTCGCGCGATGGCAGCGACGAGCGCATGCCGTCATGGCCCATGGCGATGCCGTCGGTCACGGTGATGGTGCAGAATTCGCGCGGGGTGCCGCCGGCGGAGGCGACGCCCTTCTTGACCGCCTGGGCCTGACGCATCAGCGCGATGTTGCAAGGCGCCGCCTCGTTCCAGCACGACGCCACGCCGACCAACGGCTGGTGGATCTGCTCGGTGGTCAGCCCCATGGCATAGAGATACGAGCGATGGGGCGCCCGTTCCGGGCCCTCCGTCACGTGACGGCTCGGCAATCTCTTCTTGATGCTGGTCTTGGCGTCCATCGCGAACCTGTTTCCGCAGCCATCTCTTGTTAGACCCGGAAAATGCAGGATTTCCCTTCGCCTTCGCGAGCGCCGTGGCCGTCAGCCTACGAAGGAATGATTTCACCGAGGGGTGTGGCTAAAAAGCGGCGCTCGCAAGAGCTGGCTGCAATTGACGCTTAAATGTTAGCTCAATGTTGCGACATTGCAACAATCGTGGCGGGCCGGCAACCACTTCTGTGACCGATCAGCCGCTCTTACCCACCTCTCCGGCCGGTCTCTCGCCGGCAACCCTAACCGGCAGGCGGTCGATCGCCTTGAGGCCGGGCCGTTTGCGCCACCTGATTTCCGATTCGTCGACCGCGAGCGTCAAGGTGGGCCAACGCTGGAACAGCGATTTCAGCGCGCATCTGCCTTCAATCCGCGCCAGCTGATGGCCAAGGCAGAAATGGATCCCGGTGCCGAAGGCGATGTGCCGGTTCGGCTTGCGCTGCAGATCGAGCCGTTCCGGATGAGCGATTTGCCTGCGGGTCCATGTTGGCGGCTGCCAGCATGGCCATGATCCTGTCGCCCTTTCTCAGCCTGACGCCGCCGAGTTCGATATCCCTGCGCACGTAACGCGGTTTGGTGAATTGCACCGGCGTGATGAACCGCAGAAATTCCTCCACCGCCAGATCGACACGGCTCCAGTCGTCCTCGAGCCAGTCGCGCAGATCAGGGTTTTTCAAAAGCTCATATACCGATCCGCTGATCAGGTGCGTGGTGGTCTCGTGCCCGGCAAACAACAGCAGGAACACCATGGCCACGATTTCATCCGGGCTGATTTGTCCGCCGTCCTTCTCGACCCGCACGATCTCGGCGATCAACCCTTCGCCGCCCTGCCGGCGAACGGTCTCGAGGTGCCGTTCCATATAGCGCTTCATGGCCAGGACGTTCGGGATCATGGCGAGGAATCCGAGCGCGCCGGTGAAGCGGGTGAAGCCGCCGGCCCAGGCGATGAATTTCGGCCGGTCGGCAAGCGGCAGCCCGAGAAGCTCCGTGATCACCGACAACGGCAGCTTGCGCGCAAAGCGCTCGACGAGGTCGGCCGGGCTTCCTTCCGCAAACAGCTCATCGGCGAGTTCGTCACCGATGGCCCGGATATGCGGCTCCATGTCGAGCACGGCGCGGCGGCGAAAGGCCTCGTCGACGATGTCGCGCAGCCGCTTGTGATCCGGCTCGTCCATCGACAGCATGCTGTTGGCAAGCGTGCGCACGATGCCCGGCATCCACCACCGCAATCCGGCGACAGTGCCGTCGTCCTTGCGAATGGTGAACGTCTCGGTGTCCTTCAACACCTGATCGGCGAGTGCCTGGGTTGTCGTCGTCCACACCCTGCCGATGATCGGGAAACGCACTTCCACAACCGGACCCTGGGTGCGAAGCTTCTCGATCGCCGCGCCGGGATTGCGAAAGTAGTCCTGACTGCCGAAGTCTGCATGGAGCGTCATCAGTGCCCCCCGTGTACGGGGCCGATCTATTCCACCTTGACGTTGGCGGCCTTGATCACCGGCCACCATTTCTCAATCTCGGCTTTCTGCCAGGCGCCGAGCGCCTCCGGCGCGAGCTGATCCTTCGGCGGCATCTGCAATCCCAGGTTTTCCAGCTGCTTGCGCACGGCCGGATCGTTCAGCGCATCCACCGCCGCGGCGTTGAGTTTGGTCACGATTTCCTTGGGCGTGCCTTTCGGCACCCACAGGCCGGACCACAGCGTCATGTGAAATCCGGGCAGGCCGGCCTCGTCGGTGGTCGGAACGTCCGGCGCGGACTCCAGGCGCTTGTCGCTGGTGACGGCATAGGCGCGGATGTTGCCGGCGCGAACCTGGCCGATGGAATTGGAGGTCTGGTCGACGATGAGATCGATCTGCCCGGCGACGAGGTCGTTCATGGCCGGCGCCGTGCCGCGATACGGCACGTATTGCAGCTTGATGCCGCTGACGTTCTCGAAATAGAGCCCGGCGATGTGACTGCCCGAGCCGGCGCCGGCGGTGCCGGCCGTCGCGGGCGTTGGCCGCGCCTTGAGCCATGCCAGCAGCTCCTGCAATGATTTTGCCGGAACCGCGTTCTTGCTGACGATGAGCATCGGGTTGCTCGGCAGCAGCACGACCGGCTCGAGGTCGGCGACGACGTCATAGCCGAGCTTGTAGATCGCGCCATTGGCGACGTGGGTGCCGAGATGGCCAAAGCTGATGGTGTAACCGTCGGGCGGCGAGCGCACCGCGCGCCCGACCCCGATCGAGCCGCCGGCGCCGGTCACATTCTCGACCAGGAGGGCTTCGCCGAGCGTCGTCTTCATTCGCTCGGCCAGAATCCGCGCCATCGCATCGGACGGACCGCCGGCGGAAAACGGCACCACGATGGTGATGGGATGCGACGGGAAATTGTCCGCAAGCGCATTGCCGCCGAATGACATCAGCGCAATCAACGCGGCCAAGACTGTTCTTCGCATCACACCCTCCGACAACGCCCGCACCATCGTCATTGCGAGGAGCGAAGCGACGAAGCAATCCATGCTTCCGGTGCCGCCCGATGGATTGCTTCGCTGCGCTCGCAATGACGGCTACAGTTTTGCGTAGTCGATCGGCTGATGACGATCGAGCGTGCGCGTGACCGGCGGCAGCGGGTATTTAAGGCCTGTGGCGCAATTGAACAGCATCACCCGATCACTTTTCGTCACCCGGCCGTCGGCAAGACTTTGCTTGTAGGCGGCGTAAGTCGCCGCACCTTCAGGACACAGCAGCAAGCCCTCTTCGCGCGCGACTTCGTTGAGCGCAGCAGAAATCTTCTCATCGCTCACCGCAATGGCAAAACCTTTGCTCTCGCGCACCGCGCGCAGGATAAGAAAATCCCCGATCGCCTGCGGCACCCGGATGCCCGCTGCGATGGTGTGGGCATCCTCCCAGCGCGGCGCGTGCTCGGTGCCGTTCTCGAAGGCACGCACCATCGGCGCGCAGCCGGCCGCCTGCACCGCCACCATCCGTGGCCGCTTGGAGCCGATGAAGCCGATCGCTTCGAGCTCGGCGAACGCCTTCCACATGCCGATCAGGCCGGTGCCGCCGCCGGTCGGATAGAAAATCACGTCCGGTACGTCCCAGCCGAGCTGTTCGACAAGCTCCAGCCCCATCGTCTTCTTGCCCTCGATACGATACGGCTCCTTCAGCGTCGAGGTATCGAACCAGCCGGCCTTCGCCTTGCCCTCGCCGACGATCTTGCCGCAATCGTCGATCAGTCCATTGACGCGGTAGACGGTCGCGCCCTGCAGCTCGATCTCGCTGACATTCACCTCGGGCGTATCGGCGGGACAGAAGATCGTGGTCTTGATGCCGCAACTGGTGGCGTAGGCCGCAAGCGCTGCACCTGCGTTGCCGTTGGTCGGCATCGCCATGTGCTTGATGCCGAGCGCCTTGCCCATCGACACCGCCATCACCAGGCCGCGCGCCTTGAACGAGCCGGTCGGCAACCTGCCTTCATCCTTGACGATGATTTCCCCACCGCCAATCTTCCGGGCCAGTTTGGGAAGACGGATCAGCGGTGTCATCACTTCGCCGAGGCTGACGATATCGCTAACTTTGCGCACCGGCAGCATCTCGCGGTAGCGCCACATATCGGCCGGCCGCTGCGCCAGCGCTTCCTTGGTCAGCGCCTTCTTCACGCCGGCAAGGTCGTAGCGCACCAACAGCGGTTTGCCCGCTTTCGAGAGGTTATGGACCTGGTCGGCGGGATAGCGGTCGCCTTCCATCGCGCATTCGAGATGGGTCACGAACGTGGGGCGTTCGATCGTCAGATTGTCATTGTCTTTCACGGGGTGTGGTCTTTCTTGTTCTTTCTGGTCTCTTCGCCGTCAGACCCGTCACCCTGAGGAGGCCGCGAAGCGGCCGTCTCGAAGGGCGACAGGCCCCGCTGGTCGATCCGGGCCGTATATCCTTCGAGGCTCGCTGTGCGAGCACCTCAGGATGACGGAACTAGATGTTGAGCACGCGGCCATAGGCGTCCAGCACCGCTTCCTTCATCATTTCGGACAATGTCGGGTGCGGGAAGATGGTGTGCATCAGCTCTTCTTCCGTGGTCTCGAGGTTCATCGCAATCACATAACCCTGAATGAGTTCGGTGACTTCGGCGCCGACCATATGCGCGCCGAGCAATTGGCCGGTCTTCTTGTCGAAGACCACCTTGATCAGCCCCTGATCCTCGCCGAGCGCGATCGCCTTGCCGTTGCCGACGAACGGGAAGCGGCCGACGCGGATTTCACGGCCGCCCTCCTTTGCTCTCGCTTCGGTGAGACCGACGGAAGCAACTTGCGGATTGCAATAGGTGCAGCCGGGAATGAGATTCTTGTCGGTGGGATGCGGATGCAGGCCCTTGATGGCTTCGACGCAGACCACGCCCTCATGCTCGGCCTTGTGCGCGAGCATCGGCGGCCCCGCGACGTCGCCGATGGCATAGATTCCTGGAACATTGGTCTTGCCGTAGCCGTCGATGACGACGACCCCGCGATCGGTTTTGACACCGACTTTTTCCAAGCCAAGATTTTCGACATTGCCGACCACCCCGACCGCCGAAATCACCCGCTCGAATTCTATCGTTTGCGGCTGCTTGCCGTCGTCGATGGTGGCGACCACGCTGTCGCTCTTCTTCTCGAGCTTTGTCACTTTGGTATTGGTAAGGATCTTGATGCCCTGTTTTTCGAAGCGTTTGCGCGCAAGCCCCGCGATCTCGGCATCCTCGACGGGAAGGATCTGCGGCAGCACCTCGACCACGGTCACCTCGGAACCCATGGTGTGGAAGAACGACGCAAACTCGATGCCGATGGCGCCGGAGCCCACCACCAACAGCGACTTCGGCATCCTCTCCGGGATCATCGCCTCGAAGTAGGTCCAGATCAGCTTCTTGTCGGGCTCGAGCCCCGGCAGCACCCGCGGCCGCGCGCCGGTGGCGAGGATGATGTGCTTTGCCTGGTAGGCGCCCTCCCCCAGCGCGCCCTTCGGCGCCTCGACGGCGGATTTCTTCACCGTGATCTTGCCGGGCGCGTCGATCGAGGCCTCGCCCCAGATCACCGCGACCTTGTTCTTCTTCATCAGGAAGCCGACGCCGTCATTGAGGCGCTTTGAAACCGCGCGCGAGCGCTGCACCACGGCCTTGGCGTCGTAGCCGGCTTTTTCCGCGAAAAGTCCGTAATCCTTGGCGTGCTGCATGTAATGAAAGATTTCCGCCGAGCGCAGCAGTGCCTTGGTCGGAATGCAGCCCCAGTTCAGGCAGATGCCGCCGAGATAGGATTTCTCGACAATCGCGGTCTTGAAACCGAGCTGCGCCGCGCGGATCGCGGTGACATAGCCGCCGGGTCCGGAGCCGATGATGACGATGTCGAAGGATGTATCGGCCATGGTTATACGCTCATTCCCATCGTGAACCGGATCGACTGTTCTTGATCGTCATTGCGAGGAGCACTTGCGACGAAGCAATCCAGCTTGCCGGTGGTGAAATGGATTGCTTCGCTGCGCTCGCAATGACGGCGCTCCTCACACCATCATCATCACGGGGTTTTCGACCAGCCGACTGAACGCGCCGATCAGCTCGGCGCCGAGCGCGCCGTCGATGGCGCGGTGATCGCAGGACAGGGTCACGCTCATGATGTGCGCGGCCTCGACCTTGCCGTTACGCACCACCGCCCGCTCCTCGCTGGCGCCGACCGCAAGGATCGTCGACTGCGGCGGGTTGATGACAGCGGTGAAATGGCTGATGCCGAACATGCCGAGGTTGGAGACCGAGGACGTGCCGCCCTGGTATTCCTGCGGCTTGAGCTTGCGGGTCCGCGCCCGCGCGGCGAGATCCTTCATCTCGTTGGAGATCTGCGACAGCGACTTGCTCTCGGCGTTGCGGATGATCGGCGTGATCAGGCCGCCGGGCATGGCGACGGCGACACCGACGTCGGAATGTTTGTGCTTGACCATGCCGGCCTCGGTCCAGCTCACATTGCAGTCGGGGACCTGCTGCAGCGCGACCGCCAAGGCTTTGATGACAAAATCGTTCACCGAGAGCTTGTAGAGCGGCGTCTTCTCCTTGTCCTTTGGAGCTGAGGCGTTGATCTGCTCGCGCGCGTCGAGGAGCCTGCCGATGTCGCAGTCGATGGTCAGGTAAAAGGTCGGAATGGTCTGCGTTGCGGCGGTCAGGCGCTGCGCGATGGTTCGCCGCATACCGTCATGCGGCACGATCTCGTAGGAGCCCGGTTCGAACAGCGCGAGAATTTGCTGGTCCGTCATCGACGGCGCAATGCTCGGCGCGCCGGCGGCGCCGCCGCCGGGGCCTTCAGCCCCTTGCCGGATTTCGCGCTCTTCGACATCGCGCGCGATGACACGGCCATGCGGACCGCTGCCGTTGATGCGCGCAAGCTCGATGCCGGCTTCCTTTGCCAGCCGTCGGGCCAGCGGCGACGAGAAGATGCGGCCGTGCCCGTTGGTTTGCGCCGCGGGCGCCGTCGCCTGAGGCGCGGCAGCTGCAGCGGCGGGTGCCGCGGCCTTGGCCGCAGGAGGCGGCGAAGGTGCGGGCGTGGGTGCCGGTGCGGGCTTCGCCGCCGCGGGTGCTTCAGCGGCCGCGGCAGGCTTCGGCGGCGCGCTTGCAGCCCCCGCCCCGGCCGCCTTCACGTCCTCGCCATCGCCGGCCAGCACCGCGATCACGTCGTTGACGGGAACGTCCTGGGTGCCCTCGGGCACCAGGATTTTTGCGATCGTGCCCTCGTCGACCGCCTCGACCTCCATCGTCGCCTTGTCGGTCTCGATTTCCGCGATCACGTCGCCGGACTTGACCTTGTCGCCCTCTTTCTTGAGCCACTTGGCAAGGTTGCCCTTCTCCATCGTCGGCGACAGCGCGGGCATCAAAATGTTTATCGGCATTGTCAGTGACCCTGTTGCGACCGTGGCGTGGTGCTGCCTGCGTCGGTCGGCCGCGCGATTTCGGCTTCGAACATGTCGATGATGCGGCTCAGCGCTTCTTCCTCGGTGTAGTCGCCCTCGCGCGCAAAGGCCCGCGAGGCATGGCGCGCTACATCAACCAGCAGCAGGCCCCACATATCGGGCTCCTCGAAAGCGCGGGTGAACGCGATGGAAAGTCCGCCATCGACCACGAACGCGCGCAACACCTCCGTGGCATCATCGCGGCCCATCACGTCGGGGGGCAAGGGTTGCTCCTTGGGACCGGCCATGCGTCACCGATAGCAAACGGCCTTGGCGGCTTCGACCACCTCGGCGGTAGAGGGCAATGCGAGCTTTTCGAGGTTGGCCGCGTAAGGCATCGGCACGTCCTTGCCCGATACCCGCGTCACCGGCGCATCCAGATAATCGAACGCGTGCTCCATGATGCGCGCGGCAATCTCGCCGCCGACGCCGTTCTGTTGCCAGCCCTCCTCGACCGTGACCGCGCGGCCGGTCTTCTTGACCGAAGCGATGATGGTGTCGGTGTCCATCGGGCGCAAGGTGCGCAGATCGATCACCTCGGCTTCGATGCCTTCCTTCGCCAACTCGTCGGCGGCCTTCAGCGCGTAAGTCATTCCGTTCGACCACGCCACGATCGTGACATGGCCGCCGGTTCGGACCACGCGCGCCTTTCCGATCGGGATCACGTAATCATCGAGCTTCGGGACCTCGCCGGAATGGCCATAGAGCATTTCATTTTCGAGGAAGATCACCGGATTGGGATCGCGGATCGCGGCTTTCAACAGCCCCTTGTAGTCGGCGGCCGAAAACGGCGCGATCACCTTGAGGCCGGGAATTTGCGAGTACCAGGCCGAGTAATCCTGGCTGTGCTGGGCGGCGACGCGGGAGGCGGCGCCGTTCGGTCCGCGGAACACGATCGAGCAGCCCATCTGTCCGCCCGACATGTAGAGCGTCTTCGCCGCGGAATTGATGATCTGGTCGATCGCCTGCATGGCGAAGTTGAAGGTCATGAATTCGACGATCGGCTTCAAACCGGCCATCGCCGCGCCGACGCCGACGCCGGCAAAACCATGTTCGGTGATCGGCGTATCGATCACGCGCTTGGCGCCGAATTCCTGCAGCAACCCTTGCGTGACCTTGTAGGCGCCCTGATATTCGGCGACCTCCTCACCCATGATGAAGACATCGGGATCGCGCCGCATCTCCTCGGCCATGGCGTCGCGCAGCGCCTCGCGGATGGTCATCGTCACCATCTCGGTGCCCGCGGGCACCTCGGGATCGGGTTCGGCAACGGCCTGAGGGGCCGAAGGCGCCTTCTTTTCTTCTCCGCCGCCCGGCTTCGACGCCGGCGCCTCCGCTTTGGCTTGCACAGGCGGCGCGGATTCGGCGGCTTTCTCCGGTTTCGCAGGCGCGGTTGCCTTGCCGAGATCGGAAGCACTCTCGCCGTCGGCCAGGATGGTCGCAATCGGCGTGTTGACCGCGACGTCGGCGGTACCTTCCGGGATCAGGATCTTGCCCAGCGTGCCCTCGTCGGTGGCCTCGACCTCCATCGTCGCCTTGTCGGTTTCGATTTCGGCGATCACATCCCCCGACTTGATCGGCTCGCCTTCCTTCTTCAGCCATTTCGAAAGGTTGCCCTTTTCCATGGTCGGTGACAGCGCGGGCATCAGCACTTGGATTGGCATGGTCGCTCCAGAAATTCACTCTGCAGGCTGGAATGGGCCCGGCGCTCAGCGATAGACGTCGGTGTAAAGTTCGGCCGGATCGGGCTCGGGATCGTGCTGCGCGAAGTCGGCAGCGGCGTTGACGATGTCCCGCACCTCGGCATCGATGGCCTTCAATTCCTGTTCGCTCATCTTGGCCGCCAACAGGCGGTTGCGAACCTGCTCGATCGGGTCCTGATCGTGGCGGACCTTGTCGACCTCCTCGCGGGTGCGATATTTTGCGGGGTCCGACATCGAATGTCCGCGGTAGCGGTAGGTCTGCATTTCCAGGATGTAGGGTCCCTTGCCGGCGCGGCACCATGCGACCGCCTTGTCGCCCGCGGCCTTCACCGCGCGGACATCCATGCCGTCGACTTGTTCGCCGGGGATATTGAAGGAGACGCCACGCTTGGAAAAATCGGTCTGGGCGGAGGAACGCGTCACCGAGGTGCCCATCGCGTAACGATTGTTCTCGATAACGAAGATCACCGGGAGCTTCCACAGCTCCGCCATGTTGAAACTCTCATAGACCTGGCCCTGGTTCGCCGCGCCGTCGCCGAAATAGGCCAGGCTGACAAAATCGTTGCCGCGATAGCGGTTGGCGAAAGCAAGGCCGGTGCCGAGCGGCACCTGCGCGCCGACAATGCCGTGGCCGCCGAAGAAATTCTTCTCCTTGCTGAACATGTGCATGGAGCCGCCCTTGCCCTTGGAATAGCCGCCATGGCGTCCGGTCAGTTCGGCCATCACGCCCTTGGCTTCCATTCCGGTGGCCAGCATATGCCCATGGTCGCGGTACCCGGTTATGACCTGATCGCCCTTCTTCAGGGCCATCTGCATGCCGACGACAATCGCTTCCTGGCCGATATAGAGATGGCAGAAACCGCCGATCGCGCCCATTCCGTAGAGCTGGCCGGCCTTTTCCTCGAAACGCCGGATCAACAGCATGTCGCGCAGCGCCGTCAGTTCTTGTTCCCTGGTGAATTCGAGCGGGGACTGGGAGCCGTTTCCCTTTCCTCCCCCCTTTTCCTGCGCTGTCTCTTTAGCGACGCTTTTCTTCGGTGCAGCCATGGCAATTCCAGATCAGAGGGAGGTACTTCCTGTCTATCCCAACTCAAACCGCCATGAAAGGATTGCGTGATGGCGGAAATTTCGCAATGCCGCAGTGCAATGCAGCGCGACATTTTCGAACCTGATTTTGCAGGATTTTGAAATTTGACGATCAGTTCGGCCGGGTCGAGCGAACCAGATCGCGCGGATTGGCGTAGTCGAGCTGATAACGTGCGCGTTCGTCGAGCATGTCCGGGTCGACCCTGTCGGATCGCAGCAGGGAGACCCGCCGCTCGCCCTCTGCGCGTTCCTGCTTCAGCCGCACCAGTTCCGACGTCAGCGCGATGATCTCCTGATCGAGCTCTTGCCGTGCGTTCAGTCCATACTTGCCGGTATAGGCGTTGACGCCGAAATAACCGACGATCGCCGCCGCGATCGTATAGAGCGCGAGCCCCGTCAGCACGGATTTGAGTTGGTTGCGAGAGACCATGGCCCGGAAGATGCGACGGCCCGGTTAACGCAGTCCTAAGGGCGGCCGCAGGGTCTCCGCCTATTCGTTATGCTTTGCGACGTGGGCCGCGAAGGCGTCGACATATTGCTTCAGCACCTTCTGCAGCGATTCCTTGATCAGTTCGCCCTTGTCGTCGAACGCATCGCCGACGCCGTTCAGATAGATTTCCGGCTGCTGCAGGATCGGGCCGCAAATGCCGGGCAGGATATTCTGCAAGTGCTTGGCGGCGCTTACGCCGCCGAGCGGACCCGGAGAATTGCTGACAATGCCGGTTGGCTTGCCGTTGAACGAGCTCTTGCCGTAGGGCCGCGATCCGACGTCGATGGCGTTCTTCAACACGCCGGAAATCGAGCGATTGTACTCCGGCGTGACGAACAACACGCCGTTCGATTTCTGCAGCTTTTCGCGGAACGCCACCCAGTCGGCCGGCGGCGAGGCTTCCAGATCCTGATTGAAAAACGAAATATCGTGCAAGGTCGTGACATTGAGTTTCACGCTGTCCGGCGCGAGCTTGGCCAATGCGTTGGCAATCTTGAGAGTAAAACTCTCTTTGCGAAGGCTGCCGACGATAACAACGACATTATTTGGATTGGCCATGGTATTTCCTTTTGACGCGGATGCCGGATGGTTGCCGTGCCGGTCAGCCTAGCTAACTCCATAAACGATGCAAGTGCATGGATTGCCGAAATCCGGCGCGCCTGCGGACGCGCAAGTCATGATCCGCCGGAATGGAAACGGACCGGGCGCGTGGAAATTTATCCGCCCTTGTTCGGATTGATCAGGTACTTTTCGCCGGTCGCGCGCTTGCCATAGATGGCGATGTGGTTGAGCTGCAGCGCCTCCTGCAGCGACACCACCTGCGTGTAATGGCTGGCAAAGGTGGTCTTGAGTTCGGCGACGACCCGCTGGCGCAGCCTCGCACCCTCGGCCGGTCCGATCTTTTGCAGGAACGGAAACAGCAGCCAGCCTCCGACGCCCCAGGCCATGCCGAATGCCCGGTTCAGCTCGATCGGACGCGTGTCGAGACCGCCATAGACATAGACCTGCTTGTGCACGCTCGATCCGTAGCGGCTGTAGACTTTTGCGGTCTTGTTAGCCGCAATCTCCATGCAGGTCAGAATCTGGCCGGCGAGCTTGCCGCCGCCGATGGCATCGAATGCCAGCGTCGCGCCGGTTTCCACCAGCGCGTTGGTGAGATCGTGCATGAAGGTCGGCGAGGTGGAATCGACGACATATTTCGCGCCGATCTTGCGCAGGATATCGGCCTGCTCCTGGTTGCGCACGATATTGACGAGGCCGATGCCGTCCTTCAGGCAGATCTTGTTGAGCATCTGCCCGAGATTGGATGCGGCCGCGGTGTGCACCAGCGCTTTGTGGCCTTCGCGCCGCATGGTTTCGGTCATGCCAAGCGCCGTCAACGGATTGACGAAGCAGGAAGCGCCTTCGGCCGGCGTGATGCCGGCAGGCAGCGGCAGACATTCGGAAACCCTGAGGCAACGGTATTGCGAATACATCGCGCCGCCGATCATGGCGACGGTCTTGCCCATCAGCGCTTTCGCCGCCTCCGACGATCCGGTCTTGACCACCACGCCGGCGCCCTCGTTGCCGACCGGCATCGATTCATCGAGCCGCCCTGCCATGGCACTCATCGCCGCTTCCGGCACTTTCGCGGTGATCACAGGCGAATCCTTCGTGCCGGACGCTTTCGCGGTCGACATATCGGCGGCGCCAACAAGCAGCCCCAGGTCCGACGGATTGATCGGCGAAGCCTCGACCCGGACGACGACTTCGTCGGCGGCAGGTTCAGGTATGGCGACCTCCGTCAGCGACAGTTCAAGTTCGCCGCTCTTCTTGATCAGCGAGCGAAGCTGCAAACCGCTCTTGTGATCGACGCTCATCTTGAACCCCCTGCCTGGTATTTTGTCTAAAAACCGCGATGTAATCTTACTTCAGCGCCTTCAGCGCCGCTTTCCCCGCATATTTCGCCTGCGTGCCCAGCTCCTGCTCGATGCGCAGCAGCTGATTGTACTTGGCGGTGCGGTCGGAGCGCGCCAGCGAACCGGTTTTGATCTGGCCGCAATTGGTGGCGACCGCGAGATCGGCGATGGTGGAATCCTCGGTCTCGCCGGAACGATGCGACATCACGGCGGTGTAGCCGGCCTTGTAGGCCATCTCGATCGCGCTCAGTGTCTCCGTCAGCGTGCCGATCTGGTTGACCTTGACCAGGATGGAATTGGCGAGGCCGCCTCTGATGCCCTCGGCGAGCCGCGTCACGTTGGTGACGAACAGATCGTCGCCGACCAGCTGGCATTTGTTGCCGATGAGGTCGGTCAATTCCTTCCAGCCCTCCATGTCGTCTTCGGCCATGCCGTCCTCGATCGAAACGATCGGATAGCGCGAGGCAAGATCGGCGAGATATTTCGCCTGCTCGGAGCGCGAGCGGGTCTTGTTCTCGCCGCCATAGACGTAACTGCCGTCCTTGAAGAATTCCGTGGCCGCGCAATCCAGCGCCAGCATGACGTCGGCGCCTGCCTTGTAGCCGGCCTTGCCGATCGCGCCCATGACGAACTCGAGGGCGGCATCCGCCGACGGCAGGTTCGGCGCAAAGCCGCCTTCGTCGCCGACATTGGTATTGTGGCCGGCCTTTTTCAGTTCCGACCGCAGGGTGTGGAAAATTTCCGAGCCGCAGCGCAGTGCCTCGGCGAAATTCTTGGCGCCGACCGGCATGATCATGAATTCCTGGAAATCGATCGGATTGTCGGCGTGCACGCCGCCGTTGATGATGTTCATCATCGGCACCGGCAGCGTCCGCGCCGAGGTGCCGCCGACATAGCGATAGAGCGGCATGTCGCTGGATTCAGCGGCGGCCTTGGCGACCGCAAGCGACACGCCGAGAATGGAATTGGCGCCGAGCCGACCCTTGTTGGGCGTGCCATCGAGCGCGATCATGGTCTGGTCGATCTGAACCTGCTGCTCGGCGTCCATGCCGCCGAGGGCATCGAAGATCTCGCCGTTCACCGCCTCGACCGCCTTGAGCACGCCCTTGCCGAGATATCGCGACTTGTCGCCGTCGCGCAGCTCCACCGCCTCATGCGCGCCCGTGGAGGCGCCCGACGGCACCGCCGCGCGGCCCATCGAACCGTCTTCCAGCACCACATCGACCTCGACCGTGGGATTGCCGCGGCTGTCGAGAATTTCGCGGCCGATAATGTCGACGATGGCGATCATGATCTTGTGCTTTCCTGCGTGGCTCGGCGTGGTCCGGGGGCGTCTTACACGGCGCGCAAGGAAATGTGAACGCTTGTCCGCTCAGCCTTGACCTGACGCGCAGACCTGGTCGGGTTATGCTGGTGTCAGGTTGATCTGCGCGTCCAAAGCTTTCCTTCTCCCAGAGCCCGGGGTAACGCAATGAATTGCCGCCAGTTTCTCCACTCTGCCGCCGCCGGCCTTGTCGCCACGCCCGCCCTGCTGCGCGGGGCCCGCGCGCAGGAAAGTCCGTTCCGCGTAAAATATTATCCGGTCGCCGCCGGCATGGGCTCGCGCGACGTCGCACCCGCGCCCGACGGCACGATCTGGTTCTGTGGCCAGCTTAACGGCACGCTGGGAAGATTGAATCCGCGGGATGGTTCGTTCAAATCGATCAATCTCGGCAAGCGTGCAGCGCCCCACGGCGTCGTCATCGGACCCGACGGCGCGCCCTGGGTGACCGAAGGCGGGCAAAATGCGATCGCGCGGGTCGATCCCGGCGACGAGAGCGTTCGGCTGTTTCGTCTGCCGGAAAAGGAAGCCTACGCCAACCTCAATACCGGCATCTTCGACAGCAACGGGATCTACTGGTTCACCGGCCAGTCCGGCATCTATGGCCGTCTCGAACCGAAGTCGGGCGATATGACGGTGTTCAAGGCGCCCAGGGGACGCGGACCTTACGGCATCACGGTCACGCCGAAGGGCGACGTCTGGTACGCCTCGCTGGCCGGCAATCACATTGCGAGGATCGATCTGGCAACGGGTAATGCGACCGTGGTCGAGCCGCCCACGCCCAATCAGGGCGCGCGGCGGGTGTGGTCGGATTCCTCCGGCCGTATCTGGGTCAGCGAATGGAACAGCGGCAATGTGTCCGTGCACGATCCGGCCCAAAATTCCTGGAAAGCCTGGAAGCTGCCGGGCAACAGCCCGCGCGCCTATGCGGTTTATGTCGACGACAAGGACAAGGTCTGGGTCACCGATTTCTCGGCCAACGCAATCGTGCGCTTCGATCCGCTGACCGAAAAATTCAACGTGTTCGCAAGCGATAGATCAGGCGCCAATGTACGGCAACTGAACGGCAGAGCGGGTGAAACCTGGGGCGGAGAATCCGGCACCGACCGGCTGGTCGTGATTCAGACGGTCGCGCCTGCGTGAGATTTTTCGCAAGTTATTTCCTATTCCCTCTTCTTGCGCTATTGCCGGCGGCCGCCGCGGAGGAAGATGGCGCGCGCCTGTTCGAACCTTGCCGCGCCTGCCACAGCCTCGATCCGGCCGCGCAAGGAATGCCCGGCCCCAATCTTTCAGGTCTGATCGGACGCAAGGTCGGCAGCGACCCGGCTTTCGATTATTCGCCAGCGCTGCGCCAGGCGCGTGATGCCGGTCTCATTTGGGACAACAGCCGGCTCGACGCTTTTCTCGCCGATCCCGCCAAAATGTTTCCGGGGCTCTGGATGTCGATGCGCGGGATCGAGGACGCCGCCGAGCGGCAATCGCTGGTACATTTTCTGGCAGAACCCGCCTCGCGTTGACGGTTGACGGCGGCGCCCGCTTGCGTCCATGTCTGCGCTTGCACAGGGATACCAAGATGGCCCGAAAATCATTGCAGCTCGGCCGCGCCGTGAAATGGCCGCGCACGCCGGACGAAGCTCAGCTCGATCGCGTGCCCAATCCGCAGCGGGATACCGACTACGTGGTGCGGTTCACCGCGCCGGAATTTACTTCGCTCTGTCCCGTCACGGGCCAACCTGATTTCGCGCATCTCGTGATCGATTATGTGCCGGGCGCGTGGCTACTGGAGTCGAAATCCCTGAAGCTCTATGTCGCCAGTTTTCGCAATCACGGCGCATTCCACGAGGATTGCACGGTGGCGATCGGCAAAAGGATATCGGCCGAGATCAAGCCGAAATTCCTGCGCATCGGCGGCTACTGGTATCCGCGCGGCGGCATTCCGATCGACGTGTTCTGGCAGACCGGCAAATTGCCGAAGGGAATGTGGATCCCCGATCAGGGCGTCGCGCCCTATCGTGGGCGGGGCTAGTCCGGGCTGCAATCGGATCCGTGGGGCTGGTCCTGCGGCTTCTATCCGGGCGCCCAGCCGCGGGAGTGCACCGACGGCACCGCAGCCACGTTCGACCAGGCCCGCGCCGATTTTGAGAAGGCGTGGCGGGTGTTCTTGTCGAACCGGACGGGAGGCCGACTTCCGGGCGTGGCGCGATCAGCGCGATTGGACCGCGCGCAAATGCGCGCTCCGGGATGCCGGCAAGCTGCTACCGGCCAATGAGTGGGAACCCGGCAAACCCTGCAGCATGTATTTGAAATGCCCTTGCGGCGAGATTTTCAAACAGTCAACAGCTCGAGGAAACCGTTATTCACGTGCCCCACATCACCGCTGCCGAAAACGTTGCACTGAGCCGATTCGCATTTTCTGCTGCGGCGCCTATCTACCGGGTAATGCCCAAAATTCTATTCGAACCATGCATCCCGACGCGCGGAACCAAGGTTCCAACCGGGCCTGATTGGCTTCCCGAGATCAAGCATGGCGGTTATCGCCTGATCGTCCAGCGCAACGGCAGCCGCGTGCGGCTGTTCACTCCCAACGCAAGTTCGGCATCGCGCGCCGAGAAAAACCCGCCGAGCGTGAACCGGCGGGCCTAATCGCGATCGTGCTCAGGCGGACTGCGCTGCTCCGGCCCTATTAAGCACGGCTACCAGGTTGCGATGCAGATACGAAGAAGCAAGGCGCCCCAATGAGCATCCTCTCAGCGATGGAATATCCGGATTGGATGATGGTAGCCGGAGCCGTTCTGCTGGTGCTTGGGTTTATCGGTTTTTGCATCAGCCAAAACAGGTAGGTTGAATACGCCCGCGCGGTCGCGGGCCTGGAGATCGACGGCAGCGCCACCGGCATCAAAGGCAGTTCGCAAACGGTAACCTCCGGATTCCAGTCCACCACGCTGTCTGACGACGTGAAATATCTCGGCACCGTGCGCGGCCGTCTCGGCTGGACGCCCATGACCTCGCGCCTATGTCCTCTGGTTGATCGACGCTGTGGCACTCGCGAGCGCGATGAGCGAACCGTCTTCGTTGCTCAGCTGACCCTCCAGGAACGCGATCTTGCCGCCCAGTCGCTTGACGACCGCTTCACCGTAAATGACACCCGGCTTGGCGCCAGACAGGAAACTGGTCTTCAGCTCCAGCGTGACAACGCCAGCCATTAAGCGCAATGTCGCTGCGAGCGCCATGCTGGTTACCAGATCCAGCATGGCGCAAAGCTGCCCTCCTTGAATATGACCCGCAGCATTGCAGAGCTTTGGCTCGGCAACAAATCGCACTTTGCAACTCATCGCCCCCTTGTTCACGGCGAGTGTTTCGCAGCCGAGCAATGCCATGGCTGGTGAAACCGAGCTGGTGCGCAGGTGTTCCAGCACATCCGCGTCGGAGGAACCGGCATGAAGAGCCTGAGGTAGTGAGCCGTTCATTTACATTGCCCCTTGCGCAATTTGGCGAAGCTTTTCTTTTTGCACTTTTATCCCCGTTTGCCCCCGGGGTGGTACGGACAGCGTCGATGAACAGGAACTTGATGCGCCATTTCCTCGGGACGACAGGGTGAATCCGGTCGACGTTGTATCCGATATGCCGATGGATCCCATCTGAATAAGCTGGCTTATCCGACTACGCTGCATTCCTTAGTTTCTCCTCATGAGCACCCAAGCCCTGTCGAGGAAAACACTATGAACCAATCATTCACGCCCGTCCGTGTCGGACGCTACACGCTGCCAAACCGTCTGGTCATGGCCCCGATGACCCGCAGCCGCGCGAAGTTCGACGGCACGCCGGGAGAACTGGCCGCCGAATATTATGCCCAACGCGCCGGCGTCGGCCTGATCGTCACCGAAGGCACTCAGCCTTCGGATGACGGACAGGGCTACCTCGCTACGCCGGGCATCTACAGTCCAGCGCATATCGTCGGTTGGAAGAAGCGTGACCGCGAGCCGTGCATGACAAGGGCGGCCATATCTTCATCCAGATCATGCACGCGGGACGTATGTCGCACCCCGACAATACGCCGCATCATCGTCAAGCCGTGGCACCCTCCGCGATCGCGCCGGGGACGTCAGATGTTCACCGCGAGCGGGATGCAGGACATTCCCACGCCGCGTGCGCTGACGACCGAGGAAGTGCGCCGGACCGTCGCCGACTTCCGCCGTGCGGCGCGCTGCGCCATTGAGGCTGGCGCCGATGGTGTCGAGATTCACGGCGCGAACGGCTATCTGGTCCAACAGTTCTTCGCCCCAAGCGCCAACACGCGCACTGATGAATATGGCGGCTCCATCGCGAACCGCGCCCGTTTCGCCATCGAAGTCGCCACGGCGATTGCCGAGGAAATCGGCGCGGACAGGACTGCCATCCGCCTATCCCCCGGCACGACCATGTGGGGGATCGACGAAGGCGCGGAAGGCCCGGCCCTCTACCGCTATCTGGTCGCCGAACTCGACAAGCTGGGTCTTGCTTACCTGCACATCGTGCATAGCGGCGACGAGCAACTGCGTGGGCGACATACGCGCGCTGTGGAAGCAATCGCTGATCCTGAACCGGCCCGGTCGTCCGCGCGACCAGATCGGCGCTGACATGGCTTCGGGGTTGGCCGATCTGGAAGCCTACGGCCAGATGGTCCTTGCCAACCCGGATTTCGTCGCACGGTTGAAGACCGGTGCGCCGATGAACGAAGCGAATCGCGTCAGCTTCTTTGGCGGCGCCGCGCAGGGCTATACCGACTATCCCGCGCTTGAGGCGGTCGCGGCCGCGTAAGCCGTGCGCGGCCGGCTATGTCCGTCATCGCTCCGGTCTAGCGGGCAAATCATGGCAGCCATTTGCGGGCCTATGCCTGCGTGGCACGGACGAACTGATCGACCCTTTCATTGGGGTCGATCGTGCGTGGATGAGCGAGATTGGCTGCAGCTTTCCGCCACACAAATACGCCGACGCAAAACCACGCCTTCCGCGAGTGGCCTGGCCAGTCACCCCCTTCTATCGTTGCGGTCGTCGGGGAGGACAAGGTGAATTGCTCAAACCGCCGACATATGCGGGCATCGCTATCGAACTCACTCCGCCAACGCCCAAGGTTCGACGAACGATCGTGACCACCGAAAGCGGATCACGTCCGAGAAGGCGTGAGCACCTTGTGTCTTGCGCACCGACGAATCTCTCGAGCACGGCCGTGCGGAGAGTATCCACCGCTCCGGGTGGTGCCGGCTCGCCGACATATCGGAGAGGCCGATAGATATCATCTGAATAAATCGGCTGTTGCCACGACGGTCATCATCTTAGCTTCTTCTCACTTTCAACCTCACACGCAACGGAGACCAACATGAGTGCAGCTTCCATCCAATCAGTTCGTCCTACGCGTCGCATCGGCGCCTGGACGTTGCAGGCTATCCTCGCGGCTGCTTTTCTTGCCGCCGGCTCCGCCAAACTGGCCGGCGTTCCTTTCATGGTCGATTTGTTCGAGCAGATCGGACTCGGCCAGTGGTTCCGCATCGCGACCGGCGTGGTGGAAGTGACCGGCGCCGTCGCGCTGCTCGTTCCCGGCCTGGCTTCGGTCGGAGCGCTGTGGCTCGGATTCACCATGGTCTGTGCCGTGGCAACCCATGTGTTCGTCCTGCACACCAGTCCGGTCCCGGCGATCGTCCTGGGATTCCTCAACGCGCTGGTTGTCTACGCTCGGCGCGATGAACTCGTTGCGTTGCTTCACCGGATCAAAGGCTGAGCTTTGAAGATTAGAGATAGCCAAACTCCGTGCATACCAACGCAGATTCCTTGCGCATTGGGGAGAGCAACATCGCCGATATCGGCCGCCGGCTGCACAACCAGGGTGTTTTGGCACGTGCAAGACGCTGAGGATTGGAGAGATTAGCCTAGTCGAGGACTCACCATGGAGGAAACAATGTTTGGATCAGATGGAGTTCAGCTTTTTCGACGTATCGCCGGGCCCCGGGAGTGCCGGGACAGGTCCGATAGACGCTTGCCACTCCGATCAGAACACTTCCCGGTCCAGGCAAGAGGCCGCGAGATCGTCACACAGCACGGCGTCATTATCGCGACAGCAGCCGATCCCGCGATGAGCGAGGAGATAGCTCGACGCCTGAACAAAAGCGATTGGAGCGACCAAGAGGATCAATGGGCGCTCTGACCAGAGCCGGAGGCCTGCTTCTCGTTGAGGGGGTGTCGTCGAGCAGGCGAGAGCTGCCTCGAGCCGAAACGAGCACCTTACGTTGACGAACTCGTACCACTTCCCCGCCCTGAAACGGTGAAGGCCTTGGAAGTTCGCAAGCCAGAAAGTGCTCACGAGTCGAATAGCGCGGCCTCAATGGTTGATACGACCGCCAATTGGGCAGTATATCATGCGTTTTAGCATCGGTTTGGTCGATAGGTAGCTCCCATGCTCGACGCCGTCTCTCTCGATCAACTGCGCACGTTCATCGCTGCGGTCGATGAAGGAAGCTTTTCCGCCGCCTCCCGCAAGTTGTTGCGCTCGCAGTCTGTTGTGAGTGAGACAATCAGCAATCTTGAGGAACAGATTGGCGTACAGTTGTTCGACCGCTCTGGCCGCTATCCCAAGCTCACCCCAGCGGGATCGACCCTTCTGGGCGATGCGCGCAGCATCATCACGGGGGTCGACTTGCTGAAGGCCCGGGCGAAGGGCATGTCGGTTGGCCTGGAGCCGGAATTGTCCGTGGTGATTGACGTGTTCTATCCGATCGACGCGATTACCCAAGTGGCCAAGGAGTTTCGGCAGAAGTATCCGGGAGTGGCGCTCCGCATCTATGTCGAGGCGCTCGGAGGAGCCATTAAACCCGTGCTTGACGGCCGTTGCAGCATCGGCGTCATCGGATCACTTCCGGTGATTCCAGATACGCTGACCTATGAGCGGTTGCCCGGTATCGCGTTTCTCATGGTTGCTGCCCGTAATCATGCACTGACTTCCTACCGAGGCAAGATTCCCAAGGAAGTTCTTGGAAAACATACTCAGATCGTTCTCACCGACAGGTCGGAGCTATCCCTGGGACGCGAATTCGGCGTCATGTCGCCCATGACCTGGCGGCTTGCTGACCTCTTCGCCAAGCATCATTTCTTGCTCAATGGTCTGGGTTGGGGCGGAATGCCCTTGCATGCTGTGCGAAAGGATCTGGAAGAGGGTCGACTTTCCGTGCTGCCTATCGAGGACGTGCCTCCGGATGGATTGATTCTACCGATGTCGGTGATGTGGCAGACCAAGTCACCACCTGGACCCGCCGGCCGGTGGTTTGTCGATCGCCTGAAGCAAATTCCGGTGGAAGCGGGCAAAGTGCCGAAACCGCCGGTCACCAGGAAGAAGGCGAGACGGTCTGCGAAAACTTAAGCCCGACGCCGGTGTTTTGCCGTCGTCCACTTGGCGGCCTCACCGATTTCTTTGCAAGACATTCCTTATCCAAGGAAACCGTCCCGTATGCGATCTATCGGCAACCCCGATGGGTTAGTTCGAAAGATGCCGGCTATTCGGATCATTCTAACCGTGAGAAACATCGTTCCAGAGCGCGGTGCGAGAAGTTCTGCGCAAGCATTGGCTGAGGCTTCAAGCCGAGCCCACTTTTCTTGCCGCCGGTACAGTCGCCGATCATCTCGAGCAGCCGAAGGTTCGCATCTATGGGTGAGCTGATAGAAGGAACTTGGTACCGGAGTGGGGTCGACGCGGTCCTTTCACAAGGAGTTCTCCAGCGGCCTCCATCCATATTCCGTAACTGGATTACTTCGGACGGAAGCGGTCCTCGTGGAGCGCGCGTGTTCGAAGCCGAACGCGATCGGTACCACCTCTACGTATCGCTTGCATGTCCCTGGGCCCACCGCACGCTTATCATGCGAAGCCTCAAGGGGCTGGCGGGGTTCATCGATATTTCGGTGGTTCACTGGCTCATGGGTGACGATGGTTGGACCTTCGAGCCCGGTCCTAACGTTATTCCCGACACAGTAAACGGGGTGCACAAGCTTCATCAGCTTTACGGTCTGGCAGACCCTCGGTGCACGTCGCGCGTCACCGTTCCCGTCCTGTGGGACAAGAAGGAGCAGACGATCGTCTCTAACGAGTCTGCGGATATCCTGCGGATGTTCAATTCGGCATTTGACGATGTCGGAGCCAAGGAAGGTAATTACTATCCGAAAGAGCTGCGCGCAGAGATCGACGAGGTTAATTCGCGCATCTATGCGCACTTGAACAACGGAGTGTATGAGGCGGGTTTTGCGGGATCTCAAGCCGCCTACGATGCGGCGGTCGAGAGGGTCTTTGATACGCTCGAGTGGCTGGAAAGGCGCCTGTCAAAGCGACGCTATCTGTTGGGTGACAACCTGACGGAAGCCGACATCCGCCTCTTTACCACGCTGATCCGCTTTGATGCGGTCTACTTCGGACACTTCAAGTGCAATCGCCGGCCCATCGCCAGCTATCCATCGCTGTGGTCATATACCAGAGAGCTGTACAGGCATCCCGACATTCGGCCGACGGTGAACTTTCAGCATATCAAGGGGCACTACTACGGCAGTCATCGCTGGATCAATCCATCTGGGATCGTCCCGACCGGACCTGATCTCGACTTCGACGCACCCTCCAATTGCTTTGGCTCTGACGGAGAAGACTGATGCATACCGTTGTCGCCAATGGAGCGAAAATACCTGCTATCGGGTTTGGTACGTATGGGATGGACCGCCGGGACATGCTGCGCATGATTCCTGCCGCGTTGAAGGGAGGTTTTCGCCACATCGATACCGCGCAGATCTACCGTAACGAGGACGAGGTCGGTGAATGCATCGCCTGCTTCCGGCATTCCGCGCTCGGAGATCTTCGTCACCACGAAAGTGTGGGTCGCCAATTATCCGGAGAGCCGGTTTGCCGCGTCTGTCGACGAAAGCCTCAGGAAGTTGCGAAGTGACTACATCGATCTCCTGCTGTTGCATTGGCCGCACGAAAGCGTACCTCTCGCCGAACAGATAGGCCTGCTGAACGAGACCGTCAGAGCAGGAAAGGTTCGCCATATCGGTGTGAGCAATTTCAATCGACGACTGCTTGAGCAGGCTATCGGTCTCTCGGCGGTTCCGCTCGTCACCAATCAGTTTGAGTATCATCCCTACCTCAACCAGTCGCGATTGATCGAGGCCACGCGCAAAGCGGGGCTCGCGGTTACGGCCTATTGCGCAATGGCGGTAGGTCGTGTGCTGTCGGACCCGACGATAGCGGAGATCGCCGAAAGCCGTGGGCGGACCATCCCTCAAGTGGTCCTTCGGTGGCTTATCCAGCAGGACGACGTCGTCGCCTTGTCGAGAACCACCAATCCCGACCGTGTCGTCGAAAACCTGACCATCTTCGATTTTGAACTGGGCGAAGATGAAATGGCCGCCATCCAGACGTTAGCAAGGCCCGACAACCGGATCGTCAATCCGCCTGGTCTGGCTCCAGACTGGGATGCTTCTTGATCTTTCGGCGGACACCACCGGGAGCGCCAGATCGAGGAAGGATCGGCAAAGCAGTGATGCGCGACTTCAACGATCTCCAGTTCTTTGCTGCCGTCGTCCTGCATCGCGGGTTCTCGGCAGCCGCCCGTGTGCTGGGAGTCCCCAAATCACGAATCAGCCGGCGCGTTGCCTTGTTGGAGGAGCGCCTCGGCGTGCGGCTGCTCGATCGGACGACCCGGGGGCTTGGTTTGACCCAGGTGGGCCAACAAGTCTTCGAGCATGCACATGCCGCGGTCATCGAGGCTGAAGCTGCCGAGGAGGCCGCACTGCGAATGCAGGCAGAGCCTCGCGGGCTTGTTCGACTGAGCTGTCCGCTCGGACTTCAGAGCGCGATTGCGACCCCTATGTCAGGCTTCCTTGCCGCCCATCCGTTGCTCCGGCTCCAATGCATCGTAACCAATCGGCGGGTCGATCTGATTCATGAAGGCGTAGACCTGGCGATCCGGGTTCGGGAACGTCTCGACACCGACGCGGACCTTCAAGTGAAGCGGATCGGCGTAAGCAGACGCTTCCTCGTGGCAAGTCCGTCGTTGCTGGCAGAAAAAGGTGAACCGACGACGCCAGCTGAACTTGCACGCCTTCCCTATCCTTCACCAAGAGGAGCAGGGTGGTAGCGCCTGGCATCTGACCGCGGAGAACGGGGACACGAGTGCCATGGCGATCGAGCCTCGCCTCGCGACAGGTAGCTTCGATGTTCTGATAGCGGCCGCATGCCAAGGGGCCGGAATTGCTTTGCTGCCGGCCGCGAACTGCCGAGAGGCGCTCGCCTCCGGAGCGCTCGTTCGAGTGCTGCCGCAATGGAGCGGCATCGACGGCATCCTGCATATTGTCTTTGCCTCAAGACGAGGCATGCTGCCGTCTGTGCGGGCCGTGATCGATTTCGCTGCCGCGGCCTTGAGATCGTCGGCTGATTAATAGGGTGAGGCCGCCGGCGTTCACCAGATAGAACACCCCGTCCCCTATCTGCTGGCTTATCACACGATCGGATCCGCCACATAACCATTCCAGAAACGGACGCTCACTCGGTCCGCTGGCGAGGAATGGTCATGTTACAACTTCGATCTAAAGAAGCCCTCGATCATGGCGATCGCGGTTGGCTGAAGGCGCGCCATCACTTCATCGTTTCGGTCGACGGTAATCCCGCGAATCGTCCACTCGGAGCTCTCATCGTCTGGAACGACGACGAGATCGCGCCAGGGACTGGCTTCGGCCGTCACTCCCATGCCGACATGGAAATCGTCACCTATGTCCGCCAAGGCGCGGTCACGCATGAAGATAACACCGGCAACGTCGGTCGGACCGTAGCTGGTGACGTTCAGGTCATGAGTGCCGGAACCGGAATCAGTCACTCCGAACGCAATCGCGATGAAGCCCCCCTCAAGCTCTTCCAGATCTGGTTGCTTCCGCGTCAACGTGGCGGGACACCGCGCTGGGACAGCCGCAAATTCCCCAAGGCGGATCGCGCCGGACGCCTTATTGAGCTGGCGAGCGGAGATCCCAAGAATGCGGAGACCCTTATGATCCGCGCGGACGCGCGGGTCTTGGGCGCGACGCTCCTTGCCGGGACCACTCTTACCCACGCACCGTCCGCGCGCTTCCGGCACTCTTATCTCGCCCCAGCCCAGGGTGTGATCCTCGTCAACGGGCAGCGGGTTGCGGTTGGCGACGGCATCGCCGCCATCGATGAATCCGAACTCACCATCACGGCGGAGGAGGATGCCGAGTTCATCCTCGTTGATGCCGCCTGACTTCACGACAGCAAAAGGAGTAAGTGTCATGGACTCTACCCGTTATCTTTCCTTCGCGGGCCGCCTATTGATCGGCCTTCCGTTCGCTATGAGCGGCCTCGGCAAGCTTGCGGCTTATGGTTCGACTACCGCGATGATCGTCGCAGCCGGCCTCCCAGTGCCGCCGCTGGCCTTTGCGGTGGCCGTTGCCGTAGAGCTTGGCGGCGGACTCTTGCTGATCGCTGGTTACCAAGCTCGTCTGGTCGCAATTGTGTTGGCACTGTTCTCCTTGGCGACGGCGTTGTCGTTCCACAGCAACTTCGCCGACCAGAATCAAATGATCCACTTCCTCAAGAATGTCATGATGGCGGGTGGCTTGCTTCAGATCGCGGCCTTCGGTGCGGGCGCGCTCAGCCTCGATAACCGGTTCTCCAGGGATCGTGGGGCTGTCGCGAAAGCGGCACCGGCTCACTGATCCGCCTCGGCTACGCTCTTCGTTTTATTGCTGACCTGAATTGTTGCACGGTCAACCGTCAGGTCAGTTCCGGATTTTTGAGTGGGGCGACACCATCGGCGTCGGCACACCGACAAAGGCAAAAGAGATGCTGCGCGCGGTCGGCGCGCACGTGCCGATGGAAAAGCTCGCGATGCATTTCCACGACACCTACGGCCAGGCGCTGGTTAATCTCTACGCCGGCATGGAGGAGGGCGTCCGCCCTGTTCCAGCGTCATTTTCCAGCGGCCGGCCTTGCCATCGGTACCTTCGCGAAAACCTCCTAATGCCCATTGTCCTACCAGTAGGACAGGCCGTCCCAAGAGCTCTTCAGAGATATACTTTACGATCGTAAAGGAAAATGTCATGATCATCTTTGTCGAGTTGGTCTTACTCGGTTCGTCTCCTTCTCGACCATCGCTAAACGTCGACCGTAAGCGTCGCCAAAAGCTGGAGTGAAACGATGATCGAGGAGCGGGACATCAGTGTCGCCATGCGGGACGGCACGCGGCTTGCGGTCGACGTCTACCGCCCGGACGCGCCAGGCAAATACCCCGTGCTGTACGCGTCAGCGCTGCACAACAAGGACATCCAGGGTCCTGACATCGCGGATATCTTACCGCCGCAACCGGCACACGCGCCGCTCTGGTTCGGCCCCATCGAGGCGGGCGATACGCGGCGGTTTATCGCAAACGGCTACGTCCATGTGATCGCGCAACCGAGGGGGTCCGCCAAGTCAGAAGGGCACTACGGCCATGAGGATACGGACCACTACGACATGATCGAGTGGATCACGCAGCAACCATGGTCGAACGGCAAGGTCGGGATGGTCGGGATCTCGGGCTTCGCCGGGGAACAATGGCGCGCCGCAGCGCAGGGACATCCCGCGCTGAAAGCCATTTTTCCGTACGACGCGTGCAGTGCGTACGGCGGCATGTTCGGATTCCGTGACTTCAATCCTGGTGGCGTCCTTCATTCCTTCCCTTATTTGCTCGACGTATTCAGCACGGTTCACGAGTCCCGTGATCGGCCCGCAGAACTTCCGGCCGCGGAGGAAGAGCTCTGGCGTCTGGCGATGCGGAATCCGGACTACAAGCAATACATCAACCTCTACAACATCCTTACTCAGAAGGGGCAGCGCACGTTCGTCATGTATCTCATGATGACCCACCCCTGGGAGTTCGACGGCACCGTCGAGCGTGCGGAAGAGGTCTTCAGGAAAATCAAAATACCCTTCTATACCGGCTCGGGAGCCTATGCCTACACCTACAAGCTCCATTGGCTCGGCGCGCAGCACTACTTCCAGAACGTCGATGCGCCGAAGAAGCTGCTTTTCACCGGACCCGCACACCTTGAGCGGCCGTTCCATCAATACCACGACGAGATCATCCGGTGGTATGACCATTGGCTGAAGGGGCAGGACACCGGTATCATGGACGAGCCGCCGGTGCGCTACTGGCTCATGGGGGCCAATGAGTGGCGAACGGGAACGGATTGGCCGCTGCCGGAGACGCAGTGGACGAAATATTATCTCTCCCACTGGGAGACCCTGTCGACCGAGCCGCCGCGACCGGCCTCGGAGGTAGGCGCTGCGGCGCGCGAGCCTGACGTCTTCACGCAGATGCCTGTGACGCGGACGACGAAGGTCGAGCGACTCCGGTACATGACCGATCCCCTGCCGCACGACGTCACGGTCGCCGGCCCAATCACGCTGACGCTCCACGCGGCCATCGATCAGGACGACACCAATTGGATCATCGTACTCAAGGATGTTGGGCCCGACGTTTCGGTTCGTACCGCGCGTGAGGGCGAACGGGATGTCCCGTCGTCATTGCCCGAGCGCGAACTGACGCGAGGCTGGCTGAAAGCGTCGTATCGGGCGCTCGATGAAAAGCGTTCAAAGCCCTGGGAGCCATTCCACAAGCTCACGCGGGATGCAATCGCTCCCGTGAATCCGGGAGAGGTGGTCGAGTACCGAATACAGATCCTCGCAACGGCGAACCAATTCAAGGCGGGGCACCGGATCTGCCTCGACATCACATCCATGGACGTTCCGACCGGCACCGGAGCGATGACCAACGTTGAGTACATTCCGTACCACGTTTGCAGCAGCAGGACCGTGACCCACAAGATTTATCGGGACGCGGAGCGGCCGTCGCATCTGCTGCTGCCGATCATACCTGAACCCACCGATCAGCGTCCGGCCTGACGTCGACGCAAAGGAGGAAGTGAAGATGCCGACGATCCGATTTGAACGAGACGGCGCCATCGGAAATATCATCCTGGCTAACCCGCCTTTTAACCGACTCGACTCACGCTTTGCGGAGGCTTTGCGCATCGCGGTGCACCAGGCCAGCGAAAGCGACATACGTGTGCTTGTCGTTCGCTCCGAGGGGCCGCACTTCAGCTTCGGCGGCGAGGTGCGTGAATGGCCGGGAAGGGATGTCAACTGGTTCAGGACATTCGTCGCTGATGTGAACATCTCCTATCGTGCCATCGAAATGCTGAAGATTCCGACGGTGGCTGTGGTGCAGGGGATTGCCCTCGGCGGCGGCTTCGAGCTGGCGCTGGCGTGCGATTTTCTTGTCGCGGCCGAAAATGCGACCTTTCGCTGCGTCGAAGTTACGACCGCGATGCTGCCGATTGCCGGAGCCTTGCAGCGGATCGCTGAGCGCGCTGGTCGGGCTCGCGCATCGCGTCTCGCCATGCTTGGTGAGCCGATTTCCGGACGCGAAGCCGGTGCGCTCGGAATTGCGACGCATGTGGTACCTGAGAACGAGCTTTCAGCGACCGCGTCTGCATTGGCCCGACAGCTGGCGACGGGGCCGACCAGATCGTACGCAGCGACGCGCACGCTGCTCAAGGCGTGGTCGAGCGGAGGGGTCGCCGCCGCGGACCTTGTAATGCTCGACGTCGCGACGGAACTCTACAACGGTGCCGATGCGCAGCGCGGCTTTGCGAATACGGCAGAGGCCTTCAACAAGGACATTGAACCGCCAACGCTCGTCTTCGAAGGAAAATGAGCCGGTCGCGAAAGTTTGGCGAGCGCTGGCGGTTGTCCAGGATTTCATTATCGACGGGAGGTATTCGTGCAGCGCGAAAGCTACGTGCATGGCAACAGTGGACCGCCCTTGATCGGAAAGACCATCGGCGCCCTTCTGGACGAAGTGAGCGCGACTGATGGGCCTCGCGAAGCACTGGTTGTTGCGCACCAGAAGATTCGCTGGACCTACGCCGAGCTCAAGTCGCGGTCCGACGCATTCGCGTCGGGGCTTCTGGCTCTCGGTCTGGAGCCCGGGGATCGGGTCGGGATTTGGTCCCCGAACTGCGCGGAATGGACGATCGCGCAATTTGCAACGGCGAAAGCCGGTCTGATTCTGGTCAACATCAATCCCGCCTATCGCTCGAGTGAGTTGGAGCACGTCTTGCGCGCCGTCGGATGTCGCGCGTTGATAACCGCCGCTCGCTTCAAGACCAGCGACTATATCGCAATGATCCGCGAGCTTGTCCCCGAGTTGGGAAACGGAAGCGGAGAGTTGAAGAGCTCGCGCCTTCCGGAGCTGCGGCACGTTATATCAATCGCAGGGAAGCACGATGGTTGCCTGGCATTCGACTGGATCCTGGAGAGAGGCAAGCAGGTTGGTAACAGGCGGCTAGACGCCGTATCTGCGGCGGTCCAGATGGACGACGCCGTCAATATCCAGTTCACCAGCGGCACCACCGGATTGCCGAAGGGAGCGACACTCTCCCATCACAATCTCATCAACAATGCGTTCTTCGTGGGAGAGGCGACCGGAATCGAGCCCGGTTCTCGCGTGTGCATCCCGGTGCCGCTCTATCATTGTTTTGGTATGGTGATGGGGAATCTCGGTTGTGTGACCCACGCGGCAACGATGGTCTATCCATCCGAGTCCTTTGACCCGCTAAGGACCCTGGAAGCCGTCGAGGCAGAGCGTTGCGACGTACTCTATGGGGTACCCACAATGTTCATTGCTCAAATGAACCACCCCGAATTCTCGCGCTTCGATCTGAGCTGGCTTCGGCGAGGAATCATGGCAGGCGCGTCGTGCCCGATCGAGGTCATGAAGGAAGTTGCTTCGACAATGCACATGGGTGAAATAACGATCGCCTATGGAATGACCGAAACCAGTCCCGTGAGCTTCCAGAGCAGTCGTGACGATCCGCTCGAACTACGCGTCTCGACGGTCGGAAGGATACAGCCGCATCTCGAAGTCAAAATTGTCGACCGCCACGGTCGAGTCGTGCCGCGGGGGGAGGCCGGCGAGCTGTGCACCAGGGGATATTCAGTCATGCTCGGCTACTGGGATGACGAGGCACGGACAAAGGAGGCGGTCGATTCGGCGGGCTGGATGCACACGGGTGACCTGGCGACCATCGACGACGATGGATATTGCCGCATCGTCGGAAGGATCAAGGATATGGTGATCCGCGGCGGCGAGAACATCTATCCTCGTGAAGTCGAGGAGTATCTATATCGGCACCCCGAAATTCAGGATGTCCAGGTTTTCGGCGTGCCGGACGCAAAGTATGGTGAAGAACTCTGTGCCTGGATCATTTCAAAGGCCGGTGCCTCCATCGACGAAGAGGGGGTCCGCAAGTTCTGTCAGGACCGGATCTCGCACTACAAGGTCCCGCGGTACATCCGGTTCGTAGAGAACTTCCCTTCCACCGTGACCGGCAAGGTCCAGAAGTTTGCGATGCGTGATGCGATGATCGAGGAATTCACGCGTGAGAGAAAGGTCGTCACATGAGCCTCGGGGGAAACGGCATGGAGGCCTTTGAATATACGGCATTGCCGGCTCGCGTCCTTTTCGGATTCGGCACCATCGCGAAGGTGGCCGACGAGTTGGTTTCTTTAGATTGCAAGAGGGCTTTTGTTCTCTCCGATCCGCATCATGTGGCGACTGCTGCGGCGCGTCTTATGAGCATCCTCGGCGACCTCGGTGTCCACCTTTCGACGGATGCCGTCATGCATACGCCGGCGGAGGTTACTGAGCGTGTCATGGAGAAACTCTCCGCTTCTGACGCCGATTGTATCGTCGCTCTCGGTGGCGGCTCGACGATAGGCCTCGCCAAAGCACTGGCGCTCCGAACGGACCTCCCGCAGATCGTGCTTCCGACCACCTATGCCGGCTCGGAGGCAACGCCGGTGCTCGGCGAGACGCGGGAGGGACAAAAGTCGACCATCCGCTCGATGAAAGTCCTCCCGGAGGTGATCGTATACGACGTGGAGCTCACATATGGCCTCCCGCCGGCGATATCGCTGGTTTCTGGAATAAATGCGATCGCGCATGCAGTGGAGGCGCTATACGCAAAGGATGCGAACCCCGTAACGTCGAGCCTTGCCGAGCAGGGCATCGCAGCCCTCGGACGTGCGCTGCCTCGGATTGTTTCAGACCCGACCGACCGCAGCGCTCGCGCCGATGCTCTGTTCGGAGCCTGGATCTGTGGATCCTGCCTCGGAACGGTAGGGATGTCGCTTCATCACAAGCTATGTCACGTATTGGGGGGCGGTTTCGGTCTTCCGCACGCCGAGACGCATACCGTGGTCTTGCCGCATGCGGTAGCCTATAACGCGGCTGGTGCGCCGGTCGCCATCGGTCGCGTGGCTCGCGCGCTTGGTGCAGACCATGCCGCGCAGGCCCTGTTCGATCTTGCCGAAGCGAATGGAGCTCCTACTTCGCTTCGCGAGATCGGTATGTCGGAGTCCGATTTGGACGAAGCCGCCGACGCGGCGGTCAAATCCCCTTATTGGAATCCGCGCCCCGTCGAGCGCAATGCGATTCGGAAACTCCTGGACGACGCCTATAACGGACGCCGGCCTTCTTGAAAGGGAAGAAGAATGACATCGATCATCGCCGTTAATGATAGTTCGAGCAGAGAGATTTTCCCCGAGCTGACGCGCGACGTGATCGATCGCATGAAGGATGCCGAGAACCCGAGATTGCGTGAGATCCTTTCCTTGGTTGTCAGTCATGTCCATGCGATCGTGCGGGAGGCGAAGATCACGCATGACGAATGGTGGCATGCGATCGACTTCCTTACGCGTGCCGGCAAAATGTGTTCGGACAGCCGCCAGGAGTTTATCCTCCTGTCCGATATTCTGGGGATTTCGATGCTGGTCGACGCCATCGATCACGTTGGGGGACCGGGACTCAGTGAATTGACGGTTTTAGGTCCGTTCTATGCCGGACAGCAGCGAGAGCTTGCTGCAGGCGAGAGCATTCTTCTACGAGAGGAGGGGAGTGACCCACTGGAGATGCGTGGCCGGGTTACGAACTCCCAGGGACGGCCGATCGCAAACGCGCTTGTGGAAGTCTGGCAGACCGCGCCCAATCAACTGTACGATGTTCAGGACGAAGATCAGCCGGACGGGCATTTGCGGGGTAGTTTTCGCACCGACGGCGCGGGCATCTTCCGATTCCGAACCATCATGCCTGTGAGCTACCCCATTCCCAATGACGGTCCCGCCGGCCAGTTACTCGCGGCGATGGGGCGCCATCCTTTCCGGCCGGCACATATTCACTTCATGATCAGTGCACCGGGATATCGCACACTAGTAACGCATCTCTTCCTGGACGGGGACGAGTATCTGGGGAGCGATGCAGTTTTCGGGGTCAAGCCATCTCTCATAATCCGTCCCAGGCTGATAGAGGGTGTCAACACGGTCGAATATGACTTCGGGCTTGCCGACGAGCGAGAGTTCGACGCGAGCGCAAATCGATGAACTCCGTCGTCAACGTCAATAGTCCTAGGCAAAAGATTACGCGGCAGCCTTTGGTAGACTCACGAAGAGCCATTCAACACTTCGCTTGGTGTTCGGTTGGGAACTATGTTAATCGACGGCCAAATGGCGAAGAAAACGAGGCTGGCGACTGGGCGCCGAGAGCGCCCGCGCAAGAGAGCCGAACAACAGCGTTCGATTGAGACACGAGCCTCGATCCTCAATGCCGCTATCGCGGAATTTGCCGAACGGGGATTCGAAGGAGCGAGCATTCGAGCCATTGCCGACCGGCTCGGCCTACAACACCCGCTGATCACCTATCACTATCGCAGCAAGGACATTCTCTGGCGGGCGGCAGCGGAGCATGCCTTCGCGCAGATAAGGACCGAGTGGGATATTTCGGCGTCTGAAGGATCCGATTTGTCGCCGCTGGCGCGGCTGCGTCAGGAGTACAGCACTCTTTTCCGATATACCGTCGCGTTTCCTGAATTTCATCGGTTCATGCGCCAGGAAGCCTTGACGAATAATCCGCGGCTGAAATGGGTGGCGGAAACTGTCCTGGCTCCGCTTCTAGCGCGATTGCTGCCTCAGATCATTGAGGCTCAGAAACGACGTCTCCTTCCCGCCGTCGATCCCATTCTCTTTCATTATATGATGGTAAGCCTTACCGCCACGCTCTCGGAGTTCGGGCCGGAAATGCAGGTTACAAGTGGACTGTCCTCCGGAAACCCGAAGGTTGTCGAAGCCTATTGGCATCTGGTCGACGAGATGGTCTTTGGCAAAGGGGCGAAGCGGGTCGGAAAAGCGCACAACCGCTGAATGCCTGTTGCGCGCCTCCGAATCCGGGATAGGCATGGTCGCTTTCGCGATTGCGATCTGAGGGTTATTGCCCAACAATTGAGTATATGCTCTGATCGAAATCGGGAAACCGCGATGATCAGGCCAGATCTCATCATTTTCGACTGCGACGGCGTTTTGGTCGATAGCGAAGTGCTGAGTTGCCGCTGTCTTTCCGAAACCTTGGACGCGTACGGCATCGCTCTTGGCGTCGATCAGGCACTCGATCTGTTTCTTGGACGAAGCGTGACTGCGGTCTTCCAGCATTATGAAGCGTTGGGACGCGCAATCCCCGAGCAATTTGCGGCCGAGTTGAAGACTGGGGTTCGCGCTGCGTTTCTTTCCTCGCTGTGCCCGATTGAAGGAGTGCAGT
Organism: uncultured Alphaproteobacteria bacterium; assembly: GCA_963745785.1. Lineage (GTDB taxonomy): Bacteria > Pseudomonadota > Alphaproteobacteria > Rhizobiales > Xanthobacteraceae > Bradyrhizobium. The sequence goes on along the minus strand of CAVUYV010000002.1, from coordinate 22,006 downwards.
CGGTACTCGAGGACCTGCGCATCCCGCATTGCGTCGCCTCGTCCAGCGACGTCGATCGGGTGTCCTTCTCGCTTTCTCTGACCGGGCTTGCGCCGCATTTCGATACGCGGCTTTATACCTCGCAGATGGTGGCGCGCGGCAAACCGGCGCCGGACCTCTTCCTCTACGCAGCCGAAAGGATGCAGGCGGATCCGCATCGCACCCTCGTCATCGAGGACAGCGTGAGTGGCGTCAAGGCGGGGAAGGCGGCCGGCATGACGGTTTGGGGCTTTGTTGGAGGCAGCCATTATCGGTCGCGTGACGGCCAGGCAAGTCTGCGCGAGGCGGGGGCCGATCGCGTGTTCGGGCGGATGGCGGATTTTTGGCGAACGGACCGGTAGGCGCTTGATGACAGCATCCGACAACGAGAAGTCGCGTCTGGACGAGGCCGCGCGGGCCGGTTGGCTGTATTTCATTGCCGGTCACACGCAGGACGAAATCGCCAAGATGCTGAAAGTATCGCGCGCATCTGCCCAGCGCCTGGTCTCACTCTGTCTCGCCGAGCGCTTGATTACCTTCCGGCTGGAGCATCCGATCGCAGCCTGCATGGAGCTGGCGGCGCGGCTGAAGGACTTGTTTCACCTCGCCTACTGCGAAGTGGTGCCAACCGACCCCGCCGCGCCGCTCTCGGCCGCCGGGATTGCCGAGCGCGCCGCGAACATCCTCGAAACGACGTTACGCAGCGATAAGCCCACGATTTTGGCGCTGGGTACCGGGAGAGCGGTGCGGGCGGCCGTCGAGCGGGTCTCGCCGATCGACTGTCCCAACCACCAGATCGTGTCGCTGGTCGGAAACATCTCTGCCGACGGCTCGGCGAGTTTCTTCGACACCGTCGGCCGTCTCGCGGATCGGACCAAGGCGCGTCACTATCCGATGCCGCTGCCGTTTCTGATGTCGTCCGAGCGGGAGCGCGACCAGATGCTCAAGATCGACCCGATAGCCAAGGTGAGAGCAGTCGCAGCCAACGCCGACCTGCGGCTTGTCGGGATCGGCCAGATGGATCAGCAGGCACAAGTTCGCGTCGACGGCTTCGTCTCGCGCGAAGAACTGCTCGAGATGATGCGGCTGGGTGCGGTCGGCGAATTAACCGGCTGGGCATTCGACGATCAGTGGCCACATCATCGACGGCGGGACAAACCTCCGTCTCACCAGCATCCCACCCCGGGTCCCGGCCGCGGCCCTGACCATCGGGGCTGCGGTCGGGCGCGCCAAGGTTTCGGCCATCAGAGCGGCGCTCAAGGGGCGGCTTCTGAACGGGTTGATCACCGACGAGGCGACGGCAGGCGCCATCCTCAAGCCGTAGGGAACTGACCGGCGCTTCATTCCCCCTCACGCCGGCCTGGCGCCGCCCGCACGCCTGTCGATCCCGCGCATCCGACCTATCGAACCGTCACCTCCCACCTGCACATCGGAGCAGAAGCCCGATTCCGATCCTTGACAAGGTTCGGGCGCGGTGTGAACATAATTGCAAGGCGTGGGCATATGCTCAACGCCAGATAAGGGAGGTTACCGTGAAGCACGTCCTCGGCGCCCTCGTGGGCGCGGCTACCCTATTGGGTACAGCCCCTTCCATCGCACAGACAACCCTGACCATCGCCACCGTGAACAATGGCGACATGATCCGGATGCAGGCGTTGACCAACGAGTTCACCGCCAAGAACCCCGACGTATCCGTGAAATGGGTGACGCTCGAAGAGAACGTTCTGCGCCAGCGCGTCACCACCGACATCGCGACCAAGGGCGGGCAGTTCGACGTGCTCACGATCGGCACCTACGAGGTGCCGATATGGGCCAAGAAGAACTGGCTCATTCCACTCGACAATCTCGGACCCGATTACGATACCGCAGACTTGCTCCCCAAGATCCGCGATGCCGTATCGGTGTCGGGCAAGCTGTACGCCGCACCGTTCTACGGCGAGAGTTCGATGCTGATGTATCGCACCGACCTGTTCCAGAAGGCCGGATTGACGATGCCGGAAAAACCCACCTGGGATTTCGTGGTCGATGCGGCGAAGAAACTCACCGACAAGGCCGGCGGCGTCTACGGAATCTGTCTGAGGGGCAAGGCGGGCTGGGGCGAAAACATGGCCCTGCTGACGGCGATGTCCAACTCCTTCGGCGCGCGCTGGTTCGATGAGAAATGGCAGCCGCAGTTTGACAAGCCGGAATGGAAGGCGACGCTCTCCACCTATGTCGATCTGATGAAGGCCGCCGGTCCTCCCGGCGCAAGCTCGAACGGATTCAACGAAAACCTGGCGCTGTTCAACTCCGGCAAGTGCGGGATGTGGATCGATGCCACGGTAGCGGCGTCTTTCGTGACCAACCCCAAGGATTCCACGGTCGCCGACAAGGTCGGCTTTGCGCTCGCGCCGAATGCGGGGCTCGGCAAGAACGCCAATTGGCTGTGGGCGTGGAATCTCGCCATTCCGGCCGGTTCGAAGAAGGTCGCTGCCGCGGAAAAATTCATCGCCTGGGCAACCAGCAAGGACTACACCAAGCTCGTCGCCTCGAAGGATGGATGGGCGAACGTGCCGCCCGGCACGCGGACTTCGCTCTATCAGAATCCTGAATATCTGAAGGTCGCTCCGTTTGCCAAGCTGACGCTTGCTTCGATCGACGCTGCCGATCCGAACAAGCCGACCGTGCAGCCGGTGCCTTATGTCGGGGTGCAATATGCCGCCATCCCGGAATTCCAGGGCATCGGCACCACCGTTGGCCAGCAATTTTCCGCCGCACTATCCGGCTCATCGACCGTCGACGCGGCGCTCGCAGCGGCGCAATCGTCCACCGAACGCGAAATGAAACGCGCCGGCTATATCAAGTAGCCCAACCGCGTCGATCTCTGCGGCGATCTCCTCCCGACGAGCCGCAAACTGGCTGCCGTCCGTTCTATTTACGCCCGGACGGCAGTCCTCATCGGGTTTCCCTTAGGGTAACAGGAGGCGACGATGGCAACCCAGCAGACTCAGGTTCTCGGACGGGCCCTGCTGACGCCGGCTGTGGCATTGCTGTTCATCTGGATGATCGTCCCGCTGGCGATGACGATCTACTTCTCGACGCTCCATTACACCCTGATGGATGCGGAATCGGCGCGCTTCGTCGGGTTGGAGAATTTTCGATATTTTCTCACTGATCCGGCGTTTCTGACCGCGCTGCAGAACACCCTGGTGCTGGTCGGCTCGGTCCTGGCCATCACCATCCTGCTCGGCACGCCGCTCGCGCTGCTGCTCGACCAGCCGGTGATCGGGCGCAGCGTGGTTCGGTTGATGGTGATTGCGCCGTTTTTCGTGATGCCGACCGTCAGCGCGCTGGTCTGGAAGAACCTGCTGATGCATCCGGTCTCGGGACTGTTCGCCTGGATCGCGACGTCATTCGGCGTCACACCGATCGATTGGTTCACCGATGTGCCCTTGCTCGCGGTGATCCTGATCGTCTCCTGGGAATGGCTGCCCTTTGCGACCCTTATCCTGCTTACGGCGCTGCAATCCCAGGACGAGGAACAAAAGGAAGCGGCCGAGATGGACGGCGCGAGGGCGCTTTCGACGTTTATCTACCTCACGCTGCCGCACCTCGCGCGGCCGATCACGGTGGTCATCCTGATCGAAACGATATTTCTGCTGACGGTGTTTGCCGAGATATTCGTCACGACCGGCGGAGGCCCGGGCCTGCAGACCACCAACATCGCATTCCTGATCTACGCGCAGGCGCTGATTCAGTTCGACGTTGGGAACGCCTCTGCCGGCGGGTTGGTCGCGGTTGTCATTGCCAATATCGTCGCCTTCTTCCTGGTGCGGATCATCGGCCGGAATCTGGAGGCTTAGCGATGGCACGCAAGGTAACGTCGAGGCGCGTGTGGGTGTCGACGGCGGCGGCGTGGCTTTTCGGATTTTTGATTTTCCTGCCGATCCTGTGGATGGTCCTGACCAGCTTCAAGACCGAGCTCGAAGCGTTCGCCATGCCGCCAAAATTCCTGTTCTTTCATTGGACAACGGAAAACTATGTGACGGTGCAGGAGCGCAGCGACTATCTCCATCACGCCCTCAATTCAATTATCATTGCGGGAGGATCGACGCTGGTCGCCATGCTGATCGCGGTTCCGGCGGCATGGTCGATGGCATTTGCCCCGACGAAGCGGACCAAGGACGTCCTGCTCTGGATGCTCTCGACCAAGATGATGCCGCCGGTCGGCGTTCTGGTGCCGATTTATCTGATCTACCGGGACTCCGGGCTGCTCGATACCCGCGCAGGCCTGGTCTTCATCCTGTGTCTCGGCAATCTTCCGATCGTGATCTGGATGCTCTTCACCTATTTCAAGGAGATTCCAAAGGACATCCTCGAGGCGGCGCGGATGGATGGCGCGACCATCGGACGCGAACTCATCTATGTGCTGACGCCGATGGCCATTCCCGGCCTCGCCTCGACGCTTCTGCTCAATTTCATTCTGGCGTGGAACGAGGCGTTTTGGACGCTAAACCTCTCGACGCTGGATGCAGCGCCGCTCACGGTATTCATCGCATCCTATTCAAGTCCCGAGGGCCTGTTCTGGGCGAAGTTGTCGGCTGCATCAACGCTCGCCATTGCTCCGATCATCATCCTCGGATGGTTCACGCAGCGGCAGCTTGTCCGCGGGCTGACCTTCGGTGCCGTCAAATAGCAAGAGGACCAGAGATCATGGGCCAGATATCGCTGCAGGGAGTCCGCAAATCGTTCGGGCCGGTCAACATCATCAAGGATGCCAATCTGGATATCGAGAACGGCGCCTTCGTGGTTTTCGTCGGGCCGTCCGGCTGCGGGAAGACGACGCTGCTGCGCCTGATTGCCGGACTTGAGGACGTCACTGGCGGAAAAATCCTGATCGACGGGAAGAATGTGGTGGACGTTCCGCCGGCGAAGCGCGGCCTGTCGATGGTGTTCCAGTCCTACGCGCTCTATCCGCACATGAGCGTCCGCGGCAACATCGCGTTCGGCCTGAAAATGGCCGGCCTGCCGCGCCCGGAGATCGACCGCAAGGTCGAGGCCGCCGCCGCCACGCTGAACCTGACGCCATATCTTGATCGAAAACCGCGCGAGCTCTCCGGCGGGCAGCGCCAGCGCGTCGCGATCGGGCGTGCGATCGTGCGGGAGCCTAAGGCGTTCCTGTTCGACGAACCGTTGTCGAATCTGGACGCCGCGCTCCGGGTCCAGATGCGGCTTGAAGTCACCAAGCTGCAGAAGCAGCTCGGGACCACTGCGATCTACGTGACGCATGACCAGGTCGAGGCGATGACGATGGCCGACAAGATCGTCGTGCTCAATGCAGGCCATATCGAGCAATACGGCTCGCCGCTGGAACTCTACGAGCGCCCTGCGAACCTGTTCGTCGCCGGCTTCATCGGTTCGCCCAAGATGAACTTCGTCCCGGCAGAGGCGGCGGGCTACCAGGGCGCCGCCACCGTCGGCGTCAGGCCCGAACACCTGAAAATCGGCCAGGAGGGAGAGGGCTGGCCCGGGACCATATCGGTCGCCGAGCACCTCGGCAGCGACACCTTCCTCTATGTCGACGCCGGGAAGCTCGGAACGCTGACCGCACGCTGTATCGGAGAATTCAACCTGAAAGCCGGCGATCGTGTGTGGCTTTTGCCGGATCCGGCCCGCCTGCACCGTTTCGACAAGGAGGGCGGGGTCGTCAAGATGTGAGCGGCGGCGCGCAACGCCTCCAATCGCGGGTCAAGCAAGCAGGAAGAACAAGAAGATGTATCTGGAAAAATTCAAGCTGGACCGAAAAACCGCCCTGGTGACAGGCGCCGGCCAGGGAATCGGGTTGGCCTGCGCAGAAGCGCTGGCAGAGGCGGGAGCGAGGGTCGTGATCGCGGATCGCGATCCCGGCCTCGCCGAGACTGGTTGCGCGAGCCTGAAAGCGAAGGGCTTGAACGCCGAGATCGTTATCATGGATGTAACGGACTCGAACCGCGTTTCCGAGGTCGCCGATCAACTGGCGTCGCGTTACGGCGGCGTTGATATCCTCGTCAATAATGCCGGCATTGCGCGAAGCGAAACACCGGCCGAGAAGGTAACCGACGAGCATTGGCTCAACGTCGTCGACGTCAATCTCAACGGAACGTTCTGGTGCTGCCGCGCCTTTGGCAAGCACATGCTCGGGGCGAAGTCCGGTTCCATTGTGAACATCGGTTCGATGTCCGGTTTCATCGTCAACAAACCGCAGGAGCAGTGCTACTACAACGCCTCAAAGGCCGCAGTGCACCATCTTACGAAGTCGCTCGCGGCCGAGTGGGGCGCGCGCGGCGTGCGCGTCAACGCCGTGGCGCCGACCTATGTCACGACTCCCCTCAACGCATTCGTCAAAAGCAATCCGCGGATGTACGATGCCTGGATCGGCGGCACGCCGATGGCCCGGATGGGGGAGGTCGATGAAATTGCCTCCGTCGTCCTGTTTCTGGCGTCCGACGCCGCAAGCCTGATGACCGGGAGCGTCGTTCTCGTCGATGGCGGCTATACGTGCTGGTGAGCTTGCGCTGATCTGGAACGGGGTTGCAATGAGGCAGGCCTTCATCGGCGTCGACGTCGGAACATCGAGTGCGCGCGCCGGGGTGTTTGACGAGAAGGGGAGCCTGCTGGCGACCGCCCGGCATCCGATCACAGTTTGGCACGAAGCGGGCAGCGTCGTCGAACAGTCGTCGACCGAAATCTGGTCTGCATGCGCCGCTTCGGTCCGCGCCGCGATGGTGGAGGCAGCGATTCCGCCTTCCGCCGTCAAGGGCATCGGTTTCGATGCGACGTGCTCGCTCGTGGTGCTCGACGCCGCCGCCAAGCCACTGACGGTCAGCGCGTCGGGCGACGAACGGCGCAATGTCATCGTTTGGATGGACCATCGGGCGACAAGTGAAGCCCATCAGGTCAACGCCACGCGGGACGACGTGCTCCGCTATGTCGGCGGTTCGATCTCGCCGGAGATGGAAATTCCAAAACTGCTTTGGCTGAAGCGTTACCTGCCGTTGACTTACCGGTCGGCCGGTCATTTTTTCGACCTCGCCGACTATCTTTCGTTTCGCGCCACCGGATCGACGGTGCGTTCAATCTGCACGCTGGTCTGCAAATGGAATTTCCTGGCCCACGAGCAACGCTGGAGCGAGAGCTACTTCGAGCGCATCGGCCTTGGCGACCTTGCCTCGGACGATTACGCGAAAATCGGCAAGGAGATCGTCGCGCCCGGCACGCCGCTCGGCGCGGGGCTGACTGAAATCCGCCGCACTCGATTTCGGTCTGCTCCAGGGAACGCCTGTCGGCGCTTCCCTTATCGACGCTCACGCCGGAGGCGTGGGCACGATCGGCGGGCGCGAGAAGTCAGCCGAGCCGGTCGATGTGTGCCGTCGCCTCGCTTACATCATGGGGACTTCGGCCTGCATTATGGCGACAACGCCAAAACCCTGTTTCGTCCCGGGCGTCTGGGGTCCCTATTACTCGGGAATGGTTCCAGGGTTCTGGCTGAACGAAGGCGGACAGTCCGCGGCCGGCGCGGCCGTCGATCATCTCATCAGGTCCCATCCCGCCTATAGCGAGGCCGTCGCAACCGCGCGTACAGGCGGCATCGAAGTTCTGGAATTTCTCGAGCGGCGCATCGTCGCGCGCGCGAAAAACCTGGGTGAGGCGGCATTGCTTGCCCGTGACATTCACGTTCTGCCCGAGTTTCTCGGCAACCGATCGCCTTTCGCCGATCCCGACTCCCGCGCGGTCGTTGCTGGCATGGATCTCGACACGGACATCGGCTCGATGGAGCGGCTGTTCGTGGCCGGGTTATGCGGGCTTGCTTACGGTCTTGCGGACGTCGTCGAGGCGTTTCGGTCGCTCGGCGTGGACAGCGATTTGATGGTGATCAGCGGCGGCGCCGGGAAAAGTTCGCTGGTCCGCCAGATCATGGCCGATACGACGGGCCTGACCGTTGCCGTCCCCGAAACGCAGGAACCGGTCCTGCTTGGAGCGGCCATGCTGGGTGCCGTCGCGGGGAGGTGTTGCGGATCGATCGGCGAGGCCATGGCCTCGATGTCGGGGATCGGCCGGCTAACCGAAGCGACAGCGCCGGGAATCGCGGACTTTCACCGCGCCAAGCGGCGGGTTCATGGGTTAATGCGAAAGCTGGATCGGGAAAGCCGCGATGTGATGCATCGCATCGATCGCCGGGATTGAGACGAAGAGCTAGTGCCATGCTGCTGAGTTGCGGAGATGCCCTGGTTGATTTCCTGCCCGTCAAATCCGTGGACGGGCGCGACGCGGCCGTACCGGTTGCCGGGGGTTCCTGCCTCAACATCGCCGTCGGCATGGCACGTTTGGGCGCGCCGGCCGGGTTTGTGGGCGGCATCTCGACCGATCTTTTCGGACGCATGATCACAGACCACGCGCTCAACTCGCAGGTCGAACTTCGCTACGCGACGCGCAGCGCGCATCAGACGACGCTTGCGTTCGTTCGTTATGTCGGGGGCGAACCGCAATATGCCTTCTATGACGAGGCAACAGCGTCGCGAAACTGGACCTATGGGCGTGGCTCAATCCCCTTCGACGAGATCGAGGCGATCCATGTCGGATCGACGACGCTTGCCAATGCCCAGGGGGCGGCCCAGACGCTTGCGATGATCGATGATGCAGGCCGCTCAACGACGATCTCCTTCGATCCGAATTGCAGGCCCAATCTGGTTGGGGACAAGGCCCGCTACGTCGATCAGATGGATGCGTTCGCCGCCGCCGCCGACATCGTGCGGATGTCGGATGTCGATTTTGAATTTCTCTATGGCGGCGGCGATTACGGGGAAAGGGCTAAATCGCTTATCGCGGCTGGAACGAGCCTGGTCGTCGTCACGCGTGGGATCAAGGGAGCCCAGGCTTGGCACCGGGCAGCGGGTCCGGTGAAGGTCGAGGCGCCCACCATCGACGTGGTTGATACGATCGGGGCTGGCGACAGCTTTCAGGCCGCGCTGCTGTTCGCCCTGCGCGCCGTCGGACGGATCAAGCGCGGACCGCTGGCGCAAATGAATGCCGGCGAGCTTCATCGGGCGCTGTCGTTTGCGACGGCTTGTGCGGCCTTCACATGCAGCCGCGCCGGCGCCGATCCTCCGCGCCACTCCGATGTCGGCCCGGCATTGTCTCGCCTTTTTGTCGGATAGGAACAAATCAAACGGGAGTTCCCCCTGCCTGATTGGAGGGCGGTCTCTGAACCGAGAGATCAGAGAAAAGCCAGAACACACAATGTGATCAGCCTAGCATTCGGACGAGCCGTCGACCGCAGATCGAGATAGAGCTGTGCGTTTTGATCCGGCGGATGAGCGTCGAAAATCCGCTATGGGGCGCGCCACGTATCCACGGCGAACTGCTCAAGCTCGGGTTTGAGATCGCGCAGTCGAGCGTCGCCAGGTACATGATCAAACGACGCGGGCCGCCAAGCCAGGGATGGCGAACGTTCTTGCGCAACCACACGCCGGACATTGCCGCCATGGACCTGTTCGTTGTTCCGACTATCGGTTTCGACCTGCTCCTACGACGGATACTGCGATCTCACGCAAGCGATTATAACGACACCAGAACGCATCGGTCTTTGGACAAAGCGATCTGGAACCGGCCGGGCCGGTGCGGCGCTGTGCACGGTTTGCGCGTAGTTTTCGATCTTGGCCTTCGTCAAAAGAGTCAAGCAATGACCGAACAACTCGATCTAGCGACACCATTCCGAAATTGAATTGGCGCAGCAAAATGAAATCGCATTGGAAGCGCCAGGGAGACAGAGCAGACTTGCACGTGCAATCGATAGCGCCGTTTCAGCGTCCGACGTGATTGCTTCGTGAATTCTGTTCGACCGCAACAAGCTTCTGGGAAACCACCAAAACCGTCGCCTGGTCTGAATCGCCAGGCGTTATGCGGGCTTGAAACAAGAACCGGCAACAGCTCGCTTGCAATGTTTAGTAAATCGTGATCCACTAAACAAATCGAGCTTGCCTGAATCCCTAAGAATCCCGGCAGGCGCGAGGAAACGTCCGTTTAGTCATTCAGCCCGTCAAGGACTGTGTCGCTCTGCTCGAAGCATTCGAGCGGGTAGGAAAGCCGTGCCATGTCGATGGCCGGCCCCACTGGGAGGGAAAGCGTAATGAAACAGACAATGAAGGCGCTTCTTGTTACATGCGGAGCTCTTGCCTCCGCGCTCGGCGTCGGAGCGGGGACTACGCCCGCGCACGCGCAGGGCAAGACCATCACGCTGTGCTGGGCCGCGTGGGACCCTGCCAACGCGCTGGTCGAACTGTCGAAGGACTTCACCGCCAAGACCGGGATCGGTATGAAGTTCGAATTCGTGCCGTGGACCAACTATGCCGATCGTTTCCTGAACGAACTCAATTCGCACGGTTCGTTGTGCGATCTTATCATCGGCGACTCGCAATGGATCGGCGGCGCCGCGGAGAACGGCCAGTACGTCAAGCTCAACGATTTCTTCAAGAAAGAAGGGATCAGCATGGACGACTACATGCCGGCGACGGTGGTCGGCTATTCCGAGTGGCCGAAGAACACGCCGAACTATTGGGCGCTGCCCGCCATGGGTGATGCGGTGGGCTGGACCTATCGCAAGGACTGGTTTGCGCGGCCGGACGATACAGAAGGATTTCAAGGCCAAGTACGGCCGCGATCTCGCCGTGCCGAAGACGCTCGATGAACTCCGCGACATCGCGAAGTTCTTCCAGGGCCGCGAGATCGACGGCAAGAAGGTCTATGGCGCTTCGATCTATACCGAGCGCGGCTCGGAAGGCATCACCATGGGCGTTTCGAACTATCTCTACGACTACGGCTTCAAATACCAGGACCCCAAGAAGCCCTATGCGATGGACGGCTTCGTCAACTCGCCCGGAGCCGTCAAGGGGCTCGAGGCCTACAAGGAACTCTACAAGTGCTGCACGCCTCCCGGCGCTTCCAATTCCTACATGTCGGAAGGTCTCGACGCCTTCAAGTCCGGCCAGGTCGCGCTGCAGATGAACTTCTTCGCCTTCTTCCCGGGCCTCTACAAGGACCCGAATGTCGGCGGCGACAAGATCGGCTTCTTCGTCAATCCTGCCGCCACGACGCAGGCGACGCAGCTCGGCGGACAGGGCATCTCGGTTGTTTCCTATTCCAAGAACCAGGGCGAAGCGCTGCAATACATCAAGTGGTTCTCCGGCGGGGACGTGCAGAAGAAGTGGTGGGCGCTGGGCGGCTATTCCTGCGCCAAGTCCGTGTTGAACGATCCGAGCTTCCCGAACAGCGCGCCCTTTGCCGAAGGAGTTCCTGCAGTCGATGGGAATGGTCGTCGACTTCTGGGCCGAGCCCTCCTATGCACAGCTTCTGCAGGCCGAACAAAAGCGCGTGCATGACTACGTGGTGGCGGACAAGGGCACCGCACAGGAAGCGCTCGACGGTCTGGTGAAAGACTGGAAGGCCATCTTCAAGGAAGAAGGCAAGAAGTTCTAGGGCCGCAGCCTGGAGCGCGCACGAGCGCGCTCCAGGCTCTCTTCGGCAATACCGGCAACCGTCGCATAGCTGACGGTCTTGGCGCCAGGATCGACCAAAGCCATGAACGATTTGAGTGCCTCATCGCAGATTACCTATCGGGCCGTCCCGGTCCAGCCAGGCGTGGCGCGTCGTATCCGGGGCCTGTCGGACAAGGCGCTCGCCTGGCTCTTCATCACGCCGACGATCGTGCTGCTGCTGGCGATCAACATCTTCCCGCTGGTGTGGACGATCTATCTGTCGTTCACCAACTACCGCGCCAACCGGGCGAACGCGCCGACGATATGGCTGGGGGCCGATTGGTACCAGTCGATCCTGACCGATCCGGATATCTGGGCGGCGATGCAGGTGACGGCGCATTTCGTGATCTGGACCGTGCTCATCGAGACCGTGCTTGGATTCGGTCTTGCCTTCCTCATCGACAAGAAATTCCGCGGCCATGGCCTGTGGACCACGATCATTCTGCTGCCGATGATGCTTTCACCGGCTGTCGTAGGCAATTTCTGGACCTTTCTCTATCAGCCGCAGATCGGATTGTTCAACTACGTGGTCGCCTTCTTCACGGGCCGCGACGCTTCGTCGTTCCAGATGCTGGGAGACGTGACGCTCAGTCCCTGGGCAATCGTCATCGTCGATGCCTGGATGTGGACGCCCTATGTGATGCTGATTTGCCTGGCCGGCCTGCGCTCGATTCCGGACTACATCTATGAGGCGGCGGAGGTCGACCGCGCGTCGAAATGGCGGCAGTTCTGGTCGATCACGCTGCCGATGGCGCTGCCGTTCATCATGCTCGCGGTGCTCTTCCGCGGCATCGAGAACTTCAAGATGTTCGACATGGTCAATCTGCTGACCGGGGGTGGTCCGGGTTCGACCACGGAAGTCGCCTCGATCACGCTCAAGCGCGCGGCCTTCGAGAGCTGGCGGACCGGCTATTCCTCGGCCTTCGCGATCATTCTGTTCGTGACGGTGTTCGGCCTCGCCAACATCTACGTGAAGGCGCTGAACCGGGTGAAAAGCCGATGAGTGTCAGCCAACGCAGCCCATTCAGTCGTCGAACCGTCGGCAGGCACGCGGCGGTTCGCCGGCTCGCTCGTGGTGCTCTATGCCATCATCACGATGATCCCGCTGGTCATGGATCGTGCTCACCTCGTTCAAGTCGCCGGACGATGCGATCTCCTATCCGCCCAAGGTCCTGTTCAAGCCGTCGCTCGAAGGCTTTTGCAATCTCTTCACGACGCGTTCGCGCCAGACGCCGGAATTCATCCAGACGCTGGGCCCGCCGCAGGGTCTTTGCGACAGCATCGCGCGCAGCCGCAACATGGTCGTCGCCGGACCGTCGAACTATGTGCCGCGCTTCGTCAATTCGCTGATCATCGCCTTTGGTTCGACGGTGCTCGCCGTCGCCCTCGGCACCTTGTCGGCCTATGGCTTCTCGCGGTTCCGCGTGCCCCTGAAGGACGATCTGCTGTTCTTCATCCTGTCGACCAGGATGATGCCGCCGATCGCGGTCGCGATCCCGATCTACCTGATGTACCGCACCGTCGGACTGTCGGATACCCGGCTCGGGATGATCCTGCTCTACACCTCGGTCAACGTCTCGCTCGCCGTCTGGCTGCTCAAGGGCTTCATCGACGAAATCCCGCGCGAGTACGAGGAGGCGGCGATGATCGACGGCTATACGCGCTTTCAGGCCTTCGTGAAGGTGGTGCTGCCGCAGGCGACGACGGGAATCGCGGCGACCGCGATCTTCTGCCTGATCTTCGCCTGGAACGAATACGCCTTTGCGGTGCTTCTGACCTCCGGCAACGCGCAGACGGCGCCGCCCTTCATTCCGATCATCATCGGCGAGGGCGGGCAGGACTGGCCCGCGGTCGCCGCCGGCACGACGCTCTTCCTGGTGCCGATCGTCGTGTTCACGGTGCTGTTGCGCAAGCATCTCCTGCGCGGCATCACCTTTGGAGCCGTCCGCAAATGAGCCTCGATGCGAACACATCCGTGCCGCGCCGCAGCTTCAGCGGACGTGATTCTGCGACGCGGTCCGCTGGAGGCCGTCGCGACGACGATCATCGCCGCGGGCGTGGTCATGCTGATGCAGCCATTTTTCCTCACGCTCTATTCCTGGTCTTTCGCGACCACGCTGTTCGGGACGGTGATGTTCACCATCGTCTCGAAGGTCAGGGAGTAAGGCGCGATGGCACAGATCAGGGTCGAAGCGCTCGACAAATCCTTCGGGACGTTTCATGCAGTCAAGGCCGCCAGCTTCACGGTGGAGGACGGTCAGTTCCTCTGCCTGCTCGGACCTTCCGGCTGCGGCAAGACGACGACGCTGCGCATGATTGCAGGACTGGAATTGCCGACGTCCGGCACCATCCGGCTCGGCGGCGAGGACGTGACGATGAATCGCGCCTCGGCGCGCGATATCGCCTTCGTGTTCCAGCTGTTTGCGCTCTATCCGCACATGAATGTCCGACGCAATATCGGCTTTCCCCTGAAATGCGAGGGCATCGGAGCGGCGGAGCGCGACCGGCGGGTCGTCGAGGCCGCGCGTATCCTGCGTATCTCCCATCTCCTCGACCGGTCCGTGTCGGGCCTCGCCGGCGGCGACCGGCAGCGCGTCGCGCTTGGGCGAGCGATCGTCCGCAAGCCGAAATGCTTCCTGATGGACGAGCCGCTCGGCGCGCTCGATACCGAAATGCGCGAGGCGATGATCCATGAATTGCGCGCGCTGCATGACCGGCTCGGCGCGACGACGGTCTACGTTACGCATGATCAGCTCGAGGCCATGGCGATGGCCGACATGATCGCCGTGATGAACAACGGCGTTGTCGAGCAGGTTGCGAGCCCGCGCGACATCTATGACCGGCCTGCTTCGCTCTTCGTCGCAGACTTCATCGGTTCGCCGCCGATGAATTTCCTGCCGTTTCGCGGCAGCCTGCAGACCGGCGCGCAGGCGATCCGGCTCGGCGAGCGCGAAGTTGCAGATACCTGCTGCACGCGAGGCATTGGCGGAGAGCGATCTCGTCCTCGGGGTCAGGCCCGAGCATGTGCGTTTCACCGATCGCGGCATGGTGCGGGGCGAGGTCTATGGGTCGGAATATCTCGGCACGACGCAGATCGTGACCGTGACGACGCGCTATGGCGCACTCAAGGCCCGCTCGCCGGCCAGCATGTCCTTTCGGATCGGAGAGAATGTCGGGCTCGACTTTCGTCCCGATACGCTGTCGATCTTCGACAAGGAGTCGGGCCGGGCGATCCGCACCGCGTTGCATGAAGGAGGCGCGCATGGCTGAAGTCGAGATCAGGGCCGTCTCCAAGACGTTCGGCAAGACGCGGGCGGTCAACGATCTGTCCCTGACCGTCGGAGACGGCGAATTCGTCGCGTTGCTTGGGCCGACGGGCGCCGGCAAGACGACGACGCTGCGTCTCGTCGCCGGATTGGAGACGCCGGACAGCGGTTCGATCCGGATCGGCGGCCGTGACGTGACCGGCGATGCGCCGGCCGATCGCGACGTCGCTTTCGTCTTCCAGCAATATTCGCTGTATCCGCATCTTACCGTGTTCGAGAACATGGCCTTTGCGTTGCGCGCGCCGATCCGCCGCGTACCCGAAGCCGACATTCGCGCGAAGGTGCAGGAGGTCGCGCGTCTGCTTCACATCGAAACCAAGCTGGACAACAAGGCGACGCAGTTGTCGGGCGGGCAGATGCAGCGCGTCGCGATTGGCCGCGCCCTGGTGCGCTCGCCCTCGATCTATCTGATGGACGAACCGCTCTCCTCGCTGGACGCCAAGCTGCGCGGCGAAATGCGCCTCGAACTCAAGCGCATCCAGACCGATCTCGGCGCGACGATCCTCTATGTCACCCACGACCAGACCGAAGCGATGACCATGGCTTCGCGCATCGGCGTGATCGAGGCCGGACGGCTGATGCAGATCGGTACGCCGCGCGAGATCTACGAGAATCCGGTCAACGCCCATGTCGCTGCGCGGCTTGGCCAGCCGATGATCAACCTGCTGCCGGCGGCTCTATTTGCCGGCGTTCCGCCCGGCGCCAAGACCATCGGCGCGCGCACCGAGCACCTGGCGATCGCGCGCGGCGGCGGAGACGTGTCGGCAACCGTCACGCGGATCGAACATCTCGGCGACCAGAGCCATCTCCACCTCGACCTCGGCGGCCAACCGGTCGTGACGTTGGCGGACCCCGAGGCGAGGTTAGGCGCCGGGGACATCGTGTCGCTCCGCCTCAATAAGCCGCTGTTCTTCGATGCGGCCGGCGGGAGGGTCGCGGCATGAGTCTCGATCGGGCTGTCAGGGAAAAGCTGGTGCGGGCGCTGGCGGTATCGGTGATCCAACACGCCGACGAACTGACCAGCCTCGACCAGGCGATCGGCGACGGCGATCACGGGCTGAACATGAAGCGCGGCTTCGAGGCTGTGCTCGCGACACTGCCCGGCCTTGCGGACAAATCGTTGCCGGAAATGCTGAAGGCGATCGGAATGACGCTGGTCATGAAGGTCGGCGGTGCTTCCGGGCCGCTGGTCGGCACTTTCTTCATGGAGCTAGGCAAGGCGCTTCCGGAGCAGCCGACGCGTCGCGATCTCGTCGCGGCGACGGACAAGGCGATCAATGCCGTCAAGGCACGCGGACGCTCGGAAGCGGGGCAGAAAACCCTGCTGGATGTCCTGGTGCCGGTGCAAGCCGTATTGGCAGGGGGCGGCGATGCCAGGGCGATCGCGACGGAGGCCGCGCAAGCGGCCGATCGCACGACGCCGATGCTCGCTATTCGCGGCCGGGCGTCTTTTCTCGGCGAACGTTCCATTGGTCATATGGACCCGGGTTCGCGCTCGGCATCCCTTTTGATCGGCGCGGCAGTCAAGGTACTGGAATTCGAGGCAAGTTCATGAACAGTTCAAATTCCCGCAATGTCGGGATCGTCATCGTTTCTCATTCCCCCAAGATCGCGGAAGGTGCGGCCGATATGGTGCGTCAGATGGTAGGCAACGCCGTGCCGCTCGCCTGGACAGGCGGCGATGTCGATGGCGGGCTCGGCACGAATGTTGCCGGAATCCTCGAGGCGATCGAGACGGCTTGGTCGCCGGCAGGTGTGGCGGTGCTAGTTGATCTTGGTGGGGCGGAGACGAATTCCGAGATGGCGGTGGAAATGCTGCCCGAAGATCGACGGGCGCGCGTCGTCGTCTGCAATGCTCCGGTGGTCGAGGGTGCCGTGATCGCGGCGACCGAGTCTTCGGGTGGCTCGCCGCTGGCCGCCGTCAAGCGTAGCGCGGAGGAATTCTATGCATGATGCCCACGCCAGTCGGGCGGGCGAAACGTCGGTGCCGTTGACGGCCTCGGCGGTTCTCGTCAACAAAGTCGGTCTTCATGCGCGGCCGTCGGTCAAGCTCACGCAGTGCGCGAAGGGCTTTGCCGCGAAGATCGAACTCGCCCTCGCCGCGGACGGACCCTGGACGGACGCCAAGAGTCCCGTGAAGGTGATGCGCGTGAAGGCGCCGCAGGGCGCGACGCTGCATTTCCGCGTCACCGGCCCCGACGGTGAGGCGGCGCTCGCGGCCATGCTGGCGCTGGTGCATGATGGATTTGGTGAGGCCTGACGCGTGGCCGAGATCCATCTCACCGGCCGTGCCGCCTCGCCGGGCCTCGCCATCGGGCCGGTCACCGTGCTGACGGCCGCTGTTGCGAGACGGACGGTGATCGGCGATCCCGCACAGGAGGCCGCCGCGTTGAAGGCGGCGATCGAAGGTGCGACGGCGGAGATTGTCAAACTGATCGGCACGCTTGAAGGCGAGGTGGCGGACATTCTGGAATTCCAGGTCGCGATGCTGGAAGATGATGCGCTGGCGGAGGGCGCCTACGACGCCATCTCGGCTGGTATTGCCGCCGACCATGCCTGGCGTTCGGCGCTCGACGCGGAGATCACAGGCTATCGCTCCGCGGAAGATGAATATTTCCGTGCCCGCGCCGCGGATCTGGTCGATATCCGCGACCGTGTGCTCGCGCGTCTGAGCGGCGCGGACGCGGCCGCGAAGATTGCCGGCGGTTCGATCGTCGCCGGTGACGACATCTCGCCTTCCACCTTTCTTGCCGCCGACTGGACCCGCGGTGGCGCCATCGCGCTGGCCGCCGGCTCGCCTTCCTCGCATGTCGCCATGCTGGCGCGGGCGCGCGGGGCCCCCATGGTGGTCGGGCTCGGCCCGTTGTCGTGGAACGGACCGCCACCTTCATTGGCGCTGGTCGATGGCGATGCCGGCACCGTGATCTTCGACCCCGAGCCGGAAACGCGCCGGCTGTTCGAGCACCGCATGGCGGCTGCGAATGCCGCGCAAGCCGCCGCCGATGCCGGCCGCGTCGAGCCTGCGTGCACGGCCGACGGGCGGCGGATCGCGGTTCTTCTCAACGTCGCCGCACCCGAAGACCTCGCGGACCTCGATCCCGCAATCTGCGACGGCATCGGCCTCGTGCGCACGGAATTTCTGTTCGAGGCATCCCATGGGCTGCCGGACGAGGACACCCAATATGCGGTCTATCGGCGCATTCTCGACTGGGCCAAGGGAAGGCCGGTGACGATCCGCACCCTCGATGCCGGCGGCGACAAGCCGATCGCCGGTTTGACGGTCGACGGCGAGAGCAATCCGTTTCTCGGCCTTCGCGGCATCCGCCTCTCGCTCGCGCGGCCGGAGGTGTTTCGCGTGCAACTGCGGGCGCTGTGCCGCGCGGCCGTGCATGGGGCGCTGAAAGTGATGCTGCCGATGATCGCGGTCCCGTCGGAATTCGACCGTGCGAGCGCCATGCTTGATGCGGAGTTCACGGCACTCAGCGCGGAAGGGGATCGCCTGCGCCCGCCCGCCGCTCGGTATCATGGTCGAGGTTCCGGCGGCAGCGCTCCGCGCCGAGGATTTCGGCGCGGCGTTCTATTCCATCGGCTCGAACGACCTGACCCAGTACACGATGGCTGCGGCGCGCGACATTGGCGCCGTCGCTGACCTCAACGATACCGGCAATCCGGCGGTGCTGGCGCTGATCGCGCGGACCGTCGAGGCCGGACGAAAGCGTGGCGTCGAGGTCTCGCTCTGCGGTGACGCCGCGGCCGATACCCGCCTGACGACGGCGCTGCTCGCGACCGGATTGACAACTCTCTCAGTGTCGCCGATTGCCGTCGCACGGCTCAAGGCCGCAATCGCAAAGGTGCGTTCATGACGGACGAAGCAGGCGAGGGCATCCGCGCGCCTGGTGACAGCAATGTCGCGGAATACAAGGTCATCCTGCGGCGGGTACTCGACAACCGGCCCTCCGGAACGCGGCTGAAGCTTGCGGCGGCGCTGGGCAAGAACCGCTCCTTCGTGACCCAGATCACCAATCCGGCGTATCTGGTGCCGATCCCGGCGAAGCATGTCGCGATCATCTTCGAAGTCTGCCATTTGTCCGGCGCCGAGCGCGCGGCATTCCTCGAAGCCTATGGACGCGCGCATCCCGGACGACTGCGCGCACCCCACCGCGAAGCGCGCACGCGCACCGTCTCGGTGACCGTACCTGACCTCGGCGACGACAAGAAGAACCGCGCGCTCGAACAGCTCATCGTCGATTTCGCCGCGCAACTCGCGCGCTATGCCGAAAGCGTGGGTTGAGCCATTGATTTGAACTGCTGGACAAGACGGGAGGACGTTCATGAAAAAGCTGATCAACAGCGCCGATACGGTACTCGAAGAAAGTCTTGACGGCCTCGCGGCAGCGCACGCGGATATCCTGCTGCTCGGCGCCGAGCGCAAATTCGTGCGCCGCCGCACGTTGAAACCGGGCAAGGTCGCGCTGATTTCGGGTGGCGGCTCGGGACATGAGCCGCTGCATGCGGGCTTTGTCGGCCTCGGCATGCTCGATGCCGCTTGTCCCGGCCAGGTCTTCACCTCGCCGACGCCAGACCAGATGATCGAGGCCGCGGAGGCCGTCGACACCGGCGCGGGTGTGCTCTTCATCGTCAAGAACTACGAAGGCGATGTGATGAATTTCACCATGGCAGCCGAGATGGTCGGGCGAGAGGTTGCGAGTGTGGTGACAAACGACGACGTGGCGGTCGAGAAGTCGACCTACACGACCGGTCGTCGCGGTGTCGCGGGCACGTTGATCGTGGAAAAGATGGTCGGTGCCGCGGCCGAGACCGGAATGCCGCTTGCCGCCCTCAAGGCGCTCGGCGAAGAGGTCAACCGGCGCACGCGCTCGATGGGGGTGGCGCTGTTGCCGTGCACCGTGCCGGCGGCGGGGCGGCCGAATTTCACATTGGCCGACAATGAAATGGAAATGGGCGTCGGCATTCATGGCGAGCCCGGCCGGCGCAGGGTGCCGTTGGCCTCCGCCGATGCGATCGCCGCCGAGCTGCTCGACGCGATCCTGAAGGATCTTGCGCCCAGCAAGGGCAGTGAAGTGCTGCTTCTCGTCAACGGGTTCGGCGCGACGCCTCTGATCGAACTCTATCTGATGGTCAATGGCGCAAAGCGGATTCTGGACGGCGCGGGGATCACGGTGACGCGTTTCCTGACCGGTTCCTACGTCACATCCCTCGACATGGCCGGTGTCTCGATCACCGTATCTGTGCTCGATAGCCAGGCGACGAAATTATGGGATGCTCCAGTGCACACCGCAGCGCTGCGTTGGGGCGTCTGATCTCAACTCGCGGCTTAGTTTTTCGTTACAGCCGAAGATCTGTCGACTCCGCCCTGCCGAGGCCAGGTGATGCCGATCTCACCTGGCGCAAGGTGGAAGCATCGCGGCCGATGGACATTCTTCGCCTGACGACGCCGAGGACGAACCGCAATCGCAGAGCCGTAGAAACGCGACCTTTGGCGGCGCACACCTTGTCGTCGTTCCTATCGACTACACGGAAAACTCCCGGGTGCTGATCGATGAGCTTCGGGAGAAGTCAAAGAAGGTGGCCGACCCCATGGTGTGTATCGCGCCCGAGTAACCAAATCTGTTCGTTTTTATCCCGCCAGGAATCCACCGTCGACGGCGACGATCGTACCGGTTGCATAGCGGGAAGCCGGTCATGGAATGCTGCGGCGCCCACGCCGCACGCAATCTCGGAATCGAGGTGGTGCTGCCGCGCAATTTTCGATACGCGTAAGCGATTGACATCGCTTTAGAAATTATGCCCTTCCGCAAGGGCGATCAAGTTAACTCTGGGCTTTAGGGCCCTTCTGATTTTAGTTAGACTCGGTCCTATTCAAGATCCGCGTGATCAACTCAGCGCTGGCTAAAAAATAGACTCAAAACGGTCCGCTACCCCTGGTTTTATTGGGTTTGGTAGACTTAGTTTTTCCTGCCGCCGACATTTGTCCGGAACCACGCGCGACCGCGTCATTGCGGCAACCGCAGGATGTCGCAGGCGGTGCCTTTCGCAGCCGCCGGCGCGAATGGCGGACGTATCACAAGCGCCCGTGCCGCAGCGAGATTCCCGAGCAGCGAGGAGTCCTGGTGATCGACCGGCGTGGCGATCAAGGTGCCGTCCGCGTGCTCCTCGATGCGGGCGCGCAGATAGTCCTCGCGCTGGTCGTTGGCGGCGACGTCGCGGCCGAGCAGGGCCGTCTCGCGCGTGTGATCGATGGTCGCGCGGCCGCAAAGGGCGCGAATCAGCGGCACCAGGAACAGGTAGGCGCAGACATAGGAGGAGACGGGATTGCCGGGCAGGCCGATTACCCGCATCTCGCTCAAACGTCCGTGCATCATCGGCTTGCCCGGACGCATTGCGATCCGCCAGAACGCCATGTCGACGCCTTCGGCCTCCAGCGCCGGCTTGACCAGGTCATGATCGCCAACCGAGGCGCCACCGGTGGTGATCAGAACGTCGGCGCCGGCATCGCGGGCGCGGCGGATGCGTTCGGTGGTCGCGGCAAGGGTGTCGGCGGCGATGCCGAGGTCGATGGTCTCGGCGCCCTCAGCCCGCGCCAGCGCGCGCAGCGCGTAGCCGTTGGAATGGACGACCTGTCCCGGGCCGGGGCTTGAACCCGGCATCACCAGTTCGTCGCCGGTGGCGAGTATCGCGACCTTCGGCTGGCGCCGCACCGCCAGTTCCGGATAGTTCATGGCGGCGGCGAGCGCCAGCGCGCGGTCGGTGAGGCGGCTTCCCGCTGACAGCAGCACGTCGCCTTCACGAAAATCGACGCCGGCGGGACGGATATGCCGTCCGGCCTTCGCGGCTTCGGTAATGGTGATGTGATCGCCATGGATGGCCGTGTCTTCCTGGATGACGACGGCATCGGCGCCCTCGGGGATCACACCGCCGGTGAAGATCCGTACAGCTTCGTTCTTCCCGACCGTTCTTTCGAACGGGCGGCCGGCCGCGACCTCGCCGATCACCCTCAGCCGCGCGTTGAGATCGGCGGCATCGGCCGCGCGCACCGCATAACCGTCCATCGCCGACATCGCCTGCGGCGGTTGCGTCCGCCGCGCCGCGACG
>CAVUYV010000001.1:0-158245 GCA_963745785.1 uncultured Alphaproteobacteria bacterium | reverse complement strand
AGGGAACAAGAACGTCTGCTGCGGGATGAGGAAGAACTGGCGGCACTAGGCTACGAGCCCGTCGGGTTCGAGCGCCCGGCCGATGCACTGGCTGCGTGCCGTTCGGAGCCTGGCCGATTCGATGTCATTCTGGTTAGTCACGGGTCACAAAACCACGGCGGGCTGGATTTGGCGCGCGCTTTTCATGAGATAGCGCCAAAGCAGCTCGTGCTGCTCGCCGTTGCGTCCTCCATCGATGTCAGCGTCGATGCGTTGGCGAAAGCGGGAATTTCCGAACTGCTGCGCTGGCCTTTGGTGAGCGTCGAACTCGCGGCCGCGCTGGCGCGCTGCCTGCGCACCCCGGCAACGTTACGACCGTAACACGATTCCCCATCTCCGAAATTCTTGTGTAGCGCGGGGCCACCAATCTGGCTGCGCTCGAAGGCAGCTGACATCGGTCGTCCATCATATCTCGGCGATCGTTTCTCGGCGATCCTTCGTGCCAACCGCAACCGCGGCGCATCCGTGCGCGGAAAAAAATTGAGGTTCTAAATAACGGCCAACTAAATCGGCGCGACACTCTAACGAAATCATCACCCAAAGCCCACCCACACATTTGCGCTAACTATCAACTCATCGAAAGGACGACACCATGGCTATCAAGACCAACTTTACTGCAGGCAAGCTCTCCGTAACCGGAGATAATAACGGCGACGACATCACGATCACCCGCGACACGGGTGGTCAAATTGTCATCATCAACAACGGCAACGGCGGAACGATATCCGCTCAGGGAGCGACACTCACCAACACCAACGAAATCGATGTGTTCGGCGGCAACGGCAACGACACGATTTCGCTCGACAACACAGCGCCGGCCGTAGGTTCTACACGCCCCAAGCGCTGCCCCCCGCAACGCTCTCCGGCGGCGCCGGCAACGACATACTCACCGGCGGCGCCGGCGACGACACGCTCTTCGGCGGCAACGGCGACGATACGATCACCGGCGGTAAAGGCAAAGACACGGCGTTCCTCGGCAACGGCGACGACACGTTCATCTGGAATCCGGGCGACCTCAATGACATTGTCGACGGCGGCAACGGCTTCGACACGCTCGTCTTCAACGGCAAAAATGGTGGCGAGATCTTCACCATCGAGGCCAACGACCGGGGGGGGGCGACGTTCTCCCGTGCCAACGGCATCATCGATCTCACCAGTGTCGAGCGCATCCAGTTCAATGCTCAGGGCAAGTTCGCCGACAACATCACGATCGAGGATCTGACCGGAACCGGCGTGAAGCAGGTCGTCATCGACCTTGGGGGTGGGTTGCAGGGCGGCGGCGATGGTCAGGCAGACATGGTCGCCATCAAGTCGACTAGCGCCAACCCGATCACGGTCTTCGACGACAACGGCAAGGTCACGGTGTCGGGTCTAGCCAGCGACGTGACGCTCTTCAACTTCGAGGTAGGCCGCGATCAGCTCTCCATCAATGGCCAATCCGTCACAGTCATCAATGGCCAAACCGTCATGGTCGACGCGGTGAACAGCAACAACACCGGCGGCACCTCGACGGCAAGCGATGGCTCGACACGCGGCCGCCCTACTCGGCCAGTTCATGGCGTCGAGCTTCGCCACGGCGAGCGACAGCACCGGCGCGATGCCGATTGTCGATCAGTCAAGCCAACCGCCGCTGCTCGCGCAGCCGCACGCCTGACGCGACGAGCCCCGGAGAGAGCAAGTGACCACTGTGATCGACAGCGCGAGACTAGCCGATCCGGGGCTCGAAGCCCTCGTGACGCTCCTGCACTTCCAGGGCGTTGCGGCCGATGCCGGGCAGATCCGGCACCGGTTGGGAACAGACAAGATCGGCGTCCCGGAGATACTCCGGTGCGCCAGGGAATTCGGACTCAAGGCGCGTGCCTGTCGGACCGACTGGTCGCGGCTTGCCCGCACACCGTTGCCCGCGATCGCAGTCCTGCGCGACGGCGGGTTCCTGTTGGTCGCCAAGGCCGCCGAAGACAAGGTGCTGGTGCAGTGGCCGCTGGAGCCCCGGCCGACCTTGATGACACGCAACGAACTTCTCGCGGTCTGGGACGGCCGGCTGATCCTGATGACTCGCCGGGCCGCATTGTCGGACATCACCCGCCGGTTCGACATCACCTGGTTTCTGGGCGCGATCCACAAATATCGACACCTCCTGAGCGAGGTGCTGCTCGGGTCGCTGTTCCTGCAGCTGCTCGGCCTGGTCTCGCCGCTGTTCTTCCAGGTGGTCATCGACAAGGTGCTGGTGCACCGGGCCTCGACGACGCTCGACGTGCTGGTCATCGGCCTGGTGGCGATCTCGATCTTCGAGACGGTCCTGGGCATTCTGCGGACCTATCTGTTCGCGCACACCACCAACCGCATCGACGTCGAGCTCGGCGCGCGCCTGTTCCACCACCTGCTGGCCTTGCCGATGGCCTACTTCCAGGCACGGCGCGTCGGCGATTCGGTGGCGCGGGTGCGCGAACTGGAAAACATCCGCAATTTTCTCACCAGCTCGGCGCTGACCCTCGTCATCGACCTGCTCTTCACCTGCGTGTTCCTGGCGGTGATGTTTTTCTATTCGCCGCTGCTGACCTGGATCGTGCTCGGCTCGTTTCCGTTCTACATCGCGATCTCGGCAGGGGCGACGCCGTTGTTCCGACGGCGGCTGGACGAAAAATTCCGGCGCGGCGCCGAGAACCAGGCCTTCCTGGTCGAGAGCGTGACAGGGATCGAGACGCTCAAGGCGATGGCGGTCGAGCCGCAGATGCAGCGCCGCTGGGAAGAGCAGCTCGCCGGCTACGTCGCCGCGAGCTTCCGCGTCCTGAGCCTCGGCAACACCGCCAGCCAGGTGGTGCAATTCGTCAGCAAGCTTGTCACCGCCGGCATCCTCTATTGCGGGGCCAAGCTGGTGATCGACGGCAACCTGTCGGTCGGCGAGCTCGTGGCCTTCAACATCCTGGCCGGCCGGGTCAGCGCGCCGGTGCTGCGCCTCGCGCAGCTCTGGCAGGATTTTCACCAGGCCCGCCTGTCGGTCTCGCGGCTCGGCGACATCCTCAACACCACCGCCGAGCCGACCTATACGACGGCGCGCGCGCGGCTGCCGGCGATCCGCGGCAACATCAGGTTCGACCACGTTACTTTCCGCTATCGCGTCGATGGGCCGGAAATCCTGCACGATGTCAGCTTCGACGTGCCCGCCGGGCAGATGGTCGGTATCGTCGGGCCTTCGGGCTCGGGCAAAAGCACGTTCGCGAAGCTCGTCCAGCGCCTCTACGTTCCGGAGAGCGGGCGCGTGCTGGTCGACGGCATGGATCTCGCGATGGCCGACCCGGCCTGGCTGCGCCGCCAGGTCGGCGTTGTGCTGCAGGAGAACGTGCTGTTCAATCGTTCGGTGCGCGACAATATCGCGCTCGCCGACCCGGCCATGCCGATGGAACGCGTGATCGAGGCGGCAAGCCTTGCGGGAGCGCACGAATTCATCCTCGAACTCGCCGAGGGCTATGACACGATTGTCGGCGAGCGCGGTTCCACCCTCTCGGGCGGCCAGCGCCAGCGCATCGCTATTGCCCGCGCGCTGATTACCGACCCGCGTATCCTGATCCTCGATGAGGCGACGAGCGCCCTCGACTATGAGAGCGAGCGCATCATTCAGCAGAACATGAAGGAGATCGCCAGGGGGCGGACGGTTCTGGTGATCGCGCATCGTCTCTCCACCGTGCGGGCGAGCGATCGCATCGTCACGCTCGAGCGCGGCCGCCTGGTGGAGGACGGCACCCATGACGCGCTGATCAAGACCGGCGGTCGCTATGCATCGTTGCACAGGTTGCAGGCAGGGCTCCATGAAGTCGGTTGAACCAGCAGTGCCCGCCATCGCCGTGCAACGCGTTATCCCGTTTCGGCGGGCGCAACAGAAGCGACGCGCCCAGGAACTGGCCTTTCTGCCGGCGGCACTTGAAATTGTCGAAACGCCGCCGTCGCCGATCGGCCGCGCGATTGCCGCCGCCATCATCCTGCTGTTTTGCGCAGCGCTGATTTGGGCCTGGTGGGGCACGATCGACATCGTTGCGTCGGCGACCGGAAAAATTCTGCCGGGCGGTCGTGTCAAGGTCATCCAGCCGTTCGAAACCGGGGTCGTGCGCGCCATCAAGGTGCAGGATGGACAGGTGGTCAGGGCCGGCGACGTCCTGATTGAACTCGACCCGACCGTCAACGAGGCGGAACGCGATCACCTGCGCAACGACCTCCTCGCCGAGCGGCTCAACATCGCCCGCTTGCGCGCGGCGCTCGCCGGCGGGGATGATCCCTCGGCTGATTTCACGCCGCCCGCCGATGCAGATCCGGAACTGATCGCTACCCAGCGTCAGCTTTTGCTGAACCAGATGACCGAGCACCGCGCCAAGATCGCCGCACTGCTCCGTCAGCAGGCGCAGAAGGAAGCCGAGCAAGCCACGACAGCGGCGACCATCCACAAGCTCGAGGCGATCATTCCAGTCATCCAGTCACGCCTCGACATCCGCAAGACGCTGGTGGAGAAGGAGCTCGGCTCGAAGCTCGCCTATTTCGAAGTGATGCAGCTCCTGGTCGAGCAACAAGAGGAGTTCAGCGTCCTGAAGAGCCACCTGAAAGAGACGGACGCGGCGATCGCCGCTATTCGCGAGACGCGCGGCCAGGCGGTGGCGGAATATCGGCATTCACTTTCCGACGACCTCGCCAAGTCCGAGCAGAAGGCGAACGGCCTGGCCCAGGACCTGATCAAGGCCGAGCAGAGGACCAGGCTTCAGCTGTTGACTGCCCCCGTGGACGGCGTGGTGCAGCAGCTTGCGATCCACACGGTCGGCGGCGTGGTCACGCCGGCGCAGTCCCTGCTTGTGGTCGTGCCGAGCGACAGCCGGCTCGAAATCGAGGCCATGGTGCCAAACAGCGACATCGGTTTCATCCACCCTGGGCAAGAAGCCGAGATCAAGGTCGATACCTTCAATTTCACCCGCTATGGTCTCCTGCACGGCCAGGTGCTCACCGTCTCGCAGGACGCTGTCATCCGCGACCGGCAGCAGGACCGCTCCAATGACCGCAGGCTGGGGACGCAGAACGATAGCAGCGAGCCGAAAGGCCAGGAACTGAACTACAGCGCGCGCATTTCGCTCGACCGCACCAAAATGCAGATCGACGACAGGATGGTCAATCTGTCGCCCGGCATGGCCGTGACGGTGGAAATCAAGACCGGATCGCGCAAGATTTTGAACTACCTCTTGTCGCCGTTGCTGCGTTACCGGCAGGAGACGCTACGCGAGCGGTAGATAGATCGGCCGCTGTCACACCAAGCCGAGAGGGGGATCGATGAATACGTTATTGAAAGTGCTGCTCAACGCGGTTTCGCTTACGATCGTTTGGCTGGTTGCCCTCGCTATCGTTTTGTTGGTTGCTCGGGTATCGGCGCAGGTGCCGTCAGCGATCGCCGTAGCTGACGGGACGGCAATCGTCACGCTTCGTGCAGAGGGCGCTCAAATCTACCAGTGCAAACCCGATTCCGACGGGAAATCTCCGTCGCAGAAGAGCGCGCTGACGTGGCAATTTCGCGAACCCATTGCCACCCTTATCCTTGACGGAAAATCGGTTGGACGGCACTACGCCGGGCCGAATTGGGATTACATCGATGGAAGCGGCGTGAAGGGCAAGGTGGCCGCCAGTGCGCCCGGCGCAACGCCCAACGACATCTCCTGGCTCAAGCTCGACGTGGTGGACCGCCGAGGTGACGGCATGCTGTCCAACGCGACGACGGTCCAGCGCATCAACACCAGGGGCGGGGTGGCGCAGGGATCATGCGAAAATGAAGGCGATTACCGCAGCGTGCCATATTCGGCGGACTACGTGTTCCTGCGCAAACGTGACTAGAGCAGGTTTGCTTTGCTGCCGACGTCATCGGGCGATGACGAGCGCGCTATAGCCGGTCCATAGGACCTGGATGCCGATGCACAGGAGAATGAAGGCCGACAGGCGTACGACGACATTGACGCCGTTGTCGCCCAACAGGGCAATCGTGCGCTTGGCGAAACGGTAGCAAACATAGATCGTGGCTGAGAGGGCGATGATCCCTGCAATCGCCGAACCGCCGAGCAGCGCCAGCTGCGACATTTCGAGCGTTCCGGCGGGCCGCTGGCTTCCAAGAGCGATCGCGACCGAGATCGACCCTGGGCCGACCGTGAGCGGCATGGTCAAGGGATAGAAGGAGTCGTCCGCGGCCGAACGGGGTTTCGCACCCGCCAGCCGCTGATCCTCAAGCTCGGCGCCGCTGTGCAGCAGCTTCCAGCCGAACGCGATCAGCACCAGACCGCCCGCAACCCGCACGACCGGGAGCGTGATGCCGAAGAACACCAATAGATGCGAACCGATGAACATCGACCCCGCCAGGAGCAGAAAGCTGTTGATGGCCACCCGGTGCGCAAGCGTGTTGCGTTCTGCTTCCGTGCGGGAGGAGGTCAGGCCAAGGAAAATTGGCGCGTTGCCGACCGGATTTATAATCGGAAACAGTCCGGCATAGACCAGCAGGAAGGCGTTGAAAAAATCCGTCATGGCGCGCACGATCTGCAATGAACGGCGACATTGTAAAGCGGAATTGTTCTGTTGTCCCCGGCCTCTTTCCTCATCATCGAGCGTGTTCAGGCGCACGGACCCAGCTGTAATGGGTCGAACCATGGTGCGCCGCCGGTCGGAAAGCACGCTTGATCGGCTAGCGTCTGGCTTCAACGAGGCGTAGGCTTGTGGACGAACAGGCGCCAAAGGACAAGCTGATGCCCAAGGGTTCTGACCTGCTTGTTGCTGCCCTCGAAAACGAAGGTGTCGACCGCATCTTTGGGGTTCCCGGCGAGGAAAACCTGGATGTCGTCGAAAGTCTGCGGAACTCCTCGATCAAGCTCATTTTAACTCGTCATGAGCAAGGTGCGGCTTTCATGGCCGCTACCTATGGCCGTCTCACCGGGAAGCCTGGCGTCTGTATCACCACCCTCGGTCCAGGTGCCCTGAACCTGACGACAGGGGCAGCCTATGCTTTGCTTGGCGGCATGCCGATGATCATGCTCACGGGGCAAAAAGGCATCATGAGCAGCCGCCAGGCGAAATTTCAAATCGTGGACGTGGTTGGCACTTTCAAGCCGCTGACAAAGCTCTCACTCCAGATCGTGAGCACAAGCAGTATCCCGACAATAGTGCGCGACGCCTTTCGCATCGCCATGGAAGAGCGGCCAGGCCCTGTCTTGCTGGAATTGCCCGAAGACGTCGCTGGCGAAGAGGCGGAAGATATCGCGATGGTGCCGCAACATCCGATCGAAATTCCCGTTGCCCATCGTGCATCGCTGGATCGCGCCGCCGAAATGATCCTTAAGGCCAAGAGGCCATTGATCATGCTTGGTGCCGCTGCGTCCCGCCCGCGGAGCACGTCGGGGATTGGAGGCTTTGTCCGCCGCACGCAAATTCCGTTCTTCACGACGCAAATGGGCAAGGGAACAGTCGCCGGTGGAAGCAAGCTATACATGGGAACGACCGCGCTCAGCGAGCGAGACTACGTTCACGACGCAGTCGATCGCGCCGATCTGATTATTGCCATCGGCCACGATACGATCGAGAAGCCGCCCTTCATCATGGGCCCGAAAGGCCCGCAAGTGATCCACGTCAGTTACACGCCCGCCAACGTGGAGCGGGTTTATTTTCCGCAATGCGAGGTGGTTGGCGATGTAGGCCCGAGCCTGGAACTGCTGGCTGACCGCGTTGAGGGACGCCTGCACAACGCCGGCGCGTTATTGAGTCTTCGCGAAAGCATTCTAAGTCGCATCACCGATCGCGCCACCGAAGAACGCTGGCCGCCCACGCCACAACGCATAGTCCACGATGTACGAAAGGTCATTCCGGAGGACGGCATCGTCGCTTTGGACAACGGGATGTACAAGATCTGGTTCGCGCGGAACTACCGAACCTATGTGGCGAACACGCTGCTGCTTGATAACGCGCTGGCGACCATGGGCGCCGGGCTGCCCTCGGCGATGACGGCCGCAATGCTGTATCCCGAACGCCGGGTGCTCGCGGTCTGCGGTGATGGCGGTTTCATGATGAACTCGCAGGAAATGGAAACCGCGGTCCGCCTCAAGTTGAATCTCGTCGTCCTGATCCTGGAAGATTCGGCGTATGGCATGATCCGCTGGAAGCAGGCAGCGGATGGTTTCCCTGATTTCGGCCTGACATTCGGCAATCCGGACTTTGCCAAATATGCCGAGAGTTACGGGGCAAAGGGTTCGAAAGTCGAAAGCACGGCCGAACTAATCCCAACGCTCGAGCGTTCTTTCAACAGCGGTGGGGTGCATCTGGTTTCGGTTCCCATCGATTACAGCGAGAATACCCGTGTACTGATCCATGAGCTTCGCGAGAAGTTAAAACAAGTCGACGAACCGGTAGCGTAGGCTGGAACAACCGTCGCGGAATGACGAGCGCAGGCATCTGCCAGCTGGAAAAAGCGAAGCATGAGAAACCTTGGCTTCGCGTTCGTAACGTTAAGCAAGCTGCAACCCAAATACCAGGGAGAGTGCAATGAGTGAGAAGATCAACGAACAAGCCGAAAAGATGCGCGAGATGGCAAAGACCACCCTCGACCGGGCGAAGGACGCCGTATCGAAGTACATGGCTGAGTCGCAAAAACTGCGCGAGAAGACCGACGCCAGTGTGCGAGCCACCTACTCAACCGCGAAAGAGATGAATGAAAAGGCGGTCGCATTTGCCGAAGCGAATGTGCAAGCGGGGTTCGAACTTGCAGAACGCCTGTTGCAGGCGAAAGACCCGCAAGAGATGGGAACTATCTATCAAAACCATCTGAAAGAGCAGATGGAAAAGATGAATGCGCAGTTTCGAGAACTCGGAAGTCTGGCAACCAGACCACCAACGGTCGATCTGTCTAAATAAGGCGGCTTGCGCAGACGTTCAGGCAAAAGCTGATTTGCGCCGCGGGTTAGGCGCTGTCAAATGTATGCTTGCCTGGAATGTTTGCCGGCTAGCCGAACGTCGCCCTCTTATCGGGAATAGCGCCGCCGAGCCCCGGCTTGCGGGCCGCATCGTGAGCGACACGATGATCGGCTTGCTCCATCTTCACACGGACGGTTTGAGGATGACGCGATCGCGCGAGGAGCCGCTAACGGCGAGATAGGCCGCCTTGGCCTCCGTCAGCGAATAGATCGCGTTGCTTGCAATCGGGTACGGCCTGAGATGTCCGCTGACAAAGCCCGGCAATGCATCCCGCAAGATGTCGGCGCTCGCCACCGATGAGAACGCCAGCGTGTCGATGCCGACGTAAGTGTGGCGACCGCGGTAAAATTCGAGGATGTTGAACGGCACGGTCTTGTCGACGGCGGCGATCAGGATTTGCCGGCCGGCAAGCGCGAGCGATTTATTCGCCGCCTCGAAATATGGATCGCCCACCGTGTTGAAGACGATATCGGCGCCTTTGCCGTCGGTGAGGTCGCGGACCCGGGCCGCGATATCGGTCGTGCTCGCGTTGATGACTTCGACCGGTCCGCTGGCGTGGCCCTCATAGGCTTCATCCTTGCGCACGACGCCAATGACTTTCGCTCCGCGCCAGCTGGCAAGCTGCGCTGCGGCCTGGCCGACCTTGCCGTTCAACCCCATCACCAGGACGGTTTCCTGCGCGCCGGGCATTCCGCCCGGCGAAAGCCTTCGATCGCGGTGACAAAGGGCACGCCAATCCCTGCCGCTTCATCCATTGAAATACTGCCGGGCTTTTCCACCAGCGCCGCCGCTTCGACGACGAGATGCGTCGCGTGAGTGCCGTCGCGGCGTATGCCGAGGTCGCCTGAGGAGCCGAACACCTCGCGCCCCAGCCATTCGGACGGGCCATCGACAACGATGCCGGCGAAGTCGCGCCCGGGCGTCCGCGGAAAAACGGCATACGGCATCAACCCGGTGGCCGCCTTGACGTCTGACGGATTGACGCCTGCGGCCTTGATTTCCACGATGACGTCTTGCGATCCGCGGGTGAGCAACCGCCTTTCGATGGCCGGCGCAATCGATGCGGCATTGGCCGCCTTTGCATTGAGACGGAGGGAGGTCGCTTCGAACGCCAAAGCGCCTGCCGGTTTTGAGTTCGCTGTTGCTGTCGTCATTGCCGCTATCCTCCAGCCGTCCGCGACGCCTCTGCAAGGCGTGTCGGCAATCCAATGATCTCTCTCGTTTCCCGCGGCGTTGCGATCTGGCCGCCGAGATCCTCGACAATACGGCGCGCCTTCTCGACCAGCGCCGCGTTGGATGATCGCCAGCTGACCGCGCGACAGATAGACAGTATCTTCAAGGCCGACACGGACATGCCCACCCGCCAGATAGGACTGCGCCACGGCGGTGAACGCCGCCTTGCCGATGCCGATTGCGGTAAACTCGGCATCCGCAGGCAACAGGTTGCGCGCATAAAGCACGGTTTCCGGGCTCGGCTGGAAACCGTAGCGAACACCCATCACGAACGAACACAATGCCGGTCCTTCAAGCGTTCCGTCCTTGAGCAGATCGTGCATCAGCGCGATGTCGCCGGAATCGAACAGTTCGATCTCCGGCTTGACGCCGGCGTCGCGCATCACCTTCGCCATGCGCCGCACGTTGCCGGGCGTATTGATCACGACCTCCTTGCCTGAATTCATCGTGTTCAGGTCGATCGTGCAGATTTCCGGGCGAAGCACGGTGATGTGCTCGACGCGCTTTTCCGGAACCATCGAGCGTGGTGCCGGCTGCGGCGATGCGCGGTTCGTCCGGGGAAGGCACGAAACGTCCGCCCGGCCCGGTGGTGATGTTGAGGATGAGTTGGGTATTTCTGGCGCGGATGCGCTCGACCACCTCGCGATAATAGCCAAGCTCCATCGACGGCTTGCCGCTGCCCGGCTCGCGCACGTGAATATGCACGATGGCAGCACCTGCTTCTGCCGCGCCGAGACAGGCGTCGGCGATCTGTTCGGGAGTGATCGGCAGATGCGGCGTCTGCTCCGGCGTCGTCAGATTGCCGGTGACGGCGCAGGTGATGAAAATCTTGTCGCGGGGTTCACGCATCAGGAAGTCCTTCAGAGAGATCTGCCGCCATCGACCACGATGGTCGTGCCGGTCGAGAATGTGAGATGGGTGGCGCAGGAGAGAATGGCGGCAGCGATATCGTCGGCCGTTGCCATCCGCTTCAACGGGGTCGTGGCGGATGTCTTTTCATTGAAATCGGCGCCGCGTCCGGGAACGAAGCCGGTATCGACGACGCCTGGCGCAACCGCGAGAACGCGGACCTGCGGAGCGAGCGCCCGCGCAAGCGATTTGGTCATGACGTCGATGCCGGCCTTGGTCGCGCAGTAGGCGATCGACGATCCGAGCCCCGTGGTGCCGGCAATCGATGAAATCGAGACGATCAGGCCGTCGCCGGACGCTTTCAGAAGCGGCGCAAAGCTGCGGATCGTCGCGAACTGTCCGCGCCAGTTCACCTGAAACATCCGGTCGATGAGTTCGTCATCGAGCGCGTCGAGATCGGCGTGCGGAACGGGTTTTGTAAATCCGGCCGTGTTGACCAGAATATCGAGCCGGCCAAAGCGTCGCAGCGATGGCCTCGCGAAGCGCGATCAATGTCGCGGTGTCCGCGACATCGGCGGCGAAGGCTGCGTGCTTTCCGCCGGCGAATGTCGCCAGCAGCGCGTTGGCGGCGGCCGCCTTGTCGCGCCCGGCGCGATGCGTGATGACGACCCGCGCGCCGGCTTCGGCGAACTGCCGCGCCGTTGCGGCACCGATGCCGCCGGCGCCGCCGACGACCAGCGCAACCTTGTCCTTCAGGGAACCCGGATCGGCCATTTCAACTCACTTGATTGGGGGCACGGGAAGCTTGGCCTCGCCTGCTTCCATCACGAAGGTGTAGTCGAGCGTGTACCAGGGCGCCTTCGATGTCCGGCGCCGGCGGCGCGCCCGAATCGTGCCGCCGGTAATCGCCGATCAGCGCGCGGGTCACGCCAAACACGACGTCACTGGCAAGGTGCTGGTCGTCGTCGACAAACACCTGGGTGATCAGGGTCTTGAACCCGGGCTTGAAGCCGAGAAAATGAATGTGCGCCGGCCGATAGGGATGCCGGGACTGGGCGCGAAGCATGTCGCCGACCGGACCGTCGGTCGGGACCGGGTATCCCGCCGGCTTGACGGACCGGAAACGGAAACTGCCCTGCGCGTCGGTGGTGAACTTGCCGCGCAAGTTCATGTCGGCCTGGGTATCGTCCTGGTTTTCGTAAAGCCCGATCGGCGAGGATTGCCAGACATCGACTTCCACCCCTTCGATCGGCTTGCCGGCCGCGTCGAGCACCTTGCCCGATACGAACAGCTCCGGCCCGGGCGTCGGAGAACGAACGATCGAGCCGCCGTTCTCGGTCTTCGGCGAGTTCATTCGCCAGAACGGACCAAGCAGCGCCGAGGCGGTTTCGGTGGCGCCGGCGTTGCCGTTGTTGAGCAGGCATACCAGCGTCGAGAAGCCGATCGCATCGGCGAAGAGAATGCCTTCGTTATGCCGGTCGCTGGTCGCCTGGCCGATGCGGTTCAAAAAATCGATGCCGACGTCGTATTCGTCCTCGGTCAGCTTCACCTCGCGGGCGAAGGCATGGATGTGCCGGATAAAAGCCGCCGCGATCTCGCGCAGCCGGTCGTCCGGGGTCTGCGCCATCGCCGCCAGAACCGCAGGCGTCACATCCTCCTGGGTCTCGATGATGTTGCCGCAACCGCGGCTCTCGCTGCGGCGTGAGGACGGTGCACCCATGGACATCTTCCGGTTTTGAGGCATTCGTCTGCAAGCGTTTGCATCATATATTGCAATCGATTGCAAAAAGTCAAGCCCTCTGCCATAGTGAAGCGCTACGACGACCTAACTACAGGAAACACCTCATGAATTGCGCAGGACCCACGACGCTTAAACAGATTGCGGCAGCCACCGGCGTCCACACCTCAACGGTGTCCCGTGCGCTCGATCCGCACAAGCGCCACCTGGTGGCCGACGATGTTGCCGAGCGGATCGTGCATCTGGCGCAATCGCTCGGCTATCAGCCGAACCGCGTGGCAACCAGCCTGCGTACCGGACGATCGCACCTGATCGGCGTCTTGTTGCCGGATATCGCCAATCCGGTGTTCGCGCCGATCCTCAGCGGCATCGCCGAAGCGCTGGCGAGCGAAGGTTATGCGCCGATCGTCGCCGATGCCGGCAACGACTCCTCCCAGCAAATCGCGTTTGTCGACAACCTTCTCAACCAGCGCGTCGACGGGCTGATCCTGGCGACGGTGTCGCGCGACGACGACGTGGTCGGACATTGCCTCGACCGCGGCCTGCCGGTCGTCCTCGTCAACCGTTTCGAGTTTCGCGACCGGGTATCGTCGATCGTATCGGACGACGAACTGGGCATGCAGCTTGCCGTCGATCATCTGGTGTCCACCGGCCATCGCCATATCGGCCATTTGTCGGGACCGCTCAACACCTCGACGGGATCGTTGCGGCGGGATGGATTTTCGCGCGCGATGGCCCATCACGGCCTGCCGGTTCACGTCGAAGAAGCCTCGCGCTTCACGCGCGAGGCCGGCGTCGCACCGGCGCGCGCGCTCATTGCCGGCACTGCGGGGATTACCGCGATCGTGGCGGCCAACGATCTGCTTGCGCTCGGAGTATTCGATGCGATGCGGATGCTCGGCCTGCGCTGCCCGGATGATATTTCGGTGGTCGGGCACAACGACATGCCGCTGGTCGATCTGATCTCGCCGCCGCTGACCACCGTTCGAATTGAGCATCGCGAAATGGGACGCGGCGCGGCGAAGCTGCTGCTGGAAGAAATCGATCACCGCGACGCGGCCGCGCAGCATGTCATCCTGCAACCGGAGCTGATTGTCAGGGCATCGACAACGGCGTTGCGAATGCCCTCCGAAATCGAGAAACACTAGCTTGACGCCAAATAGGGCGCGCCTTCTAATCAACGTAAACGTGGAATGTCCAATCGAGGGACTTTTGCCGCCGATCAGTTGGCGAGCGAAAGGATCCGTTCGTGGTTCCCGCCGATCGAGAAGCTGTTCAAACTCTCGAGGGAGCAAAACATGGCTGATGAACAAGCCCCACCTGCCGGCCCGGATCTGACCCTGGGCATCGATCTGTCCGAATTCACCGGAGAGACCTTGCTCGGCCATGTCGGCGAGGAAGACGTTTTGCTGGTGCGCTCGGGGTCGGACATCTTCGCCATCGACGCGCATTGCAGCCATTATCATGGGCCCTTGGCCGAGGGATTGGTGGTCGGCGAGAGTGTTCGCTGCCCCTGGCATCACGCCTGCTTCGATTTGCGCACCGGAGAGGCGGCCCGCGCTCCGGCTCTTAATCCGCTCGCGGTCTGGCAAGTCGAGCAGGACGGCAACCGCATTTTCGTCAGGCAAAAGCGTCCACAGCCGAAGCCGCGCGGCAAACCGCCGGCCGAGTTCGCCCGGCAGAATCCTGATTGTCGGCGGCGGCGCCGCAGGCTTTGCCGCGGCGGAGATGCTGCGGCGGCAGGAATATCGCGGCAGCATCGTGATGCTGAGCAACGATGCCGCGCCGCCGGTGGACCGGCCGAACCTGTCAAAGGACTACCTTGCCGGCAGCGCGCCGGAGGACTGGCTGCCGCTGCGGCCCGACAGTTTTTACACCGAAGCCGGGATCGAGCTGCGCCTCAACACCGACGTCACTTCGATCGACACCAAGGCACGCAATGTCATTATTGCCGGCGGCGAGACGATTTCCTATGACCGCCTGCTGCTGGCGACGGGAGCGGAGCCGGTGCGCCTGCCGATCCCGGGCGCCGACCAGCCGCATGTCCACGTGCTGCGCACGCTTGCCGATTGCCGGGCGATCATCGAATCAGCAAAAGGCGCGCGCCGCGCCATTGTGATCGGCGCGAGCTTCATCGGGTTGGAAGCTGCAGCGTCGTTGCGCGCGCGCGACATCGAGGTCCATGTCGTCGGACTCGAAGCTCGGCCGATGGAACGCGTGCTTGGTCCGGAAATGGGCGACTTCATTCGCGCCCTGCACGAAGAGCACGGCGTCGTCTTCCATCTCGGCGATACGGTGGTCGCGATCGACGGCAAGCGCGCGACGTTGAAGAGCGGCCGGGTGCTGGAGGCCGAGCTTGTGGTGGTCGGCGTCGGGGTGAGGCCGCGCCTCGCATTGGCGGAGAAGGCCGGTCTTGCGCTCGATCGCGGCGTCGCGGTGAATGCGTATCTCGAGACCAGCATCACGGGGATTTACGCCGCCGGCGATATCGCGCGCTGGCCCGATCCGCATTCCCGCGAGAATATCCGGGTCGAGCATTGGGTGGTGGCCGAACGCCAGGGCCAGGCCGCCGCGCGCAATATGCTGGGGCAGCGCGAGGCATTCGACGCCGTGCCATTTTTCTGGAGCCAGCACTACGACGTGCCGATCAATTATGTCGGCCACGCCGAGACATGGGACGAGATTGCCGTCGACGGCGACATCGCGGCGAAGGATTGCCTGCTGCAATACAAGCGCCAGGGCCGCGTTCTTGCCGTGGCCTCGATCTATCGCGATCTCGCAAGCCTCAAGGCTGAACTTCAGATGGAGCAGGCGACGCCCTAGGCCAGCGTATGCACGATCACCGGTCCGGCGACCGCGGAAGCCGGTCCAATCAGCAGAGGCCCGAGATTTTGCTCGATCCAGGCGAGCGCCCGCCTGTTTGCTTCCTCCGCGCCTGCGAAATTGTTGAAGAGGCTGATCGCCGTTACGGTGTCGTCGGGTGCATAGACCACATAATAGGCCATGAAGCCTTCGACATCGCTGATGATCGGAATCGCGCCCTCCTTGATCCTGCGGGCCAGCTCCTCGGCCGTGCCAGTCTTTGCCTTGGCCTGACGGATCGCGGCGTACATGGAATCCTCCCTTACCGACGACGCTGCCCGGGATCGTTCCTCATAACAGGCGGGGCGAGCAGCAGGTCCCCGCGCGCGCGATATTACGCCTTTCCGCGCGACCGGACCATCGGGAGCAAAGGCTTTCGATCGCCGCGGCGGGACGCCAGGGCGTCGACCGTCAAAAAGATACCGTCCGGGATAGGAAAGTTTGCGAGGCGAAGGTTCTGTATCGCAGACTGCGGCGCCCCCTCATCCGGAGAGATGCAAAGGAAAGGGCGCCCGGATGATTTCAACACATTCTGACAGCCCTACGCAGCCAGCACCATCCAGCCAGAGCAAGGCACGTACCTCCGAGATCTCTGATCACAATTCATCACGTCCCCGAGACTTGGCTGTTTCGAACGAGACCTGGTCAGAGGCTTCACTGTAATATTCTGTAATCTTCGAACCGGCTCCCCAAGGCAGAGACGTGATGCTTCAGAGCGGCAGTAGTCTCGGCACGCCCCCACCGGGATTTAAGCCGTGGGGGGCTTCGGTCCGCACGTTACTAGTCGATGCGCGGCCCCTGACATATTTCGGTAATGCCGCCAATTGCACAACGGCTGTCGCTTCATTTGCCGCGCCAGTCCCTGATTTTTCATCCTGGATTCCAGCCGTAAGGAGGTACTTGCAGTCCCTGCCTGGTGACTAAGAAATTACAGGCTTGTTAAAAAAAACAAAAATAGAGAGATCAATTCATGCTTGCGGATTGCGGCCATATCGTCGTCGTTGATGACGACCCCTCGTTATGCCAAATGGTGACTAGATATCTGGAAGATCACAATGTACCGACGAAGTCTGCGTCAAACAAAACAGAGTTGAGTCGGCATTTTGCAGGCACCCTTCCCAGCCTGATCATTCTGGATCTGCGGCTCGGTCAGGACGATGGGCTGGACCTGTTGAGAGAAATTCGTTCTCATTCTGACGTTCCGGTCATCATCACGACCGGCCATCGTCCCGACGAAATCGATCGCATCGTCGGCCTCGAACTCGGGGCGGACGACTATATCGTAAAGCCATTCAGCCTCAGGGAATTGCTAGCCCGGGTCCGTGCCGTATTGCGGCGGCAGGAGATGGGGCGCGCTGCACGAACCCATGACCCGGAGCGAGGCGGGTACAGGTTCGGCGGCTGGCAACTCGAGCGGCGCGGCCGTAGATTGATCGATCCCGACGCGACGCCGGTCTCGCTGAGCAAGGGCGAGTATGCCTTGTTGCTGGCCTTTCTCGAAGCGCCGCAGCGGCCGCTCTCGCGGGAGCATCTGTTGCAGGCCACCCGTGTTCACGAGGATATTTTCGATCGCAGCATCGATGTCCAGGTCTTGCGCTTGCGGCGCAAACTCGAAATCGATCCCAGTGCGCCGCGCGTTATCCGAACCGAGCGCGGTGTTGGTTATGTGTTCGCGCTGCCGGTAGAACCGTTCTAAGAACGATGGAAATTCGGCCCGAATGATTACGGTTGTAACCATATTGTCTGAGCCGGTGATAATCCCGTAACCTGCAGCCATCAGTGTCTCCGTGCCCCACTACGGAGACTCTCGTGTTGCCGAAACGCCAATCCCCCTTGTTGACTTCGCCGGTCGTCTGTGAGCGGGCCGTGCTGACGCGAGCCGATCACCGGGATGCCGCGCCGTGGTCGTCGATGTTTGCGTCTTTCGGCAGAGCTTTCGCGCTGCATGGCACTTCATACTGTAATTTGCTGCACGCGATCGCCACATCACCCGTGGAGTCTTGTTCGATCGAAGCAGAGCCGGAAAGGCTTGCCGTGCGCGAGCGGCGCAGGTCGCTCGCTGTCATTTCTTCCTCGGCAAGCCCCAAGCTGACGGAAGTCGAACTTGAGCAGGAAGCCGGTCGAACCGGACCTGGACTCGAGGCGCGGTCCGAAGGTGCCGGTCCGGCTGAATTTGACAGTTCGCCTCCGTTTACCGATCGCCCAAGCCTCCGTCGTTGGCTGACTAGTCCTTGCGGTACCGTTGCAAACCGATTGATGCAGTGGCGGCGCGAACGGGAGATCAAAAAGGCCGTCGCTACCTTGCTGGCACTCGATGACCGGACATTGCGGGACATCGGCATTCCTCACCGATCTGAGATCGAGCAGGTCGTGAGGTACTGCTTTGATTACTGAGGTGGTTAACCGTAGTCGAGGTCGTGCAATCGCGATTTTCCTGTTGGTGCTGGGCGGTCTGCAAATTTCTCCGGCGCCATCGGCATCGTTCGAGCAGGCGCAGGACTGGAACAGGCTCGCCGAAGAACCTATCACCCCGGTGCCCGAGCCACCCTCGATCGACCCGCTTAAGATCAGACTTGGGGAGCGCCTGTTCGGCGATCCCCGGCTGTCTCATGACAATTCGCGCAATTGTTCATCGTGCCACGATCTCGGCACCAACGGCGCAAGCACAAGAAACCTGGACGTCGGCCTCGACGGCTCAACCCTTTCACTCAACACCCTTACCCTGTTCAACTCCACGCTCAACTTCCGCTTCGGTTGGGAGGGAAAACTCCGCACCCTGGAGTTGGATGTCAAAGCAACGCTGGAAAGCCCGCGGATCATGGCCACCAGCATGTCCGAGCTCGTGGAAAAATTCGCCGCCGATCCCGACATGCTCCGGGAGTTCATGGCCGCCTATGGCGGTGGCCCGGATGCCGCCAACATCGTGGATGCCATCGTCAGCTTTGAGCGAACCCTGGTCACACCAGGCAGCAGATTCGATCGTTGGCTGGCGGGAGATGCCGCCGCGTTATCGATCAGCGAGCTGGAGGGGTATCGGTTGTTCAAATCGCTCGGATGCGTCTCCTGTCACCAGGGCGTCAATATCGGCGGCAATCTTTTCGAGCGGCATGGAATATTCCATCCGCTTGCGTCGCCGAAGCCTGAAATTCTGCGCGTGCCCAGCCTGCGGAACGTGGCGGCGACGGCACCGTATTTTCATGACGGCAGCGCCCAGACCCTCGATGACGCCGTTCGGAAGATGGGCCTCGCTCAGCTGAATGCCACGCTTACCGACCAGCAGGTGCAGGCAATCGTCGCCTATCTCCAGACCTTGACCGGGAACTATCGCGGCCACTCCGTCGGGGCTCCGCCATGAGGATGACCCCCGTCGTGGTCTTTGTGTCGTTTCTCCTGCTGCTACTCACCTGGCTATTGCTCAGCGGGATGGACCTGAGTGCCACTCCCTTCGAAAGCGAGCTAAGGGCGCTCGACGAGTTTTCTCGATTCGAGCGCGCATTGAATCGCGAGGTATTGAGCGCGCGCGTCGGCTTGTCACGAAACTACGATGCCCTGGCGCGGATTGCCGACGCGTACGAACACTCGCTCAATCGATTGCATGAGGTGGCCGGCCCGGATTCCGAGGAAAGCGCCGCAATCGAAATGCTGGCGGTACGCGCTCATCGACAGCAGGATCTGGTCGAGAAGTTCAAGATGAGAAATGCCTTGCTGCGCAATTCTCTTGTCTATTTTGGAACGTTCAGCGCACGTCTTGCCGCCTCGGACGACAGGCCAGTGGTCGCAGCCGCCAGCTCGCTCGCCGCTGCCATACTGCATCTCACGCTTGATACATCGCCGGTCGCCGTGCGCGATGTCAAGGATCGGCTGGTGCAGCTTGCGGTCCTGCAAAACCCGCCCGGCGAAGCCGAGACGATTCAGGCGGCAATCGCGCATGGGGGAGTACTGCACGAGCTGTTGCCGCTGACAGATGCTGTGCTGAAGGAGTTTAGCGCCGCGGCGAGCACCAGCGAACAGGATGTCGTTCGTTCGCTGATCATGAAACGTGAGCTTGCCGCGCAGGCCTCGGCAAGCCGATACCGCCTGTTTCTTTACGCCACGTCGCTGTTGCTGCTCGCGGTCCTGGTGTATCTCGGTCTGCAATTGCGGGCGCGGGCTGTTGCGTTGCGGCGGCGTGCCGCATTCGAGCACCTGATCGCGGGCATCTCGATGCGCTTCATCAACGTGCAGCCGCAGCATATTGATGCGGAGATCGAGCGGGCTCTCGCCGATATGGCGCGCCGCCTCGGTGCAGACCGCGCCTACTTTGTGATGGGTGGCGCGACACCGCGGCTGCACGTCTGGTCCAAAGCGGGAATGACTTTTCCGCCCGGCTGGCCGGAGCGGGCGCCTGCGCTTGCGGCTCGCTTCGCCCCCGTGGCCGATGGAATTATCCACGTTGGGCGCGTCAATCGCATGCCGATCGGGGAAAATAAAGATGCCTGCATGGCTCTTGGCCTGGGTGGGTGGGCATGTGCAACACAAGTCGAGAAAGACGGTACCGGGATGACCCTTGGCTTTGATGCGATCGGCCGGCCTTGCTGCGTGACAACACCCGGCGAGCTCAGCCTGTTGCGGATGGCGCTCGATACTATTGTCTCCGCCGTCGAGCGGCATTCCAATGAAAAGGAACGGGCACGTCTTGAGATGCGATTGCAGCAGGCCCGTCGCATGGAGACGGTAGGCACCTTCAGCAGCGGTATTGCCCACAACTTCAACAATATTTTGGGCGGGATTCTCGGCCATACCGAAATGGTGGAAGAGCACCTCGCTTCGGACGCCCGGCCGCGCCGCAACCTGGAGGCCATCCGCCGAGGAGCGGAGCGGGCGCGCGATCTCGTGGATCAGATCCTCACTTTCGGCCGCCGTCGCGAGGGAAGGCGGGAGCACGTCTGCATCAAGGCGCTGGTCGCGGAAGCTAAGTCGTTGCTCGGTGCATCGTTGCCTTCCCATGTCCAGATCGCCGTGACGGAGACATCGGAAGCAACGGCGGTATCGGCGGAACCCGCGCAATTGCAGCAGGTCATCCTGAATGTCTGCAACAATGCCGCCCAGGCGATGGACAAGCCGGGCGTCATCGAGATTGAGATCGGGGTGCGGGAAGTAACAGAGCCGTTGCGGGTTGGGCAGATTGGGATGGGCCCCGGCCGCTTCGTTGTCGTTTCGATTTCCGATCCCGGGCGCGGCATGGACCAGGCAACGCTGGAGCGGATTTTCGAGCCATTCTTT
Organism: uncultured Alphaproteobacteria bacterium; assembly: GCA_963745785.1. Lineage (GTDB taxonomy): Bacteria > Pseudomonadota > Alphaproteobacteria > Rhizobiales > Xanthobacteraceae > Bradyrhizobium. The sequence goes on along the minus strand of CAVUYV010000001.1, from coordinate 137,292 downwards.
ACAACGCGTCCGAGTGGCAATGGTCTCGGGCTTGCAACCATGCGTGACATCGTCAGGGAGCACGACGGAGCCGTGGAGGTGCGGAGCGCCCTTGGAGCTGGAACACGCTTCGATATCTGGCTTCCATCCATTCCATCCCATGAGCTGGTATGCGTTCAACAGGCGCCCGGCATCGCTGGTCGCGGCGTCGGTGAAACCGTGCTGGTGCTCGAGGCGGACCGCGGTCGCTTGCTGCGGTACGAGGAGATTCTCGCAGCTTTGGGCTATGAGCCGGTCGGCTTCACAGGGCTGCACGAGGCCATGCAAGCCTGCGTCGTGCAAGCGCGCTTCGACGTAGCCCTCGTGTGCCACCAACCCGGAGCAACTTTCGCGCTCGATTTCGCAACCGCGTTGCGCGACCTGGCCCCTGGCCTGCCGATCATCTTGGCGACACCCTCGGCGCGGGATTTGGATGCTCCATTGCTGGCGGCTTCGGGGGTCTCTGAAGTTGTCCATCATCCGCTGACATCTGCGGAATTGGCGGCTGCCTTGTCGCGTTGCCTGGCGGCTTTCGCCACGCGGGGTTATGCGCACGGATGAATCTGGCCTGACGGTTTCGGGAGGTCCTCGCCGCCAAACACTTTCGGTTTACCGGAACTTGGTATTCCCCAGACGAGTATTTACCTCGCGACGCGCCAGTGATCCACTCTCTCGGCGGTTTGGCCGAGGCCCCGATCGACGGTGTTGCGAATGCGAGCTTAAATCATGAAGATCGGAATCATTGGCGCGGGAAGGGTTGGCTGTGCCTGTGCTCTCGCCGCCGTCACGCGCGGCAGCGCCCGCACCATCGTCATGGTGGACCGAACGCGTAAACGCGCGAAGGCGGTTGCGACCGACCTTCGCTACGGAACACCACTTGTCCCGAAGACCACCGTGGTCGATGGAGACTACGACGACCTGACGGATGCGGGGTTGGTGATGATTACCGCGGGCATAAATGAAAAGGCCGGCGGCGCCACCGACCGCGGCGATCCCCAAGGCAGATTACGGCTACTCGACAAGAACGCTGATATTTATCGTGACATCGTTCCGAAAATTGCTCGCGCAGCCCCTGGCGCGGTCATATTGGTGGTAACCGATCCTCCCGATCCGCTCGCAGATATTGCCCGCGCCAGCGCTGGGCACGATCGCGTGCTGAGCACCGGCACCTTCCTCGACAGCTTGCGCTTCCGTGTTCATCTGGCGGAGCATTTCGACGTCGATGTCAATCAAGTCGAGGCTCAGGTGATCGGCGAGCATGGAGTTTCGCAGGTATTTCTTTGGTCAAGCGCCCGTATCGCCGGCGTGCCGATCAGCACGCTGGTCGAGCAGCGCGGCGAAACGCTCGATAGCGTGCGCAAGCAAATCGAACAAAGCGTTCGTTACGCGAATATCACGATCATCGAAGGCAATGATGCGAGTCAATTTGGCATCGGCATTGTTTCGGCACGGATCGCGGAAATCATTCTTCGCGACGAACGCGCGGTGATACCGATCGGCAGTTACAATGAAAAGTTTGGCGTTACTCTGTCGCTACCGAGCATCGTCGGGCGCGAGGGCGTGGTGCGGACCTTCGAGCCGGAAATGTCAGGCGAGGAGCGGCAGGCCGCTGGAGTCGAGCGCCGCCAGCATAAGGAAATCGGAGACCCGAACTTGAAGTAGCGAGGCTCCGCAGGGCCGGCCGCTCCTACCTCGCGGCTGGTGGCTCGAGGTCCGGCGCCAGATAACTGGCCCCGGGAGCGCGCTCGCCCCGTCTACCTGCGACCTTAAGGTCGGCCGCCTTCTCGACAAGACCTGCCGCAACCTTGGGATCGGTTGTTGTTCCTCCAACGTTGCGCGAGGCTTTGATATCCTCGGCTCGATGTGCTGCACTGCAATGCCCGCAGACTTCGGAGAGAAAACAATGCTGCCACATTCCAGCAAAATGAAAGGACTTTCGTCCCCACTCTGCTAAGGTGCGTGGGTAAATTGGCTTCACACCCCAGGAGTGGAGTTCATGAACAGGCTGGTCGAAATTCGCAAACAGGAATTTATCTGCCGAGGGCGGGCTCTACTGGATTCCGAACGCAAGAGTTTTTGGCTGGCAAAAGCAGAAGAGTGGGAACAGCGCGCGCTTGAGGAGATTGCATTTCACTTTAAGGAATGCAACCGCGATAGCGCTGATTGTCAAACTGCCGCGCATTAGGACGCGGGGACACTGCAGACTTCCTACGCCGGATCCTTGATCGCTGCGCGCGCATGCGATCGTCGTCGACATGATCGAGGGACTGGCGGGACGCGAGCGCCTCAGTGCTGTCGTGGTGGCTTCGTTATCGTTTGCCGGACTTCGGCGCCGCAGTCGGCGCACTCATAGATGAAGTCGATTTTGGCCATGCTCCAATGGGGCTCGACCTCCCTGACATACATAGGGAGTAATCCCACGCAGCCGGGGCAGAGAATTGCGGGTGTCTCGATTTCGCGATGCTGGATATAGGCTGGCATGTCGGTTCTCCTTCACGTCGGAAGCGACGTAGACCTCAACCCCGAGCAAACTTAATCGCGCATGACGGATGTCCATCATCAACTCTTTCGAACGTAGGAAGAACGACCGCACATTGTGCGTCTGTGTGGCATTCCTGTAACATTCGATGCAGACGTTGTTTCGAGCCGGATATCAGCAATTTAGTGCGCTCCGGCCCCGCTTGCCTTGACCTTGCGCGTGAATGCGACCGCGACGGCGGCGAGCACGAGCACCGCGCCGATCACCGCGAAAGTGTCGCTGAAGCCCATCACCAGCGCTTGCCGTTTCACGGCATTGCCGAGCGCGATGATGGCCTGCTGATGTGCCGCGGCAGGATCGGGCACGCCGTGACTCATGAAGAAGTCGGTCGTTTGCGCAATCCGGTTGCGCACTTCCTCGCGGCCGAGCGTGACCGACTGCCCGATGATGTTGGAATGGAACTGCTCGCGTTTGGTGATCACGGTGGCGAGCACGGCAGTGCCGATCGCGCCGCCGAGGTTACGGAGCATGTTGCTGATCCCCGATGCCGCGGCCGCATCTTGCGGAGCGATGCTGCCCGTCATCACCGAGGTAAGCGGCGTCAGGACCATCGCCTGGCCGATGGCGCGCACGATGTTCGGGATCCAGAGCTGATCGCCGGCATAGTCCAGCGACATCGCGGTATTCATGAAGCAGCTATAGGCGAAGATCATCAGCCCGGTGATGGCGACGTAGCGTGTGTCGAACCGCTGCATCAGCCTCGGAACCAGCGGAATCAGGATCAGTTGGGGCAGGCCGGTCCACGCCAGCACCGCGCCGATCTGCTCGGCATTGTAGCCCTGCGCCTGACCGAGATAGGCCGGCAGGATGTACACCGAACCGAACAGTGCGAATCCGACCAGGGTCATGGCCATGGTGCCGAAGCCGAAATTGCGTTGCGTCAATAGGCGCAGCCGAATCAGCGGCTTTTCAATCGTCAACTCGATCGAGACGAACAGCGCGAGGCTGACCAGCGCGACAACAGCAAGACGCAGGATAAAGGGCGACGAGAACCAGTCGTCCTTGTTGCCCTCCTCGAGCACAGTCTGGAGCGCCGACAGTCCGACCGCCATCGTGAGGATGCCGGCCCAGTCGCCTTCCTTCAGGAGCTCGAGCTGCATCGGCTGCCGCTCCAGTGTGAAGTAGAGGGCGGTCACCATCACGGCGGTCGGCAGCACATTGACGTAGAAAATCGTCTGCCAGCCGTAATTCTCGGTGAGGTAGCCGCCGATAGTCGGGCCGATGGCGGGAGCAAAGGTGACGGACAGCGCAAAGATCGCAAGGCCGATCGGCTGTTGCGGCTTTGGCAGCTTGGTCAGCACCATCGTGAACGCCATCGGGATCAATACGCCGCCGGCAAATCCCTGCAGGCCACGCATCGCGATCATCGAGGGCAGATCGTGGGTAAAGGCGCAGGCTACCGAGAAGACCGCAAACAAGGTCGCGCTCGCCAGCATGTAGCGGCGGAACGAAAAGACCCGGCTGAGATAGTCGGTGAGCGGGATGACCACGATCTCGCCGATCAAATACGAGGTCGAGATCCACGATCCGTTGTCGACGCCGGTGCCGATGCCGCCTTCGATATTGAGCAGGGAGGCGTTGGTGATCTGAATGTTGAGGATCGCCATGAACGAACCGATCATGGCAGCGAGAACGGCGATCCAGGTGGCGGTGCTGGCGCGGTCGGGATCGACCGTTGCGCGCTTAGATATGCCGCCAGAGTTCAGCGGCGTCGACGTTGACAGGACGTGATTTGACATGGCGCGTTGCTCCGGCGGAAGTGTTCGATGGTTTGGATGCGGCTGCCGCTTGGCGAATGCGAGCCTGCGACTTGGTCTCGATGGTCGGAATCACCGACATGCCGGGACGCAATTCGATTGACGGCGCATTGTTGTGGTCGAGCGCGATCTTGACCGGAATGCGCTGCACCACCTTGGTGAAGTTGCCGGTGGCGTTGTCCGGCGGCAGCAGCGCGAATTCCTGGCCGCTGGCCGGCGCGATGCTGTCGACATGGCCGTGCACCACCTGTCCCGGGAACATGTCGACGGCGATATCGACCGCCTGGCCTTCGCGCACGTCCGTGAGCTGGGTTTCCTTGAAATTCGCCACCACATAGGCGCCGGCGACCGGCACCACCGACATCAATTGCGTTCCGGCCTGCACGTACTGGCCGACCCGCAGCGTTCGGTTGCCGACGATGCCGTCGAGCGGCGCGACAATGGTGGTGTAGCCGAGATTGAGTTCGGCCTGGTTCTGCGCGGCAATTGCCCGCGCCAGCGCCGCATTTGCCTGGGCGATCTCGGCCTTGAGCAGATCAACCTGTTTCAGTGCGGAGGCAAGGTTGGCGGTGTCGCGCTGAACCGCGGCCTGGGCACCGGCGATGCGCGATTGGGCCTGCTGCGCGTTCTGTACGCTGCCGTAGCCGGTCGCCGCGAGATCGCCGTAACGCTTGTTCTCCTGCGCGGCGAAAGTGACGGTTGCCTTGTCGACCTCGATCGTTGCCTTGGCGGCGTCGATCACGGCCTGTTGAACGCCGAGCTGGGCCTGCTTGCTCGCGATCGCGGCATTCGCCGCGGCGACATCGGATTTGGCCTGGTCGAGCGCCACCCTGAAATCGCGCTCGTCAATCCGCGCCAGCACCTGGCCGGTCTTGACGGGCTCATTGTCGCCGACCAGCACCTCCCGCAGATATCCGGATACCTTGGGCGCGACGGTGGTGTTGTCGGCCTTCACATAGGCGTCATCGGTCGAGACGAGATATCGGCCGACGGTCCAATAGTCCCAGCCGTACCACGCTCCCCCCGCAATAACCGCGACCGCCGCGCCGGCCATCAACAGCTTGCGAAAATTGAGCTTTTTTGTAATCGGCGGAGTTCGGGCCGCATCAAATGTGTCTGGCAGCAGATCCTTGACAACGTCTCCGGCGGCCAGCGGACGCTCGGCCTCGATGGCGGGGGAATGGTGGGTCATGACGTTTGCTCCTGATGGCTTGCCGGACGACGCCGAATTAGGAAACTTGATATTTTCCAAAATAGGACATACGTTGCGCCTGTCAATGGAATGACAGGCATCATATAAAAACATGACTACAGCAGAATCTTCCACCGACCGACGCTGCCGCGGGCGTCCGCAACTCCGCTCCGACGACGAGACGTGTCAAATCATCTACGAAGCCGCGCGGCATGAATTCGCCGGCAACGGCTTTGCCGCGACCAGCATGGAGACGGTGGCGCGCCGGGCCGGGGTTTCCACCAAGACCCTGTACCGTTTGATCCCGAACAAGGCCGCCCTGTTCGAGGGCATGGTCTCGGACCGCATGGACCGCTTCGTCTTCGAGGTCAACCTGCGTGCCGCCGATCACGCAGACATCGAACAGGCTCTAGTCGCGGCGCTGATCGCATGTGCGGAGCTTGCGCTTGATGAAGAAATCATCGCGCTTCAGCGCATGCTGCTGCAGGAGGCCGGCAAGTTCTCCGATATCGCCGCGATGTTCTACAAAAACGCTATTCAGCGCAGTGGCGTGGCGTTGGCCGATTGGCTGCGGGTGCAGCAGAAGCGTGGGTTGATCGCGCTCGACGATGTCGATGAGGCCGCCGGCATGCTGCTTGGCATGGTCACTTCCGCGCCGCGGCGCGCCGCGCTGTTCGGCGGCGTGCCGCTGCCGTCGCGCTCGCAGATCAAAGCGCGGGCGCGCGCCTGCGCGACCTTATTCTTGCGGGGTTGCCAGGTCCGGGGAATTCGGAAGCGCTGAGGCAGATCAGCGTTGCTGCGCAGCTGCCAGTGCTTGACGATCAGGAATCGCGAATCTGCATTTTCCTGACGGAATACCGCGATCCTGTCGATCGCGAGCGTCTTGAGGCCGGTTGCGGAAAAACTGTCGCGCAGCATCGTCAGGACGGGCTCGCGCCGCTCGGCGGCAAGCCGGCCCGTAAGCGTCATGTGGAAGCGGAATTCTTCCATGACATATGGATATCCCCAGCGGTCGAGATACTCGCGCTGCCTCGGCGTCAAGTCAGAGGGATTACGCCGCGCACGATCCTCTGCAGTGAGCAGCGCGCGGAACGAATCGAATTCGCGTGTGCAATCCGCGGCAAGCCGCTCAAGTTCGGGCGACGGCGCAGCAGGCACCACCGCGATAAAGCCGCTGATCGAACCGACCACAGGTGTGATGACCGGAATCGCCCGGGGTTTGCCGGCAAAGGCTTCGCAGGCTGCGAGAAGCTCAGGCTCGGTCTTGCCGGGCGCCAGTGACATCGGCGCCTTCAGCGTGGCATGAAAACCATATTTTCGTGGATCCTTGGTCAGATCGCGCCAATCCGGCGCCATTCGTATGATGTCGTTGGGGAAGGGCAGGTCCGCGCCGCTATAGGCGTCATAGCCGAGCAGATGGGCGCCGAAGCGATCAAGGTCGCTACCGGGTGCCGGGGCATGATAGATCGCGTAGCGCGGATAGTCGGCCATGAATCCAGAATAGAGCCGCGTCACGCGGCTGCAACCGCCTTGCGTGGGGCGCGAGCTGAACGGATCAGGCGACTCAGCGTCGGTGAGATGAACCAGACGTCCGCGGCGATGACCGCGACAATGCGCGGCCGCAGCGGCACTTCGTCATCGACGAGGATGACATCGGCGCGGCGCCCTTCCGTCGAGAACGCCGCGATCGGTCAAGCCCGCGGCCCGGGCCGGCGCCGCCGATATCAAGTCCCAGGCCTCGGCGAGCGGCAGCACGCCATCGGCGGCAAGGCGGAACGCGGCCAGCAACTGCGCCGGATAATAATAGTCGGACGCGAGAACCGAGCAAAAACCCTTGGCGATCATGTCGGCCGCCTTGGTCCATCCGGTATGGCTGCCGCCGCGCACGACGTTGGGCGCGCCGAACACGATGAAATCGCCGCCTTCGGCGGCCTCGCGCGCGGTTTCCTCGTTGACCGGAAATTCCGCGATGCCGACGCCCTGGGCCCGAAATGCCTTTCGCATCGCCGGGCTTGCGTCGTCGTGCGAGAGCATCCGCACATCGGCTGAACGCGCCACCTGCGCCAGCCGCGCGATCGATGCCGGCACATCGTGCGCGCGGGAGACGACGCGCTCCACCAGTCGATCGAATTCCTCGCTCGAAAGGCCGCAGCGCTCCACCATCTGCGCTCGCTTGCGCGGCCTCGCGCTGCTCTTGACGATCGAACTCCATGTGATCGTTGAACGCGAACAGATCGATGCGTCCGTCGGCCAGCCATTGGCTGATCTCGGTTTCGGCATCGAGATTGTAGGTCTCGTGGCGCAGGTGGAAGCGGGTGTCTGCCGCGAGTTGCGGCCTCAGCGTCTCGATGGCCTCGAGCAACTGCCTTGCATTGTCCGCGCTGCGCAGGCCCGGCTCCCACGACCAGGTCGTGGCGTGAAAGACCGTGGTGATTCCGTTGCCGATCGCCTGCCGGTCGCTGTCGATCAGCGCCACATCGACCGGAAAATCGACGCCGGGGCGGGGCATCATCTGCCGCTCGAACGCATCGCCATGCAGATCGACGATGCCCGGCAGCACCAGGAGCCCGCGGGCATCGAGGCCAGCATGAACCGCGTCCGTGGTCCGAACCCACCGTGCCGATCTTGCCGTCCGCGATCTGCAGCGAGGTTTCGAGAATTTCGTCACCGAGCAGAGCCCGGCCGCCTTCGATGAAAATGTCCGTCACGATACCGCGCTTCGTCGTCGGGCGCGCGAGCCACCCGAGACGCTCGCGGCCTCGTATTTTGCGAGAAAATCCTCGACCGCCAGTTTGCGGAAATCGGGCAAGGCGCTGCGCAGCGCTTCATGGTCCCAGTCCCACCACGCCAGCGCGGCCAGCCGGTTGGTCACGGTTTCCGGAAACCGCCGCCTGATCGCCCGCGCCGGATTTCCCGCGACGATGGTGTAGGCCGGGACGTCCTTGGTCACGATGGCGCCGGCCGCGACCACCGCGCCGGTGCCGACGCTGCGGCCCGGCAGCACGATGGCGCCATGCCCGATCCAGACGTCGTGGCCGATATGGACGCGATGGCCGCGCCGCCACTCGAAGAACTCGGCCTCGTCGCTCTCGCCCGGGAAATAGGCGCTGGCGCGATAGGTGAAGTGCGCCTGCGAAGCCCGCTGCATCGGATGATTGCCGGGGTTGATCCGCGTCATCGCCGCGATCGAGCAGAACTTTCCGATCGTCGTGTAGGTGATCTGCGCGTCGTTCACGACGTAGGAATAGTCGTCCATCGTCACTTCCTGCAGGATCGTTCGCGCGCCGACCTCGCAATAGGCGCCGAGCCTGCGTGTCGTGCAATTTCGCGGATGGATCGATCGTCGGTTCAACCGAAAGCATTTTGCCGGCCATGCGAGCTTCCACGACGATCGAGACTGATCCCAAGGCTGCACGTCATCGATGGGCTTGATGACAATGTCATGACAGACGTGATGACAGTCGCTGCGAGCTGTGGATGCATTGCCGCACTGCAGCGCGACTGTCACACAACTGTCGAATCCAGACGTTAGCGATGACCGCGAGCTACGCGTCTGGAGCATTGCATGCTGGTGGTGGAAGGTTTGACGTGCCGGTTCGGCGCCAAGGCCGCGGTCGACAATGCATCGTTCTCGATCGCGCCCGGTGGCTTTGTCGGCGTGATCGGCCGCTCCGGCGCCGGCAAGTCGACCTTGCTGCGCATGATCAACCGCCTTGCCGAGCCGACCGAAGGCCGCATTCTGTTCGATGGCGTCGACGTCACCGCGCTGCGCGGCAGGGAGCTGCGGCAATGGCGCGCGCGCTCGGCGATGATCTTCCAGCAGTTCAATCTGGTCGGCCGGCTCGACGTCCTGACCAACGTGCTGATGGGACGGCTCGCCGAAATCCCGTCATGGCGGTCGCTGACGCAGCTGTGGCCCGAGGAGGACAAGGCGCTGGCGATGTCGGCGCTGGAGCAGTTCGATATGGCCTCGCTGGCGGCGCAGCGCGCCGACCAGCTCTCCGGCGGCCAGCAGCAGCGCGTCGCGATTGCGCGCGCGCTGGTGCAGGAGCCCGACATCATCCTCGCCGACGAGCCGATCGCCTCGCTCGATCCCCGCAACACCAGGATCGTGATGGACGCGCTGCTGCGCATCAACAAGCATTTCGGCATCACCGTGATCTGCAACCTGCATTCGCTCGATCTGGCGCGGAGCTATTGCGATCGCCTGATCGGCATGGCGTCGGGCCGGATCGTGTTCGACGGCGCGCCGGCCACGCTGACCGAACATATCGCGCGCGAGCTGTACGATCTCGAGGCCGACGAAGTGATGGGCGCCGCGGCCCAGCAAGATCCCGACCAATTCAGGAATTCCGGCTCTCGGCACGGCTGCCGCGGCCTGAGTACCGCGCCGATACCTACAGCGTTCCGCGAACATCCTAAGCGATCGACTTCAACCTGAAAGAGGGCGTCATGATCAATCGTCGAACCGTTATTGCAAGCGCGGCCGTGCTGGCGTTCACGGCCTCCGCCGCGTCGGCTCAGGACTGGAAGACGAAATACCCCGAAATCACCTTCGCGGTGGTGCCCGCCGAGAACGCGTCCGGCGTCACCGAGCGCTTTACGCCCGTTCGTGAACTATCTGTCGAAGGAACTCGGGATCAAGGTCAATCTGCGCATCGCCAACGACTATGCGGCCGTCATCGAGGGCCAGCGCGCCGGCAACATCCAGCTCGCCTATTACGGTCCGGCGTCGTTCTCGCGCGCCCGGGTCACCGGCGTCAAGACCGATGCGTTCGTGATCGATGTCAACGCCGACGGCACCAAGGGCTACTATTCGGTGTTCTACGTGCTGGCCAAAGAGCCCGTACCAGCAGCTCAGCGATCTGAAGGGCAAGAACCTCGGCCTGGTCGATCCGAATTCGACCTCCGGCAACAACATGCCGCGCTTCAAGATGAACCAGATGGGCGTCGATCCCAATTCGTTCTTCTCCCAGGTGGTCTTCACCGGTAGTCACGAGAACGCGGTGCTGGCGCTGGCGCAAGGTACCGTCGACGTTGCCGCCAACTGGTGGAATGCGGAAGACAATTCGAACCTGACCCGAATGCTGTCCAAGAACATGGTCAAGAACAGCGACGGCACGCCGATGAAGAAGGAAGATTTCCGCATCATCGTGAAGTCGGACCTGATCATCAATTCGCCCTATGCCTATCTCAGCGACCTGCCCGAAGACATGAAGGCCGCGATCAAGAAGGCGTTCCTCGATGCTCCCGAGAAGGACAAGGACGCGTTCAAGAAGCTCTCCGACGGCAAGAACCTGCCATGGCAGCCGATCGCCAATGAAGATTACAACAAGACCATCGAGCTGATCAAGTTCGTCGACAACCTGCGCAAGAAGGCGTCCTGATCGCGGAACCAAGCCACCTGAGCCGGGTCCCGCGACCCGGCTCTTTTAGTTTCCTGGTTGCCGTTGAGCCACGGATAGCATGACAACCGCCGTAGCCATTCTTCCCGGTCAGCAGCTCGCCGCGCTGAACGAGGCCTATCGCAAGGCGGTCGCGCGCAAGCGGCTTCGTTTCACGCTGGCGACCGCGATATTCTTCGCAGCGCTGGTCCTCGCCTCGGTCGGGGCCGAAGTCAATCTGCGGACGTTCTTCAGCTATTTTGGAAATTTCATCAGCTATTTCGATCGCATCCTCACCCTTGAGGACGGCACGCGGGTCTGGACCGATATCGCCGAATGGCTCTGGGGCTGGCGGAAATGGTCGCTGTTGCTCGGCGAGACCATCCTGATCAGCTATGTCGGCACCTTGTTCGGCGCCGTGCTTGCCTTTGTGCTCAATTTTCTGGCAGCGGAAAACACCGCGCCGGCGCCATGGCTGCGCTTCATCGTCAAGCGCGTGATGGAATTCTGCCGCACCGTTCCCGATATCGTTTTCGCGCTGATCTTCGTGATCGCCTTTGGTCTGGGGCCGATGGCCGGCGTTCTCGCCATCGCCATCCATTCGATCGGCGCGCTCGGCAAGCAATATTCGGAGATCGTCGAAAACATCGACATGAAGCCGGTTGAAGGCGTGCGATCCACCGGCGCAAGTTGGATATCCTGCATGCGCTTCGCGGTATTGCCGCAGGTGGCGGCGGGTTTTGCCAGTTATACGCTGCTGCGGTTTGAAATTAACGTGCGCGACGCCTCGGTGATGGGCTTCGTCGGCGCCGGCGGGATCGGGCAGGAACTCGTGGTTGCGATCCGCAAGTTCTATTACTCCGATGTCAGCGCCATCCTGCTGATGATCATTGTTACGGTGTTCGTCATCGATATCGGCACCGGATGGATACGCGGGCGGTTGTTCGGCAAGGACCGCCACGCATGAGCAAATTGCCGACGCCGGATTTGCAAGGCCTGCACGCGCGATATCCCGGCGTGTTCGAAAGACCCGTATCGGCGCGGCTGGCCACGCCATTGATGCTGCTCGCCGCATTCGCGATTTTCATGTTCGGCCTGGATCATCTCGGTTTCTCGCCGGCACGGATGCTGTCGGGCCTGCACCAACTCGGCTGGATCACCCTGATGATGATCCCGCCGGATCCCGGCTCCTCGCTCCCGCTTTATCTGACGGCGCTCGGCGAAACCCTGTCGATCGCGCTGTTGGGCACCACGATTGCCGCGGTCTTCGCGCTGCCGGTCAGCCTGCTGGCCGCGAAGAACATCGTGCCGTCCAATATCTTCCGCTTTCCGGTCCGCCGGTTTCTCGATTCGATCCGCGGCGTCGACACGCTGATCTGGGCGCTGGTCTGGATCAACGTCGTCGGTCTCGGCCCCTTCGCCGGCGTGCTGGCGATCGCGGTGTCGGATTTCGGCGCGTTCGGCAAACTGTTCTCCGAGGCGATCGAGGCCGCCGACAGTAAGCAGGTCGAAGGCATCCGGGCCTCCGGCGGCAATGCGCTGCACGAAATACGTTTTGGCCTGATGCCGCAGGTATTGCCGGTGATCGCCGGACAGGTGCTCTATTTCATCGAATTCGAATACCCGCTCGGCCACCATCATCGGCATCGTCGGCGCCGGCGGCATCGGCCTGCAACTGGCCGAGCAGATCCGCGTGCTGGAATGGCAGAAAGTGTCGTTCCTGATCCTGATGATCCTGGTCGCGGTCGCCGCGATCGACTGGATTTCCGGAAAACTCCGCTTCGCGATCATCGGCCGCCGCGCCGTCGTGTGATGCGAATCTAGCTGTTCTCGACCACGAACTCGACGCGTTCGGCGGCAAAGCGCGCGTGCGTTGGTCAATAGCGGCTTGCCGTCGGCATCGACGTCGGTGCTGTCGACCACGAGAATCGGACGCCCCAGTGCGAGGTCGAGCCGCGCCGCGTCGGTGGCGTCGACGATCGCCGCGGTGACGTGGGTCGAAGCCCGGCGATAGTCGCGGACGCCGTAATGCGCGAGCAGCTTTGTCATCGAACGCGCACTCTCGTAGATGCGTCCGGCTTCGGGAAAGCGCTCCGCCGCGAGCCAGGTGGTGCCGACGCAAATCGGCGTGCGGTCGGCCAGCCGCAGCGCTTCGATCCGCACCAGCGACGCGCCGGTCTTGAGCTCCAGCTGTCGCGCCAGCTCGCGGCTCGCCGGTTCGTCCGAGGCGTCAATCAATTGCCCGCGCGGCTCGCGGCCGCCGGCGCCGACGATTTCGGAAAATCGCGTGCGCGAACGCAGCGGATAGGCGAGGCGTTGCGCCTCGACATAGGTGCCGCTGCCGCGCTCGGCGCGCACCATGCCGCGCTCGGCCAGGGTCGCCAGCGCCCGGCGCACGGTGTGGCGGTTGACGCGATAGGTTTCGGCGATCTCCATCTCGCCCGGCAGCCGCTCGCCGGCGGCAAAGGTGCCATCGGCGATGCCGCGCTCGATCCCGTCGGCGACCTGCCGCCACAACGCCACGCCGGAGGCTGTGTCCTGCAGGGTCATGGCGTGGAAGGGCCGGGGAGTGGCATCGGGAAAAATCATCCTTTTGTCACGAAACAGTCATGGCGTTTCGCTATCAAGTTGTCTAGTATCATAGACAACTTGATTTTGACAAGGCCGATATGACCGCGACGGGTGAAAACAGCAAACAGGCGCAGCGCAAGGCGGCGATGACGGTGCTGGCGCATTCCGACGCGGCGGAGATTGCCGCACGTCTCGACGCGATCGCGTTGCCTGGTTACGAGAATCTGCGCGAGCCGGAGAACGGCCTGGTGATGGTGCGCGGCCGCATCGGCGGTGACGGCGCGCCGTTCAATCTCGGCGAAGCCACGGTCTCGCGCGCCGCCGTGCGGCTTTCGACCGGCGAGGTGGGATTCGGCTACGCGCTCGGCCGCGACCGGGAAAAGGCGCGGATGATCGCGCTCTGCGACGCCCTGGTGCAGTCCGGATGAATTTGCCGACGCCGTGGAAGCAAACGTGCTGGCCCCGCTGCGCGCGGTCGATGATCTTCCGAACGAGACCGCAAGGCTGCGGAAACCGCGGCGACGCGGGTCGATTTCTATACGTTGGTGCGCGGTGAGGGCTGAACGATGACGACGGTTGCCGAATTGCCCGCAGGGTTCGCCGACAAGGTGTTGTCGGCGCAATCGACCTTCCGTTCCGTGATGGACGCGATGGCGCGCCCCGGCAGCGTTCATCGTATCGCCGCTCGCCGCCGGCGCGCCTGCCCGATGATGCGCGGCACCGCCGCCATCGCGCTGACGTTGTTCGATCACGATACGCCGGTCTGGCTCGATCCGCTGATGTCGCGAGACATCGGATGTGACGAAATGGCTCAAATTTCACACCGGCGCGCCGGTCATCGCGGATTCCTCGATCTGCAGTTTTGCGCTGATCGGCGATGCGCGGGCGCTTCCGGCGCTCGATCGCTTCGCCTTCGGCAGCAACGAATATCCCGACCGCTCGACGACGCTGATCCTGCAGGTCGAAAGCCTGACGCAAGGTCCGGCCCTCGAATTGCGCGGCCCCGGCATCGACGGCACCGCGGTCTTGCAGGCCGCGATCCAGCCTGCGGACCTGTTCGAGCGGCTCGACATCAACCGGACGCTGTTTCCGCGCGGCATCGATGTCGTGCTGGTGGCCGACGATGCCATTGTCGCGATACCGCGCACCACGCGGCTTGCCGCGAAGGGAGGTTGACGCATGTATGTCGCCGTCAAGGGAGGCGAACGCGCCATCGAGAACGCCCACCGGCTGCTGGCGCATGAGCGCCGCGGCGATCGCGACGTTCCCGAAGTCTCGCTCGCCCAGATTTCCGAGCAGCTTCGCCTCGGCGTCGATCGGGTCATGACCGAAGGCTCGCTGTACGATCGCGAACTCGCGGCGCTCGCCATCAAGCAGGCGCGCGGCGACATGATCGAGGCGATCTTTCTGGTCCGCGCCTTCCGCGCCACCTTGCCGCGCTTCGGCGCGACCGAGCCGGTCGATACCGGCAGGATGCAGGTGCGCCGCCGGATTTCCTCGACCTTCAAGGATATCCCGGGCGGGCAGATTCTCGGGCCTACCTTCGATTACACCCATCGTCTGCTGGATCCGCAACTCGCCGAGGGACATCGATGCCCGAGACGCCCGCGCGACATCAGACGCATCGCCCGCGACGATGCCGCGCGTCACCGATATCCTCGGCCGCGACGGCCTGATCGAGCCGTCGCCCAAGGCGGATGCCGATGCGCCGGTGGGCGACCTCACGCGCGAGCCGCTGAGTTTCCCCGCCGACCGCGACCTGCGGCTGCAGAATCTCGGCGCGCGCCGACGAGGGCTTTCTGCTGGCGCTCGGCTATTCGTCGCAGCGCGGCTATGGCCGCAACCATCCCTTTGCCGGCGAAATTCGCCTCGGCGAGGTCGAGGTGGAATTTTTGGCCGAAGATGTCGGGTTTCGCCGTGCCGCTCGGCTCGATCACGCTGACCGAATGCCAGATGGTCAATCAGTTCAAGGGTTCGGCCACCGAGGCGCCGTGCTTTACGCGCGGCTATGGTCTCGCGTTCGGACAGAGCGAGCGCAAGACCATGTCGATGGCGCTGGTGGATCGGACGCTTGCGCGCCCGCGAACTCGGCGAGGAAGTTATCGCTCCTGCGCAGGACGAAGAGTTCGTGATGTCGCATTCCGACAATGTGCAGGCGACCGGCTTCGTCGAGCATCTCAAGCTGCCGCATTACGTGGACTTTCAGTCCGAACTCGGCCTGTTGCGCAAACTCCGCAAGGAGTTTCTTCGAAGCCGCGGATGCTGCCGTTGCAGGAGGCCGCCGAATGAATCGCGCCGGCCGCTACAACTTCGCCTATCTCGACGAGCAGACCAAACGGATGATCCGCCGCGCCATCCTGAAGGCGATTGCGATTCCCGGCTATCAGGTGCCGTTCGCCAGCCGCGAAATGCCGATGCCCTATGGCTGGGGCACCGGCGGCGTGCAGGTGACGGCGGCGATCCTCGGGCCTGACGACGTGCTGAAGGTGATCGATCAGGGTTCCGACGACACCACCAACGCGATCTCGATCCGCAAGTTTTTCGCCAAGACCGCCGGCGTTGCGACCACCACCTCCACGGCGGACGCAACCGTGATCCAGACCCGGCACCGGATCCCCGAAGCGCCGCTGCATGGCGGGCAGGTGCTGGTCTATCAGGTGCCGATCCCCGAGCCGCTGCGTTTCCTCGAGCCGCGCGAGACCGAGACGCGGCGCATGCATGCGCTCGGCGAATACGGGCTGATGCATGTCAAGCTGTACGAAGACATCGCCCGCTTCGGCCATATCGCGACCTCCTACGCCTATCCGGTGAAGGTCAACGCCCGCTACGTCATGGATCCGTCGCCGACGCCGAAATTCGACAATCCGAAGATGGACAATTGTCCGGCGCTGCAACTGTTCGGCGCCGGCCGCGAGAAGCGCATCTATGCGATTCCGCCTTACACGCCGGTGGTGTCGCTCGACTTCGAGGATCATCCGTTCACGCGCTACCGTTTCGACGCGCCCTGCGCGCTGTGCGGCGCCGATGATTCCTATCTCGATGAAATCGTCACCGACGACAAGGCGGCCGGATGTTCGTCTGCTCCGACACCGATTACTGCGAGACCCGCCAGGCCTCAGGCCATCGCGGCAGCGAAAGCGCGGCTCCGCACAAGGAGAGGGCGCATGGCTGAACACGAGAGCGCCGTGGAGACAACGATCAGCCGTTGCTGGTCGCCGATGGCCTGAGCAAAACCTACGGCCGGTTGACCGCCTGCCGCGACGTGTCCTTTGCGCTCTATCCCGGCGAGGTGCTGGCGATCGTCGGCGAATCCGGCTCGGGCAAGACGACGCTGCTGCAATTGCTGTCGGCGCAGCTCGCGCCGAGCGCGGGGCATGTGTCGTACCGGATGCGCGACGGAGTGATGCGCGATCTTGCCGCGCTTGGCGAAGCCGAGCGGCGGTTCTTGTTTCGCACCGACTGGGGCTATGTGCACCAGGATCCCGCGCTCGGCCTGCGGATGGCGGTGTCGGCCGGCGCCAATGTCGGCGAGCGGCTGATGGCGGTGGGCTGGAATCACTATGGGCGCATCCGCGACACCGCGTCATCCTGGCTGGAGCGCGTCGAGATCGACATCGGGCGCATCGACGATGCGCCGCGGACCTATTCCGGCGGCATGCGCCAGCGGTTGCAGATTGCGCGCAATCTGGTCACCGAGCCGCGTCTGGTGTTCATGGATGAGCCGACCGGTGGGCTCGACGTGTCGGTGCAGGCGCGCCTGCTCGATCTGATGCGCAACCTGGTGAGCGAGTTGGGTCTGGCGGCGATCGTCGTCACCCATGATCTCGCCGTCGCGCGGCTGTTGTCGCACCGGGTGATGGTGATGAAGGGCGGCCGCGTGATCGAGACCGGGCTGACCGACCAGGTGCTCGACGATCCCCGCGAGCCCTACACCCAGTTGCTCGTCTCTTCGATTTTGCCGGCATGAGGGTTGCGCCAATGACTGCGATGATCGAAATCAGCAACGCGGAAAAGACCTTCACCATGCATTTGCAGGGCGGCGTGCAGCTGCCCGTGGTGCGCGGCGTCTCGTTTCAGGTCGAGCCGGGCGAATGCGTGGTGCTGTCAGGGCCCTCGGGCGCCGGCAAATCGTCGATCCTGAAGATGATCTTCGGCAATTATCGCTGCGATGGCGGCCGCATCGGCATCCGTCACCAGGGCGTGCAGATCGATCTCGCCAAAGCCGAGCCACGGCAGATCCTCAGCGTGCGCCGTGCCACCATCGGCTATGTCAGCCAGTTCCTGCGCGCGGTGCCGCGGGTGGCGACCATCGACGTGGTGGCCGAGCCCTTGATCGCAAACGGGATGGCGCGTTCCGAGGCGCGCGAAAGGTCGGGGCAGTTGCTGCGCCGTCTCAACATTCCCGAACCGTTGTGGGCGCTGCCGCCATCGACCTTCTCGGGCGGCGAGCAACAGCGCGTCAACATCGCGCGCGGCTTCATTTCCGATCTGCCGATCCTGCTTGCTGGACGAGCCGACCGCTTCGCTCGATGCCGCCAATCGCGCGGTCGTGGTCGATCTGATCGACGAAAAGAAGCGCGCGGGTGTTGCCATCGTCGCCATTGTCCATGACGATGAAATCCGCCATCTGATCGCCGATCGGATCGTCGACGTGACATCGTTTGCCGCCGCGGCATGAAGGAAGACAACTGATATGACTTCGACGAGCTCCGAAACCGTTATCGGCAACGCCAGGATTGTTCTGGCGGATCGCGTGATCGAACGCGGCTGGATCGCTTTTGCTGATGGCCGCGTCGCCGGGTATGGCGAGGGTAACGCGCCCGCGGGCAGCGAGGACGCCGGCGGCGACCTGATCATGCCCGGCCTGATCGAACTGCATACCGATCATCTCGAGGCGCATTACGTGCCGCGTCCAAAGGTATTCTGGGATCCGATCGCCGCGGTTGTTTCCTATGATGGACAGTTGGCGACATCAGGGATCACCACCGTGCTGGATTCGCTGCGGGTCTGGCGCGAGGACGGCGCCGAGGAAGTCGATGGAAGGGCGGGCGTGCTGGCCGAGGCGATCGCAGCGGCGCGCGATGCCAACCTGCTGCGATCAGATCATTTCCTGCATCTGCGCTGCGAAATCCCGATGCCGAGCGTGGTCGAGGAGGCCAAGGAACTGATTGGGCGGCCGGATGTACGCTTGATGTCGCTGATGGATCATACGCCGGGGCAACGGCAGTTTCGCAACGAAGCCAAGCTGCGCGACTACTATCGCGGCAAGGGTCCCGGCATGACCGACGCCGAACTCGACATTCTGTTCGAACGGCGTTTTGCCTATCAGAAGGCCCATGCGGCGACCAATATGCGCGAGATCGTGGCGCTGGCACATCAATATGAGATTCCGCTCGCCAGTCACGACGACACCACCGACGAAAACGTCACCGACGCCATCCGCGACCGGGTTTCGGTGGCGGAATTTCCGACCACGATGGAAGCCGCGCGTGGATTGCACCGGGCCGGCATCGGCATTCTGATGGGGGCGCCGAACGTGGTGCGCGGCGGCTCGCATTCCGGCAACATCGCCGCGGTCGATCTGGCGCGCGAGGGGCTATTGGACATCCTGTCGTCCGACTACATTCCCTCAAGCCTGCTGATGGCGGCGCTGCAATTGCCGCAGCGCGTGCCGGCGATCGATCTTGCGTCCGCCATCCGCACCGTCACCAAGACGCCCGCGGAGGCCGTCGGTCTCGCCGATCGGGGTGAGATCGCGATCGGCAAGCGCGCCGATCTGATCCGCGTGCATGTGGCGCGCGATGTCCCGGTGGTGCGCAGCGTCTGGCGTGAAGGACATCGCGTGGCGTGACCGACGCGCCGACCATATCCGCTCGTCGGCCCGCCATGATCGGGCCCGGCCGGTTCATTGTGGTGGTCGGTCCGAGCGGGGCCGGCAAGGATACGCTGATTGGATTGGCGCGGGTCGCGTGCGCTGACGACGGCAGCGTTGTCTTTCCGCGCCGCGTGGTGACCCGCGAAGCGTCCGCTTTTGAAGATAATGAGCAGATGAGCCTCGATGCCTTCCGGCAGGCGCGTACGCGTGGCGATTTCGCGGTGCATTGGGAGGCGCACGGTCATTGCTACGCATTGCCCCGCGCGATCGACGACGACATCCGCGCCGGGCGCACCGTGGTGGCGAATGTTTCGCGCACGGTGGTTGACGCGATACGCCGCGCCTATGCCGATGTCACGGTGGTGTCGGTCACGGCGCCATCGGAAATTCTTGGCCAGCGCCTTGCTGCGCGGTCGCGGAGCAGCGACGGGCAGATCGAGCACCGGCTCGGCCGCGCCGTGGATGATGTCGCAATCGAGCCCGATGTAACGATCGCCAATGTCGGCAGCGTCGAGCATCATGCGCGCGAGCTTGTACAGGTCATCAAAGGCGCTTGAGGGAACGACTAGGTCGCCTTCGTGATCGCGGCCATCAGGAGAACGGCAATGTCGATCATTGCGACGGTCGAGCAGCTTGAAGCGATCTACGGCCAGCCCAACGAGGCCTCCACCGTCAAGGTATCGGCCAAGATCACGCCGCAATATCGCGCGCTGATCGACAAGTCGCCGTTCGCCGCGCTGGCAACGTGCGGGCCGGAAGGACTGGATTGCTCGCCGCGCGGCGATCTGTCCGGTTTTGTTCGCGTTCACGATGAAAAGACGCTGATGATGCCTGATCGCCGCGGCAACAACCGCGTCGATTCGCTGCGCAACATCGTGCGCGATCCCCGGGTTGCGCTGCTGTTTCTGATTCCAGGCTCAGGCAGCACGCTGCGCGTCAACGGCCGCGCGCAAGTATCGGTTCGATCCCGACTTGCTGGCGTCGTTCAGCGTGGACGGCAAGGCGCCGCGCACGGTCATCATCATCACGGTGGACGAGATTTATTTCCAGTGCGCCCGCGCCATCGTCCGGTCCGACCTGTGGAATCCCGACAAGCGGGTCGACCCCAAAACTTTGCCGACACCGGGCCAGATTCTCGCCGACATGAGCGATAACCGTGTCGGCGGCGAGGATTACGACAGGGCCTGGCCGGAACGCGCGCGGCAGTCGCTATGGTGACGGGCTGTTTTGCGGTGCGCCCGGTTGGGGACGGGTTACCAAGGAGCCTGAGCAGCGCCTATGGATTGCACGGCTTTAGCGTTTTTATCGCCGTTTCGGCTTCGGCCCGGGTTTTATAAATCGTGTCGCTGGCAACGGTAATGTTCGGCGTGTCGGTGCGCGGCAACTTGTCCGCGACGGTGCAGCTCTTGGTCAGGGAATTCAGCACAACGTAAAATGCAGGCGCGGTTCTATCCATCTGCGCCAGGCCGGAGCCGCCCAAAATCATCAGGAAGCCGAAGCAAAGCAAACTTCGTTTCATCATAGCCTCCGTCCTTGACCGGGGTAACCTCATGGCGGGGATTTGAGTTCCGGCGGAACCGGGCCAGAAAGCGGAAACCGTCGGGTTCAGGTCGAGAGCCGCCGACTCCTTGGACGGAACACAGGTCGATCCGCGTTGGGACCGAACGTGAAGGCTCATCCAAATGATTGGGCCCCGGTGCGGCTAAGGCATCGCGGGGCCCGTGATCTTCGCTATGCGAAGGATGTCTGGTACACACCAGTTTTATGTCGAAACCTGAAGGCGCGTGGCCTTTGCGTCCCGGGTCTCGCGGATAGGTTCAGATTGTCGGCGGCACAAATGATGGCTAGCAGCTGCAGTTCACCTCAACCTGCGCCGTGACCTTGCATTGGAGCAAGGTCATTGCAACGTGCCCGGTGGCGTCATGCTCCTCATCCAATGTTGTCCTACGGACATCAGGTCTGGGGGACATTATGTCCGCGCTTGCTGCCGTCGTCTCGACCACATGATCGAACGCCAGTTCCTGCAAAGGCCGAGCCGATTACCCGCGCCTTGACAGGTGCAGCATTTGCGAATGCTGCGGCAGATGTGCGGCGGGAATCAAGTACAACAAAATCAAATGGAACCTGAACAACTTATGGAACGCATTTCAGCAGTTTCCGCAGTTGTCTAATGACCGGCTCGAGACGCCAGGATCTGGTAGAAGGTAATGACGATCTCCAACGCGATCAGCGCTACGATAATGAGTTCGAGACGCAGGGATCGTTGCGTGTCGATGAGGTCAGCGAGCGTCGTTGCGGTCTCGGCGATTACCGCAAGCTTTCGGTTAAGCGTATCGACGCGCTCTTGTAATTCGTACTCATCTTCCAGACGAGCATAGAGCCTTTCCAGATCCGGACGGTCCCACAGTGCATCCGGTTTCTCGGTGATGGCGACCCGACCGGACACCCGGTGTTGTACCAGGAGGGCGTTCCCGATCAGCCGCAGGATACCGGTCCGGTTTAGACGCGCTTTTCCGCGCGTTGCCAGCTCCCGTGCAAATGGCTCGATCACCTCAAAAACTTCGGCGACCCGTCGTTCGTCATGCGCCAGCACGACGCTCTTGGCCAGAATGTCGGCAATAACCAGCAGCCTCTCTGGAGACAGCGTCCGGACCAGGATCGGTCCTCCCGCCGGGACCTGATCCTCATCTTCGTCCGCAAGTTTTATGACCGCGGTTTCCTCCTCGTATCGATCGAGCCGACCTGAGACGCGGGCGGACAATTTTTCCAGAAGTTCCTGTTCCTGCTGCTGCGATAAACCGATCAGCACCACAACGCCGTAGCGAAAGAGAACAGCAATTCCTCCCTTGTCTATTCGGATCGCAAGGGGAGAAGTCGATAACGTCTCACCTTCAATGCCGGACGTGTTGATGCGGTCTCCAAGCAGAACGGCATGGGCGGTAACAACTTGATCGTTCGAACCAGATCTCTTCATCCAATCGCCGATGCGAGCACACGGTAAATAGTGGCGACCGGGCCGGGCAGTGCGTCTGCTCAACAAGGTCGGCTCGGCTCCGCTAGTATTGCTTTGTCAATGCGGACCAGCAAGGCCCGATCCGCAATGGCAGCCATTGGTCGGCTGACAATTTTCAAATGTGATGTCGGATGTCCCTGGACATTCGCGATGACCATCGCAATTCAATGTTCTCCCGGCCCGCGCAGCCGCAGCGTGTCGGCATCGGGCGCTGGAATCAATGCTCTTCCATCATCATGAAGACAAGGCCGGTCAATGTCGCACCGACGCCGAAGGCCAGCGTGAAAGAACCCACGAAGACAAGCATCGTGGTTTTCGGATCTGCGCTGTGGTTGATCAGGGCCATGACGCCGATTGTGTCGATGAGGGTCAACGCGAAGGCGAATGCCAGACCCATGGCAATGCCCATCGCCGTGTGACTGGCCAACCCCAGCAGTACTGACGGTCGAATCCATGCTGAGGGTTTCCTGGTGCGCATCAGCGTTCTCTGGCTTCGATAGGAAAGCGATATTCCAACGTCGGGGGACAGCTGGGAGTTCCTTCGCCGGCGATCCAGCACGTCCCTCACAACGCTCAGCGCGCCGCTCCCGTGGTAGTCCCCGAAGGCCCTTCGGCTGGCGGTGGGGTCCGATCCACCGTCGTCGATCCCGGCGTTCCGCTCGGTCCGGGATTGCTCGCAACATGCCCGGTGTTCCACGGTCCCCCTGTGAGGATGGCAAGGGCGAGAACGATTGCAACAATGATGACCGCCAGCGTTCTGCCGCTGATCGAGCCGTTCCTGTTCTGAATATCGCGCATGCGGCGCTCCTATCGGATCGTCGGGGGAACGCCCCTGTCCGCAGGATGGTTCCCCGGGGTTTCCATTCCGTGATCGGTTCATGGGCCGTTTGAAGAGAAAGCCGCAATGTCGCCCGGAGGGTGTTCCTCGCCGCCCGTTCGGCGCATATTGGAAGCTTGAGCGCTCGCGGCCGGGCTGGCTCCGCCGCGACTTTTCGTCACCTACCATCCCACTTTGAGGAGTAATTCCATGCCGCATGCCATCCGCTTTCACAAAACCGGCGGTCCCGAAGTTCTGGTCTGGGAGGAAGTCCAGGCTTGGCAAGCCCGGGCCGGGGGAGGCGCGGATCCGCCACACTGCGGTGGGCCTGAACTTTATCGATATCTACAACCGGTCGGGGCTTTATCCCGTGCAGTTGCCGAGCGGCCTGGGCGGCGAGGCGGCTGGCGTGGTGGAGGAAGTCGGGCCGGGCGTCACCGATCTCAAGCCTGGCGACCGCGTCGCCTATGGAAGCGCGCCGCTCGGCGCCTATGCCGAAGAGCGGTTGATTCCGGCCGACCGCCTGATCAAATTGCCCGACGGCATCGACGACAAGACCGCAGCGGCGATGATGCTGAAGGGCCTGACGGTGCAATATCTGATCCGCCAGACCTATCGCGTCAAAGCCGGCGACACCATCCTGCTGCATGCCGCGGCGGGCGGCGTCGGCCTTATCCTGGGCCAATGGGCGAAGCATCTCGGCGCCACCGTCATCGGCACGGTCAGCAACGATGAGAAGGCAAAGCTCGCTAAGGCCCATGGCTGCGCCCACACCATTATCTATACGCGCGAGGATTTCGCGAAGCGCGTCGACGAAATCACGCAAGGCAAGAAAGTGCCCGTGGTCTACGACTTCGTCGGCAAGGACACTTTCCTGAAGTCGCTGGACTGCCTGGCGCCGCTTGGTGTCGCCGTGCTGTTCGGCCAGTCCTCCGGCGGCGTCGAGCCGCTCAACCTCGGTCTTCTCGCGCAAAAGGGATCGCTCTACGTCACCCGCCCGACCCTCAACACTTATGCCGCCAGGCGCGAGAACCTCGTTGCGATGGCGAAGGAGCTGTTCGAGGTGGTGCTGTCAGGTGCCGTCAAGATCGAGGTTAACCAGAGCTATCCGCTGAAGGACGCGGCCAGGGCGCACGCCGATCTCGGCGCGCGCAGGACCACGGGATCGACGGTTCTGCTGGTCTGAGACTTGGGCGCGAGCGCATAATCACGTCGCTGCTCGGCCAGAACACGTTCAGACGCCCTGTCACGGCCGAGCATCGGCACGATTCCCATGGCGATGATGCCGAGCGCGGCCAATAACAGGAGCGCTCCCGCCTAGCTGCCGGTGCATAGGATCGGCCGGCCGGGTTACCTCGGCAGAAAAGCAGCGCGTCAGCCGGACCCGCTCTCGTCCGCTTCACCATCGCGCCATTGACATGAAATGCCGGACCAAGCCGCCGAGACTGGCGCCGTGGCGGCGGTAGTGGCGGCGATCCCGGGCTTGCGCATCCTCCGGCCGATTGGAAACTCCCGCAAGCGCCGGCCCTATTGCCTCGAACTGGGCCCTCTGTTCGTCATTCAGCTTGCTGTAGAAGTCGTCGAGGGCTGTACGTACCGTCTTCACTGCCTCCAGCATGGTATTGAGCCGGTTGGCGACAGCCTCAAGCCGCGCCGGCGGGGTAATCGCCTCCGTCGTCGGGCAGGAGTTCTTGATCAGGTCCGACGCCTTTGTGTTGGCCTGCTGGAGCGTCTCCAGGCTGGCACGTTGCGCATCGTTCAGATGAAGCCTTGCCTCGATCTCGGCGGTCGGCCAGCCGGTTATGCCGGATTGCGCGGTGCCGCAACTCTGGGCCAGCGACCCGTTTGTGTTGCGCGCGACCTCGGGCCGGCGCTGATCCTGGACCAGTGCGTTGAGCTGCGCTCTCTGTTCATCATTCAAGAAATCGTAGAATTTCTGTAGCGCGGGCTGAACCGTCTGGACCGCGGCGATCATCGCCTCGATCCGCTGCTGCATGACGGCAAGGCGATCGGGCGCTGTGACCGGTATCCTTGTCGGACAGGCCGCCTTGATGTCCTGCGCCGCCTTCACCGAGGCGTTGGCGAGATCGTCCAGCGCCGCGCGTTGCGCGTCGTTGAGCTGAAGCCTTTGCTGGATCTGGTCTATCGGAAGGCCTGCGATGTCGCGGCTGTCATCGCCGCACAGCTGCGCCAGCTGCTCCGGCATCGCAGCACGCGCGTCGGATCCCTGTCCGGACGCTTGTCCAAGCGTGCTGCGGTAGCCCCCGCCGCCCGATGGCATATAGGCCGCGAGGTCATCATAGCCATAGGGATAGAACACGCCGGCATAGATGTCGTCGTAGCCGTAATCCCAGAACAAGGGATCGTAGCCGTAACCCCACAGGGCGTAGTCATAAATGTCGTAATAGGCGAGCGGCCAGAACAGCGGGCCGACCCAGCCGAATCCGCCATGGCGATGCCGCCACCATGCGTTTCTGCCGTTGCGGCCGCCAAGCCATCCAGCGGTGGCGGCGGTTGCGACCAGTTGGGCTCGGGTGTTCGGATTGACCAGGGCGGCCTTGTTTTGCAACGTGCCGGCCATGGCGCGCGAGTTCAGCGCCTTTTGCACGGCGCTTGACCGCAGATTTGCGCTGCGGTTCTGGAGGTTTGCGTTCTGGTTCGGGCCGAAAGTAGCATTTCGGTTCCGCCCGAGCGTAGTGGCGGCTCGGTTTGCGTTTAGCGCTGCCGCGCGGTTGGCCCGCGCCGCGGCACGGCTGGCGGCCCGGTTTGTGTTGCCGCGGACCGCAAATGAGCGCTGGCCTCGGAAACTGTGCTGCGCTGCAAAGCGCGATCCCCCGGCCCTGCCGATCCGCGCACCGCCAAAATGTGTCCCGCCGATGCGGGCGCCGCCGAAATGTGCTCCGCCGAAATGCGCCGCCGCCACCACCGCCGCCGACATGCGCGCCGCCGAAGTGCATGCCACCTCCGCCGCCTCCACCGAAGTGCGGTGCACCGCCACCGCCGAAGTGCGCGCCGCCACCGCCGTGACCTCCGCCTCCACCACCGCCGCCTTTTCCTGGACCAGCGTAAGCGGCGCCCGAGAGAAGGGTCGCTAGCGCGATAACGGCACAAATCCTGATTTTTGACATGGCACCCTCGAGGGCCCCCGCGAGTGACGGATGAGAGCGGATAAAATGAGCGCCCGGCTCAATTAGATGCTCGTCCGGGATAATTTCCGCCCGACGCGAAAGTTCCACGAGCAACAGCGGAAGCGCCGCAGTTTCAAATCGGCGGTCGCTGCGCGGAACAAAGGAAATCGCCGCCGGCAGACGTCGAAATCGGCTCGCGAGTTAACCATCAAACTGTTTTGAGAATCGTAATGACAGCGTCGTGAAATCGGTCTTAAATAATTTTGGGGCAGGCAGGTTGGAGGCGAGAAATGGAAGACCTCGTTCGCTACCGGGCAATGGAGTCTTTGTGCCGTCAGAGCGCGGTGTTTCGTCCTCTCGAGAGCTGGCGGCTGCTTGCTGAAGCTGAGATGTGGCATCACAAGGCGCTGGAAGAAATCGCGACCCGCTCGATCGACTGCAATGGCGCCGCGCCGGCCGGTGTACTTGCTCAATCGGCCCCGCGTCAGAATGCACGGGAAGCAAGCCGATTGCGGGCGGGTTGAATTACCTCGCGAAATACCGCGGCCTTCCCTTTCGGGATTATCTTATCATCCGAGAGGCATGGCCATGAAGCTCACGACAATCGCATTTGCAGCGGCGCTGGCGCTCTGCGGCGCCTTCGCATTCGCACAACAAGCGGAGCGCCAAGCGGCCTGGGGTCCACACCGGCGATCCCGCAGCAGGTTCGCGAACCATTCGTCGCCGACCACGGGCAGTTCGACCTCGCCGAATCGAAGCGGAAGCGGCACGTCCACTTCCGGCGGCAGCGACGCCAATGGCGACCAGGGCAGGGACAAGATGCCTGATAGCAGTCAAGGTGTGAGGCCTTACGACCAGCAGAACAAGCCGGACAGGAAGTGAGGTTCGTATTTCGCCGCCGCGTCGCACCCTGACGCAGCGTCTGGGGATCCGCCTTGATTGGCTGGGACGGCCACCGCCATCCCGCCGCTGAGCCGGCCGAAGCTGCCGGCCAGTCGGGCCGCCTCCCTTACACCACCTCATGCTTGCGGAGATCGCGGGCGTGATCGAAGCGGCGGGCTTGCAGATCGGCGCCGGTGGCCGCGATTTCGGGAAGTGCTGCCTCCGCCAGAATCTCGGCGGTAATATCGTCGACCGCAGCATCGGCGATTTCATGTATGAAGCTGATGTTCCTGTACTCGCCGGACGCGACGCGGGCGATGACGTCGCGCCGGGTGATTTCGGGATCGACAATGGCCTCGCGGCCGCGCCGTCCATAGTCGATCATGACCACGAAATATTGCATGTAGGGGTACTTTCGCCTCTTAAGCGAGGCTGGGCTCACGGCGCCATTATTTCTGAAAATCAGAAAGATAGTCAAGCCCTATAATTCTGAAAATCAGAAAACAGGCCCTCGACCGCGAAAATCCGCCGGGCGGCGGCGAGAATCACCCGGCGATTCGAGGTCACGCCTTATTTTTCTTGGGCGCGGGCATGGGTTTTTGCCGCCTTGCGTGCCCGGCCGGCTTTGGCCCGCAAACGCTCGATCTGGCCCCTCGGCAGGGTGACGCAAATTTCCCCGATCCATTCCAGCTTCACCCCGTTGATCGGCTTGGCGTTGAAGCTCGTGAGGTTGACCAAGGTAGAGGATTTTCCCCGTTCGATGGTTTTCAGGTAACGCTCGCCGGTCTTCAGCCTGACGGCGGCCTCTTCGCCATAGAAGCTCGCCAAGGGATGGCGCTGTTCCCGAAAGACCACGATAACGTCGCCATTTTCGTATTTCGGCAGCATGGAATCGCCGGCTACCTCAAAGGCGATGGTTTCTTCGGAAATAGGAAACGGCAGCTGGACTTCGCCCAGGCCTTCCGGCGGCACCTGCTCGTGTTCCGGCTCGATCGCCGCGCCGGCGCCGACGCGGCCCATGATCGGCACCGAATTGAGCTCTAGATAATCAATGATGGGCGTGATTTCCGAGGCCTTGATCAGGCGCAGCCCGGACAGAATTTCCGACACCGCGCCGGGACGGACGCCCATCGCCGTCGCCAGACCGCCCTTGGTCTTGCCCGGCTTTTCCAGTCCCCGCTCGATAATCTTGACATCCAGCATGGAGCCATCCTTTCCGAATTCCAGAAGATATAGCAATTCCGATTATCAGAAATCGACCTTGACTCTTACTTCGGAATATCAGAAATTGTCGACGCGCGGATTCGGCAAGTCTCGCTCGGAACGACAAGAATCGTCCGAGGGGAAGGAAAGGCCAATGCAATCGATGAACTGGGCGAACGAGCATTCGGCCGCTCTGAGGGAATGTCTGGCAAAAAGGATGTCGTTTTCGGAAGCCGTGGATGCGATCAACGCCAAGTTCAAGACCAGCTATTCCCGCAGCGCCGCAATCGGCCGCGCCAGGCGTATGGGGGTTGCCGGCCCCGGCCGCGCCAAAGATTTGCCCAAGCATTGCCCCGCGCCGAAAGCCCCACAACCGCGGCCACGCAAAGTGCGCGAACACCATGCGCCCGAATTCATTCGGCCGATGCCGACCTTCAAGCCCACGAAGCCCGTCGAGCTCCGCTGTATCGAGATCGATCCGCGCCATCTTTCGCTCACAGATCTGGAGCCTGACGATTGCCGTTACCCCTATGGCGGCGAGAAGGAGGGCGAAGCCATCACTTTTTGCGGACACCCGCGGCGCCCAGGCTCAAGCTATTGCGCTCCGCATCTTCATCTGACGCGCGGTCCCGGCACCGCATCGGAACGATCCGCGGGCACCGTCTCACTTCGGCTGGTCGAGGCGGCACGAAGCGCCGGGCCACTCAAGAGCATGGTGGTCACCTCTAAGCCGCTGCCGCGTCGTCGCCGCGTCCCGCATTGCGTAACGAAATTCAACTTCCACCCTCAACGGAGGCAATCCAACGTGGCACGGGCAAAGCGTAACAAGCTGCACAGAACAACAAAAGTACATGACCGCCGATCCCACGATCTGCCGCGCAACGCGGAAGTGGCGACGATCGAAGTCGACGATCCGATGGCGCTGGAGCCGGGAGAAAAAATCGTCACGCTGCGCTCGATCCGGAACGATCCGCTGGCGCGGCTACACACGCATCGACAGATCGACGAGGCGCAGTATCAGGGCGGGCGGGCATTTCAGGATGATTGGGAGAAAGCCGAGCGCGGACCGCAGGCCGTCGATCCGACGCGGGAATATGTCGACGGCGTGCGGGCGCGGGAGCCGATCACGGAACGCCAGCGCAAGGCCGTGCTGCGGCTGAACCGCGCCGAGCATGAACTCGGCGCGGACGGCGCGGCGCTGGTGCATGAGGTTTTGGTTCTGGGAATGACGATGGAGCAGGTTGGGCAGCGGCGCGGATTGCGCGGGCAGCGCTGGATGGATTATTTCTCGCGGCGATTCCGCGAATGCCTCGACCGGCTCGCATTGATCTATGGGTTCGCGACGGAGCGGGCGGCCAAATAACGGGACTTTACCCCCGGGCGTTCCTTCCCCGGTTCGTGCTATGCTGGTCGAGTGCAGGGGGGACCGGGATGAATCGACGGCTGTGGTTTAGCATCGCGCTGATCGCAGTTCTCTTCTGTTTCTGGATCGTTTTGACCAAGCCGATTTGCCAGGATGGGCTTGCAGCTTCGCTTGGCACGCGTTCGGGGTGGACGTGCGTTGCCAATGCCAAGTGGTAGGGAGACCGGCAGCCTAAAACCCTCCGGCGGTGAAGCTAAGCGGCTGCACCGCGTCGTAGGCCGCTTTCGTCAGCGGGACGGCGTAGTTGACGGTCAGCGCGCCGAAGGGGGAGGCCCAGGTCAGGCCCACCCCACCCGACGAACGCACGATGTTGTTGTTGGCGACCTGCAACGATTGCGCGGAGCCTGGAAATGCCGTCGGCCCGCTGTAACGAAACACGCTCCCGGCATCGACGAACGCCGACGCCTTGAGGCCGTACTCCTGGGGCACGCCGGGGATATTGCTCTGCAATTCCGCTGTTGTCGCCCAGTACATGCTGCCGCCGACATTATCCATTGTCGTGCCGGGGGTGAGATCGCGCGGGCCGAAGCCATTGGGCGCAAATCCCCGCACCATCGTCGGGCCGCCGAAGAAGCTGTTGAGCAGCGGCACCTGCTGGCCGCCCCAGCCGGTGATGTAACCGCCTTGCGCGCGCACCAGGCTGACCACGTCATCGTTGATCGGGTGATAAGAGCGCAGGTCTTCGGTAGTGCGCAAGAATTTCGCGTCGCCGCCGAGGCCGGCGAGATCCTGGGTGAGTTGCGATTTGATTCCGGCGGTCGGGTTTTTGTTGTTGTCCAGCGTGCTATACGTGACGGTATCACCGACGGAGGACACCCATTGCGGACCTGCGAGCGCGGCTTGCTGGATCGGCAGCGACGGCGCTGCGGCCAGCGATGTCGGATCGAGCGTCACGTTCTGGTTATACAGGGAGTAACGGTACTGCACGCCGATCTGCTCGGTCAGCGGCGTACCGACCTGCATGGTCGCGCCATAGATGTCGCTGCGGTAGGACTGGTAAGGGCTCGGCTGATTCTGCCTGCCGTAGAGTTCTATCCCCGCTGAAACACGGCTGCCGAGAAAGTACGGTTCCGATGCCGACAAATCGATCCCGCGCGCGTATTGGCCGTAGGTCATGGAAGCGCTGACCGCCTTGCCCGATCCTAAGAAATTGCGATCGCCGACCTTGACCTCGGCGAGAAGTCCATCGGTCGTTGAGTAACCTCCAGCAATCGAAAAATCGCCGGTCGACTGCTCCACCACCTCGACATCGAGAACGACACGATCCGACACCGAGCCCGGCTGGCGCGTAATCTTGACGGTCTTGAAATAATTCAGATTCTTGAGGCGCCGCTCGGCACGATCGATCAGCGTCTTGTTGTAGGCGTCGCCTTCGGCAATATCGAATTCACGCCGGATCACGTAGTCCCGGGTACGGGTGTTGCCGTGGATTTCGATGCGTTCGATGTAAGTCCGCGGCCCCTGATCGATCACGAACGCGACATCGATGCGCCGCGCATCGGCGTCGTGGGTGGTGCGAGGAACGGCTTGCGCAAAGGAATAGCCGAGTTTTGCGAGTTCGATCGCGAGAGCTTCTTCTGTCTTGTCCAGCGCATTGCCGTCGAACACCGCGCCGGGCCGGGCCACAAGCAGGCGACGAAGCTTTTCGGCATCGAGGCCCGGCACGTTGCAGACGATGGTGGTGTCGCCGAAATGATAGAGCGGACCCTCATCGATCGAAAACGTCAGCGTGAATCCTTTTGTTGCGGGATCGTATTCGGCCTTGGCCGAAGTCACGCTGGCGTCGGCATAGCCCTTGCTGCGATAATAGAGCCGCAATTGCTCGCGATCTTCCGCGACGCGGTCGGGGTCGTAGACGTCGCCGCCGGTTAGAAAGCTCAGCACATTGGTCGCGGAGGTCTTTATGACCGCAGCGAGCTGCCGCTTGCCGAAAACGCGATTGCCCACGAAGTTGATCTGCCGCACCGTCGTCTTTGCCCCCTCCGTCACCACATAGACGAGATCGACGCGGTCTTCGCCGCGGCTGACGATTTGCGGCACGACCTTGATGTCGTCGCGCCCGACATGCCGGTACGCTTCGATGATGCGGCCGACGTCGGCCTGCACCACGGCGCGCTGCAGCGCCCCGCGAGGCTTGGACTGGACGACGGCTGCAAGTTCGGTATCTTTTATTTTCTTGTTGCCTTCGAATGCGACACGGTCGAGCACCGGAGCCTCGGTCAAATGCACGACGAGCCGCTCGCCGGCGCGCTCGATCGTGACCTTGTCGAACAGACCGGTTGCCAGCAGTGCTTTCAGCGCCGCATCGCGCGCGGCATCGTCGAACCGTCCGTCTGGCGCCGCACGGAAATAGGAGCGCACCGTGTCGGCGTCGACGCGGCGATTGCCCTGTACGGTAATGGCGCCGCGCGCTTGCGCGCCGGTCTCACGCGGTGGCGCTTCGGCCTCACGCGCGAAACCCGGTGCAGAAACAAGCCCAAGCGCTGCGACCAGCAACGCGCCCGCCGTGATCGACCGGCGGCATCGCCGCCTCCGCGCCATGCATTGGCTTATCACGTCCTACCTGTCTCCCATTGACAAGGTCGCGATGGAATTGCCAGCGCGGGGCGAAAGAATGTCTGACCTGAGGTTAGTTGCGGGCTAACGACCGGTTGGGCCGCCATAATTTCGTCGCTGCGCCGAACCGCGCGTTCCCAGAATTGTCGCATAGCCGCTTCAAACGCCGGCTACCGATGAGGGCGGAAAAATGTTCGCGCAGCGAGTGTCGCCTGCGAGAACTCCGGGAGCATCACATGCGTTACGCAGCACTTGTCATCAGTATGTTTTTGCTGATCCAGCCCGCGGGTGCGGCCACCACGCCGGAAATTGATCCGCGCGCGTCGCTCAGCGTGGTCCAGCAGTGGATCTACAATTACCGGGCCAAGCCCGATTACGCTCACGTTCCCGCTGCCGTGCGTGTACTGTTCCACGCGCAAAGTTTCAAGGAGCCGGAGAACTCCGGCATCTATCTCGGCTTTATCGCCGGCGCGATCGGGTCGAACCCCGCCAAAGCCGAGCAGCTCGTCACCAGCTTCTTTCCGGTGCCGCCCGAGGATGAATGGGTGATCGTGCGCGCCATCGCCTATTCGGGATTGCCCGACTGGAGGAATCTATTGCGCCGGGTCGCGCCAAAGATGCCGGGGCGCCGGGTGATGATCGACAGCTATCTCGCCGGCACGCTGCCAACCTTGACCGCCATCCCGCTGGAAGAAGCAACGCCGGGGATGCTTGAGAAGTTGCGCGGCGTGTTCACAAAGAATCCGTTTGCCAAGGAGGAAAGGAAACTGAATACGTCGCTCACTTTCGCCGGCAGTCAGGATCTTCTGGATACGCTGTGGGGATATTATTTCGCGACCGGCTCCCACGCTCCGATCCTGCGCATCATGCAGATGCTGCCCTGGAGCAAAAGCCGCGACACCGCCGACAAGCTGACGGTCGGCAGCATGGCGCGCTACACGCTGGCAAGCTACGCGGTCCGCGATTCGGGCCTGCGCGAATTTCTGCGCGGCGAGCTTGCCCGGCAACCGGCGGCGATCAAGGCGCCGCTCGCCGAGGTGATCCAGGCCGCCGATACCGTGCAACTCGGCGCGGTGCGCAAGGATGCGCTGGCCGCCGTGGAAGAATTCAAGAGCAAGGGCTCCGATTCAAGACGCAATCTCGACTTTTGGGGCCAGGTCGGCGTCGGGGCGGTCGCCCTCGGCTGCGTCTCCGCGGCGGCGCTTGGCCAGGTCGCGGTCGGCATCCCCTGTGTAATCGGTGGCTCGGCGTCGCAGGGCCTGCTGTCCTTCTGGGAAAAGCAGCAATGAGCGCGGGCCAAGCAACTCTGCGGCGACGCTATCCCACACTTAACAGTTGGGCGTAGAAAACGTTGATGGCCGGGCAAAGCCCAGCCACCAACTTCGCCTGGGCGATTCTTCGTAGTCGCGGTTCTATTGGTTCCCGACCGGCTTCCTGACGCCTTTCGAGGCATGGTGCTTCGGTTGGTTTGGCTGATAGGCATAGGCGCTGCTGGCAGCCTTGCCGCCCTCCGGGAATGGATTCTCGGAACAACTGCCACCGCGGCCCGCTGACATCGTCTGGCACTGCTCCAGACTGGTATAGCCGCAGCCCCGCATGCCGGAAGTCACGTCAGTGCGGCAATAGTCAGCTGGCGCCGCCGCCGCAGGTGTAGCCGTCGCGAAGAAAGCCAGCGCGCAAAGCACCCCGGCAGGTGCGGCACTGACTTTCAAGATCTGCATCATCTTCATTTCATTTCTCTCTGTGTGTGTTTTTCGTGTTCGCGTGACTAGCTTCCGTGTTTTCCGCTTTCACGTGAATCGCGCAGAGCAAATGGGATGCCGAAGTCGCTGCGCCACCAGTATAAAAGAAAGTTGAAACAGCCGTAATTGTCGACCAACATTTCGAGATGCATCGCGCTGTCACGCTGCTGCATCCCTCATCCAATTTGAATGCATGGCCTCGTCATGCGATCGTCATGTGATGATCTGCTTGAAAATCGAATTCTGACTCCGTGAAGCAAAGACCGCGCAATGCTTGTCGCGTACCTGCCCGCTCGCCGAAAGGCTCAGGCAGTCTGCGCTAGGCAGACTGCTTTCGAGCGCATCGCGGGCTTGCCGCGAACGCATGGCATTATCGGCTTTCAGCCGGCTTCCTCGAGCGTATCCCGGGTTTTGAAATCGGGCGCTTCGGTTGA
Source organism: uncultured Alphaproteobacteria bacterium (assembly GCA_963745785.1). Classification (GTDB taxonomy): domain Bacteria; phylum Pseudomonadota; class Alphaproteobacteria; order Rhizobiales; family Xanthobacteraceae; genus Bradyrhizobium. Next base: position 102,758 of record CAVUYV010000001.1, on the reverse strand, counting down.
TAGGCGTAGGCGCTGGTGTCGCTCAGAAGTGGATCGCGATAACAAGTGCCGCCACGGCCGGAGGACATCGCCTGACACTGCTCCAGGGTCTCAAAGCTGCAGGAGCGCATTCCCGAAGTGACGTCCTGGCGACAATACTCATTTGGGCCCGCTGCCGCGGGCGTCGCCAGCGCAACATAAGCCAGCGCGAATAACGCGGTGGCGGGCGCGGCGGAAATTTTCATAAGCTGTTTCATCCTGTTCTCCCTGTGTCGGCCCCGGATGCGACACATGGGATGCTGCTTGTGCTAGCGCCATCGGCGCCGGAAAAAAGCAAAGCAATTCTCTGACGCACTTCGCCAACGCTCAAAAAACGTTGCGTTGCGAGCCGATTGAAGTACGAGCATCATTCAATCTGAAGACAGTCCTCGCCGGGGGCCTGACTTCGAGCATGAAAGATATGCGCGCCGGGCGATAAATTCGCCGTGATTGCTGCGTGAGTGGCGCGCCAAAGCTGGCAAGCCCGTTCACAAGGAAGTCAATCGAGCGCTAGCCGAGTCTCTGTCCAGTTAGCATTGCAAAAACACTAGGCGGCAATTGGAAAACAGCTACGCTCATGGGTCCGGAGGCAGCGGCATCACCGTTGATCCGCCCCGCGCGTGGCAAAAGCAAAAGGGCCCCGCATTCCGCCAGGGCCCTTTTCGTCGAGGAGGTAGTACCGCCCTTCAACGCAGAATGCGCATCCCCTGGAACCCGACGGCTCCGGACCGCATTGTCTGCCATGGGATAAGCGCGGAAAGTTTAAGCCTGCTCGTCGGGAAAACCCTGTGAAACAAGGTGTGATTACAATGCCCCGAGAAAACGATTTGGAAGGTGTGCAAGGTCAAGGCGGCAAGCATGGCGGTCAGAGGGGCATGCCGAAGCCTGAGCCAAGGCCTACAACTCGCCGTGAGCCGAGGCGTGGCGACGCTCCCGACCAAGGCATCGTGCGCGATGAGCGGGGACAGGAGCAGCCGCGGGACAAGGAGCGGGCTCAACAAGTGAGCCGAACGGATCCGGTCCGGCGATGAGTCTGGCAACATCGCGCATGCGAGCGGACCGGCCTTTGCCCCCGCGCAGCCCAATATTACGCCGCGTAGCCGAGACCAAAACAGCACCAAACAAAGAATCGCCCCGGACCACTAGTTTGGCTTGCCGGTTTGGTTGTTCCTTGGCATACTTTCAACCCTCTCGGGTCTCAGGCGTGCCATTCGAAGAAATCAAGTGGCGGTCGTCAGGCCAAAACGCTCAACCTCCATCGCCGCTGTATCGACTATGTGAGCCAAGTCTTCACGTTTGCCTTGGATGTCATTCCCGTTCCCTATCAAAGGTGCGAGATGAAAACTCCTACATCTGTTGCAGAGCTGCACAACAAGCTCGGCGCTCCATCGAGCGAAACCGTTGAGAGCTTGCGGCTGCTAACAGCCTTCCTGAAACTTGCACCCAGGCAACGATTTGAAGTTATTAAGCTGGTCCAACGTCTGGCGACCGACCCCGCAGCGGCATCCGACCATTGGTCCTGACAGGAGTCACGGCGCGTCTAACGATGTCGCATGTCACCGCTCGGCTGGAAATGCAAAACTGCTCGGTGCAATCTTGTTGGGCGAGTTGCGATCAAGCGCCGCAACGATCGGCCGCAATCGCGTGATGGGCCGATTTGAGCGGCGCATTGCAACCACCGGGAACTTCTCGAAGGTGATTGAAAAAATCAGCGGGGAGGGAAGGGGCTCTTGCCCTGGCTGCGGCCTGTGCCGCATTGCAAATCAAGGATCGCCCGGATTTTTTCGCCATCCAAAAGGTCAGGCGCCCGACGATATCCCTTCTCAACCAACCTTTCCTGGACATCATACCAGTCCTTGCATTTGCCGGATCCGGCGAGCTCAATGGCGCGCCGAAATATCTCCTGGTCCTTCTTCCGCATCGGCCCTCCGCTGTCGGCTTCCAAGGATAATTCCGCCAGGATAATAAAGCTCCGAGGCAACACTGCAAAGACGCCGATCCGGGAATGTGGTAACCCTCGGCGTGAACCGGAGGATGGCGTCATGGTTGAACCGAAACTGGAAGTCCCGGCCGAATTGCGCGATTTGGCCGAAAAAACCATCGATCAGGCGGAAAAAGCGTTCGGCCTGTTTTTCGATGCCGCAAGCAAATCAATAGGATCCATCCCAAATCCGGGAGCGGACATTTCCAAGCAGGCTTTATCGTTCACCGAGCAGAACATGAAGGCGGCGTTCGAGCACGCGCGAAGATTGGTTCACGCCACCGACCTTCAGCAGGCCATGCAAATTCAATCGGAGTTCTTGAGAAGTCAATTCACCAATGCCGGAGAGCATATGAGACAGATCACCGGCGGGGTCATGTCTGCCGCGAAGGATGCGACGAAAGGCAAATCCTGATGCGCGCTCGCGGTGATACGCTGCCGGGAATAATCGCTGCCCACCAAATCGACTTGCATGGATTTGCGCCGTGGATTTCGATTGTGCGGCAGATCCGTGACGGGCGCACCGGTCCAGCGCTCGTCGTCCGTCATCTTTTCGGCAGATCCCTGTCGGCTATCACCGGCAGGGATTTGCATATTGGCGGTGACCTTCGGCTGAACCAAAGCTTGATTCCATTAGGGGCTATTTCATCCCATTAGGGATGTTTCCTCTGGCCCGGCGCTCCATGCCTCTCGCCAACGCTTTCTCCGGGGACACGGCCCGGAGCAGGGCGCGCGCGAAGTAATCCCTCGCCACCGCGTCGAGCGCGGCCGAGATCATCTCATCGGATTCAAGGACGCGACCTTTCCTCTCGGCCTCGAGGCGCTCGGCTTCCTGAATATAGTCGACGGCAAGTTCGCGCAGACGATGGAATTCAGCATCGTCGGGAACTGGATAAAGGGTCGCCAGCAAATCCCTGGCGCGTGCGCGAGCGCGGTCACTTCTCGTCCCGGGCATAAGCGCCTCCTAAATCGCCTGCATTTTCTTAGTTGAAAGAGTGCTGCGCGGCCGCGTTGGACGAACACCGATCGGGAACTAAAAGGCCGAACAGAACAGCATCTAACCTAATGTTTTGACCTATGTCCGGTTCCGAACAAAAGCGCCTATTTTGGAAATTTTCCCGGTTCCGTTGAGGCCGCTTGCGATCCCGTGGAACCCTGCCGCCGACCCAACAGGTGCCAGGGAGAAAGGCGGCCCGGAGGGGGCCGCCTTTCTCTTTATCGCTAGTCGATCTCTTCAATGATCGTCCGCTCGCGCGGCTCAATCACATAGGTTCGGTTGTCGCGCTCGATGTAGCGATAGTCACGCAGGCTCGGGGATTCCCGATAGACCGTCTCGGGGAAGGAACCGATCTCCACCGCTCCGCACGCGCTCCCCGACCCGTGCTGCTGCCGGTGGTGCGCTGTTCTGTCCGGGAAGAACGCGCGTGTTTGCCGATGATCTCGCGATCCTTGTCGGAAAGTTATCGGCGCGTGGAACTCGTGTTCGCCGGGGCCGGATCATCGGATCCCTCAATCGGCGGGAACGAAAAGGAGCGCCAAGGCTTGATGCAGAGGGCAGAATTTGCACGGAGGAACTCATGAGGAAACTCACCATCGCGCTGTTAGCAGGCGCGGGCGCGCTGTTTGCTGTTGCCGGCAACGCAAATGCTTCTGACATCTATACCAGCAGCGAATACACAAACTCGGATTTGCTGCAGCAAGTTCGGCTGGTCTGTGACGACAGCGGTCGATGCTATCGCACCCGTGGCGGCAGCCGCGTGATCGTTCGGGATTCCTATAATTACATACCGCGCGAGCGTTACATCGAACGCCGCAGCTATCGTGACTGGGATGACGGTCCGCGTGCCGGCGTCGGCTTCAGGGCCCCTGGCGTGAGCGTGGGCGTGGGCGTCGGTAACGATCGCTGGTAAGTGGACAGAACACCCGGCGTTTGGAAAACAGTAAGCATAAGGCCCGCCGACTTTGCTCGGCGGGCCTCGTTGTTGCGTCAGTTCAATGAGCTGGATCAGCGCTGCGGGCCGGCATCGATGCGGCGCGATGGCGCGGATCCCGTGGTCACATCGCTCCTCGTATTAACGCTGGATCCGGTGGTCATCCGGCTCCTCGTGTTAACACTTGATCCCGTCGTCATCCCGCTTCGTGTGTTGATATTGGTCTCGGCAGCGTGGCCTGGAGCATAGCCGGACGCACCCGGGCGGCCTCTAATGGCAAGCCTATGCTTCTTCAGGTGGCCAGGTGCATATGCCGAGGCGCCCTTCGATACGCTCTTCGATACGCTACCGCTCTTGTGCATCACCTGTCCCGGAGCTGTAGGTTGTTGCGCCATGGCAGGCGCGCTTACAAATGCTGCCAAAGTGCCGACAACGGCTAGATATCTGATCATTGGACATTCCTTCCTTTGCGCCCCGTCAATAACGCCTGCGGAAAGCCAAGGTTTCCGGCCGCCGGCGGTTCAGGGGCCGCTGCCTCGATGACGCCGATAGTGTTCCAGTTGCGATGGCCCTCTTGTTGCCGCTCTGGTTCCAGAGTCGAGCACCGAACAGACAAGCCGCGATTATCTGACGTATTTTCGGCTCGATGCCTCGACCGAACAAAAACCCGCGGCCCAAATTTGACCTGGAAGCCGAAGCTCTAGCGGCCCTGGAACAGGCGCGCACGATGCCGCCCGGCCCGGAGCGAAATGAGGCAATGAAGCAAGCGGGCATTCTGCGCAATGCCGCGGACTTGCAGGGCATATTTTTTGCGAAGCGTGGAAGACCTGCCAAACCCTAAGCCTGGAGGCTTTGCTGCAACTCGATGAAGAAAACAGTCATGATTGCGGAAAGCTTTGATTCCCGGACACTGGCCAATATGGAGGTGGCCCTTGAACGGGCGTGCAAGGGGCTTTCAATTGGGGCTGAAGAACACCGGGTTCGTCGGCGTATCGCCAAGAAAATCCTCAAATGCGCCGAACGCGGTGACGTAACACTTGGCGGCCTAACCGAAGCGGCACGTGCTGCAGCGGCCGAACTCCGGTGGGGCGCACGGTGAGCGACGAGGCCAGTCTCGCTCATTGAAGAGGGGCCGCCCCGTTATCGAGGCGGCCTCATGCACAAATAAATATAGCTAGTGCCATCGGCGATGTCGCCATCCATAATGATGGCCGCGGCCTCTGCCCCAACCATAGTGGTGGCCGCGACCGCCGCGTCCCATATGATGCCCGTGACCATGACCGTGGCCCCTTACGAGGACGATGCCGTCATTGTCGGCGAGCATATTCGGTTTTGCGACTGGCATCGCCAACGCCGATAAAATAGATGTCGTTACAAACACGCACGCTGCCAGACTGATCAAGAGCAAGCGTCGCATCGGTCGTCCCTCCTTTGGTTATCCGCGGTTTGCGGTATCAGGAGAATGCTTTGAAAGCCCGACCGTTCCCAAGAATGTTACTCGCCGCCTGCGCAGGCGGAGCGGCTTGCAGAAAGGAGCCGCGAGCAGAACGCGACGTTACTTCGGCGGCCGTGCGCCCCTGCTCCAGCCAGACCTTTTGTCCGACTGAGCGGATCGGCCGGTTCGCAGCTCTCACACCGCAACCTGTTTCCATGGCGCCGGCAGGCGGCGTGGCCGCAGGCGGCCTAGTGCGAACCTTGCGTCCGTCTCATTTCAAGGGTCGCAATCCATATTCGCGGCACAAACGGTCGGTCGCAGCGACGACGTCCGGACGATCGAGAATTTCCAAAAGCTGAGTGAGCGCCTCCTCGGCGTCGAACGGTCCTCGGTCGATGTGTTCCGCGAGCAGCGATTGCGCGTTTCGCATGGCGTGGACGATCAGTTCTTCGTCGGTCATGCCGACGAATCCGGCGATATTCATGCTCGTTTCCTTCGCGCGGGGAGCGCTTGGCGACGGGATGGTACCGAGCTTCAATCGCGGCAAGATGGATTGGTTCCGGCGGACTGGCGTCAAGAGAAAAAGATTGCTCTGGCGATAACAACGCTGCCAAGGTTGGTGGAAAACGGCCGGTGGCGCTGATCGGGTCGTGAGGGATCGTTTGCCGCGCCCGAATAGAGATTTGAAGTTTATCTAGCGCCGTCGCGCTATCGCGACCCCGAACAGGAATGCGACAAGCAAGCTCGTGAGCGGAGCCTGCCGGGTAATGGCGCTGATGGTCGAAAGCGGCTTTCCTGGCTGGCGCGCTTTGGCAATGGTCTGGCTCAGCCGGTCGACCGCGGCGCCAAGCGCGGCGGAGACTTCCGTGATCGTGCGCGACATATCGGTTGCGGTATCGATGGCGCGTTCCGCCATGCCGGGTCGGGTTGTCGGTTCGGGTGTTTCGATTGCCACGATTTCATGCCCTAAAGCTATGACGCTCGCTTGATGCCCGTCGATGAGACCGCCACCTTTGGCTATCCGCGCGAGCGCTCGTTCTGAACAGCGGGTCAAGGGACCTTTGGCTATCCGCGACAGGCGCCGTGATAAACGGCGGGTGGCGGCCTCGTGTCAGAAAATGCACGGATAAGAATTTTGTTCCGTACGGTCAACGCCCGGAAAATTCCGGAGGTAGCGCCGGCATGACGCGCGCCGCAACCCAAGCCAGCGTCGGCCGGCCAAATATACCAGCCAATCCCGCGATCACGGCCGCGGTGCCAAGATTCCAAAGCAGGATCATAATCGTGGCGTCGAGATCATGGATGAGCGACAGCGCAAAGGACGTCATCGCGGCGATCGCCAGGCCGCCAATCGCGGCAACGGTGGTAGGCCGCAGCAAGGCAGCATGGCGAAGCATGACCAGCATCGCGAGCGACAGGGGTACGCTGGTCAGCAACAGCGTTGCAAAACATCGAGCGGCCTCTCCCATGCGGATGCCTTCGGGGTCCATCCGAACCCAGTTGGTCAGACACCCGTAGCCGATTGTCGAAACCCAGACCGCAAGTGCCGGCAACGGCAACAAGAGCCACCAGCGCGAGCTGTCCGGTAGGCTCAGCTTGAACGAGGCCATCGCCGCCAGGATGGCCGTCGCCAGCGCGCCGATCATACTCACGACAAACATCGGTTGCTGCAATCGCATGGAGATATCCGTTCGTACCCCCTGCGCGACGCAAAGCAATGCTAACACGATCGCCGCAAGTGCAAGCCAAAGCGCGGCGCGCAGCAGCGGTGGACGCAGGCGCTGAACGGGGGCCGCCGCGTCGACAAGCGCATCAACGAGATCGGACGTGTTTCTCACGACGGTTCGCCCTTCAACAGATGGCGCAAGTTCTTGATGGCGCGATGGGTCGCGACCTTCAGTGCCACGATTGATCGGCCACTGGCTTTTGATGCCTCCTTCAGGGACATCTCGTTAAGCTTGAGCATTCTGACAGCGTCTCGCTGATCCGGCGGCAGCTTGTCGATTGCGCCAACCAGCGCAAGCTCTGCCGATATCGTACTATCAAGGTTCGCTGGAGCCTCGGCAAAGGTTTCATGCTCGGCGGACAATTCGATTTCGCGGGCCTTTTGGCGAGTATGCCGACGCAGCCGGTCGATGATGCGACGGTTGGCGATTGCAACCAGCCACGGTCCGAACGGTCGCCTTGGATCGTAGGTATTTCGAATGGCATGAACGGTCAGCAGCACGTCCTGAACGACGTCTTCCGCGTCGGCCGGTAGATTGAAGCACCTCGCTGCGATCGATCGGACATAAGGTTCAACCTGTCTAAGCAGCGAGCGGTAGGCGTCGCGATCGCCGTCCTGCGCTTTTGCCATCAGCGCCGACCAGTCCGATTGTCCGTTGGATATCCGCGTACTGTCCGGCGCGGTCGAGGTGACGAGCATCAACCTAGGCGCACTTGGATACGGAGGATTTTCCTGACTGCAACTTGGCATGTCTGCCTATTTCCCGCGCCGATAGAGGCGGTTTCCGATGACTGGATACACCGGGAGCGAGTGCGGCGACACAAAAGAATTTTTTCGCCTCCCGCTAACCTTTCCTGATTGGCTGTCGAACCTCGTGATGTGCGTTCCGAGATGGGACACAACAAGAGAGGAAGACATCATGAACCGCCGTTTGTTTGCCATATCCACATTGACGACCGCCGTTAGTCTCGCGCTTTCGATGCAGGCTCCGACCGTTAAGGCCCAGGGCATGGCCAATCCGCCCCAGATCGTGAAGGACAACATGGATCGCATGGCCAAAAACAAGCTGGAAAAGTGCTACGGCATCAACGCTGCCGCCAAGAACGATTGCGCGGAAGGCGCCCATTCCTGTGCTGGCCAGGCGACGCAGGCCCGCGATACCAAGTCGTTCGTGCTTTTGCCGGCAGGCGACTGCGGCAAGATCCAGGGCGGCAAGACGACCGCGACATGAGACGGTAAAGCTGATGCAGCGCCCCAACATCAGCGTAGCCGACCCGATTCCGGCGAGGGCCGGGGTCGGGTTGCGCTTTCAGCATCACCAGGCCGTGCTCGAGATCCGTCCGGACGTGGCGTGGATGGAGGTTCATACCGAGAACTACATGGGGGGCGGCACGCCCCTGCGTTACCTGGATGCGATCCGCCGCGATACGCCGATTTCGCTGCATGGCGTCGGCTTGTCGCTCGGCAGCGCGGAAGGGATCGATCCGGCACATCTTGAACGCATCCGAAAGGTTGCGGAGCGCGTCGAGCCGGGCTTGATGTCCGAACATATCGCCTGGAATGTCGTCGGCGGAAGCTATCTGGCCGATCTGCTTCCGCTGCCGATGACGGAAGAGGCGCTTGAGGTTGTCTGTCGCCATGTCGATCAAACCCAGAGCTATCTGAAGCGACGGATTCTGGTCGAGAACCCCTCGACGTACATTACCTTCGCCAATTCGATCATCCCGGAATGGGAATTCATGGCAGCGGTTGCGGCGCGCACGGGCTGCGGCATCTTGTGTGACGTCAACAATATCTGCGTCAGTGTCCACAATCACGGCTGGGACGCCTCAGCCTATATCGCAGCCCTGCCACCTGAGGCAGTCGGCGAGATTCATCTAGCTGGACATAGCGTCAAGAGCCTGGCCGATGGCTCCACCCTTCGCATTGATGATCACGGCTCGCGGGTCAGCGATGAGGTCTGGAGCCTGTATCGGCAGGCGATTGCGTGTTTTGGCGCAGTGCCGACATTGATCGAATGGGACAATGACGTTCCGCCGCTACAGGTCCTGGTTGATGAGGCACTTCATGCGGACCGGTTGATCCGTAACTCGCGGAAGGATTCCAGTCATGCCGACGCTGCTTGAAATGCAAAAGGCGATGCGGGCAAGTCTCCTTAATCGGGATAACCAGGCGGTTTCCACGATGCTCGCTGGGTACGTTTCAGCCGATCGGCTAGACATCTATCGCAATACATTCGTGCACACGTTGACCAAGGCGCTGAGGCTTTGCTTTCCGGTGACCGAGCGGCTTGTCGGCGAGGACTTTTTCGAAGGCGCAGCTCAGATCTTTGTTGAGGAGCGTCCGCCCCGGGTGGCATGGCTCGATCTATATGGCGGCGAGTTTCCTGAGTTCCTGAGTTCCTTCCCGCCGGCGACTTCGATTGCTTATCTCGGAGACGTCGCGGAACTTGAATGGACCGTGAACAGCGCCCTTCACGCCGCCGATATTGCATCGCTGGACGTCGCAACGCTCGGCGCGATCGAAGTTGAAGACCAGGGGCAAATCAGCTTCGCGCCCCATCCTTCGATCCGATTGTTGCGGCTGGATTATCCAGCGGACGTCATATGGCGCGCGGTCAGTGACGCCGACAATGACGCGCTCGGAAAAATCAATCTTGGGTGCGGCCCGCGAAACCTCTTGGTCGAACGCCGTCCGGCCGGCGTCGAGGTTGAATGCCTCAGCGAGCCGGCTTGGTGCTTTCTCTCGAGGCTTTGTGCCGGTTCATCGATCGAAGCGGCTCTCGTCGACAGCAGCGAGTTTGATTGCTCGGCCGCGCTCGCCGAGCATCTCGCATTGGGCAGGTTCGTGGGTTTCGCGTTGGTGCCGCCATCGACGGCGATCGAAGGGTAACCTCGAGAAAATCGCATGACCGGCACCGTCAGGGCAATCCCGTCACGTTCAAGATATTGCGAAGCTCTCGGCCGCATCCGGCGGGCGCTCGACGCGGTCAGCTATACGTGGCTGGCGCTGCCGCTTCGGTTTGCGGTTGCAACCATTTTCTGGAACTCCGCAATGACGAAACTTGCGAACTGGGAGACGACACTCTCACTGTTCTCCGACGAGTATCGGCTGCCCTTTATTCCACCGGAAATCGCGGCATACTTGGCAACCGCTGTCGAAATTTCGACGCCGGTTCTTCTAGTCCTCGGCCTGTTGACGAGGCTTGCCGCGCTCGTTCTCTTGGGTATGACTGGGGTCATTGAGATATTTGTCTATCCGCAGGCATGGCCTACCCATATCCAGTGGGCCGCAATGCTGCTGGTGTTGCTGTGTCGCGGCCCCGGCATGTTGTCTCTGGATTGTTTGATCCTGCGCTGGCTGACGCCCCGCTGAATACAAGCTACATTTGTGATAATGCGGAGCTCACGCACGGGCGCCCCCGAAAATAGCCGTGAAAGCCACCAATTATCACCAGAATGATTGCCTGGTAGGCGGGCCGGAGACTTCTCTTCCTGCGTTTTTCGCTGCATTCATGGCAGCTCATTTGATCGTCTTGAGAGGATTTGTCGTGGTCGACGCTTTCAAACCAGATCCAGCCAGACGAATTGCGGTGCTGGGTGCTCCCATCGATATCGGGGCGTCACAACGTGGAACCCTGATGGGGCCCGCGGCTCTGAGAACGGCAGGTCTTTTGACCTTGCTGGATGGGCTGGGTTTTGAGGTCAGGGATCACGGCGATCTTGTCATTGGCGATGTGGTCGACCTGGCCGACGCTCCGCCTGACAATGCGAAGCACTACAGAGAAATCCAGCGCTGGACCCGCGCATTGAGTGCACGCGCCTATGAACTGGCGCAATCCGCAATTCCGATCTTTCTCGGCGGAGATCACACCCTGTCGATGGGGTCAGTGAACGGGATCGCCCGTCATTGGCACGCAGCCGGCCGTGAGCTTTTCGTGGTGTGGCTGGACGCGCATGCCGACTACAACACCCCCGCAACGACATTGTCCGGCAACATGCACGGGATGTCGGCCGCGTTCCTGTGCGGCGAGCCCGGGCTGGACTGCCTTTTGGGGGGTGAGCCACGCTCAGCGATCGAGCCTGATCAGCTTGAACTATTCGGCGTGCGTTCGATCGACAAACTGGAGAAAGATCTGCTGCGCAGCCGCCGCATCAGCGTTGCCGATATGCGCCAGATCGATGAATTCGGCGTTGGTGTCTTGATCCGCCGCGTCATCGACAGGGTGAAAGCCCGCAACGGCGTGCTTCACGTCAGCTTCGACATTGATTTTCTCGATCCCAGCGTGGCGCCCGGCGTCGGCACCACGGTGCCCGGCGGCGCGACCTATCGAGAGGCGCATTTGGTGATGGAGATGCTGCACGATTCCGGGCTGGTTCGATCGGTCGATGTCGTTGAACTGAACCCGTTCCTTGACGAGCGGGGCCGTACCGCGCGCACGGCTGTCGAATTGATCGGCAGCCTGTTTGGCCAGCAGATAACTGACAGGCCGACCCCGACCAACGCGATTGAACCTGACGGTTGAAGCACGATCCGACGATCACGGTGCGTTTCGCGGTGGAAGCTTAATGCCTTGGTCTCTGAAGTAACGCTCGATTACGTCGGCTGCACCGGACCCGTCGGCAAGCGCCACATAGGTGTCAGGTCTGAGCAAATAAAGCGCATCGCGGGCGAACCCCGCCGCCTCGTATCCGGGTCGCCACTCGAAGACGTGAAGCGGCAGCTTTTGGGCCGCGCACCACGCTGCGAGTTCGGCCTTGGCCGCTCCATAGACGTGAACTTGCCAATCCAGCGTTGCCAGCGTCGCGAAATTGTCCGTTGCCATCGACCCGCGCCCAAGGCAGACGGTCGCCGCCATGCACATGCCCGGCCGTGCCGCTGCTTAAGGGGCCGTTGCGGTAATTCAGCATGATCTGCGAGACGGTCCGGAACATAAACTCGCGCACCGGCTCGAACGCGATCACCCTCGGGATCAAGAGCGGCGCGACACGCGTGCGCAGGAAATCGGCGATCGGTCCATCCGCGGTAGCGAAACTGAATACGCGGTCGGTTGTCGCGACCAGTCGCCGCGCGAAACCGATCCTCTCGGCCTCATAGGAATCGAGCAACTTGTCCGGCGCCCGGCCGGCGATCACCGCCGCAAGTTTCCATGCGAGATTGATGGCGTCGCCGATTCCGGTATTCATGCCTTGTCCGCCGGCCGGACTGTGGATATGCGCCGCGTCGCCAAGCAGGAACGCGCGTCCCTTTCGGAAATGGTGCGTGACCCGATGATGCACGTGATAGGTCGAAAACCAGTTGACCTTGTTGACCCTGACCTTGAGGTGATTGATCGCCCGATCGCTGACGTCCTTGAACGTCAGCGTATCGGCCCGGTCGGCCCGCTCGTCGCGTACCGTTCCGATCAGGCGCGCTTTTCCTTCTCCGGCCAGCGGGAACACGCCCAGGAAATCGGCCTCGTCGAGATCGACGTGCAATTCGCCATTTACCGCGGGGCCGGCGGCTTCGACATCGGCGACGTAAAAGATTTGCCGATAGGTGCCGCCGGGAAAGCCGGTGCCGATCGTCTCGCGCACGATCGAGCGTGCCCCGTCGCAGCCGGCAATGTACTTCGCCTCGCCGTCAACCTCCTGACCGTCGGGCCCGCGCAGGCGAGCCGTGATGCCGTTTTCGCCATTGGCGAAGCTGACCAGTTCGGTTTGCCGCTCGACCGCGATGCCGAAGCCTCCCAGCCGTTCGATCAGCAGCCGCTCGTGCTGGTCTTGCGGGAAGATGTGCAGGAACGGGTAGGGCGTCAGACCCGAGCCGACGCTTTCGAACGGCACGCGCGCCGCCGCTTCACCCTTTACCCAAAGATTGACGGCGGGAACCCGGTGGCCCCTCGCCACCACGGCCTCGGTGAGATCGAGCTGCCGGTAAAGTTCAAGGGTGCGGGCCTGGACTGCCAAGGCCCGCGACGTTGTTCCGGCCTCCGCGCTCTTGTCGATGATGCGCACCTTGACGCCAAGCCTGGTCAGCCAAAGCGCGAGCACCAGGCCGGTCGGACCCGCGCCAATAATCAGGACGTCCGTCTGCGCCATCTGCTACACTCCGGCTCCAACTATCGCGCCGGCCACAACGAGCGCGCAACCCACGGGGAAACGCCATGCGGAATCGAGGCTGGTCAAGGCGCGACGTGCTCAAGACCTCGACCGCGCTTGCAGCCGGTGCGTTGTTCGCCGAACCGGCCAGGGCGGCTGCGCCGCCGCCGACCAGCGTGACCCCGGCGTTGGTCGAAGCCGCCCGCAAGGAGGGCAAGCTCTCGTATTACTGCGCGCTGGAGCTGAACGTCGGAGAACGCCTGGCCAGGACATTCGAAGCCAAATATCCCGGCATCGCCGTCCGGGTCGAGCGCTCCGGCGCCGAGCGGATTTTCCAGCGCATCGCCCAGGAGCAGGCGAGCGGCATCAATGCGGTCGACGTTGCCAACAGCACCGACCCCGCGCACTATCTTGACTGGAAAGCAAAGGACTGGCTTGCGCCTTACGTGTCCGAGGATGTTGCGAAGCACTTTCCGGCTGATCACGTCGACCCCGATGGACTGTACGCAACCTCGTGCGGCTGGATCGAAGCCATCGGCTATAACAGCAATCTGGTAAAGCGCGAGGACGCGCCCAAAAGCTACGCCGATCTGCTTGATCCGAAGTGGCAGGGCAAGATCGTCAAGGCTCACCCCGGCTATAGCGGCGCGATCATGACGGCAACATTCGTGCTCGCGCGCGAACTCGGCTGGTCATATTTCGAGAAGCTTGCCCAGCAAAAGGTGCTGCAGGTGCAGTCGGCGGCGGACCCGCCGAAAAAGCTCCTGCTGGGGGAGCGGGCCGTGATGGCCGACGGCAATGATTACAATCTGTTGCTGCTCAAGGACCAGGGCCAGCCGGTCGAGGTCGTCTATGCGACCGAAGGCTCGCCGCTGATCATCGTTCCGAGTGGGGTGTTCCGCAGCGCGCCGAATCCGAATGCGGCGCGGTTGTTCCAGAGTTTCTTCTTCAGTGCGGAGGGACAGCAACTGCTGGTCGATAATTTTGCGCACCGCTCGTTCCATGCGCAAGTCAGGGAAAAGGCCGGCCATCCGCCGCTGTCCACGCTGAAATTGCTCAAGTCCGATCCCGCCGCCGTGCTGGCGCAGAGCGAGGAGATCAAGGCGCGCTACGCCAAGCTTTTCAAGGTGTGATGGGTGTCGACGTCGGCAGCAGGAAACCGTTCCCGATCGAGCGTAATCCGGATGGTTGCCGACCGAAAATCGGCGCGCTCCTGAAATGTTCGGAAGGCTTCGGTGCCTCCTGACAGGAACCTTCGCCGCCATCCGGATTTATTTCGGTAGGAAGCGTCAGGTGAGGCACCTTCAATGACGAAAAATCATTGGAAGCGAATGCTAGGCCACCCCGTCGTGATCGCGATAGCGGTTGCGGTTTTCGGCGTGCTGGCCATGCTGATTGTCGATCATGGCCCGTGGACCAGGCCCAGGGTCCAGACCGCCGAAATCGTCAACCACAAGACGACGGGTGATGCCGCGCGGGCCGTCGGGGCGAAGGTTACACCAACCGCCCCCAAGTCGGAGCTCGAGCCCAATGTGCCGGGGCCAAAGCCTGCTGAACCGGTAAATCCTGCACCGCGCTAGGGTTCGGCTTGTTGTCGAAACCCGTGGCTCGGCCGCCTCAGCGGATGCTGACAAACATGGCCCATATCGCCGCTAGTCCGGCGCCGACCAAGACGTAGATCGGATTGTCGCAGAACGTACTGCCGTACCGGCACATCTCGACACCGAGGCTACCTATTTCATGATGGCCGGCGGCATAGAACAGGCCCGCCAGCACGACCAGCCCTGCGGCCACGAAGTACATCGGACGGCTCCGAGCGAGATGCTGCGCTACGATGACATGTCACCGGAGTTTGCTTCGAGCCGTTGATTCGGGCAACGCCAGAATAAGACGCTTCATTCCGAGGAACCTGGACCGGAAGCCTCCCTACTTCCGCACGACCCCGGGCTGGCCCGGATGCACGCCGGCCCGTTGCGGCAGGATGAGAAGACATCCGAGTATGAAGGCTGCGAGAATCGCCGACGCAAGCGGCCGGCTCAAGGCAAGGCCGCCGTGGTCTCTAGGCTTGTCCAGGAAGTCGCCGACGGTCGCGCCCAGCGGCCGGGTTAGAATGAACGCCGCCCAGAACAACGTCACCCGCGATAGGTTGGTCCAGAAATAACCAGCCCCGACAACCGTCAATGCGGCGCCAAAAACAAGCGCTCCGCCTTCGTATCCAAGGCCGGTCGAATCGGCCATCCAGTCGCCAAGCGCAGTTCCCAAGGTCTGTGAAAAAGTGATGGCAGCCCAATAAAACACTTCCGCCTTTGGCGTGCTGACGGTGTCGACCGAAATCGAGCCAAGCGACCAATACCAGAGGCCAAGGGTAGCCAATAAACAGAACAACAAAATCGACGAGCCGCCGGTGTAGCCAACGCCTAACGAGCGATCGGCAAAATCCGCCATGGTCGTGCCGAACGTGGTGGAAGCAATGATTGTTGCCCAATATAGAAAGGGGTGGAATTTCTTCGCTATGACTTGCAAGCAGACCAGCAGCAGCAGTGCGGTGAGGAAGAGCGCAGTTCCCGCCAAATAACCCCAGTTGAGGGTCATCGTGACGGTATCGCCGCCGGTCTCACCTAGAGTTGTAGCTGCAATTTTAATGATCCAGAAAGCAAGGGTTACTTCGGGAACCTTGTTGAATGATTCGGGCATCTTCTCTTTCGCATTCCATTCCACAGGGAACTTTCATTTGCCTGATTTTTCTGCGGTGCCTGAATGTTCAATTTGCGGCAAATGTGCTAGAGCATGCGGTAGTAACGCAGAATTGCGACCGCGGCCTTGGAGTTGGTTTGGGTATTCACGCATGCATAGAAAATAATCCGAATTCTTTTTTGGTTTGCTTCTGTGAATGAGTTCACATTCGCGGGTGGTGTCGAAAAGATATTTTAAGAGCGGGCGAGAGATCCGCCGCGGGCTGCATTGGAGATCGGCCATGACGTGCCACCGGAGCCTTCCTGGTCTTGCAGGGAAACGGCTCAAAGCAATTCGTCCGTCCAATTTGAGTTCCGAAAGTCGCGGAAATCTATTGCGGTTTCCGACCGGTCAACATTTCGAGGCTGTGATATCCGGACTCGGCGAGGGGCGGCACGATCGAGAGCCGACAGCGAATCGTACCGCCTATCGAAAACGGGTACTCGGCATCGTCGTTCTTTGCAGCACATTGCTGCTGATATCGGGCGTTGTGGCGATCATGATTGGCTGGAACGTCAACCTGACGAGACTCTCGACTGTTTCAGTGGAAGCGACGGCTGTGTCTCCCAGCACAAACTAGCGAATTCTTGATCCTGTGCGATGCCCGCCGATGCTGCCATAGCCGGGTTGTAATCCGAGTCCGCGACGCGCGTAAGCGGGCTGCCACTCAGGTTTTTTGACCATAATTCAAAAGCCCGACATTGCCCTTCGGCGGATGAGCGCGAAGCGCCTCTTCGTTGGGTTCGGTACCCCAGCCGGGCCGCTCCGGCATGATCAGATGGCCGTCCTCGATCTCCGGCACGTAAGTGAAAAGCTCGTGATCCCACGGCAACCGGTCGATATCGGTCTCCATGATCCGCAAATTCGGCACCGCCGCGCTGAAATGGGCGTTCATCATGGTGCAAAGGTGGCCGTAGAAGTTATGCGGCGCGACGTTGACCTCGTAAGCCTCGGCAGCAGAAGCGATCTTCATCGACTGCCAGACGCCGTTCCATGGCGTGTCGATGATCGCGACATCCATCGCCTGCTCGCGGAAATAAGGCAGGAATTCGCGCAGGCCCAGCAGCGTTTCACAGGATGAGACCGGGTGCGGACTTTGGCGCCTGATGTAGCCGAGCGCTTCGGGATTGAAACTGTCGATCTCGACCCAGAACATATCGAGGTCGGCAATGGCGCGCAGGATCTTGAGATAGCCTTCGGTCTTGGCGTTGAAGTTGAGGTCGAGCAGGATGTCGATATCAGGCCCGGCGCCATCACGGATGGCTTCAAGATGGGTGCGCAGGTCGCGCAACACCTTGCGGTCGACATTGATCTCAGGCGCAAAGGGCGCGCCGAAACCGGGCCGCCAGCCTCGAGGCCTGCCGGCATCGTAAGTGAAGATATTGGTCTTCAGCGCGGTGAACTTCTTTTCCCGGACTTCGCGTCCGATCGCCTTCACGCCGTCGAGATCGGTGATCGGCGGCTTGTACCAGTCGGGATGGTTGATGCGCCAGGTGGCGCAATGCGACCAGTAGAGGCGAATGCGGTCGCGAATTTTGCCGCCGAGCAACTCGTAGCAGGGCACTCCGAGCAGTTTTGCCTTCGCATCGAGCAGGGCATTTTCGATCGCGCCAAGCGCTTGCGCTACGACACCGCCGGCCGCGGGCCGCGTCGCTGCGAAAAGCTCCGCATAAATCCGTTCGTGCTGAAACGCGTTTTGTCCGACCACCCGCGCCGAGAGACGCTGGATGGCAGCACCGACACCAGGAGAACCAAAACCCTCGTCGAACTCGCTCCAGCCAACGATGCCGTCTTCGGTGGTGAGCTTGACGAAGTGATAATTTCTCCAACCGGCGTTGCAGCCGAGCAGTTCGACGCTTCGCACTTTCGATGTCTTGCTCACAGCGTTTCCTCGTTTTTTGATCGTCAAGGAGAACCAGACCGGCATCCTTTTGCCGGTCATTGTGCCGGGCATTTATCGGGTTGGCCACCCGCCAAAATGCCGATCGCTCCTGACAATGTTGCGCGCCGACGCGGTAATAGAGTGAAGCCGCGGGAATTTCTCGGCGTTATCGGCGGCGCAGCGGTGGCGTGGCAGCGTGGCCGTGCAGGCGCCGCGATCCCAGCCCCACCGAGCAACAAGCAGAGTAGGCCGGCGTCTATGCAGGTAAATTTGGAAGGGGTGAAGCCGGTCGCCGCGTCTGCTGAAAAAGGGCTGGCTTGCCGCGATTGGCGCCCTGGTATCCCCGGCGAGCGGCGGACTGACGGGGCAGGGTGGATTTTTCCTGACACGCGAGGCCGTGCCGCCCTTTCGTAGACAAGATTCTCAAAGACCCGAATCCCGGCGACGTCGCGATCGAACAGACCACCAAATTCAAGCTGGTCACCACACTGTGATGCAGTGCACAGGACGGATGGCGCCTCGACGGGCCAACCGGCGCTGATCTGAATAATCGTTCAGACAGGGTCAGATACGGCCATATTGAGCCCGCAATGCCCCAAAAACCGTAAGGCCCCAAGGGAGCGCGGCTGCCGGCCGCAGGCGCCTTCAAACTATCGTATAGCCTAGCTAGCCTAGCGTCCGTATCCGGCATCCGTATCTAACAAGATGTTGCGGCCCGGATACAGCTTGCGGAAATCCTATCATATTTCGGCGATGATGGCTCCGTTAGCACAACTATTGCATTGCGTGGAGGAGTTGGTCGCGTGTCCAATGGGTCCACGAGCGAGTGGTGATTCGCGGACGGACGCTGAAGCGGGTCTGGCGGTTGGAACCAAGCAGCGCGTCCAGCAGTTTACCTGATGAGGAGAGAGGGATCATGTACAACGATTCTCTGTTCAATGCTTTCGCTCGGTCCTACGAGGCCCGAAGCGAAACCGATATGTCGATGGCGGAATATCTGGAATCGTGTCGAGGCGATCCGATGCGATATGCGAATGCCGCCGAGCGGCTCCTGGCTGCGATCGGTGAGCCTCAAATGATCGACACGGCCAGGGACCCCCGCCTTGGCCGTATCTTTTTGAACAGGACAATGCGCGCCTATCCGGCCTTTGCCGGGTTCTATGGCATGGAAGAAACCATCGAGCGCATCGTCGGGTTCTTCCGGCACGCAGCTCAGGGTCTGGAAGAGCGCAAGCAGATTCTCTACCTGCTCGGGCCGGTGGGCGGTGGAAAATCATCGCTTGCGGAGCGGCTGAAATCATTGATGGAAGTCAATCCGATCTACGTGCTCAAGGCCGGCGAAGAACTCAGTCCCGTCTTCGAGTCTCCCCTCAGTCTGTTCGATCCGGAATCGCTGGGCCCGATGATCGAGGAGAAGTACGGCATTCCGCGTCGTCGCCTCAGTGGATTGATGAGTCCCTGGTGCTACAAGCGGCTCGAAGCTTTCGGCGGTGACATTTCACGATTCCGCGTCGCCAAGATCCAGCCGTCGCGGTTGCGGCAGATCGCGATTGCGAAAACCGAGCCTGGCGACGAGAACAATCAGGACATCTCCTCCCTTGTCGGCAAGGTCGACATTCGCAAGCTGGAGACCTTTGCCCAGAACGATCCCGATGCCTACACCTATTCCGGCGGCTTGAACCGCGCCAACCAGGGCATTCTCGAATTCGTCGAGATGTTCAAGGCGCCGATCAAGATGCTGCACCCGCTGTTAACGGCGACGCAGGAAAGCAACTATATCGGCACCGAAAATATCGGTGCGATCCCCTTTACCGGGATCGTTCTGGCGCATTCGAACGAAGCCGAATGGCAAAGCTTCAAGGCCAACAAGAATAACGAAGCCTTCATCGATCGCATCTGCGTCATCAAGGTGCCCTACTGCCTGCGGGTGACCGAGGAGCAGAAGATCTACGAGAAGCTCATTCAGGGATCCGAACTCGCTGCCGCGCCGTGTGCGCCGGCAACGCTCGAGACGCTCGCGCGCTTCTCGGTGATGTCACGGCTGCGCAAGCACGAAAACTCGACGCTGTTTGCGAAAATGCGGGTCTATGACGGGGAAAGCCTGAAGGAATCCGATCCGAAGGCCCGCAGCGTTCTGGAATACAAGGATGCCGCCGGCGTCGACGAAGGCATGGACGGCGTCTCGACGCGCTTCGCATTCAAGGTTCTCGCCGCAACCTACAATCACGACACCTCCGAGCTTGGCGCGGACCCCGTCCATCTGATGTATGCGCTTGAGCAATCGATCCGCCGTGAGCAGCTTCCCGACGAAGTCGAAAAGCGCTACCTGGAATTCATCAAGGCCGAGCTTGTGCCGCGCTATGCGGAATTCATCGGCCACGAAATCCAGAAAGCCTATCTCGAATCCTATTCGGACTACGGTCAGAACCTGTTCGATCGCTACGTCGATTATGCCGATGCCTGGATCGAAGATCAGGACTTCAAGGACCCCGACACCGGCCAGCTGCTCAATCGCGAGCTTCTCAACCAGGAACTGACCAAGATCGAGAAGCCCGCGGGCATCGCCAATCCGAAGGACTTCCGCAACGAGGTCGTCAAGTTCTCGCTGCGGTCGCGGGCCCAGAACGGTGGAAAGAACCCGTCCTGGACCAGCTATGAAAAGATCCGCGAGGTCATCGAGAAACGCATATTCTCGCAGGTGGAAGACCTTCTTCCGGTTATCTCGTTCGGTTCGAAAAAGGACGGCGATACCGAAAAGAAGCACGGCGAGTTCGTCAAGCGGATGGTGGGGCGCGGCTATACCGAGCGTCAGGTTCGGCGGCTCGTCGAATGGTACATGCGCGTGAAGCAGGCTGGCTGAGGCGGATGCAACAGTGGCAATGTACATCGTCGATAGGCGCCTGAATCCGGGTGGTAAAAGCCTGGAGAACCGCCAACGGTTCTTGCGCCGTGCCAAGGCGCTGGTTCAGGGCGCCGTCAAGAAATCCTCCGAGGGCCGCGACATCCGGGATGTCCTGGAAGGCGGCGAGGTCAGCATTCCGCTCGACGGGATGAATGAGCCGCGCTTTCGCCGCGAAGGCGGCACGCGCGACATGGTGCTTCCCGGAAACAAGAAATTCGTCGAAGGTGACATGCTTCCGCGTTCGGGCGAAGGCCGCGGAAGAGCGACCGCCCCGGGTGAAGGCGACAGCGAAGATGCGTTCCGCTTCGTTCTGAGCCGCGATGAATTTGTCGACCTGTTCCTCGACGATCTCGAATTGCCGGACCTCGCCAAACGCAAGCTGGCGGAAGCCGAACAGCGAGGGGCTTCAGCGGGCCGGCTACGCGACCTCCGGCTCGCCCGCGAATATCTCGGTCAGCCGTACCGTGCGGCTTGCGCTGGCGCGGCGGGTCGCGTTGCGGCGACCGCGGCCGGAGACGATCGCGCAGCTCGAGGCCGAGCTCGAAGACTGCGACGAGGCGCGCCGCAGCGAGTTGCTGGCCGAGATCGAAGCATTGAAGGCAAAAGTTCGCCGGATTCCGTTCATCGATCCGATCGACATCCGATTCCGCCGCTTCGAAACCGTGCCGAAGCCGGTGGCCCAGGCCGTCATGTTTTGTCTGATGGACGTGTCCGGCTCAATGTCCGAGCATATGAAGGACCTCGCCAAGCGGTTTTACATGCTGCTCTACGTGTTTCTGACGCGGCGCTATCGCCACGTCGAGATCGTCTTCATTCGTCATACCGACCGGGCGGAAGAGGTCGACGAAGATACTTTCTTTCACGGGCCGGCGTCGGGCGGCACCCTGGTATCGAGCGCGCTGCAGGCGATGGACGAGATCGTCAAGTCGCGGTTTCGTCCGGCGGACTGGAACATCTACGCCGCCCAGGCCTCCGACGGCGATAACTCCATTTCGGACAGCGAGGCCGTCGAGCCGGCTGCTTACGGAGAAGATACTGCCGGTCAGCCAGTTCTTTGCCTACCTCGAGGTCGGCGAGGCCGGTGGCAGCACGTTCGATATGCCCGATTCATCGCTTTGGACGCTGTATCAGCGCTTGCGCGCCGATGGCGCGCCGCTGTCGATGCGCAAGGTCAACGACCGCAGCGAAATCTTTCCCGTGTTTCACGATCTTTTTCAGCGTCGCGGAAAACAGGAGAAGGTCGCGCCATGACCGCGACAGCCGCACGCCTGTTTGAGGGAGCGGAGTGGGACTTCGCCGAAGCTGCAGCGTATCCACGATGCGTGCGAGGAGATTGCGCGATCCGAACTCGGGCTCGACACCTACCCGAACCAGATCGAGGTGATCACCGCGGAGCAGATGCTGGATGCCTATTCCTCGGCCGGCATGCCGCTGTTCTACAAGCACTGGTCGTTCGGCAAGCACTTCGCGCATCACGAGGCGTTCTACCGCAAAGGGCTTATGGGCCTCGCCTATGAGATCGTGATCAACAGCTCGCCGTGCATTTCCTATTTGATGGAAGAAAATACCGCGACCATGCAGACGCTGGTGATCGCGCACGCGGCCTTCGGTCACAACCATTTCTTCAAGAACAATTATCTGTTCAAGCAATGGACGGATGCCGACGGAATTCTCGATTATCTCGATTTCGCCAAGAACTACATGGCGCAATGCGAGGAGCGTCATGGCCGGCAAGCGGTCGAGCAGACGCTCGATGCTGCGCATGCCCTGATGTCGCATGGGATCGATCGCTATCCCGGCAAGAAGAATCTCGATCTTCGCGCCGAGGAAAAGCGCGCCGGAGAGCGCCGCTTGCACGAGGAAAGTGTATTCAACGACCTGTGGCGAACCGTTCCGGCGGGGCCGGCCAAGAGCCCGGAAATGCTGAACTCGGAACGACGCCGCAAGCTTGCTTGGGCTGCCACAGGAAAATCTGTTGTACTTCCTCGAGAAGGCGGCGCCGCGCCTGCAGCCGTGGCAGCGCGAGGCGCTCCGGATCGTGCGTCACATCGCGCAGTATTTTTATCCGCAGAGCCAGACCAAGGTCATGAACGAGGGCACCGCGACCTACGTGCATTACCGGATCATGAACCGGTTGCACGAACAGGGCCGGATTTCCGACGGCAATTTTCTTGAATTCCTGCAGTCGCACACCAACGTGGTGTTTCAGCCTGATTTCGACGATCCGCGCTTTTCGGGCTTTAATCCCTATGCGCTCGGCTTTGCGATGATGCAGGACATCGAGCGCATCGTCTCCAATCCCGACGACGAGGATCGCGAGTGGTTCCCGGACATTGCCGGGACCGGTGACGTCATGGCGGTGCTGCGCAACACCTGGGCCAACTATCGCGACGAAAGCTTCATCAGCCAGTTCCTGAGCCCACGGCTGATCCGGAAGCTGCGGATGTTCCATCTGCATGACGATCCGGAGGAAAGCGCCGGCATCAAGGTCGATGCCATCCATGATGAACGCGGCTACCGTCGGGTTCGTCGCGAATTGGCGCGGCAGTACGACGTCGGGTACATCGATCCCAACATCGAAGTGGTCGATGTCGATCTTGCCGGCGATCGTCGCTTGATGTTGCGACATGCGGTGGTGAAAGGGGCCCAGCTCAACGAGATCGACGCCAAGCGCGTGCTTCAGCACCTCGCCGATCTCTGGAGCTATGACGTATCGCTGGTCGAAGTCGACGCCACCGACACGGTTCTCAAAGAGCACGTCGTGAGCCCGCGCCGGCACGCCGCCGCGGCGTAAAAGAGCTCGAAGACCGCTCCGCCAAGCGCCGTCATGCCGGCGCATCGCCAAAGGCAACCCCGCAGAAATCTCGGTACAGGGCGTGTTCCGGCCCAAGCTATGCTAGGCTTTCTGCGCAGGGAGGGGGCAGGGCAATGAAACGGCGCGAGTTCATCGCAGGCATCGGGGGAGCGGCCACCTCTTATCTTTGGCAGCGTGCGGCGAGGGCGCAACAACCCCGGAAGCAACGCATCGCCTTCGTTCATTCCGGCATCCCTGCGGACCAGCTGACCGAGACCGCCGGCCCGTTCTGGGTGCGGCGGTTCTACGAAACGTTGCGCGGGCTGGGCCACAGCGAAGGCGACAATCTGGTGATCGAGCGCCATTCCGCCGAGGGCCGCTCCGAGCGCTTTGCCGCGCTCGCTGCCGCGGTGGTGAGCAGCAAGCCGGACGTAATCGTTTCAAACCACAACGACCTCATCAAAGCGTTCGCGGCGGCCACCGGCACGATACCGATCGTCGGGATTGCAGGGGATCCGATCGCGGTAGGATTGGTTACGAATCTCGCGCATCCCGGCGGCAACCTTACCGGCGTCAGCATCAATGCGGGGATCGAAATCTACGGCAAGCGCCTGCAAATCCTGAAAGAGGCGATGCCCTCGATTGCCAAGGTCGCCTCCCTGCAGTCGGGCGTGTGGAACGACACATCGGCAGCGTTGTTTCGCGAAACGGGGCAGCGTCTGGGTATCACGCTGATTGTGAATCTCCTTCCGTACGTCGGCGAAGCCCAAATCCGCCGCACCTTCGCCGATCTGACGCAACAGCAAGTAGATGCTGCCATCGTTGACGAGGGCGGCAGCTTTCTGGCGCTTTGTGCCTTGGTCGTCGAACTGGCCGGAAAACACCGTCTTCCGATCATTTATCCCTACCGCGACTACATGGACCAGGGTGGACTAATGGCGTATGCGCCGGACCTCGGCGAACTCGCCCAGCGTCTCGCGAACGACGTGCACCAGATCCTCAACGGCGCCAAACCGGGCGACATTCCGTTCTTTCAGCCCACCAAATTCCAGCTGATTATCAATCTGAAGGCCGCCAAGGCACTCGGCCTCGACCTGCCGCCGACGCTTGTCGCCCGTGCGGATGAAGTGATCGAATAGGCGCGAAATCGTTTAATCGCGCAGCGTACGCTCGCCTTTTGAACGGGGCTTCTATTGCTTCGTCCTTGAAAAGACCAGCGACTGATCCTCAAACTCCTCGGATGGAAGCTTGTTGACGCCGGGCGCGCCGTGCAGCTCTTGCAACGACATCGCGTCCGAAAATCCGGCAGCGTGGCCGGTCGCAGGCGTGGGCGATCGCAGCATGGTGGTGGCGGCGGCGAACAGGGCGATCGCCGCGAATGCAGAAATCATGAGACGCTTCATCGGAAACCTCCGTTGGGTTCGATGCCGCAAAAAGCTTGTGCCCCGTTCGATTAGCTCGAAATGCGAGGCAGCAGTATGAACTGCCTCACATCTCGCCCCGATGTGTTTGCCGGATGCGGGCTGTTTCCGCTACGCACGGAAACGTGTAGAGTGGACCTGGTCGAGGCCGTCAGCCGGTATTAGACAATGGAAGGTCGTCGCCGATTTATCACCGCGCTCGGAGCGACCGCGCTCGCAACGCCGCTTCGCGCGTTCGCGCAGCAAACGCCGGGTAAGATTCCTCGCATCGGCGTCCTGCTTTTCATACTCACCGCAGATCGACCCCGTCCTACCCTTGATCGAGGGCCTGCAGGCGCTCGGTTACGTCGATGGAAAAACCGTCAAGATCGAATACCGCTACGCCGACGGCAAAAGCGAACGTCTTCCGGCGCTCGCCGCAGAACTGGTGCAGCTCAAACCCGATCTGATCTTCGCCTATGGCGGCGACGTCGCGCCGCATGCCAAGCAAGCCACGAGCTCGATTCCGATCGTAGCGCTGGTCAGCAACGATCCGGTGCAGAGCGGACTGGTGGCGAGCATGGGACGACCCGGCGCCAACGTCACGGGCATTACGCTGATCTACGACGAGCTGGCGGGCAAAGTGCTCGAGCTTCTGAAGGAGGCGGTGCCGGAGATTTCGCGCGTGGCGGTGCTGTGGAATCCGAATCATGCCGATCCCGAATTCCGCGAGACCCGGCGGGCCGCGATCGCACGTAACGTGGGGCTGCAATCGCTCGAGGTGAAGCAGCCCGAGGACTTCGACGGAGCGTTCGATGCCGCAACGCGCGAGCGCGCGGAAGCCCTGATCATTGTCTCGACCCGGCTGTTGCTGCAGCAGCGGCAAAAGATCGTTGAGTTTGGCGCCAAGAACCGGATCATCATGGCGGGCAATTGGTCGGATTGGGCGAAGGATGGACTGCTCCTCACCTATGGTCCGAACCCTGCGGACGCGATGCGGCGGATCGCCTACTATGTCGATAAGGTTATCAGGGGCGCTCGGCCGGCGGACTTGCCGATGGAACGGCCTACGCGTTTTGAGCTGACCATCAATCAGAAAACGGCGGCAACGCTCGGCATCAAATTGCCTGGCGCAATTCTGGCGCGGGCCGACGGCGTGATCGAATGAGACGACCCGAGTTCATCGGTGCTGATGGTTGTCTTGGCTGCGCGGGAACGCGGATGGGCCTATAATCTGTTGGCGCAAACGGTCTCACCGCACAGAGGGAGGCAACAATGGCCATGTCAGCACAACCCGCAATTGATGAAGCAAGGCTCAACGCCTTTGTCGGCCGCATGTTGGGCGATCTCGGCGCCCTGACAAATGCGGTGCTGGTCCACCTCGGCGATCAGCTGGGTTTCTACAAGGCAATGACGAAATCGGGGCCGATCGACTTAGCTACGCTTGCCAAACAAACCGGCACCTCGGAACGACAGGTGCGCGAATGGTTGTCGGCGCAGGCAGCCCACGGTTATCTCAGCTACGACAAGACGGCTCAAAAATTCTCGCTGCCTCCGGAGCAGGCGATGGTGTTTGCCGATGAGGAGAGTCCGTTTTTCATGGCCGGTTTTTTCGATATCGCAAGCGGCCTGTTCCATGATGTGCCGAAGATCGTCAACGCGTTCAAATCAAACGGGGCGCTGGCCTGGCATGAACACAATGGCTGCCTGTTCTGCGGTACCCAGCGCATATTCCGCCCAGCCTATAATCATCATCTTGTCAACGAATGGTTGCCGGCGCTGGAGGGTGTCACGGCGAAGCTGCAACAGGGTTGCAGTGTTGCAGACGTCGGCTGCGGGCATGGTGCATCCACCATCCTGATGGCGAAGGCCTTCCCCAATTCGAAATTCTTCGGCTACGACTATCATCCGGACTCCATCGAAGCGGCGCGTAAATCCGCGCGAGAAGCCGGCGTCGGCGATCGGATCTCATTCGAGACCGGTGCGGCCAAGAATTTCCCGACCAAGGGATTTGATCTTGTCTGTTTCTTCGATTGTCTTCACGACATGGGCGACCCGGCCGGCGCCGCGCATCACGTCAGCAAGGCGCTGGCGCCGGATGGCACCTGGATGATTGTCGAGCCCTTCGCCCACGACAGGCTCGAAGATAATCTCAACCCGGTTGGTGCATTGTTTTATGCCGCATCGACCGTTGTCTGCACCCCGGCCTCGCTCGCGCAGGAGGTTGGCCTTGCGCTCGGTGCGCAAGCAGGTGAGGCGCGTCTCAAGAAAGTGATCATGGAGGGCGGCTTCAGGCACGTCCGCCGCGCCGCCGAAACGCCCTTCAACATGGTGCTGGAGGCCAGACTGTAAATCCTCGTCGAGATCGGGCGGCTGGTTGCGATCCAAGACCACTAGCCGAGCTGCCGACGATGCAGGCAGCGTAGAGTTCAGCCAGCGAGGAATGACCAAAACAACGCGATCACAGCCAGGGCCATCAGGGCGGTGCCGAGCCAACCCAGGGCGATCAACCACGTCCTGGCTCTGAACCGCCCCATCAATTTGGAGTGTGAGACAATCACCATCATCATCGCCATGATCGGAACGGCGACAATACCATTGAGCACGGCACTCCACACCAGCATGTGAATGGCGTCGATCCCGGTAAAGCCAAGCCCGAATCCGATCACGGTAGCTGCCGCGATGATGGTGTAGAATCCGACGGCGTCCGGCGCCTTTGCTTCAAGCGTGGCTCGCCATCCGAATGCTTCGGACACCCCGTAGGCAGCCGAGCCGGCCAGCACCGGGATGGCCAGCATGCCGGTACCGATGATGCCGAGGGCGAAAAGCAGAAAGGTAAAATCACCTGCCAGCGGCCTTAGCGCCTCAGCCGCCTGGGCTGCTGAAGTGATGTTGGTGACGCCGTTGGCATTCAATACAGCGGCGGTGGTCAGAATGATGAAAAAGGCAATCGCGTTGGAGAAGATCATGCCGACGATGGTATCGATCCTGATGCGGTCAAGCTCCGGATCGCCGCCTCTGGTCAGCTCGCGAAGCGGACGGTGTATCTTGCCCTGATGCATTTCCTCGACTTCCTGCGAGGCCTGCCAGAAAAACAGATAGGGGCTTATCGTGGTGCCCAGAACCGCCACCACCATCAGGAAATAATCGGCATTGACGGTGGGTTTGGGCCAGATGGCGGCCAGCAGGGCTGCGCTCCACGGAATATTCACGGTCAGTGCGGTTGCGACGTATGCAAATAACGTGAGCGTCAGGAATTTGAGCACCGGCGCATAGCGGCGATAGGGCACGAAGACCTGCAGCAAGGTCGATGTCGACGCGAAAATCAGCGCGTGTTCGTGATTGAGGCCACCAATGACCAGCGAGAGAGATTCTCCCATCGCCGCGATATCAGCGGCGATGTTAGCTGTGTTCGCAGCGACCAGAAGAAAGACAAGCGCCATGACCAGCCAACGGGGCGCCAGCTCCATCACATTGGCGGCGAGACCCTTGCCGGTCACCCTGCCGATCCGCGCGCTGACCAACTGGATTGCGATCATGAACGGCGTCGTCAGAAACACGGTCCAGAGCAAGCCGTAGCCAAACTGCGCGCCGGCTTGCGAATAGGTGGCAATGCCCGACGGGTCGTCGTCGGCGGCGCCGGTCACCAGTCCCGGGCCGAGCAGCCGAAGCACCATCCGCCAGGGGTGTCTGAATTCCGAGCGCTTAGTTTCGGCCATGAACGTCTTCAAGGTGCGAGATCAACCGGATCGTGAACCCTGGCGTCGGACATTCGCGGTTTTCAGCCGGCAATCAAGGCGATTCACGCTTTGCGTGGGTACCTGGTCCAACCCGCGTCGAGTTTGCGCCGCAGCTGTCATGGCGATAAGCATCGAAAAATTCCTCCCGATATCAATGCGGTAGTTTGCTGCGAGTTCCCTTCACCTGGTTTCAAGGCGTGGGCGTCTTGGGTTGCGACCAACGCTTTTCGAAAAGATTTGACACGTCGGGCAAATCACCTGCATATGTTCACCATCGCAAGAAGTAAGCCCGCGCCGGAAACCGGTCGCGGGCTTTTTGATTCCGGAAGATTTGAATCGGACGGCGGCCGCGTAGTGGGACGCCACATCCTCCCCTGTCACACCCAGAGCGTCCTAATCTGAGCTGCCATCCGAGCCTACCCTGGAGCATTTTCGTCGAACCGTTATCACGCATCTACGGCCTCATGGTTCGAGACGCGCGGCGTTGCCGCGCTCCTCACCATGAGGGTCTGAGAGCATCCGAGGAGGCGAAGCGCCGTCTCGAAGGATGAGCCCACCACAATGGAAGATGCCCTGGCCGGCGCGCGCGAACGTGCCGGCGTGCGGCGTGGCTAGTCCACGCCGAACGCGGCCCCGCCGCGACGATCCGACATGCGGATCGCGCTTAAGGACAAGGTTCGCGACGGTCGTTTGATTTGCGAGATGCCGCACGTTTGATTCACAGGGCTGGAAGAGACCGTCAGTTTTGCAAATCCGCGGGCACGTCGCCTTTCCGGATCGCGGGGACGATCGGGGGCTGACCGGTTTCCCTGAGAATAGCCTGCGCATCGGGCGTCAGCAGGAAACGCACAAAATCATTCGCTTCGCCGGGGTTTTTTGCCGTCCCCGGAACCAGTGCCGCATTCTGGATCGAATCGCTCATGTTGACGCTCGCCGGGAAGCGGATGATTTCAACGTCGTTCCGCGCGGCGACTGCTGCCGAATAATAAACCACGCCGGCGCTGGCGTTGCCTTCGCGGACGGCGCGCACGGTGTCGGGAACGGACGTCGGCTTGGCTGGGTCGCCAATACTTGCGTCGATGATTTTCTGCGCCAGCTCCGGCTTGCCTTCGAGCGCGGCAGCCCGCTTGAGAAATTCGATGGTGCGGCCGGTGCCGAGATCCTTCGCGCCCGTTACACGGACAAATTTGACGTCGGGCTTGGCGAGGTCGGAGACTTGCCGGATTCCGAGCGGGTTTCCTTTCACGGTGATGACGACCATCTCATTGCCCGAAAAGATCACATACCACGACGCGGCGTCGCGATCAGAACCCGCAACTTTTCTGTTCATCAGGTCTTCATCGACCACGACGGGAGAGGATGGGGCAAAGACGTCGCAGGCATCGCCTTTCAGTATGCGTTCGGCCAGCTGCTTCGAGACCCCCGACGTCAGATTGACGGTGGCATCCTTGTTCTTTGCTTCGAATGCCTTTTTGAGTTCGCGCATCGGGCCGGCAAGCGAATCGGCGTGAAATACCTCGACCGCGCCCGCCATCGCTTGTGCCGCAGACAGAATGCCAGTCGCGGCAAGGCAGATCGCCAGTACGGTGCGCAGCCGCGGCCCGGTGTTGCTTGTCATTTGCTGCTCCCGTTTCAGTCCCGATCTTCGAGCCGGACATCGTCGCCGCTGCCGGCTTGATTTGTGAGTACCCTCCCAAAATGGTTGACGCAAATGGCTAAATCACTGACCGAAATTCGCTCGCTGGCGCGAAGCCATACCCGAACCGCGCTCAACGTCCTGGTCCGCATCATGCGGTCGAAGGATGTCACCGCCGCAGCGCGCGTGGCCGCCGCCAACGCCATCCTGGACCGCGGCTGGGGCAAGGCGCCGCAGGCCATCGAGAACGGCGGCGATGGTCCTTTTGAACTGATCCATAGAATCGAGCTGCGCGCGGACTTCCAGCATTTAAGGCGCTGGCGCAAGAGCGTCGAGCAGGCGCAGAGCTATACATTCAAGGCGGTGATCACCATTATCGTCACCGGTCTTGTCGGGGCAGTATGGCTCGGCCTCAAGGTCATGCTCGGCAAATAATCCGCGCCACCGTCATGATTGCCGCGCTGCTGTTTGTAGTCCCCGTGCACGCCATCCGCTGCTGGTGATCAGGAGGGATCGCCGAGTACGGCGATGCGGCCCTGCGCGTTTTTTACCCGGGCGCCTGAGGGACGGCGCCTGGAATTTGTGGGCACGAGCAAACGGCATTTCCGGCGCGGATCTCGAGAAAGTCCGTCGATGTCCCAGGAGGTTTCTGCCGGTTGAAACCATGGTTCAGGCTGTACCCGATCAGGTCGTAGTGTTAGATTTCGGCTGATCACCAATGGGGCGGCATGACTTTCACATCGTGGCAATTCGGCGTATTCGTTGCGATCGTATTTGGGGCCTATTATCTCCCGCCGTTTAGAACGCTTCAGATCCAGTTGCTGGTTGTCGCGAGCTTGTTCTTTTACGGTTATGGCCAGCCCGAACTTCTGCCGCTTTTGGCCGTCGCCGTTTTCGGAACCTATCTGCTTCTTGATTTTGGCTTTGCGGAATCGGCCGATATGGTTGCCGATCGGCATTGCCTTCAATCTCGCGCTGCTGGCGTTCTTCAAATATAAATTCCTGTTTGTCGATCCGGCATCGGCCGGTTTGGCTGGCGTTGCGCCCATCGATTTCCTCTTGCGATTGCCGCTGCCGATCGGAATTTCGTTTTTCGTGTTCCACAACATCAGCTTGCTGGTCGATCTGACCAGGCAGAAAAGCGCAGCTCCGGATCTGACAAGCGTCTTCCTCTACATCATCTTCTTTCCGCAGCTTGTTTCGGGGCCGATTACGCGCGCCGAAATGTTCATGCCGCAGATCAAGCCGAAATATTTTGCGGATGTTCCGTTCGTCGAGGCTGCGAAATGGATTTTGACGGGGTTCTTTTTCAAGCTCTACGTCGCGAACAATCTCAACGAGATGACATCCTATATGGATTTCCCGCTCTATGAGACGCTCCAGACGCAGGACCGGTGGTTGCTGGTTTTCCTGTACAGCTATCAAATCTATGCAGATTTCTTCGGTTATTCGGCGATCGCCATAGGCCTTGCGTTGCTCTTTGGCTATCGGCTGCCGATCAACTTCAATCTTCCATATATCTCCAGCTCGTTTTCCGAATTCTGGACGCGCTGGCACATGTCGCTGTCGAGCTGGCTGCGGACCTATCTTTACATCCCGCTCGGCGGCAATCGCCATGGCCGCTTCAGAACCTATCTGAACCTGATGATTGTGATGGGGCTTGGCGGTCTCTGGCACGGTGCCGGACTGGGCTATCTTATGTGGGGACTGTTGCACGGCTTCTTGCTGGTGATCGAGCGGCCGTTCATGACGCGCCTTCAGTCGATCGACTCGACTGTCTTTCGGGCGGCTCGCATAGGTTTTGTTTTTGTTTGCGTCACCATGCTATGGATTTTCTTCAAGCTGCCGAACTTCGATCACGCGATCAGCTATTTGTCCGGCATGTTTACGCCAAGCACGAATCCAAATCCGCCGAAACTGTTTTACAATCTGGCACTGCTCTATTCGCTGCCGGTCATAGTACAGCATCTTGTTTCCCGCTCGCTGTTCGAGCGAACGCTGCGCGGCGCGGAGCCATATCTGTACGGTTCGATGGCCGCGCTGATGTATCTCGAGGCCGGCCCCGAAACCTCATTCATCTATTTTCAGTTTTGAGTGTCGGCATGCAACGAATGTCGGCGGTTCACTGGTTCGCAAGATGTGGCCTTAGCGCCGCGATGCTGTTGCTTGCCTGCGGACTAGCTACCGCCTGGTTCGGCAGCGGGCTTCAACTGCCATCGACGACAACCCGCGACGGCACGCTGATCACATTGAACCGGTATGCCAAGGAGCCCATTCCCGACGTTGTGCTCGTGGGTAGTTCGCTCACCTTTCGCCTCAAGGAGGAATACTTCGCAACTCCCAGGTTGCGAAATCTGGCGCTGGCCGGAGGATCCCCCGTCACCGGGCTGGAGATCGTGGCGAACCAGCCGCGCCTTCCCAGGATCGTTCTGGTTGAAGCGAACGTTTTATCCCGAGCGACGGATACTGCCCTGGTCGAGAGATATTCAAGGAGCGGCAATGCCGAGCCGCTGTTTTTTCGGCCAATCAGGACGGCTGTAGCGGCCTACGAGAATTGGCTTCATGCGCCGCTCAGCCATGCACAGGTCTCCTTCGCCCTCAGCCAACTGGTTGAGCAGCCACCCAGTAGATTTGACAACCACATTTATGCAGATCGTGCACTTCAACAGTTCAACGCCGAGGATCCGAGCGTCGCCGCGCGGATGAACGCAAAGAGGATTGAACAGTTGATCGCCGAGATCGAGCGGAGGGGCGCGCGGGTGCTGCTTTTCGAGCTTCCCTATTCGGAGCAACTTGAAGGCTCGCGATCAGCAAAAATC
Organism: uncultured Alphaproteobacteria bacterium; assembly: GCA_963745785.1. Taxonomy (GTDB): domain Bacteria; phylum Pseudomonadota; class Alphaproteobacteria; order Rhizobiales; family Xanthobacteraceae; genus Bradyrhizobium. The sequence continues at coordinate 69,681 of CAVUYV010000001.1, read as the reverse complement.
ACTCGCGAGATCATTCACTCCCAATTTCCCGATCCGGATCGATGGCTGCGCATCGATTACGCGAGAAGCGAATTGCGCTGGGCGGACGGCGTTCATCTGGACGAGCGATCCGCCGTGATCGTAACGCAATCGATCGACAGAGCCCTTGCTTCACTTCTTGGACCGAGGTGACGGCCCCGTAGAGCAATCCCGCAACCGCGGGCTTATTTTCCGGCACGGCCGCACGTCGTAACCGGGCTGGCCCATGCACGAGCCCCGTGCTCTCTAGCGTTGCAACTTGTCCAGTGTGATCGGTAGGTCGCGCACCCGTTTTCCGGTCGCGTGGTAGGCCGCATTTGCAATGGCCGCGGAGCCATCCGCTTTGCGGAGAGAGGCCGGCCGGCTTCTTGACCTCTCGATGCTGGTTTCGGTGCGAGGCCTCAATGCGGTTGCGAGGCGGGATTTGAAGGTCTGGCCGATGTACAGGATACGCGAGGTCGATGGCCATGACGACGAAATCGCAGATACGCTCGCCGACCTCCATCGCCTGACATTCTTTGACGGCGCTGCCATTCCGGATTTCGATTGGGGACATTGGTGGCTGGCGTATTGCGAAAGGATGCCGGTCGCCTTTGCCGGAGTCGTTCCGTCGACGCGCGCATGCAATGCGGGATATTTTTCCCGTGTCGGCGTGCTGAAGAAGCACTACGGGAATAGGCTTCAATTGCGCCTGATGCGCGCGCTGGAATCGCGTGCGCGGCACAATGGGTGGAACTGCATCGTCTCGGATACCACCGACAATCTCTGCCTCCGCCAACAATTTCATCCGGGCCGGTTATCGGCTGTACCAGCCGCAATATCCATGGGCCTGGCCCAATACGCTGTATTGGCGCAAGTTTATCCGGTGATGCGATCGGCTCGCGCAATCGCGCATGCGTCTCAAGCGATTGCTAATGTTGAACTTCTGGAAATAGACCTTACAGTCGCGCGCGCAGCGCCGACGATGGCGTTGGTCGATATCAGAAGGGAACAGAGTGATCATGACGGGGAGACCGCAATTACCGGATCGTGCGCCGCGGGCGAAGGGTGTGCCGACTGCTCTTGACGGGTTGCTGGTCGTGGATTTCACCCGGGTCGTCGCCGGGCCGGCCTGCACGCAAACGCTCGCCGATTTTGGCGCCGAAGTCATCAAGATCGAGAATCCGGACGGCGGCGACGATACACGCAGCTATGAGCATGCCGATCTCGCTGGCGAAAGCGCCGCTTTTGTCAGTTTGAACCGCAACAAGCGTGGCATTGCTCTTGATCTCACCAAGCCCGAGGCGCGCGACATAGCGCGGGAATTGATCGCGCGGGCAGATGTCGTGGTGGAAAATTTTTCCGCCGGCGTCATGAAAAAGCATGGTCTCGACTATGTGTCGGTAGCGCCGTCCAATCCTCGCCTGGTCTATTGCTCGATTTCGGCCTATGGCCGCCAGGGACCGTTTGCATCCCGTCCCGGCTTTGATCCGATCACGCAGGCCGAGAGCGGATTCATGTCGCTCAACGGCTTTCCGGATGGACCGCCGGTGCGGACCGGGCCACCCGCGATCGACATGGTCACGGGCATGTCAGCCTGCAACGCCATCCTGCTGGCGCTGTTCGCCCGCGAACGGCTTGGCCGCGGCCAGCATGTTGAAGTGGCGCTGTTCGACGTGGCGCTTGGCATGACCGGATTTTATGGCATGGCCTATTTGATGACCGGTGTGAACCCGAGCCGTCAGGGGAATTCACCCAACGGATCACCCTCAGTCGGTGTTTATCATGGTTCCGACGCGCCGTTTTATATCGCCTGCGCCAATGATCGACTGTATCGCCGTCTCGTCATCGAAGTGCTCGGCCGGTCGGATCTCGCCAGCGGTGAATTCGCAGACCGACGTTCACGAACGGCCAATAGGGAGAAACTGCGCTCGATCCTCTCCGGGATTTTTGCGCAAGACCTTCGCGAACATTGGGTGGCGAAGATGAAGTCCGCCAATATCCCTGTCGGTTATCTCCGCACTGTCGAGGAGGCTTTCAACTCGCCGGAAGTGCGCGAGCGTCATCGCGTCAGCCAGATTCCGCACCCGGCCGCAGGCTCGGTCCCCAATATCGAATCGCCGCTCCGCCTTGACCTGACGCCGGTTGCCGACCCAGTCGCAGCGCCCTTGCTGGGCGAGCATACAAAGGATGTTTTGCGCAAGACGCTCGGCTACGACGATGCCCGCATCGCTTCCTTAGCCGAGGCGGGAGTCTTTGGAACGATACGAAGCAAGACAGCTGACGGCGCGCAGGACAGCGCCATATAATCGTAGTCATGTTGCGGAAGCGGGGAATTGGGGATGCGCGGCGATGACTTGAACATTTGAACCGTACTTGCGGGGCACGAGCCGGTAAGTATCTCTTTCCAAGCATGCGAAATTCGCCCGGCGGCCTGATGGCCGCCGGGCTTTTTTCGTTTTTGGATCCTAGCCGTTCAGCCCCGCCGTCTAGACTGCAAGAGAGGGTCGGGTCCGTATGTGTTCGAGCCCGGGGTGCCGCGCAGGCAGCCTATCTCGACAAATCCCCAGATCGTGAGCGCGAAACTTGCCAGCGCGAGTATGTAGTGCAGTACCGCGCCTGTGGCTCCGGCAAACCATGCTGTTTTCGCTAGCTGGCCGAGCACGCCCGGCACCAGGTAGAACATCACCAACCACCAGGCGCTCTTGTCGCGGTCATGCAGCCGCTCGGTGGTGATGGAAAACCCCCAGAGCAGCCACGGAATGAGGACAATAACCACCATGATGATGAAGAGCGGCGCGGCAATGCCGGCGGCGGTAAACAGGATAACGGCGGCCATCACCCCGGCTACCGTAAAGATGAGAGTCGAACGCCAATATTTGGCCCGGTTGATGCGCCCGCTGGCGCCGAACAGAAATTCGAACAAGTCTTCCATGATACCTCTGCATGTTAATGGACCGCCAGGCCGACGCAGACATGCGTCGCTCCGAAACGTATAGAGGTTCAAGGCAGACGGGACGATCGGATTACATTCGGATATTCGCGGAGACGATGCTTTCTGATCGGTGCGGCCAAGTCCGACGCCATGCTTTTGCGGAGTACGCGCTAGACATCAAGGCCAAGCACTCTGGCGGCATTTCCGCCGGCGATCTGAGCCAGCGTTGCCTCATCCATTCCGCGTACCCCCGCGATATGCCCGATCGGATTATATTCGCCCATATCGAACGGGTAGTCAGTACCCATCACGATCCGGTCCGGACCGAAGACGTCGATCAGATATGCCAGTTGGTGATAGGTAAAGACCACCGTATCCAGATAGACCTGCCGCAGATAAGTCGTCGGCGGTAATGGTAGTTCGCCATGAGCATCCTGCCGCGCGCCCCAGGCGTGATCGATCCGGCCGGAATAGCCGGGAAGATAGCCACCGCCATGCACTGCCATCAGCTTCAAATCGGGGAAGCGCGCCAGCGTTCCGGAAAAGATCAGGTGGTGAAGCGCGAGCGTGGTATCGAGTGGATTTCCCAAGACATTGTTGAAATAGAAATGAGTCAGTCGTTCGCCATGGGTGAATCCGTTTGGATGCATCATGATGAACGCCCCGAGCTGTTCGGCCTTCGCAAAGAACGGCCGGAATTTTGGATCAGACAATTCCTGACCATCGACATTGGTCAGGATCTCGACGCCCTTCAGCTTTAGCTCGTTGATGACATAGTCGAGCTCGCGGACCGCGATATCCGGCTCCTGCAGCGTAACAACGCCGAGCCCGACAAACCGGTCGGCCTTGCGCGAGCAATATTCCACCACGCCTTCATTGGCGAGGCGATGGGCAGCTTCCGCGATTTTCGGATCGATTGAATAGTAACACTGGCCCGGTGCCGGCGCCACGACCTGAATGTCGATGCCCATTCTGTCGAGATCAAACAGACGGCGCTCGATCGTGGTCATGACTTCGTGCACGTCCTTCTCTTGCTGCGCATTGATTTCCTTACTGGCCGTGTCCGAAAAATACGCGAGCGGCATACGGCTTATGTCGATATGCGGCTGCGCCAGCTTGGCAGCTTGGGGGACCACAATATGGGCGTGAATATCGATCGTGACGGACGACGGGCGCCGAGCGAGCCCGTCGGCGTCGTGGATGCGTGCGGCGGTGCGGCCATAGCGATTCTTGCGATCGATCATTGAAGGGACCTTGTTGAGGAGGTTGTTCAGGCGTGATGATGCGAGAGCTGCTATCGTCAATCCTGACCGGCAGATTTAGAATCGGTGATAATGGCTTTCTTCAACACTTCGAACACTGCAGCCGTGTCCTGGTCGCCCAATCCCATCGCCATCGCCTCCGCGTAAACTGGCTGAGTCAGCGTAAACAGAGGGGTGGCGCAGCCAACGCCCTCGGCAAACTCGGCGATGATCGCCATATCCTTTTGCCAGGTCGCCACTTTCATGGTTGCAGGCTCATAAATGCCTTCGACCATCATAGGCGCCCGCATCTGAAACATCCGCGAGCCGCCAGCGCCCGGGCCGACCATGTCGACCACTATTTTCGGATCGAGCCCGGCGCGTTGCGCCAAAATCATCGCCTCGGCGGTCGCAACGTTGTGTATGGCTACCAGATGATTGGCGATGAACTTCATCCGACTGCCATTGCCGAACCTTCCAAGATCGGCACTTTGCTTGGCGAAGTCGGAGAACAGATTCGTACATTGTGCAATGGCGTTGCTGTCGCCGCTGGCGTAGACGACGAGATCGCGAATCTTTGCCTGCGCCCCAGTCCCGCTCAGGGGACAGTCGAGTGCGATGTGGCCGGCTTTCTTCAGGAGCGCCTCGAAGCGAAGTTTGTCGGCGATGCTGAGCGTCGAGAGTTCGACCACGATTCGTCGAGATTGACCGGAACTGGCGATGGCTTGCGCGACATCCTCAGCCGCGGCGGGATCGGGAAGGCTGGTCATGATGATGGGCGCATCGCGCGCAAGTTGGCGGACGTCGTCGGCGATTGTGACGCTGGCGAGGGCAAGCTCGGATCGTCGTGCGGCGTCGATATCAAAGCCGATCACGCGCCATTCACGATCGATAAGATTGCGCGCAATCGCGCCGCCCATGATGCCAAGCCCGACGATTCCAACGGTCTTGTCCATGAGAGTCCTTTTCTGTCGAATTCGATTGACGGGCAACGCCGGCCGCGCCTTAATTAGTGATCAGGCGAGCAACAATCGTCAAGTAGCTTCGGCCGGTGAACCAGCTCTGGTCGCGACGTGGCGAAACTAAGAGAGGCGTTTGCCTCTCGATTCCGATCGGTCGTATCTCAAAACTGCACGACGGGCGAGATAGCAAGGACGTCAAAATGGCAGGTGTTGGTCGGAAACCAAACACAGATCTGCCCTCGGGGCCGGATACGGATGACCGCGCCTATGCGGTCATGATGGCACGTGCCAAAGCGCTCATTCCAAAATTGCGCGATCGCGCTGCCCGAACTGAGGAATTGCGGCGTCTGCCGCCGGAGACCGAACGCGATTTGCATGACACTGGTTTGTTCCGGATCGTGCAGCCGAAGAGGGTGGGGGGCGCGGAATTCGATTATGTCGCGCTGGTCGATTGCGCCGATGCGCTCGGGCAAGCCGATGCATCGGTGGCCTGGAACTTCGCCAATCTCGCGAGCCACCACTGGATGCTGGGCATGTTCGACAAGCGCGCCCAGGATCTGGTCTGGAGCAAGGACCCGGACGCTCTGATTGCATCCTCGTTCATATTTCCGGCCGGTCGCGCCAGAAAAGTCGAAGGTGGATATGTGACTGCGAGGCAGCTGGCCTTTCTCCTCGGGGGTGGATTCCAGCGAATGGAATATGCTTGCCAGCGTTGTTTCGTCCGACGACGAAGCCGACGGTATCGAATACCGCATCTTTCTGCTTAACAAAAGCGACTACAAAATCAAGGACACGTGGAATTCTGCCGGCTTGCGGGGAACGGGATCGAATGACGTCGAGGTCGAGGATGCCTTTGTTGCCGAGCCGATGACGATCGCGGTGAGCGATCTCGCCGGTGGCCCGACCCCGGGCAGCGCCGTCAATCCAAATGCGCTTTATGCGCTGCCGGTGTTCTCCTTGTTTCCATATGTGCTTTCCGGCGCGGCCTTGGGGAATGCGCAGGCGTGTCTGGATGATTATGTCGATGTCGCTCGGCACCGCGCATCGACCTACAATCGCGCCAGGCTCGCCGACCTGCAAAGTACCCAGATCAAGATTGCCGAAGCTTCCGCGAAAATCGACGCGGCGCGCCTGATCATGCGTGCGACATGCATCGATGCGATGGCCGACGCAAGGCGCGGCCACATTCCGGATATGGCGGCCAAGACCAAATCGCGTCGCGACGGGGCTTATTCGGTCAATCTGTGCACCGAAGCGGTGTCGCTGTTATTCGCGGCAAGCGGAGCGCGCGGACTATTCACGAGCGGAACGCTACAGCGGCAGTTTCGCGATGCGCACGCGATCAATTCGCACATCGCGTTCAATTTCGATGCGGCTGGCACCAACTACGGCCGCATTGCGCTAGGCCTGCCATCCGAAAACCTGACGCTTTGAGGCCGCCGGATGACCGACGCGCCAAAGCATCCGATCGATCCAGATCCAGCTAACGAACTGGCCAGTGATCACTCGCCAATTGATCCGCGGGATTTTCGTAACGCGCTGGGCACGTTTGCCACCGGCGTTACCATTATCACGGCCGCTGCTGCTGACGGGAAGCCCTACGGGCTGACCTGCAATTCGTTTGCGTCGGTGTCGCTGAACCCGCCGCTCGTACTCTGGAGCCTGGGGATCTTTTCTCAGGGCATGAGCGTGTTCCAGGACGCCAGCCATTTTACGGTCAATGTCCTCGGCGCATCGCAGCAAGCGCTTGCGAACAAATTCGCAAAATCTTCCGAGGACAAATTTGCCGGGGTTCAATGGACACCTGGCCTTGGCAACGCGCCAATTCTTGCGGACAGCGTTGCAAACTTTCAATGCCGCGCAGCCAATCGATATTATGGTGGCGACCATGTGATTTTCCTGGGTGCGGTCGAGGCCTATGCCTACAACCGGAAAGAGCCGCTGCTATTTGCTCATAGCGGTTACGGCCGATTTCTTGCCACTGACGACACTTTACTGACGCGTAAACCATGAGAAAGAAACCGTGGCCCAGGCTGTCCCCGGACAATCGCCGCAGGCAGTTCGGTTCAGCGCTATTGCGGATCACCCATCGGAATTAGAGTTTTGCCATTTCGCTTCGATACCAGTCCCCGATCTCGCTCGCGGTCATCAGCGCAACGCCTTCATGGGCGATGACGTAGTCGAGCAAAGCCTCGAGATATTTGATGCGATGCGGGACACCGGTGATGTAGGGGTGAATGGAGATCGCCATGATCCGCGCGTTCATGGCGCCCTCAAGGTACAACCGATCGAACTGATCGGTACAGCGCTTCAGAAATTGCTCGGAAGAAAGATGCTGCAGCGCATGAATGACAATATCATTGGTCTCCACTGAGTAGGGAATTGTCGTGATTGTGCCATAAGGCGTTGCAACATCCTGCGGAACATCGTCGATCACCCAGTCCGCCACATATTCGATGCCGTTGAGGCGTAGTAGATCAAGGGTCTCGTCGGTCTCCGTCAGCCCTGGACTTTCCCACGATCTCGGTGACCTGCCTGTGAATTTGGCGATGGTTTCAACGGCCCGTTTGATCGTATCGGCCTGGTTGTCCAGTCTGTGCATTGGGCCCTGAACGAATCCGTGGCCCATGAACTCAAAGCCGGCCTCGAGCGCGGCCGAAGCAACGCGCGGATAAGAGCCGCATACGCTTGCATTCAAGGCCAATGTCACTGGCATATTGCGGTCCGTGAGCGCCTTGAACTGCCGCCAGAACCCGGCACGCATACCGTATTCATGCCAAGACCAGTTGGGCACATCCGGCAGCAGCGGCTGTCCCATCGGCGGGCTCAGCACCGTTCGCGGCATCGCGTTTTCGATCCGCCACTCTTCGACATTGAGGATAACCCACACCGCGATTTTCTTGCCGCCCGGCAGCTCTAGCCTCGGCCGGTCGACTTGCGCTTGGTAGGGGATGCGATCGGTCAGAGCCACGATGAGCATTCTCGGAGTTGGCTGCAGGCTATTCCGCGGCCTTCGACTGTTTCAGGATCCGTGCGTTAACGCGCGGCATGACTTTTTCAGCCATCATAATCATGGACTGCCGTCCAAGCTCGCGATCTTTCCAGTCCTTGCCGGCATACAAGAGCGTACCGAACTTGCCAATTTCGTCTTGAAAAGCGAGTAACTGATCAGCAACGCTCTCCGGCGTTCCATAGATGATCAGCTTGTCGCAAATCGTCTGCAGCGTCACTTCATCGTCAGGCTGGTCGCGGCGCGTCTTGAACAGCTCGATGCGGCCGCTCATTTTCAGTTTGGTGAACAAGGAACGATAATAAAAGACGTACGGCCCGGCCGGGTCGGTCGCGTAGGCCTTTGCCGTCGCCGCGTCCTTGGCAACAAAGACGCTCTTTGCGACGCGCCAGTTTGCAGGATCGGCTGCGCGACCGCCGCGCTCGCAGCCCTCGACGTATCTAGGCCAGTGGCTTTTCACCCAGACCGGCATCAGGAAATTGGCCGAAATCGGATCCCAGCCGCGCGCAGCGGCCTCGGTAACGCCCTTTGAGTACGGCGCGACGGCGGTCACGACGATCGGCGGATGCGGCCACTGCAGTGGCCGCGCAATGTATCCCTGGCCAATATCCCTGATCAGGGTCCTTTGCGTCGAGATGTTCCAGTATTTCCCTTGAAAATTGTAAGGCGGCTCGCCGGCCCAGATATCCAGAACCTGATTGATCGATTCGAGAAACATCTCGTTGCGATTGGCATCGAGGTTACCGAACAATTCCGCGTCCGAAAGAAGTCCACCGGGACTTATTCCTAAAATCAAACGTCCCTCGAGCATGTGATCGAGCATTGCCACGCCGGCGGCGACGGCGGCCGGATGGGTATTCGGCATGTTGATCGTGCCGGTACCCAGCTTGATCTGCTTGGTGGCCGCGGCGATCCACGCGATGAACGCAATGCAAGAAGTGATATTCTCGGCTCGATCAGTGATGTGTTCGCCGACATAGCCTTCAGTGAACCCCAATTCGTCGGCTAGCAAGAAGGCTTCCCGGTCTTCTTTCAGGGATAGCCGCCAATCCTTTTCGGGAGGGTGAATCGGCATCGTAAAGAAACCCAGATTCATTGCCTCCTCCTCGCCCCCTGGTTTCGATGACAACCAAACCGTGCGTCGTTCGCAACGATACCGCAAGTCCAAAAGTTAAATCCCCGAAATAGTCGTTCGACAAACAAAACTTGACCTTTGATGGTTGCCACCCTCTAATTCTGGAAAATACGCCAAAATCCGGCCCGGGGGAGGTCGCCAATGAAAGCCTCGGCTTTCAGCTACGCACGCGCAACCAGCGCCGCGAACGCGCTGGATCTGCTGGCCGCGTATGGGGACAAGGCGAAAGTCCTGTCAGGCGGCCAAAGCCTAATGCCGGCGATGAATCTGCGTTTGATATCCCCCGAACTCATCGTCGATATCGGCGAGATCACCGAATTGCGCGGAATTGCGGTAGGTGGCGGTGTCGTCAACATCGGTGCCCTGACGCGCCATGTTGATCTCTTGCGATCTCCCGAAATTGCGGCGCACGCGCCGCTATTGGCGGAAGCGGTCGGTCATGTCGCGCATCCCGCTATCCGCAACAGGGGTACCCTCGGCGGCAGCCTTGCGCACGCCGATCCCGCTTCCGAGCTGCCGGCCTGCATGGTCGCACTGAATGCGACGATTGTTGTACGCGGTCAAACCGGCGAGCGACGGATTGCGGCCCGGGATTTCTTCACTGGAATTTACGAGACGGCGCTGTCGGCGCGGGAGCTACTGATCGCCGTCGAAGTGCCGATTTCGCAAGAAAATTCGGCGCATTTCTTCAGCGAATTCGCCCGGCGGCATGGTGATTATGCCATTGCAGGCTTGGCGGCGCAGGCGATCGTACAAGGCGGTCTGTTCACTGACCTTCGCGCGGCATTCTTTGCCGTCGGCGACCGGCCGATATTGGCCAAGGCGGCGACGAAACTGATCAATGTCCGCATCACGCCAGCGGTATTGGCTGAGGCATCGGCGACGCTCGGCGAAGAACTCGACCCCCAAGAGGATCAGCAGGCGTCTGCTGCCATGCGCCGGCATCTCGCGAAGATATTGTTGGCGCGTTGCGTCTCCGCGCTTCTTGGCCGTCCCGATCTCAACCCTGGGGGACGGGTGTGACGGCCGCCATGCCAATCTCCCTCGAAGTCAACGGTGAGCGCGTCAATGCGCATGTTCTGCCGCGTCTCAACCTGGCAGACTTCCTGCGCGAGCATCTGATGCTGACGGGAACGCATGTCGGCTGCGAGCATGGGGTTTGCGGCGCATGCACGGTGCGCCTGAACGGCGAGATCGTTCGTTCCTGCCTGATGCTGGCGGTGCAGACGGACGGCGCATCTGTCGTAACCATTGAAGGATTGTCCGACAGCGGCGAGATCGCCGACCTGCAGGCCGCCTTTCGCGATCGCAACGCATTGCAATGCGGCTTTTGCACGCCGGGAATGCTTGTCGCCGCACAGGACTTGCTGCAGCAGGAAACCGAGCCCGATCGGGCGAGGATACGCGAGCATCTTTCCGGCAATTACTGCCGCTGCACCGGTTATCAGGCCATTATCGATGCGGTCGAAACCACGGCGCGGGCGCGCAGGGGGCGCAAGCCATGAAGGTCGCGTCGGCAAATCCCGACGCTCTATCAGTGCTGGATCGGCCGAATTCATACATCGGCAAGGTGGTTCCACGGCCAAATCTCGACCGGCTGATGCAGGGACGCGGGCTTTATGTCAGTGACATGGAGCTGCCGCGCATGGCGCATGTCGTGTTCCTGCGCTCGCCCCACGCCCATGCGAAGATCATTGCCGTCGACGCCACCGAAGCGCGGCGTATGCCTGATGTGATCGCTATCGTGACAGGCAAAGAGCTTGCGGCCGTCATCACGCCGTGGGTTGGCGTGCTGTCGCATTTGAAGGGCCTCAAATCTGCTCCGCAGCATGCGATCGCAATCGACCGCGTCTGCTGGCAAGGGGAAGCCGTCGCGGCAGTGGTGGCGACAACCCGCGCCGTGGCAGAGGACGCAGCGGAATCCGTCAAGGTTGAATACGGGGAATTGGATGCAGTAACGGACATGCGTACCGCGCTCGAACCGGAAACCCCGGTAATTCATGCTCCGCTCGGTGACAACCTCGCTTTTGAGCGTAACCTCGACGCTGGCACTGTCGACGCGGCGTTTGCCGGCTCCGACGAGGTGGCCGAGGCGGATTTCATCTTTGGGCGGCACACCGGCGTGACGCTGGAGCCCCGTGCGGTAGTGGCCGACTGGAACGTTGCGGAACAGAGGCTGACCATTTACCAGGGCACGCAGGCGCCGCACATGGTGCAGAACATCGCGGCTCTCCATCTCGGGCTTGAGGACTCGCAGGTTCGCGTCGTCTGCAAGGATGTCGGTGGCTCTTTCGGCATCAAGGTTCACATCTATGCCGACGAAATGGCTGTTTATGCGCTCTCCAAACTGTTGCGCCGACCGGTCAAGTTCGTTGCGGACCGGGTCGAAAGCTTCAACACCGATATTCACGCCCGCGACCATCGCTGCAAAGGGCGGATCGGCGTCAAGCGCGATGGGACGATCATGGCGTTCGAGATCGACGATCTCACCGGCATCGGTCCGTATTCGATGTATCCGCGCACCAGCGCGATCGAGGCCAACCAGGTTGTCAATCTGGTTGGCGGGCCCTATGTGACGAAAAACTATCGCGCGCGGGCTCGTGTCGTGTTCCAGAACAAGAACGTGATGTGCCAGTATCGCGCCGTCGGCCATCCAATCGCGTGCTCGGTGACGGAAGGCCTGATTGATCTGGCGGCGTCGAAAATTGGAATGGACCCGGTGGAAATCCGCCGCCACAATCTCATTGCCGATGACGCCTATCCCTGCGCGTCACCTTCCGGCTTGCGGTTCGAATTGCTGTCGCATCATGCCGCAATGAACAAGCTGATGACGATGATGGGTTATGACGCGCTACGCGCCGAACAGGCGGCGTTGCGCAAGAAGAACGTTCATCGCGGTATCGGCATTGCCAGTTTCATCGAGGTCACCAATCCAAGCGCGGCGTTCTACGGCGTCGGCGGCGCGCGCATCTCGTCGCAGGATGGCGTCGCGGTGCGGCTGGACGCCACCGGTTCGGTCATCTGCCAGACCAGCATCACCGAGCAGGGGCAGGGCTCGGAATCGCTTACGGCGCAGATCGTCGGCAGCGTAGTCGGGGTTTCAATGGAACGCGTCCGCGTCATCCTAGGCGACACCGACAATACGCCATACGGCGGCGGCACCTGGGCATCGCGCGGCGCTGGAATTGGCGGCGAGGCCGCGCTGCAGGCGGCGAAAATGCTGCGCAAAAGCATTCTGGACGTCGCAGCAGCGATCCTGCAGTCCTCTCCCGCGGAACTCGACATCATCAACAATGCGATTGTGAGCGCCGTCGACGGCTCGTCACGCATCGACCTGAAGGAGCTTTCCAGAATTGTGTATTTCCGCCCGGATACGCTGCCGCCGGGTATTCAGCCAGAGCTGATGGCGACGCGCCACTTCGTGCCCCGGGAATATCCGTTCGCCTTCACCAATGGCGTTCAGGCCTCATGGCTTGAAGTGGATATTGATACCGGCTTCGTCAAACTTCTTCGGCATTGGGTAGTCGAGGATTGCGGTACGATCATCAATCCGCAGCTGGTCGATGAACAAATCCGGGGCGGCGTGGTGCAGGGCCTCGGTGCGGCGCTGTTCGAGAAATGCATCTATGATGAGCGCGGCCAACTGACGAACGCCAACATGGCCGATTACCTGGTTCCGATGTCCGGCGAAATGCCCGATATTGATGTGGGACACGTGGTGTCGCCGGCCAAGGAGTCGGAGTTGGGCGCGAAGGGCGCTGGCGAGGCCGGCACGGCGGGAGCAGCCGCGGCGGTCGCTAACGCGGTGAATGATGCACTCAAGCCGTTCGGGGCGATAATTACCGAGATTCCGTTGACGCCACAGGTTATCCTGACGGCCCTGGGACGAATCTGAACTCGCCGTCGCCCGGTTCAACGACGCCGGCGGGCGCATGTCCGCTTTGGGGTCAAAGCGGGCGTGACGATTTTCCATTGTGATGTCGGCTTTGTTCATCCAATATACGACCAAAAACGAGACATATGGGAGAATAAATGAAACGCAGGACACTTCTCGGCGGAACGATCGCCGTCGCCGTGCTTGGGCTGACCTCAAGCGCGGACGCTCAACAGCCGCCAATCAGGATCGGCATGAGCATGGCTCTAACCGGCGGTCTCGCGGGCGGCGGCCAAGCTTCGCTGCTTGGCATCGAGATCTGGCGGGACGATGTCAACGCCAAGGGTGGCCTGCTCGGCCGCAAGGTCGAGCTTGTCGTCTATGACGACAAATCGAGCGCCTCCGAGACCCCGGCGATCTATTCGAAACTGCTGGACGTCGACAAGGTTGATCTGCTGTTCGCACCCTACGGAACCGTGCCCACGGCGCCGCTCATGCCGCTGGTCAAGCAGCGCGGCATGGTGCTGATCGGCAATTTCTCCTTTCAGGTGAACAGCAAGGTTGGCCACGACATGTGGTTCAATAATGCGCCGTGGGGGCCGGCCGACAGCTGGGCGGCATCGTTCCTCGATCTGGGCCAGAAGGCCGGCGGCAAGACCGTTGCGCTTCTCGCGGCAGACCAGGAATTCGCACAGAATCTTGCAAAAACGGCGAGGGATGTCGCCAAGAAGCTCAACATGCCAGTCGTCTTCGACCAGTCCTATCCGCCCAACACGGTGGAATTCTCCGGTATCATCCGCGCGCTCAAGTCCGCCAGGCCCGATATTGTGTACGTCGCGTCCTATCCGCCGGATTCGGCGGGAATCTTGCGCGCCGTCAATGAGCTCGGGATCGGCGACAACGTCAAGATTTTAGGCGGCGGCATGGTCGGCCTGCAGTTCGGCGCGGTCATGGCAAACCTGGGCTCGCTGCTTAACGGCGTCGTCAACTACAATTCATGGCTCCCGGAAAAGAGCATGTATTACGAGGGGACCAAGACGTTCTTCGACACCTACGCGAAACAGGCGGTGGAAGCCAAGGTCGATCCGCTGGGTTACTATCTTGCGCCGTTCGGCTACGCCAGCGGTCAACTCGTCGAGCAGGCCATCAAGGCCGTTGGCTCCCTCGACCAGAAGGCCATTGCAAAATATCTGCACGAAAACGAGATCAACACCATCGTCGGTCCGATCGTGTTTTCGGCGGACGGCGAGCGCAAGGAAACCGCGACGCTGATGGCCCAGTTCCGCGGTGTCGTGGACAAGAACATCGAGCAGTTCCGCACACCGGGCAAGCAGGTGATCCTGTTTCCGGAGAAACTGAAGTCCGGCGAGCTCATCAGTCCGTTTGAGGCCGCCCGGAAGTAAATCCGGCATTTTTTCTGACCATCGCGCTGCTGTCCGGGATCAAGGCCAAATTGTCCTGCTGGAAATCGAATAACCCGGCATGAGCTGATCGGGGAAGCTGGCTCAAGCCGGGTCAAGGGGGACCTCAATTGTTTTCAATGGACCTGCTGCTCGATGCGGTGGTGATCGGTGTGCTGCTCGGCTGCTTCTATGGAGCGGTCAGCCTCGGATTGTCCGTCTCGTTCGGCTTGCTTGACGTCCCCCACGTTGCGCATCCGGCCTTTCTGGTGCTGGCGTCCTACGCGGTGTTTTTCCTCAACGAGCAATACGGGATTGATCCGCTGGTGGCAGGGCTGCTGATCACGCCGCTATTCTTCGTATTCGGTCTCGCCGCCTACCGACTATATTACGAAACATTCGAAAAGCGCGGCAGCGATGCCGGCGTTCGCGGCATCGCGTTCTTCTTCGGCATCGCATTCATCATCGAAGTGCTGATCATCCTGCAATTCGGCGTGGATCAGCGCTCGGTCACCGCGACCTATGTCGGCAAGGCCTGGCGGATCGGCGATATGCGGATTCCGTTCCGGCTGGTGGTCGCGTTCGTGGTCGCCGCTACGCTGACGATCCTGCTGACGCTGTACCTGTCGCGAACGTTCATGGGACGCGCGATCCGTGCGGTCGCGCAGGACCAGGAGGCGTTGCGGTTGATGGGCGCCAATCCGGTCAGGATCAAGCAATGGGCGTTCGGCATTGCAACCGCCGTGCTCGGGATCGCCGGCGCCTTGCTCATTATCGTCGCCCCGGTCGAGCCGACGCTCGACCGCACCTATATCGGGCGAACATTCTGCGTCGTTGTCATGGCGGGGCTCGGCAGCATGAGCGGCACGCTCGTCGCCGCCATCATCCTCGGCGTCGCCGAAACGATCGTTCTGACCCTGTTCGGCGCCTCCTGGGCGCCGGCCATTTCGTTCGCGATGCTGCTCGGCGTCCTCGCCGTCCGGCCGCAGGGCCTGTTCGGCAGGCGATCATGAAGCGTAACGGTATCTTTTTCTGGATCGGAGCCACCCTGTTTCTCGCCGCGGTCCTGCTGATGACGCAGGTCGTCGGCAACCAATATCCGTTCTTTGCCGGCTACGTGATCCTGCAGTTCATCGTGCTCGCCGTTGCATGGAGTATCCTCGGCGGCTATGCCGGTTACGTGAATTTCGGTACCAGCGCGTTTTTCGGGATGGGCGTCTACACGGCCGTATTCCTGCTCAAGGCTTTTGGCGCGCCGCTCGCGGTGCAGATCGCTGCCGCTGCCGCCGTCGGTGCCCTCATGGGGTTCGCCCTCGGCCTCCTGACCTTGCGCATGCAAGGCATCTTCTTCTCGATCGCGACCATTGCGCTGACGATCATCATCGAGACGTCGATAACGAACTGGCGATATGTCGGCGGCGCGGCCGGCATTCAAATCCAGCGGCCGGCAGTAACGGAGCCGTTCAGCAACTATGTGCAGATGCTGTTTTTCGTTCAGGCGATCCTTGTGGTGCTGGCGGTTGCGATCTCGCGCTACATTCAAAATTCATGGATTGGCCGCGGCTTGCAGGCGCTCAAGGACGACGAACTCGCTGCGGAATGCACCGGCGTGCCGACCTTGCGGCTGAAGCTGCTGGCGTGCGTCATCTCCGGGGCGCTGATGTGCGCCGCCGGCGCCCCCGCCGCGATGTACTTGCAATACGCGGACCCCGCGTCCGCGTTCAATCTCAATTACTCCGTCTCGGCCCTCGCGATGTCGCTGATCGGGGGGACCGCGCATTGGGCGGGCCCGATCATCGGTGCGATCCTGTTGAGCACGACGCAACAATTGCTGACCGTCACCATCTCGTCGGAAGTCAACGTGCTGTTGCTCGGTGTGATGCTGGTGTTGTTCGTGGTGGGCGCGCCGGAGGGGATCATTGGCCTGATCCGAAGGGTCTTCCGCAAACGCAACGAGGGTAAAGAATGATGACCCCCGAAACCCGGGCACCCCTGCTGCGGATCGTTTCGCTCACCAAGCGTTTCGGTGGCTTCACCGCGCTCGACAATGTCAGCGTCGACATTCGTCCGGGAGAGCGCTTTGGCCTCATCGGCCCGAACGGCTCGGGAAAGACGACGCTGATCAACTGTATTTCCGGCGCTTTCCGTACCGAGCCCGGCACCGTGATGTTCCGCGATGAGGACATCACGCGCTTGCAGCCGCATATACGCACCCACCGCGGCATTGCACGCAGCTTCCAGATCCCGCGGCCATTCAAGAGCATGACGGTTGCCGAAAACCTCATGGTCGCGCTCGACTTCGCGGCGGACGAACACGTCTCGGCTGCGCAACGCCGCGACACCATGATGTCAATCCTGACGCGGATGGGTCTCGCGTCGAAGGCGGATGTTTCGGCCACCAAGCTTAGCCAGGTGGAATTGCGCAAGATGGAGCTCGCCCGCGCGATGGCGACGCACCCGAAACTCCTGATTTCCGATGAGGCCATGGCCGGCCTTTCCAGCTCGGAAGTCGACGAGGTGCTCGATCTCCTGATGAGCCTTGCGGATCACGACATCACCATCATCATGATCGAGCACATCATGCAGGCGGTGATGCGTTTTTCGCACCGCGTGATGTGTCTCGACGCCGGCAAGATCATCGTGATCGGCACGCCGTCCGAAGTCATGGCTAACCAGCGCGTGCAGGAGGCCTATCTTGGCACTTAGCCTTGCCATCAATGACCTTGATGCGGGTTACGGCGCCGTGAAGGCGTTGCGCGGCGTCAGTCTCCATGTCGAGGCTGGCGAGACCGTCGCATTGCTCGGTACCAACGGCAACGGCAAGAGCACGCTGATGAAGTGCGTCGCGGGCCTGGTACGACCACAGCGCGGAAGCGTGTCGCTGACGATCGACGGCACGGCGCACGATCTGACGAGATTGTCGACCGAGGCCATCGTCGATCTCGGCGTAGCGCTGGTTCCCGAGGGGCGGCGGTTGTTTCCCAGGCTGACCGTGCTGGAAAATCTGATGCTCGGTGCCTTCCGCAAGGCCGCCCGGCGCAGTATCGATCGCAATCTTGCGCTTGCCTTCGAGACATTTCCGGCCCTCAAGGGCCTACAGAGCCAGCTTGCCGGTACCATGTCGGGCGGGCAGCAACAGATGCTAGCCATCGCGCGCGCGCTGATGTCTTCGCCACGCCTGTTGTTGATCGATGAGCCTTCGGTAGGCCTGTCGCCGCTGCTGGTCTCGCAGACCATCGCCAAGATCGGCGAGCTCAATCAGCATCTCGGTCTGACGGTGCTCATGGCGGAGCAAAACTTCAATCAGGCGATCCGCATCGCCGATCGCGGTTACATCATCGTCCATGGCGAGATCGTCGTCGCGGCCGGCTCGGTCGACGAATTGAGAGGCAACGACATTGTCAAGCGGCTCTATCTCGGCGGGGTCGCATGATTATCGGCTAAGGGTTTTCAGCGCGCCACGGTCTGGCCGCAGCTTCAAGTCCCGGGAGAACCTTACGCTGGGTCTCCGCTGGCCGACAACGAGATCAAGGAACGCTATTGCTCGGTGTGAACCATCCCCGGATTGCGCGTCCGGTTTCTCTACTCCGCCGCGGCGTTCTCAAGCATGCTGGCTTGCCGGGTGGTGACGACGACTTTGATGGCGTCGTCGATCCGGTCGCGGGCGTAGCGGAGCGCGGTAGGAAGATCGGCAAGGGCGAACGTATGGGTGTGAATCTTCGTCGCATCGAAGCGCTTTTCCGCCATCAGCGCCATCGCACGGCGCGTGGCGCTGCGGCCTTCGCCGCGAATGCCGTAGACATAGATATTGTTCTTCACCAGATGCGCCAAATCGATCGTCACCTGGTCATGCGGGAATGCCGCAAGGCAGATTTTCCCGCCCCTACTGGCCATGTGAATGGCCTGATTAAAGGTGGCTTCGGTGCCTGCGCACTCGACCACGTAATCCGCGCCAATACCGCCGGTGAGCTCTTTGACGACGTCGACCGCGTTCTCTTCGGCGACATTGATGACGCGGTCCGCGCCTAACTGCTTGCCGATCGCGAGGCGCTTGTCGCGGGTTCCCGTCAGGATGACCGGGCTCGCTCCCAGCGTTTTTGCAACGGCCACAGCGAGTAGCCCGATCGGACCGGGACCAATCACCACAACGCTTTCACCGGCAACGAGGCCGCCCAAGCTCGGTCAGGCCGTACATCGAAGTCCCGGCAGTGACGACAAGCGTCGCTTCCGCGTCGCTCATCGTGTCTGGTACCCGCGCCAGCGTATTGATGTGATTGACCGCGTATTCGGCGAACCCGCCATCGGTAGTAAAACCGTTGGCGCGGTGGCCTTTGTCGGGTCTGCCGTAGTTGAGGCACGAGGTGTACATGCCCTGCCGGCACCGCTTGCACTGGCCGCAGCCGGCATGGATCTCCACGCTGACGCGTTCGCCGATTGCAAACTCGTCGACATCAGGTCCGAGCGCGGCAACCGTGCCCATATATTCATGACCGGGTGTGAAATTTTTGTTGAAGGGCAGGCCGCCCTGAATGCTCGCGGGCGAGCCGGCGTGGATGATCTCGAGGTCGGTTGCGCAGATGGCGACCGCGTCGATGCGGACCAGAACCTCCGCGCGCCCAGGAATGGGCGTAGGCTTGTCGCGCAGCACAAGCTCATCCGGGTCGCCCAGAACCCAGGCTTTCATCCGCCCAGGAACAGGAAATTCGGATGATATTTTAACGCCTGAAGGGTCGTACATTGGGAGTGGATCCCCGGTTGAATTGGAGGTGTCCATGCGGAAACGTATTTCTAACGGCCCTTTGCGCGACCGCAATTGGTTTTTTGTCTCCGACGACAGCATCGTCTCGTGCTCCGGCCGTGGACATGAGTCATTGGAAATCCCATGATCCCGAGCCCGAGTACCGGCTTTGCGCGTTTTATCTATCCAACCCGCCAGTCTCGGCCATTTGAATCTCCCACCTCACCGCTCGAAAAGCCTATTGGGCATGCCGGCCATCCCACATTCGAGCCTGGCCGGAACGCACCACGCTCAAGCAAGCCCCAACGGCTTGCCTGAATGTTTGAACCATGAAAGATTTAGCGGAAACAGCTTGCGCTGGCGTCTGTTGGCATCGAAAAAGTGGAGTGGGCATGATGCGGATACCTTCCAAATGGATTTTGGCGGCTGGAGCTGCGGCCGTCGTTTTTGCCGGCGTGAACTCATCTTACGCCCAACAGACAATCCGCGTCGGCTGGACGATTCCGGCCGAGGAGTCGAAGTATTGGATGATGCGGCGGCCGGCCGAATTTCCCGATCTCGGCAAGACGTACAATGTCGAATGGACGCAATTCCAGGGCACCGCACCGATGACGCGGGCACTGGCGGCGGGCGCGCTCGATTGCGCAACGCAGGCGCCCTTGTCGCTGTCGAATGGCGTGGTCGGCGGCAACCTAAAGGCCTACATCGTGGCACAGCACGTCTTCGAAAAGCCCGGCGGCTTTTCGGTCTACTGGGCCGTGAAAGAGGATTCGCCGGTCAAAACTATTGCAGATCTCAAGGGCAAGACTGTCGGCATATCCGTGATCGGCGGCGGCACCCAGGGACCGTTCAACATGCTCCTGAAGCAGAATGGGGTCGACCCGACAAAGGACATCAAGCTCGTCGAAGTCGGCTTTGCCGTTTCCGAAGACGCGCTGCGTCAAGATCGCGTCGATGCCGTCAACATGAATCAGCCGTTCGCAGCGCGGGCGGAGGCCAAGGGCGGAACGCGCAAGCTGTTTTCGCTTTCGCAGGCGATGCCGAATATCGTTCATATTCTGGAAGCTTGCCGCGCCGACTTTGTCGACAAGAACCCGGAACTAGTAAAAGCTTACGTGCGCGATATCACTTCGGGGATGAGGAAGGCGCTAGCCAATCGTGAAGAGACGCTGAAGGTTGTTAACGAAGTGCTGAAGGCACCGATACCGGTTCTCGATACCTACCTTCTCAAGGACAACGATTTCGGC
Source organism: uncultured Alphaproteobacteria bacterium (assembly GCA_963745785.1). Lineage (GTDB taxonomy): Bacteria > Pseudomonadota > Alphaproteobacteria > Rhizobiales > Xanthobacteraceae > Bradyrhizobium. The sequence continues at coordinate 49,142 of CAVUYV010000001.1, read as the reverse complement.
CGCGACCCCGGCGCCGCCCCAAATTTCCCGGCGATCCAGAAGATGCTCGATATCTATGCCGAGACTGGAATGCTGCCAAAGTTGGATGTCGCGCAGTTCAAGCACCCGACGATCGTTGCGCCGCTGCAATAATCGAGGACGCCTCAACGAGTCGTCCCGGCGCTCGCCGGGACGCGCGGAGAAATTTGTACATGAAGAAGTGGCGATCACGCGTGACGACCGATGGTCTCGATCGTGCGCCCCACCGCGCCTTCATGCGGGCGATGGGTCTCGACGATAAGGCGCTCGCCAAGCCAATGGTCGGAGTTGTCAGCATGAAGGGCGAACAGACGCCCTGCAACATAACTCACGATTTTCAGGTCGATGCCGCCAAGGTGGGAATCGCGGAGGCCGGCGGTACGCCGCGGGAATTCACTACCATTTCGGTGTCCGACGGCATCAGCATGAACCATGAGGGAATGAAGTTCTAGGAACTGTCCGGGGGCATGAAGCAGCGCGTCGCGCTGGCGCGAACGCTGGCCTATCACCCCGCGGTGCTGCTGATGGACGAGCCGTTCGGCGCGCTCGATGCGCATACCCGCACGCGACTGCAGAACGACTTGCTCAATATCTGGGAACGCGACCGCAAGACCGTGCTGTTTGTCACCCACTCGGTCGATGAGGCGGTGTTTTTGTCGGACAAGGTCGTGGTGATGACGCGTTCGCCGGGGCGTATCAAACGGGTCGTCGATATCGACCTGCCGCGTCCGCGCCGCCGGGCAGAGCTTCTGCTTGATCCCCGTTATCAGAAATACGTCGTCGAAATCGAGCGCATGATCGATGATACCAGCGAAGACGGGTTGCAGCCATGATTTCAGGTCGCGCACTCATCTTGCGCCTGGCGCCGCTGCTGGCCTGCCTCGGTCTGCTCGGGGTCTGGCAGGTCGCAGCGCTAATCCTGAGCACCGACAGTTTTCCGACCGCGCTGGAAGCAATTCGCGCCATCCCCTCCATCCTTGGTGACAAGGAATCCCTGATCAACATTCTGGCGTCGATCCGGCGCATGGCGATCGGCTTCGGCGTTGCGATTATGGTATCTATCCCGCTCGGATTGATGATGGGCCGCAGCCGCGGCGTGGCATCGTTCTTCAATCCGCTGCTGATGGTAACCTACCCGGTGCCGAAGGCGGCGCTGATGCCGATCATCATGCTCTGGCTCGGCGTCGGCGAGATTGCGAAAATACTGGTGATCTTTCTCGGGGTCAGCCTTCCCGTGATCTATCACAGCTTTCAGGGCGCAAAGGCGGTAGAGGAAAAGATGCTGTGGTCGGGCGCCGCCATGGGGCTGTCGGCGATGCAGCGGATGATCCGGATCGTATTGCCGGCGGCACTGCCGGAAATTCTCACCGGCTGCCGCACTGGGCTGGTGCTGGCGCTGATCACCATGGTTACCAGCGAGATGATCGCGCGGCAGTCCGGCGCCGGCAATATCCTGTTCAATTCCCTCGATATGGGACAGTACGACACGGTCTACGCGATGATCATCATCATTGGCGCAATGGGCATCGGTCTCGACGCCGCCTTCGAAAAGCTGCGCGGCAGGCTCGTCAGATGGTCGGAGCCGGGCTTCGACATTCCATTGAGTTTCGCATGAACGTGCGCGCTGCTGCATTAGATGTTTTGCTTGGAATCGCGCCGATCGCGCTGCTGATCGCAGTTTGGCAGGCGATTGCATCGTTTGGTTACGCCCCGGCTACGCTGTTGCCGCCGCCCGGTGTCGTGCTCATGCGGCTCGCGCAGCAGCTCACCAACAGTACGTTTCAGCACGAGATCGCCGCCACGCTGTTCCGGTTGTTCGCAGGCTTTTCGATCGCGGTGATCCTGGGCGTCACCATCGGTCTTGTCGCTGCGGCCATCCCGGCGATCAACGCAGTGGTGCGTCCTATCGTGCGGGTGCTGGCACCGCTGCCGAAGGTCGCGCTGTATCCGGCACTATTGTTGTTGCTTGGCTTCGGCCACCAATCGAAGATCACGCTCGTTGCCGCTGACGCATTGTTTCCGATTTTGCTTTCGACCTATTACGGCGCTTCGATGGTGGAGCAGAAGCTGATCTGGTCGGCGATGGCGGCGGGTACGCCACGCCGTCAAATCTTGTTCAAGGTAGTGCTGCCGGCGGCGGTGCCTTCGATCCTGACCGGCTGCCGCATCGGGCTGGTGATCTCCTGCATCGTGGTGTTCCTCGCCGAAATGATTACCTCGACCGAGGGTCTCGGCCATCTTCTGGTGACGGCGGCGCGGACCTTTCAGGCAGTCGACATGTTCGTTCCGCTGATCACGATTTCGCTGCTGGGACTGATTCTCAACGGCCTGCTGCAAGGGCTGCGGTCCTACTTGCTGCGAGGATTTCCGGAAGTCTGACCGCGAGTTGCGCGCTACTTTTTTCGGGTCATGGCCGGACTTGTCCCGACCATCCGCGTCTTTTTTGCTGATATGCTGTTAAGACGTGGATGCCCGGCACGAGGCCGGGCGTGACGACGTTGCTATAACTGGGAGCTAAAGCATGTTGGCGGATCGCATCGAAGCGAAGTGGATCGACGCGTTCTGCGAGATTTTCGGGCGCTGCGCGGTCAAATCCGGCGATACTGCTGCGATACTTTCGGAGACGCAGTCGCGCGCGCTCAACGTTCACCTGTCCGAGCTTGCTCTGTTGCGCATGGGTGCAAAACCGTTTCACGTCATCGTGCCGACGCCGCGCAACCGGCAGATCGTGCCGATCCGCTCCACCGGCGCCAGCGAGGCGATCCAGCGACTTGCGCCTGTGGTTACCGCGCTTCAGCAGGCAGGCTTCGTGGTCGATTGCACGATCGAGGGGCTGATGCACGCGGTGGAGACCCCGGAAATACTGAAAGCGGGCGCGCGCATTCTCGTTATTTCCAACGAACATCCCGAAGCGCTCGAGCGCATGGTGCCCGATGCGGCACTGGAAAAGCGCGTGCGCGCGGCGGCGAAAATGCTGCGCGGAACCACGCGGATGCGCGTGACCTCCAAAGCGGGGACCGACCTCGACGTCGACATGGCCGGCGCCTCGACGGTTGGGGTGTGGGGTTGGACCGACAAGCCGGGCACGCTGGCGCATTGGCCCGGTGGCATCGTCGTCAGCTTTCCCAGGAGCGGCACCGTCAACGGTACGCTTGTGATGGCGGCCGGCGACATCAATCTGACCTTCAAGCGTTATCTGACGTCGCCGGTTCGGATGACGCTAAAGGATGACTATGTCACCGACCTCCAAGGCGAGGGCGCCGACGCGATGATGATGCGCGCCTATCTCGCGGCGTGGGGCGACCGCGAAGCCTATGCGGTATCCCATGTCGGATTCGGCATGAATCCCGCCGCCCGCTATGAGGCGCTGGCGATGTACGACCAGCGCGACACCAACGGCACCGAGCTGCGCGCTGTTGCCGGCAACTTCCTGTTTTCCACCGGCGCCAATGAATTCGCCGGACGCTACACCGCCGGCCACTTCGATCTTCCCATGATGGGCACCACGATCGAACTCGACGGCGTCGCCGTGGTCCGCGAAGGCGTGCTGCAGGACGTGTTCGGCTAATCCCGATCGAGTCACCGGCGGCCTTGCCAATCCGAAGTGCCTGAGCATTTCGACGAGGGCGGCGAGGCGCTGCTCGCGGTAGGCGTCGACATCGAGGTTCGGAATAATCGAGGAAGCCGGCGCCGGTCCGCAGGCCGATGCGGCCGTCGCGCATGTTGCGTGAGATGACGTCGGGCGCGCGATAGCGGTCGCTGCCAAGCGCGCCCTCGAGATAGCGGCTGGCGTAAAACAGAATGTCGCCGCCGCCCCAGTCAATGAACTCCAAAAGCCCCAGCACCGCGTAGCGGAAACCGAAGCCGTAGCGGATTGCCTTGTCGATGTCTTCGGCGCTGGCCACTCCTTCCTCCACCATCCGCGCCGCCTCGTTCATGGCGAGCGCCTGGATGCGCGGTACGATGAAGCCCGGCGTGGCCGCACACACCACCGGCACCTTGCCGATGCTCTCGAGCAAAGCTCTTCACCCGCGCGACGACGGTCGCATCGGTCGCAGCGCCCTGGCGAAATCTCGACCAGTGGGATCAGATAGGCGGGATTGAGCCAGTGCACGTTGAGAAAGCGCTCACGGTGCTCGACCGCGCCGGAGAGGTCGTCGACCAGGATCGTCGACGTCGTCGAGGCGATGATGATTTCAGGCCCGACGCATTTCGAGGCGGCCGCCAGCACCTCGCGCTTGAGGTCGACCACTTCCGGCACGCCTTCGAACACGATGTCGGCGCCGGCGAGCGCGGCGGTCATATTTTGCGTGGGCATCACGCGAGACGCGGGCGACCACTGCGTCGGCGTCCTTTTCCGCCAGCAATCCAAACCGCGCCAGGCTTTCTATCGTCTTCTTGATTTCGCCGAGCGCCTCGGCCTCGAGCGTCGCGAACTGGTCCGTCGAGCGCGCCTTGACATCGATCAGGGTGACGGCGTGGCCGGCATAGGCGAATGCCACCGCAATCCCCCGACCCATGCGGCCGGCGCCGAGACAGGCAATCGTGGAACGAGCAGTCATTGGCGAAAGCCTTCGCGCAACAAAATATGCAATCGCTCACGGTCGAGATCACCCAGACCGAGACTTGCAAGAGTGCGTCCCTGATTCACGAAATCCTCGCCGCAGATCGCCCCGCCGATAGCCAGAAACGCTTTCGCCAGCGGCGTGGCAACGCCGGCCAGCTCAGCAGCCGAGACCAAAAACGACAGACCGAGGCGTAAATCTTCCCGCATATAGCGATGCTCTGCGAGCACAATCCGCTCGCGCCAGTCGCCGGAATCGGTCAGACGGTCGTGCGAGCCACGGCCATACATCCATTGCTCGCCCTCGGCCGCGTAATGATGCGCCAGCGGAAAGTGCGGGGTGCCATAGCCAAAGCCTTCGCGTACCGCGATCCGTTCGGCGTCGAGCGCGTCGGTGACCCGTCGGATCGAGGTTTGCGTGCCCTCCTTGTGAATGTCCCAACGCTCGAAATGCTCGATGGCGCCGGCATTCATCACGATTAGCGGCGGATGGATGATCGGGCCGGCATTCATCAGCGCCGCCGACAGCGCGTCGCCGCAGGGCTCGATCACGCCGGGAAATGCCCGTCCGATCACATCGAGCGCGTGATCGGCAGCCTTCAGCGGAAATACGCCGACCGGCAGCCGTTTGGCGCGGATGGTGACGGCGACTTCGAACCGCCCGTGCTTGCGTGCCAGCCACGGCAGCGTGCCGGTCTCTGCAAAGCTCATTGCCGCGCGGCTGCCGGCGTCGCGAACGGCTCTCGCGAAGATCATCGAGCCGAAGGTTCCCGGCGGCAGGAACACCACCTGCCCATCGGTTAGATGTGGCGCGAGCAGCGTCGCGATATCCTGCTGCGCGAAGGCCGGGGTAGGGCACAGGATCAGCTCGGCATCCCGGACGGCCTCGGCGATGCGGCTGGTCACTAGCGCCAGTTGCACATCGTGCCGGCCTTTTAAGTCCTTGACGATGATGCGCGAGTCCGCCGCGCGATGCGTTGCTACCTGTGCTGCGTCTCGCCGCCACAGCCTGACCTCATGGCCTTGCAGCGCAAAATCGCCCGCGGCCGCGAAGGAGCCATTGCCGCCGCCAAGTACCGCGATCTTCAAATTGCATCTCCTTGGGAAAACTCCCGCGCGTCAAGCTGTCTCAGCATGAAATGCTGCACCTTGCCTAACGCCGTACGCGGCAGGTCGTCGACAAAAATGATATCGCGCGGCACCTTGAAGCGGGCAAGCTGCTTCAGCACATGCACCTTCAAATCCTCCGCCTCGGCCGAACAGCCCGCCCGCCTGATAACATAGGCGACCGGTACCTCGTCCCATTTCGGATCGGGCCGGCCGATGACGCCGCATTCAACCACCTCGGGGTGCTCCAGCAGCACGCGTTCGACCTCGGCAGGATAGATATTTTCACCGCCAGAAATGATCAGGTTCTTCTTGCGGTCGTGCACCCAGAAATAGCCGTCGGCGTCGCGGCGGCCGATGTCGCCGGTGCGATACCAGCCGTCGTGCAGCGCCTCGCGGGTCGCTTCTTCATTGCCCCAATATTCCGCAAAGACGTTGGGACCACGCACGGCGATCTCGCCCGGCGTGTCCGGCGGCATCTCGACGCCGGCGTCGTCGAATACAGCCGCGTCGCAGCATAGGCCGGGGAGGCCAGTCGAGCCGACACGCGAAAGATCGCCACCGAGGCGGGTATAGATCGCAACCGGGCAGGTTTCGGTCGAGCCGTAGACCTGCAGCACCGGCACGCCGCGCGCGGCAAAGCGCTCGATCAGATGCGGTGGCACGACGGTCGATCCGGTCGATATTGCCTTTAGCGAAGACAGATCGGTCGAGGACCAGGCGGAATGATCGGTCAGCGCCTGAATGGTTGCGGGCACCAGCACCGTCAACGTCGGGCGGTCGCGTTCAATCGCTGTGAGCGCCGCATCCGGCGTGAAGCGCGGATGGATCGTCACGGTTGCACCGTGCTGCAGCGCCGGCGTGGTCTGAATGTTGAGGCCGCCGACGTGGAAAAAAGGCAGCACGGTGAGCACATGATCACGCGATACGAGGCCGTGCATGTGCTGGCTCATCACCCCATTCCACAACAAGGCTTCCTGTCGCAGCACCGCGCCCTTGGGTCTTCCCGTCGTGCCCGATGTGTAGACGATCAGCAGCGGACAAGACAATTCCGTATGCGGATTATGGCCATCCCCGCGCGCTAGCGCCAGCAACTGGTCGAAGGCGCTTCCCTTGGGAGGAGTAAAGTCGAGCCCGACAATGCTGGTGCCGGGCAAGCTTTTTTCCAGTGCGGGCAGAATCTCCGCAAAGGCCTGTTCTAGCACCAGCACTTTTGCGCCGGCATCCGACAGCATGAACAATTGCTCGGCCACCGCAAGACGCCAGTTCAGCGGCACCAGCATGGCGCCGAGCCGTGCGCAGGCATAGAGCAGCACCAGATAGTGCGCCACCGCGATCTGCTTGGTCGGATACATCCGCCGCTTGACCGGCGGGGTGCCGGACACCTCGCCGCGTAAGTACCGCACGGTGAAATCGTAGGCCGCCTGCGCCAGGCCGACATAAGTGGGCGACAACGTCAGGAACATGTGCGGCCAGCGCATCGCCGCCTGAAAATAAACGCCGCGCGGCATCAGCGCCGCGTCCTCCGGCACGAATGCATCCTTGAACAAAAGCGTGCGCGACACCGTACCGCGCATTCCCAACGGATCCCAGTCGCCGACGACGGAAACGCCGTCGGCCTTGGCTGGTATCGCGAGGTAGAGCGTGTTGCGGCGCAAGGCCTTCTCACCTTCGGCAACTTCGGTACAGAGCACGCCGTAATAATCGGCATGGCCAGAAAGCGAAGCGAAAATCTTCTTGCCAGTGACGAGCCAACCACCCTTAACAGGTTTTGCCTCCGTACCGAACGCAACGCCGCCGGCCGCGGCGGCGCCGCCTTCCGAGAATGGTTGCGAATAGATCGCGCCGTCCTCGACGATACGCTTGTAGTGGATGGCGCGCCGTCGTTCGTGCTCGGCGCGGGTGGTGGCGTCCATCTCGAGATCGTCGGCTAGCGGGCCGGACCACAGCGTCGAGCAGACGTGCATGTTCCAGGTGAGTGCCGTCGCACCGCAATAGCGGCCGATCTCTGCCGCCGCTATGGCGTAGCTCTGATAGTCAGCGCCGAGCCCGCCGTGCTTTTTGGGAATGGCGATGCCGAGCAGGCCGGTGCGATGCAGGTCCCTGTAATTCTCGGTCGGGAATGTGGCGTCGCGATCATAGACCGCCGCGCGGCCAGCAAACACATTTTGGCCAAGCTTGCGCGCGGTCGCGATGATCGCGGCCTGTTCGTCGTTCAGCCGGAACGCCTCGGGAGCGAAGATAGGCGCAGCAAGATCGATCTCGTCGATATCAGTCACGCTCTTACTGGCTTGCACCGTCATCATGCCGTCACTCTTGTTGCAGCCGCGTTGGCTTTCAGAAAAGAATCCAGCGCGGCGTTGAAGGCGCCTGGACGTTCCAGGTTGGCCAGGTGGCCGACGCCTTCGAGTTCAACGTATTTTGCCGATGGTATATACCTCGCCATCTTCGCCATCATCGGCGCCGGCGCGTTTTTGTCCTTCGAGCCCGACAGCAGCAGCGTCGGCACTCTGATATACTTGAGCGCGTTGCGCTGGTCGAACCCCAACATTGACAACATCGTGGCGCGATAGGTTGCTTGGGGAACGGAAGCCATGCAGTCGCGGGCAAGCTCGATGCCGCCGATATCCGGGTCGTCACCTACCAATTCCTTCACCAGTGATGGTGCCAGCGAGGCCAGCGTTTCGCCGCGGTCGAGCGGACCGAGCCGCGCCTCGATGAAGGACTTCTGCCAGTCGCCGTCAGATTTGCCGAATGCCGGACTGGTTTGTGCGAGAACGACAGCACCGGCGATACAAGAATGCTTCGCCAGCAACTGCTGAACGATCATGCCACCGATAGAATGCCCAACGAGAATGGGGTTCGGCGCGCTGACCTGTTGCAGGAAATCCTGCAATGCGCCCGCGAGCGCGGCAATGCTAACGGTTGGAAGCGGCGCCGATTCACCGTAGCCCGGCATGTCCCAGGCGATGGCGCGATAGCGATCCTTGAAAAAATCCAGTTGGCCGCGCCACGCCCGCGCTGCGCCGCCGATTCCGTGCAGGAACACCAGCTGCGGCATGCCAGGATCGCCGGCGGCCTCGTAGCTTAGGCAGCCATCTTTGGTTTTCATGGGCGCGAGATGAGGCACGCCGGCCCTCCGGTCAGATCGGATCTGCCGATGCTAACAGGACCGCGACGGTTGAAAAGCAATAATTTTACATTTAAAGCAATTGCGGGACGGAGCAATGCTTGCCGGTTCGACTAGTCATTGGCCTCGGGAGGAAGGAAGTTCATCCCGGGCTCGGCCGGGATGCGGACCATTGGCGCGGTCAGCCGCGTTGCGCTCGTGTTGCAAACACTTGAAGTCCTAAATATACGCAAGTCGTTGCCTTGATGAAATCACTTGGGGGAGGCTGAGCATGTCCGGACTGCCGCGTTCCTCCCACGCGCTTGTCACCGGCGGCGGGCGGGGCATCGGCCGCGAGATTGCGGCCACGCTTGCGCGCGCGGGAGCGACGGTTACGGTGCTCGGCCGCCATCGCGCGATGCTGGATGACGCAATTGCCGCCGGTGCGGCGCACTTCGCAGCCGTGGCCGATGTCGCGGATCAGGCGGCCGTTCGCGCCATGATCGCGGAAGCGGCGGCACGTCAGCCAATCGATATCCTGATTGCCAACGCGGGGATCGCGGAGTCCGCGCCGTTCGGAAAATCCGATCCGGCGCTATTTAAGCGAATGCTGGATGTCAATTTTATGGGCGTGGTGCATGCCGTTCAGGCGGCGCTGCCTTCGATGCGGGATCGGCGCTATGGCCGCATTATAGCCATCGCATCGACGGCCGGACTGAAAGGCTATGCCTATGTCAGCGCCTACAGCGCCGCGAAACACGCGGTGATCGGGCTGGTGCGCTCGCTCGCGCTGGAGCTGGCGAGTACGGGCGTGACGGTCAATGCGGTGTGTCCCGGGTTCACCGATACCGACTTGCTTGCCGGCAGTATCGACAACATCATGAAGAAAACCGGCCGCAGTCACGAGCAGGCGGTGGCCGAGCTATCCAGGCATAATCCGCAAGCGCGCCTCGTGACCCCAGCGGAAGTCGCCGATACCGTGCTTTGGCTCTGCGGCGAAGGAGCCGGCGCGATCACAGGACAGGCCATCGCGGTTGCAGGCGGAGAGATCTAAGGCATACGTGCTGCACAATGTTGAAACCGTCATTGCGAGCGTATCGAAGCAATCCAGGCCTCGCAGAATACAGTATTGGATTTCTTCGTGCTTCGCGCCTCGAAATGACAACGATAAATCAGGGAGGTTCCATGAGCACATCGGCTAATCCGGTCACGCTGCCATTGGTGCAGTATTCGCCCAAGCATTTTCTGCTGGCGCTGGCTGACGGTGTGGCGACCGTGACGTTGAACCGCCCCGAACGAAAAAATCCGCTGACATTCGAAAGCTATCGTGAACTGACGGATTTTTTCCGCGCCTGCGCCTTTGACGATGCAGTGAAGACCATCGTGGTGACCGGCGCCGGCGGCAATTTCTCCTCGGGCGGCGATGTGTTGGAAATCATCGGCCCGCTGGTGCAGATGGATACCAAAGGCCTGACCGCCTTCACCCGCATGACTGGCGACCTCGTCAAGGCGATGCGGTCTTGCCCGCAACCGATCGTAGCGGCGGTCGAAGGCATCTGCGCCGGCGCGGGCGCGATTATTGCCATGGCGTCCGACATACGTCTGGCGGCGACGGGGGCGAAGGTCGCGTTCCTGTTCAACAAGGTTGGACTTGCCGGCTGCGACATGGGCGCCTGTGCGATCCTTCCGCGCATCATCGGGCAATCGCGGGCGTCGGAACTACTTTACACCGGCCGCTTCATGACCGCGGAGGAGGGCGAACGCTGGGGTTTCTTCAGCCGGATCGTTGCGCCGGAGCAGGTGTTGTCACAGGCGCAGCATCTCGCCAGAGAGATTGCCGAGGGGCCGACTTTCGCCAATACCATGACCAAACGAATGCTGGCGATGGAATGGGCGATGTCGGTGGAGGAGGCGATCGAGGCCGAGGCTATCGCGCAGGCGCTTTGCATGACGACAGCGGATTTCACCCGCGCATTCGAGGCGTTTTCGAACAAGGCGAAGCCGGTATTTCAGGGGAATTGAGGGTTACGGTGAACGTAGCCCGGGGCGGAGCCCAGGGTCGGCGCGAAGTGCCTCCCGATGACAGGCTCCGCAAAACCCGGGGCTCCGCCGGGTGCTTGGAGAATCCCGGATTACGCTTTGCGCCATCCGGGCTACGAATAGGCGCCAGACCTTGCAAGGAAATTGCTTTAGGTTTAAAATAATTGCAATGGTCCCGCTGCGCCGGAGGCTCACATGAAGATCGCGATCATCGGCGGCGGACCGGCCGGTCTCTATGCGGCGATCCTGCTCAAAAAGCAGCGCCCGGAGGCCGAGATTACCGTCCATGAGCGCAACCGCGCCGATGATACCTTTGGTTTCGGCGTGGTGTTTTCCGACGCGACCCTCGATAATTTCGAGAAATACGATCCGCCGAGCTATCGCCGCATCACTCAGGAGTTCGCCTATTGGGACGATATCGCCGTGCATTTCCGCGGCACGGTGCATCGCGTCGGCGGCAACGGCTTCTGTGGCTGCTCGCGTCGCAAGCTGCTGCTGATCCTGCAGGAGCGGGCGCGTGAACTCGGCGTCGCCTTGCTGTTCGAGGCGGATATTGATGACGAGGCCCGCTTTACCGACGCCGATCTCGTGGTGCTGGCCGATGGCATCAACAGCCGCTTCCGTGACAAATATATCGAGCACTTCCAGCCCGAGGTGGATGTTCGCTCCAATATGTTCGCCTGGATGGGTTCGACCCGGCCGCTCGATGCCTTCACCTTTATTTTTCAGGAAACCGAGTGGGGCCCGTTTATCGCCCACGCCTACCAGTACGAGGTGGGACGCTCGACCTGGATCTTTGAGACCGATCCCACGACCTTCAAGCGGGCCGGGCTGGAGGGCCTTGGCGAGAAGCAATCCGCGGATCGAATGGCCGGGATTTTCGGCTGGTTCCTCGAAGGGCATCAGCTCCAGACCAATCGCTCGATGTGGCGCAATTTCCCGATGATCCGCAGCAAGCGATGGATCAAGGACAATATGGTGCTGCTGGGCGATGCCAAGGCCACCGCGCATTTCTCGATCGGCTCCGGCACCAAGCTTGCCATGGAAGACGCGATTGCATTGGCGGACGCCATGCATCGCGCGCCAACGGTCGACGCCGCGTTGCAGCAATACGAGGAGGGGCGCCGCGAGGAGGTCGAGAAGACCCAGCACGCCGCCGACGTGTCGCTGGTCTGGTTCGAGCACGTCGATCGCTTCTGGGATTTTGACCCGGTGCAGTTTGCGTTCGGTGTCATGACCCGCGCCAAGGCGATCACCTACGACAATCTGACGCTGCGCGCACCGGATTTTGTCAGCGAGGTTGACAGGGCGTTCGCGAAGCAGGTTCGGGCCAGGGGCTTCGACGTCGATGTCGAGAAACCGGTGGCGCCGATGTTCCAGCCGCTGCGATTGCGCGAGATGGAACTAGCCAATCGCGCGGTGGTGTCGCCGATGTGCATGTATTCGGCAAAGGAAGGCGTGCCTGGCGATTTTCATTTCGTGCATTACGGATCGCGCGCCATCGGCGGCGCCGGTCTGATCTTCACAGAGATGACCTGTGTCAGCCGCGACGCCCGCATCACGCCGGGCTGCGCCGGGCTGTGGAACGATGAGCAGGAAGCCGCCTGGCGGCGGATCGTCGATTTCGTCCACGCCAATTCCGCGGCGAAGATTTGCCTGCAGCTCGGCCATGCGGGCCGCAAGGGCGCTACCAAGCTGATGTGGGACGGCATGGACCGTCCGCTGGAACGAGGGCGGCTGGGACGTTTTGTCGGCATCGCCGATCCCTTACTTCCCCGACAGCCAGGTGCCGCGCGAGATGGACCGCGCCGCAATGGACGCGGTCAAGGCAGCGTTCGTTCAAGCTGCAGAGCGCGGCGAACGCTGCGGCTTCGATATGCTGGAGCTGCATTCCGCCCACGGCTATCTGCTTGCAAGCTTTATTTCGCCGCTCACCAACCGGCGTACCGACTCTTACGGCGGCTCGCTTGCCAATCGCTTGCGCTTTCCGCTTGGAAGTGTTCGAGGCGTTGCGCGCGGCATGGCCAGCGCACAAGCCGATGTCGGTACGCATTTCGGCCACCGACTGGGCGGAGGGTGGTATCACCGGCGACGACGCAGTAGTGGTCGCGCGCGCCTTCGCCGAAGCCGGGGTCGATTTGGTGGATGTTTCCACCGGACAGACCGTGCGCGACGCTGAGCCGGTCTATGGCCGCATGTTCCAGACGCCTTTCTCCGACCAGGTCCGTAACGAGGCGCGCGTCGCGACCATGTGCGTCGGCAACATCACCACGGCCGATCAGGTGAATACCATCCTCGCCGCGGGCCGGGCCGATCTGGTGGCGCTCGGGCGCCCACATCTGGTCGATCCGTCATTCACGCTGAAGGCTGCGGCCTGGTATGGCGCCGACGCTGTATTCTGTCCGCCGCAATATTTGCCGGGCAAGGAGCAGATCTTCCGTAACAGCGTGCGCGATCGGCAGGATTTTGACGATCTGAAAATTAAGGCTAAGCCGAAGACTCGGGCCGAATTGAAGGCAGAGGCGACAAAGCCGCTTGCGGCCGAGTGACCGGCCATGCGAGCTTGGTGGCCTTGGCGTTAAGGCACCGCGTGGAGTTGGGCGATGAAGGCGATAATCGTCGGAGGCGGCATCGGAGGCCTTACCACTGCGCTGATGCTGTGTGCCCGCGGCATTGGTTGCGAACTGTTCGAGCAGTCGGATACCATCCGCGAGCTTGGCGTCGGCATCAACACCCTGCCGCATGCGATCCGCGAACTCGCCGGCCTCGGCCTGTTGCAGGGGCTCGATGATGTCGCGATCCGCACCGACGTGCTTTACTATCTCAATCGCCATGGCCAGGAGGTCTGGCGCGAATCCCGCGGTATCGACGCCGGCCATGATGTGCCGCAATTTTCGATTTATCGCGGCCGGCTGCAGAGCGTGATCCACCGTGCCGTCGAAGAGCGGCTGGGGCGGGACGCGATCCACACCGGCTGCAGGCTAGGGGCCTTCACCCAGGACGAAGGCGGCGTCACCGCGTATTTCTTCGATCGTGCAGGTCAGCACACCAGGACCGTGTGCGGCGATATCCTCGTCGGAGCCGACGGAATTCATTCGCGGGTGCGCGAGACCCTGTTCCCGGATGAAGGTCCGCCGTGCTGGAACGGGCTGATGCTGTGGCGCGGCGCTCGCGACTGGCCGGTGTTCTTGACCGGCCGATCGATGATTGTCGCTGGCGGCCTCCATGCCAAGGTCGTGGTCTATCCCATTGGCGAGGGATCGAGCCCGGCGAGCCGTCTGACCAACTGGGCGGTGTTGGTGAAAGTGGGTGATGGCAACGCGCCGCCGCCCCGCCGCGAGGATTGGTCGCGGCCGGGCAAGCGCGAGGAACTAATGCCGCATGTCGCGCGGTTCTCGGTGCCCTATGTCGACGTGCCGAACCTGATCTCGGCGACGCCCGAGTTCTATGAATATCCGACCTGTGACCGCGATCCCTTGCCGTATTGGTCCAGTGGCCGCGTCACGCTGCTCGGCGACGCCGCCCATCCGATGTATCCGGTAGGATCGAATGGCGCGTCGCAAGCCATTCTCGACGCGCGCTGCCTGGCCGATACGCTGGAGCGTTCCGAGCATCCGCGCCAGGCGTTGGTGGCGTATGAGCGACAGCGATTGCCGATGACAGCGGAGATTGTACGCTCCAACCGGCGCGGCGGTCCGGAAGGCGTGATCGATGCGGTGGAGCAGCTGGCGCCTGATGGCTTCGACAATGTCGAGAACGTGCTGAGCTATTCCCAGCGCGAAGCGATCGTGCGCGGCTACGCCAGCAAGGGCTGCAACCAGGTAATGATTGCATGATGATCCTTGATTCCGAGACCAAGGCCGTCGAACTCCCGGAAGATCACGGCAACGAGCTTCGATTGTGGCTTCGCCTCTTGACCTGCACGACCCTGATCGAGCGCGAGGTGCGCAGCCGGCTGCGTGAGCGGTTCGACGTCACGCTGCCGCGGTTCGACCTGATGGCCCAGCTCGACAAGGTCCCCGAAGGCATGACGCTGTCCGACGTCTCGAAGCGGATGATGGTGTCCAACGGCAACGTTACCGGGCTGGTCGAGCGCCTCGTCGAGTCCGGTCACCTCGACCGGCGAACGTCTGACGCCGACCGGCGCGTGCAGGTGATACGGCTGACGAAAATCGGCCGCGCCGAGTTTCGCAAGATGGCCGCGGAGCACGAGACCTGGATCGCCGACATATTTTCAGATCTTACCCCGAAGGATGTCCGCGAATTGATGTGCCTGCTGGCAAAGACAAAAGCCTCCGCGCAGAAATCCGCAAAGCGACGGGCGTTGTAGCGTCATGGAAGGAATTGACGGGACGCTGGGTGTCAAAAAAGTGTTGGATTGTCCGGATTTGGTCTATTGCGCCAAATTACTTTAAGTATAAAATGTTTGGGATTAAAGCGCTGCCGGACGCTCTACAGATTGGTCTCAAGGCTATCATCCCGAAAAACGAGGGGCGGTGGACATGTCGGGTGGAATTCCCAGTCTTGGCCCATCGGGTCACATTGACGATTTTGCCCGGCGAAATCTTCCGCCGTTGCACCAATGGCCGGAACTGCTTCTCGACCGGCCGGAGTTTCAGTATCCCGAATATCTCAATGTCGCGGTCGAGCTGACCGACCGGATCGTAGAGAAGGGATTCGGCGATCGTATCGCGCTCATCGGCAACGGCCGCCAGCGCACCTACAAGGAGCTGGCAGACTGGTCGAACCGCCTTGCGCATGCGTTGGTGGAAAATTACGGCGTAAAGCCCGGCAACCGGGTCCTGATACGCTCGGGCAACAATCCGGCCCTGGTTGCTGCATGGCTTGCGGCAACGAAAGCAGGCGCCGTCGTCGTCAATACCATGCCGATGCTTCGTGCCGGCGAATTGACCAAGATCGTTGACAAGGCGGAGATCGGCCTGGCGCTGACTGACAGTCGCATCGCCGACGAGCTGGTCGCGTGCGCCAAGACCAGCCGATTTCTCAAGCAGGTCGTGAATTTTGACGGAACGTCAAACCATGACGCCGAGCTCGATCGGGTGGCGCTGAACAAGCCGGTCCGGTTCGATGCGGTCAAGACCGGCCGGGACGATGTCGCCTTGTTGGGATTTACCTCTGGCACCACGGGCGAACCAAAAGCCACGATGCATTTTCATCGCGATCTTCTGATCGTCGCGGATGGTTATGCCAGGGAAGTACTCAACGTCACTCCGGATGATATCTTCGTAGGATCACCGCCGCTCGCCTTTACGTTCGGACTCGGCGGTCTTGCGATCTTTCCATTGCGGTTCGGCGCTACCGCGACGCTGCTGGAAAACGCGGCGCCCAGCGAGATGGTCAATATCATTCAAACCTACAAGGCCACCATTTGCTTTACCTCGCCGACGGCCTATCGGGCGATGATGGCCGCAATGGACAAGGGCGCCGATCTGTCGTCGCTGCGTCTTGCGGTTTCGGCGGGGGAGACCTTGCCGGCGCCGGTTTTCGAAAGCTGGATCGGCAAGACCGGCAAGACGCTTCTCGACGGGATCGGCAGCACGGAATTGCTGCATATCTTCATTACCAACCGAATAGGCGATGCCGTCGCCGGTACGACGGGCCACCCGGTTTCCGGTTACGAAGCAAGGATCGTCGACGATGACATGAACGAATTGCCGCCGGGAACCGTCGGGAGGCTTGCGGTTCGCGGCCCGACCGGATGTCGCTATCTCGCGGATTCGCGGCAGTCCAGCTATGTTCGCAACGGCTGGAATCTAACAGGCGATACGTTCATCCGCGACGAGAAGGGCCGCTTGTCTTTCGTGGCCCGATCGGACGACATGATTATTTCCGCCGGCTACAACATCGCCGGCCCGGAGGTTGAAGCGGCGTTGCTGTCGCATCCCGCCGTGGCCGAGTGCGGCGTCGTCGGTGCGCCCGACGAAGCGCGCGGCATGATCGTGAAGGCTTACGTGGTTCTGGCGCCCGGGATGACAGGAGATGCCACGCTGACGACCGACTTGCAGGACCACGTCAAGCGCGAGATCGCCCCCTACAAATATCCGCGCGCGATCGAATTCGTCGCGCAACTGCCCAGGACGGAAACCGGAAAACTGAAGCGATTTGCCTTGCGGCAGATGGCCCACGCCGGCGCTTCGTCGGCGGGCATGGCCGCGGAATAAAATGCCTCTGAAGCGATGGAGAACGGCTAGTGAGCACGCCAAAAGGGCCCACGCTTGCGGTGTTGCCGACCACCAAGGGTGAGGCTTCCGCCGACGGCCCGCAGATCTTGCAGCCAAGCGGTTGGCCGGCGCCGAAGGGTTACGCCAACGGCATGGCGGCCGACGGCCGCCTCGTGGTAACCGGCGGCGTGATCGGCTGGGATCATCAGGGCCATTTGCCGGCCGACTTTGTGGCGCAGGTCCGACAAACCCTCGGCAACATTTCAGCCATTCTCGCGGAGGGCGGCGCGCGGCCCGAACACCTCGTTCGTCTCACCTGGTATGTCGTCGATATGGATGAATATCTGGCGAACCTGAAGACGCTTGGCCAGATCTATCGCGATATCTTCGGCGCGCATTATCCGGCCATGGCACTTGTCCAGGTCGTGCGTCTTGTTGAGAAGGCAGCGCGGGTCGAGATCGAGGCGACGGCGGTCGTGCCGCGTTAATTCCGGTACGACGTATCCACCCGGTCTAGCTTCCGCAGCAGCGCAGGCCAGGCGAGTTCACCGTTGCGATTGGGGAGATTGGGGCGCGGTTTCACCTTGTCGAAGGTTTTCTCCAGAACGTCCTGCGGCGGATAGACCAGCTTGGTATTGCAGGACAGCGCCATCACCTGCACCTCGCAGGCGCGCTCCATGCGGTACAGCAAGTTGAATGTCGCCGGGATGGTGCGTCCGACCACGAGCAGTCCATGGTTACGCAAGACCATCGCTTCGTGGTCGCCGAGGTCTCTGACCAGCCGCTCCCGTTCGCCAACATCGTCGGCGATGCCTTCAAAGTCATGATAGGCGATGTGAAGGAACCGCATCGACGTCTGCGCCAGCGGAAGCAACCCGCATTCCATTGCCGAGACCGCCATGCCCGCCGGGGTGTGGGTATGCGCCACGCAGTCGACATCGTGCCGGGCCATATGGATCGCGCTATGGATAACGAAGCCGGCGGCGTTGACGCCATAGTCCGAGGCGTTGAAGAGGACGTTGCCTTCGACGTCGACCTTGATCAGGCAGGATGCATCGATCTCTTCGTAGAGCATGCCATAAGGATTGATCAGGAAATGGTTGTCTGAGCCGGGAACGCGGCACGAGATGTGGTTGGCGATCATCTCGGTCATGCCGTACATGGCTGTGAGGCGATAGCACGCGGCGAGATTGACCCGGGTTTGCCACTCCTCGGCGCTCACCTGTTCGTGGACCGATTTGACAACCTTGATGGCTGGAGAGTTCACGGAAGGGGTCATGGAGCGTCTCCGTTAGAAAGCGGCGGCATTCGTTAAGTCCAAGCCTGCTCGACAGATCGTCAGGATACTTGCAACACCAGTTACCCCGCAAGACAGGTGCCGCGGCAATCATTGCAACGCAGCCATCGCCAATGCGCTGCGGTCGCCTGATGCACCAGCAGACTGCCGATTTATAAGTAGTCCTGCCGGCCTCTCAAATCCCGAAACGGCTTCAGCGCAGCGAGCTTGCGGTATGCGGCGGCCGCGGTCCGTATCAGGCGCTTTTCACGCTTCGCGCTGAGAAATTTCAAGGGCGGGGGAACACCGTTTCCTTGCAGGGAGGTTGCCAAAGAATGGCCGTTTGCATCGTCGTTTAACTGGCCGAGAGATCTCTGGGCCTTGCGCAGATACTTCAGGGAAGCTTGTTGTTTGGAAAATTTCTTGTCTGGAAACAGATCTTCGAACGCTTCGATCGAATAGCACAGCTTCTTGTTCATCAGGCGCAGCCGATGTCGCTTCTTGGGGCCCATTTTCGGAAGCTTGCGGCGCTTCTTCAGAATCTTTTCTTCCCATCGTGTCAGTTTGTGCGCGCTGTACGTGGCGATTGGCAGTGCGCGCTCCTGGGCGGCCAGCTTTCCCTCCTTGATCGACCACGGTCCATTCTCCACCCAGCCGAATATGCTTTCGATCAGACGCCGATACCTGGCCGACTGAAGCGCCCGAGCCAGATGGCGATGGCTGTCTGCGCGCTTCTCGTTCCAGTGCTCATAATCGGACATTGGCCTGCGGCCCCTGCTTGCCGGCGGCCTTCAGTCGCTCGATCGCGACGTCCAGATCTCGCACGCTGCCGAGCTGAGCATTCAGCCACTTCAGTTCATCCCTTATCCGCGCCCGCTCCGGGTCATCGACCATCGGCGAGAAAAACAATATGGCGGTGCGCAGGCGCGTGAGCGCGATGCGCATTTGATGCAGGGCTCCGGGGTCGCCTCTGTATGTCGCCTCATGATTTGCCGTCAAATTTTCAAGACAGCGGCGCGCTACCACTCGAAATGCGGTGTCGCACGGCATCGTCGGATTCAGTCTCAAGGTCGGCTGGGGCGGTTTGTGCTCCGCAGGGACGGCCCGAGAAGCGGCTTTACTGGCTGATTTCGGGGATCGCGACATTGCTGTTCTGCGCTATTGGGCCTGAACCACCCCGGAATGAGCGATCCGGGTTTGGCATTGCTTCAAAGTCTGCCGGGGGCGTCCCGGATGCATCGATGACGCCTGGTCGACCGCGCCAGTATTATATTTCTCCTGAAGTCCGGCAATCTCCGGCATAGTGCCGGACGCGTGGCCTCCCGGTAACCGGCACGGTTTAACCTGGTCGCCAGCTCGGCCGCGAGAAAAAGGCCGACAAACCCGATACTTAGCTCGCCGCGCATGCGGCTCGCCCCATTCTCCCCGCAAACACCGCGTCGGCGACGACGGAATGGCCCTGCGACAGTATCCGGCCCGCGCGTTGCGCCGCGTGCGTACCGATCCGGCGGACAAGGGGATGCGTTGAGAGGTCCGTCAGATGCGCCAAGACGCGCTCCTGCATGCACAAGTCAGCCGTCATTGAAGTGGCCATGCGCGAGAGGACCCTAGGGCTTGAGAACTGCGGCACCCAAAATTTGTCCTGTCCGCAGCTTTGTAAGGACCTGGTTGGCTTCAGCAAGCGGGAATGCCGTCGTCTGGGTCCGGATTCCGGCCTGCGGGGCAATTTTGAGGAAATCCAGCCCGTCCTGGCGCGTGAGATTGGCAACCGACACCAGCTGTCGTTCCTGCCAAAGAATATCGTAGGGAAAGCTCGGAATGTCGCTCATGTGGATTCCCGCGCATACCACTCTGCCGCCCTTGCGCACCGCGCGTAGCGCCGCTGGCACCAATTCGCCGGCGGGGGCGTAGATGATGGCGGCATCCAGCGGCGTGTCCGGCAGCTCGCCCGAGGTCCCGGCCCACACCGCGCCGAGCTGGCGGGCAAAATCCTGCGCCGCGATATCGCCGGATCGCGTGAAGGCATAAACAGACCGACCCTGCCAGCGCGCGATCTGGGCGACAATGTGCCCGGCCGCGCCGAAACCATAGATGCCGAGCCGCTCCGCGCTGCCCGCCATCACCAGCGATCGCCAGCCGATCAGGCCGGCGCACAACAGCGGCGCGATCGAAACATCGTCGCCGTCTTCGCCGAGCGGAAAGGCATAGCGCGCGTCCGCAATGGTGTGCGTGGCGAAGCCGCCGTCCCGCGTGTATCCGGTGAACAGGGGACGATCGCAGAGATTTTCCATTCCCTCCTTGCAGATACGGCAGACGCCGCAGGTATATGCAAGCCAGGGGATTCCGACCCGGTCACCGGTCCGGTGGGTCCTGACATTGCTGCCCACGAGCTCAACGCGGCCGACGATTTCATGGCCCGGAACAACCGGATATTTGATGCCGGGAAGCTCCGCGTCGACGACATGAAGGTCGGTCCGGCAAACCCCACACGCGCTCACTTTGACGCGAATTTCTCCCTCGCCGGGGGTGAGTTCTGCCCGCTCCTGCATCCGGAGAGGGGCCCGCGGGGCCGGCAGCACCATCGCACGCATCCGTTTCTCCGCCAGCAACTCTTGTGGTCACCATGATAACGCATACGGCCGGGAGCCCGCGAGCCCGGAACATGAGTTGCGGCCGCGGTTCCGAGGCGAAGACGAATCCCGTCGAACGCGATACTGGCAACGTAGAGCTCAGGCTTTGAAATCGAGCGCTACTCAAGGCTCTTCAAATAGGACAGCAGGTCATTGATCTGGTCCGGATCGAGTTGAAACGCCGGCATCGTCGGATGACCGGTCTCGATGCCTTCTGCCAGAGCCTCGCCAAGGGTTTCGACCGGGTAGCGCAGATGCAGGGTTCGGAACGGTGGCGCGATCTTGAGCGGACTTTGAGTCACGCGATCGACGGAGTGGCAGCGCGCGCAATTGGCCAGCGCGAATGACTTGCCGCGCTCTTCAGCAGGCGAGGCGGCCAGAACCGGTGTCGTCAACATCAGCGTGGCGAGCGTCTGGTGGAGGGCAACTCGCAGCATTGCGGACCGGTCCCTTCAATTGCCTACAGCGCCGAGATAGCGAGATCAGGCAGGGCATGCTTGATCTGCATCAACGGCCAGGCGGAGGCCCTGACCCTCCTGGCACGCTCGTCTAATGCCGTTCCTGTAACTTCATCCGTGTCAATGATCGCCACCTGCGCCAGGTCGCCGTACGCATTGCGTCGGGACCGGGCCGGTGCACGGATGCCGACCTGCGCCCCGAATGCCTCATCGAATGCATTGCCAAGCCGCAGGCGAGAGGGCAATCATGCCTGAAAGGATTGCGGCCAACACTGTCCGGCAACGCCATCCAATTCACAGGGGAGAAATTGGATGCCCACGCTTCATCGGCTCGTTCTGGCGTTTGCGGTCATTGCCGGTTTCCCCGCCAGCGCGCAGACGGCTTATCCCGACCGCCCCATCAAGATGATCGTCCCGCTGGCTGCGGCCAGCGCCGTCGACGTCGCCGCCCGGATCGTGACGCAGAAAATGGCCGACAATATGGGCCAGCAATTCGTGATCATGAACCAGCCGGGCGCGTCCGGGCTGATTGGCGCGGAGCAGGTCGCGAGAGCCGAGCCGGACGGCTACACAATCGGCGGATTTAACGACAGCATCATGACCATGGTGCCCAACCTCCAGTCCAAAATGCGTTGGGACATCCTTAGGGATTTCGAACCGGTGTCGCTCGTTGCGACGGTGGAGTGGGGACTGGTCGTCAACAACCAGACCCCTTACAAAACCGCGGCAGACCTGATCGCGGCAGCAAAGGCTGCACCTGGAAAGATCGACTATGGCTCAGGCGGTCCGGGCAGCCCACAGCATCTTGCGATGGCGATGTTCGCCTCCGCCGCCGGCATATCGCTGACCCACGTGCCCTACAAAGGCGCCACGCAGGCTGCGACCGACATCGCCGCCGGGCAGGTCCCGGTCGGCTTTCAGGGTCTCGGGACTGTCGCGGCGCTGGTGCGCGGTGGTCAACTCAGACTGATCGGGGTGACCACACAGAGCCGACTACCGCAATTTTCGGATGTGCCCACCGTTTCGGAATCCGGTCTGCCCGGGTTCTTCTTCAATTCCTGGTTTACGATCATGGCGCCGGCAGGGACGCCGAAGGACATTATCGCCAGGCTGAATGCCGAAATCGTGAAGGCGGTGGGTGATCCCGAGATTCGCCGCAAGCTCGAGGACCTGGGTTTTGCGGTGCGCGGCGGCTCGGCCGAGGAGCTGCGCGTCATGACACGCGATCAGCTCGCCAAATATGCCCGGGTAATTAAGGAGATGGGTATCGCCAACGAATAAAAGCGCCGGTCAAGGGCGGACCGCTTCGCAAGTCCTCAGTAGCAGAAGTACCGCCGGCCGTCGCGGCCGCGATACGTCTCCGCGCCCTGCGCGCAGGAATTGGCGCTACGGGCAAATGCGCCGCGCAGCTCGTTCCTGAGCTGATAATCGCCAGTATAGGGATTGTTTGGTCCCTTGTTCTGGCAGTTGGCGTTTGGGTAGAACTGAGCGCAGTAGCCGGGGTTGTAGATAACCTCCTGCGCCGTAACCTTCGTTGCGGCAATTGCAGACACGAGAGCCAAAACTCCCAGCAGGGCGAATTTCGTCACGGGTGTTCTCCTTGCAATGCATCGGCATGCCGGTCGAACGCTCCGCGCCCTTGCGCCGTTTAACGTTCAATGGCCAAAACTCGTGCAGTTAGTGCATTTGTTGTATGGAAAGGTTCACCATGAATTTCGGCCCGAGCAGGCTGAGCCATCATCCGGCGGGCGATCTTTCACCAGCAACCAATTGAAAGCCCGAGGATACCGGAGCTTTCTTGCTGTGCGCATCGAGCCGGCGTATAATCGACGAGTGTGGCGGACGGTCGCACTCGGCCAGCCTTGCAGGCAGCGCGATCCGTCGATGATGGGCAACGAAACTGTTGGATGATCGGGTGCCCGAAGATAATAAAGCTGTACCTCGGCCGTTTGCGAGTAGCAAACTGGCTGTGCTGCGCAAACATCCATACTTTTGCGATCTCGACCCTGAGGCGTTCGATCAGCTCTGCCGCTATGCCAAACATTTGACGCTGAAGCGTGGAGCCACGATCGTTTCCAAGGGAGATCCCGGCAACAGCCTGATTGCGGTGATCAGTGGCACCGTAAAGATCAGCGTGTCTTCCCCCGACGGCCGTAGCGCGATTTTGAATCTCATCGGCGCCGGTGAGATTTTCGGAGAAGTCGCGGTGCTCGACGGCTTGGCGCGGACTGCCGATGCCACCGCAAATACCAATTGCGAGATTTTTGTTATCGACCGGCGCGAATTTATTCCCTTTGTGCGAAGCCAGCCGGAGTTGGCGATGAAGTTCATCGAGCTGCTTTGCAAGCGGCTGCGATGGACCAGTGACCAGGTGGAAGAGGTTATTCTTCAGAATTTGCCCGGCCGGCTCGCCAGCGCGCTTCTACGTTTAACCGAGAAATACAAGCTCGCGCCGGGAGGCCGAACCATCGCTATCACCCAGCAGGAAATCAGCGAGATGGTAGGCATGAGCCGGGAAAGCATTAACAAGCAGTTGCGAGCCTGGGCAGCGCGCAATTGGGTTCGCCTCGAGCACGGGGCGATCGTTGTACTCAACGCCGAAATGCTTCGGGAGCTGGCCGAAGCAGGATCCGATGAGGGCGACTAGCGCGACCAATAACGAGCTTGACGGCGCCGCTCGGCTTTGACCCGGCACATCTCACAAGTCTTTGATCCCGGCAAATGTGAAAGCCTTCACATGGACTTGGCGCGCATTGGGCTAGTCACGCTTGGTGCAGATCCGCACAGTGGAGGCATTTATGCAGGGCTTGTTGGACAAATCAGGCAAGACTATCAGCCGCGTCTACCAGCGCTGGGGTGTTGGAGTTTTTGCCTTACCGGTGCTGCTCGCGATCGCTCTGGTCGGTTTGGCGATGACCCCACGGGCCGCGCCGAACTGGATAACGCAGGCGACCGAGGCCGAGTTTGCAGGCGCCAATTACCGGCTGGAGGCTGCCCCGGCGCAACCCGCGAACCCGGCTATCGAAATTCGAGCCGCCAAGGCCAATTGAAGCAGGCGACAGCCTTGTAGCGTAGCCGGTATCTCGGCGCGTCGATTGGCCCTGACTGGCTTGACGCAATTTTCCAAATCAAGATCTCGGCCATTGACGGCGGCTATTTCGGCTGCCGAGGAAGCCGGCGTGCTCACGCGCCTCGCGCTGATCGGGACCGATCAACAGATCGATCAGGCTTTGGGCCTGTCGAGCATTGGCGGCCTGCGTGGTCACGGTCGCCGTATACATCGTCGAGAGTTCACATCCCGGCGGCAGAGGCCCGGACAGGACCACGCCCGGCGTGCTGATGATCTCGGTCGATTGCGTACAGCCGATCGGCCGCAACGCGTCGCTTTCAGCAAGGCCGCGCATCGCGGTCGCGCCATTCGCAAAGATCTTGAGGCGGCCGGTCAAATCGTCGGCAATGCCTAGTTGTTGCAGAATTTTTGCGAAATGAGTGCCGGCCGTTGACGCTCTTGTATCGGGAACAAAGATTGCGTCGGCCGCGAGCAACGTGGCGCGCAGCGTCGCGGCGTCGGGGATAGCGACCAGCGGATCGCCGGCGCGCACCGCAATCGCTGTTTCGACCTGGCCGATATCCGCGATCGTGGCGGGAACGATCCGGTTCTCTTCCGCCAGCTTGGCGATGATTGCCGCCGTCAGCACCACAATGTCGGCCGGCGTGCCACTGCGCAATTTGTCGGCCATGGCGCCAACAGCGCCGAACTCTCCCTCGATATCGAAGCCGGTCCGTACCTTGAATTTTGGCGCCAGCCCCGCAACCAACCCTTGAGCCGCTCCGCCACTGAGAATTTTCAACGCAGTCACGACGCCAATTCCATCGCCGCGATCAGGCTGTCGCGGGTGATCGGCAGGTCGCGAACCCGCACGCCAAGCGCATCGAACACGGCGTTGGCAATCGCGGATGTGACGGGGCCGTGCGCAGCCTCGCCGGCGCCGAGCGGCTCGCTGTCGGGCCGCGAGATAAGTTCTACCTGCACCTCAGGCACCTCGCTAAAGCGAAGGATCGGATACGAAGCCCAGCTGGTGCTGGTGATGCGCTGCCGGTCGAAGCGAATCCGTTCTTTCAACACCCAACTGGTGGCCTGGATCGCGCCGCCTTCGATCTGATTGATCACGCCGTCCGGGTTGATGGCTTCGCCGACATCGACTGCGATCGTCAGCCGCTTGACGCTGACGTCTTCGGCGCCCTCGACCTCGGCGACAACGGCGCAATACGCGCCCGTGTTCTTGTAGCGCGCAAAGCCGAGGCCATGGCCGCGGCCGGTCTGTTTGTCCGGCTTCCAGTTCGCGCGTCTCGCGACGGAGCGGATCACATCCTGTGCCCGCGAATCCGACAGATGGCGCAGCCGGAAGGCGACCGGATCCTCGCCGCGCTCGCTTGCCAGTTCGTCGATAAAGGACTCGATCGCAAAAACGTTGCCCTGCCCGCCAAGCGTCCGTAGCGCGGAGGTGCGTATCGGCATGGTGAGCAGCCGATGGCATTCGATTTGCCACGACGGAAAATCGTAGAGCGGTATCGAGTTGCGATCGGCGCCACCGCCATTGGCCTGCGGCGGATTGGTGGCGATGTAGCGCGGAAAGGGATTTGCCAGTTCGGTCGCCGCAAGCAAAGCAGGCTGTGCCGCGCGTCCGGGCCGCGCAGTATGGCCATTGCTCCAGACGCGGTGTCGCCATTCGATGATCTCGCCTTGGGCGTCAAGATCGGCTTCGATCTCGATCGCCATCGCCGCGCCGAATGGCGCATGTGACATCTCGTCGTGGCGCGACCATTGCACCCGGACCGGCCGGCCGCCGGCGGCTCTTCGCAAGCAGAACCGCATCAAGCGCCACGTCGTCGGCGGCGTTATGCCCGTAGCAGCCGGCGCCCTCCATATGCTCGACGATAATCTTTTCGAGCGGCAATTTGAGCACCAGCGCGAGATCGGCGCGGAGAAAATACACCCCCTGGCTGTGGGTCCAGACATGGACGCGGTCGCCGGTCCACTGCGCGATGGCGCAGGACGGCGCGATCGAGGCATGCGCGAGATAGGGACGGGTGTACTGCCGCCGGATCGTGCGGGCCCTTGGACGCTTTCCTGAAGCCGTTTTCGTGTCAATGACCGTCGGCTCGGACGGCTGGGCTTTCAACCACTCCGCCAGCCTGTCTTCATCGGGAAGCGTTTCGCCCGATGACCATGCTGCGCCCCTGCGCAAGGCGCGCAGCGCAGCCTCTGCGCCATCTTCGGTCTTGCTGACCACGCCGACGAAATTGCCATCGCGCACGATGGCGATAAGGTCGGTAACGGCACGCGCGTGATCCTCGGAGAGATGGACGAGTTTCGCACCGGCGAGTTCGGGTCGCAGCACTCGGCCATGCAACATCCCGGGCAGGGCGAAATCGTGAATGAAACGGGGATGTGCGAAAACTTTATCTGGAATATCCACCCGCTGAACCGATTTTCCGGCAAGGGTGCGCTGCGTCGAGGATTTAGGCGTCGCGCCTGGCGTAGCGTCGCGGTCCAGTGAGACCTCCACGGCGAGTTCCCAGTAGCTGGTGCTTACATTGCCGGGTCCGGAGATGGTGCCGTCCTTGACGTCGAGCGCGTCGATCCCGACGCCCAGGCGATCTGAAGCGGCATCAAGAAAGATTTGCCGGATTTCGGCGCAGGCGTGGCGAATGGCGCGCCCCGACTGCTGCACGGAAAGACTGCCTGACGTGACGCCCTCATTGGGGCTGGCAGCCGTTGACGCGCGGACCATCTGCACGCGGCCGATATCGACATCGAGCTCATCGGCGGCGATCTGGGCCAGCGCCGTCACGATTCCTTGCCCGATCTCCACCTTTCCTGGAGAGACCTTCACCTGTCCCTCTGTCGAGAACTGGACCCATGACGACAGGACAGGGTTTGCCGCGAGGCTGACCGGCAATTTTGGCGCGGAAGAGGGCGAAGGCTTGGTCATTGGGCTTGCATCTCGGCCGCCGCGCGCAGCACCGCCCGCACCATGCGGTTATGCGAACCGCAACGGCAAAGATTACGGTCGAGCGCGGCCTTCACCTCTTCGCCGGTGGGATCGGGGTTTCGCATCAATAGCGCGGCGGCGCTCATCAAGATGCCGGAAACGCAATAGCCGCACTGCAACGCCTGCTCGGCGATAAAGGCGCGCTGCAACGGATGCGGCCTTTGCGGGTCTCCCAGTCCTTCGACGGTGGTGATGTTCTTGTCCGCGACCGACCACAACGGCGTGTCGCACGCGGCCACCGCGTGATCGTCGACGATGACGTTGCAGGCGCCGCATTCATTGGCGCCACAGCCGAAATGCGGGCCGGTGATGCCGAGTTGCCCGCGCAGGATATCGAGCAACGATCGATCGGGATCGGCGTCGATTGTGGTCTCGGCGCCATTGAGGCGGAATCGAATACGCGGCATCGAGAGGGGACCTTGATTCTGGTTTGTTGACTTACGGCTTGTCGCCGAATTTCTTGACGACCTCGGCCCATTTCACAATATCGCCGCGCAGATATTTGTCGAACTCCTCAGGGGTCATCGACATCGGAACCACGCCCTGTTCGGTCCAGAGTTTTATGATTTCCGGCCGCTTGATCGCGGCGTTCACGGCCGCATTCAACTTGTCGACAACAGGCTTCGGCGTTCCCGCCGGCGCCATCAATCCGAGCCAGATGGTTGCCTCATATCCGGGGACGCCGGCTTCGCCGGCCGTCGGGATGTTCGGCAGCACGCTTGAACGCGTCTTGCCCGTGGTGGCGAGCGCTCGCACCTGGTTTTCACTGATATTGGGCGCCATCGCCGGAAGCGCGTCGATCATCATCTGCACCTGTCCGCCGATGACGCCGCTGCGCGCTTCCCCGCTGTTGCGGTAGGGCACGTGCACCACGTCGATCCCGGCCATGGTTTTGAACAGTTCACCCGCCATGTGATAGGGCGTGCCCTGACCGGACGACGCGTAATTCAGCTTTCCCGGTTGCGATTTGGCGAGCGCGATGAATTCCTGCAGCGTCTTTGCCGGGACCTGCGGATGCACGACGATCACAAGGTCGGAGTAGTTGACCGGCGCGATCGGCGCCAGATCGCGCATCAATTCGTATTTCCGCTCCGGCACCAGCGATTCATTCGCGGTCTGGGTGTTCGACATCATCAACAGGGTATAGCCGTCAGGCGGCGATTTGGCGGCCTCGAGCGTGCCGATCACGCCGCCGGCGCCGGTCCGGTTTTCGACCACGAAGGGCTGCCCAAAATTCTCCTGCAAGACGTTGCCGATTAGCCGGGCGGTCACATCGGCCGGGCCCCCGGCGCCGAAGGGAACGATGATCCTGATCGGGCGTGTCGGATAATCCTGCGCCAGACATTGCGTCGCAAGAAGGCTTGTCGCCGCAAGAAGAGTTGTCGCCAACGCAAGCGCACGCCTTGGGCCGGTCATTTCAATCTCCCGAATCCTGATCTTGCTATATTAGACTGGCTGTTGCCAAATCCGGATATCAAGTCTAACTGCAGGGGCAACGCGCTGTCGACGAAAGACTCGCGGTGAACAGCAGGAATAAAACATAACTTCTGGTGTACCCAGTCTCGCCAGAACAAAGGGGATGGACGCCAATGAAAAATCCCGGGATGTCACGCCGCACCGTGCTCAAGGGGTCAACGGCCTTGCTTGCAGGGGCTGCGTTCTCGACCCGCGTCATGGCATCAGCGCCGCCGCCGGAACCGGTCACGCCTGCGCTGATCGAGGCGGCGAAGAAAGAAGGTCAGGTCATCTACTACACCTCGACCGATCTGCCGGTCGCCGAGAAACTGGCGAAGGCGTTCGAGGCGAAATATTCCGGGATCACGGTGCGGGTCGAGCGTACCGGCGCAGAGCGCGTATTCCAGCGTATCGGCCAGGAATATGCCAGCAACATCCACGCAGTCGATGTGGTGAATTCCTCCGATGCGGCGCATTTCATCGTGTGGAAGCGCGATGGCATTCTGGCGCCCTATGTGCCGGAGGACGTCGCGAAATTCTATCCCGCCGAGCACAAGGACATTGACGGCCAGTTTGCGAGTTTCCGCGTCTGGCTCAGCATCATCGCCTACAACACCAATCTGGTGAAGGCGGAGGAGGCCCCGAAGAGTTTTGCCGATCTGCTTGATCCCAAATGGAAGGGCAAGATCGTCAAGGCGCATCCCGGCTATAGCGGCACCATCATGACCGCCACCTACCAGATGCAACGCGACCTCGGCTGGGCCTTTTTCGAGCAACTGGCAAAACAGAACATCATGCAGGTGCAATCGTCGGCCGATCCGCCGAAGAAGCTCGATCTCGGCGAGCGCGCGGTGATGGCCGATGGCAACGAGTACAACATCTTCCAGCTCAAGGAGGCCGGCCGTCCCGTCGAGCCGGTTTATGCCAGCGAAGGATCGCCACTGATTATCGGCCCGAACGGTATCTTCAAGGACTCGCCTCATCCGAACGCGGCAAAACTGTTTCAGTCGTTCAGCCTTGGCCGCGATGCCCAGCAGTTGATCATCGACGTCGGCGGTTTGCGTTCGGTGCATGCGCAGACCCAGGAGAAGGCGGGGCGCAAGCCGTTCAAGGATATCAAGACCATGAAGGATGACGCCGCAGCCGTTGAAAAGGAAGGCGACGCGATCAAGGCACGCTACACCAAGATCTTCCGCGTCTGATCCGTCGACGGCGATAATGACATCCGAGCTGCCAAAAACCTCCGTCGCCGAAACGCTTGCTGAAAAGATCGTCGCGCTGAAGGGGGCCAGCCTGCCGGCGGCAACCACGCGCAAATGCGAGGATTTGCTGATCGATGTCATCGGCTTGTGCGTAACCGCGCGCAACGAGGATTATGTTGGGAGCGCGCTTGCGGGCTGGGACGATGACGGCCCGTGCACGGTGATCGGCCACCAAGCGCACGCTGAACGCCGCAGGTGCGGCCTTTGTCAACGGCACCGCGGCGCATGGCGAAGATTTCGACGACACGTTCGAGGGCGGTCCGGTGCATGCCGGTGCGGTGATCGTGCCCGCGGTTCTGGCGGCCTGCGAGCGGCACAATCCCGATGGCCGCATGGCGCTGATCGGCATCGCCGTCGGCACGGAAGTTTTGTGCCGGTTGAGCCTCGTGGTGCCGAAGGCTGTCCACAAGGCCGGGTTTCACCCGACCGCGATCTTCGGTGCGATGGGGGCGGCTGCGGGCGTCGGCGCGGCGCTCGGTCTCAATGCCCGACAGATCGTGGACGCGCTCGGCATCGCCGGTAGCATGGCGGGCGGCATCATCGAGTATCTCGCCGAGGGCGCGTGGACCAAGCGGTTGCACGCGGGCTGGGCGGCGCAGTCCGGCATTCGGGCGGCGTTGTTGGCGCGGGCGGGATTTGTCGGTCCGCGCACCGTGTTCGAGGGCGTGCACGGCCTGTTTTAGGGGTTTGCGCACACGACCCGCGGCGACTACGAAGCGCTGACGGCCGATTTCGGCACGCGCTGGGTGACGGATACGCTGGCGTTCAAGCCGTATCCGTGCGGGACGATGGCGCAGCCCTATATCGATTGCGCGAGGCGGCTGGCCGCGCGCGGCGTCAGGCCCGAGGACATCCGCGAGATCGTGTGCGAGGTGGCGGAGGGGACGGTGCACCGGCTGTGGGAGCCGCTTGCCGACAAACAGCAGCCGCGCAACGGCTATGCCGCCAAATTCGCCACGCCGTATCTGCTGGCGACCGGTTTTGTCCGCGGTGGCGTCGGGCTTGGCGCGTTTACGGAAGAAGCGATCCGCGATTCCGGCGTGCTCGCGCTCGCCGCAAAAGTGAAGTACGTGATCGATCCCGAAAATCCCTATCCGAACAACTATACCGGCCATGTCAGGGCCGCCATGAAGGACGGCAGCGTGGTCGAAGAGCGCCAGCCTTATCTGCGCGGCGGCGCGCAGGAGCCGCTGACCCGGCAGGATGTGACCGACAAATTCGTGCTCAATGCGCAGCACGGCGGCTGGACGCGCGCGCAGAGCGATGCAACGCTGAAACTGTTGGCGAGTTGTATAGTGGCCGCATCGATTTCAGCACACTGCGAAGCTAGTTCGTCATGGCCGGGCTTGTCCCGGCCATCCACGTACTTGTTGCGAAGAACAATGACATGGATGCCGCATAAAGCCGGACATGACGTGGAGAGGACGTAAATGAGCGAATTTAAGGGCAAGGTCGCAATCGTCACCGGCGCAGGGCGCAATATCGGCCGCGCGATTGCGCTGGCGCTGGCGGAGGGCGGTGCATCCATCGTGGTCAATGCGCGCAGCAACCGTGCCGAAGCGGATGCCGTCGCGCGCGAGATCGAGGCTTTGGGCGTCAAGGCCCTGGTCCATATCGGCGATGTGGCGGATGCCGCAGCCGTGCAGGCGATGGCGGATATGGCCGTGAAGCATCTCGGCCGAATCGATATCCTCGTCAACAATGCGGCGCTGCGGCGGGAAAAACCTTTCGCCGAGATGAGCTACGCCGAGTGGCGCGAAATCCTCGACGTCACGCTCGACGGCGCCTTTCACTGCGCAAAGGCCTGTCTTCCGGCCTTGCGAAAAAGCGGCGCGGGCACCATCGTCAATATTGGCGGCTTGAGCGCGCACACCGGAGCGAAGAACCGCGCCCATGTCGTGACGGCGAAGGCCGGAATTGTCGGCTTCACCCGGGCGCTCGCGCACGACCTGGCCTCCGACGGCATCACCGTGAATTGCGTCGTTCCCGGGTTGATCGGCACGCCGCGCCCGAAAGACAAGCCGGAACCCGCGCATCACGGCACCCATCAGACCATCACCGGCGAGCGCGGCAAGCCCGAAGATGTGGCCGCGGCGGTGCGGTTCCTGTGCAGTCCGGCCGCACGCTACATCACCGGGCAGGCCATCCACGCCAATGGCGGGGCTTATCTCAGCGCATGATGCATGGCACGCTTTCGGATTCCGCTGCGGAATGCCGGTTAAATGCACTCGGCTATCCCTGTTTTTGATGCTACCTATCGGCGCATGAACCAACAGCCAAGAATCGACATCCGGCATTCCACCTGTCCGCACGATTGTCCGTCGGCCTGCGCGCTGGATGTCGAGGTGATCGATGGCTCCGCGATCGGCCGGGTGCGCGGCTCCAAGCTGCAGAGCTATACCGCAGGCATCGTCTGCGCCAAGGTCGCGCGCTATGCCGAGCGCATTCATCATCCTGACCGGCTGATGCATCCGCTGCGCCGCACGGGAGCCAAGGGCTCCGGTCAATTCGCCAGGATCTCGTGGGACGAGGCGCTTGACGAAATCGCCGATCGTTTCAACACGGCCGAGCGCGAGTTCGGCGCCCAGTCGGTATGGCCCTATTACTATGCCGGCACCATGGGGCTGGTGATGCGCGACGGCATCAACCGCCTCGCCCATGTGAAGAAGTATTCCCGCTATTACTCCACGATCTGCGCGAATATTGCGCGCGTGGGATTTGCCATCGGCACCGGCAGGATCGCCGGCGTCGATCCGCGCGAGATGGGCGTCTCCGACCTGATCGTGATCTGGGGCACCAATCCGGTGAATACCCAGGTCAACGTGATGAAGCATGCGAGGCGCGCCCGGAAAGAACGCGGCGCCAGGATCGCGGCCGTCGATATCTACAACAACGACACGATGAAGCAGGCCGACATCAAGATCATCCTGCGGCCCGGCACCGATGGCGCTTTCGCCTGCGGTGTCATGAATGTGCTGTTTCGCGAAGGCTACGCGGACCGAGCATACATGGACCGCTACACCGATTGTCCTGACGAGCTCGAGGCGCACCTTGCGACCCGCACCCCGGAATGGGCTTCTTCCATTTGCGGTGTGCCGGTGCAAGAGATCGAGGCTTTTGCCCGTCATGTCGGTCAGACAAAACGCGCGTTCTTCCGCCTCGGCTATGGCTTCACCCGCAGCCGCAATGGTGCGGCGCAGATGCACGCCGCGTTGTGCATTCCTGCCGTGACCGGCGCCTGGCAATACGAAGGCGGCGGCGCGTTTTTCAACAACTACGCGATCTGGCGTTTCAACGAATCGCTGATCGAGGGCCACGACGCGATCGACCGCACAACCCGGGTGCTCGATCAATCGCAAATCGGACGCATTCTGACCGGCGACGCCGAGGCGCTCCGGGGCGGACCGCCAGTCAAGGCGATGCTGATCCAGAACACCAATCCGATGGCGGTGGCGCCCGAGCAGGCGCTGGTGCGGCAAGGCTTTGCGCGCGAGGATCTGTTCATGGCGGTGCATGAGCAATTCATGACCGAGACCGCGCAAATGGCCGATATCGTTCTGCCGGCGACGATGTTCATGGAGCATGACGATCTCTATTACGGTGGCGGCCATCAGCATATTTCGGTCGGCGCCAAGCTGATCGAGCCGCCCGGCGAATGCCGCTCCAACCATGAAGTGCTGCAGGGCCTCGGCCGCCGTCTCAACGCCGTCCATCCCGGCTTCGAGATGTCGCCGCGCGAATTGATCGACGCCACGCTGAAGAAGAGCGGCCATGGCGACATCGAGACCTTGGAGGCTGATCTGTGGCGCGACATCCAGCCGGATTTTCGCACGTCGCACTATCTCGACGGCTTTGCACACGCCGACAAGAAGTTCCACTTCAAGGCCGACTGGGCGCATCCTCCCTGGGGCATTGCCGGGATGGGTCCCTGGGAGAAGATGCCGTCGCTGCCCGACCATTGGACCATCATCGAGGAGGCCGACGAGGCGCACCCGTTCCGGCTGGCGACCAGCCCGTCGCGCAGCTTCCTCAATTCCAGTTTCAACGAGACGCCGTCGTCGCTGGCGCGCGAGGGCGCGCCGACCGTGATGATGCATCCGGCCGATGCCGCCACGCTTGGGATCGCCGACGGCGATGCCGTCACCCTGGGCAATATGCGGGGCGAGACAACGCTGACCGCCAAATTGTTCGATGGTCTGCGTCGCGGCGTGCTGATCGCGGAATCGATTCATCCGAACGGCGCCCACATCGGGGGCCGGGGGATCAATACGCTCACCGGCGCCGAGGCGGTCGCACCGGTCGGGGGCGCCGCATTCCATGACAACAAGGTCTGGGTGAAGAAGGCTGCGCCCTCGGCTATTGCGAATACCTAGATCGTCCTTGCAGTTTATCGTCATCCCGCCGTTAATGGCCGCGGACAGCGGAACGAGGCGAGCAGGACCATGACTGACAACAATAGCGTGATACTCGAAAAGCGCGGGCAGGCGTTCTGGATCGCGATCAACCGGCCGGAGAAGCGCAACGCCCTCAATGCCGAGGTGATCGCCGGGATCGCGAAGGGTTATCGCGACGCGCACGACGACAAGGACGTCCGCGTCATCGTCCTCACCGGCGCCGGCGACAAGGCGTTTTGCGCCGGCGCCGATCTGCAGAACAGTGGTGCCGCGTTCGCGATGGATTTTTCGCGGCCGAATGTCGACTACGCCGATCTGCTGCGGCTGTCGCAGAACGCGACAAAGCCTTCGATCGCGCGGGTCGGCGGCGTCTGCATGGCGGGCGGCATGGGGCTGTTGTGCATGACCGACATGGCGGTGGCCGCCGACCACGTGATATTCGGATTGCCCGAAGTGAAGGTCGGCGTGTTTCCGATGCAGGTAATGGCGCTGCTGCAGTCGATCGCGCCGCGGCGCCTGATCAACGAGTGGGCGCTGACCGGCGAGCCGTTCGACGCGCGGACCGCGCAGGCCGCCGGGCTGCTGAACCACGTGGTGCCTGCCGCCGAACTCGACGCCAAGGTTGACTGGCTGATCGGCCGCATCGTCGACAAGTCGCCGACCGCGATCCGGCGCGGCAAATACGCCATGCGCGCGATCGCCTCGATGTCGTTCGACGAAAGCATCGCCTATACCGAAAGCCAGATCGCCCTGCTGGCAATGACCGAGGACGCCAAGGAGGGCCTCAAGGCTTTTGCCGAAAAGCGCAAGCCGTCCTGGCCGGGGAAATAGGTCTCGTCATCCTGAGGTGCGAGCACTTGCGAGCCTCGAAGGATGACGATGAACGTCTGTGGCGCATCCTTCGAGACGCGCGCAACTGCGCGCTCCTCAGGATGACGGCAGTGTTTGCGGCTGGCATGTCCAGTCACCCCGCATTCGGCTTCAACCCGGCGGCCTCGATGCCGGCGATGGCGCAGGCCTCGTCATTGTCGGAGGTGTCGCCGCTGATGCCGACGGCGCCGAGCAAGACGCCGCCGTCCTGGATCAAGACGCCGCCGGGGACCGGCACCATCCGCCCCTGCGCCAGCGTGTTCACCGCGCTGACAAAATAGGCCTGCTCCTGGGCGCGCTGGAACAGGGCGCGCGATCCCATGCCGAGCGCCAGCGCGCCGTAAGCCTTGCCATGGGCGATCTCGTTGCGCAGCAGGCTGGTGCCGTCCTGCGCGGCAGACGCTTTGATGCAGCCGCGGGCATCGAGCACCATCACCGCCAGCGGCTTCAGTTTCTTCTCCAGGCCCTTGGCAAGCGCGGCATCGAGAATCTTGCGGGCGGCGTCGAGGGTCAGTTCAGCCATGGATCGGTTCCTTTGCGTGAGGGGAGGCAGTTGGGTTGGATCGCGCGCGCTCGAGGCTCATCGCCAGCACCCGCGTGACGTGAAGGGCGCCGCGTCCGGCGCCGTCCTTGATCTGGTGCCGGCACGAGGTTCCGTCGGCGACGATCAGCGTCGCATCGTCCGCGCGCCGCACCGCCGGCAGCAGCGACAGTTCGGCCATCTCCATCGAGGCCGCATAGGTGTCGGCGCCATAGCCGAAGGCGCCGGCCATGCCGCAACAGCTCGAACTCGATGGTTTCGACATCCAGACCGGGAACCAGCCGCAGCACCTGCTCGACCGGTTTGAACGCACCGAAGGATTTTTGGTGGCAATGGCCGTGCACCAAAACCTTGCCGGCGACAGGGCCGAGCGGCAATTGCAGGCGCCCGGCCTCGGCCTCGCGAACCAAAAACTCCTCGAACAACAGCGCGTGCGCGCCGATGCTTTTCGCGACGTCGTCGGAACGCAGCGAGAGCAGCTCGTCGCGCAGCGTCAACAGGCAGCTCGGCTCCAGGCCGACAATCGGCACGCCGCGCAGGGCGAACGGCGCGTAGGTCGTGACCAGCCGGTCGAGCTCGCTGCGCGCGTGATCGACCAGCCCCGCCGAGAGAAACGTGCGCCCGCAGCACAATGGCCGCCCGCCATCGGCGGGCTTCGGAATGTGGACCCGGTATCCGCCCGCGACCAGCACGCGCAGCGCGGCGTCGAGGTTTTCGCGCTCATAGGCGCGGTTGAAAGTATCGGCGAACAGCACGACCTCGCTGCCACCGCGCGGACCGATCGCCTCGGCTTCGAGCCTGAACACATCGCGCCGCCATGCGGGCAGCGCGCGCTGCGCGCTGATGCCGGCGACTTTCTCGAACAGCCTTCGCAGCAACGGGCTGTTGTTGCGCCAATTGGCGAGCGGCGCGAAGCGGGACGCCAGGCCGGCATAACGCGGCAGAAAGCCGACCAGCCGATCCCTGAGCGAAAGCCCGTGCTTCGCCACCCGCGCGGCCAGAACCTCGATCTTCATCCTGGCCATGTCGACGCCAACAGGGCATTCGTGGCGGCAGGCCTTGCAGGACACGCAGAGTTTTAGCGTATCCATCATCTCGTCGGAGGCCAGCGCGTCCGGGCCCAACTGGCCGGAGATCGCGAGCCGCAGCGTGTTGGCGCGGCCTCGCGTGACATCCTTCTCGTTGCGGGTGGCGCGATAGGACGGGCACATCACGCCGCCCTCGAGCTTGCGGCAGGCGCCATTGTTGTTGCACATCTCGACCGCGCCCTGGAACCCGCCGCCGGCGCCGGGATAGGCCGACCAGTCCAGCGCGGTCTTCAGCTCGGCGACGCGATAGTCCGGCGGATAGCGAAACAACGCGCGGTCATCCATTTTGGGCGGATCGACGATCTTGCCGGGATTGAGCACGCCTTGCGGATCGAAGCGCCGCTTGACCTCGGCGAAATCGGCGATGATGCGTTCTCCGAACATCGCCTCGTGAAATTCCGATCGCACCATGCCGTCGCCGTGCTCGCCGGAGTGCGAGCCCTTGTACTCGCGCACCATCGCAAAGGTTTCCTCGGCGATGGCGCGCATCGCGTTGACGTCCTTTTCGAGCTTCAGGTTCAGCACCGGGCGCACATGCAGGCAGCCTTCGGAGGCGTGCGCATACATGGTGCCGCTGGTGCCGTGCTTGGCGAAGATTTCGATTGAGCCGCTCGGTATAGTCGGCAAGATGCGGCAGCGGCACCGCGCAGTCCTCGACGAACGAGACCGGCTTGCCCTCCTGCTTCATCGACATCATGACGTTGAGGCCGGCGGCGCGAAACTCGGCGATCGCGGTCTGCAAGCCCGGCTCTGTGATCTCGACCACACCGCCCCATTTGCGCTTGGGCTGGTCCCAGCCAAAACCGAGATCGGCCATCAGCTCGCCAAGCTGCTTCAGGCGGGCCAGGTTTTCGGCCTGGTCTTCCTCGGCAAACTCGACGATCAGGACCGCATCGGGATCGCCGCGCACGGCGGTGGCGATGATGGGTCGGAACATCGCGATCTCGCGCCCCAACGAGAGCATGGTGCGATCCGCCAGCTCGACTGCGATCGGCCGCAGTTTTACCAGATGCTGGGCCGCATCCATCGCCTCGTAAAAACTGCCGAAGTGGCAGACGCCCAGCACCTTGTTGCGGATCACCGGCCACAGTTTTAATTCGACCTGCGTGGTCAAGGCGAGAGTGCCTTCGGAGCCGACCAAGAGATGCGCCAGATTGTTCGGCGCGTTGCGCGGCACCAGCGCATCGAGATTGTAGCCGCCGACCCGGCGCTGCACCTTCGGGAATTTTTCCGCGATCTCGGCGGCCTCGCGCGCGCCGAGATCGAGCATGTCGCGAAACAGGTTCATGCCGCCATCGCCGGAATTCACCTGCGCCAAATCGCGCGGCACCTCACCGAAATGCAGCAAGGTGCCGTCGGCAAGCGCCGCGTCGATCGAAACCGTGTTATCGCGCATGGTGCCGTAGCGCAGCGAACGGCCGCCACAGGAATTGTTGCCGGCCATGCCGCCGATGGTGGCGCGCGAGGCGGTGGAAACGTCGACCGGAAACCACAGGCCATGCTTCCTGAGCTGGCGGTTGAGGTCGTCGAGCACGATCCCCGGTTCGACCGTGCAGGTCCGGTTCTCGACGTCGAGCGAGACGATGCGGGTGAGGTGTTTTGAGAGATCGATGACGACGCCGTCATTGACGGTCTGGCCGCATTGCGAGGTGCCGCCGCCGCGCGGCGTCACGATCACGCCCTCGTCGCGGCAGATCGCCAGCGCCCGCAGCGCTTCGTCGGTGCTGCGCGGCACCACCACGCCGGCAGGCCAGATCTGGTAGAACGACGCGTCGGTGGCGTAGCGGCCGCGGTTGAAGGCATCGAACAAGACGTCGCCGGCGATATTCGACCGGAGCCGCGCTTCAAGCCGCGGCAAGCCTGGTTTCGACATTTTTGACCCAGTCGGCGGCTGCAAAACTAACTGCTCCGTAGTTCGAAACCGCAGGAAATGCAATTATTTTTGGCAGTTTTGGGTTTCTGAATTCAAAAGGACGGTTCATACCCCCCGCGCGGAGGGGGGCGCGTCATTCCGGGATGGTGCGTCAGCACCAGGCCGGAATCTCGACATTCCGGGTTCGATGCTTCGCATCGCCCCGGAATGACGAAGAAAGAATGGATTGCTTCGTCGCTTCCGCCTTCCGCCTTCGCTCTCCGAGCTTCGCGGACGCGGTCGCTCGTTGAGCTACGGCGGACAAGTCGCTCCTCGCAATGACGTCGATCCATTTCAAATACGTCTCCGCGATCTCGCGGCACGATATGCCCGAGGTTTGCAAGAACGTTCCGCCCTTAGAAATCAGAGGGCGCAGGGAATGCCGGGTGCCCAATGCACCCGCAGCCTCGCATGCAGTGAAAAAAGCATACGAGTTAGTCACCACAGGTCACCGGAATCATCCCGGCATTCCCCGCGCAATGGTTTTACGGCTTACTTCGCGCTCTCCTCGGTGACCACGCTGTTTGACACCGTCGCCTGCGCTTCTTCTCACAGGCTTGACGCCAAGGATTGGGGCGTCGGAACCACACGACTTGGGCCGTACGCAAGCAGACCGCGCTCGTCTCGCGCGCTGCCCGCGTCCACCGCATCCCGCTCCACGTTGATGACGTTGCGCAACGCCCCTCTTGTCGGAACGGGACGGGCGAATCAGTGAACTGATTTGGGTCGGAGGAAAACAGAAATATTTTTGCAAAATGGGCTTGACACCACTTCTGAAAATCAGAAGTGATTTGCCCGACGGGTTAATTTGCCGCAGCCCAGGTGCCCAAATTTGATTTGCCACGGCAGGCAAATCAGCACGCAGGGCGAGGGAACCCCTCATGGTGAGGAGCCGCGCATGACGGGTTTTTCGTACGCGCTCGTCAAGCGTCCCCGGCGTCACGAGAATTCCATGCACGAAAACCGAAAAAAGCCCCTTGCCTTCTGTCGAGCAATATACTATACACTCGTAAAGTTTAGATAGCGGGGGCGCCGTGAGGTGTCGCGCTCGCGCAAAAAAGCTCCGAGGAGAGCGCCGTGAAAGTTGAATCTCGACTGATTGAACAGCGGGACCTGGAAGTCGTCATGCGGGACGGCACACGCCTCGCAGTGGACGTCTACCGGCCGCCGGAACCCGGCAAGTATCCGGTGCTCTACGCGAGCGCGCTGCACAACAAGGACATTCAAGGTCCGGACATCGCCGACATCCTGCCGCCGCAGCCCGCTCACGCGCCGTTATGGTTCGGACCGATAGAGGCGGGAGATACGCGCCGTTTTGTCGCAAACGGCTACGTGCACGTCATCGCGCAGCCCCGTGGCTCAGCGAAGTCGGAAGGACATTATGGTCATGAAGACACCGACCACTACGATGTGATCGAGTGGATCACGCAGCAGCCTTGGTCGGATGGCAACGTCGGCATGGTCGGCATCTCAGGTTATGCCGGCGAGCAGTGGCGCGCAGCGGCGCAGGGCCATCCGGCGTTGAAGGCCATCTTTCCGTATGATGCATGCAGTGCTTACGGCGGTATGTTCGGATTCCGGGATTTCAATCCGGGCGGCGTGATCCACACGTTTCCCTACCTGCTCGACGTCTTCAGCACGGTTCACGAATCTCGCGACCGTCCCGGCGAACTTCCCGGCGAGCAGGAAGCGCTGTGGCGCAACGCAATGCGCAATCCGGACTTCAAGCAGTACATCAACCTCTACAATATTCTGACTCAAAGGGTCAGCGCACGTTCATCATGTATCTGATGATGACGCAGCCTTGGGAGGCTGACGGAACGGTCGAGCGATCGGAGGAGACGTTCAAGAAGATCAAGATTCCGTTTTACACCGGCTCTGGGGCGTACGCCTATACGTACAAGCTGCATTGGCTCGGCGCGCAGCATTACTTCCAGAACGTCAAGGCGCCGAGGAAATTGCTGTTCACCGGGCCCGCTCACCTCGAGCGTCCGTTCCACCAGTACCATGATGAGATCATCCGCTGGTACGATCACTGGCTGAAGGGCAAGGACACCGGCATCATGGACGAGCCGCCGGTCCGCTATTGGTTGATGGGAGCCAACGAATGGCGCACGGGCCAGGACTGGCCGCTGCCCGAGACACGCTGGACAAAATATTACCTTTCGCACTGGGAGACACTGACGACGGAAGCCCCGCGACCGGTGGCCGAGGCCGGGGCCGCGACACGCGAGCCCGATGTATTCACCCAGATGCCGATCACGAAGACGACCAAGGTGGAGCGGCTGCGCTACATGACCGATCCGCTGCCGCATGACGTCACGGTCGCAGGACCAATCACGCTGACCTTGCATGCGGCCATCGACCAGGACGATACC
Source organism: uncultured Alphaproteobacteria bacterium (assembly GCA_963745785.1). GTDB lineage: Bacteria > Pseudomonadota > Alphaproteobacteria > Rhizobiales > Xanthobacteraceae > Bradyrhizobium. The sequence goes on along the minus strand of CAVUYV010000001.1, from coordinate 7,802 downwards.
AACTGGATCGTCGTGCTGAAGGACGTCGGCCCCGACGTCTCGGTCCGTACCGCCCGCGAAGGCGAACGGGAGGTACCCTCAACGCTTCCGGAAAGGGAGATCACGCGCGGTTGGCTGAAGGCATCCTACCGTGCGCTGGACGAAGAGCGGAGCAAACCATGGGAACCGTTCTACAAACTCACCCGCGACTCGATCAAACCGGTCGTTCCGCACCAGATCGTTGAGTATCAAATCCAGATTCTAGCGACCGCCAATCAGTTCAAGGCCGGGCACCGCATCTGCCTGGACATAACGTGCATGGATGTGCCGACCGGTACCGGGGCGATGACGAACGTTGAATACATTCCCTATCACGTGTGCAGCAGCAGGACGGTGCACTCACAAGATTTATCGGGACGCGGAGCGGCCTTCGCATCTTCTGCTGCCGATCATCCCGACTACCGATGCAATCCGAGAAAATCCGAGGCGCGTCCGACGCCGGGCGGAAACACTCTACAATAGAAACAAGGAAGGCTTGCAATGAAGACCATCAGGTTCGAACGCGACGGAACGATCGGCAACATTGTCCTCGCGAACCCGCCCTTCAACCGCCTGGATACGCGGTTTTCCACGGCGCTGCATGACGCCGTCCATGAAGCGAGCGAGAGCGATATCCGGGTCCTGGTCGTTCGCGCGAAGGGCCTCATTTCAGCTTCGGCGGTGAAGTCCGCGAGTGGCCGGGAAAGGACGTCAATTGGTTCCGAACTTTCGTGGCCGAGATCAATGCATCCTATCGCGCCATTGAAGCGCTCCGCGTGCCCACCATCGCCTCGGTGCAGGGCGTTGCTTTCGGCGGGGAATTCGAGCTTGCGCTTGCCTGTGACTTTCTCGTCGCTGCCGATACCGCGGTATTCTGCTGCGTGGAGGTCACGACGGCCATGCTTCCGATCGCCGGTGCGCTCCAGCGCCTTGCCGAACGCGTCGGCAGGGCGAGGGCGTCTCGCTACGCGATGCTGGGTGAGCCGATTTCCGGAACAGAAGCCGGCGCGCTCGGAATCGCGACCCACGTCTTCCCGGAAAAAGAATTGTCGGATGCGACTGCGACGCTGGCACGACAGCTCGCCACCGGGCCGACACGCTCCTATGCAGCGACGCGCACTCTTCTGAAGACGTGGTCGAGCGGCGGCGTAGCTGCGACGGATCTCATTATGCTCGACGTCGCGATGGAGCTCTACAACGGCGAGGACGCACAACGCGGCTTCGCCAATACGGCGAAGGCGTTCGATGCCGACATCGAGCCGCCCGTGATTGCATTTGAAGGCAGGTAACGCGCAGCGAAAGGACCCCGCCGACGGGGAGGGTCGAGGAACTGGATCGCGCCGAACGTCTCGGTACCCAGGTGGATTGGATGATCGCTTTCGAATACAGTCAGCTTCCGGCACGCGTAGTCTTCGGATTTGGCACGATCGCTCGCATCCCGGACGAGGTGAAGGTGCTGGGATGCCGCCGAGTGCTGGTTCTCTGCGATCCGCACCACGCCGCCGACGCGGCGGCCCGCGTCATCGACACGCTCGGAGATGCCGCGGTCGGTCTTTCGATCGACGCCGCAATGCACACGCCCGTCGAGATCACGGATCGCGTGATGGAACAGGTGAGGAAGACGAAGGCCGATTGTCTGCTGTCACTCGGCGGCGGGTCGACGACGGGGCTCGGCAAGGCACTTGCGCTGCGGACCGATCTACCGCAGATCGTGGTGCCCACGACCTACGCCGGCTCCGAAGCCACGCCGATCCTCGGTCAGACGGAGCAGGGAAGGAAGACGACGATCCGTTCGCCGAAGGTTCTCCCTGAGGTGGTCGTATACCGACGTCGAGCTCACGATGACCCTGCCGCCCCGCCTTTCGGTTGTGTCGGGCATCAATGCGATCGCGCATGCAGTAGAGGCCTTGTATGCGAAAGACGGCAATCCGGTCACCTCGTTGCTCGCCGCGGAGGCCATATCCCGGCTGGCGCGCGCGCTTCCCGGATCGTCGCGGACCCGCATGACCGGGACGCCCGGGCGGACGCGCTGTTCGGCGCGTGGGCCTGCGGCAATTGTTTGGGCACCGTCGGAATGCTCTACATCACAAGCTTTGCCACACGCTCGGCGGAAGTTTCGATCTTCCTCACGCCGATACTCATGCCGTGGTGCTGCCGCATGTCGTTGCTTTCAACACAGCCGCCGCACGGCAAGCAATCGATCGGGTGGCGCACGCGCTCGGCGCTAAGAATGCCGCGGCAGGCCTGTTCGACCTCGCGGCTTCGCTTGGCGCGCCGACAGCGCTCAAGTCTATCGGGATGCCGGAACGGGATCTGGACAAGGCCGCTGATCTCGCGGCGTCGACACCCTATTGGAATCCGCAAGAGATCGAACGCGACGCGATCCGTGCTTTGCTCGACGACGCATTTCACGGGCGCCGTCCGTCGGACTGATGAATGGATTTGGCGATGCAGCGGCAATTGAAAACTGGAATCTCCGACGTCTTTCCCGAATTGACCGAGGACGTGATCGTCCGGATGCGGAATGCAGCCAGCCCGCGGTTGCGGGCGGTCATGGAAATCTTAATTCGGCACCTGCACGCGTTCGTTCGTCAGGAGTCGCGCTTAACCCAGGAGGAATGGGGGTACGCGGTCGACTTTCTCACCCGGACCGGTCAGATATGCTCGCCGCAACGGCAGGAGTTCATCCTTCTTTCGGACATCCTCGGCGTCTCGATGCTGGTCGACGCCGTGAACCACAGGTCCGGCGTGGGGATTACCGATTCTACGGTGTTGGGTCCGTTTTATACCGGACGTCAACGCGAGCTTGGGCCAGGTGAAGCGATACTTCTGCGGCAGGAGGACGGCGAACCCGTGACGATGACGGGCAAAGTTTCAACCGAGGGCGGTGCGCCGATCCAAAACGCTCTTGTCGAAGTCTGGCAGACGGCTCCGAACCAACTTTATGACGTACAGGACCATGACCAGCCCGAAGGCCACCTCCGCGCCAGCTTCCGGACCGATGCGCAGGGAAGATACTGCTTCCGGTCGATCCTGCCGGTCAGTTATCCTATTCCCAACGACGGTCCGGCAGGACAACTACTGGCGATGATGGGTCGCCACCCGTTCCGGCCGGCCCATGTGCACTTCATGATCAGCGCCCCCGGACATCGGAAGTTGATCACGCACCTTTTTCTGGAGGGCGACGAATACCTCGAAAGCGATGCCGTCTTCGCGGTCAAATCTTCCCTGATTGTGGCGCCGAAAATGAAGGACGGGGCTTTGACAATTGGATATGATTTCGGTCTCTGCCGCGAACCGGACCTGCCGCCGCAGCCTGGATAAGGGTTTGCGGCGGCTGGTTCCGCGAACATGGACTGGAATTTCAAGATGGCCGGAAGTCATGCAGGGCAGCGCAACCGGAAAGCCGCCGACACTTTGAGACGACGACCAAGAGCGAAGCCGCGGAAACGAGCCGAACAGGAGCGGGCTATCGCTACGCGATCGGCAATTCTGTCTGCCGCAGTCTCCGAATTCGCCGACAAGGGCTTTGAGGCGGCAAGTATACGCAGCATCGGCGAACGTACCGGCCTGCAGCATCCGCTGATTACGTACCATTTCCCGACCAAGGACTTGCTGTGGCGCGCTGCGGCGGAACATGTGTTCGCTCAAATTCGCAGTGAATGGGACCGATTGGAAGTCGCCGCAAGCAATCTATCGGCCGTCGAACGCCTGCGTGAGGAATATCGGGCTTTGTTTCGCTACACCGTCGCCTTTCCTGAATTTCACCGTTTCATGCGGCAGGAAGCTCTGACCGATAATCCGCGACTGAAATGGGCCGCAGAGACCGTGCTAGCGCCTTTGCTCCAACGCCTGTTGCCACAGATCAAAAGCGCGCAGGACGATGGAATGCTTCCGCGCGTTGAACCTATTATCTTTCACTACATGATGATCGCACTCACGGCGACGTTGTCGGACTTCGGGCCAGAGATGCTGGTGACGAGCAAGCTTCTTTCAGACGATCCGAACGTGGTCGAGAGCTACTGGAATCTGGTCGAGGAAATGGTATTTGCGCGAAAGAGCCCTTCGCGAAACCCTTGTCGGCGAGGCAGGGACGCTCCCGATCAAGAGCAAGGAGAGGGCTAACAATGACCAGAATTCTATCATGCGCCGCGGTGCTTGGGCTGCTTGTCGCATCATCTTCCAGCGTATTTGCGAAGGGGCCCGGCGGCGGAGCTTCGGCCGTATCCCCCGGACATGAAATGAGGAGCGGTGGCACTGCTCCGGTCCCGGGGCTTCACGGAGCGGCCGGCTGGGCGCCGGGACAACAAATGCGTAGTAATGTGACTGCCACTCCCGGTGTGACGGCTCCCGGAAACGGTGCGGCGGTTTATGCCCCCGGCTTCCCGAATAACCAGGGAAATTTAGTCTTGGAATACAGAGAGGCCGCCTCAGTTGGCGGCCTCTTTCGCTTCGAGTTGGGTGGCGCCACCAATTCAAACTCTTGCGGGCCGGTCATTCGATCCTCAAATTCGCGTCGCGCACAACCTTGCCCCAGTTTTCGATCTCCACCCTGATGCGCGCGGCGAACTCGTTGGGCGTGCTGGCGACCGGCTTGAAGCCCAGCGTCGCAAGCCGCTCCCTGACGTCGGGCCGTGCAACGCTGCTGGCGATCTCGCGGGAAAGCAGCTCAACGATTTCTTTTGGCGTACCTGCCGGGGCAACGATGCCGGTCAGCGTATCGGCGTCCTGATCGTGCACGCCCTGTTCGGCGAACGTCGGCACGTCGGGTATTCCCTCCGCGCGTTCCCGCGCCGCGATTCCGATCGCACGCACTTGACCGCTCTGTATCGCCGAAAGCGAGGACGGCAACGCGGTGAAGGCGATGGGTGTGTGACCGCCGACGGTTGACTGCACGGCCGGCGCCGCGCCAGTGAAGGGGACGTGGACCAGGTCGAGCTTGTAGGTCAGACGAAACAGCTCGCCGCCGAGATGTGGCGTCTGACCCCGCCGCCGGCATAGCTGTATTTGCCGGATTATCCCGGATCAGCTGCACAAGCTCCGGCAGCGTCTGCCGACCGGGGTTGACCACCACGACGTTTGGCGAAACCGCAACCAAGGTCACGGCGGAGAAATCCTTGATCGGATCGTACGGCACTTTGGCGTAGAGGCTGGGGTTCACCATGAAGCCCGTACTGATTGCCATGACGGTGTAGCCGTCAGCAGTCGTGCGCGCGACCTGACCGGCCGCGGTGTTGCCGCCGGCACCACCGATGTTCTCGACAAAGAACTGCTGGCCGAGACTGTCGGAAAGTTTTTGCGCCACCGAGGCGCGCGATGACGTCGGTCGGGCCGCCGGGCGGAAATCCGACCACCACGCGCACAGGCCGGTGCGGATATCCCTGCGCCAATGACGGCGCCACGCCGCTCAGCAGCAGCACGGCCGTGAAAATCCCGTGCAAAACGCGCATCGCGGCGCTCTCCCTAAATCTATTTCTGTTGGCGCAATCATCGGCGAGCGCGCCCCCCGGAACAAGGCCAAAACGTCGCCCGTCCTACGCCGGCACGGAGAGCTTCGAGAAGTCGGGGCATGAACGCAAGCAGATCGGATGCGCCTGGTGCGACTGACTTCGCCGTTTGCGCTGAGCCCGGCCGGCGCGCTAGCCTCGGCTGCCAGGAGTGCGGGGAGGAAAGCATGGGCCGGAAGATAGCTATCGTCGGAGCGGGTGCCGTCGGCGGGTATGCCGGCGCCCACATGGTGCAGGCCGGCGAGGACGTGACCTTCATCGATCCATGGCCCGAGCATGTCGAGCATATAAGGAAGCACGGCCTGCGCGTCACCCACGCCAGGGACGTCGAGGATTTCGGTTCCGGTGCGCGCGCTGCACGTCACGGACGCGCAGAGGCTTGCAAAGGAGGCGCCGGCGACATCGCCTTCGTGTGCATGAAGTCCTACGACACGGCCTGGGCCACGACGCTGATCCGGCAGTATCTGGCGCCGGACGGCTACGTCGTGTCGCTGCAGAACTGCATGAATGAAGAGACGATCGCCGGCATCGTCGGCTGGGGCAAGACGCTCGGATGCATTGCGAGCAGCATCACGGTCAACCTGCCTGAGCCCGGCCACATCCATCGGGGCGCTGGCAAGGGCGGGGCCGCGCACACCGTATTTCGCGCCGGCGAAGTGCACGGCCGTATCACGCAACGGGCGGAGGAAATCTGCCGGCTGGTCGGCTACGCCGACAGCGCCAAGGTAACCGGCAATCTGTGGGGCGAGCGCTGGTCGAAACTGGTCGCCAACGCCATGGGTAACGAACTCTCCGCCTGCACCGGCCTGCCCGGCGGCGAGATGCTGCAAAGCGAGCCGATCCGCCGCTTCTCCACCCGGCTCGGCAGCGAAGCGATCCGCGTCGGGCAGGCGCACGGCTATCAACTGGAGGAGATTTTGCATCTCGCGCCAGAGACGATTGCGTGCGCGGGCGAGGGCGACGAGGCGGCGATGCGCGCCTGCGACGAACAGCGCTTCAAGGACGCCAGGCAGACCTCCTCCGAGCAGCGCCCCTCCATGGGCCAGGACATGCAGAAGGGCCGGCGCACGGAGATCGAATTCTTAAACGGCTTCGTGGTGCGCGAGGGCGAGAAGGTCGGCCTCTCCTGCAGCGCCAATGCCGTGCTGACGGACATCGTCAAGCGCGTGGAACGAAATGAGCTGAGCCCGGACCCGCGGCACATCACCGAGCTGCGGCTGAACTGAGCCGGCAGTAGCAAAGCGGACATTGCAATTGCCGGTTTTAATGTCCGCTGTTGTGAAGGTTTTCGGATGCCGGCCCCATGATGGTGGCGCCGCGCGCACCGGGGCCGGCGTACGCAAACCCCAATGGAGGAACCCGCGGGAAGGGACACCTAAGGCGGTGCGGCGTGAGCTATCGAAAATTGAGTGTCGCACGTAATTTTCGATTTCGGAGCTGGGAGATTTTAAGAACTTGGCCTCGTTTTCGAAGAACTTGGCCTCGAATACGTGCACAACTTTGGCGTTATGGCCTAAGGATTGCCAGCGGGGAAAGTAGGTTTCTCTCCCCATGTGATTTCAAAGAGTTACGTGTGATAAAAAGAGCACGCCTTACAACTTCTACGTAGCGGCCTCACAACATTCTTTGAACAGCATCGCGCGAGCCGATCGTTGAGAGAGTCTAAAAAACCTCGACTTAAGCAAACTGAAACTGTTTCGATCTGCTGGTCAAGATAATCACCACATCTCAGATTGTGCGGATTTCATCATTCGAATCCTTGGCGGTGCGGATGGCGTCGCACTGCATCTTCGGGTCGGGATACTCCTTATCTTGAGTGAAGGTTGCGGCCCCGCTCACCCGAGGACAGGACGTCCCGCCGCGCTATCGTGTTGACTGTCTGGCGAGCCGACGCGTTCTACCGCGCGAGCGGTTTAGTCGTGTGCCGAGCATGCTCAATAGCTCGGAGGTGAAAGTCTTCCACCCAACCTGATGGAGGTGAAGGGTTAGCGAAGCGCAAGGGCGCCGTCGCGAGGCGGGGTCTGAAGGAAGCGTGGAGCAAAGGTGCGAGCCGATGAACAAAAACCGGATATGAGGCGCAAGCGTCGGACGAGCGGGCGACGCATCGCGAAGTCCATATCCATCAAGGACGCGAAGCGTAGATCCGGCGGTTGTGCACCGAAGGCGATTGAGCTTACCCCGGGAGATCTGCCCGGTGTCGCCCTCGGGCGACTGAGACGACCGCGAGGCCGTCTGACCGCCGGGCAGAAGTCAGCTGAGGGCGTATTAGGTCAGGCT